>JAPLDF010000079.1 GCA_026391835.1 Bacteroidota bacterium
AGCAAATCGTATCCGACAATGTTTGTACATTGGGAATATGGCTGGTTACCATAAGATTGTTATGAAGAGCCGTATGATGGGAGACTATCAAGTACGGTTCTGTGAGAGGCTGGGGGTGAAACTCCCCCGGCCTACTCGACTAACAATATTATAATAATTACAGCCAGGAGCTATATTAACAACAGCCCGAGTAAAGGCGGCAATTTTAATTTCCGGAATATGAATGTTTTTCCTATGTTGTTGTTTCTCAGGCTGCTTTTTCGCAAAAACAAATTGAATAAAATGCTGATGTTATATAAATAACAAATACTTGCGATTTTTCTTGACAATCGCAAATAAATATACTATTTTTAGCGCCGAAAAAAAACGTTATAACAGTATAACATCTGTATGCAGATGTTCTGAAATAAACTCCTTACTTCAGCATGAAAGATGCATTTCATACCGAAGTAAGAAAAAAGCATTTTCTACATAGCAACGCTTATCTAACGAATGAAATGCGAAAATGATGCAGTAAATGTAAACTGCTCCGATTTTTCATGCAATAGGGTGTATCCATTAATTCTAATTGTGGGAAACCGCAATTAAAATAGAAGTGAAAAATTGATAATACGCACAAATACAGTGGATAAGGTTAAAAAAATGGCGTGCAGAATTCACGCCGGCCCCATGCCTTTTACAGATGTCTTTCCAAAACCGGAACCGTGTCTCACACAATTTATTTTATACGGTCCGGTGAAAAATAATAAATATTCAAACATGTCATAACCATTCATTCAACTGGCAGCTATCTGCCTCCTAAAAGATGTATAGTCCTAAAAACACAAACATGAAAACGATCAGGTTAAATTTGAGGTTGCAATCGGCTGAGAACCAACCTTGGGCATCTTGTAAACTAAGATCCTGCGTGTACTTTATTTTATTATTGGTGTCATTCGTTTGTTGTTTGACCGTAAGTAAGCCGGTTAAGGCACAAACCTATGGTACACCTCTTTTTACAGAGGATTTCGGAACAGTACCAACCGGGCAGGATGCAAACAGTTACCGGGGTGAGATTACCGGAAGGGGAACCATTGGCAATACCTTTTGGTTTTGGCCGTACTCCTGCCCTGTGGCCGGCCAGCGGTGGCTTACTGATTTTACTCCAACGCTTGAAATATCTTACGCACTTGTACTTCCGGCAAGGGAACAAGGTATTACCGAATGGACGATTGTTCAGGTAACTGAATTGACTACCGGACTGCCATACAATACCGGCTATGTGAATAACCCCAATAATACCTGGTGTTTATATGAAGAGAAAAGCGGGGTAACCTGGACCTGGAAGTGGAGCGGACCAAACACAACCTGCCCGGCAGCAAGCAGCACCATCCGCAATGTCAGGTGTGTAAGATGGTATGATGTTTATGGTACCTGGAAACTTGGGCACTGGGAACGTTATCATTTAAGATATGATGCAGGCTTATGTTCGGACTGGCACAATGGAATGGATGACGGGGGCTATGCACTTTCCACCAATCCTGATTATGTACATGGCCAGGATGCTGCATGGCATGTTGGTCCCGACCATACCTCCGGCGATGTGAACGGAATGATGCTGGTTGTCAATGCCGCCATGATCAAAGGGTTGTTTTATAAGCGTGAAATTACCGGTTTATGCTATGGCGCCCAATTTGAATATAAATCATATTTCGCAAACGTCCTCAAGAAGACCTCCTGCGGCGGGAACAGCCAGGGCATTGACATCAACATCCGCTACGAAATATGGAGCAAGGATCCGGGCGACGATGAGGCCAATTCGACTGTCATAGTCGGTGGATCTTCCGTGAACGGAAACGGGGCTGTACTGCTCGCCCAAACGAATACCGGGGATATCACGGAATCGACCACCCTTACCTGGATACCGACTTCCCTGATATTTAATGTTCCCCAGAATCAGGACAAGGTATTTATCATTTTGAGAAACAACGGACCCGGCGGGTGTGGCAACGATCTTGCGATAGATGATATCACTTTCCGGCCATACATCCCGTTTACCATCGGGTACACACGAATCGCTACCGATTACTGCACAACAGGGCTTATCAGGCTAAAGGCAACCCTCACCTCCGGGAGTATTCCTGTATCAATACCCTATGTATTCCAATGGCAGGAAGCACCCCAGGGAACTTCCAACTGGGTGAATATCGGGTCACCGATTACCGATTTCAACAACGCCTTCATCGACCTGAACCTTGGGGATATCGGCAATAAAATTTACAGGATCATTTCCGCCGCAAGCGTGCAAAACTTCAACAATTCAAACTGTTATGTGGCATCAGCTTCATTTGATGGCAATTCGGTTGTATTACCCACCGGGTCGCTCAATGCGCCCCTGGATGTTTGTGGTACCATAAACCATTCTTCTGTCCAGGCGACATTTACAGTGAATTACCAGGGGAATATTTTTCCCTGGACCTATTATTACAAAATTAACAACGGAGCTGAACTCTCCCAGGTAGTTAACAGTCCGAACATCACAAACAGCAAGACCATAAACATCACAGATAACACGACTGTGACGCTGGTTAGGATCTCAACAGCAGATTGTGATGTGGCCGTCAACTCCACGAAACTGATCATCTACTCCATCGGCTATCCTGCCGGAACGGTTCCCATAACAGGGCCTAATCCCGCTTGTATCGGAACAGAGGCTGACTTTAGTGTGCCGGAAATACAAGGAGCCACTTCCTATACCTGGCAGGTTCCGGTTCCGGGAACCTGGTCTGTGATTTCAGGGCAGGGAACGAGGTTTGTACGTTTAAAAATCGGAACCGAAAGTATCTATGTCACCATCACGACCTCGAATGCGTGTGGTGTCAATGTACAAACAACTTCCGCCCTGTTCCAGACAACCAATTCTCCTCCTGAAGCTCCAACAGTCATTTCGACGCCAAACGGACTCTGTTTCCCTCCCAGTGCCACTCCCGGCAATACAGATATTCTTTTTGAAGCTTCCCTTGTAAGTGGCGCACAAAACTATGAATGGAGCTGGGATAGTCCGGTCGTTTATAATCTCGGATCACAACAGGCTGGTACAGGACAGTATTTAAGAAGGATTATCCTGTCAATCCCCAATAGTGCTTCTACCTTCACTGTAAGGGTCAAAACGCAAAACGGATGTGGATACAGCCTTGTGGTCAGAGAGGGAACATTTGCACCCAACAGGTTGCCGGCGATAACCCTTGGCTCTAATCCGTCTGTATGCAGGGGGACAACCTCGGCCAACCTAACTTACGCGACAACAACCGGCAGTCCTGACAAATACAGCATCGACTATGATGCAACGGCAAACACAGCGGGTTTCACTGATGTAACCAACGCAACCCTGCCAGCCAGCCCGATTGTACTGGCGGTTCCTGCAACTGCAGCAGCCGGTACTTATAACGGGACACTGACCGTAAAAAACAGTACGACCGGATGCATCAGCGGCGCATATGCCATAACCGTCACAGTGAACCCGGTTCCAACCATATCCCTCGGTTCCAATCCCTCTGTTTGCCGGGGAACAACGTCGGCCAACCTCACCTACACGGCAACAACCGGCAGCCCTGACAAGTATAGCATCGATTATGATGCAACGGCAAACACGGCTGGTTTCACTGATGTAACCTATATAACCCTGCCAGCCAGCCCGATTGTCCTGGCTATTCCCGGGGCAGCAGCAGCCGGAACTTATAATGGAACACTGACCGTAAAAAACAGTACTACAGGATGTATCAGCAGCGCATATGCCATAACTGTCATGGTGAACCCGGTTCCAACCATCTCACTTGTCACAAACCCATCTGTTTGCCGCGGCACGACATCTGCGAACCTGGCATACAGTGCCACCACCGGCAGCCCTGACAAATACAGCATCGACTATGATGCAACGGCAAACACAGCTGGTTTCACAGATGTTGCCAATGCAACCTTGTCTACAAGCCCGATCGTGCTGACAGTTCCTGCGGCGGCAGCAGCCGGTACTTACAATGGTATACTGAGTGTAAAAAACAGTACCACAGGATGTATCAGCAGCAC
>JAPLDF010000044.1 GCA_026391835.1 Bacteroidota bacterium
CCGGCCAGTTCAAGACTATCTTCGCCGCCGAGAACTTTGCCGTCCTGAGATCCATTATTGAAACAGCCATCAAAAACAAACAAGATGTGCTGAAAGCCCTGAATGTAATCGCGCATTATTAGTAGGACTGATTAGTTACCATGAATTAATTCATGTTGAACAAATTAGGAATCTTTCTGAGGATGGTTTTGCTGCTCAATATGGTGTAGAATATTCACAATATGGATACAAAAAGATGCCCCTAGAGAAATATGCATATAATTTTGTCTCGAATATTCCTTTTAACCCTTCTTACTACTTGAATAATAATTCTGATGTAAATAATTCTGTTAATGGCTCTTATATGAAGGCATTTGCTCATTGGTTGGATGATGGAATTATGGAGGGCAGGGATAGTACTAATTATTTTAATTCTGTTAAGTATTTGGGAAACCCTCAAAATGGAGATTTATTAGCGGCATTTGGGCCTGGTAATTATAAAGCTGGAGTACTTCATTGGATTCAATTTGGTAAGGCTGAGGGCAGAAAGGGTAATTAAGTTATCTTACCAATCGGGCAGGTAGCCGAGAAGGCTGGATAAAATGGTTAGATAATTTTTACTTCCAGCAATATGAGTTTCGGTATACAACATTGAACATTTTCATAAAGGTGGCACGATGCTGCAACCCTGCCTCGGTGATCGTCCAAAATCGCCCCTTTTTGTTTGTGTACCTCTTCGATAAAAACGTTTTCCGGAATGAGTGTATCTCGTTGATCTGGAGCAGGGATAATTTTGCAGTCATAGGTTGATGGGTTTATAAGGATTTAATTTATGCATTGATATGCACAACACGCAATGATATAAAAGATTCACTGCGTTGGGATTTAACCAAGTTGCTCTATAAAAACGGCTATCCCCCGCAGCAGGAAGAAGAAGTTTTTTCTCAAGTATTAGAGCAGGCAGAGAATTTTAAGAAATATCTTGACTAATTAACCTCGAAATTCCCGCAAAATTACCTGCGAAAAATCCGCTTCGCTATAAAACTGTCAAGGGCAGCCGGTGAAAAACCGGCGCCTTTCATGGCTATTCACCCCGGGTCCCCGGGATGACACAGCCCCTTGCCATTATTTATTTTTCTCGGTATAGCTCCCTGGCTAAAATTTCAAGTTTAGCCAGGTGGGCCTGAAATCCTTCTGCATGACCATTACCGGGAAGAAATAAATGATGTCAACGCGTGTTGATCAGATTGCCTTCCAATCTGAATACAAAGAAAGCGGCAGTTCGGCATTCTCACAGCGGCCGATACCTGATCCCTGCGGGATCATTCCCTTTCAGGGATGAAGGATTTGCGTATTCAGAAAAAAGTTATTAACAATTCCACCACCTTTTGAATTTTTCCTGATTAAGCTTCACGAGGCAAAGGAAAAACCGGGTTCCCGGGCCCGGCCATAAAAAACACCTCCTCAAAAAGTGAGTTTTATGTCAAACGCTGGTTCCTTCACACATATCGCCAATCAACTCATTAAAGAATTATCAGATGCATCACGGTTCGTTGTTGAGGTCCGGCTCCCGGAAGGAAGCAGAAGGCAATGTAAAACCGGTCCGATTGAGATTATTTCGGTAAATGGCTGTACCACTGTCAATTCCTTTTCCCATTACGTTGGCGACCTCACCACCCGTTTACTGGAGGATAATCGTGAATATTTGTCAGCATTGCCGGATGCAGAGCGGGGCTATTTTCTGGATCAACTGATCCCCGGCATACGGAGTTTATGCAAGGTGGTATTGCCCGAATACCTTTCTTATGAAAATCAAGGAAGAACCAGGCAAAATGTGCAGCTCAGAAAGGGTTTAAAAAGCTCGTTACACAGGGGTCCCCGAAGATGCCATCCTCAGGGCCAATTGCCGGTTCGCTGGTATTTCAGAAGTATTACAGTGGTTATCAATGGTCCCTGTGGCATATCAAAGTCAACTGGAATCAAAAAAGATATCGAAAATGCCGTGATCGACCAGGCATGGAAATTCAGTACTGCATGGAGCCTGCGCTTATGTTATATGAAACAGATGTTGGAGGAAATAAAAAAAATTATTGATTGGATGCCGGTGAACAATTTACCGGTCCCGGGTATCCAGGTTCCGAACTCAAAATTACCTGTTATGATAACCCGTGATGTGCTGGCAGCATATTTCAGGATTTTGAAGGAAACCGGCATGTTTGGAAATACGCCATCCGGGGAGATCTGCAAAATGATCGTATCGAATTTTAGCACAAAAGGAAACAGCGATCTCAAACTCAAACGCCTGCGAAATGTGTTTGATGTTCCTACTGAATTTGGACTCCAATGCTGCTCAGACTTTTTCAGGACTGAACTTGAACTGGTTGAGAAACTGATGCTCCGTTATCATCATTCCTGAATTGTTCCTCCTTCCTTATTGGTTTTGATATCTGCGGCAGGTACCGTAAAGGGACCATAATGGTTTGAAAGAGGTTACATAGAGGTACCGAACCGGGCCAGCTGATATACAACCCATATAGCGCTGATATACAAACTATATCCATTTAGTATAGCGCGGATATAGCGTTGATACGGAACGGATATAGCGCCAACCCGAAATTGGCACAGGGGGGTACCCCCCTTTACCCCTTGAATTGCCCCCTTCCGGTATATTAATTTTGCTTCATCAGTTTTTCACAACACGCAACAAACGAACATATGAAAACAAAAATTACGATTTTCGGACTTCCCCTCGCTCATTTCATGAGCCTGTCGACCCTTACCGCAGGATTTGTTTCGATCTGGATACACCTGGAGATTCGCATTGCCCAGATCGAAGTGGACATCACCAACCTGAAACAGGAGATGACCTTGCATAAGTCGGAGAATATCCGGGATTTTGAAAATCTCCGAAACGACCTTCGGAACGATAACAAAGAGATCATCAGGAAGGTGGACGAGATCCAGATCTTTCTGAGGAAACGATAATCCTTACCCATTCATGGCCATGATTGAGTATTAATAAACCAAGTATTAACCTTTAAATTTTACGATTATGTCAACATCAAAAACAAACCTGCTTACCCACGGCTTCCGGGGCAAAGTAGGAAATCAGTATGTCATGAAGAACCGGAATGGCAAGCAGATCATCGCCGCAAAGCCTGATGCTTCCACGAAGGCGTATTCTGAAGCCCAACTTGCGGCGCGCAAGCAGTTTGCAGAGGCAACCGCCTATGCAAAAGGGATTATGAAAAAACCCGAACTGAAAGCTGCCTATGCCGCCCGGGGAGAGGGTCATGTGTCCGCCTATGCGGCGGCGGTAACCGACTTTTACAAGCTGCCCTGGATTTCCTCCATCGAAACCGAACGTTATTCGGGCAAGACAGGCGACATTGTAAACGTAAGCGCCGGCGATTATTTCAGAGTTGTTGAAGTGGCGGTAACCATTACCAATGCCGCGGGCCAGGAAATCGAGAGGGGCCAATGCGTGAAGAATGACGTAACCAACAAATGGGAGTATACGGCCACGGTCGAAAACCCAGACAAGGCAGGCACTACGATCAAAGCTTTTGTAAGGGACCTGCCCGATCACAGGGTCGAAGCATCGGTTGTTTTGTAGGCACTGTCATGCATCCAACCCTTTATTGGGATTATTTAGAAAACCACTCCTTGCGGGGTGGTTTTTTTTATGAGTGTCGGAAGTGTCGGATTTCAGATTTCACACCTCACATCTCGCATTCAAACAAACTAATCAAAACACCCTTCACTTTTATGCTAAAATCCTGATTTAACATAAAAAAGTCTGATACAATGGAAAATAAGGACAGATGCGAATTCGGAAATCGGAAATGTGAAATCTGAAATCCGAAATGTCAGGGCAGGTTGATATTGATTGCTGTCAATTTTTACCAAACTTCCTGGCAATGCTTGAATTTTCTGTTTTAACTTTTAAAATATAAAGCCCGGCCGGATATGCCGCTGTGTTCAATATGACCTTGTATTCGGAAGAATAAGCGGCAAACATTATTTTTCCCTGTAAATCACAAACCTCAATGTCCTTGCCGGTACAGTCAAGATCTCTGAAATCAATCGTTAAGTTTGTTGTCACAGGGTTGGGATACAGAGACAATCCTGATTCCCGGGGTTCATTAAGCCCTGTAGGGAAATCATATTTCATCACTGTTGCCCTGCCGGAGTTTCCCTCATCCATATATGCCAGGTAAGGCGTATCGGACGGACTGAGGAGAAAGCTCGGGTAGTCGGGATACCCTTCAGAGAATCCTGCATTCCCGACTGAAATCCAGTTGGTTCCGTCAAATGTTTTAACACAGATTCCAGGGAAGGACGAGTCCCAGTATGAAATATAAAGTTGACCAAATGAACTGAAAGCGACACCCATTCTTGTAGCCCATCCCAGTGTGGAGCCAGGATCCCCGACACTGGTCCAGTTGGTCCCATCGAATTTCATTACCTTTATCTGGTGATAATTCGCAGCATCGTCAATGGCTACATAAGGTTGGCCATCCAATGGACTGATTCCAAATCCTGCTTCATCTGTTTGGCCGGAAGTGAAACCAGGCGATCCGACATTCACCCAGTCTGTTCCATCAAACTTCATAACCGTTACGTCCCCGGTATTCCAAAAATCCTGGTATACCACAAAAGGGGTGCCTGAGGGGCTGAAGGCTATTCTTAAATCCAAACTTTCACCGGAGGAGAAGTCTGGTGATCCAACGTACACCCAGTTGGCCCCGTCAAATTTCATGACCGATGCTTTGTTGGAATTTATCACATCCATAAACGCAACATAGGCCTGGCCACTGACAGGATTGAAGGCGAGGCTGGTATAAGCAGCAGGTCCGGGTGAAAAGCTTCCGTTACCAACATTGACCCAGTTGCTTCCGTCATATTTCATGACTTTGGCCTGAACCGTGCCCGAACAGCCGGCAGCAAAAGCCACGTAGGGCATATTGTCAACCGGACTGAAGGCAAGACTGGTATAACCTATGCTGTCAATTGTGAATCCTGCGATTCCCACATTTACCCAGCGACTTCCGTCAAATCTCATAACGACCCCCGGACCCCTTGTTCCACATCCGACGGGTATGTCGGCAAATGCTACAAAAGGCTGACCATCTGCCGGATTAAAGGCAAGGCTTGTATAATAGGCTCCTTCCTGCGAGAAGCCGGAATTTCCGACATTTTGCCATGTATTATCCGATGAGGGAGATTTGTAACTGCTTTGCTGAGAGAATACAACGATTGGCAGGACCAACCATACGATAAAGATTGCTGTTTTCATATCATTTCGGTTTACGGGTGAACTTTGATGTACGCTGACATTTCTTGCTAACCTCCAAATGGCGGCTATTTTTGACGATAGACGCAATAAAAAATGATACCTGAGCAGTAAAGTTACGCCATAATTGCAAAATCAGATACACTCATTGTGATATTTATTTTTCGCATCTCCACTCAGGTAACCACTTTTTTATGTACCATTATTAGTATACATTGGAATCTGAATAAGCTCTTTTATTGAAAATATTGAGTAACGTGAATCATGGGTCCAATGAAGAACTATTTATTGCAGTCTGCTTCAGCTGACTGCTAAAGTGACAATTCTGCATCACAGGGGCTTTAGCCCCATTATTAGGAAACACATCAATGTGGCTAAAGCCGGATGGAGTGCATCAATCTTAAACAGTTGGCTAAAGCCAACTGCAATAGATGAAAGCTTTCAAGGTAAGTTTTTTTTCTTGTGTGATTGGTTTTAACCCTTGATTCACATGAGTAATCGGAATTATTCGAGGCGGAAACGGAAAAAAGCATGAAGGAAATGGATTAAGAAAAAAAACTAACTTTGTCTGAGGCTTATCAAAAACAAGGTCATGTTCATTCTTGCGAATGTTCAGGGAGGGTTGCAAGGTGCCCTGAAAAATGCCGTAATGTTATGTCTCTTTATCCTTTCCTGCCAACTTGTATCGGCGCAGGTGATCAGCCCCGGGATGGTGTTTGTGAAGGGCGGGGCATTCAGGATGGGCTCCTTGTCCGGGGGGGCGGATGAGAAGCCTGTGCATGAGGTGGTGCTCGATGATTTCTACATCGGCCGGTTTGAAGTCACGCAATATGAGTGGAGACAGATCATGGGACGGGATACCAGCAAGTGCTATTTCGAGGGGTGCGACAGTTGCCCCGTTGAGCGTGTAAGCTGGTACAAGGTACAGGAGTACATCGAAAGCCTGAATGCGAAAACAAAGATGAACTACCGGCTCCCGACCGAGGCGGAATGGGAGTTTGCCGCAAGGGGAGGGCTGTTTTCAAAGAATTACAAATACAGCGGAAGCAATACAGACAGTGCAGTGGCCTGGAAAGTCGGCAATTCCGATTCCAGGACCCATCCGGTTGGCCGGAAAAAACCGAATGAACTAGGATTATATGACCTCACGGGCAACGTGTTCGAGTGGTGCGCCGACTGGTACGCTCCGGGATGGTACCAGGTTTCGCCTGCCGGGAACCCGGCCGGACCGGTGGAAGGTGTTTTCAAAATCATCCGCGGGGGAAGCTGGTTCCACGACCATGCAGGGCTGTGTGCAACCGACCGCGAAAGTGCCAATCCATCCTTCCGGTATGGATATGTGGGATTCCGGCTGTGCCGTTCGGCTGCAGATGCGAAGCAAAACCCGGGCAACACTGAAAAATCCGGGTTGCACGGGAAGGATTCTGTTGAAGCAAAGAAAAAGGCATTCTATAAAAAATTTATCGGTTTTTAATGATTTCGATTTTGTTGTACCAACCACGCATCATGAAGACCTGCTCAATTAATATTCTCCTGTTTTTTTTATTGCTGCCACTGTTTTTGGCCGCACAGCATCTGAAATTTCATGGCACCATCGTCAATGAAGAGACCGGGAATCCTGTTGAAAATGTCAACCTGGTGATCCGGAATTCGAAATCGGGTACCGCGACAAACCAGGCAGGAGCCTTTGAGCTCGCCCTTCCGAAGCTTCCCGTCCTTCTTGACATCACCTGTGTCGGGTACAAGCCCCTTACGGTCGAGGTTGGCGAAATCGTGAAAAAACCGGTGGTGATCAGGCTGAAACCGCAGGTCCGCCAGCTTGAAAGCGTGACCATCACCAAACTTAAAGCAACGGCCGTATATACCGATCCCGATTATTCGGTGCTGGATTATGAATTGATGGGCGACAACCTTCTGATCCTGGTATTCAGGTACCAGTTGAAGCGGTCGGCCATGCTGTTGCTGAACCCCGACGGGGACACGCTGGCGCAGGTTCCCCTGCCGGAGCTGCCCCCCGACAAACTCTTCAGGGATGCTTTTGGCAATGTGCACTATTTCTCGAAAAAGGGCAATGCCTTTCAATGCCATTATGATCCGTCGCTGAACCACCTCTATTTTCCGTATCGAACCACCGTTGATTCAATCAACCGCATGCTGGGGAATTTTTCGTTCAGCATGAAAAAGCGTCTTTACTTCCAGGAGGATATTTCCCAGGGATTCAGGGCCAAAATCGGTTATTACGACATGGACCAGGGGGTGAAATACCTGCAGACAGTTCAGAATGAACGGTCGGAATCGGATTATTACCGGGACAAATATTTTTTCATCTCCCCCTCAAGGCTCGGCGATACCATTCCAAGCGATTTCCATGAACAGGCATACGATTTTTTTGCCCGGGGAAAGAACAGGAGCCGGATGGTTAAAATCGGGAATGAGCGGGTTGCCGTTTTTAATTTTGGAGGCAATGTCATTGATATAGTCGATGCCGACTGGAACCTTGAAAAAGAGGTGCCCATCTCGTTTCACAAGGAACATGAATATGCCTTTTTGGCCGCGCTTGCCAATTCATTCTTCCCGGATGATACCTGGAAATGGAGCGGGAAGCTGCTCACTGATGAACCATTTGGAGAGGTATATACAAGTTTCAGACTCCATGATGAGGTACGCCTGAGTAAAATTGACATTGAATCAGGCGTCCTGACCAATGAATTTGTCATCCCGTTTTCATTCCCCGAAAAGATCCAGGTACACCGCGGCTACTGCTATTTCCTCTACAAAGAGTGCGGGCAGGAACCAAAACGGAAATTGTACAGGATGAAATTCAGCAAATAACCTTTAGAGGTCATCGGCCCCGGGGGGTGTTTCGTCCTGTTCAGGCGAAGGAATGATGTGTACATCCCGCTGGGGGAAAGGGATCTGGATTCCATTTTCCCTGAAAAGGAGGTCGATGGCAAGGATCAAATCGCTTTTCACATCGAACCCGATGCTGAAATGAGGCACCCAGAATTTCAGGGCAAGGTCGATGGAACTGTTGTTGAATTCCAGGGCCAGGACGATCGGTTCCGGGTGTTTCAATATCCTGGGATCCTTTGACATCAGGTCGAGGAGCAGTTGTTTTGTTTTTTCAAGTTCGGTGCCATAAGCAACACCAAGCAGGATGTCGAACCGCCGCCTGCTGCTGCCCATGGTCCAGTTCACAAGGTGCTGATTCAGCAGGTCGCCGTTGGGAATGATCACGTTGGCCCCGTCCCAGGTTGTCACCACACTGCTCCTGATCCCGATCGATTTCATTTTCCCTGTTTGCCCGTTGATTTCGATGATGTCGCCAACATTGACCGGCTTTTCAAAGGCGATGAACAACCCGCTCACGAGGTTGTTTACCAGTGTCTGCATCCCAAAGCCGATGCCGACACTCAGTGCGCCCAGGATGATTGCAAATTTATCCATGGCGATCCCTGCCGATATGAACGCCAGCAGCACGCCAAGTGTGATGATGGCGATCCTGATCAGCAGCAGCCAGCTTCCAAGGCCCCCTGATTTCGTTTTGCCCTGGATTGCCGCATTATCTGCCGCCAGGAAAGAGACGATGCGCGAGATGACCCCTGACAAAAACAGCACCAGGATAAAAATGAAAACACTCTTGTAGGTGAAGGTAAACGCGCCGATGGTGCGGGTTGCAATGAGCATTTCATCCAAAGGCTCAAACATGGTCTGATAAAAATAGTAATTGCGGGTGATGAGGATAAAGCACCCGGCAAAAAACAACAGGTAGAGATAAAAAGGGACCTTTTTCTCCAACTTTTCGCCCTGTTCGCGCTGGTCTTCATCCTCATTCCCTTTCTGGAATTTTAAAGAGATCTGAAGCGTTTCATTTGCCAGGCGGGCTGTCCAGTACATTAAATAAACAACGATCACCGTGAAAAAACCGCTCGCCATGAAGGTTTTTGCCTGGTTGTAACCCCCTGTCAGGTAGTTGAGAATGGCCATGATTTCAAAAACAACCATCAACCCGATAAAAAGCAGGATGAGTTTTTCCTTGATTTCATGTTTTTTGATGCCGGCGAGTACGTAGATCCCTGTCGCCACGCCCGCGATGCTCAGCATCAGGATCAGCCAGCGTTCCAGCACCGATTGCCTGAGAAGAATATTGTCGGCATAAACAAAAATAAACAACACGAAGAAAATGATCCAGGCCCTGTAAGCGTGCGGTGTGATCGAGTTGCGCATGATGACGGATAAAGCAATTCCGCTGGTAATCCACAACAGGCCGGTGAAAACATATGGCGGAAGTGGAAGAAAAAACTGGAAGATGGTGATAACCAGTAATGTTGCGGAGGAGAAAGGGTGCTTCAGTGCCAGCTGATGGTCGTTCAGCTTTTCCGGGATCCCGGTTTCCCTGGTTTTTCGATTCAGCATAGCCAGGTAGAGGGCAAGGCCTATAATGAAGAGCCCCATCAGGATGAGGGTACTGAAATGGTTGACAATAAAAAACACCAGAACCAGTTCCGCCTTTCCCAGTGAGAAGGCAACTACCTCCCTGAACGGTCGGTCATTGTTGATTCCCCTGCCAAATGTTCCCACTTCCAGGATGCCGATTTTTCCAAACAACTCTTTTCGCTGGGATTCTGTTTCAGCGATGTCGGATTCCAGGCTGAATTTGATCAGGTTAACCTTGATTTCAAGTTGTTCTATACTGTCCAACGCGGTTTTCAGGGGAATTCTGACCGGTTCATAATCCTTGTTTAACACGCTCAGCCTTTGAAAATACCGGATTAAGGCGACAGAATCGTTGGGGACAATATACATTACACTGTCCATCAAAAGGGAATCGAGTTTATTTTGAAACTGCCCCAGGGTGTTGTGATAGGCGATGATTTGTCGCAACCGGTTGTTGGTCCTGTTAAGCAGCTCTTTTAACAGGATGGAGGTGGTGGTCAGGTTCCTGACGGATTGCAGGTCGTCTTTACCGGTAATAACACCTTCACCCGCCAGTACCTTCCATTCTGTGAGCCGGTCGATCTCATACCTGATGACCTGGTAGGAGTACCCCTGCCTGAGGAAATTCCTGGCACTTTCAATTTCATTTTTTATCAGTACAAATGTTTTTCCCTGTTGCATTATCGCCTGGTGCGCATTGAAATCGATCCTGCTGTTCGAGAGCTCCCTTGCAGCGGCGACCCTGGTCCGGGACGACAATTGCTCAAAGCTGGAAGATAACTTAAGCAACGAGTCCGGTGCCGGTCCGCAAGAGGGGTGGGCGAACAAAGGCTGACAAAAGAAAATTGTCAGGAGAATAAACAGAAGATGGATATTTCTTTTGCTCATACGATTGTTTTTATCAGTCTGCACCCATCATCAGCAGTTAAGCAGCCTGAGTCCCTGTCTTGCATCCTCATATTCCTCCACCATCTCCCGGATAATCTCCCCGGCCGGTTTTACCTGGCCGATGAGCGCGGCAACCTGGCCGATCTCCAGCTCGCCTTCGTCCATATTGCCTTCGAACATCCCCAGTTTTGCCCGGCCTTTGCCAAGCAATTCACGGAGTGCTTCCTGCGAGGCCCCGGCATCTTCAAGTTGCTGCATTTTTTGAAAAAAGGAATTCCGGAGGAGCCTGACGGGGACAATTTTCTTCATGGCCAGGAAGGTGCCGCCATCAGCGGCTTCAAGTATTTTCTGCTTAAATGCCGGGTGGGCCGACGATTCTTCGGAAGCGATGAAACGGCTGCCAACCTGCACCCCGTCGGCGCCAAGGGCCATCGCGGCCAGCATGCCGCGGCCTGTGGCAATGCCGCCGGCTGCGATGAGCGGCAGCGTGGTGGCTTTCCTGACCAACGGAATGAGTGTGAAGGTTGTCGTCTCCTCCCTGCCATTGTGCCCGCCCGCCTCAAAGCCTTCGGCAACAATGGCATCAACGCCGGATTGTTCGCATTTCAGGGCTGATTTGACATTGGCGACTACGTGGACAACAACGATGCCGTGACTTTTCAGCAGGGGAGTCCAGGTTGCCGGGTTTCCTGCGGAGGTAAAGACGATCGTGACTCCCTGGCGGATAATGACATCAAACTGTTTACCAGCCTGTGAAAATAAAAGCGGGATGTTGACACCGAAAGGCTTGTCCGTTGCCGCTTTGCATTTCCTGATCTGTTCTTCAAGCACTTCAGGTGTCATGGATCCGGCTCCAAGCAATCCAAGGCCCCCGGCATTGCTCACTGCCGCGGCAAGCCGCCATCCGCTGCACCAGATCATCCCGGCCTGGATAACCGGGAATTCTATATGAAACAGTTTTGTGATACAATTGTTCAAAACGGGCCAGGGATTATGATAAGTTCTAAAAATATTTTGTGCCGGTAAAAAATACCATATTAGGCACAATAGGGACCCTTCTATTTCTTGCTCTTGTGTCCCTATTGTGTCCTAATGTGCCTTCTGTAGTAAAAAACCAATTAGTTCGAAACTATTAACCCTTCTTATAAACGATCGACACCAGCGACTTATCATCACCGCCCATATTTACGGTAAGTCCGTACGGGCGATCGGAAGGGATGTTCAGCTGGGCATCGCCGGCTTTCCCGGTAAGTTGTTCCAGGATGGTTACCGCCTGGTGAACGCCGGTGCCGCCTGTAGGATGGCCCCAGCCAATGAGTCCGCCCGTGGTGTTGACGGGGACGCGCCCGTTGCGTGCTGTATTTCCTTCAAGGATATAATCGGCACCCTTGCCTTTTTCGGCAAAGCCGATGGCTTCCATGCACATCAGGCCGGCAATGGAGAAGCAGTCGTGGATTTCGGCAGTACCGACCTGGTCACGGGTGATCCCGGCGGAAGCCAGGGCCTGTTTGACGGCCTGTTTTGTGGTGGTCAGTTCGGCAGGGTCAACGGGTGGTTTTGTGATATCCTCTTCCATTTGTCCCCAGCCCATCACTTCGATGGCTTCGCCTGCAGGAATCCCGCAGCGTTTCAATCCTTCCTCCGACACGATGGCAATAGCCGACGCACCGTCGGAAACCTTTGAGCAATCGAATATGTTGAGGTTGTCGATGAATGTTTTTCCATTCGGCTCCATCATGGCAAGGGCTTCCAGGTCCTTCACCGTATTGTGATGTTCCTGTGCAGTTGGGCAGAGACGGGCGTTTTCGATGGCATTCCGGAACCAGCGGGCCAATGCCAGGCGGGTTTTATCCCGGCCATATTTTTCAAAATAGACACCAGCCCTGTCGCTGAACTGCCCCGGGAAGAAATAGGCATGCCCTTCCTTCCGGTTCTTGAACCAGCCTGCGCCGGCAAGGTAGTCGGCACAATAGATGGCTTTTACGGTATTCTGCACCTCAACGCCAATCACGAGCACCACCTCGGCAGTTTCGGCAAGCACGCTTTTGATGCCGCTCATCAGCGCCAGCCCGCCGGTGGCGCAGGCGCCTTCGACACGGATGGCCGGCTTGTAGCGCAACCCTTCGTCGACAAAAGGGAAAAAGGCGGCGAGGTTCGCCTGCCGGTTGAACCGCGAGGCCATGAAGTTGCCGATCACGCATTCATCAACGTTTTTGGCACCTCCGATCTGTGACAGGGTTCCCTGCCCGGCCTCTTTGATATATTCTTCAAGCCCCGGGCGTTCCTTTTTCGGGTTGAATTCCTTACGTCCCGTTCCCATTGAAACGGTGTTGTACCCGGCAATCATGTATACTTTTCTTCTCATAGTTGTCTTTTTTTTCTCCGGTCGCCGATTGCACCGTTCTGCCAGAACGGGGGAGTCGGTATCCGGAAGAAGTAAATCATAAATAATTGTTTATCGGGCCGTATGCATGGAAGAAGCCGGTGAGCAGAACGGTGTTTACATCGTTCTCGTTCATGGCCACCCCGGAATTTATCAGCTGCCTGCCGATCTCACAGGAACGGAGTGCATAAGATTTTGCCAGTCCGGCTCCCAGGCTTGATGAACTGGCCAGCTGGCCAAAATAGCTGCGAAGGATCTCGTCTTTCGACTTGCTCCCGACCACAGATTTCCAGGCGGGAGGAACCGGCATGGCTCCAAGTTTCTCATCAACCACGGATTGTAACCCGCTGATGGCCACGTAGGCTTTTGTGCCGGGATCATAAATGGCCACCGGCCGTCCCTTCTCGTATTTCAGGACGCCATCCTTCTGGGAACCGTCTGAAAACTGGCCACCCTTCACTCCCTGCGCAAGCAGATGGTCAAGCAGCGGGCTGTGTATTGTTTCACCCTCCAGGTGATTATCCATCACCGACATGATGAAACTGCACACATCCACACCTACATAATCAATGAGCTGGAAGATCCCCATGGGGCGCACCAGGTAATCCTGGCTGATCCTGTTCATGGCATAAACTGCCTCGACATAAGTGAAATCTTTGCTGAGCCGCTCCACTTCGGCGGTGGCATACAGGATGTCGCGCATAAAATGCCCGTTGCCGATAAACCCGGCTACATCGTGTGATGGAACGACTACTTTCCGGAGGTTTTTGGCATATTGCAGTGCAAATGCCTCCACCTCGGGCAGCGTTCCGGCTGCTTTGATGATCTCAACCAGTTTCTGGACGGCAGGCGGGTTGTAAAAATGGAAGCCGATGATACGGCCTTTCAATCCCGCACCTTCATCCAGCTTTGTGATCGGGATTGAGGAGGTATTGGTAAAGAACCACGGCTGGTGGGGGTTGTTGGCCGAAATTTTCGAAAAGATGCTGATCTTCAGGTCGGGGTCTTCTTTAATGGCCTCGAAGACCATGTGCGAATCGAAGGCGGATTCAAGCCGCGTGGTGGTTCTGACCAGGCTGATCACATCAAAAATGTACTGGTCGATGATCTCGCCGTTGTCGATCAGGTCAGGTCTTAATGCATATGCTTTTCGCAATGCAACCACCTTTTTTTCTGCCAGTTTCAGCACCTGGGCTTTCAGGTATTTCATGACGCCGGCCAGGGCTTCATCGGATACATCAATGGCATTGAGCACAAAAGGCTTGCCTTTATTTTCTGGTTTCAGGCTGATATCGGCCATTTCAACTGCAGTAAGCAGCAGGATGCCGCTTCCCATTTTTCCTGCAGCTCCCAGCACCGAAACATGCTGTAATCGTTCTTCGTAGGACATGTCTGATATTTTTTTGTGTATACTATAAAATCATATTGTTATTACACGAAGTGTCACGAAGAAGGCACGAAGAACCACGAAGGTGTAATCATTTTCTTCGTGGTCCTTCGTGTTGCCTTCGTGTGCCTTCGTGAAATCATTGTTTTTTTTATAAAATCCTCCTGATTTGACAACTTGGATAGTGTGTTGGTCCTGTCACCAGGCTGGTTTGCGTTTCTCCAGGAAAGCTTTCATTCCCTCCTTGGTTGCCTGGTTGTTGAACTGTTTTCCGAATTCAACGGCTTCCAGTTCAGAAGCATCTTTAAAATCCATGGCGATACCGGCCCGGATAATTCTTTTCGAGGTGGGAACTGCTTCAGAGCCGTTGCCGGCAATTTTTGAAGCAAGCTTCATCACCTCCTCCATCAACAGTTCCGGTTCGGTTACTTTCTGGACAAGCCCGATGCGCAAGGCGTCGTCGGCCGTGATCGTATCGGCGGTAAGGATGAGGTACAGGGCATTGCCCAGCCCGGTAATGCGCGACAGGCGCTGGGTTGCCGCATACCCCGGTATCATGCCCAGGTTCATTTCGGGCTGGCCGAATTTGGCCAGTTTGCTGGCAATGCGGAAATCGCATGCCATGGCCAGTTCGCAGCCACCTCCCAGGGCATACCCGTTCACCGCAGCAATTACAGGTATACCAAGCTGTTCCAGCCGGTCGAAGGTTCGCTGGCCATAGGTCGAAAATGCATATCCCTGGTCGGGATTCATGTGAACCATTTCGGCGATATCGGCGCCGGCCACGAAGGATTTTCCCTCACCGGTAATCACCAGGACTTTTATATCCTCCCGGGGCTGAAGGTCATCAAGAAAATGGTTAAACTCTTTGAAAAAATCTGTATTCAAAGCATTCATGGCAGCAGGCCTGCTGATGGTCACCAACGCTATCCGGTCGGCAACCTGGATCTTAAGGATTTGATAATTCATCGTGAATTTGTTAACAGTCAGCGTTTTTTCGCGTTATAAATTTAGGAAAAAATCCGGATGATAAAAGTTTACAATGAGAAATTCGAGTAATTTTGCAAAAAAATTCCAACTCATGAAAAAACTCCTTGTATTTCTGATGATTACCCTTCCGGTGACAACTGCGCTGCTCACCACTTCCTGTAACAATAACACAAAGCCAATGAATGCCGAAACGAAAGTACCTGCCTTCGATCTTTCAACCATCGATTCAACTGTAAAGCCCTGCGATGATTTCGATGGTTATGCCAATGGCAACTGGAAAAAACACAACCCGATCCCTTCAACCGAAGGTTCATGGGGTTCCTTTGATATCCTGGACAAAGAGACGCGTGAGGTGAAAATCAAAGGCATCATCAAGGAACTGCTCACCCAGGAAAATCCTCAGAAGGGGAGTGAAGCCCAGCTGATCACCGGCTATTACCGTTCATATCTTGATACAGTTACCATCGCCAAACGCGGGATTACCCCCATTGTTCCCATGTCGGATAAAATCGTTGCTGCACACAATGTTGCCGAACTTGTTTCATTTACGGGTGAACTGGCAAAATACATGGTTGACGGGCCGTTTTCCGTTTACGTTGGTGCCGATGACCGCAACAGTACCATGAATGCAATCTTCATGGGACAAAGCGGGTTGTCGCTGAATGACCGCAACTACTATGAAAACAAGGATTCCGCCATGGTGAAGATCAGGGCTGAATTTGTAAAGCATGTGGATAAGATGTTTTCAATGGCTGGCTGGCAGGTGGCTGATCCCGGGAAGACGATTCTGGATTTCGAAACCAAACTGGCGCTCATCCAGCTTAAGAATTTCGAACTTCGCGACCCTGTGAAGATCTATAATAAAATACCATTTGCCGAACTTAAGAAAATTGCTCCCGGGATCAACTGGGGCGACTATTATAAAAACTATGGTTTGAATGCCGATACGGTAATCGTCCAGGACAAAAACTACCTGAAAAGCCTGAACCAGCTCGTCGGGGCAACCCCGCTTGACGTGATGAAAACCTATTACCGCTGGCAGCTCCTGTCGACCTATGCCAACCTGCTGCCATCGGAGTTCAACAAGGAAACTTTCCACTTTTTCAGCACGGTCATGTACGGTGTGAAAGAGCAGCGCCCACGCGAAGAACGCGCCATCATGAGCGTAAACCGAAGGCTTGGCATGCCGCTTGGCAAATTGTTTGTCGCTAAATATTTCCCGGAATCCTCCAAGAAAAAGGTTTCCGACATGATTGAAAATGTGCGGAGTGTATATAGCAGCCGGATTGATAACCTTGCGTGGATGAGCGCCCCGACAAAGGAGAAAGCCAAAAAGAAACTTGCGGCCTTTACCTGGAAAATAGGTTATCCTGATAAATGGAAAGATTATTCCAGCATCGATATCCAGGCGGACAAACTGATCGAAAACAGCATGAACATTGCACTGTGGGATCACCAGGACATGATCTCAAAAGCAGGGAAACCGGTTGATAAATCGGAATGGGGCATGTCACCCCAAACAATCAACGCGTATAACAACCCCACAAACAACGAAATCGTGTTCCCCGCAGCCATCCTTCAGCCGCCGTTCTTCAACCCCGATGCCGACGATGCCATCAACTACGGAGCCATCATCGGTGTGATCGGGCATGAAATGACACACGGATTCGATGACCAGGGTGCCCAATATGATGGCACCGGCAACCTCAGCAACTGGTGGACACCTGAAGACACGAAGAACTTTACCGCACTGGGAAAAAAGATGGAGGATTACTTCAGTTCCATTGAAGTTACCAAAGGATTTCACATCGACGGGAAACTTACCCTGGGTGAAAACATTGCCGATCTTGGGGGATTGACCCTCGGATACTATGCACTTGAAAAATCGCTTGAAGGGAAAAAGAAGCCGGATCCCATTGATGGATTCACTTACCAGCAGCGGTTTTTTCTTGGATGGGCCCAGGTTTGGCGCGACAACATGACCAACGAAAGCCTGATCAACCAGGTGCAGACCAACGAACACACCCCCGCACGCTGGAGAATAAATGCCACCCTTCCGCTGATGAAGGAATTTGCTGATGCTTTCGGATGCAAAGGCACTGCCGCTGAATCACAGCGTATCGTGATCTGGTAACAGGGCTGTTTTAAAAATCCTTATTTACCTCCGGACGACCGGGCGTAAAGAGGCTGTCTCTAAAGTACGAGGCAGCCTCTTTTGTGAATTGGAACATGAGAATTGCCAGCATTGTGCCTTCAGGCACTTAATATGGGTAGCATTGGCCGGATCGTGTTTAATCTCGTCCCGTATGGGACGAAATATCCTCCCCCAACTTCCCAGCTACCCGGATTAAATCCCTGACGGGATTATATGGTAATAGCAGGCGTCCATTTGGAACGCCTGCTATGTGTCTTTACAGAAAGATGGTGTAAAATACCCCGGGTTTATTGAACGATGAACCGCGTAACTGATACGTTATTTTCAGACCTGAGTTTCACCAGGTACAATCCTTTGGCATAAGCCCTTATATCCAGTTTCTTCGTTGCGGTCTCTTTTCCTGAAGGATCAAAACTGCCGGAATAAACCTCGCGGCCTTCCAGCCCGGTAATGGTAAGAACAGCCTCTTTTGCCAGGCCTTTCACCGTGATCAGCACTTCGTCATGCGCAGGATTTGGCTGAATCACCATTTTCACCTCGCTGCGTGTGTTTTCAAGGATCCCGGTGCACGGGTCAAGTGCAATGTGTTTCATGCTGGTTGCTTTTTGCATGCATGGGGCAAGGGGCCAGACGATGAGTTTCAGATCGGCCGATCCCGACGTCTTATCCCGGATCCCGGGGATATAGGCGGTTGTAAGTGACAAAGGATCTGTAAATGTGCCGTCGCCGGTGCTGCCCCAGAGGAACCTGAGGTAGTTGGTTGCAGTGGCGTTTACAGGGATTGGTGAAACATACCAGCATACGATGGTGTCATTTCCGGCAAATGCGGTTGGTGCATTCACAATGCGCATTTCGGTGGTGTCGTGTCTTGTCAGGGTGCCGTCGCTGGTAGCCACGACATATTTGGTGGTCTGCACCGGTTTGATCTTTGGATTTTGAAGGGTAGAGGTAAACCCGGCAGGGATGGAAGTCCATGAATAGGAATAGGTTCCGCTCCCGCCATAGCCGTATGCACGGAGCTGTGAAGAATCGGATGTAATGCTGCAGATGATCGCAGGGGTGACAGATGCTGCAGATGAGAACACATTGGCATAGGAATAGGATGCGATGCGGGTTTGCCAGCCGCTGGTGGAGGTTGTGGCATAATACTCGGTTGTAAACCAGAAGGTGGTAGGGGATGACGGGTCCACGCTGAGGGCGCTGTAGTCGCCCCAACGGCTGCGTCCGCTCCAGTTTCCTGTTTGCGAACCGCCCCCGTTGACGATTGTTTTTTCCATGATCGTCATCTGGTTCAGCGGATCGGTCTTCAACCTCCCGGTATACCTGATCCCCGGAAAAATAGTGGAGCTGGAAACCGAGTAGCCCATTGAAATGGTTCCTGAAGTATCCTGCGCAATGCTGCCCATCCAGCGTGAATGGAGATCGGGGGCATAGGTTGCCTGCTGGTATATGCTCCAGGCTGAACCGGTATTCCTCAGTTCATACCACCTGACACCGGCTTTTCCGGAACCCGCATCAACTGTATGGTTGAGAACCA
Organism: Bacteroidota bacterium; assembly: GCA_026391835.1. GTDB lineage: Bacteria > Bacteroidota > Bacteroidia > Bacteroidales > FEN-979 > CAIVAT01. The sequence continues at coordinate 19,053 of JAPLDF010000044.1, forward strand.
TGGAGCCATAACCATTGAATTTCCGGTATTGCAAACGGTACATCAGGCGGTCGGAAAGTGTTTCAAGCAGCTGCGGGGATCCTTTTTGCGGGATGCCGCTGCCCCAGCCGAGGGTGCCGAAAGGGGTAACGTTGAGATAAGACAGGTTTCCGAACGTTGAATTGGCAGGCGTTACAAAGTCGGAGTGGAATTCATAAATGCCAAGGCGCTGTGTTCCGCCCGTGCGGATATAGGTAAAGTAGTTTGGTGTTCCCATCGCCGGGAATGTCCCGTCACAATCGGCCGGCAGCAGGGAGATGAACCCGTCGCTGCCCGGGGATAAGGTGAACGAGATCCGCATGGCACCGGGATCCCCTGCGAGCATCGCGGTGCGGTCGTAAGAATAGGCCCCGTTCCCAACCCAGCCGGCTCCGCCGGTACCAAAGTTGTTGGTCGACATATAATAGGCATCAGTCCAGATGCCGAACTTGGGATAATCGGGCATGGCGCTGAATTCATAAACCCAGCGGTACCAGCTGCCGGTAGGATCGGGTGTTTGCGACACGGCAATCATCTGGTAGAACGGGGCTGTCGATGATCCGTAGGGAAGTGAGAACTGGGAAAAAATCCATCGGTTGGCCAGCTCATCGAACAAAACAATCGCATCGCCGTCGTTGGAATTGTGCGGCATGCCTGACCATACCGTGCTGTTGCCGGCCGGACCGAAAATTCGCGCACCACTTTTATTGTATATGGAATAAGAACAGTTGATTACCTGGAAATAATGGTTGAATCCCACATCGCCATGGGTGTCGGGAGGCACATAACCGCCGAGATTGCCCATCCCGTCGAAGTTCTGGATGGTGGTATCGGTGAGCAGGTTCCCGAAATAATCCTGCAGTCCCGGATCCTGGGGAGGTGACTGGCCCGGCTTTCTGTCTGCATCACCATGGGGATCAACATAGTTGTTCACGACGCCGTCTTTCCAGCTCCCGTCGGCCCGGACCATTGCCGATTTCACCATATCTCGCAGGGGCGGCGAAACATCAAAGTAAACAGCATGGTCGGCGCTGGGGATTAAACGGGTTTCCTGTGCTGTTGCAACCCTCATGGCCAAAAGCAGAATGATGAGCGGGAAAATGGTGTTTTTCATGAATTTTTAGATTATACTGCAAAAATAGCGTTATTCTTTATCCGAACCATTGCCTTTAAAAACAATTGACCGATTTGCTGAAATTTGTATATTTGTTAAAAGTTATTCAACCACAAATATTTGCCAGCATGGTCGTTAAATCATTCCATACCGATTCAGTAAAAGGATTCAGGCAAGCATGGGCTGATCAGACAGCCGGCGGATTCAACCCCAATGCAGTTGTTGTTTTTTCCTCGGTCGAACTTGATTTGCAGGAGATTGTCTCTTTTCTTCAACCACGCAATGTCAGTGTGTTTGGTTGCAGTTCCTGCGGGGAGTTTTTATATGATGAACACAACCAGGTTATCACCGAAGGCGGTTTGGTGTGCCTGATGATGGCGCTCATCCCCGGGACTTTTGAAATCAGGTTGTTCAGCGGCAAGGATCAATCTTCGTTTGACCTGGGCAATAAAGTCGGGAAATGGGCCGGGGATGTTTTCGAAAAACCGGCCATCCTGATCCTTGGCAGCGGTCTTGACACCGATGGCGAACAGCTTGTCAGGGGCATCCAGCATGTTGCCGGGAACGACATCACCATGTTCGGGGGGCTGGCAGGTGATGATGCACGTTTTAAAGAGACATTTGTATTCTCCGGGGATAAACTTGAGAACAACGGTGCAATCGCCATGGCCTTTGATACGAAAAATTATGAAATCCACGGCATAGCCACCAGCGGATGGGTGAGCATTGGCGCCGACAAGATCATCACCCACTCTGAAGGAAACGTGGTGTATACGATCGACGGCCAGCCTGCCCTTGATGTTTATAAAAGTTACCTGAATGTGCGCGACACCGACCTTCCTGAAATCGGCGTTGAATACCCGTTGCTGATCAAAAAAGCCGGGGCTCCCGATGTGTTGCGGGCTGTGATCAATGTGGATATCGAAAAGAAATTGCTGATCTTTGCCGGTACGGTTCCCAATGGGGCTGTTGTAACCTTTTCCAGTTCGCCTGGTTTTGAAATCATCGAATACACGCGGAATAAGGTCAATGAGTTTTATGAAATGAACAGGGAAACCGATGTACTGATCCTGTTCTCCTGCATGGCACGTCACAATGCACTGGGCCCCACCATTTCAGAAGAAATTGACGAAGCATGGAAAAACTGGGGGAAACCCCTGGCCGGGTTTTTTACCTACGGAGAGATCGGAAACAATTACAATGCTTCCTGCGACTTTTATAACGAAACGTTCACCATGGTTTCATTAAAACAAAAACCGGATGTCACTTAAAATTCTTTCGTTCATCGAAGAGTTGTCCAATATGCAGCCGCCGGAGGATTTTTCAGGGCTGAAAGGGTCGATCATTGATGAATTGCGGAAGATCAATTCGGAGTATGATAAGTTGCAGTTTAAATATGAACGGTCAAACAAAGATAAGAACATACTTTCATCACTCCTTACCCGTACCTCGGTCGACCTGATGAAGGTTTCCGATAACCTGAAAATACGGGCCGAGGAGCTGTCGACCTTGCTTGCCACCATCCCTGCTTATGTCTATTTCAAGGATACCAGCCTCAATTATATGATTGTTAACCGGTCATTCGCTGAGCTGGCGGGAGTTGCTTCAGACCAGATCATCGGGAAAAAGATCCAGGAAATTTTTCCCGGATACTTTAACCACGAATATATTAAAAAAGAGATGGAAGTGCTGGAATCCGGCCTGGCGAAATACAATATCGAAGAGGAGATGGACCTCCAGGACAAAAAACGCTGGTTGAACAGCAACATAGCTCCCATCCGGAATGCTGAAAACCAGATCATCGGGCTGATCGGCATTTCATGGGATATCACTGAACGCAAGTTGCATGAGGAGCAACTTCGTGAGTCGAAGGAACTGGCAGAAGCCGGCACCCATGCAAAAAACGAGTTCATTGCCAGTATCTCCCATGAATTCCGTACCCCTATGGCAGGGATCCTTGGATTGTCGGAAATCCTAAAAAACTCGGCATTGACTCCTGAGCAGACAGATTTGCTGAAAGGGATCACCACTTCTGCCGAAAACCTGCTGGTGCTGCTGAATGATGTGCTCGATTTCTCAGCCATTGAAGCCGGGAAAATGGAGATGGATTACCAGCCCTTCCTGCTCGACCGGGTGATGGAAGATATTTCACTGGTGATGAAAATGAAGGCAGCAGAGAAATCAATAATATTCAACATATTGACTGATCCCGGTGTGCCGAATCTACTCATCGGCGATTCCCAGCGACTGCGCCAGATCATCATCAACCTTACCAACAATGCCGTTAAATTTACGGAAAAGGGAAAGATTGACGTTCTTATTACCCGGGTTGACCAGTCTGGCAACAAGGCCAATTTAAAATTTGAAGTGGTTGATACCGGGATAGGCATTCCTCCCGGGTCGATGGATTCGCTTTTCCGTGTTTTCTCAAGGGTGCGGCAGGATAAATCAAAATTAATTTCAGGCACGGGGCTTGGCCTTTCGATTTGCAAAAAACTTACCGACCTGATGGGGGGCACGATCGGCGTAGAAAGTATGCCCGGAAAAGGATCTACATTCTGGTTCACCCTGCCGTTCACCTTGTCGAATCTTCAGAAAAACAAGCCCGACCCCCCTTTACCCGAAGAAACCACCGGTTTCACCAAAAAACTGGTATTGGTAGCTGAAGACAATGTCATAAACCAGCGGATCGTCAGCTTTCAGCTGAAAAAAATGGGATTCGAGGTGGACATGGTGGGCGACGGGCAGGAGGCGTTTGAGAAATACCATACACGGGTATATGACCTGATCATCCTGGATATCCAGATGCCATTGATGGATGGGTACCAGGTGGCCAAGGCCATCCGTGAAGAGGAGAAAGGCACCATCCGCCATTCCGCGATCATCGCATTAACCGCCAATGCCATGAAAGGCGACCGGGAACTGTACCTCAATGCCGGCATGGACGAATATGTCAGCAAGCCCTTTACCTACGAAATACTCCAGAAAGCGATCAGCAGCGTGATCGGGTGAAATCTGGCTACAGATCTATTAAAATCGTATTCGCCCTGTCATTCAACATTGCCAGGAACTGATCAGCCGGAATGACTGCCCCGCCTTTGCGGTATTTGTTGTCTTCACGTAAAAATTCAACAGGTTTGCCATTGTCTCTGCATGGCATTTTAGGCTATCTTTGTTCACAACGTATATAAACCCGGCAATCATGGAAAATCAGATCACTCTAAGAACCCTCGGCAGATCCGATATCAGGATAACCCCCATCGGGCTTGGATGCTGGCAATTCAGCAAACAGGGCAACCTGGCAGGAAAATACTGGCCATCGCTGGAGGATGACCTCATCCGTGATGTTGTAAGGATAAGCCTGGAAGGAGGAATCAACTGGTTCGACACTGCCGAGGTATATGGTAAGGGTGCTTCGGAAAGAGCTCTTGCAAAGTCGCTCGTGGCACTTGGCAAAAAACCGGGAGATGTGGTGATCGCTACAAAATGGTGGCCAATGTTCAGGACGGCTTCGAACCTGCTGAAAACCATTGATGACAGGCTGGCCGCCCTGGATCCTTTTCCAATCGACCTTTACCAGGTTCACCAGCCCTGGGGCTTTTCCTCTGAGGTGGCCGAAATGGAGGCCATGGCAAAATTGGTCCAGGCCGGAAAAATCAGGCAGGTCGGGGTGAGCAACTTCTCGGCCGGGAAGATGCGCAGCGCGTGGGAAACTCTCCGGAAATCGGGAATCAGCCTGGTTTCAAACCAGGTGCAGTACAGTTTGCTCCAGCGGAAAATCGAGACAAACGGGGTACTTGAAACCGCAAAGGAGCTGGGAATAACTATCATTGCCTATTCTCCCCTGGCCCAGGGGATCGTTACCGGAAAATTTCACGACAACCCGGAATTGTTAAAAAACATTGGATTCCGCAAGCATTCATCGCAGTTCAAGCCGAAGGGGATGGAGAAAAGCCGCCCGGTGGCTGTACTGGTCCAGAAACTTGCGGCAACATACAAGGTAACACCCGCGCAGGTAGCCCTGAACTGGCTGATCCATTTCAGCGGCGAGACCGTTGTTGCCATCCCCGGCGCCACAAAAGCAACCCATGCCGCCGAAAACACCGGTGCCATGAAATTCAGGCTTTCGGCCGCCGACATGCATTTGCTGGATGAAGCAAGCAAAGGATACAAATAACTGAATTGTCAATGAAAAAACTCATATTATCCGCACTGCTGGCTCTCTTATTTACCGGGTATGCCCTTCCGCAGGACAGCACCCTGTTTGACGACACCCGTTTATCTGCAATCTATATCACCATACATCCCGATTCGCTCCAGGTAATTTATGACTCGGTGCTGAGCGACCACTATTATATGGCCCGGTTTATCTTCGACGACAATGTGCACCGCGACACCCTCGAAAATGTCGGCTTCCGTCTCAGGGGAAATACCTCGCGCTATTCAATGAAAAAATCGTTCAAGATCAGTTTCAGCGAATATGTATCTGGGCGCAAATACCAGGGAGTCAAAAAGATAAACCTCAACGGGGAGCACAACGATCCTACAATGATCAGGGAGAAACTGTTTTACGATATATGGAAAAAAGCGGGAATGGTTGAACGCAGGACCAGCTTTGTAAAACTCTATATCAACAATGCATATTACGGCCTGTACACCAATCTCGAGGAGATGGAAAAGGAGTGGCTTACCCGGGTGTACCTTCAAACCGGGGGCAATCTCTATAAATGTACCTATCCTGCCGATCTTGTTTACCATGGCCCGCTGGAACAGACCTACAAGGATCTTGAAAATGAAACAGCCACCGGGGGCCGGGTTTATGAACTGCAAACAAATAAATCGCAGGATGATTATACCCGGCTTGTGGAACTGATCACCGTGCTCAACCAGCCGGCCGGAGGCACTTTTGCCCAGGATATCCCGGTGATCCTGAATGTTGATCATTTTCTGAAATCGCTGGCACTCGATGTGGCGACCGGCAACTGGGACGATTACGGCTACAACCGCAACAACTATTACCTGTATGAGAATCCGGCTGATTCGAAGGTCGATTTTATCACCTACGACCCCGACAATACCTTTGGAGTGGACTGGTTTGGCATTGACTGGGGCATCCGTGATTGCCGGAACTGGATAAATAAAAGCATGTCACTGCCGTTGTCACAGAAACTGCTGGCAGTTCCCGCCTTTTATGAAAAATACAAACAGTACCTGGATACCATTGCAAAAAACATCATCAACCCCGACACAATTTTCCCCCGGATTGACCTGCTGAAACAGTTGATCCAGCAAGCCGCCATCGAAGACACATACCGTACCCTCGACTATGGTTATACCGTCCCGGATTTTAACAACTCCTTTATCCGGGCAACCGATAATCACACACCTTACGGACTCAAGCCTTTCCTGGATAAGCGCAAACAGTCTATCCTCAGCCAGTTGCATCCTGCAGGGATACCCGGCAATGAAACAACGGATGACAGGATCACCGTATTTCCAAACCCGGCCGGCGAAACCATCACTTTTACACTCCCAAACCTGGACACAAATGATATAACAGCCAAAATATATGACCTTTATGGTAAGCTGATGTTGCAGTTTGACCTTGTGGATGGCAATCGTTTACTTTCCGTCCAAAGTCTCCCGCCGGGCATGTATATCCTCCGGGTAGCCTCACCGGGTTTGTCGCATCAAACGAAATTTATCAGGAAATAGCCATGAAAAGAGCAATTTTATTGGTTTGCCTGCTGGTTTCCTGCCTTCTGCAGGCCCAGGTGACTTTCAATGCCGGTGACCTGGCGATCATCGCAAAAGGAGAGCGGGATGCGCATGCCGGCAAGCTTAAACCAGGGAATATTGAAGCAACAGCGGGCTATGATGTAAAGTGGTACCGGTGCTGCTGGAACATTGATCCCGCGGTAAGGGAAATTTCGGGAAATGTAACCACCCTGTTTCGCCAGGCAGAAACCGCCTCTGATTCGATGGTTCTTGATTTGCACCGGGACCTGGCGGTCGATTCGGTGGTATACCACAAGGTGTCGACTCCATGGACCCATGTTTCGGACCTCCTGACAATCCATTTCCCATCTGCCATACCGCCAAATGCCGCCGACTCTGTTTCAGTATATTATCATGGAGTTCCCCCCGACAACGGGTTTGGCTCCTTTGGCCAGTCCATCCACAACGGAACGCCGGTGATCTGGACGCTTTCAGAACCTTACGGATCAAGTGACTGGTGGCCCTGCAAAAACGGGCTGACAGATAAGGCCGACTCCATCGATATCTTCATACGGACACCGGCAGCGTACAAGGCGGCCAGCAATGGCCTCCTCATGTCGTCATCGGCGGTTGGTTCAGACATTATTTATCACTGGAAACACCGGTACCCGGTTGCAGCCTATCTTGTTTGCCTGGCGGTAACCAACTATGCTGTTTATTCCGACCTGGTTCCATATAATTCAGACACACTGGAGGTTGTGAACTACGTCTACCCTGAAGATTCGGCATCCGCAGTTGCCCAAACAAGCGCAATCGTACCTGTGCTCCAATTGTATGACAGCCTGTTCGGGGTGTATCCTTTTCAGCGCGAAAAATATGGTCACACCCAGTTTGGCTGGGGTGGCGGGATGGAACACCAAACCATGACATTTGTAGCCTCTTTTGGTTTTGAACTCCTGGCCCACGAACTTGCCCATCAGTGGTTCGGAGATGATGTTACCTGCGGAAGCTGGGCAGATATCTGGTTGAACGAAGGCTTTGCCACCTATCTCTCCGGCCTTTGTTACGAGCATCTGGCACCCCTTTACTGGAAACAATTCAGGATGGCGCGGGTAAAAAGCATCACCGCTTATCCCGGGGGCTCGGTTTACTGTACCGATACCACGCGTGTATACCGTATTTTCGACGGCCGGCTTTCATACGCCAAGGGAGCCATGATCCTGCACCAGCTGAGATGGATCATGGGGGATTCCGCGTTTTTTGCCGGGGTAAACAATTATCGCTCAGATCCTGGTCTGGCATATGGATTTGCGCGGACCGAAGATCTGAAAACGCACCTCGAAAGTGCATGCGGCCTCGATCTAACCTGGTATTTTGATGACTGGTTCACAGGCGAAGGGTTTCCTTCGTACCAGCTAAACTGGACCCGGGAACAAGACACCGTTTCTTTCACCCTCAGGCAAACCCAGTCGCATCTTTCAGTTCCCTTTTTTGAAATGACGGTTCCCGTCATGTTTAAAAATGCTTCACGCGATACGATCATACGTGTATCAAACACTTTTTCGGGACAATCATTTACTGTTGTAATTCCATTCGCCGTCGATTCGGTGTTGTTCGATCCCGAATGCCAGCTTATAACAGGGCATAATACGGTGAGCGCGATCGCCGGACCAGCGCCGGTACAAGGCGTGCAGATCTATCCAAACCCGGCTGCCAGCCAGGTAACTTTCTTTGTTGGCGGAAATACTTCAAATGAGGAGGTTGAGATTTCAGTGTACGACCTGTCAGGCCGTGTGCAAGATAAGGTCTCCGTTCCCCGTGGAACTACCGAAACAGTCTTGAACACCAGCAACTTCGCACCCGGAATTTACTTCTACACCCTGAACCGGAAAAATGGTACTCTCAACGGAAAACTCATCATCCTCCGCTAAAAGAATATTCTCCGTCTCAGCACCCAATTTGTCATTTGTCACTTGTCATTTGTCACTTGTAACTGTCATTTCTTCCCTTTCCCGATTAGAAATTATTTTATCTTTATCGAAAAAAAATAGTGTCAAATCAGCACCTGTTCCGTAAGAAATCCATCAGCCATATCCTGAAGGATGCGCATAGCCGGGAGGGCGAACATTCGGGACTGAAAAAAAGCCTCAATGTGGTTGATCTGACGGCTCTTGGCATTGCAGCGGTGATCGGTGCCGGCATATTCAGCACCATTGGAAATGCAGCTGCCAGCGGGGGGCCGGCCGTTTCCCTCCTCTTCCTTTTTACGGCAATGGCCTGCGCTTTTTCGGCCCTTTGCTACGCACAATTCGCCTCGCTCATTCCCATCAGCGGAAGTGCGTACACCTATGCATATGCAAGTTTCGGGGAGCTCATCGCATGGATCATCGGCTGGGACCTCATCATGGAGTATGCCATTGGCAACATTGCCGTGGCGATCTCCTGGTCCGACTATTTTACCGGTTTCCTCGGAGGAGTGGGGCTGCATGTGCCCACTTACCTGGGCATCGACTATCTTTCTGCAGCACGGGGTTATCACCAGGCAACCCTCGAACTGATGCGCGGCATCCCCATTGCAAACCTGCCCGACACGGTGCGGGAGGCATATTCCGCCTGGCTGTCGGCTCCAGTAATCGGTGGGATCAGGATCATTGCCGACATTCCTGCGTTTTCGATCGTGGTATTTATCTCTGTGCTGGTTTACGTGGGTATTTATGAAACCAAGGTTGCAAGCAACATCATGGTGTTGTTAAAGGTCGGCATCCTCTTCCTGATCATTGCCGTCGGTTCATTTTACATTGATCCGGAAAACTGGCACCCGTTTGCACCCAACGGCGTGGCCGGTGTGCTGAAGGGCGTTTCGGGGGTGTTTTTTGCCTACATCGGGTTTGATGCCATCTCTACAACGGCCGAAGAGTGCCGCAACCCGCGGAGAGACCTTCCCCGGGCCATCATCTATGCCCTGATCATCACCACGGTGCTGTACATCATGATCAGCCTTGTGCTTACCGGGATGTTGCATTATTCAGAACTCGGAGTCGGTGACCCGCTGGCTTTTGCGTTTCAGAAACTGCACCTGACAAAACTTTCGGGCGTGATCGCCATCAGCGCCGTGATCGCCATGGCAAGCGTACTGCTTGTATTCCAGGTGGGGCAGCCCCGCATCTGGATGAGCATGAGCAGGGACGGGTTGCTGCCCCGGTCGTTCTCGAAAATTCATCCGCGGTTCAAAACGCCCTATTTTGCAACGATCATTGCCGGTATCCTGGTGGCCATTCCGTCGCTTTTCATGAACCTCACCGAAGTTACCGACCTGACCAGCATCGGAACCCTGTTTGCCTTCATCCTGGTTTCAGGCGGCGTACTTGTTCTCCAGAGCGGCTGGAAAAAGAACGACATTCCTGCAAATGAAAAAGGATTCCAGGTTCCATACTTCAACAGCCGTTATTTCCTGCCGGTGATCTGGGCCGGGGTTTTCATCGTGCTGTTTTACTGGAACCGTCCGGAAATCAGCATGTTTTTTAATACAGCCCGTGATGCCTCCGGGAATATTTTCCCGGCATCTTTTGCCTGGCATTTGCTCCTTACTGAATTTCCGATCCTGATTTTCATCATTTCGGCCATGGTGCTTACCTGGTTTGGTATCCGCAGTCAACTGTCGCTCATCCCGGTGCTGGGACTGCTGACAAACTTTTACCTGATGGCCCAGCTGGGAGTTACCAACTGGCTGCGCTTCCTGGTCTGGCTGGCTATCGGGCTCATCATCTACTTCAGTTATGGAAGAAGGCACAGCAAACTGGTGAACTAGCGGACAAGCGGACAGGCGGACAGGCGGACAGGCGGACGGGCGGACAAGCGGACGGGCGGACTGCGTAATTTTTAATTTTTAATTCGTAATTATAAGGTGTCTCTTGCTGAAATATTCATAATCATCCTGGCAGGTATTTTTGTCGGGTTTATCAACACGTTATCCGGCGGCGGCTCGGTCATAAGCCTGTCACTGCTGTTGATCCTTGGGTTGCCGGCAAACATCGCCAATGGAACCAACCGGATCAGCATCTTTTTTCAAACACTCTCCTCTGTCGGCAGTTTCACCCGGCAGAAGATGTTTGACAACCTCCGCCCGGTATGGCTGTCGGTTCCGGCAACCATCGGGGCCATTCTTGGCGCCTACCTTGCAGTGGATGTCAATACACGTGTTATTGAGATCGCCATGGCGGTATCGATGGTCATCATGCTGTTTTTCCTGTTTTACAAGCCTGGCAAATGGATGAAAGAGAAGCCGGCCATGTTGTCGCAGCCACTGAAATGGTGGCAGTTCGGCATCTTTTTTATCGTTGGATTTTATGGCGGATTTATCCAGGTAGGGGTTGGCTATTTCCTGCTGATGGCGCTGGTCCTGGGAGTCGGGTATGACCTGGTAAAGGCCAATGCCGTAAAAAACCTTATCGTATTTTTCTATGCAATCTTTGCGTTGCTGGTTTTTATCATTGATGGTAAAGTAAACTACCTGTATGGTGTCGTCCTTTCGGTTGGGAGCATGATCGGGGCGTTGATTGCTTCATACCTTGCCGTGAAAAAAGGGGCGGGGTTTATCCGTGCAGTCATTTTATTATCAGTGATCCTGACCATCCTGCAAATCACCGGATTGATTAATTTTACACAGTTTTTAAAACAAATTATTAAATGACAACAGATCGGGAATGTTGTAAAGCCACGAAGGCACGAGGTCACAAAGATTACACAAAGGTGTAAATGTTGAAAATCATCACTTTGTGTTCCCTGGTGTCTTTGTGCCCTGGTGGCATTTTTATAGATTGTTGTTTCAGGTTCGGTTTGTCCAAATTATAACACATGCCATATGAAAATGCTTAATCGTTTACAGGGTTTCCTCACCCGCAAATATTTCGCGGTTCCCGCAATGATGATGATCTTCCTCCTGCCGGCCAGGCCCCTGGCAGCGCAGGAGAAAGTAACTAAAGAGGCAAAGGTCGAATTGATCTCCGTTGCTTCAGCTGAAAATCCCCGTCAAACCTGGACATTGGTGATCCACGGCGGAGCAGGCGGACCGGGCAAGGGCACGATGTCGGAAGAAACTGAAAAAGGATACCTTGGCAAGATGGACGAAGCACTTTCGCTTGGGGCAAAAATCCTTGAAGGAGGCGGAAGCAGCCTGGATGCTGTTGAAACTGTGGTTAAATTCATGGAGGATTGTCCGCTGTTCAATGCCGGTAAGGGTGCTGTTCTGAACGAATACGGCAAAGCGGAACTCGACGCTTCGATCATGGATGGAAGTACCGGGATGGCCGGGGCTGTAGCCGGGGTTACCACCATTAAAAACCCGGTAGCCGCAGCGAGGCTGGTGATGGATAAAACAAGCCATGTGATGCTGGTGGGCAGGGGTGCCGAAAGTTTTGCAAAAAAGATGGGATTGAAACCGGTTGACTCCGCTTACTTCATCACGCCCGAAAGGCTGGCTTCATGGAAAAAGTGGAAGAGCTCACCTTCCGGATCGAACGGGAGCCAGGCTGAAAAAGAAAAACATGGCACCGTCGGGGCTGTGGCTCTTGACCAGAAAGGCAACCTGGCCGCGGCTACCTCCACCGGCGGCCAGATGGGGAAAATGGCCGGCAGGGTAGGGGATTCTCCCATCATCGGGGCGGGAACATACGCCAGCAACAATACCTGTGCTGTTTCTGCCACCGGCCAGGGCGAATTTTTCATCCGGAATGTGATTGCTTACGATCTCTCGGCCCTGATGGAGTACAGGGGGATGACTGTCGAAGAGGCCGGAAAATTACTGATCGCTGAGAAACTGACGAAACAGAAAGCGGCAGGCGGACTGATTGCCGTTGACAAGGATGGCAACATTGCCATGCCGTTCAATACCAGTTCAATGTACAGGGGGTTTACAAAATCAACCGGGGAACACGAAGTGGCAATTTATTGATTATTGCTTTTCGTACTGCTGGACTTCATCGTGCACATATTCGAGGAGTACGCCGGCCTGTCTGAACATCTCTTCAGATTCATTCCCGTCGTGGTATTTCCGCTCGCAAACCACCCGCACGATGCCGCAGTTGATAATGAGCATGGCACAGGTCCTGCACGGTGTCATCCGGCAATATAACGTGGCCTTGTCCATAGGAATACCAAGACGGGCAGCCTGGCAGATGGCATTTTGCTCGGCATGCACCGTGCGCATGCAGTGCTGGGTAACCCGGTCATCTTCATGCAGCATTTTTTTCATCAGGTGACCAACTTCGTCGCAATGCGGCAGTCCGCGCGGAGAACCGACGTACCCGGTGACCAGGATCTGCCTGTCGCGCGCAATGACACATCCGCTGCGGCCACGGTCGCAGGTGGCACGTTCCGAAACGGTGTGGGCAATCTGCATGAAGTATTCATCCCAGGAGGGGCGTATATATGGTGTTTTTTCCATGTCGGTTATATTATCTGTTTCAAAATTTTTTCAACCTCCCCGAAAAGGTCTTCTTTCGTGCCATTGTTGTTCATGATGAAATCGGCCTCACGGATGCACGCCTTGAGGTTCTGTTTGTTCGGATCGGAGGTGTTCATCTCCCGGGCCTCGTCATCAATGAAGGTCTCATAGGAGATATGGTCTGTTTCAGATTGTCTCTCGGCAATCCTCCGGTAACGGATGGCTGCGTCTGCATCCACGGCAAAAAGGAAAAAACTCCCCTTTTCCCGCAAGGATACAATCTCTCCCGGGGTGCGGATACTCTCGATGATGCAGTTCCTGCCAATGAGCGCGGCTTCGTTGTACAACTGATCCGTGACAAACGATGCCCCGTGCCTGCTGCGCAATTCATTCGCGACCGCTACCATGCTGTCGCGGTTTCCGGGCATCCCGCGCCGGTTGATCTCCTTCAGCAGGAAAGCCCTGACAGAATAGTGGTCAAACCCTTTCTTTTCAACGAGATACTCCACAACCGTACCTTTGCCGGCTCCAAGGGTGCCGGTAATCCCAATTATCAGCATATGGTAAAATCAAAGATCAAAAATCAAAATCAAAATGGAAAAACACCCGGCTAACCAGGATTTTGCATTGTTTTCATTGCCTGCATTGCCTGCATTGTCTGCATTGTCTTCATTATATTTTCCCGGCCTTCAGCCGTTCAATCCACTTCTCTGCCGTTTCAGGCTGGTATTTCTCCAGGTCATTCATTATCCTGGTAAAATTATCCCCGATAATGAGCATCCTCCGGTGTTCCGGGCGCAGGAATTTCTCAGCCACCGCATGATCAAGCATTTGCAGCAACGGGTTGAAAAATCCGTCGAGGTTCAGCAACCCGATTGGTTTGGTGATGATGCCGAGCTGGTTCCAGGTAAGTACTTCGAACAGTTCGTCCAGGGTGCCATAGGCGCCGGGCAAAGCGATAAAAGCATCGGAAAGATCGGCCATCAGTGCCTTGCGCTCCTGCATCCCTTCCACAATATGCATTTCAGTAAGACCGGCATGGGCAACTTCGCGTTCAACCAGCGATTTTGGCATCACCCCGATCACCTTGCCGCCACCTGCAAGCATGGTATCGGCAAGAACGCCCATCAGCCCTACATTAGCCCCGCCATAAACAAGTGTAATCTTTTCCGCCAGGAGATGTTCCGCCAGCAAAACGGCCTGTGCGGCATACAATGGCTGCCGGCCCATGCTGGAACCGCAGAAAACACATAGGGCTTTAATCATATATTTAGTAGTTTTGTCATTAAATTGAATGTCAAAGGTAAGGAGAATGGATTTACGATTTACGATTTTAGATTTACGAATGGGGTTCTGATCAGCTGATAACCCAAAACAGGTATTGTATTCCGATTCGGAGTTAGCATTTTCATCCCAAAATCGTAAATCCCAAATCGTAAATTATTATATATCACCACCAATCATCAAAATTAACACCCATGTTGTATCCATTAAAGTTCAAGCCGGTTTTTAAAGATAAGATCTGGGGCGGCCGCAAGATCAGCACCAGCCTTGGGCTCGATTTTTCACCGCTTCCAAATTGCGGGGAAGCCTGGGCTTTGTCGGGAGTTGCCGGTTCGCAGACCATTATTGCCAATGGATTCCTTGAGGGGAATGAACTCAATGAAATTCTTGAGATTTACATGGATGAACTGGTAGGTGAAAGAGTCTATGGGATGTATCCCGAAGAATTCCCGATCCTGGTGAAATTTATCGATGCCAACGACTGGCTTTCCATCCAGGTCCATCCCGATGATGCTCTTGCCGCCCGCCGGGACATCGGAAGCGGGAAAACCGAAATGTGGTACATCCTTGATGCTGATCCCGGTGCTGAACTGATAACGGGGTTTAACCGGACCACGAATGCGGCAACCTACCTGGAGTTCCTGGAGGAAAAGCGGCTGAAGGAGTTGCTCAATTTCGAAAAAGTGAAGAAGGGGGATGCCTTTTTTATCCCGTCGGGCAGGGTTCATGCCCTGGGGCCCGGCATCCTGCTGGCCGAAATCCAGCAAACTTCCGATACCACTTACCGCATTTATGACTGGGACCGTGTTGACGGCGAAGGTAAATCGCGGGAACTTCATACCGGCCTGGCCCTCGACGCCATTGATTTCAGCCCGGTTCATTCATACAGGACAGAGTACAGGAGCATCCGCAACAAGCCGGTTACCCTGGTTGATTGCCCGTTTTTTATGACCAATATGCTTGACTTCGACCGGGCGACAGAAAAGGACTACAGTTCACTGGATTCTTTCGTGATCTATGTTTGCGTGGAAGGAAAGGCGGAACTCAGGACCGGTGAAGACAGTGTTTCCCTGTCGGCCGGGGAGGTCATACTCCTCCCGGCAACAGTTGCAGGAATCACCCTGCTTCCCGAACCTGCCATTAAAATTTTGGAGGTCTATATTCCATAATTTTCCTAATTTTGTGAATTGAAAAACAGTATCATGATGAAAAAACTCAATATCTTATTGCTCCTGCTCTTATTCTCCGGCACCCTGTTGGCCCAGGAGAGTGTGTTCAACTACAAAAAACTCCCATCTGTCAAGCTGAAAACAGTTAAAGGATTGCCTTTTACCTCCGACAGCATTGTAAACAACGGGAAGCCGGTCATCATCAGCTTCTGGGCCACCTGGTGCAAACCCTGTGTGCGCGAACTGACCACCATTGCAGATGTTTACGATGACTGGGTGAAGGAAACCGGCGTAAAGCTTTATGCCATATCGGTTGATGATTCGCGTTCAATGACACTTGTGGCACCCATGGTCAATGGAAAGGGTTGGGATTATACCGTATTGCTCGATCCCAACAGCGACTTCAAACGGGCCATGAATGTCGGCCCTATCCCCCATACATTTCTGCTGAACAGCAAAGGGCAGGTCGTTTTCCAGCACACGTCGTTTGCCGAAGGCGATGAACTGAACCTTATTGAGATGGTTCGCAAACTCAACCGGGGCGAAGAGATCAAATAGTCAGGAAATTTGTATTTTTTGCACTTAATACATCCAACACCTTGAATAGAAGATTCTGCTGTTTTCTGGGAACAATCAGTTTATTGTTCCTTGTTCCTGTGATGGTCAAATCGCAGGATGTGCTGAAAGGGAGTGAAGTTCACGGCAGCATGCAGGCCGATGCCTCCTATTATCTCACCGATCCCAAGACCGGGATAACCGATTCAACCCTCGCCGGCAAGCTGATCCGGATGAATGCATTTACCGAGGTGAACTATACCCTGGGAAATTTCACAGCAGGCATGCGGTTTGAGGCCTATCTGCCGCCGCAAATGGGGTATGACGCGGAATATAACGGGGTTGGCGTGCCTTACTGGTACGTGAATTATAAGAACGACTACATCGACGTAACCGCCGGGAATTTTTATGAACAGTTTGGGTATGGGATGATCCTGCGCACCTACCAGGAGTGGACGCTCGGGTACGACAACTCCCTGCGGGGCCTCCGGGTAAAGGTGATGCCCGCCAAGGGTATAACCTTCAAGGGTGTTTATGGCGTTCAGCGCTATTACTGGGATCCCTATAAAGATTATAACCGGGGCATCGTAAAGGGTTTTGATGCCGATTTTTATCTCAATGATATTTTTTCAAGCCTGAACGACGCCAAAGTCAAGCTGACGCTGGGAGGTTCTTTTGTAAGTGATTACCAGCAGGGAACCACCAAGGAGATTGCCTCCGGCGGTAAACTTCTTGCACTTACGCTGCCTGAGAACGTATCAAACTATGGAGGCCGGTTCAATTTGAACATCGGCGATTTCAACTGGTTCACCGAATACGCCCATAAAATCAACGACCCCAACGAATCGAATAAATATATCTATAAAAACGGTGACGGCTTATTTACAAATTTATCCTTTTCCAAGCCGGGGCTGGGCATTTCACTGATGTCGAAATGGATCGATAACATGAGTTTCAAATCAGACCGGTCGCTGACGAACAACATGCTTAACATCAACTACCTGTCTGCCATTACCAAGGAGCATTCATACGCCCTCGCAAGTATGTATCCGTATTCAACACAGCCCAATGGTGAAGTAGGACTTTCGGGCACCGTTACGTTGCATTTTCCAAAAAATTCAGCACTGGGAGGTAAGACCGGATTGTCAATTGCCGGTAATTTTTCCCAGGTTAACGGGTTGAAGAAGACCCAGGTCAACGATACCACGCTTATCGGGCAGACCGGGACCCTCGGGTACAAATCATCTTTTTATGGTGCAGGCGATGAAGTGTATTACCAGGATGCCAACATTGAGGTAACCAAGAAATTCGGGAAAAAATGGAAAGGGATTTTCACCTATCTCTATCAGACCTACAACAAGGAAATCGTGGAAGGCCATGGTTCGGAGGACTTTGGCACAATTTATTCACAGATCGGGATTGCCGACGTGGCGTGGAATATCACAAAAAAACACACCCTTCGCGGCGAGGTACAGGGATTATTTACCAAACAGGATAATGGGAACTGGGTTGCCGGCCTGATCGAACTCACCATTTCGCCGGCCTGGTTTGTTTCGGTGGTGGATCAGTACAATTACGGCAACGACATTGTTTCGCAGCGGCTGAATTACTACACCGTGAGTGCCGGTTACACCAACCACACGACGCGGATTTCATTTTCGTACGGACGGCAGCGCGAAGGAATCATATGTGTCGGAGGGGTTTGCAGGAACGTTCCTGCAACTACCGGCCTTACATTGACCGTAACCAGCAGTTTCTGATACGTGTCCCGGGAAAAATTATCAAGTTGAAAACAAATTGAAAGGAATATGAAAGCGATTTTCCAGATAACCATCTTTCTGCTTTTTGGCGTTATGCTGCTCCAGTCGTGTACAAAGGTCAGCGAACCCTATTATACGGTGAAGTCGATCATTGTTGATACAACCAAACGACCGGTGCTGCTGGAGGATTATACCGGTCACCTGTGCGTAAATTGCGCTCCTGCAGCTGAAGTTGCAACGACGATCCGTGATCTTAACCCGGGATTGGTATATATCATCGCTGTTCACGCCGGTTCCTTTGCCAAGCCCAACCCGGTAAGTTATCCTCCTTACCTGGCAGCCGATTACACCTGTGCTGCCGGAAATGACTGGTATGGCTACAGTGGTTTTAACATCAACGTGAACCCAAAGGGAATGGTCAACAGGCTTCCTTACAAGGGGAAAATTTCCTTTGGCCCTTCCGAATGGTACGAGGCGGTCAAGGTGGCTGATGTCCTGCCCAGGATGGCAGTCATGACCGTACACAATACATTCAGCAGCCAGACGAAACAGCTGAATTCAAAGGTTGAGGTTAAATTCCTGGCAGGGATGACAAGCAAGGTAAACCTGACAGTTTGCATTCTCGAAGACAGCATTTATGGCGGCCAGCTGAACGATAAAACGATCATTTACAACTACAGGTTTATGCATATGCTGCGCGGCTCCCTCAACGGGAGTTTCGGGGAAGAAATTGCCGTCAACCCGGTGGCCGGCGATTTAATAACAAAGTCATATTCATTTGATTTCACCCCCGTATCCTGGGTGCCTGGCCACTGCAGCGTTATTGCATTTATCTCTGATGCCGATACCAAAGAGGTTTTCCATGTTGCCAAATCGGGCGAAATTACACCCTGATAATTCTGTTTTCCTCTGTCCGGACTCAGCCACAATACCTCATCCCCCTGCCCCTTCTCCGCACGGAGAAGGGGAGGATGATCGTAAATACGTTTCATACCAGGGTATTCCAAAAATCGCAAGGCTGACTCCGGAGGAGTCGTATTTTGATAGAATTGTTGCCAAGGTCAGCATTATCGGCCCTGTAAGGGTCGGATTAAAAGTAGCGGTACAATAGACAATTATCAATCATGACATAAGATAATTGGGGTGGTTTACTGACGACTGTTTTTTGATTTCACAGAATATACGACCCCTACAGGGTCGATAATTTGAATTGTCCTCATATTGCTACCAATATTTGATCCCTTCGGGACCATCCTCTTATAAGGACTGATGACGACTCTGTCAATTGTCCGTTCTTCTACCCGGATTCAACTTGCTGAAATCCAGTTGTTAAAAAACAGCATCGGTGTTCTCTGATTTTAAAGATGGGAATAAACAGTAAATCCGGACGGAGAGAAGGTCAGGGGGTGAGGGATGTTGCATTGCCCAGGTGCAACCGACCGCTCACTGAGCGAAGCCGAAGTGAGCGAAGCCGAAGTGAGTGTTATCTTTTAACCACCAGCTTTCGCGTAGCCATACCCTCTTTCCCTGCCACTTTCAAAAAGTAAATTCCTTCCGGCAGCGCACCCAGGTTAATGGCTTTACTTAAGTGGCCTGAAACAGAAATGTCCTTCCCGGAATAAACGACGGTGCCGATCATATCAAATACGGTGAGCTCCAGCTTATCTTCGGGGGTTGACTTCACCTGCAGGGTGAAATTACCGTTGCAGGGGTTGGGCAGGGCCGTAAAGGTGAACGGTCCGGTTTTATCGGAGGTGGCAGCCGGGAAATCCGCGACAATATACCCGGTACTCAATACGCTGTCGGTTGAAAAACCATCGCCAACTACCAGTTTTACATCATAGTTCCCGACAGTTTCATAGGTGATGACCGGGTTTTTTTCGGTAGAACTGGAAGGTGTCCCGCCCGGGAAATACCAATGCCATGTGGTGGTGTTTCCGGCAGAGGTATCTGCAAAGGCAACGGAATGGCCGGGTACAACCCTCGTGGGCAACCCGGAAAAGCCTGCAACTACAGGAGCAGGGATGGCATGAACAATAAGGTTTCCCTGGAAAGGGAGCATGTTGTAGGAGGTAATCACCAGGTGGATCGTGTCGGGAGCAAGGGTCAGCGCAGGGAATGCAAGCGTAACCTCGTCATTCGCAATGATGCCCGTGGCAAGAATGGTACCGGCGCGGGTTGCAGTAACCCTGGCACCGTTGACCCCGCAATTTACGGTAAGGGATGAATCAGTGACAAACAACACCGAATCGTATTGCGCTGCAATGGGCTGAGGAGTTGCAGTACGTACCATGATCGTCGGATCTCCGAAAACAGTCCATGTATCGGCCATGTTGGCGCCATCGGTGCCATACGAATCGATCATTTTCATGCAGCCGTTGATTGACAGCCCGGCAAAGGTGCGCCTGATGTTGTTTGAATCGGATTCAATGAGGATGTTGGTCATGGCATCCTGGCCTTCCATCGGGGAGTTCCAGCTC
This sequence comes from Bacteroidota bacterium, assembly GCA_026391835.1. Taxonomy (GTDB): domain Bacteria; phylum Bacteroidota; class Bacteroidia; order Bacteroidales; family FEN-979; genus CAIVAT01. Next base: position 39,593 of record JAPLDF010000044.1, read on the forward strand.
TGGTTGATCGTGGAACCGAGAAAAGCGATTGCCCCGGTGGGCTGGCCGCCCTGCGATGCCCGCAACCATGCTTCGGCGAAACATGTACCGGCGGTAAAATTGCCGTTCACACAGGCAACGGACCAGACAAAAGGAAGCTTCCCCGTATTGGTCAGCTGGTTGACGTTGGTATTGCTGAAATTTGATGTTCCCCACGAGGTGTTGCTGCCGTGGCCGGTGTACAGGATCAGGCTCGCGCCAGCGTTCACTTCTGTTGCAACTGTTGGAGGCGTGGGATTCCCGGGGGCATCGTTGCCACCCTGCGACCCGTCGAACAGCTCCGGGTTCATGGTATATTTATACCCCAGCAGCTGGGTTTGCTGATTTCTGATGTGCTGGTAATCATATTCATTGTCATCGCCGGGGCCCTGGTCCGAACCGATGCCGATTACCGTGGAATACCAGTCATCCGCAAGAAATTGGGGATTCTGCTCGTACTCGAGGGTGCGCTGCACCTGTGTTTGCACCTGCGCGGTATTTTCGGCTGAGAATCTTCCGACAAAGACATCTGAATAGTGGTCGTTCCCGACAATATAACCATAAGCATTGTCTGACGGGCCTCCAAGGTTACCCCCTGTATTGGTGGGGACCTGCGCACCATCGCCGACAAGGAGCACATGGGTAAGTCCGTGGGTGTTGTAATAGCCGGCGATGAATGTCTTGATCTGTGCCGCAGTGGAACCGGCCGAATCCTTGTTTATCATTTCGGTATGATATCCTTCGGCGAGTTTCCAGTTTACATAAGGCTGCATGGCACTCATGAACGGACCGTAACAAATCACCAGCAGGTTCCCGTATTCACCCAGGGGGGTGTAATTCATGGCATCGAAATTCAGGAACTGGTGAGCCAGCACCGGCTGGAAATCCTGGGAGATCGTTTTCCCGGTTTGTGCCATTGGTAAAGGGTTAATGCCGGTTTCTGCTGTTTTATAGAGTTCGATGGTCATGCTGTAAAACACCCGCAGGACTTTTGTAACCGGGTTGTACTGAAAGGGGTATGCAACCAGGGTTTGCCCGCGAACATCACGGATGATATATGGTTCGCGGGTATCGGCGGGCTGGCCCGGGTAAAAACCATCCCTGGAATAAGCTGGTCCGAAGGAGTATGGAACGGTTGAGGGATCAATATCACGTGAGATCACCCCTTTTGATGGCGCAACCATGATGCCGGGATAATCTTTATAATTGGAAGAAACAACCCGGAAACCCATGCCTGCCTGGTCGGGAATGACCACGGATGCCGTTAACTTGGGCAAATCAGGGGAGCCGGCCTCCTGGATGGGTGTTGATTTTGCAACTTCAACTGTAAAAGCAGCACCATTCGGCGTTTGCACTTCGCGGAGATAAAAGCCTACAAGGGTGAACTGAATGGTCGACCGGTCAATCGTTGAGGAGACCAGCCTGGTGCCGGCGGGAGTCGGAAACGCACTGTTGATATTGATCCAGTTGCCGGCAAACGCGGTCATTGCAAATACAAAGGAAACGAATAGTACCAGGGTTTTACGCATAACGATCAAATTTAAATGGTTACATGGTTTCTCAACATAACAAAGTTACAAGATAATCCAATACAACAAATAAAAATATTTGTGAATGTTATAACTGACTTTCAGAAGTGCCCCTGGAAAAAGGAGGGGAGTTTATTCTGTCCTGACCATGGTGGTATCAACCTTCCGGATATTGTACACAGGGTAGATGGCAGCCAGGAAACCGACAAACATCACCGTGAAAAAGACGGCAAAAAAGTCGGTTACTTTCATCAGCACCGGGTATGCGCTCACCACAAAACTGCTGTCGGCCGATCCCAGGTGCACCAGGCCAAACCTGATTTGCACCCAGCAAACGATCGCCCCGAGCGCCAGCCCCAGCATGGCACCGATAAAGGATATGAGTACGCCTTCAAGGAGAAAAATTCCCTGGATCAGCCGGTGGTTTGCTCCCAGGCTCCGCAGCACGGCAATGTCCTTTTTCTTGTCCAGGATGAGCATGGACAATGTTCCGATCACGTTGAAGGTGGCAATGATCAGGATAAGCGTCAGGATCATGAAGATGTAATTCTTTTCAGATACCATGATCTTAAACAGTATTTCCTCCTGCTGGTAGCGGTTTTTAATGATGTATTTGCTGCCGGCAAGGAGCTCTATTCTTTTCTGCACATCCGCCTGGCTGGCATCCTTGGCCAGGTCAACTTCAAGCGAGGTGCGTTCATCGCCATAGTCAAGCAGTTTTTTCACGAAACGCAGCGGCAGGATGGCATATTTGACATCGTATTCCCACTGGATCTGAAAAAAGCCGGAAGGAAAGATGACTTCGGTATTGAAGGCATTTTCAAATCCGCCCGAAAAGGTTGCATCTCGCCGCGGAACATAAACGGCAATCGGGTTTACATAATCCTGGAGGTTGGCATTCAGGGTGCCGGCCACCCCGTACCCGAGCAGCGCATAGTCCTTGTCGCCATCCTGCAACAGGAATTTTCCCTCAACCATCATGGTGTCAAGCCCGCTCATTTTCGTGTAAGCCTCACTCACGCCTTTAATGGTCACAATGGACTGGTCATCCTTGTATTTCATCAGGGCATCCTCTTCGATTACCTCGGCAACATGCAGCACACCGGGTGTTTTTTGCAATTTGTCAAGCGGAAAGCTTTTCAGGTCAAAGGTTTTGCCATGGGCTGGGGTGATCTGGATGCTGGGGTTGAATGAGCTGAACAGCGAAACCACCAGCTGGTCGAAACCGTTGAATACCGAAAGGACAATGATCAGTGCCATGGCCCCGATAGCCACGCCCACAACCGATATCCCCGAAATGATGTTGATGATGTTGTGCGACTTCTTCGAGACCAGGTAACGGCGGGCGATATAGAAGGGGAAGTTCAAAGGAATTACGAATTAGGAATTACGAATGAACATTTGAATTTTACCCTTTCACCATTTTGCCTTTTCATTTGCATTTTGCCTTTTCATTTTTCATTTTGCATTTTATTTATTTCCAGGCTTTCACAATCAGCCCCGTCCCGGTTTCATGTGTCATCTTTGTATCAAGCCAGTTACAGAAAAACGCCACTGGGTAGGTGAGGAGGTAATAAAATGGAAGCAGGATGAAAAAAAGTTTGGTGGTGTTGAGCATCAGGATCGGGTATTTCATCGAAAGCTTCCAGGCGATCTTCCCGGGGGTGCCATAGGTAAAACGCGCTTCAGTCTTTGTAAACCCGGCACGGTTCAGCTTTTCCTGTATGTCGGTTATGTTATATCCGTCACGGACATGCTCGTCGATGAACGACTCGCCCTCTTCATGGTCGTGCACATCAGAGCCACCCTGGTCCGAAGGAGTTGAAATCAGCAACATTCCCTTCTGCGTCAGCGAGTCATAGAAATTCCGGAATACAGCTTCATCATCGCCGATATGTTCCATGACATCCACAGAGAGGATCAGGTCAAACCGGTCGGGCTGTGAAAATCGGGTAAGGTCAGCTTTTTCAAAGAGTACATTTTTTCTGCCCATCTTTGCGAAAAAGGCATTGCAGTCGGCGATCTGCTCATCTTTTACATCCACGGCATCTACGAACCACCATGGCGACATGCCGGTGAGAAACCAGGTGTACTGCCCGAATCCCGATCCGGCATCCAGGATCATTCGTTTGGTATTGCGGTCGGCAGGTTCTGACAGACCCGCCCATTGCCTGATCTCTTTCCGCACATGCCAGGCACGCAGCAGCAGCAGGTCAAGCAGTTTGTAAAACAATATCCGCAGGAAGGGGGTTTTATTGAAAACCTTTCCCAGCGATTTCTTTATCGGATCGTACTGCATAGGTCAAATTAAAATGTAAGAATGCAAACAATGAAAGCAATGAAAACAATGAAAGCAATGAAAACAATGCAGGGTTGGTCCGCCCGTCCGCCTGTCCGCCCGTCCGCCTGTCCGCCCGTCCGCCCGTCCGCCTGTCCGCCTGTCCGCCCGTCCGCCCGTCCGCTTGTCCGCCCGTCCGCTTGTCCGCCTGTCCGCTTGTTTATTTAAGCAAGCTATCGATATTTTCAATATAATCAAGCGAATCATCCAGGAAAAACTGCAGTTCGGGCATGACACGCAGCTGGTTGTGAACGCGCAGTGCAAGGAAGTGACGTATCTCCCGGCCGTGATGCCTGATTTTTTCGAGCAACACCTGTTTGTCCGTGGTGATAAACAAGCTCAGGTGGACTTTTGCGATGGCAAGGTCCTTGCTCACCTGCACTTTGGTTACCGTGATCAAAGCTCCTCCAAAGAGATTCCTGCTCTCCTGCTGGAAGATAATGCCGAGATCCTTCTGGATCAGGCGCGATATTTTTTGCTGACGGGTCGATTCCATGGAGCAAAGGTAGTAAAAAATTAGCGGAAACAACGACCATCCTCCCCCTCTCCGCGCGGCTACTCTTTATACACATCTTTTTAAAATACATTTTGTGATGCCAAAAGGTATAACTACATACAATACAGTATTAAAGATAATTATTTGGTTTAAAGGATGTATCTTCTTATGCCATTTTTCAGTACTGTAACCTTAAAA
>JAPLDF010000084.1 GCA_026391835.1 Bacteroidota bacterium
AAAATATCGTTCTAAGGGGTGGTCAATTTGAATCGGCAGGGGGTGGTCAATTTGCCCTGGCGCGAACCGATTTTTACACCGGCACAGGGGTGGTCAATTTGGATCGGCAGACACTGGTCAAAGTGAATGGTTTATCCATTAGGACAACGTCCTATAAAATGACAGCTCGCATTTCTCGCATTAGATCATGAGGAAAATACATTCTCAGAAGGAAATAAATATCTACTATATTTTCTACTACTAAGAAAAATGCCTTGTAAATCGCTGATTTACAAGGCATTTCATTTTGAAAAGTCGGGGTGAGAAGACTCGAACTTCCGACCCCTTGCACCCCATGCAAGTACGCTAGCCAACTGCGCCACACCCCGATTTGTCCGGAACGTTCTCCGGTTTGAGGGTGCAAATATACGCATTTTTCATTCCGAACATACTGTGGCGGGTATTTTCCTGTTCACTTTTTGTTTTTCATGGTTCAGGGGACGATTTTTATTATTAGTAGTCAGGTGATCATACCATTAACGAATCGAGGAGTGGGGAACATTGAAAAAATGCCGGTTAAAATTGAATCCTGAATATTGGGCCAGTTCCGAATGCATTATTGCCACAAAGGCACAAAGTCACGAAGATTCACAAGGTATATAATACAGATATTTATACTTTGTGTCTCTTAGTGTCCTGGTGGCTTTGTGGCATTTTTTTGTAAATAACGAATGACGAATAGTGAATGACGAATAATGAATGATGAATTATTGAAAGGGAAGGGCTTACATCACAGGCCTGTAAATCTGGAATTTGCCCTTAACAATCGTCTTCAGGTCTAGATCGCTGAGACCGACTTTTCTGCCCGAGGTGCCGGTATTCTGGTGGGCCAGGACAAAAACGCCCTTTGACTTCACTTCATTGATCACCGCGGTGTGGTGCCCCATCGTTTCGGTATAGACGGTACGGCCTTTTGTATACTTGATCTGCACACCTTCGAACTGGATAAGGTCACCCGGGTAGACGCACTCCTTTGCCGGGTCCACTTTCCGGCCAAAGCCATAGCTTTTGTCCCACTTTGCCCCGTTGGTGTTCAGCACCAGGGCAGCCAGGTCCCAGCACTCACCGCGGCCGACGGTGGTGCCGATCTGCTGCCTGGCCAGCTCAACGATCTTCCGGTTAAACTCCGGGATGGAATCGCAGGGGTACTCCACAATGAAAATGGCAGCCGGTATCGCTCCCTCACCGGGAGAGGTGGCCCGGAAGCCGCTGCAGGCGAGGGTGATTAAGGCGGTGATGATTATTAATGGATGGTTCATTGAACAATGGTGTGGCAGAATGAAAAATAGCAAAGTGCAAATTGGAAAACACAAAATGCAAAATGGGTGTTAGATTTTCACGATTTTGTCGACGATGACTTGTTTGTCGAGGGTGAAACGGAGGTAATAGACGCCGGGGGTCAGGCCGAGACTGGCGGCGCGGATGGTGCCGGTGTGCAATCCTTCGGACTGCATCTGCCGCTTCTCAACCCGGAGGTTGAATTTGCCCGACATGTCGTACAATTCAACCGATACGGGCACCTGTTTGCGGAGCAGATAATTGTATGTAACCTGCTCGGTGAAAGGGTTTGGATAAACCACCACCGAGTTCTCCCCTGTTCCGGCCTGGATGTTGGGATCTGTGCCGGCGGCAAATGCCCCGGCCGCCTGCTGGCCAAGATTCACCCAGGCACTGGTCACAACAACCGGTTCTTTTGCGCCATAGCGGTTTTCGGTGGTACTGACCATCAGCACCGGGTACCTGTAGCCGGGGGCGAACCAGTAATACTTCTCCAGGTGCGACTGGGTGGAACCGCACACGCCGATCTGCAGCGATTGTTTGTCTACCTTAATGCGGAGGGTGTTTTTGATGAGGCGGTCGGGCAAGACCAGGGTGCCATACCCATCGGCCTTTACCGTGTAGGTGCCGCTCAGGTCGATGCGGCTCTTCCCGTTGTAAAAGGCAACCCCGGTGAACGGATCGCTGAACTGCTGTCCGTAGGCAAGCGGGTATTTCATCTTCACGATGGGATCGGTATATCCCATGGTCATCATTTTTGCGGTGTTCACATAACCGGTCTCTTCGTATCCGTTTTCGCCGGAAATGTATGTAAAATCATAGCCATCCTCGCTGAGGACCAGGCTTTTCTCACCGGCACCGGCTGCTTTTAATGCAGGATCTTCCTTCACCCCGGAGAAGGTGGTTTTACCGGTATAATGGATCGCGGAGAAATCCCACACCTGGTTTTCACCCGGGTTGCCCGGGGCAACATTGGTTATTTCATGGGTACGCGACGAATCGCCAGGCAACAGCCCGTTGTCACGAAAATTTAGTGTGATCTGTCCAAACACGTTCGACAGTGAAAATGCAAATAACAGGAGTATATATACTTTTTTCATAGATTATAGTTTTGTACAAATGTACTCAATATAGCAGCCATCCGCGAATCAAAAATGTTAAAGTTTTGTGAAAACAACAAACCGCAAACATATCTCCGGGATATTCCCGTACAACTTTTTTTAATTACTTTTGACAACTGAAACCCTCACCCCACTACCCTGTCACTCGTCACTTGTCACTCGTCACTTGTCATTCATAAATCGTAAATCCCAAATCGTAAATCGTAAATCCCTTTTCCCATGAAATATATCGGAGCCCACGTCAGCGCCTCAGGCGGCGTCGAAAACGCACCAGTGAACGCATCAGAGATCGGGGCGAAAGCCTTTGCCCTTTTTACCAAAAACCAGCGCCAGTGGAAGGCATCGCCTTTGACGGCCGGCAGCATCAAACTTTTCCGTGAAAACTGCGAAAAGCACGGCTATAAGCCATTCCAGATCCTACCCCACGACAGTTACCTCATCAACCTGGGGCACCCGGAGCAGGAGGGGCTGGATAAGTCGCGCGAGGCATTCCTGGATGAGATGCAACGCTGCGAACAACTTGGCCTCGACCGGCTCAACTTCCACCCGGGAGGATCGCTCGGCAAGATCACCGACGAGGAGTGCCTGCTCAGGATTGCCGAATCGGTGAACATCACCCTGGATAAAACCAAAGGCGTGATCGCCGTCATCGAAAATACTGCGGGCCAGGGGAACAACCTCGGGTTTAAATTTGAACAGATCGCCTTTATCATCGACCATGTGGCGGATAAAAGCCGCGTGGGCGTGTGCATCGATACCTGCCACTCCTTTGCCGCCGGTTATGACCTAACGACGGAAGCCGCATTCAAGGCCACCTTTAAGCACTTCGGCGAGGTGATCGGCTTTCAATACCTCAAAGGGATGCACATCAACGATTCCAAAAAGGGGCTTGGCAGCAGGGTCGACCGTCACGACAGCCTGGGAAAGGGCACCCTCGGCATCGATGTGTTCAAATGGCTCATGCATGATGACAGGTTCGACGACATGCCGCTGATCCTCGAAACCCCGGATGAGACGATCTGGAAGGAGGAGATCAAGATGTTGTATTCGTTGTAGAAGTCGAAGCGGACGGGCGGACGGGCGGACGGGCGGACCCTCGTCCTAATTCAGGTTTTCCCGCAGCTCTGCCGACAACTCCCACAACCGCCTGCCATTCTCGGGGTCGGAGGCTTTTTCATCCACTTTCTGCCGGCTCATCAGGAACAGGTAATCAAATGCCTTGCCTTCAACATCTCCGGAGGCCGCAAGGTAAACCACGGGAATGGCTGCTTTTGCTGGTGATTTGAAAAAGATGCCAAATACCAGTTTCAGCAGGGGCGTGAATGCTTTGGGCGCCTCCCGCGCGATGTTCGAGTTGACCGGTCCCGGGCACATGGAAAACACGGAGAAATTTGTCTGCCCGTTTGGATTAAGCCGCCGCGAAAGTTCGACTGAAAATGTTGTCAGCAGCAGTTTGTAATACCCGTAGAGCTCGATGGATTTCCCGATGCTGTAATCGCGGTATTTGCCGAAATCGTCCCAGTCGAATTTTTCGGGGTTGCGGTGGCTTTCGGAGGCGATGAAGATAATCCGGGGGATGTTTGATTTACGATTTTCGATTTTCGATTTACGATTCAGGATATCGTTGGGTTGATTCCTGAAACAATTATTTTCCAGCAGTAAATTCACGAATATAAATTTGGAGAAGTAGTTTACCATGAACATCTCTTCGAGGCCCTGGGGGGTTTTGCGGCTTTTTTTCGGGACGATGCCGGCGTTGCATATGAGGATGTCGATGGGGCCATCTCCCGCATGGGAGGCCACCTCACCCCCTGACCCCTCTCCCTGAGACGAGACCACCTCACCCCCTGACCCCTCTCCTGGAGGAGAGGGGGGCCGGAGTTGGGCGATTAAACTATGGATTGAGTTGATGTCGGAGAAGTCGACATGGAGCATGTGAACATTTTGGTTGCCGGAGAGTTTTTTCACCTTCTCCCCCATTTCGGGGATGCCGCTCCGGCAGGCCATGATCACCTTTGCGCCGCGGCGGGCCACATCGACGGCGATGGCAAATCCGAGCCCGGAACTCGAGCCGTCGACCAGGACGGTCTTCCCGTCGAGGCGGTCGGTGAGTTTCAGTACCCCGGCAGGAACCTGTTTTTTAAAAAGGTCCCCGATGCCGGTGAGTGTTGCAGAAACCGGGTTGTTGTATTTTCTATGCTTGTTTTCGGCCATAATTTTCAGAGATAAATTGTCCGTAACGGGAGGTGTGGCGGTTGATTTCGGCTTCAGTGAGACCGAAATCGGCCATAGAATACTGGTGGATGCCATGTTTCCGGTGCGGATGTTCGAGTTCGTGACGGCGGAACCGTTCGGCAAGTTCGGGGGTCATGCCGCCATTGAGGCTGTAAATTTTTGTTAGTTCGGTGATTGAATCGGCAATCAGGTCCGTGTAAATTATGTCGGTGAATTTTGCGGCATTGTTCCCCTTCAGCCGGTAGCTGATGGCCTTGCCGAGCATGTAGCCGATCTTGCGGACCCAGTGGTCGGCAACCTGCCGTTCATCAACCTGGTCACTGAAGATCATCCGGTTGTAGGTGACCATGCTCAAAAACGAGGGGACCGATTCCTGCAGGTCCCGGTGGGGCCAGAGGAAATGAACCTCGCCGAAATTCTTTTCTATCAGATCGGGAAACTCAAGATGGTGCGGCGTTTTCAGCACCCAGCGTTTTGCCGGCCTGATCCACTGCATGAATTTCAGCAGTTTCGCAGCATAGGCATAGGCCTGCGACTGGTCGGTTTGTTCAAGCCACCCGGAGTATGAGGGCACATGCATCATCGCTTCGGGCGTGGTGCTCATGAAGCTCACATCCAGCATCAGGATATCCTCCTCGGGCTGCATGGCATCGATCGGGTGGATGGCAAAAAAGCCCGGCGACATGAATTTCAGCGCTTTTACGGAGGTGTTGGCGATGGCGATGCGTTTGTCGCCTGACAAAGGGTAAACGGGTGAACGGGTAAGCAGGTGAGCGGGTGAGAGGTCATACAGCTCCAGGCTGATGGGCACGGGATTGATCACTTCCCAGCTCGGGATGACGCGGTGATCGGTATCCTCGGCGAGCAGGCGCTGCAGTTTGGTGGTACCGGTGCGTTGAAGGCCTACGATGATCCAGGCCGGGTAGAGCTCCTGTTCAAGTATCTGCGGGTGCTTTTTAAAGAAATATTCGGCCCGGAGCCTGATGCTCAGCAGGCTCACAAACCGTTCACGGGTGATAAACCGCCCGATAGGATGGAGATTCGCCTCTTCATTCGCGGCCTTTAACAGCCGTTCAAGCGGTTCATCGTTGAAATCCCCGCCAAGGTTCTCCAAACCGGTAATTTTTCGCGCCGACCTGATCAGCTCGTCTTTGTCAAGCCTGATCTTTGTCCCGAGGAAATAGCTCCCGTTCCAGCCTGCATTGATCGCCCTGAACCACCTCGGGCTTCGCCTGAAATTATTTGTCATTCGTTATTCGTTATTCATTATTCTAAATTCCAACAGAAACAGGAACTACTTTGGATGCTTTCAACTATTGCAGTTGGCTTCAACCAACTGTTGATGGTTGATGCAATTCATGGGCTTTAGCCCCATTGTTTGTTTTTCTTTTAGATGGGGCTAAAGCCCCAATGTTCATTGGCCATCCCCCCTAAACAGTCAGCTAAAGCTGACTGCAATAAATGGCATTCTACTGAAACAGAATGCAATAAATAGTTTTTCATCAGCGTCAATGAAGTTCCAAAAGAAACAGGAACTACTTTGGATGCTTTCATCTATTGCAGTTGGCTTCAGCCAACTGTTGATGGTTGATGCAATTCATGGGC
>JAPLDF010000020.1 GCA_026391835.1 Bacteroidota bacterium
GGGTGCAAGGCCTTCTGCAGCCATAGCAACTGACTTGGCTGCCGGCAACGCGCCGCAATACTGTCCGGTGGTGGTGATGGTTCCCAACAGGTATCCGCCCGTTTCAACTTTGGTCCCAGGCAGGAAAGAGATCATCTGGCCGGCGATGAAGGTTGCCTGGCCGCCGTTCTGAACGAGGAAGGTGTTTGCACCACCGGCAACGATGATGGTGCCTGATGCATTGTAACATTGATCCTGCCCGTTGACAATGGTGATGTTGCTGACCGAAATATTCGCAGGACTTGTCTCAACTGCCAGGGTTCGAGAGGTTCCGGTACCACACGGCGTTGATGGTGTAACCGATATGTTTCCCGAGCCTGCACCAACGATAACCGTTACTGAGTTTGTTGTGCCGCCTGCTGTCTGAATCCAACCTGTTGGGAAAGTCCATGCATAGGAGACACCAGGATCATTCACCACATTGTAGTTCAGGATTGTGCCTTCAAGTGGTGCTGTGGATCCTGCAATTGCACCCGGTTGCATGGGAGCAAGTGTAGTCGGGTTAACGATCATAAACTGTGACGGTCCGCTGCCAAATGCATTTGTGGGGGTAACAAGTACGATTCCGGGAAAACTGCCTACTGTAACCGTGATCGAATTTGTACCGCTTCCTGCTGTGATGGTCCAGTTTGAAGGAATCTGCCAGGTATAAGTTACCCCGGGCACATTTGGAATACTGTAAATTTGCGATGAAGTCTGACAAGGGGACGGATTTCCGGTAATTGGCCCTGGCATTGCAGGAGCATAAAAATCACTCATATTACGCGTAAACATTGAACCACCTATTGTTCCGGCATAAACTTTATCATTAAGGATTGTAAAATTAGTAACCCGCGGCATGGTGTATTCTCCATCTGGTGTAATATCCTGCCACGAAGTTCCGGCATTGGTGGAGCAGAGAATTTTATTTTCAGTGGCTGTGCTCTGTGCTATAAATACAACTGGCCCTTTTGCAGCGAGGGTTGCCATCATAAGAACTGCAGTATTCAATACTGGTGTCCAGTTTTGTCCGTCATTAACGGATCTGTAGACCTGGTAATGTGAATCTACATCCAATGTAGCTACATAAACAGTATCTCCGGTAACGGCCATACTATAGCCTGCCACGTTGGCGAGCACCCTGGTCCAGCTTTCACCATTGTCCGTTGAGCGATAGACACCTTCGCCGGCATATAATCCTGGATTTATTGTACCAAAAAAACAGGTTGTACCGTTAGAATAAAATTTGGTTAATGCCATGTTCGGAGCATAAGGAGTGCCATTAAAAATACTTTGCTGCCATGTCGCACCATTATCCCCTGAATAATAAACTCCGACAGGTTCCCCATTTTGCGGCACCATTCCTAAAATAACATTCCTGCCTTCTGGGAAAATGTCCTGATAAGTACCCTGGGCAGGAAGCCCTGTATTGCTCAGAGTCCAGGTAGCACCGTTGTCAACCGACCGAAATACGCCTGTATATTCTTCCACAGTGAGCAAAACACCTTCTTTTTCAATCCATGGCATGTTACTGAAGTACGCCGGGTTATTATGTATTTTTCCGGGAGAATTATGTAATTCCCATGAAGTTCCGCTGTTGGTCGATTTATATTTCCCTGCATAAACTGTCGTTGAATCCGCTCCTACCATACGGTCATTAAAATACTGGCCTGGTTCTCTATAGTTTATGTCTAAGCCGTTGCTGACATCAACCCATGACTGGCCCTGATCAGATGAACGAAATACCCCACCATAGGTTGCTGCAGTATAAATAAATGATCCCGAAGAAACAACAGCCGGACTTGTGATCCCTTGTGCATGTAGCCCATTGTCAGATTCTGTGAAGGTATTGCCATAATCTTCTGAACGGTAAATTCCACCTGGGGTTCCGACCAGAACGGTACTTCCGGTCATTACAGCCTTGCTGCCATTCTCACTATAATGTACGAGAATTCCGTTTCCACTGATATCAGTCCAGTTTGCCCCTCCATCTGTGGACCTCAGGGTACCACATAGCGTCGTTGCGAAAATAGCAGATTGGGTACCGGTGATGGCTCTGAAAAAGCTACAATTAACGTCAAGGTAGGCTTGTGCCCATGTATTGGTACTTGTAGTCAATTTCCAGATCCCGTAATAATCGGTTCCGACAAAAAGGTCGCCCCCGATGAATGCCAGTGAATACCCGCTTACGGCAGCAATTCCTTCACCATAATATTTTTCCCAGGTATTGCCATTGTCTGAAGAGTGAAATACGCCCTCCTGACCATCGGCACCAGCATAAATTTCGGAACCTGTTGTTAACAAGGAGATAATATTTCCGAAATCAACACCCGGGTTGATCATAGTCCAGCTTTCTCCATTATCTTCCGAGCGAAGTATTCCACCAAATGTTCCAACAAACAAACTGGAACCCTGCATAGCAAAACACATTCCGGGATAGGAAGCGTTTGATTTGTTAACCCAGGTCATACCATTATCATCCGAACGAAAAATCCCATGATATGTTCCTGCAAAAAATCTGTTGCCAAATTTTGCAATAGCACATTTCCCACCATCTGATTGATTAGGCCATGTTGGACTGGATATTGGAATCCAGGTATTCCCGTTATCCCTTGACGTATACAAATTATCCCAGTTACCATCACCGGCAGTAGCATACAACGTATCCTTGCAATTAATGAGATTACGGACATAACCTCCATTCGGGCCGGCTGAGACCCATTGTGCTGACGCTCTTTCAATGCCAAGGTAAAAAACCATCAGAACACCGAACAATAATGTAAGAGAAAGGCTTGTTTTCATAATTGTCTATTTGTTGGTTAGTGATTATTTGGATTCAGTACTATCTGGATCAACTTCAGTAACCGCAGCTACTTGATTTAAATCAGAATTCACAATCTTGTTTAACACGATTCGCTGCAACTCCAACCTTTTTATGTATTCAATACTATTATGTAAATTGTCTGAATTACTGTCACATTCCATTTCACGCGCATGCTTATTATTCTTTTTCATCAAACAGATTCTTTGTTTGCAAATAACACACACATGAGCGCCATAACCAAATAATTTACCTGTACAAAATTGGTATCCCGTTTAATGATCATAGGTACATAATCGGTACAATTTTAGTTAAACATCTATATATGAATACGATAATGATTTACCTGTAATAAGGGAAATATTGGGAGTAACGGATTGACAGCACCCGGGAATTATTCCAGACACATGAAACAGCCATGAAAACACTAACCGATGATGATACTAACTTTCATCATGGCTTTTTCTATTTGAAAAGTAATAAACCCTTGCGAAGCACGCAGAATGACCCGTGAAAACAAGCAAGACAGGAATAAATCAGTAACAGGTGAATATCCTTATCGTATGAATCTATAAAAGGATGGCAGGTACTTGCCGAAAATACCTATATCTGCGAAAGAAAAGTCACAAGGTTTGTATCTGAGCCGGAGATCTCTAATTTTTTCCGTAACCGGTGTCTTGCTTTTGCAACAGTATTGAGTTCTTGCCGGGTTAGTTCGGCAATATCCTTGGTCGACATATTCAACCGGAGAAATGCGCATAGTTTCAGATCATTTTGAGTCAGATCTGGATAGACGCTTAATAATTTCTCATAAAATCCGGCATGAACCTCTTGAAAACGTTGCGAAAATTCATTGAGTAGATTATCGTCAGTTTTATTCCTCAGTCCCAATTGGATTTTAGCTATTGCATCTTTGGTTTCTTTTCCCTTTGCATTGATTTCCAATTTTACCATTTCGGAGGAAAGATCGCTGAGCATTTCATTTTTCTTGATTAATGAAATTAGATTGACGGTCAGCTCTTTGTTTTTAATATTCAACTCTGATTCTAACTTTTCTTTTGCAAGCTCTATTTTTTCTTTTTCGATAACGACTAATTTTGATTTTAGACGGAGCCTTGAAAATACTAATCCCAGAATTATAAGTCCGGCTATCAGACAGAATACCAGCGTTAATATTAGAATGTTTTTTGCTTTTTGCTTCTGCTGCCGTTCAAATTCCTTTTTCTCGTATATATACTGAAGTTCAAACTTGGAAAGGAGTTTTTGTTGTTTGGAGGCAAAGAGACTATCCCCTGCTTGTTTTTCAAACACCAGATATTTGTAGGCATTCAGCGTATCTTTTTTACCGGTATATATCTGGTTCAGTATTTTTGCGGCAGAGGCTACAATCCTGTAATATTCGTTTTTCTGCCCTTCTGTTAAAGCTTTTTTAAAATTAACAATGCTTTCGTCAAGCCTGTTCGATGCATGGTAGCAAAAGCCCAAATTTATATAGCATTCTGCCATATGTATCCGGTTATTCAAACCGGTAAAGAGAGCGAGCGATTGCTGAAAACTTAAGAGGGCATCATCAAATTTCCCATTGTTCATCTGGTCGTAACCAATATTCAAAATATTGATTCCCTGCCCAAGTTTATCGCCCAGCATATTATTTATTGCCAGGGCTTTTCTTAAAAACACGATAGCTGTATCATATTTCTGCAGGCATTCATAAACGCATGCAATATTGTTATACTGCATCTTTATGGAGGATTGAGAATTTATCTCTAAAGCGATGGACAATGATTTATTGTAGTATTCAAGCGCTTTTTTGTACTCCTGCAGACTGAAAAAGTCGATCCCTATACTACCTAATTCATGCGAAATACCTTCCTTGTCTTTCAGTTTTTCAAATAATTCCAGACTCTTAAAAAAACAAGGAGAACTATTGTCAAAATCATCCAGCTCAGAATAAATTGTACCGATAAGGCTTAACGAATTTGCAAGTTCTTTATCAAAATTCAGGTCCTCTGACATTTCTTTTGATTTCTGGGCGAACTCCATGGCTTTCTTATAATCACTGCTTCTGAAATAGGAATTGCCCAGCTTTATCATTGATCTGATCTTGCCTGAAGCATAATTATTTTTTTGCGCAATTACCAAGGCCCTGTTGGCAAGATCGACTGCATTCACCAGATACTGATTTTCCGGTTTTTCAAGAAATTCGAGGATCAGATCAACTTTTTTATCCGAATCCTTTATGGTTCTCAAAGCCGAATCCAGCCTATGTGTTTTTATGCTATCTTGTGCTGTAATTGCCTGGGAACTGATAATGCACAGGAAAGAAAGAAGTATGGTCATCCTTGATTTCATGGCAATATCGAATCAGGTGGAAATCGGTTTTGATATTCAAACAAAAGTAATCAATTACCATCTATCTTTTCATACAGTCAGGATAGTTATACTTTCATTGCAGGGAACTCATGGTTCACCTGTATCCAAACATAAAAAACCGCCCCGGTTTCCCGGGACGGTTGAACCAAACACAAAACCTTCCACTGCCTCTCTATGCAAGCACGGATAAATTTGGTGAGTACTACAATTTGACCAGCTTCATCGTCTCAACATACCCATCTGCAACAACTTTCACAAAGTAAAGGCCGGTTGCCATGCCGGAGAACCTGAAGTCATGCATCTTCTCCCCGATGATCGTTTCGGTCATGACTTTTTCACCGCGCATGCTGAAAACTTCAACTTTTACATTGCCGTAAAGTTTGCCGCCTTTTTGCACCAGGGTGAAGTTCCCGGTGGTGGGGTTCGGATAGATGGTGAAGTTAACCTGGTTGATATTAAACAGGTTTTCATCCTGCCCTTCGACCATGGCAGCCATCGGTGATGTTGCAGCCCCGCAGTAAGTACCGGTGGAGATGTAACCGTGCAGGTACCCTCCAGGCTGAACGATTGTGCCGGGGAAATAAAGGATATTCACCCCGGCAACCATGGTCACATTACCTGCGGGCGTTACCACAAAAGTATTTGGCGTTCCGGCCACGGTAATTGTATTGGTTGCGTTGAAGCAGGTATCGTTTGAAATGGTGCTGGTAACCGCCAGGTCTCCGGGGAGAGCTGACCCGGTGTTGAAGGTCATGTCGTTGCCATATACTGTAACATTGGAAGATGTGACCCCTCTCAGGCGGAAATGATAGGCAGTATTTTCTGAAAGACCTGTAACCGTTGCGCTGACAGGAACAGAGATAATTCCTGATGCGGCTGGCGGTGTTCCGGAAACTGTAGTTCCATAAGTGGTATTTAACCCGTAATCGAAATACAAGCTGACGTTTAGGTCAGCAGGATTCACGGTTCCATTTAGTGTGGAACCGGCACCCATGACAGCGGTTGCGGCGGTAGTAGCCAGCAGCGGATTTTTCGAGAATTCATAGGCCCCCATATCCGGTGGGTTGGTGCGGGAGACATTGTTAAAGTCGATCATAACTGTCGTAAGGAAATTTCCAAGATGGCTTAAGGCAGGAGTTGTCGGAACCTGGCTGGAAGGAGAAACAAAATCCACTTTCATGTTGACCGAGTGCACATCCTGGCCGCTTTGGGTTTGAAAATCAGCCATCGTGGAGCACAGACGGTGAGAATTCCCTATAAGTACGAAATCACCAAAAAATTGGCCGGAAGAGAAATAGACGTTATAGTCAATGTGACTGAAAACTGTTTTGTATGCGTTGCACATGACGGCGAGGAGCATGTCTCCAACAGTCGCATCTATCACGAAGATGTTATTCCTGAGATCAAGGCTGTTTGCGGTAGTTACAGCAGCGCCTATCATCAGGCAGGCTGGCACGCCCCCTGGCAGGGTTTGGTCGGTCGACAGATGGACGGTATTGAAATAGAGGTTATACCCGCCCCCGATCATAATGTTAATACCGTATCCATTGTCACGTTGCCAGTTACTGAATCCGTAACCTGCCACATCATAGATCACGTTGTTCTTAAGTGTTGTATTTGCAGCAGCAAGTGTCGAAGCCAGCGCAATGCCGGTCGCACTGTAACCTGCAGGGTGCGAATTCTTTATATCGGAGATCACATTCTTCTGGATGGTACAGCCGCTTATTGCGCTGTTCAGATATATCCCATAAACCTCGGTTGGGGCGCCTGTTGACAATCCCGTTATAATGTTATCAGTTACATTGATGTTGGCATTAACCCTGGCAGAAGCAACAACAATCCCTGTGGGGCCTGCCAGCGTGCCAGTTACGGCAGAAATGGTATTTCCCGAAATGACGGCGTTTACGGTTCCGGCGGCAACCCTGATCCCGGTCAGATTTGCTGTTTCGTCGGTATTGGCCATATTGCCGATCAAATTATTTGAGACGGTACAGCCATCCACCCCCTGCAGGTAAATCCCGGTCAGCCGGATTGAATTTGCTCCCGCTGTTGTCATATCATTGCCGTCAACCAGCAATCCGCTCCCGTTTCCGGCCACGTTTTCCGCTATACAGGAAATCCCGGTATACGCCTGCTGAACGCTGTTGTTCCGGATGGTGATGTTGTTAAAATAACCGGCTGCTCCCTCTAAGGCGCCATCTGAAACATTAACAGCCGTTGCAGAATTAATGCCGTTGATGACCGTGCAGTTTTCCAGGGTGACGTTGGTGACGGCAATGGTCCCGGCAGAACCGATCAATACCGTTCCGGGAACAGTGGTACTGGTGTTACTGATTGTCAGGTTCCTTGTGGTCCCTCCTGCAATATTGCTCCCGTCGATTATTGTATTTGAGTTAAGCACCCTGATGAGCGATCCATTGTTTACCGATCCTGTAATCGTTGTATTATTTCCTGCCGCTGTTTTAATTGTCAGTGTATTCACTGCACCTGAACCCGGATTGACGTTAATCGTAACAGGAAATGTTTCCGAGGCGGAGTAGGATGCATCGGTGAGCAGAAGGGTAACGGGGCACGTGATCGCTTTGCTGTTCACATCGGCGATGGCGGCTGTGAGGGTGGGATAGGTCCCGCCGGCACCCACGTTAAACGTTCCGCAGATTCCCTCAATGATCGTATAGGCAAAAGGTGAAGAAGGAGGTGTTGAACAGGCTGGCGGGTTGGCGGTAAAGCCGGTAGCACCCGCAGATGGGCTGGATCCTACATTGGGGGTGGTCGCCATGTCGCGGGCAACAATATAGTAGGAGACTACATCATTCAGCAAAGCGCCGGCACCGAAAGAAAAATTGTAGACGCTTCCACTTACAAATGTTCCTGTCACGCTGTTCCATGTTCCGGTATTGATCCTCCAGTAAAGCCTGGGGAGACCGGTGCCTGAGGCTGGAATACCAGATATATCGGTTATTGTCACTGCAAGGTTTCTGGCAGTTGAGGAAGCTGTATTGATCAGGGGGGTCAGGAATATAACCGGTGGAATTTTGTCGAACGATAATCCGGCAAACTCGTCTGCGCCGATATCAGGACCCGAAGCGGGTGACAATGGATTGTTCGGGTACCCCAAATTCGGATAGCGCACATTGTTGTCATAATCAAAAGCAACATCCGGTATGGTAACCGTGGCACCCCCGCTTTCACAAACTGTTTGAACAGTCGTCTGCAGGTGCAGGTCGTATGGCGCGGCGCCCGTATTCACAAATGGCGGCAATTCCGTGACGGATAATCCATCCAAAGGAGCAACCCTGGTTTTATAGGCATCAAGGGCCATGTCGGAATTCGTGCCATCATAAAAGATTAAATTGCTGGCCGAACCTGCTCCGGCATACAGGTCGTTGTTGTCTGAACCTGCTGCATAGTGTGTCAGCGATGTACCATTTCTGCAGTAAGCAGCAGCAATACCGGAACCGGTAGGAGTTGTTGCATTGACCAGGATGTTGTTCTTCATCATCAGCCAGGGATCTGTGGATGCATACAATGCTGCGCTGCCAAAAGGAGCCCCTGTACTTGTACCATTCAGATAAACTGAATTATAAAACACATTGCTGTTTGTTCCGCCGGCAACATAAATACCTGCAAGCTGAACCAATCCCGCATTGGCCGCAGGAGTCCTCAGGTCGCTTATGAAGTTATTGTAGAAATTATTGGTAACACCGCCTGCAAGGTAAACCCCGGAGAGACCGGGGTTGGTGCTTGCGCTTGACAGGTTGTAAAGGTTATTCCTGTAGATGTTGTTGGTTGTTCCGGTTTCAATGTACATGCCTGCCACAGAGCCACTGCTGCCACCGGCACAGCTGAGGGCGTAAATGTTGTTTTTAAAAATGCTGTTTGTTGCCCCGCTTGCGCTTCTTATCCCATTAATGGTTCCCGAAACCGGCCCGGTAATGCTGAGATCATGGACCTGGTTTCCGCTGATGGTGTCATTTGTACCGTTTTGCTTTATGATACCGTAAATGGTTCCGCCGCCGGCGATGGTAAAATTATACAACTGGTTGTTCTGAATCGTTTTATTACCGGTGGCATTGACAACTGCTGCTGTGAAAATCCCATTAATAACAGCGGTTCCTGTGGAGCTAATATTCCTGATTGTATTGGAGATGTAGCTTTCGCCGGTTGTAGCTGTCTGAACATTATCCATGATGCCGTAAATTGCAGAGGTGCTTGCTGGTGCCGTACAAATCAGGCCATCGATCAGGTTGTTCTGGCAAATGATGTGTGCATTCGTGATCATTCCAGTAATTCTGCCATTCCCGGTTCTTGTAAAGTTTGCAATGGTATTATTGTTAATAACCAGGGAAACAGGCAAACCGGCCACAATACCATAAAGGATGCCTGTTCCGGAAGTTAAGATTCCGGAAATGGTATTGGAATTAATGTTTACCGTGCCTGTTACCAGGGAATTCCAGATGCCATAAAAATTGCCGGTGGTTAAAGTTGTGGAACCTCCTGTCATTGTATTGTTATTGATATTGATGGTGTTGGTGCCGGCCGTTCCGCCTGAACCAGTTTCGATGCACGATGTCGCGGAGTTTGTTGCTCCGGTTGTAATGGATAGCGTGTTATTGGTTATATTTTCACTTGCTGTAATAGCCAGGTTTATATATATGCCCCGCATCGGGCCTGTATGGTTTATACCCGACCCGTTGTTGTTGTTGACCGTATTGTACGAAACGTTCAGGTCATACTGGGCAAGGGTTCTGACTCCGGCAGCCGCGTTTGCAGTGGTAGCGCCGGCGCCTCCACCAAAATTGAGAATGCTGTTTCCGGTAACAAGTGAAGTTCCCCCGATATCATTGCCAAAATCGCAGGTTGCAAACGGGGTAACACCCGCGTAACCAATGAGGGCGATTCCAATATTGCAGTTTTGCAGTGTATTGCTGTAGAAACTGTTATAAGAGTTTGTTCCTGTTGACCCTGCAGGCACCAGTATGGTGGCCTGGGTGGTGACCAGTGAGTTCATGATATTGATGGCTCTCGATCCGTCAACGGCTGGTGCGGTACCGATGGTTATATTGTTCCTGTTGAGGGTCACCACGCAGTTTTTAATCGTATTGTACCGGCAACCGTTGGAAGTACTTGCTTTAAACATGGCATACCCGTATTCCATGGTGGCGGGGCTGCCCGTATTTGGATCTGTAAGGCTGATCCCGTCGATGGTCACGTAGTCCGAACCTACAAGGTTCCACATGCCATCCTGCATGGCTGAAGCAGGAGTTGCCGCACCCGTGTAAGCAGTAATCAGCGGATTGGCCCCTGCCCCGCTTTTTTGAAAAATAATCGGATTTGCAAGTGTGCCGGTGGCTGTGATGGATAACGGAACGGCGATCGTTTCGGTATAATCCGCAGCTACATTAAAGATAACCCCTCCTGCCCCGACACCAGAAGTGTTCAGCGCTGCAATGGCTGATGCAATCGTTGTATAATCGCCGGGAATGGTCTTTGTTCCGGACAGCTGGGCAAAACTGAACCCGGCAAGGAAGATGAAAACAAAAAACAGTACGCTTTTTTTCATGGGTTTTGGATTTATAGAATTTGGTTTAATTGCTTGGTTATTATTAGAATTACAGGGCTGAAATTCAATTTTTCTTTTTTACCGTTGTCTTTGCTTCATTCAATTTATCTTTTTGCAGCTGTTCAGTGATAGGATTCATGATTTTTCTTAAAACATCTTTCTGTATCTCAAGCCTTCTTGTTCGTTTTAAATTTTCTTCAGGATCGATTTTGGGAGTTTTACCGCCGGCAGCGGCACCTTCTGTTGTTTTTTTCATACATTCGGTTTAGTATTTTTTGAACGGCAAATATCAGCCGGGAATGAGCTGAAACCTAAAAAAACGCCCGTACAAAAACGTCTTTATCCGCAAAAGCGACCAGTACATTAATGGGACAAATGACGAAATAAGGGTTATTTGCTGAAGCCTTTGGGAGGAATGCTAAATTTGCAGCAGGAAGGTGACAAGGTTGAGCTCTGAGTTCGCGATGCCAAGTTTTTTTCTTAACCGTGTCCTAGACTTTTCAATTGTCATGACCGTTTGCCCGGTTAATTCTGATACGTCCTTGGTTGACATGTTTAACCGCAGAAATGCACAGAGCTTTAATTCATTTTGTGTCAGATCGGGAAACTTCACCAGGATAGCTTCATAAAACCCGGTGTGCACCTCCTGGAACCGTACAGAAAACTCTTTCCATATTTTCTCATCAGCCCCGATGCTGAGTTCATGGCTTATTTTGGATATTACCGCCTTGGAGGCTTCCGTTATCTCTTCTTTTTCGATCTGGGTCAGGCGATTTGAAATGTCTGACAACATTTCGTTTTTCTTCATCAGCGCCATCAGGTTGATCGATAATTCTTTATTTTTAAAACTCAGCTCTTTCTCAACAGATATTTTTTCGAGGGCGGCATGTTTTGATTTGATGCGGTTTCTCGATAAAAACAAAATTGCAATGATCAAACCGGCAACAAGTCCAAGTATGGCGATCAGCATCATGCTTTCTTTTTTCTGCCGGGCCATTTCTCCGACCAACTCCTTTTTGTCGGTTTGATACCGGAATTCAAGTTCAGTCAGGTTTCTTATGGTACGCAGCTGGCCCAGGCTGTCTTTGCTTTGATTTTCTATGATTTTATATTTAAATGCGCTGATTGTGTCTTTCCTTTCCAGGTATATTTTTCCAAGTACCGACGCCGCCTCGTAAATGATTTTCATATATCCGTTCTGCCGGGCTTCGCTGAGCGCCGCTTTATAGGCCTCCACGCTCGCCGATTTGTTGCCGGTCTGATAATAGCAGCCACCCATGTTGATGTAACAGATGGCTATCTGAACCCTGTTATTGGTTTCCCTGCTTAATTTCAGGGCTTCCTGGAAACTGCACATGGCAACAACATGTTTTTTCTGCTTAATCTGGGTCAAACCAATGTTAATATAGTTCAGGCCCATTTTACGCTTGTCATTCAGCTGTTTGTTAATTCTGAGCGCTTCAGCAATATACATCAGCGATATGTCATATTTTTCCAGGTGCAGGTAAACGATGGAGATATTGTTCAAATTTTTTGTTATCAGCGAACGGTCTCCCAACCCTTTGGCTATTGACAGCGATTTATTCAAATATCCCAGGGCCTTGTCATACTCTTTCTGGCTATCGTATACCGTACCAAGAAATCCAAGGGATTGTGAAACCCCTTTTTTATCATGTATCTTTTCAAAAATGGTGAGGCTTTTGAAAAAATGTTCCGAACTGTTATCATATTCGCCCAGTTCATTATAAATTCCTCCGATCACGTTTAAGGAGCGTGCAATTTCCTTATCCATTTTCAGCTCTTCAGCCATGGCCATGGAATTTTCGGCACACTCCATGGCACGCCGGTACTCACTCATCCGAAAGTAACAATTCCCTTTCTGGATCAATGAGTTGATCTCTCCTTTGTTGTAGCCTGACTGCTTCGAGAGCAGGTACGCCTGCTGGGCATAGTTCAGCGCCTTTTTCTGGTCAGAACCTTCAAGTTCTGCTGATAAACCCAGCAGTGCCTCAATTCTGGATTGTGAATCTTTTGCAACGGACAATGATGTTAACAGGCTGTCGACAACAACCGAATTCTGGGCCGATAAAGGGCTGAACAAGCAGTATAGCATCATGGCCATACCCGGTTTCAATATCAGCCTGACAAACCTCATATTCAGTTATGTTAATAAAAACAAAGGTAAACTAAAAGAGGGGGCGAAGACCCCCTCTTTTAAAATGGCACATAATTGTTTCTTAATTGTCAGTCCATCATTGTTTGATCAGTTTAACCGTTTCAGCCTTTTCACCGTCCATAATCCTCACCAGGTAGATGCCGGCCGGAACATTCCCGAGCACAAACTGGTGCTTTTTCTCCCCGAGGATGCTTTCCGACATGATCCGTTCGCCCATCATGCTGTAGATTTCCAGCTTCAGGTCCTGTCCTGTGCCATCGCCTGATTGTTCGAGGGTGAATGTGCCTGCCGTAGGGTTGGGATAAAGACGGAAGCGATTGATTACCGCGACGGGTGCAAGGCCTTCTGCA
>JAPLDF010000072.1 GCA_026391835.1 Bacteroidota bacterium
CATACACGGCTGCTTTTAATCCCTGGAACTTCACATCAGAGATCTGGTAATCGTTATATTCATCATATATTATCGGGATGTCACGAAATCGTTCAAGACTCGTGAAGAACGCGGCATCGGTGCCCGAATTAAGGTTAAACAGTGGGGCACCATACATGAAAGGAGCCCGGATACTTTCGGCAATTCTTGACTTGCCGGATTCGGTAGGACCTATGAAAAACAATGATGTAAAAAAACGTTCGATCGGAAAAATAACACTTCTGTGAGCGGATAAAATAGAGAAAAGAAGTGCCCACATGCCATTACCATTATATTTATAGACATTGTTCATCAGTGTGGACCACTCTACCCATGAGGTTCGTTGTTCATGTTTGTAAACCAAAAAACGATCATACTCGTATCTGTCATTGTCAGACCGCTGATCCTTATAAATATTACTAAATGCAGGAGAGTAGTAGGTTACGTTTTTAAATGTCACCAATCCGAGTTCATCAACCTCAGTAAAAGAATTACCAGCAATAATGCCATTTGCAAATGCAAAGAAACCCTCAGGTTGCCAACCGAATGTTGAAAATTCCCAGCACTTGGGGAATTGCAGTGCAATACTTTCAAGTATTTTCTCATGATGAAAGGGTTTGCCATTTGTAAAAATATAGCCTCCGTTATTCCATAGAAATTTCTTGAACTGTTGCAATTCAACCATATCAGCACTCTTGAACTCAACATACTCCTCTTTTTTAAGTTCTGAATGAATAAGCTTAACAACTCTTTTATTCTTTACAGGATCAGCATCATACACCTGAAACAAAGGTTCCATGAAGAAATTCCCAACCTTCACCAGGGTATTTTCGAGTGTGCGGAACACATAGAATATCTTGTTCCCGCTTTTATTTTGTGCTGCAAAGAAACCATACCTTTGAAAAAAAGCCTGGTTAACATATGATGGAAGGTGCCCTATATCGAAGACAAATTGTTGATCATCAATAACAACTTGTTCCTGCCTCTGAACTGCCAGGTTCTTGCACTTCTCAACATAAGGGCGCAATATTTTTGAAAATGCGGACTGAGTGAGGTCGAATTGTTTGGCAATCCAATTGGTCTTGATATGGATAATGGTGTTGTCAAGTTTGGACAAAAACTCGGCAACCATCTCTACAAACTTCTTGGAACGTTTTGTGTCGGGTTGTCGTTTCAACGGAATGACTAAACCACCCACATAAAAATCAAGGAAATCAATGTACACAACAGAATCATGATCGTCACTCAACGTATCAAAGGCATTCTCTTCAAGTACTTCAACCTGCAGCCCATTTTCGGTCAGGAGCCGTCCAGCCTCGGCCAGCGGAAATTCAACATCATTTTCATCAACGATAAGTTTAAGGCCTTGAATTTTAACATTCTTTGTCAATTTTGCCAGCCGGGAAATATCATCTTTCTTAAGCGGACCATCCGGCAGACTGATGGTGTTTTCGTTTCCTTCGGCATGACATGAAACAACTCCTCCCGGGTCTGGTAGCAAAACAGCAAAGCCTTTGTCCTTAATCATCTCTTCTGCTGCATCAAGTCCGAAAAAACCTTTTTCCGGATGCTTGATTTTTGGAAGTTGCTTTTTTACATGCCGCTCAATGTCAGAGAGGTTCACATCCAGTTTTTTCGCAATGTCGCTGGTCAGATATCCCCGTGTTTCCTCATCTCCAATAAGTGAAACCTGGGAGACAAGTTCTTTGACCAGCTTTGCTTTTTGCAGTGGGTCCTGATCCACCTGCTCCTTAATCATATCGATGCGGAACGAAACGATATCCTTCCGGTTATCTTCGATGAACGCCTTCAGGGTTTCAGCGCCATGTTTTAATACGAAAGAATCGGGATCTTCCCCTTCCGGCAAGACAACAATGTAAACATCAAGCCCCATTTGAAGTGGTGTATTGAGGTTAGCGGTGCTGGCCCTGATTCCGGTCGGGTCGCCATCATACACAATTGTGATGCAATTGGTGAACGATTGTATCATCTTAACCTGATCTTCGCTCAGTGCAGTTCCAGAACCGGCCACTACATTCCTGATCCCGGCCAGGTGCCAACTGATCAGGTCGGTTTGACCTTCCACCAGCAGGCAATCATTCTCCTTCATGATCTCCTTTTTAGACTGGAATAGTCCATAAAGAGCCTTGCTCTTTTTGAATACTTCAGTATCCGGGCTGTTCAGGTACTTTTGTTTATCCTTTTCATTTGTAAGAATCCTTCCGGTAAAGCCTATCACCCGACCTGAACGATCGTAAAACGGGAACATGATCCGTTTTTGGAAGTAATCATAATACTGGCCTTGATCATTCTTCCTGATCAAGCCGGCGGACAATAAAATTTCATTTGAATACCCGGCCTGCCTGGCTGCTTTAAGCAGGTTATTACCGGTTTCAGCATAACCAATCTTAAATAGGTCAATCGCATTATTGAGTTTCCTTTCCTGGAGGTATTCCAGGGCCGGCTTGTTTTTCTCAATGTTTTCAGAGAAATGTTCCCGGGCCCAGTTCAGAACGGCAAAGATTCCATCACGCCGTTTTTGTGCATCGGAATAGTCTGCATCATTGCTATTCCTGGTGATGGCGATGCCATACTTACCAGCAATATAGGTGAGTGCTTCGGTATAACTCATTGCCTCATGCTCCCGAAGGAACTCGATGGCGTCGCCTGACTTGCCACATCCGAAACATTTGTATGAACCGCGAACCAGATTCACCATGAAGCTTGGTGTCTTTTCATGATGAAACGGGCAACAGGCTGTGTAATTAACACCCTTCTTTTTAAGTGTGATAAAATCACCAATGATATCGGCAATTTGGACAGCACCTTTCATTTCTTCTGCGTTCGATATCATGTTGATGTTTTTAATAATTGAATCTGGCGGTAAAATTTGACACCCTGCTAGTAGTTTAACCGAATTGTTTATCAGCACTTTCTTAAGTCCTCCATTACTTCACTTTGAAAGTAAAATAGTTTGCCCCCAATTTTATGTGAGCGGACGAGACCTGCCTTACTCCATTTATGAAGTGCAGGTCTGCTAACTCCGATCATTTTACAGACGTATGGAGCCGTAACAGGTTTTTCAATTATTGGTTTTTCGTTCATTTTGTTTATTTGAATTAACAGCAGCAAAAGTATGAATCATGAAATTAACTATACAATAAAGTTATCAACAACTACTTGATTAACAATACACTAACAATAAACTGACAATAAACCAACAATAAACTAACAGTAACCGAAACATCAATTAATCCGTAAAAACTCCTATAAACGGGACAAAATTTGGTTGCCGATTTATTGAATAATTCAGCCCAAGTATACTTGGGCCATAATGCGGTGTTCCTTGATCATTGGCACTTCCTTAGGTCCTCCATTACTTCACTTTCAAAGTAAAAAAGCTTACCACCAAGTTTATAATGGCGGACGAGGCCTGCCTTGCTGTATCTATGGAGGGCAGGTCTGCTAATTCCGATCATTTTACAGACATAGTTTGCCGTAACCGGTTTTTCAATTGTTGTCATTTTGACCATGGTGTTTATATAAAATTACAAGAGGCAAAAGTATCAAACCAGGAATCAAAAAATTCATAAAGTTATCAACAACACGCTGATTATTAACGTGTTATTACTTGTATTTGCTGCCATTTACCCAGATTGGCAAACATTTACTGAAACAACATGAAAGGAAGGGTGAAAAAAAGAGCAATTGTCCTTTTTGGCAATGCAGTTT
Source organism: Bacteroidota bacterium (assembly GCA_026391835.1). Taxonomy (GTDB): domain Bacteria; phylum Bacteroidota; class Bacteroidia; order Bacteroidales; family FEN-979; genus CAIVAT01. The sequence continues at coordinate 3,751 of JAPLDF010000072.1, forward strand.
TAGAGCGAAAAACCTTGTTGAAATTACAATAGGAAAATATTGTAGCCGATCCCTTCAGCAGAGCTATGACTGCTATTACATTTTTAAAGAACCGTTTTAGGGGATGTGAAGTTTATTGTAAAAGCTTCATCATCAAGATAAACCTGAGTATGATGATGAATTAAACAATAATTAAAATGTCTTTGGGATTAATAACTTTAACCAGCAATCCGGGACATAACTTTTTCCCGGATTTGATTGACGATGAGCATCAGCTCATTTATTTCCATAAAGGAAGGCTCAAGAAAATCACCCGGATACCTGACCTCAATACCATAATCGGTAAGATTCAGGGGATCAATTTCAGAAAAGCTGGCATCAATTGCAGCACAACGTTGCAGGAGGAATTCCAGATTATGCGTTCGTTCAGGCTCAATTCCATTAAAAATCAGGTAAGCTTTGAGATATTTTTCGGTGGCCTGCTGACAATGAAACCCCATGGTACCCCGGGCGATTGAATCGGCCTCCAGCAATTGATGAACAACCAACCGGTCCTCATCTGCTTTTTCAATCCATTGTTGAACGTATCTCTTTAATTCGTCGTTCATACATATACTCCTTCCTTCATCGCTGATCGTACAATATGGCCAGGAAGGTTGCTCTTTGCTTCAATATCGTTTCTGGATTGGATAATGATATCAGCAAGTATGCACAATTTGGCAAGTGATTTTCTGATGAGTGCCTGAAAGTAAAGGCGCTGGTGGTCATCCATGGGGTCTTTGGAAACAACCAGGAAATCATAATCGGAATTGATTTGATTGTCCCCTCTTGCCCTGGAGCCAAACATGATCACCTCAGATTCAGGTAAAAAATTGCTGATGACCTTTTTAATTTCCGTAATTTTGTTTACTTCGGATACCATCATGAACCTAATTATAACAGCAAAGGTAAACAATGTTCTATCAAATCGGAGTTCAACACATCTAATAATTACTTGCTGTTTGATTATCCTTTGTAAATTTACTTAATTTGCCTTACACGTATTGAAATTTCGGAAAGGATAGGATATCGGAAAGCACAGAACCCCTGACCCATTCAGGTCAGCTTAAAAACTGTTAAAAAACCCGGCTAAGAAGTTGCCACAACACCCGACTGACATCCGGAAACATCAGTAAAATCAATACACCCCTGAGGCGGTTCGAATCCCTCACATCCCACCATAAAGCACTGACATTCAGTGCTTTATTTTTTTTAGATAATGATTGTAATCAAGTGGAATTACTGGGGAGAAGGAAATATCGGATTTCAGATATCAGATTTCACATTTGAACAACTTTTCAACATACCCTTCATTTTTTATGCCACAACCCTGATTAACCATAAAAAAGTATGGACACAATGGAAAATCAGGACAAATCAACATTTAACGACCATCTGCGTGAAAGAACCATTCAGAGCAATGAAATCAAAGATTAAGATAAAAAATGGGGGTCAAAGATGTGAAATATGAAATGTGAATTTTGCTTTGCTACATTCCCCCCAAAAATTCCTCTTGATCCGAAACCCGGTTGTTGTGGCGATGATCCCGCTGCCATCATTTTTCGGATCTCCTTGATTCACAATAAGTGTAAAAGTTATTAAAAAGCCCGGATAGCCCGGACAGAGATTATGAAGTATTTATCGCTTTCGTATACGTCCCCATTGAAGAAGACATGGACCCATACCTGGGTAGCACTGATTTCGGTGGAACTCCAATAGGTGCCGGTAGTAAAGTTACCAACCACGGTTTTTTGTAAGTATAACAAATTCAATTCATATTTAGACGGTAAATACCAATCACCATATGTAACACCATCAACTGTTACTGAATATTCATTACACAGGGTAGCGGCAAAGTTGTTTCCATCCACCGGACCCTGATTGGCGATGATGATGGCTGTGTTTTTTAATCCTGCACCCACGCCATCAGCTCTGGCACGTGTATTTGTATTTGAACCACCGTACCATCTTATGTTATTACTTTGGTCAGATGTGGCTGCAATCAGTCCGTGCCTTCCTCCGTCATAAACATAAAACACGATGCCACCACCATAACTGTCGCCAATGGCATGGGTTGATCCATCTAATTTTGCTTTATCAGCAGCGCTCATAGTTCCGGCAGCGATTGTGGTGGCTGCCGAAATTGAAATAGCCGGAGTGGTGGTTCCTGTAGCCACACTTATCGGAGCAGTGCCCGTTACCGCTGTTACTGTTCCATTTCCAGTACCGGCGCCAATGGTTGTCCTTACTGTAGCCGCATTGGCATCGTTCAATATGTCGAAAGCAAAATCAGTGATAGGGTAAGCCGTTATGTTTCCGGTGCTTTTCCGGGATGGAAAAGTGTTGGCCGTAAGTGAAAGGTCGGCTGGTACTGCCGATGCGGCTGTATTGTTTACCTTTATAGTGTTAGCTGCCATATTTGCCATCTTGACATTGGTGACCGCACTTGCAGAAATGGCAGCAGGAAAACTTCCTGTACCCGAGCCTGTTACATCGCCGGTAAGGGTGATGGTTTGGTTTCCTGTATTTGTACCTGTTATTGCATCTAATTTTGTTTTATCAGCAGCGCTCATGCTTCCGGCGGTTGAGGCAGTGGCAGCCGAAACTGAAATGGCTGGAGCACTTCCGCCAGATGACACAATTGGTGCTGTTCCTGTAACTCCTGTAACTGTGCCATTACCTGTACCGGCACCAATGGTTGTCCTTACCGATGTAGCATCAGCGTCATTCAAAATGTCGAAAGCAAAATCGGTGATAGGGTTAGCCGTGATGTTCCCTGTACTTTTCCGGGAAGGAAATGTATTGGCAATAATTGGAAAATCAGATGGAGTAGCCAGAGAACCTGTTGAATTTACTTTTATAGAATTGCTGAGCATAGGCGCCATCTTTGGATTCGTGACCGATGCAGCGGAAATTGTTGCAGCAAAACTGCCTGTTCCCGAACCAGTAACATCGCCGGTAAGGGTGATGGTTTGGTCACCGGTATTTGTGCCTGTTATTGCATTTAGTTTTGTTTTATCCGCCGCGCTCATGCTTCCGGCTGCAGAAGTTGTTGCTGCTGAGATTGAAATGACAGGAGCGCTTCCGCCGGATGAAACAATTGGAGTTGTTCCGGTAACACCTGTAACGGTTCCAACTGACGGAGCAGTCCAGCTTGTGCCACCGCTGCCGTTGGTTGTAAGTACATATCCGCTTGTCCCCCGTGTTGCAGGCAGTTCAAGACTTGTTCCCATTCCGTTTCCATTGATGGTCAATAAACCGCCAATGGTTGTATTGGCGTTTTTTTGAATCACAAAAGCATTGCTTCTGCTACCTGTACCTGTGCCATTTCCTACAACAAAAACCCTGTCGGTAATATTATTCGCAACGGAATAAGTAGTAGGGTAATTACCAACGGCTGCTTCACCATCAGAAAACGCAATACTGCCAATTCCAGTTGCAAATGTATAGTTACCTAAGGCAGTATTACCCTGACCTGTAGCGGTTGAACCGATTCCGGAGGCAGAATTATCCTTTCCCGCCGCAAAGGAATAAAAACCAAATGCAGTATTACCCTGACCAAACGCTGTTGACGCAAGTCCTGATGAGTTATTACCTATACCCGAAACCGTTGAATAATTCCCATTGGCAGTATTTGTGCTGCCACCTGATACAACCGAAGCAGTGCCGTTTGCAGTGTTGTTTTCACCACCCCCAACTACTGACCCATCCCCACTTGACACCATGGAACTGCTCATTCTTGAAATTTGAAGATCAACAGCATATTGCCCCCTGTTCATTCCGCCAGCCGATGTCCCATCGGGTTGCTTGGCAAGGATGGCGCCGTTTCCTTTGGGCGAAAGCACAAAATTCACATTGGCCTGGGCATCGTTTCGTGCCAACAGTTTTACTCCGTATCTGGCGTTGAAGGAGTAATTGCTTTCGGTGAAGTTGGGGGTAAATTTCACGTATTTCGTTCCATTGTATTTCAGAATATCGTCCGTTAACGAACCACTTAAATTAAAGTTAGCTGTAAAAAAAGGGTCGGTTTCGGTTTCAATTCCTGAGCCGATACTTTTCCATGCAGTGCCATTGTAATAATAAAAACCAGGTGTCACATCGCTGACTGTTGCGGTATTGTACACCAATAAGCTTGCAGCAGGTGAAATAACAGTTGTTACATCAGTGGTCCCTGTAAGCGCTATTCGTGGTATTAACAAACCCTTATTTGCTGCACTCACATCGAGCATGGCACTGTTGTCGGCATTGGCTCCCGTGCTGTTGATCCCCACCTGTGCCTGTGCTGAAATGGAAACCACGAAAAGAAAAATTGCGATAAATCTGCTGGTCATTTTCATTGTAAAGAATAGTTAGGCAATGTAGCTGTTATTTATTTGATACAATGTGAGTTATGCTATTGGCGTTTTATTTTACCCTGGCGGCTGGTCGTTTTATAGGCCAGTAAACCAACGATCAATGCACCTGCCACGATGGAAAAAACCCAATCGTACCAGTGAAAGAACGGCAGGGCAGTAAGGAATGTTAGCGTACCAAGCGGCAGCAACAAAACACAATTTGTGATCAAACCGGGATTATAGACAGGCTTCGCGGGTTGAAAAATGATTGTATGCATTAAATTGTTTATTGTTAATTCAAACAACATCATTGAAAAACCAACCCAAGGTGCAACGTTGTAAAGTAAAGCGCCGATGATGACCATCGGCCATGCAATGATAATGTTTACCTGAAATACATAGCCTTCATCAAGCGGGTAGTTGCGGTCGGTTCCGGAACCAAAAGGCGTTTTTAAATTGAAAAATTCTTTAAAACTTAAAGGGGATAAAACATACTCCTCAATTTCATGAATCATTAAAAAGGGCAGATGAAGCCATAAAAGAAACTGATAAAAGGTCATTGCATCTCTGAAATAAATCAGAATGACCAATAATACCGGAGCAATGAACAAATTTGCGCTTTGCCAGAATCGGTTAACTTTTTGAATATTCATAAAACCTCCTTTTAAGAATTTGAATTTAAAAAAGATGAAATGTCTTTTCCCGTATAATTCCGCAAAAATAATGATTCGCTGAGGTTTCTTTTCAGACTCAGAAAGGATAAAAAGTCACTTCTTTGTACCACTTTTGAAAAACGGTACAAATTTGCAATGGCTGGAGACTATCCGGTGAATTGAGTCGCAAAAGCCCCGGGTGAAATTCCTTCAGCTTTTTTAAATGCGGTAAACAAGGTGTTTTGCGATGAAAATCCTGACAATAGTCCGATCGCTTCCAGGGTAAGTTCATTGACCTTTCCATCTTTGATCAGGTATTTGGCATTGTTTATTCGCCAATCATTAACCAGAAATCAAGCACGAGGAAATTTCCCGCCAATAAAGTTGCCACAATCGGTGTCAACCCTTCCAAAATAGGAGTAAATCCTATTGACACAGGAGGTGGTTCGATTTCCTCACAACATCCCACAACACAATCCCTGAAAACCAAGGAAAATCTATGAAAACCGCCGCTCCTGGCGATTTTTCTTTTACACCCCTTTTCACCATTTTCCAATCATAACTTCGCAACTGCCGGTTGTAAACTGGTACGACATCATCAGGGAGCAAACCATCGTTGACGCAATCCCTGACCGCAGTGTTAAGGATGCCCACAGGATCGAGTTTAACGATGAATCTTTGAGAAAAAGATACGGAATGAAAACGGCAATGAACATAATACCGAAAAATAAAGTATACTTTTGCTTATGGCACTCTCAGGTATGATAAATCTTAAATCAGGGCTGTTAACATTGGGGGGCAATTTGAAGCGCACAAGAAGGGTTAATTAGAGCGTAAAATCCACCAACCAGCTGAAGAATTATTTTAAAAAAAATCAAGCTAAGTTTCACCATGGTTATTGTGCGATTTTAGAATTTGATGATGGATAGAAAATTTAAACCGACATACTATACTAACACTTACCTGGGAGGGATTGCCTCTGAGATGATTTAAATGTCAACACCTGATGGAAAGCATTCCATCCATTATTGCTGGAAAAACAATCAAAACTGATGAGTTAAGATTAACTATCGCAGATAAAACCGGTACAATTTTATACATAGAAGACAATGTTTCAAACATCGAATTGATCGAACAAATTCTAGCTGATCAGCGTTCAGGAATCCAGTTAATTACCACCATCAATGGAAATCAGGCTGTATGTCTGGCAAAAGAATATTCACCCGATTTAATCCTGCTTGATCTGAACCTGCCTGATATTCATGGCAGTAAGGTACTACAGCTGCTTCTTGCTGAAATACAGACCAGGGATATTCCTGTTGTTGTAATTAGCGCAGATGCCATGTCCCATCAGGTGCAATTGTTGCTAAAAGCAGGAGCCAGGAATTATTTGACCAAACCTATTGATATTGTCTCATTTTTGAAGGTGGTAGACGAATGGATTTGAAAAAAGTTAATAACTTACAATTAATAGTAAATCATTATAAAATTTCCGCCAAAAAGTAATCATGATTGATTCAGCATCAAAACAGCAAAGATTCTGATTGTGGATGATAAGCAATCAAACATTGACATTCTGGAGGGGCTGCTGGAGGAAACGGGATACAAACATTTTAAATCAACCACCGCCCCCCGGTTGGTCCAGGAGAAACATGCCATGCTGCAAAAAAAGTTGATAAATACTTCTGCAATATTCAATCAGGTTGTCGAACTTCTGCAGCCGGAAACACAAAACCGCAATGTCACCTTCAAGATCAAAAAACTGTATAATTGTATGGGCAACGAGCAACTTATCAGGCTGGTGTGGCTCAACCTGATTTCTAATGCAATTAAATATACCGCCAAGAGCATCAGGCGGTTTTCCCATCGTGGCATCGGCGCCTCGGCATGCGGACTCGAGGCTTTGGAGCAGTCCTGACTTCTGACGCTTCTCTATTTTAATGCGATGACATTTTTTAAGTAATTGAATTTGAATGATATAAAATTATTAATTGTTATTTTTACCGCACTAACGCCCATTTTAAATACGAAATACAAATTGTTTGAATGTGAGATGTGAGATGTGAAATCTGAAATTCCCTTCTCCCCGGAAATTCCTTTTGATCCGGTATGCCATGATTCATTCTGAGCATGTACGAAGCATGGTCCTTATTTGGTCCTTATGTGTAGGATAAACGGTAAAACCATGGTGTGAGGATGGAGAAGCATGGTAACAGGATGGAAAAGCATGGTAACAGGATGGAGAAGCATGGTAAACCCATGGAGAAAGATGGTGTAAAAATTTTCTTACCACCACATTTTGTGATGATCACAACATATAAATCCTGGATGATTTATTTTCATGTTAGTGACCGGATGGTTGGCGGGATTGCGACGCCGACTGCATTAAAAACGTCAGCACATATTCACAAAAGATGGTGTCGCCATTGCCGTCCAGAATTGCACCTGCAACCATATGGTTTAAATCCGGCCGGTGATCTTTGGTACATCATGAAAACTACAAAAGCGGATTTCAATTGGTCAAATTGGCAGACAGTCTCAGAAATTCCGCACGCAACGCACAGAAAACCCGTGAAATAGCGCACCGCTTATTCTGTATACATTGCTGTAGCCATAATGTAAGTTCCGGCCCCAGGCAGAATAAATATCGTACTCAGACGAACTCCACCAGTAGCCGCTATTGCCAAGGTCAAGGTAGACTGATGAACCGTTGCTGTAGCGTTGGCCTGCCGGAACGGCTGAAAAGCCACTTTCGTTGGTTGCCCCGTAATTAGGTGTGTTCCATAACCCGGTGCCTGCCTGGATTGTGCCGGTAGATTTCATCTTTCCTCCTGCATTTGTTCCGCTAATACCAGACACTCCACAATTCACAGTCGGATCTAAAAATTGAGTTACGGTACACCAGTCCCCTTCTGTTGGAATATGCCAGCCGGTGGGACATATTCCCTGAACGCCAGCTGTGGTAGCATATTGCATCATTTCAGTCCATTGGTATAATCCACCGTATATATTGCAATTCGATTCAAGGTCGTTGTAGCAGTATTTCTCAATTATGCTGTTATTTGTTTGCTCCAGAGCTCCATTTATCCTTGTTCCGATATTCAGGTTTTCTTTGAACCAGCACTGTGGGCCTATTTGAACAGTGTTGTAAGTTTGGCCACCATAAGATACAGTGGGTGTTCCCGTGCATGGTGCTCCCGGACAGGTCGAAGTAGTTTGATTTAAGGTGACCGGGGTAGAAGTCCCGCAGGCATTGTAAGCCCAGGCATAGCGTGTGTATGCAGTGGAACAGGCCAGTCCTGTTTCGGTATTGGTTATGGCAGTGCCCATGTCAGTTGCTCCGGCGTAATTGTTCACCGTGTTCCACTTGTAACCGGTGGCGCTGGCAACGGCGTTCCAGTTCCAGGTGATCTGGGTTGACAATGGCACATGTGTTCCTGCGGTTGGCGCTGCAGGGGGATTGAGTAATGTTGACTGGGTAAGGGTAACCGGGGTGGAATTCCCGCAGGCATTGTAAGCCCAGGCATAGCGCGTGTATGCAGTGTTACATGTCAATCCGGTTTCAGTTTTTGTGACGGCCGTTCCCATATCAATCGCATCGGCATAACTATTGGTTGTATTCCATTTATAACTGGTTCCCCAAGCCACTGTGTTCCAGTTCCAGGTGATCTGGGTTGGCAATGGCACCTGGGTTCCTGCGGTTGGCGCAGCAGGGGGAGATAATGTTGATTGGGTAAGGGTAACCGGGGTGGAATTTGCACAGGCAGTGTAAGCCCACGCATAACGGGTGTAAGCCGTGTTACAGGTCAGCCCGGTTTCAGTTTTTGTGAGGACCATTCCCATGTCAATCGCATCGGCATAACTATTGGTTGTACTCCATTTATATCCTGTTGCATCCGAAACGGTATTCCAGTTCCAGGTGATCTGCGTGGCGGATGGTGTGTGGGAGCCGGAAGTAGGGCTGATCAATGTAGGGGAGCAAGTGATGCAGCGGATGGAATAGCCTGACGCCCTGACGCCGTAATAATTCATGCCACTCCCGCCACTGCTGAAGGTCAGGCTCCAGCCGTTCGTCACTGAGGGATAATCACTGCTCCAGTAGTTGCCGTTAACACCCCTGCTGACAAGTGACCCTGTGGCGTCGCTGAGGGAGCCGGCGGAATGTAACTTGAGTCCGGAGCCCCACGGGCCATTCCAGTTGCCCCATCCTCCGGCATTGTCAACATTATACCATTCAGTATAAGTAGGGATATGCCAGGTGATGCCTAACTCGATGCTGCACGGGTCGTTTGCTGTTATCCAGGCAGATGGTTCATTAATACCGGTTATCGTCCATGATGGGGTAACGGTTAAGCCATCATGCCTGTATCCCTGCTTGCGGTTATACTGCCAATACCAGCCTGCCGAGGCCTCAGTCGCATCATTAACTGAATTTGCCTGGTGATCTGATCCTAGGTTGCTGGTAATCCAGCATTTTGATGGTTCTCCGGGAATATCGATCACTGTGCCATATATAATTGTTTTTGTAACCGGAGCAATGGTGCCGGCCACATGATTTACTGTTATTGAAGTACCGCATGTCCATGCCAGCGTAGATTGTGTTAAGCTCATCGCTACCGACACCCCGCAGTCATTGTATGCCCAAATATATCTTGTATAAGCGGTTCCTGGGGTCAGCCCGGTTTCGGTCTTTATAAGGGATGTTCCCATGTCAGTCGCCGAGGCATAAACATTGGTTGTGCCCCATTTATACCCGGTTGCACCGGATACTGTGTTCCAGTTCCAGGTGATCTGAGTTGGCAATGGCACGTGTACTCCCGGGGTTGGTACCGGCAATGAACCCACAACCAACAACTTACACCAGGAGGTTCCATTGTAGAACTCTATGGCATCTGAATTTAAATTGTAGATTGCAAGTCCATATGCAGGGAGCAGGGCATTACGCTGATTTTCTGTAAGTCTCGGTATTAAAACACCTTTATTATTCGCCGATACATCGAGGATGGCAGATGGATGGATTGGTGACCCATCTGAATTAATTGTAACCCCAATTGGATTTTGGCTGCCTGCACCTCCCGGCACCCCGGTTGATGAGGCACACAACTCCTTCCAGGCATTTCCGTTAAAATAATTGATACGGTTTGTCGCAACATTATAAAGGATTAAACCTCTCGCCGGTATTGCAATCGAATCAGGAATTGTTCTTGGAATCAGGATGCCCCTGCTGGGATTGTTAACGTCGAGCATGGCAGAACCATCAGGTAACGAATTGGGTGAGATATTTATTGAAACCCCTCCACCGGGATGCACCGATCCCGTTGTGACGGTGGTAACTGAAGTTGAAATTTGAACCCATTGACTGCCATTGAAATAATTTAAAAGATTTGTGGAAATGTTATAAATCAAAAGCCCGGTAACGGGTGAAGGGATTACATTCCGGTCGGCATTTGAAAGCCGGGGAAATAAAATCCCCATACTGGTTGATTTCACATCAAGCATAGCCGATTGATCAGGATCGCTGCCATCGGCATTGATACCAACCTGTGCAATTACATTGAAACCTGTAAAAAGGAACAAGAATAAAAATGCACTGACTTTCTTCATGAGCTGAGAATTTGCTGTGAATTTTATAACAGTATGATATTTAATCTAATACGACACAATTTTACAACTATTATTTGGTTATAATCTATATTATTATTTATTGAAACAATGTAATCTGGATCTTCTACAGTAGTATTTCGTAACAAATTCATTTATAATTTCATAGCATCTGTAAAAATTTCCTTACCACCACATGTTGTAATGATCACAACATTTGAGAGACTGTTTAAATTTAATCGATTGCAAATAGCCTTTAACAAATCAGAAAACAGGAAAAGAAATGTATCAAGAGCAGCCTCCAAGGGGTCGGTGAGAGTTCATTTACAACAAGTTAATCATGCAAATTATCGCATTGACGACCTGGATATTTCAACTGAAAGATTTTTAAACAGACTAATAATTCTGGATGATTTATTTTCACGTTAGTGACCAGATGGTTGGCGGGATTGCAAAGCCGACTGACTTAAAAACGTCAGCACATATTCCCCGGCAGGCTGTTCTGATTGAGATCTGTGATTGGTCTTCTGTAAGGATTACTTCTCTTAATTCGGATGAGGCAAGGTTCGTATTGGTTTGCAATACCCATTTGCCACCAAACCTCCGGCCTTCAACCACCTTTTTCCTGTCAATTTTAAAGGGGCCCCCTGTTATTTTTAAATACCTCCCATATCCTTTGCAGGTAAGAACCTATACTCTCCCACAATAAACTCCTTAAAATCAATAAAAATCAATAAACACAGCAGTTCCAGGCGTTTTTCTCATATCCTGCCCAACTGTTTACGTATCAGGCGGAAAATCGGGAGGGGATAACGCCTGCAGATCCTGCTTTGGTTGCCGGCATTGTTGGCACAGTGCATCATTTCAAATGTTTATCATAAACACGTCCATCCTGTTCACATAATTCTCAAAACCAACCGATTAATCCCATTCTACCCCATGCCCGGCATTCCTGACAATCCATATCTCTTTTTCTCCTGCTAATTTTGCATAGATCTCTTCAGCCCCTTCCGGAGGTGTGACTTTATCAAGTGCCCCGGTTATCATGAAACAGGGTTTATTCACTTTATCAGCAATGTTTATTGGATAATAATCTGTTTTATAGTCAGAAGGCAGATTAACAGCGTGTTTATCCTTTTTAACCCAATAATCTCTGATGCCTTCATAGTTGGCGGACAATGCCCGGCCTATAAAACACTTTAAATTTTGATTTTGCTGAAATACCGGGTATGATAATTATCGTTGCCCGTTTCTGATTGTCAAGTACTGCATATTCATGCTTTTGAGGATTTTTCCGGTTTGCCGAAACCCAAACCTTCGGCAAGGTATCCTGGGCAGGAAAAACCAATCGTTAAGTTTCAGATATTTTACACTATGTGCTTCCTGGTGTCCTGGAGGTTTTTGATGTTGGCTGTTCGTTTTTATTCACACCAAATCCCGGTGCTATTTTTGCTTCAATGCTTCCAAAGCCTTTTTTGAATCTTCATTTTGGGGATTTATCAGGAGAGATTTTTTATACATTATAATTGCTTCTTCTTTTCTGCCTGATCCAGCCAATGCTTCGCCATAGCTGTTAAACAAATTATCACTTGAGGGGAACAGTACCAGTGCAGAACGAAAAACCTCGAAGGCCAAATCCTCCTTTTTGATATTTAAAAATTCGTACCCAAGTTCATTCAATTCATTTTCATCCATGATGAAATTTGAAGTGTCAGACGACATTTCAATCAGATTGGCAAACGCTTTATTCTCGTCGTTTTTTACCAATTGCCGGCCATAAATAACAGCAACGTGTTTTTTTGCCTTTTTAACAACAGCCGCTTTACCGTTTACAATATCCAATGCTCCAAAAATATTATCCATTGCTGAACTACTTTCCATATTGTTAAGCCATATAATTACCTGATGCCTGGTTAAATTAATGATCATATTTGCAGAACAACCTGGCATTCCGCCACTTTCCCATACAATTTTTCCCACGGTACTATCTAAAGAAATACGATTCCCAAGCCCCCAGTAGAAATCACCGATCACTCCTATTTCGGACCCAAGGCCGCGCAGGATTATTTTTCTTCCGTTGTTCTTTGTTGAGGGACTTACAAGTAGATTAAGGTTATTTTGTTTCAACAGGATCCCATTATACAACGCTCTATCAAAATTTAACAGGTCGGTGACAGAAGTATAAATATTTGCATCGCCTTCAGAAGGCCAGGTTTTGTAATGTACTGTATAATCATTAATTGCAAACGAATCAACCCTGACTGGTGTTGTAGAAAATCTAAAAGGCAGTGCATAATTAAATGCTACGTTCGGCCGGCTATATGGATTTGTTCCCGAGGTTTTCATAAAAGTATTGTTCATTCCGGCGGGTTGGAAAATCATCTTTGTAAGATAGCGATCAAATTTATCGCCACTGGTTTTTTCAACCAAAAGAGCCAGCAAAACATAGTTGGTATTAGAATATTCCCAGGCGTCTCCTGGCTTGAAATTAAGGGGTAACTTGCTAATTTTGAGTGCAGGAATAACATCATTCAAGGTAAAAATGGTGTCGCGGTTTAACCGCCATAAGGGTGTAAATAAATCGCCTATATCCGGAATTCCTGATGTATTTGAAAGTATTTGTTTTATTGTAACCTCGGGATATGGGAAATCGGTAAAATATTTTGAGAACTGGTCTGTTAATTCCAACCTTTGTTGTTCGAACAATTGAAGAATTGCAATTGCAGTAAATAGTTTGGATACAGAAGCAATTTGAAACAGAGTATTTGCTGTGTTAGGAATTTTATTTTGCGCATCAGCATAGCCCAAAGATTTTTGGTACAGGGTTTTTCCATTTTCAGCTACCAATATGCTACCACTAATATCCCAATTTTTGTCTATTGCAGCAAAGAATGATTCCAATGCTGATTCACGGGTCTGGGCCCGGGAAAACTGAGGAAACAAGGTTAGAACAAGCGATAAAAATAAAATATGACGTTTAATCATATTTACTAAACAAGGTTGTAAGTTGTCTCTGCCTGAAAGTATGTCAAATAGTCCCATAATTAAATGTTTATTGAAACGGAATGCCTGTTTACAAGGCCTGCCAACGTTTCTCCCCAACTACCGTTTTAGGCCATTTTGCCCTGGATGCAATGTTAATTTGAAGCCTGAGCCGTAAAATTAAAGCTTAATTCGAATATCATCACGATAATTCTTATTCCGGCAGGATATTTCATTTCTTATCAAATGGCGGACACAAATTGAGACAAAGCGATCTTGATTGTCATTCAGGGCTTCTGGAACAACCCCTGGGTAAAATGATACCCTACGTCAAATATCTCCTGGATCTTTTTGACATCGAACATGCCATAGCCATTTAATTCTGTTGGCTCAATAAACAAAAAACAGCCGTCGGATGACCGGATCACCTTTTCGCGGAAACTTAAATGGATCGCCCTGTCCATCACTTCAAACACACTCTCGTCGGGTTTAAATATTCTGACCGGATTGACATAAATACTGACGGTCTCGCTCTTTTTCTTTCCGAAAGGCTCAATTGGCAAATTGTTTGACAAACCTCCGTCAACGTAGGGAATACCCTCAATCAGTACAGGAGGGAATACAACAGGTATCGAACTGGATGCAATGATCGCATCAATGATGTTCCCTTTGCTGAAAATGTGCTGGCTGCCATCGGCAAAATTGGTTGCAGTTGCATACAAGGGGATTGGCATATCTTCAAATTTCTTATGGCGCAAATTTTCCTGTAAAAATATCCTGATGTTTTTCATAGACACCAGCCCCGTTTTAAACCCGTTCCAGGATAGCATGCCTATTTTCAACTTGTCGATGAAGAGGTCTTTGATTTCATCGGGGGTCAAGCCGCCGGCTAAAAATGCCCCGGCAATGGCACCTCCGCTCGTACCTGAAATTTCGGAAGGGACAATATCGTGTTCCTGCAACGCTTTTACGACACCCAGTTGGGCAAAACAACGACATCCCCCGCCGGAGAGTACAAAGAATTTTTTTTTCATTTCTCGACAATTGGGATGATCCATTTTATCATTTCAGGGCCATTATCTGCAACACGGGAACAAAGGTTCCTCCTTTATTTGCCTTGTGCATTACACAATTCGTGGAAAGATTTACATGATTCACACTTTCCCGGAAACCCGGGTACATCCCGACAGGAGCAACCGGAACCACCCGTGCTGACTATGTAATTACTGGTTCCCTTTTTTCAGGAAGAAGATCCCCATACTGGCAACGATGATGCCCTGCAGCGGACCAAGTCCGAAATTGGAGAGTTTCATCAGATCAATGGGATTTGCCTGTGTCAGGGGACAAATTAAAAAGACCAGGCTGATCGCGGCAAGATAAACCAGCGAAAGCGCGAATGTGAGGATGTAAAAAAAATTGTCAACGGATTTGTCCGGCTTGTCCTGGTCAAGTGCATCGTTGACAAAAACAGCTGTTATCAAAGAAAGCGTTGGGAATATTGTGGGCAGGAACCATGACCAGGCCTGGTCCACCTTGTCACCGTAATAGCTTGTTAAAAGCGTTTGAAGAAACAGGATAAGAAAAAGGAACCCGCCGAAAATAAACCAAAGAATTGCCAATCTTTTCCTGGCAGTCCGCATTAAAATTTGTGTCTTCATTTGGCGATCTCCTCCCATATTTTTGATTTCACAAGATGTTGTTTTCCGTCGACCAGGCTTGGAATTTGTAAAACGGCAGCTGAATTCATCGATTTCTGCTCAAACTCGTAAATCTTTGTGGTGCAGTTGAATTTTGCCGAAAACTTTATGTTCCCGATCGCCGGTGGCAAATCGCTGTTGCCTGCATGCACCAGTTTAGCGGCTGTATCCTTGGGCATCTTATAGCCGCTTTCACTAAAAGGTTCGGAAGTGAAGATGAATACAATTATCCTGAAATAACCCGGCCTGGATGTGAAAAGTGCTGTAATGTAAGATTTCAGATCAAACACCCTTGCTTTTTGATACTGAACGGACCACCGGTCCGGGTCGGTTTTCGGTGTGCCGTCCGCATTGATTTGTTCAAGTTGCGAAACCATGGCGAATCCTGACGGAACATAAAAATAGCTGAAGGACACATACCCGGCGTTCGTCAGTGCAGATTCAAATTCCCGGGCAACCTGGAAAAGCGTATTGTTTTCATTTGGTTTAACAATAAAATTCCGGGGTATTTTTACTGAAGCAGAGGCGGGTGGCGGTGGCCAGGGGAAATGTGGCATCGTCCGGGATGCAATCGAATCGGCGATCCGTTGTTGCTCAGCCTGGATCATTGCCAGTGAATCGGCCACCCTGATGGAATCATTTACGGCCGAAGTTTCCCGTTCTTTCGCTGACGGCGCACATGATGAAATGCAAATGGCCAGTGCGACGGATACAATAAAACCAATCTTCAGGAAGGGTATATTTTTCATGACACGCAAAATTAATCTTAGAACATGAATGCGATAACAAATATAATAAAAAACATTACAATTCCAATTTTATATTTTTAAAGTGTACAGGATACCCGTTTTGAAAAATAGATTACCTTTACCTTCCAAACCATACATTGACTTATATTCCAGCTAATGAAAATCACCTTCTATGGCGCTGCCGGCGGTGTAACCGGAACCGCTTATTACTGTGAATCTTCCGGCGCCCGCATCATGATCGATTGCGGAATGTTCCAGGGTGGAAGGCGCGACGAATCGAGGAATAAGGCTGCCCCCCCTGTCAATTACACCACGCTCGATGCGATTGTGCTTACCCATGCACACCTCGATCACTGCGGGAGGCTGCCGCTCGCGGTCCGCGCAGGTTACCGCGGACCTATATTCGGAACGCCAGCCACGCTCGATCTGTCGGCCCTCGTTCTTCGCGACTCACTCAAAGTGCAAACCAGCGACCTCGATAAACAGAACCGTATGCTGGTCCGCAACGGCAAGTCAAAAATAAAACCGGCTTTCGAAGAGGCCGACGTGGAAGGGGCCATCCTGCAAATGAGACCACTCCCCTACCACCAGGCCTTCGGCGTTGCACCAGGCATGGAGATCACTGTAGATGAGGCCGGCCATATCCTGGGATCGGGTAGTCTAAAACTGACGGTGGAGGAACGGTCGCAAAAAAAATCGGTGATCTTTTCGGGCGATCTCGGAGCCGCCGGGATGCCCATTGTGCGCGACCCCGAGCCCTTCAGGGAGGCAAACATGGTGATCATGGAATCGACCTACGGCGACCGCGACCACAAGCCATTGCAGGAGACCATCGATGAAGCAATCGGCATTATCAGGGAGGCACTGCATACCAAAGGAAAAATCCTGGTACCCTCTTTTGCCATCGGCCGTACCCAGGATCTCATCTATTATTTTGAACAGGCATTCAGGAAAGGGGGATTGCCCCGGTTTCCGATATACATCGACAGCCCGATGGCCATCGAAGCTTCGAGGATCTATGCAAATCACCCCGAACTGTTTGACGATGAGATGAATGAATTCATTCGCAGCGGCGAAATGGAGCGGGATAAAGGGTTAATACGTCCAACACCTACCGCCGAAGAGTCGAAACATCTCAACGATGTGCCGGGGCCCAGCATGATCATCGCCGGCTCGGGAATGTGCAATGCAGGCAGGATCAGGCATCACCTGCGCCACAATTTGTGGAAACCGGAAACCTCCGTGCTCATTGTCGGATACCAGGCTGAAGGGACGCTCGGCAGGAAACTGGTCGACGGGAACCAATCGGTGAACATTTTCGGTGAGCGGATTGCCGTACGGGCACAAATCCACAAACTCGGCGGGTTCAGCGCGCATGCCGGTCAAACTGATCTGCTGAAATGGTTCAATGTGCTTGCACCCGACCGCCCGCGGGTTGTCCTGACACACGGTGAAGAAAAAGCCAGGCTGCCCCTGGCTGAAATTATCCGCCACCGGTATGGCATACAGCCATACCTGCCACAATATGGAGACAGTATCGAACTTTAACCCTATTCATATGAAGACACAGTACCGCCGCACAAAAATTGTCGCAACCATCGGCCCCGCAAGCAGCTCTCCCGAAATGATCCGGCTGTTGATTGAAGCCGGGATGGATGTGGCCCGGCTTAATTTCTCCCATGGAAAATATGAGGACCATGCACAGGTGATCAGGTCGCTCAGGATAATTTCCGATGAACTGAACAAACCCGTTACGATCATGCAGGACCTCCAGGGGCCGAAAATCAGGGTAGGGTCGCTTCCCGGCGGGAAAATGGACATCACCCGCGGGGATATCGTCACCCTGTTGCCCCAGGCAGAATATACGTCGGCGGCAGCCACCATCCCGATCGATTATCCCTATGTTGCCGAAGAGGCCAAGCCCGGCATGCAGGTATTGCTTGCCGATGGGTTGTTTGAACTGGAGGTTACCGAAATCGCCGGGCATGATGTGTTATGCAGGGTAATTGAAGGAGGTTGCCTCACCGACCACAAAGGGGTGAACTTCCCAAACCTCAACCTCCGGCTTCCGTCGTTGACGGAAAAAGATGTCAGGGACCTGGAATTCGGTCTTTCACAGGATGTTGACTGGATATCCCTGAGTTTTGTCCGGTCGGCCGAAGATGTGATCGCCCTGAAAGCCCTGATCACGGAACAGGGGTATATGAAGCCCATCATCGCCAAAATTGAGAAGCCGCAGGCCATCGATCACCTCGAAGAGATTGTAAATGTTGTGAATGGCATCATGGTTGCCCGTGGCGACCTGGGCGTTGAAATGAGCCCCGACAAGGTCCCGATGCTCCAGAAACGCATCATAGAGCTTTGCAACCGCACCGGTAAAACAGTCATCACGGCCACGCAGATGCTCGAGAGCATGATCCATGAGCCGCGTCCCACGCGCGCCGAGGCAAGCGATGTTGCCAATGCCATCATCGACGGAACGGATGCCATCATGCTTTCGGGAGAAACAGCCATGGGTGAATACCCGGTGAAAGCCATCGAGATGATGGTCCGGATCGCCCTGGATGTTGAAGCCAAGATCGAATTCAAGGTATACCCGCCTGCCGGTCACTCCGACATCATTGCCCTTTGCCGTGCCGCAAACCAGATGGAAGATGTGATCAATCCTCAATGCATCGTGGTGATGACCACCGGCGGAAGGAGCGCGCAGTTCATCGCCGCGGAACGTCCAAAGTCCCCGGTATTCGCCTTCACCACGCACATCAAGGTATACCACGCGCTCAATTTGCTCTGGGGAGTCAACCCGATTTTGATCGAAGACCACCCTGATACCTTTGAGGAGATGGTCGTCATTGCTGAAAAGAACCTCCTTGCCAGGAACCTTGTCACCCCGGGAGATAAGATCCTTTTGCTGGGCGGAATTCCGGCACATGAGGCCGGGGGGACGAATTTCATCAATGTTCATACGATCCGCTGATCGCAGGTCATCCGTCAATAATTTCTGCACTTATTTGTAAATTCAATCGTTCTGTTTATATTTGCTTTAAATTTTAAAGATATGAAAAAACTTCTTACATTTTTTGCAGTTTTGATCTGTATTCCCTTTATCCTCAAATCACAGAGTGTCGAGGTGACTCCGTTCGGAGGGTATGTGTTTCCGGGAACCCTGAATGCCGATGGCGGCGATGTCAGGTTTTTAGGCAACGCCCAATATGGTGGCATGATCAGTATCGGGGTGAGCCGGGTAATGGACGTTGATTTAATCTACAATCGTATTGATACCAAGGCCGATGTGAATATATACAGCTGGAATAACAGTTACAATTATGACCAGGTTCCTTTAAGCATTAATTATATGATGATCGGGTTCACCAAGAATTTCAGGGTTAATCCGACCGTATCGCCTTTTATCGGGTTTAACCTTGGCGCAACCCTCTTTTATCCAAAGGAAGATGCGGGTAAGCAATACCAGGAAGCCTGGTTCTTTGCCATGGGAATGAACGGTGGTGCGAAAGTTTATTTCAGCAAGCGTGTCGGTTTGCGCCTCCAGGCACAGTTGCTCCTTCCTGTACAGGGAGCCGGATTCTACATGTTTGCAGGCACCGGAGGGTCAGGTGGCGGAGTTTCAGTTTACTCAACTCTTGTACAGTTCGGCTTTACAGGCGGGCTGATCTTCAGGCTGGGACATATACAATAAACCTGCTGAGTTGCCTGTATCGGTTATTGTTTAAAGCATTGTATGAAGAGGGCCACCTAAAAGGGCGTCCTCTTTTTTATTGCAGGCTATAAACAATCTGTACAATAACCCATATCCGTCATAAATCCCGTCAGGGATTAAATCCGGGAAGCAGGCGATTGGCAGAGAGGGTATTTCGTCCCGTATGGGACGAGATTGAACGGGATCCTAATACTCGCCGAATTTATAACTTATTCCGAGGTTGAGCACCGAATTAGTTCCAATGCCAAACTCGCCGTAAAAGCTGATGGCCCTGCCGAAACGGAAACCAAGCAGGGTGAGTTGTGCGGAAGGAAATATTTTCTGTCCTTTTGAAACAAAGACTCCTCCGTCGGCTTTTGTTTTCTCAAAGTAATCCATTACCACGCCCAGGCCTACACCCGAATACATGCAAAATGAGGGTTTGTTGAGATACTGGAAACGGATACTGGCAATCCCCTGCCACAGGTTATCTGACATATTAATGTCATATGATGTAGAATTATACGACACATTATTATAATCATAGAAGGTTCCCGTGCGGCCAATATTTGTATAACTCAGTTGAAAACCAACAGCAATCACAGGGATCAGCGAACGCGAAAATCCCAGTATGAATGTACCATTCGTTGTATTGGCCTTGCATTCCTCATTGTCAATGTAATATAAAAATGTACCGACCCCATAAGACAAATAAAGGTTGTTGGCCATGTCTGCCTGGCTTTTAGGTTTATCGGCCTTCGCTGCTTCTTTGTCCTGGCCAAATGTACAGGCAATGCCTGTGAAAATAAGCGCCATGGTGAAAAGGATCGTCTTTTTCATCTCGTTGTTTTTAGGTTTGACTTCAGTTACAGGTACAGGCAAAAATAGGCCGCGTCGAATGCGATGCGCAACCTGAACTTCTTATCCTTAGGGACAATAAACATCTCAAACGGGTTGAACTCCTTCCACTCCTGTTCGCCGGGCAGCTGAACCACCATCACGCCGGAGATCACGGTCATGTGTTCGACCGTGGAGGTTCCGAATTCATATTCCCCGGGAGCCATCACGCCCATGGTTGCAGGTCCTTCAAGCGTTGTAAAGGCGATTGATTTCACCTTGCCGTCAAAATATTCATTCGTTTTAAACATAGGTTAGTGTGTTGGTACATGATCGTTGATTTGTAAAATTAATATAAATTGTCAATGTTAATCAACCGGCCGAGAATTATTTTTCAGCTGTTCCGGAAATAAAAGAGGTTGTCTGAAAAGTCCGGGACGAAATACCATCTCCCATAATCACTTGCTACCTGGATTTAATCGGATCAAAAGGAATTTCTTGGGGGGGGGCAGGAATTTCGGATTTCAGATTTCGGATTTTAGATTTCACATCTCACACAGGGTAAAAAAAATTTGAAATCTGAAATTTGAAATCTGAATTGCGAATTTTATGCTTTGCTACCTCCCACCAGACATTTCTCTTGATCAGCGATCCATTGACAAGGCCGTCACGCCTGATGGCAAAAAATAAAAAAAGGGCGACCCTTTGGGCGCCCTCTCTGCAAGGTATTATAACGGACCGTTAACGAACGATCAGCACCAGCCCGACTTTCAGGTTAAGCATTTGCAGATCCTTTGATGCGAAATTTTTGGCAAATTCGATTTTGTTGGTGGTCCATTTATAGTTGAACGCAACCAGGCCACCCCAGCTGGAGTAATTGCCGAATTTGATCAGTGCCCCGATTTCAGGTGTAAGGGAGAAATCCCACCGCGTTTTATACAGATCATATTCCTGGACCATCAGGTGATGCTCCATGTAATCGCCGCCAATACCAAGTCCAACATACGGAGAGACCATGCTTCCCGGCATCAGGTGGTAGGCAATTACAGCCTGGAAAGGAACCATCCAGGTAAAGCGGTAATTTGTTGCGGTAATGGCCGATCCATCGGTACCATAATAGGTTTGGTACCCATAACTCTGGCTTACGCGTTGCCACATGATGTTGAACCCGGCAGCAAGCCCGCCCTTGATGAAATAACGGCCGCCAAGGTCAAAACCGGCCGGGCTGGCGTTGCCTACCCATTTGTTGAAATCACCCATGGTAAATGTGGTGTTCCATGAAAAGGTATAGTAGGAACTTGGTGTGAAACCCAGTGATGCAGGTTTGTCCTGTGCCTGCGCGATGCCTGTCATCAGGACCAGCGCCAAAAGTGCAATGAATATCTTTTTCATATCGAATATCGTTTTTATATGATTAATGGCCTGGGAAACCCTTTGTTTGTTTAAAAGCCTGGTCAACGCTCTGGTTTATCTGGGCTGTCGTGTGACTCCCCGTGAGCAGGCCACGGATATAGGCATTCCAGCAAACGGGATACTTACCGCCCACCATGTCCTCTTTATTGACATTGATTAGATCAAGCAGCACGGTACCTACCGAATAGGAAGTTATGTAGGCAGGATAGTACGGGTAATAACCGCTTCCGCCCCAATAATAGGGAGGATAATAACCCCAGTACCAACCGGGATAGTATACATTGACATTAACGTTCACCATGTAGGAGGCAGCGAGAAACAGGTCGATACTTGTATCGCTGGAATTGGTCACTCTTGTATACCCCAGGTTCTTCATATTCACTGCAATTTCGTCGGTTAGTGACTTTACCTGCGCATTGTAATACATGCCACTGTCCTTGTCACTGATTTTGACAATGGAGTCGTTCATGTAGTACTTCTTGAATTTTGCAAAGTTAACCGTCGTATCATATTTGGTGTAGATCGCCAGGTCTTCGAGCAATCTGTCTGATGACGGCGGATACTTGGTGCAGGAGGCCAGGATCAGGCCCGCACCCAGGAATAACAGGATCAGTTTTGTTTTCATATTTTTAGTTTTTCTTGGTGCAAATATAATGAATATCCAATAAAATAGCACACAATACAGTGCCGGTTTAAAATATTTTCAAATGATAACATTACCCCCATGATAATCAATTGCTAACGCCTAAAATTAGACATTCTGAAACCTCAGAATGACACATCCGGGCACAAACCAGGCTAATTGTAAAGATATTTCCTTAATTTTGAACATCAGGTTGCCAGGCAATCCATCTCTTAATTTTTCTGAATGCGTAGTGTCTTATTGCATCTTCACCCGGCAAAGGTCAGTGCCGCAGCCCTTCGCCTCCGCAGAACTTTCGGGCTCGGCGGGATGGCTGCACTGCTGATCTTCATGCAGGTTATCACAGGGATCATGCTGCGGTTTTATTATGTGCCGAACCCCGCTGAGGCATACAATTCAATCTTGTTGCTGAAAAACCATGTGCTGTTCGGCCAGTTTATCCGCAACATCCATTACTGGAGCGGGGTATTCCTCCTGCTTATCGCTTTCCTGCATTTTCTCAGGGTATTCTTTACCGGGGCGTACCGGGGAATCCGGACAATCAACTGGTTATTCGGGCTCATTCTGCTCATCCTGATCGTGGCTGCAAATTTCACCGGGTACCTGCTCCCCTGGGACCAGCTGGCCTACTGGGCGATTACGGTGAGTACGAACATCATCGGCTACCTGCCATGGGCAGGGAAGAGCCTCAGAACATTCATCATCGGCGGCAGGGAACTGGATGCAGGTACCCTCCAAAACTTCTTTACATTTCACACTGCCGTGGTACCATTGCTGCTGATTACCCTGGCGATCTATCATTTCTGGCGGGTCCGCAAGGCAGGCGGGATTTTGCTCCCCGGATCAACTGAAAAACCAGACATGGTTCCCGTTGTTCCGAACCTGGTTTTCAGGGAGCTGATTGCATCGCTGTTGCTCATGGCGGTGCTCTTTACCTTTGCAGCCGTCTTCAACGCGCCGCTGCTTGAGAAGGCAAACCCGGCATACAGCATGAACCCGACCAAGGCGCCCTGGTATTTTGGCGGGGTACAGGAGTTGCTGATGCACTTCCACCCATTTTTCGCCGCTTTTGTCATTCCGTTGGCAGTATTGGTTTTCCTGTCAGCGATCCCTTTTATAAAGTATGACGAAGAACCTGTTGGCCAGTGGTTTTACTCTGATTTGGGGAAAAAATCATCAAAATCGACCATGTTGTTTGCCGGATTCATCACCCTGGCAGGCATCCTGTTCAATGCATATGTTTTTAATTTCGAGATTATGATGCCGGGGATGCCTGCCGTTATCAGCAACGGGATCATCCCGCTGCTGATCCTGCTCCTGTTTATGACAGCCTATTACCGGTTTTGCCTGGGACCACTCAAGCTTTCAAAACCTGAACTGGTGCAGGCTGCCTTTGTATTCATCATGATTGCTTTTATCGTATTGACAGTGGTCGGGGTGTTTTTCAGGGGAAAAGATATGGAACTTACATGGCCATGGAGGGTTTAAATTGAATGAAAAAAACTGATCAAACCAGGCAACCGGGCCATCCCGGGGGTTCCCCTTCGGGGGTTGTCAGCCGTCGTGATTTTTTCGGACTGGCGTGGAAAGGACTTGGCCTGGTTGCAGCGGTTGAGGTTCTCGGAATGGTGTCGGCCTACTTTTTCTCAGGGAAGAAAAAAAACGGTGCACCACCGAAACAATTGCTCGAAGCCGGTCCTGTGGATTCCTTCGCACGGGGTTCAGTCAACGCATTCATGGGTGGGAGATTTTTCCTGGCTCGGCAGCTTGATGGCGGCTTTATTGCCCTGTCGCTGCGATGCACCCACCTGGGTTGTTCGGTATCATGGGAAGAGCATAAAAAAAGGTTCATCTGCCCGTGCCACTCCTCGGCCTTCGACATCAGCGGTGAAGTGCTGAACCCTCCTGCCGCCCGGGCCCTGGACTATTACCCTGTGATGATCGAAAACGGGCTGGTGAAGGTGGATATCGCCACCCTGAAGGAGCGGAAAACATTCAGAAAAGACCAATTAATCTACGCATGATGATCACGAACCACAGATCCTGGAAGATGGCCGGACTGGTTGCCACAGTGGTTATTGTGCTCAGCTTCCCGCTTTCACTGCTGCTCAACCACAACCAGGGCGGATCTGAGCAGCCGGCAGCTTCATTCACCGGCGGGAAGGCCTGCATCGAATGCCATCAGAAAGAGTACAGGCTGTGGAAAGGTTCTGATCACGACAATGCCATGAGCATCGCCTCGGATACCTCAGTTTTGGGTGATTTTAACAATACTTCATTCACCTTCAATGGCAAGACTTCGAAATTTTATAAACGCAACGGGAAGTTCTACGTTTTTACCGAAGCCACAGGCGGCAGGATGATGGAGCTGCAGGTTTCCCATACATTCGGCATCAGGCCGCTCCAGCAGTACCTGGTCCCTTTCGGCAATGGCCGCTACCAGTGCCTGCCCATCGCCTGGAATACCGTTGAGAAGAAATGGTTCCAGATGGCAGCCATGGTTTACAAACCGGAAGACCTGGAACCTGTCAACTGGCTTTACTGGACCAACCAGGCCCAGAACTGGAACAGCATGTGCGCTGAATGCCACTCCACAAACCTGCAGAAAAATTTCGACATTACCACAAAATCGTACCATACCACCTTCAACGACATCAATGTGAATTGTGAAGCGTGCCACGGACCAGGTTCGGCGCATATTGAATGGGCCAGGCTCCCGGAACTGGCAAGACCGGTCGGCATCAATGCGGGCCTCCTGGTAAAAACCAGCAGCATCACTTCGCGCCAGTACGTGGAATCGTGTGCCCCGTGCCATGCCCGCCGGAGTTCGACCGGTCCTTACGACCACAATCACCCGGAATTCCTTAATTATGCAATTCCACAGTTACCTGTCCGCCCGGCATACAACATCGACGGGCAGTTTAAGGACGAAGACTATGAGTATGGCTCATTCACCCAGAGCAAGATGTACATGAAGGATGTACGCTGCGGCGACTGCCACGATCCGCACAGCCTGAAACGGAAATTTGAAGGGAACGCCCTGTGTACCCAATGCCACCGTGCTGATGAGTACGATACCTACAACCACCACCTGCATAAATCAAAAGGTGAGGCGGGCACTTCGTTCATCAACAAAGCGGGACAGAAACTCGGACCGGGCGACGGGAACCTTTGCCGTGACTGCCACATGCCGGGCCGGTTTTATATGGGTGTCGACCGGAGGTACGACCACAGCATGCGGATCCCCCGGCCTGACCTCTCGCTGCAGCTCGGAACACCCAATGCCTGCACCAACTGCCATGACGACAAGTCTGACCAGTGGGCACTGCAGAATGTCAACAAATGGTATGGTGAAAGGAAAAAGGCGCATTATGCCACCATCCTGGCTGCGGCCGCATCGGGAACACCCGGTGCCGATTCCGGTCTGCTCAGGATCATCAACAGCAACCTCTATCCCGAAATTATCAGGGCAACGGCCATCGGGTATCTTTCCGGTTACCCGGGGGTAAAAGCGCAGGAGGTGGTGCGCAGGGCACTTGGCGATCCCGATCCCCTGCTGCGGCATACGGCAGTTGAAGACTTTGCCTCTTCCGATTCTGCAGGCTTGATGCGCATTCTTGTTTCCATGCTCGGCGATCCTGTGAAATCGGTGCGAATGGAGGCTGCAAACAGGCTGTCAACTTACCCCGAAACTGCCTTTAACCAGATCCAGTATCCCCTGTTCCTGAAAGCACTTGACGAATATAAACAGGCGCAGGAGTATGTTGCCGATTTCCCGACAGGCCGGTACAACCTGGGCAATTTTTACTCTAAAAGAAAAGATTATGCCAAAGCCGAAGAAAACTATCGCGAAGCCATCTCCATCGACAACCTGTTTTATCCGGCCAAAGTAAACCTTGCGATCCTCTATTATAAACAGGGCAAGTCGGAATTGGCCGAACAACTGTTCCGCGACCTGGTTCTCAACCATTCAGCCTTCACCGACGGGTATTACTATCTCGCTTTGCTTTACGGCGAACAGAAAAAATATCCCGAAGCCATTGCATTGCTCGAAACGGCGGTGACCAAACCCGGCATCAATCCAAGGATCTGGTATAACCTTGGGCTGCTGTACCAGATGACTGGCCAGGATGAGAAGTGTATAACCACCCTGGCGAAAGGGCTCCAAGCCGATCCATGCAACTACGACCTGCTCTATGCGTTGTTTGCCTATTACATGAACAGGAATGAACGGGATAAAGCTGCTCCCTATATC
Source organism: Bacteroidota bacterium (assembly GCA_026391835.1). Lineage (GTDB taxonomy): Bacteria > Bacteroidota > Bacteroidia > Bacteroidales > FEN-979 > CAIVAT01. The sequence goes on from JAPLDF010000072.1 coordinate 30,630, forward strand.
AACAAAATGAGATCCTGCTTCCCGGCCGAAAAGGTTGTGCAGGAGATGTATGCCAGGTTCCTGCACAAATGACCAAATGACCCTCAAATTTGTAATTAAAAAATGTTGTATCTTTCGTAAGATTTCCGGGCTACACCTGCAGCGGTATAAACCCGCCCCGGGAGCGGTTTTCGACATCAGGAAACAACAGGTTGCAACATGACCATGTATATTATAACCACTTAAAAATATTTATATGAAAACAACATTCAATGCGATACGGATGACGACTTTGTTGTCTGTCTTAACTGTCGTATTCCTTTTTCTGCCAACAGTGAATGCCCAGCGGAATGGCGGACACTCCGGCGGTGGCAATAACCGGGCAGTATCGAAGCCGGCGTCGGCTCCAACCAAACAGGGCACCAGGGACGTTCAGAAACCAGCCACGCATCAGAAAGATGCGACAAGGACAACTGCCCCGGCAAGCAAACCGTCGACACGCGAGGCTGGTTCGACCCAGCGGAATCCTCAGGACCAGAAACCGGGCGGCAACAATGTGTCAACCGGAAACAGGACAAACGTCTCCACCGGCAACAAAACCAATGTCAGCGGGAATAATGTGAATGTAAACAACAGTAAGAATGTGAATGTAAACGTCAACAACAGGAGTACCGTTGTCGTAGCCAATCCCAGGCCCTACCCGAGGCCGCCATACGCTTACGGCGGACACAGCTACTACGCCTATCATCCCTACCATTACCACCCCTACACACCTTATCACTATGGGCCTTACTATCACCCGGCAGGATTCTTCCTGGTTGCACTCGCTGCAACAGCCATCGTCGTGACTGCTGCCAGCCAGCAGTACCACTACGACCAGGGAGTCTATTATGTTGCATCAAATGGCGGTTATACAGTGGTTCCGGCCCCGGTAGGTGCAACAATTACCACATTACCCCCCGGTTCACAAACAGTGGTGATCAATGAAACCACCAACAACTACTATTACGGTGGCACTTATTATGAAAAGAAACCGGAGGGGTATACCGTTGTGCCTCCTACCGCCGGATCTGTTGTGGAAAATCTCCCTGAAGGTGGGAAAGAGGTGAAAATCGGGGAGGTTTCCTATGTCCAGGTCGGAGAGACCTATTACCAGCCGATCACCCAGGATGGCAAGAGCATGTACGAAGTGGTTGATGTAAAAACGGAATAGCAGCGATCAACGGCCTGGGGCGACTCAATGCTTCAGAACCCCTGCCCGATCCCGATATAAAACCCGTAGTCCTTCCTTGCGATGGCTGCATCCAGGCATACCCGCATGTTCCTGCGCGGAATGACATTGAGATAGAGTCGGATGCCTCCGAAATGGAGCCATGCCGATTGCCCGAACACCGTATATGAACGAAACACTTTGCCGGTACCGGCATAGCCACCCAACGCGATAAATTTCCATAGGTCATACCGCAACTCGGTCTGAACGGTCGTTTCGGAATAATTCACGTACTTTCCCCCGGTATAACCGGTCACTTCATCACCATGGCCGTAATTGGCATAGATCCGGTAAGGCAAATCGCCCCACCCGGCCTGCATATAAAGGTGCCAGGCGATTGTAAGCCGTGTGCTGCTCCTCAGCAGGCTGTGGTAGCCGTTTACCCAGCCCGAAAGTATGGAGTAATCCTTTGAACTGAAGAGCGACCTGTTTGAAAACTGCAGGCTGAGGCTCGCATAGTAACCTTTTACCGACCAGAAAATGTTGTCGCGGTTATCCCAAACAAATGCGGGGATCAGGACCGTCTGGGATAATTTTCCTGTAGGCACTCCATCACCGGTAAGTTCCATGGTGCTTGCCGAATCTGAACCCTGGTAGTTGGACAACGAATAATGGTATTCCAGCCCGCCGTACAATCCCCTGAAAATCTTCCTGAAACAGACCAGTGAAACAATAAACTCCTTCTGCCGTGTCCAAACATAATTAGTATCGTTGTTGCCCACCACCACGGTATCATTCCCGATGCCAAAGTATTTCAGTTTCAGGTCGCCGACCCCCATGCTGAAGAATGCTCTCCACTTGTTTTGATTCCAGTAAATGCTCTGCTTGACGGCGGTTTCCCAGCTACCGTGAAAATCGAAATAGAAGAGAATGGCAGTCGAAGAGGGCGGCGAAACCTTATCCGTTTTGCTCAGGTTGTAAACAACCATTGGCAGCACGGCAAAGCCAAGTTTGTCGGCAGCCCCGAACGTAGGCCCTGGAACAATCGTAAAATTGACGTTTTTACTGACCTTTTTAAGGGCTGATTCTACAAAGACGATGCTGTCGTGCGAAATAAACGGGTTCTGGCCCATGGCCGGGAACATGAGATGTGCGAATAGGATGATAAGCTGGATTGCCCGCCGCATTGGATTGTAAAATAATTACAAAGCTAAAATAAACATAGATAAGATTAAAATTCCCGGTGTTCGTATTAATATTTCCGAAAATCTTGCTGGCAGTTGTTGTGATTGCTCCCATGCATACCATATCGCAACCTGACAATCTTCCAATCCTAAATTTGTTTTTATCTTTGCCGCCCATGCCACTCTTCAAATTGTTACGAACCTTCTGCATTGCCTGTGCGCTGCTCATGGCAACTGCTGTTATCCAAGCCCAGTCGCCAGGCAAGTCATTCAAACAGGATGATGTCTGGAGCATCTTTACCAGGGAAAAGAATGCGGCAAAACGCGACAGCGCCAGTGCCGAGCCAATGGTGCTTTACAAACCATACCTGGCAATAACCCCGTTCGTCGGGTACAATCCGGCCTATGGAATGCTCATCGGCGTTGGGAGTTCGATCGGGATGTTCCTTGGGAACCCTGAAACAACGCCGATATCATCAGCTTCGGTGGTTGTCAATTTCACTGCTAAATCTCAGAAAATCATCAACCTGCGAACCATTGCCATCACAAGCGAATCCCGCTTTATTTTGCGCGGCGACTGGCGATTCCTCATCTTCTCCCAGCCAACCTACGGCCTGGGATCGGGAATCAAACATGCAGACGAAGGTGACATTATTTTTGGCGAAGGCGGGCAGACAGATCCCTTTTCGGGGAAGACACAGCCATTAAATTATGATTACATCAGGCTCTACGAAACCTTTTATTTCAGGATCACCCGAAAGCTATATGCCGGTATTGGCTATTGCCTTGACAACTATTCAAGAATTGTGGATCACAAGTTGGACCTTGATACAGTTCCCCCGCAAATTACCAGCCATTATAAATACTCCACCGACAACAGCTTTAACCCTGGGCATCAAACCATTTCAGGACTGAGCATTGAACTGCTTCTGGATAGCCGGGATAATTCCATCAGGCCTGTAAAGGGGGTTTTCGCCAACATCGCGTTCAGGCCAAATTTCAAATTCCTGGGGAGTTCCATGAACAGCCTGATGCTGAATACAGAATTCAGGGCATACCTTTCCCTCTCAAAACGCCGCCAGGAACACCTCATCGGGTTCTGGTATATCGGCCAGTTCACGCAAAAAGGAAAGGTGCCTTATCTTGGCCTGCCTGCCATTGGCTGGGATATGTTCAACCGCACCGGGCGGGGGTATGTGCAGGGAAGCATCAGGGGAATTAACTTTCTCTATGCCGAATCGGAATACCGTTTCCCGATCAGCCGCTATACCGGGATCCTTGGTGGTGTCCTGTTCCTAAATGCCACAACAGCCAGTTCCGACGATGGCGCAAGGAGGCTCTTCGAATATATAGATCCGGCCGCAGGACTAGGGTTACGGGTAATGTTCAGCAGGAAAACCCTGTCAAACCTCACCGTTGACTGCGGATTCGGTGCCAACGGCAGCATCGGGATCTATTTCAACCTGAATGAAACCTTTTGAAAGAAAGTATTTAAGCCTGCATTTACTTCATCAGTTCCTTTACCGCCTCTTCAATCTGCTGATCACGGCCTGACGACAGGATGCCCGGATCATTTGGAACCCTGATATCAGGCTCCAGCTGATTGTTTTCACAAAATTTGCCATCGGCTGTGCGCCATCCCCCCATCGGGATACCGAAGGTAAGCGTGGGATCGATCTGTGCCTCCCACCACACAAAGGTGCCGGTGCCGGGTACGGGCATGCCAAGTGTTTTGCCGGTATTCTTCAGCTTGTAGGCTACCGGGAATAGATGCGCGTCGGAATAGTTGCTTTCGCCCATCAGGACAATGGAAGGCTTCACCCATTTGTCGTAGGGTTCCGATCCGATGTACTGTCCGTGCGGCACAATATCGATGTATTTCCTGCCACTGAGGAAGTCGGAAAGCTGCTCATGTATATTTCCGCCACCGTTGAACCGGGTGTCGATGATGATGGCCTTCTTCTCAAAATTGCGCCCCAGCGCCTCCTCAAAAACGTTGCGCATGCTCGCATCATCCATCGAACGCACATGCACGTAACCCACCTTGCCATTTGATAAACGTTCTGTCTCGTTGCGGCGGTTTTTCACCCAGCGCTGGTATAGCAATTCATTGGCATCACCGATGCTGACAGGTTTCAGGCTTTCATCCCACCGTTCGCCGGTTGCAGGGTTGAATACCGAAATCAGCGTGAGCTTCCCGGTTTTGCGATTCAGCATTTTATAAAAATCCAGCGAGTCAGAAATGGCCTCCCCATCTATTTTTTCCAGGATGCAGCCTGCCTTTGCCTTTGCCTCGGCCCTGTCGAGCGGTCCGCCTTCAACCACCTCTGCGATTTTCAGACCCGGCCCGGTAAAACCATAGTCGAAAAATACCCCCAGGTCGGCGGTCTGGTCCATGTTGGGCCTGCTCGCACGATACCCGCAGCCGGTGTGGGATGCATTCATCTCCCCGAGCATTTCGCTCAGCATCTCGGCGAAATCATAGTTGTTGCTGATAAACGGAAGGAATTTTTTATAGGCCGTGTAATAATAATCCCAGTCAACACCCTGCAAATCTTCCACATAGAACTTCTCCTTGAACTGTCGCCATGAATGATCAAAGATGTAGCTGCGCTCTTCGGCCGGCTTCAACAGCATTTCGCCGCTGGTTTTCAGGGATTCCGATTTCCCGCCTTCCACCTCAACTTTCATGGGCTTCCCATCGGCCAGGATCAGGATGAACTTCCCGTCGGACGACATTTCCATCCCGGTCCGCTTAAGCCCCAGTTTGGCAAGGACTTTCGTTTCATGGGTTCTCAGTTCGATCACCCAGAGATCGTTGTCCTTTTCAAAACTTGTCAGGTAGAACAGTTTTTCCCCATCCTTCGAAAGCAGCCAGTCCCTTACCCCTGAAGTGTGACTGGTCAGCTTTATCTTGCGTTCCGTCAGGTTGTCCCAGTCGATCGCAACGTCAACCGAATCCTTCGTTGTTTTGGCGGTGCTATCCTCCTTGCTTTTCTGGTCTTTACCCGTTTTATCTTTCTCCTCCTTTTTTTTCTTCTCCTTTTCGGTTTTCTCCTCCTGGTCTTTTACCAGGGCAAGTTCTTCCTTCGAAAGCCTGAACCGGTCATATGCCGCTTTGGTGAAAAACATGGCATACACGTCGGCACTCGACAAATTACCTCCCTGTTCACGGTCGCTGTTCCGGTCGGAGCCCCAGATCATCGCCTTCCCTCCCATCGACCATTTGGGCACATAATCGTCATACCCGCTCAGGGTGAGGTTCCTGATCTCACCCTTCCCATCGGCAGAAACCAGTCCGACCTCCGGGCTGAAGATCCTGTCGGGAAACGCATAATTAACCAGGAACCATTTGCCGTCGGGCGACCACTGGTAGTATTGGTCGCCATCGGCGTAGGAGTAGTTGACATTGGCCGGCATGATGGTCCGGGTCTTTTTATCCGCCAGGTTGATCACCTTCAGGACTACCCTGTTTTCGAGGTAGGCCACCTCTTTGCCATCAGGGGAGTATTCGGGCTGGAACTCCTCCGCCGCGGTGGCCACAACAGGCTCGGTCTTCAATACTGTGGATGCATAAAAGTAAGGCTCTTCCTTGCGGATTATAGCAGTTGCATATACATTCCAGCTGTTGTCGACCTCGGCTGCATACACCAGCGACCGGCCATCGGGGCTGAAGCTCACACTGCGTTCCTGGTATGGCGTGTTGGTGATGCGCTTGGTATAGCCCCCGTCAATGCTGCTTACAAACACCTCCCCGCGGAAAATGTAGGCATACTCCTTCCCATTGGATGATAGCCTCATTTCGGTAAATCCTTCATTCACAGGAACAATCCGTTCCTGTGTTGACCGGCCGTCGGCAAATACCTTCACCGCGACCTTAACCGGTTCACTGCCCGGTCGAAGGGTGTAGATCTCGCCGTCGTAGGTGAAGCAAAGGATGTTGTTGCCGCTGCGGCTGAGGAACCTCACCGGGTGTTTGGTAAACCTGGTTATGGCAGTATAGGCAGAAGTATCTGCGATGGATCCCTGGAAAACATTGAAAGATCCGCTTCGCTCGCTCAGGAAGTAGAAATCCTGGTTGTTTGCGGCAAAAACCGGGTTCCGGTCTTCTCCCCTGAAATGGGTAAGCTGCGTATATTTTTTAGCATTGAAATCGTAAAGCCAGATGTCGCGGGCAATGGCCGACGTGTGATGCTTGCGCCACTCGTTTTCATATCCTTTGATATCCTCGTAAAGAATTTTATCGCCGGTACTTGTCGGGCACACTTGCAGGGCCGGTGTGGGCAGGAGCATCGAAACCTTTCCCCCTGCAACCGGTACGGTATAGAGTTCGCTCATCAGCGAAATCGGGAACTGGGCATTGGTCGGCAAATCCTGCCGGTAGGCTGAAAAAATGACGGCCTTGTTATCGGCCGTAAAACCGGAAGGGACCTCCTTGTTCGAGCTGAATGTCAGTCGCCTGGCCTCCCCGCCCCCGGCAGCCATGGTGAAAATATCATAATTCCCATTACGGTCTGAAGCAAAGGCAATGTTTTTCCCGTCATGGCTCCACACCGGGGCGTATTCATACGATTCGGTGAGCGTAACCGGAATCGCGGTGCCACCGGCGGCCGGCACCGACCAGATATCGCCCTTGTAACAGAACAGGATGGTTTGTCCATCCGGTGAAATTGCTGTGTAACGCATCCACAGCGGGTGCTCCTGTGAAATAGCCTGCAAGGTCACCAGCAGGAAAATATAAAAAGCAAGAATTTTTTTCATATCGGTTGTTTTCGAATTGACTGTGTTTAACTGATGAGAACGCTGTATACTAAGCGATTGAATAGTTCCTTAAGAAAGCAAATATATAAATAATCTCACGCATGGAAAACGAAATTAATTTGAGTGCCGGAATCTTCCACCCATCGATTCATATTTTATTTAAATTGGCATCTGTTTTGGAACCAGAGAAATTATGAAACACAAGAGGCTTATTTACCTCCTTATCAGCGTGTTGACCCTATGCACCTTCGTTTCAGCCGGGGCGGCAACAGACACAACAGCCGGTAAGACAACCCCTTCAGGTGAAGAGGCAGGCAAACACCCCAAAGGCTCGGTAGTGGCTCCGTTCGGAACCCCGATCTTTAACGTCTATACCTGGGTGGGGCCATTTTCGCCGCAAGACAGGGCAAAATTCATTGAACTAAAGATTAAAAAAATTGCCGGCGATCCTTTCTACAGGAACGACTCTATCAGGATTTCCAACGGGGAGAATACCTGCGATGTCATGTACGGTGAAATTGTGATCACCTCAATAACTGACGCTGATGCCAAAGCTGAAGGCACAACGCGTGAACTCGTGGCAAACGCCCGCAGGACAAAAATAATCTATGCCATTCACCAGTACCGGACTGTGACTACTGTCGGGGCAATTATAAAGAATATTGGCATATCAATTGGAATCTTACTTGCGCTTATCATCGTCATTACCCTGATCAACAAACTTTTCAGGTTACTTAGCCGTAAAGCCGAAGGATGGCAGGAAAAGATCATGAAGGGCATGCGAATGCGGGACTACGAATTTTTCAACCGCCAGCGACAACTGGCCATCCTGCTGTTTATCCTGAAATTTTTCAAATGGGTGCTGATCCTTTTCCTGCTGATCATCAACCTTCTGTATGTATTCTACCTGCTCCCGTGGACAAAATCGTTCAGCATCGCCATCCTTGGTTTTGTGATCAATCCGCTGAAAAATATGATGCTTGCTTTCTGGCGTTATATCCCCAACCTGATTACCATCATCGTGATCCTCATCGTTGCACGGCTTGTGATCAAACTGTTTAAATTCCTGAAAAGTGAAGTCGAAAAAGAGACGCTGAAACTCCCGGGGTTTTACCCCGACTGGGCTTTGCCTACATTCAACATCCTGAGGGTACTCATCATTATCTTCACCATCGTGGCAGTTTGGCCATATCTTCCAGGCTCGGGTTCCCAGGTTTTCCAGGGTGTTTCAGTTTTTTTCGGGCTGGTATTTTCGCTGACCTCGGCCAGTGCCCTTTCCAATTTCATGGCCGGGTTAACCATCACCTATACGCGTTCCTTCAAATTGGGCGACCGGGTAAAGATTGGGGAAGTAACCGGGGATATCATCGAAAAATCGATGCTTGTTACAAAAATAAAAACCATTAAAAACGAGGAGATCACTGTTCCGAACACAAAAATAATGAACTCCGAGGTGATCAATTACAGTACCTGTGCCCCCGATGAGGGACTGATCCTGCATACGACGGTCACCATTGGCTACGACGCCCCCTGGCGCCGGATCCACCAGTTGCTGATCGACGCGGCGCTCAACACTGACCTCATTATGAAAAAACCGCTCCCCTTTGTATTGCAGACTGCCCTCAACGACTTTTATATCAGCTACCAGCTGAATGCCTATACCCGCAACCCCAACGAGATGGCTGTGATCTTCTCCCAGCTTCACCAGAATATCCAGGATTCATTCAACAACGCCGGTGTCGAGATCATGTCGCCGCATTACAAGGCGCTCCGCGACGGCAATGCCATTGCAATCCCCGAAGAGTACCGCGACAAGGACTATCGTGCCCCTTCATTCGGGGTGGAAAACAAGGACTGATGTTAACTTTGTTCTGAGAGTACTTTGTGCGCTTTCCGGCGGCGGTTCGACTGTTTCTTAAAATCATGCGACAGCACGCTCACATTGCCGTCGACCTCAAGCACTGCCAGGTCCACTTCGCCGATTGTTGCAACACCATGCTCCCGAACCGCCTGCATGACCTCCTCCTCCGAGATTCCGGCCATGCGGAGATGCGAAGGAATGACTTTTCCATGGTACACCAGCATGATGGCATCACCCTGGACAAGTTTGCCAAATTTTGGAAACCTGAGCTGCAGCTTTTTAAGCAGGTAGTTCACCGCAAACAGCGATAAAGCCGCGGTAATCCCGCCTAAAAGCGTTTCGTTGCCCAGCACCATGGCATTCTGCACGGCATTGCTGATAAGCAGGATGAACACAAGATCAAAAACAGATAGTTGCGACAGCTCCTTTTTGCCAAACAAACGGATGGCGAGGATGATGAAGATATAGACACCTATAGAACTCAGGATGATCTGCAGGTAAGAATTGTGAAGGAATTCCATGGCTGTAATTTTTGCTAAAGATAGCAAATCTACATGTTCAGGGCCTGCTTCAATATTTTATACCCTGAAGTGCTCGCCCGTAACTTGGCGCCGTTCTTGGTGAGCACTGCATAATTCTCCTTGTCATAGTATTCAATACGGTCGATGTACCTGGCATTTACGATAAAGGAGCGATGGATGCGGATAAACTGGGAAGGGTCGAGATGGGTTTCAAAATACTTCATAGTCTTCTCCTTCAAATGCTTGGCATCTTTGGTATGCAGCATCACATAGTCGCCCTCGGCCTCCAGGTAGATGATCTCATCAATCGGGACCACGCTGACTTTGTGGCGTGATTTCACAGCAATCCGCTGAAGGAATTCGGGATTCTCGTCAAGCGTTTTAACAAGGTTCTGAACCGGGTCCGCCATCCTGATCCCGCTGCCGGCCTGTGCAAGCGCCTTCTGAACGGCCTGTGTGAACCGTTCTTTCGAATAAGGCTTCAGAAGGTAATCGATGGCATTCATTTCGAAGGCTTTGATGGCGTACTGGTCGTATGCCGTGCTGAAGATGATCAGCGGGGGCTGGTCGAGCAGGTCGAGCAACTCAAGACCGGTGAGCTTGGGCATCTGCACATCCAGGAAAACCAGGTCGGGTTTCAGGTCCTGGATCGCTTTCAGGCCGCTGAAGCCATCGGTGAATTCACCAAGAACCTCTATTTCAGGAAAATCCTTCAGGTAATGATTCACAACATCCCGGGCGGGCTGTTCGTCATCAATCAAAATGGTGCGGAGTGGCATAAATAATTGAGAATTAAAAATTAAAAATTACGGTCCTGTCACTTGTCACTTGTCACTTGTCACTTGTCACTGGTCACTGGTCACCCTTTATTATCCGTATTTGGCAAACTCAAATATACAGTAAATCTCGTTCCCTCCACCACGGTCCGGAGCAGTTTGTCATTTTTATAGAGCAGTCTTAACCGTTCGCGGATGTTGTTGAGCCCGATGCCGGTACCTTTGCGCGGGTGGGCATTGGGATCAAAATCATTCACGATGCGGATTTCAAGATATCCCTCTTTGTATTCACACTCCATTTCGATGCTTACCTGTTCGGTACTCTCATAAACCCCGTGTTTAATGGCATTTTCAAACAACGGCTGCAACAGCATCACCGGGATCTGGTGGTTGCGGCACGACCCGTCGAGTTTAAAGCCAAACACCAGCTTATCGCCAAAACGCACTTTCTCAATCTCAAGATAGCGCCGGATATTGGCCATCTCCGTCTCCAGGGTCGTAAAACTCGTCGTGTTGTTTGAAACAGAATATCTGAGGAAATCCGATAGTTTGATGACCATCTCCCGCGCCTTTTCCGGGTTGGTTATGGTGAGCGAACTGATTGAATTGAGGCTGTTGAACAGAAAATGAGGATTGATCTGCGATTTGAGCATATTGAGTTCGGTCTCCTTGAGCACCATGCGCAGGCGCGATTCGATTTTGACTTTTTCCTGGAGATTGATGTAGTAGATAAAAAGATAATAAGCCAGGGCGATAACCGTATAGAAGATGATGCCGCTGATGATCTTGTTGGGTATCGAAACCATCAGCAGATCCATATAAACCTTGTTCTTGCTGAAGACGGTGCTCAGGATCGTGTACGAGAGGCCGTTCCATACAACCAGGGTAAGCGTCAGGAACGAAACATGGTTGAACACCACGTTCCAGAGATTTTTCTGGTCGGGAATGCTGTACCTGACAATATACCACAGGGAGATCCCCACACAGGCAAACAATCCGTTAAATACGAGGCTGTCGGCCAGTGATACTTCGATGGGGAGGTAATAGATAAAATAAAAAACAGAAAAGTGGGCCCCTGCGATCAGGGCCCACAAACCAAAATAAACGGAAACGGATCTTTTGTTGAGAAATACCGGGTGTTGCATACGCGTCAGTTAAATGTTCAGTAGCTTTTAATCTCACCGCCGCCAAAAATGGTGCTTCCTTTGATAATAAGCATCCTTGTAGGATCGGGACTCTCCTTGACATAGGAGCGTTTATCTGAAAACCCGCCCATGATCGAGGTCATCTTCAGCTGCACCTTCCAGTCGGCAGGAACGATGAGCGTAACACCTCCAAAAATCGTGTTTACTTCCAGTTCGCTTACGCCTTCGGCAAGCGTGGCCTGGGTAAGATCTACTTCGGAACCGCCAAACACGCAATTGATATGCCCGCCACGAAATACCTGGTGCATCACACGCTGTTTTCCGCCGCTGAAAATATTCTCTTCATGGATATAGCCGTCGCGCAGGTCGTTGTTGTTCATGGTATTGTTGAACTGGAAACGCCTCTGCCACATGTTTCCCGGCGACCGTTTGACAAGGATCACCACACCTATGACAATGAGCACCAGCGGCCATCCAAGGTGCATGACATTGAATGACAGTTCAAAAATGCGGGACAGGAGAAAGACACCGCCGATCAGGATCAGGATGGTTCCGGGGGTGCGGCTTTCGCTGCTGGCAAAACTGACCACGCCAATGGCGATGAGCAGCATCGGCCATGAAAAGATGATATGTTGAATTTCAAAAGGCAGGAAACCTGTTTTTTCTATCAGCAGCAGAATTCCCGCTATGATGACAATAACACCGAGGGCATACTTTTTTCTTTGCTGTCCATTGTAGTTGTTAACTTCTTTGGGGTCCATGGCTTCTGGTTTTAATGAGCTGTTAATAATTTGATGAAGCAAAAATAGTCCTGTTTGTTAGGGTGTCAAACGAATAATCGATAAAGGGGGGTAAAATCCCGATAAACAGGCCCATGAGGATTGGCAGGTGACAAGTGACAAGGGACAAGTGACAAGGGACGAGCGACAAGTGACAAGTGACGAGTGACGATTGACGAATGATGAATGTAAATCATGAGTTAAAAATATAATGTAGGCTGCTTTTGCTGACTGCTAATGAAGAGCGATTTATTGCAGTCTGCTTCAGCTGACTGCTACATTGACAATTCGGCATCGCTGGGGCTTTAGCCCCATTATTAAGAAAAACATTCATTGGGGCTAAAGCCCAAAGAATTGCATCAACCTTAATCAGTTGGCTAAAGCCAACTGCAATAGATGAAAGCATTTAATGTAGTTTATATTTCTGGTTCATTTATAGTTATTGGTACAATTGCAGGTATTCGTAGGAATTGCCGGTGAATTGAAGAAATTTTTCAAAATCCCCGAATGAGATCACCAGGGAGGCGGTGTTGATGCAAGGATGGAAACTGATTTTGAGGGAACTGCGAAGGTGCTGGTCGATAAATACATGAACATGCCTGCCGGTGTCGTTGATCAGGCCGAATGGTGAAACGGAACCGGGCGTCAGCCCGAGATATTTTATCATCCTTTCATCCGAAGCAAAGCTAAGTTTTCCCTGTTTAAGGCGTTGTTCAAGGTCGTGAATGACAAGGTCATGGTCATGCTCAATGATCACCAGGTAATGGCGGTTTCCCTTGTGGTTTCGAAAAAACAGGTTCTTGCAGTGGGTGGCCACGATGTCTTTCCAGTAAACCCGTGCAAGTTCGATGGTAGGTGCAGCCGGGTGCTCATAATATTCATATGAAATTCCAAGTTTCCCGAGGATGTTGTAAAGTGCCGGATCTCCGTTCATGGTGCTGTTTGTTAAAAGACTTCCTGTGCCTGGAGGTAAAGTCCCTGCGAAAGCTGGCCAAGGCCGAAATCGATCAGGATATTTGTGCGGTCATGCTTTCCGACCATGATGCGCAGGCCAAAGCCGCATCCCGGCTTGAAATATCCGAATACCGGGACATGCATGGCATTGTTTGAGGCTGTGGTGACGTTCGCAAAAAGAACACCCCCGACAATCCTTGAGCACGGGGAGATTGGGAACCGGTATTCGACTTCTCCGTAGGCAAAATTTTCGCCGCGCCAGCGTCCCTGCGTATAGCCTCGCCCGGAAGAGTTAATCGGGTCGAACCCGTTCGACATCAGGTTCAGGTAGGGCAGCTCCCCGGTGATATTGAAACTGCCGAATACCCTGAAAGCCAGGACATGACGCGGAACCCGTTTTGACAGGCCCACATAGGTGCGGAACTCGGTCCAGAGTTGCGATCCGTTGCGATTGCTGCCCAGGAAAATAAAATTATACAGGTAACTGGCATTGATATAAAAACCCTTGTAAGCATTGATGATGTTGTCGCGCGAATCATACGAAAAGTTGACGCTGATCCCTGAAGTGGTATATGTTTGGGTATTGAAACCATTCATGGTGGAATAGGCGTAATGCGGCGTTATGATTTGCGTGGTTGAATCGAGGTTAAGGTTATCGTCCTTGATATCATAATAGTGATCGAGATGGTATCCCAAACCCGCATAAAAACTGGTGGCCACCTCCATGAATAAAATGTTGTGGATCTTTACCCAGTTAAATTTCATCGGGAACCTGCCGCCGGCGTAACTTACGAGACATGCAGGAGTCTCCTGATCTCCGGGGAGCAACGGAATGTTGTCGGCCGGGCCGGTACCCAGACCATAGGTTGGCAGCCGGAGCAGGTACCAGCGCCAGTCGGTCTGTAAAAACCACTTGTTCTCGTTGAAAAACATGTTGGTCCGCACATAGGAGATCAGCTGCCGCTCGGTTGTCCATAGCAGTTGTACTGAACCCGCCGAAAGATTGGTGAGCGGATTGCGGCCAATCGTCCATGAAAGCGATGATCCGGCGCCAAGCTGAACGCCTGTACCGGGTGAATAGGCGACCAGGGGTAAAATGATTGCCCTCACCTTCCGCGAGGGAATTTCAGGGGCGTGCAACTTTTCCTTTGTGAGAATGTCGAAGATGTCCTTCTGTGGGCACACGGCAATCGTGCTGAGCGAATCGGGCTCCAGGCGCGGACCTTCTCCCTGCCCGAAAGAAATAGTTGTCAACCCCAACAAGATGAAAATGAAAATAAACCGGAAAATTGTTTGCTTCATTGGCCGGCAAAAGTAATAAATTAATTGCTTTTCGTTAGTTTTGTAGATTCAACAGACGTATGAAAATCCCATTTTCAAAATACCATGGAACGGGCAATGATTTTATTATCATTGACAACCGTTTGATCCATTGGAAGCCAACAACGGCGGAGGTTGCATTTCTCTGCGACCGGCATACCGGGATCGGTGCCGATGGCCTGATGCTGCTTTCGGCAATGCGTGGTTTCGATTTTGCCATGGCCTATTACAATTCCGACGGGAATGAGAGTACCATGTGCGGCAACGGCGGGCGTTGCATGACTGCTTTCGCCAATTCGCTGGGAATCATTGGCAGCGAGGCACATTTTTGGGCAGTGGACGGGGTCCATCAGGCTGAGATTGCAAGCAACCGCGGGACAGGTATTTACCGGATTCAAATGAAGGACTCCCGGATCGGCAAAATATATGATGACGGGTACTTCCTTGATACAGGTTCGCCACATTTTGTGCGGTATGTGCATGATGCCGCGGCGACGGACGTTTTCAATACGGGTACTGCCTGTCGTCATGATCCCCGGTTCAGCCCCGGAGGCACCAATGTCGATTTTGTTGAGATACAGGACGACGGGCTGTTTGTGCGATCGTTTGAACGGGGTGTTGAAAATGAAACCCTTTCATGCGGCACGGGCGTGACGGCTTCGGCCCTGGTCAATGCATTCAGGAACCCGGCAAACCCCGGTTTTTATCACATTAAAACTTTGGGAGGCCCGCTGATGGTCAGCTTCGTCCAGGACGGGGATCAGTTTACCGGCATCTGGCTGGAAGGAGCGGCGAAGTTCGTTTTTACAGGAGAGATCAGCATCTAGTTGAAAACGAAGGATTGGATAAAATTGAAAAACAGATGACAGCAAAATATGCAGGATAACCTCCTTACCGGTATTCATGTCAGGTTGCGGGCGCTGGAGCCCGGCGATGCCGAAGTGTTGTACGCCTGGGAAAATGACACCTCCATCTGGAATGTCAGCAACACGCTCGCCCCCTTTTCACGTTTTCAGCTGGAGGAGTATGTCCTGAATGCCCAGAATGACATTTTTGCGTCAAAGCAGCTGCGCATGATGATCGACCTCGTTGGGCCGGGCGCAGAAGGCCAACCGGTGGGGACAATCGATCTTTTCGATTTTGATCCGCTTCATCATCGTGCCGGGGCAGGTATCCTCATCCGTGAGCCATACCGCTCACAAGGCTATGGCTTTGAAGCCATGGAGCTTTTCATCCGGTATGCGTTTGGAACCCTGCGCCTCCACCAGCTATACTGCAATATCCTGCCGGATAACGTTGCCAGCCTGCAGCTGTTTGAGAAACTGGGCTTTGTAAGGTGCGGCATTAAAAAAGAGTGGGTGCACGACGGACTGCAATGGCAGGATGAATGGATGTTTCAACTGCTCAATCATGACGGGTAAGGCGGCCGCCCATGCAACCGGTACGCCGCGTAACCCGCGCCCGGGAGTTACTAAGGCTTATGTTGCAGCCATCGCCGCAGCCCTCCTGGCCGGCTCTGTTTTGCTTTGGTATTATGTGCGCATTACAAAACCGGTGATCGACCTGAAAGAAAAGAAGTCCTGCTATTTTTACATCCATACGGGCTCCGGGTTCACAGCAGTAAAAGATTCACTGGTAAAAAGAGGTTATCTTACCGATGCCGAGGCATTTGAATGGCTTGCCAGGCGAAAGCATTACGAACAGCATGTAAAACCGGGACGGTACCGGCTGGTAAACGGGATGCACAACAATGCCCTCGTCAACCTTTTAAGGTCGGGGAAGCAGGAACCTGTGCGTATCGTCATTCAGAATGTCCGGACGCGGGAAGAGCTGGCCGGTAAAATCGGCAACCACCTGGAGGTTGATTCAGCCAGGCTCAGCAAGCTGTTTAACGACCGCGCCTACCTGGCGCAGTTTGGGGTATCCCCCCCTACCCTGCTCGTACTCTTTATTCCCGACACCTATGAATTTTTCTGGAACACTTCGGGAGCGCAGTTGTTTAGCCGTATCTTCAGGGAATACAATCAGTTCTGGACTCCCGGGCGGAGGCACCGGGCCGATTCCCTGCATCTTTCGCTGCAGGAAGTTGTCACACTGGCGTCCATCGTTGAGAAAGAGAGCAACAAAAAGGATGAAAAACCGGCGATCGCCGGCGTATATCTCAACCGCCTGAAAAGACAGATGCCGCTTCAGGCCGACCCTACGGTGATTTTCGCCTGGAACGATTACCGTATCCGAAGGGTTCTGAAAGTGCACACGCAAATACAATCACCATACAATACCTACGTCCATGCCGGGCTTCCGCCGGGCCCCATCTGCCTGCCCTCAACTGTATCGGTTGACGCCGTGCTGGATGCCGCGAACCATAACTATATCTATTTCTGTGCAAGGGAGGATCTGTCGGGGTACCACAACTTCGCGGCCGACCTGGATGCACACAACCGCAATGCCAGGAAATACCAGCAGGCGCTGAATAAAATGAACATCAAGTGAGTGCCACGGCCCGGATGTGGAAACCCAGCCTGGTTTCAACATGGCTGTTGCTGCTGTACATGGTCATCCCGTCGCCGGCGAAAGCCCATGCAAATGATTCCCTGAATGCAGATACCGCCGGAATCCATAAAGCCCGCCTTGCAGGGGTGCTGATCGCCCAGGGGACCTTGTACGTCGCCTCGGTGACCGGCCTCTATTTCGCTTGGTACAAAGATTACCCGCAATCGTCGCTTCACCTTTTCAATGACGGGAATGAATGGATGCAGGTCGACAAATGCGGTCATGCCATCACCGCGTATTACATCAGCAGGATCGGGTATGCCACTTACCGGTGGTCGGGGGTGAAAGAAAAGCAGGCTGCATGGTTCGGGGGCCTGCTCGGGTTTGCCTACATGCTCAACATCGAAATCCTCGACGGGTTTTCGTCGGAATGGGGCTTCTCGCCGGGCGACCTCACGGCGAATACCCTGGGCAGCATGATCTTTGTCGGGCAGCAACTGGCCTGGCACGAGCAGCGGTTTTCACTGAAATATTCGTTTCATCAAACGAAATATGCGCAATACCGGCCCGATTTGCTGGGCGATAACCTGGTCCAGAACATGATCAAGGATTACAATGGCCATTCATACTGGATCTCGGGCAACATCTCCTCCTTTCTTCCAGAACACACAAGGTTCCCGAAATGGCTCAACATCGCCGTGGGATACGGGGCCGAAGGGATGACCGGCGCTTTCAGCAACACGGCAGGACACAACGGGCAGCCTGTGCCGGAATACCGCAGGTACCGGAAATTTTTTCTTTCGGTCGATGTCGACCTGACAAGGATCCCGACAAAATCAAAGGTGCTCAGGGGCATCTTCACCGTGCTGAGTTTTATCAAAATACCAGCCCCGGCACTTGAATACAACACGCTCGGACAATTTAAGGTCCACCCTTTCTATTATTGATAAAATCTTGTACCTTTACTGTTTTATTCACCATGGAAAATCAATCAGGCCAGACTCAGCCGGGGAAAGCTCCTGTTTTTCAGCAGAATCCGGTTCCGCAGAACCTTCCCAATGCCAATTTGATCCTGGTTCTCGGCGTATTATCGATCCTGCTGTGCTGGTGGCATTTCGTCTCCATAGCCGGCATCGCCCTCGGGTTCATTGCCCTGGTGCTTGCCGGCCGTGAGACAAAAACATACCATGCCAACCCGGCCGCCTATACAACAAGTTCCCTGAACAGTGTCAGAACCGGGCGGACCTGCGCCATCATCGGTTTGACCATTTCGGTCATTGTATTCTCTTTTGTCATGCTGCTGATTTTCGGCATTTTAGTTACCCTGCCCTTCTGGGGTATGATCCATTGAACATGAAAATTCTACCAGTACCCCTGATCCGCGAGGCAGATGCCTATACCATTGTCCATGAGCCCATCTCCGACATCGACCTGATGGAGCGTGCGGCCGGGGCATGTTTTGGCTGGCTGAAGGATCACATTTCAGCGGATCAGAAGATTATGGTGTTTTGCGGTTCGGGAAACAATGGCGGCGACGGGCTTGCCATCGGGCGGATGCTGGTGGCATCGGGATTCCGGGTGGCAGTATATATGCTCTCAGGGCCGGAAAAGATGTCGGAGAGCTGCCGTGTGAATTTTCAAAGAATACAGGAATATGCGAACCAGGGAACAGGCGAACCAGGGAACGAAGGACTGACAGAGTGCCGGATCCTGGAGGATTCAAGGGATTTCCCGGTGATCGGCGCGACGGATGTGATAATTGACGCGCTCTTTGGCAGCGGGCTCGCCCGGCCGGTCGAGGGGATTGCAGCGTCGGTGATCTACCACATCAATTCAGGCAGCGCAATGGTTGTTGCCATTGATGTACCCTCCGGACTTTTTTGCGATGTCACATCGCACGCAACCCCCGGGCATCTCGTTGTATGTGCCGACTATACCCTGACCTTCTCCCCCCCGAAACTCGCTTTTTTCTTTCCTGAAAACGATCCGTTTGTCGGGAACTGGCAACTGCTCGATATTGGCATCCACCCCGATTTCATCGGTTCGGCAAAGGTTCAGAATTTCATGCCGGGGGCAGTTGACATTGCCCCGCTCCTGAAAATACGTAATAAATATGCCCATAAGGGGACCTTCGGCCATGTGCTCCTGGTTGCCGGAAGTACCGGGAAAATGGGCGCAGCGGTATTGTCCGCCAGGGCCTGCCTGCGTTCGGGGCCTGGCCTGGTCACCATACGGATCCCAAAATCAGGAATTTCCATCCTGCAGACTTCGGTTCCTGAAGCCATGCTTGCCATCGACCCACACGAGGACCTTTTTACGGAAGCACCCGACATCACCGCCTACTCGGCCATCGCGATCGGTCCGGGCATTGGTACAGCAACACAAACCGCCAGTGCCCTGAAAATCATGATCCAGCACGCGAAAATCCCCATACTCTTCGACGCGGATGCCATCAACATCCTTGCGGAAAACAAGACCTGGCTCGGCTTCATTTCAAAGGGATCGGTATTTACCCCCCACCCCAAAGAGTTTGAGCGGCTGGTGGGAAGAAGCAGCAACAACTTTGAGCAGAACCGGCTGCAACGCGATTTCTCGTTCAGGTACCAGTGTTATGTGGTCCTGAAAGGGGCGCATACCGCCATTACCACCCCCGATGGACAATGCTATTTCAATACTACCGGCAATCCGGGGATGGCGACAGGCGGGAGCGGTGATGTCCTCACCGGGATCATCGCCGGCCTCATGGCACAGGGATATACCCCGCTGGCATCCTGCCTGCTCGGGGTGTACGTACATGGACTGGCTGGCGACATCGCGTTGTCGGACCAGGGATTTGAAGCGCTGATCGCCGGCGATATCATCACTAACCTCGGAAAATCATTTCAATCACTCTATGGAAAACTTTGAAAAAGACATCCTGGCCGGCATGGTCATTGCCCCGTATCTCCAGAAAGCCACCGCACTGCGGGGCGTGAAACGCTATGTTGGCGGGAACCAGTTCCGCCACGCATTTGCCACGCTGGCCATTTTAATTGATTACCATTACATGGATGCGGTTTTGCTGAAAGCCTCCGTAATTCATGATCTGATCGAAGATGTTCAATGTGTTTCATACGATGAGATCAGGGCAATTGACAAGGATGGCCAGCAGGTACTTGAACTGGTGCTTGAAGTGACCCGGCACAAACCAGAGTCAAAGCAGGATTTCCTGAAACGGATACTCGAAGAGGGATCTGACCTGGCAAAAATCCTGAAATGCGCCGACCGCATCAGCAACCTCACCGATCTCCACCCCGACATTTTTGACAAGGAATACATTAAAAATATGATGGCCGACACAAAAAGATGGGTGATCCCCATGGCCAAACAGGTGAACAAGGATATGTTGTTTGAACTGGAGGACCTGATCAAACGGCGCGAAACAAATATGAAATACTCCTCGGCGATCTGGCCGATGAAGCGGAACGACAAGGGTTAGACAGCCACCGCCTCTTCTATGATGTCGGCCTCCACCCGCAGGTTGTCGATGATGAAATTCTGACGCTCCGGCGTATTCTTTCCCATGTAAAAAGTGAGCACATCCAGTACGGCCGACTCCTTCGTCAGGATGACGGGATCGAGGCGGATATCTTTGCCAATGAAATACTGGAACTCGTCGGGTGAGATTTCACCCAAGCCTTTGAACCGGGTTATCTCAGGATTTACCCCGAGTTTTTCCATGGCCGCCCGCTTTTCTTCTTCCGAATAACAATAGATCGTCTTTTGCTTGTTGCGCACCCTGAACAGCGGAGTTTGCAGGATATACAGGTGCCCGTTGCGCACCAGGTCGGGGTAAAACTGCAGGAAAAAGGTGAGCAGCAGCAACCGGATGTGCATGCCGTCGACATCGGCATCGGTGGCAACCACCACGTAGTTGTAGCGCAGGTTTTCGAGCCCCTCCTCAACATTGAGGGCACTCTGGAGCAGGTTGAACTCCTCATTTTCATACACCACCCGCTTGCTTAAACCGAAACAGTTGAGCGGCTTGCCCTTGAGGCTGAATACCGCCTGGGTGTTGACATCGCGGGCTTTGGTGATGGAGCCGCTCGCAGAGTCGCCTTCGGTGATGAAGATGGATGATTCATAGCGACGCTCGTCGTGGTTGTTATAATGGATGCGGCAATCGCGCAGTTTCTTGTTGTGAAGGCTCACCTTCTTGACACTCTCCTTGGCGATCTTTTTTATGTTCGCCCACTCCTTGCGCTCCTTTTCGCTCTGCATGATCTTGCGGAGCAACGCCTCGGCGGCGTCGGTGTTCATATGCAGGAAATTGTCAAGCTGCTTTTTGACAATATCCATGATGTAGTTCCTGATGGTAATGCCATCGGGTTCGAGGTGGATGGAGCCAAGTTTAGTTTTCGTCTGCGACTCGAAGACCGGGTCCTGCACCTTGATGCTCAGCGCTGCAACGAGGGAAGCTTTGATATCGTTGGTGTCAAAATCCTTCTTGTAAAATTCCCTGATGGTCTTTACGAGCGCCTCCCTGAAAGCGGCCTGGTGCGTGCCCCCCTGGGTGGTATGCTGGCCGTTGACGAAGGAATAGTACTCTTCGCCGTACATTTCGCAATGGGTGAAGGCACATTCAAAATCGCCGTCGCGCAAATGGATGATGGGGTATATGACCGGGGTGTCGATGTAGCTGTTGAGCAGGTCGAGCAACCCGTTCTGGGCATGGAACCGCTCTCCGTTGAAGATGATGGTCAGCCCGTTGTTGAGGAACACGTAATTCCATAACATCTTCTGCACATATTCGGGGATGTAATGGTATTTTCCAAAAATTTCCTCGTCAGGCATGAAGGTGATGATGGTGCCCGACCGTTGTTCCACCGGTTTCTCCGGATCGTCCGTGACCACGTCGCCCTGGTGAAATTCCACGATGTGGGTCCTGCCTTCACGGATGGCCTGCACCTTGAACTGGGAGGAGAGCGCATTCACGGCCTTGGAACCAACGCCATTCAGCCCCACCGCCTTTTTAAACACCTTTGAATCGTACTTGGCCCCGGTGTTGATCTTTGAAACACAATCAACCACTTTCCCCAGGGGGATGCCGCGGCCGTAATCGCGCACGCAAACCAGCTGGTCCTTGATGGTCACTTCGATCGTCTTGCCGTAACCCATCACGAATTCATCAATTGAATTGTCAAGTATCTCCTTGATCATCACATAGATGCCATCATCAGGAGAAGAACCGTCTCCCAGTTTCCCAATATACATTCCCGGGCGCAGGCGGATGTGTTCACTCCACTCCAGCGACCGGATACTATCTTCGGTATAGGTTTCAATATTGCTCATTATGTCCGTCCCCATTTAATCGTCAACTTCGCCCTGTTTTACCGGCAAAGGTAATGGAAAGCCCTGTCACTACTGAATAAAACTCGCAATATTTTCAACCAAGTTATACACAACTCGCGGGAAATGCGTTACTTTGCACTCTGTTAAAAAGTTAACCAACAAAACATATGGCACTGGTATTAAAAGAACTGAAAGAGCACATCGGCTGGGTCACCCTGAATCATGACGCCAAGAGAAACGCGCTGAGCATCGACCTGCTCACTGAACTGCTGCAGGCACTTAAATCCCTGAAGGAGGAGAAGGCAAGGGTGATCATCATCCGGGCAAACAAAGGGATGAAGGTGTGGTCGTCGGGGTTTTTCATCGATGAACTTCCCCGCGACGGGAGTGATCCGCTTGCGTATGACAATCCGTTGCAAAAGGTGATCCGTGCCATCCAGGGCATCCCGGTGCCCGTGATCGCCATGGCCGAAGGAAGCATCTGGGGAGGAGCCTGTAACATTGCGTTCGTCTGCGACATGGTGATCGGCACGAAAGACACCTGCCTGGCCATCACACCTGCAAAGATCGGGGTTCCCTACAACACCTCCGGAATTTTACAGTTCCTTGACATCATCGGGTCGCATATCGTGAAAGAGATGTTCTTTACCGCCGAGCCGATCTCCGCCCTGAAAGCACTGGAACTTGGCATCATCAACCACCTGGTGGATGCCGGCGACCTCGAAAACTTCACCATCAGGCTTGCCAACAAGATCATCGCCAATTCGCCGCTCAGCATCCAGGTGATCAAGGAGCAGCTCAACATCCTGGGAAACGCCCTTCCGATGACCCCGCAGACTTTTGAACACATCGACATGCTCCGGCGCATTGCCGGGACCAGCGAAGATTACCTGGAAGGGATCAAGGCGTTTTATGAGAAAAGGAAGCCGGAGTTTAAGGGACAATGACAAGTGACAAGTGACAAGTGGGGAGTGAAAGGAAGAGATTACCTGAGTTCGAATTCTTTCAGGAGTTCTTCGAAAGTTTCCTTATGGGTTGGTGACTCAGCTTGTTTTGACGCAGCTGCGTAGGCCTGGGCATACAGATCTTCGCGGTAATTGTAGATCTGCCATTCACCTTTATGGTATTCAAGTGCCGAGAGGTTCTCTACCCAATCGCCGGAATTCAAATACATGACCGACCCCTGGGCATTGCAGATCGTCCTCATTTCGGGCTGGTGAATATGCCCGCAGATCACATAACCATACCCTTTTGAGATCGCAATATCGGCGGCGGTTTCTTCGAATTTGTTGATATACGAAACAGCACGCTTTACACTGTGTTTTATCCTGCGTGAAAAGGATATCTTTTGCCTGCCTATGCTTGTCAACAGGAAATTTGCGAAACTGTTCAGCAGGATCAGCAGGTCGTATCCGAAGGAACCAAATTTCGCCAGCCATTTGCTGTGCCGCATGGTGATATCAAAAACGTCGCCGTGAAATATCCACGCTTTCTGCCCGTCAAGATCGATCAGCAACTTGTTCACCAGTTTGAATGAGCCCATGCTGAACCTGGTGAACTTTCGCATCAGTTCATCGTGATTCCCGGTTATGTATATTATTTTGGTGTTTTTTGCGATCAGCCCGGTGAGGTGCCTGATCACCATCAGGTGCGATTTCGGGAAGTACCGCTTGCGAAATTGCCAGATGTCGATGATATCCCCGTTCAGGATCAGTGTTTTTGGCTTGATGCTTCTCAGGTATTTTAACAACTCCCTGGCATGACAGCCGAATGCCCCTAGATGAACATCGGAAATGATGACAAGGTCAACTTCGCGTTTGGGAAATGATTGGTGTTTCATTGCTGGATGCAAAATTACCATGTATGCATAATTGCAATGTTAACAGGGTATTACGAAAACATTAATTTACTGTTAAGAAATTATTAAGTTATCATGAACTTGAAAAATCTGCTGGTTTAATGCTGAAATTTGCACATAAATCATGAACCATATGAAGAAAATTACAGGTCAATCAAGGGTGATCAACAGAATATCCAGGCGGGATAATCTTCCGGTCCTGCGTGGAATGTTCATCAGCCCGGGATCATCCGAAAAAAAAACCAGGCCTGTTCAAAGGCAGGTGAATTTTTATCTCACTTCAGAAGAAGAGTTGTACCTCACAGCGGATAAAGGATTTTACCTGGGAGAATATTGAAAGATGACAGACACAATGGAAGTAAACACAGGGAAAGTGGAAACAACAGGCCGCCTGCTCTGGCTGACCGATACGTTTGGGGATCATAACGGGGTGTCGACCGTATTGAAGGCAATCCTTCTTGAGATCAGGCGTCGCAATTTGCCTGTTGACCTCCTTGTTTGCAGCAATACCATGCAACCGGAAGACCACCTCCTGGTTGTCAGGCCTGTGACTGAATTTACACTCCCGTTATACAGGCAGCAACCTTTCAGGATACCCAACTACCTTTCGGTGCAACGCACTTTCAGGCGGGGCAACTATACCAGGGTCATCTGTTCTACCGAAGGTCCGATGGGCCTGGCAGCAATCTGGCTTAAAAAAGTGTTCCCGGTTGAAATTTTCTTTTACCTGCATACCGATTGGCTGATTTTTGCCAAAGAGGTGGTGTCGCTGGAGCAGAAAGGCATTAACAGGCTGCAACGGATGCTGAAGTTCTATTATAAGAGATTTGGCAATGTATTCGTGCTTAACACCGACCACCAGCAATGGCTTACCGGCAAGACCATGGGGTTTGACGCTTCACGGGTGTTTCTGACCGCTCACTGGGCCGACAGGATTTTCTCTGAACCTTCTGAGACGAGTAGCCGGGAGATTCTTTTCGACAAGCTTAAGTTCGACAGTATGAAGCCCGTCATTCTCTATACAGGCCGGATCAGCAAAGAGAAGGGGGTTCTTGAACTTCCAGGCATTGTGAGCATGATCAGGTCGGTGGTCCCGGAAATGCAAATGGTCATAGCCGGAACCGGCCCGGCAGAAGAAGAACTTAAAAAGGCGATGCCCGACGCACTTTATCTTGGCTGGGTTGACCGGGAGCACTTGCCGGCACTGTATCTCTCAGCAGATCTGCTGCTGCTGCCTTCACGTTTCGATACCTTCAGTTGTGTGGTCCTTGAAGCGCTGAGCAGTGGTTTGCCTGTTGTCGCATACAATGCCAAAGGACCAAAGGATATCCTGGAAGATTCGGTGAATGGTTTCCTGGTTGAGTCAGCCGAAGAAATGGCAGGGAAAGTGATTGGGTATTTTCTTGATCCGGAATCCTGGGATAGGATGAAACAAGCAGCTCTGCAAAGGGCAGAAGCATACCAGGCCGATAAGATCATGGACCGGCTGCTGCAGGATGTGGGATTGAGAACCGAAGCCTGTACCTTATGAGCAAGAGCAAGACTGAACCATGGTTATGGTGGAAACATGGGGTGATCTATCATATATATCCCAGGAGTTTCCAGGATTCCGACGGCGACGGGATCGGAGATATCCGTGGCATCATCCGTCGCCTGGGTTACCTTAAGGAACTTGGCATTGACGGCATCTGGATATCGCCCATGTATAAGTCGCCCATGGTCGATTTTGGGTATGATGTTTCCAATTATCGTGAAATCGATCCTGTTTTCGGGACCATGGAAGATTTCATGGAACTTTTACAAAAGGCCCATGAAGCAGGAATCAGGATTATCCTCGACATGATCCTGAACCATACATCCGACCAGCATCCCTGGTTCATTGAATCGTCATCCACGTTGTACAATCCAAAGCGGAACTGGTATATCTGGAAAGATCCGGTCCTGGGCAGCCCGCCAAACAACTGGAAGTCGACGGTTGGAGGAAGCGCCTGGAAATTTCATGAACCTTCGGGACAGTATTACATGCACTCATTTTTTGAAGAACAGCCCGACCTGAACTGGAGGGACCCTGATCTCCATAAGGTCTTTTTTGAAGATATGAAATTCTGGCTCGACCTCGGTGTGGATGGCTTTCGGCTGGACGTGATCAACATGATAGCAAAGGATAAAAAATTCAGGAGCAATCCTGTGCTCCTGGGAATCCCTGCGCTCCAGAAACATATATTTACAAGAAACAGGAAACGGTCGGTCACCATCGTATCACAGATACGTGCATTACTTGACCGGTATGACAGCAGGGTCAGCATCGGAGAAATTTACGCGCATCCTCCCGGTGATGCGAAGGCAGCTGCAAGATACCTTGCAAAAGGGAAAGACGGGCTGCACCTGGCATTTGACTTTTCCCTGATTTTCAGCACATGGAATGCACATTCATACTTTAAAAGCATTAAGACCTGGTATGACAGCATCCCGGAGGGCGGCTGGCCTTGCAACGTCCTGTCGAACCACGATCTTTTCAGAAGCATCGACAGGTTCCCATGGCGCACAAACAGGGAAGAAAAGGCCAGGGTTGCAGCCACATTGCTCATGACCCTTATGGGCACACCCTTCATTTACTATGGCGAGGAGATCGGCATGCACAATACCCGTATTGCCAAAAGCCAGATCCGCGATCCTTTGGGCAAAAAGTTCTGGCCTTTATTTACCGGCAGGGACAAGGCCCGTACGCCCATGCAGTGGGTGCCTGAAACCAGTGGAGGTTTTACAACCGGCATACCATGGTTGCCGCTCAACAAGGATACCAGGTTGCGTACAGTAAGGCAACAGGAGGGTGAACCATCCTCATTGCTGAACTTATACAGAAATCTTATCAAACTCAGGAAAACCAGTGAAGCGCTCCGGAAAGGCTCATGGGTCCCAATCAACAATGGACAGGATGGTATCCTTGCTTATTTCCGAACGACGGAAAGTGAACGCATCCTTGTGATCCTGAACTTTATGGGTCGCCAGAACAATCTTTCATTGCAGGAGCATACGTATGGGAAAGTTCTTTTTTCGACGCACCGGGTACCCGAAGAATTCAGCTATTTCCAGAACATGCAGATTAGCCCGTTTGAGGCGACAGTATGGCTGGTTAGTGAGTGATTGGCTTGTGTAAATTATCCATTATGAAAAAAAAAGAGATTGGTGAATTTTTGTACCGCTTCTACAGGAAAAGGACTTCGTCGTTCCTGGCCCACGTTTACAAAGCCAGCATAACAGGAGATTCACGGGATATCCACCGGGCGAGACTTGATGTAAAACGGATCTTTGCATTATATGGTCTTTTTGAGATGCTGGATCCGGCTATTTTCAAACACCGGGGAGGGTACAAATTGTTCAGGCCATTGTACCGCCAGGCTGGTAAAATCCGGGAGATCCAGGTGAACTACATTTTACTTGCAAATCCGCTGCCTCACACTTTTGAATGCAGCTCCTTTACCCTATGGCTAAAGGAAGAAGAGCACAATGCTGCTTCGAAGTTCCTGCTAATGGTTAAAAAGTTCAAAGAGGCAGAGTTAACGGATACGGATAAAATGATAGAAAAAATTTGTCATTGCAGTTCCATATTCAAACTCCGCTCAAAGACAATGGCATACATTATAGACAAGGCAGAACAGGTTAAAGATTTACAATTGAACCAACCCGACGAAGACGATATCCATAAAATCCGGAAGACACTGAAGGCGATGGCGACCATTTCCACCCTTGTTTATTCAGTCAAGTCCGGGAAATGGCTTGACCAGGTGATCACATCGCTGAATAAAACCGAAATGATGATCGGTGACTGGCATGACCGCGTTGTATTGAAGAAGTCGATTGAAAGGTTCCTGGCGGAAAACAGAAATGTACCGGAACCTGAATTGCATTCGCTGAATTTGCTCAAACAAACGCTTACTGATTATAATCTTAACCTTGTTCAGCATTTCATGCCTGAGGTGAAGGCAGTGGTGGAGACAGTCTTAACTATTTAAACTCTTCCCGGCTTGTTACCTGGCCGTTTTCATCCCTGATGATCCATACTCCCTTTTTCTCACCATTCTTATAAAACATTTCGTACCGTTTTATACCCTGGTCATCCCACACATACCAGAATCCATCTTTCTTCCCATCTTTAAAACTGGCTTCCGCCGTCTTTTTTCCGGTTTCATTCCAGGTTGTCCAGATGCCATTTTTTTGCCCTTCCCGGTAGGACCGTATTTCTTTGATGGTCCCGGCAGGATAATAAATGGTGGTTGAGTCATCCAGCAGCCCGTTTTTAATACAAGTAGCTGATACAAGCCTGTTTTCTGAATCATATTCCTTAAAGACGCCGGTGTAGATTTTCCCGTTTTCGCGAAGTACATATTTGCCTTTTTTCAGGATAACATCCTGTGCAGCAATTGTATTAATCAGGGTAAGGAAAAGGATAAAAGGCAGGATCAGTTTTTTCATGGTTTTATACATTGGTATTGCAAAAATAAGCAATTGCGCGTGGCAACTGGTGAGTGAATAAGAATGTAATAATAATTTAACATGCGGGTAATCCGGAAGGCAGGAGCGGAATACAAAGAGTGAAAAGCCGGTTTCGCACCAACTTTCCACTCTGAAAATTCTCTCCGGATTTCAACAGTTACTGAACCGGATCAGGGGGTGATGGGGTTAAGCAGGATCTTCAGTTTTTCTGTCTCCGATTTTGTGATTTTCACGGTGACTTCTTTGTCTTTATAGGAGATACAGTTAATTTTCACCTTGTAGGTTCCCGGTTCTATGCCATCGAGGTTAAATTCTCCCTTTGAGTTTGAATAGATCTTCTGGTCTGTGGACGCCAGTTGAATGGTAACCCCGGCAAGTTTCTCATTTGAGTCTTTATCAATGACAACTCCTGAAATGGATGATTGTGTTGACGGTCCGGATGTTTTGGGGCTTTTATCAGCGGCGATGACATCGACATTGACCAGTGCAATCATGGCAATTGCGACTATAATGGTTTTGGTTTTCATGGTTTCATTTTTTGACAAAGGTAGCTTGTGCGGCACGCTTCAATGTTAACGGATTATTAAATATTTATGAATTCTGTTCGCATTTCCGGCTGTCGAAATTGTTGTTGATTATTTAACCATTATTTATTAATTCGTTAACATTCAAATGCTTTGAACAAGTGATCTTTGCACATTGACTGTCACACGGTGTTTCCCGGATCAGTCAAGAAAATGAATCATAATGGAGAATAGTGAGATTACTGTTTTACTGGTTGATGACGAGCCGGATATCCTTGAATTCCTGGGATATAACCTGGAGAGGGAAGGATACAGGGTATTAACTGCCAAAAACGGGCAGAAGGGTCTGAAAATTGCCAGGGAGCAGAAACCCCAGTTGATAATCCTGGATGTCATGATGCCGGTAATGGATGGCATGGAAACCTGCCATGAAATCAGGAAGATTCCCGAACTGGCCGATACACTGATCGCTTTTTTGACTGCAAGGGGGGAAGATTATTCACAGATTGCGGGTTTTGAGGCCGGGGCCGATGATTATATCACCAAGCCAATTAAACCGAAAGTGTTTGTGAGCCGCATCCAGGCGTTGTTAAGACGAATGAAGGAGGTGCCTGAAAACGCAAGTATCATAACACTGAACGGGTTTACGATTGATAAAGACCGGTACCTTATTATAAAGGATGGTAAGGAGATCACGCTTGTCAGGATGGAGTTTGAATTGCTGGTATTCCTGGTTTCCCAACAGGGCAAAGTCGTATCCCGTGATGAAATATTTGACAATGTATGGGGCAATGATGTTGTGGTTGGCGACCGGACAATCGATGTCCACATCCGCAGGATAAGGGAGAAATTGGGCATCAGCAGCATTAAAACCGTGAAAGGGATCGGGTATAAATTTTGGGAGGGATAACGACTCTGCTCCCTATTTCTTTTTCTTCTTGCTTTTCGTTTTCTTCTCTTCCTTCTTTTCTTTTACCTTTTTTTCTTTCTTTTCCTGTTTAACCGTTTCAGCTGGTTCCACAATTACCGGCTCTGCCTTTTTGCGGCTGGGGAAGAAGGAGAAGAAGATCAACCGGTACTCTTTTGCAAGCTGGTTGATGTCTTTCTGCAGGATCGGCTGAAATTTTTTCTCAATCTCCAGGTAAAATGAGCCCTCATCTCCGTCCTGGAAAATGACCAGGGTCTTTTTCCTGTTAACTCCTGAGATAAGTTTTTTTACATCCTTCAAATCTCCGAGGATATGAACCTCCGGCAAGCCTTTTATCAGTTTTTTCATTTTCAAATTGGAATTTTGATTAATCCGGTAAAATTACAATTACACTTCAAGATAAATGTTAAATAACTATTAAATTATTCATGGTTCTTTACATGGCGGAAGTTCAGAATTTATTAAAAACGGGAAGAATCTTAATCCCGAATAAGCGTCAGGTTACCATATGTTAACTGTATATTAAATAAATGAATCCAGATCATGAACAAATTCGCCATCTCCTTACGTATTCAACATAAGCATGATGTTTAAGCCAGAAAAACAGGCAGGTAAAACTTCATATACTGTTAACAAGGAGTTAATCCACAGTTAACATGCCTGTGGAATCGGTGCGGTAATTTTGCCGCAAACAATTCCAATGAAGCATTACATCATACTCTTAACTGTTTTATTTCTTGAATTTCTGTCGTTTACAGCACTGAGCCAGGGATCCATCCAGGGAAAGATCACAGATATTAAAACGAAGGAAAGCATTGTCGGTGCAAGCGTATTTCTGAAAGGTACCACCATTGGCGCCTCGACCGACATAGAAGGAAACTATCTTATTAAAAATGTCAAACCGGGTACCTATAATATAGTGGTCTCCTTTATCTCTTACAAAGTCGATACCATCACCGGGGTTAAAGTCACAAAGGACAAAGTTACGACACTTGACCATGGCATAAGTGAGACCATGACACAGCTTTCAGAAGTTTCCGTTACCGCACGAAAAAAAACAGATACTGAAATCTCAGTCATCAGCGCCAGCAAGCAAAGCAATCTCATTATCGTGGGGGTTTCATCACAAATGATAGCCAAATCGCAGGATAAGGATGCATCGGAAGTCATCAGAAGGCTTCCGGGTGTGACCATCATGGGAGGAAGATTTGTGGTTGTGCGCGGACTCACCGAGCGTTACAACACCGTTTGGCTCAACAATGCGTCGACCCCGAGCAGCGAGACGGACCAGCGCGCATTTTCTTTCGACATACTACCCAGCAACATGATTGCCAACATGGTGATCTATAAAACGCCCGCACCGGAAATACCGGCTGATTTTGCAGGGGCTTTCATACAGATATCCACAAAAAACATCCCAGAGAAGAACAGTCTGGGTTTTGGTTATACTGTAGGTTACAATGACGGCGCCTCCCTTAAGGAATTTCAAAAATATCAGGGTGGCAAAACCGACTGGCTTGGTTTTGACGATGGAACCCGCAAATTACCCGGCATCATCCCATCCACAAATGAAGTACTTCAATTGCAGGATTACGGCGGCGGCGGGACACCCGAAGAGAATGCCTACCGCAAGCAGCGCATGCTTGACATTGCCCGTTCATTCAGTTCGATCTCCTCAAGTACCGGCAGAACGGCACCCCTTGACAATAAATTCAACGTTGATTTCAGCCACATCTTCAATGCCGGCAACATGAAAATAGGGAATATTACGGCATTGAGCTATAAATTAAGCCACAGCATTGACGAAATTGAGCGATTAAAGGTGGAATCATACGGAACCACGAATAGCGGTGTTACATATTCAAAATCATACCAGGATCTGGAGAATGATGAAGGTGTTGGTATCGGTGCCATTTCGAACTGGTCGCTGTCAACGGGAAAAAGTGTTTTTGAATTCAACAATTTGTTTAACCAGACCGGCATCTCCTCCACCATTGTCCGGACCGGTATTGACCATTACCGCGATGACAACCGTGTATATAAAACGATGCTCGGGTACGCAAGCCGGACCATCTATTCCGGGTCGATCGGGGGAAGCCACAACATGAATGAATTTAACTCCCTTAAATGGACACTTGGATACTCCTACGCCAACCAGAGTGAGCCCGATAACAGGCTGATCAACTATTATGCACCCAAAAAGAACGACAGTACCTATTACCCGTTTCAGCTTGACTATACTGCCACAGCAAATGCCGACGGAAATGCCCGGCTTTTTACCGGTGTGAAAGAAAATATTTACAACGGGAACGTTAACTACCAGCATACTTTCAACTTTGGCAAGTTTACGCCGGAACTTAAAACCGGGATTTTCGGCGAACGGAAAAACCGTGATTTTTATGTTCGTCCGTTTGGCGTGATCTGGGCGAAAACCGGCGTGATCAACCAGGAGATCCTTCATCAGCCGATTGACAGTGTCTATAATGAAACCAATTTCAATTTCCAGGACGGTGTAATCTATCGTGAAGTGTACGATCCGGGTTACCAGTATAAAATTGAAAACACTCTGCTGGCAGGCTATCTGGCACTTAGGATCCCCGTTGGGAAATTCCTGAACATTTATGGAGGCTTGCGGGTAGAAAACAACAAACTGGTCCTCTGGGGTCCGAATGCAAACCGGGAGATGGCAGTTCAGACAACGCGGGACACCCTGAACCTGTTTCCTTCGGTGAATATCACGTTTAATATCAACGAAAAAAACCTGATCAGGCTGGCCTATGGCAGAACCATAAACCGGCCTGAGTTCCGGGAAGTAGCCCCTTTTGCTTTTTACAACTTCAAGGAGAACGTAACGGTTTACGGTAACCCGGGCATTAAATCATGTTACATCGACAATTATGACCTCCGTTATGAATGGTATCCCAGCCCGGGTGAAATGATCACCGTTGGGGCATTCTATAAAAAATTTGACAGTCCCATCGAAGCAACCTGGGTTCCTGCTTCGGGCGGGGAGTGGGACCTCCATTACCTGAATGCACTCAACGGGAACAGCATCGGGGCTGAAGTTGACATCAGGATTGGTCTTCAGAACTGGTCGAACAAGCATAATTTCCTGCGCACCTTCAGGAATTTTTCCTTCGTGCTCAATGCAGCTTACATCAGGTCGCGCGTGGAAACAAACCCGGAATACCTCTTCGTGCTCGATCATAACCGGCCCATGTACGGCCAGTCGCCCTACATTGTAAATGCCGGAATATACTATCAGACGTTAAAAAATGACCTTTCTGTCAGCCTGTTGTACAATGTTTTCGGCAAACGGATCGTGGGGATCGGTACACCCGACATTCCAAATTCGTACGAAATGCCGCGAAATATACTGGACTTCACCATACAGAAAAGAATTGGCAAGAATTTAACACTCAAATTCGGTGTCAAAGACATCCTGAACCAGGAAGTTCTGATCCAGCAGACCATGAAAACGGAAGGCCTTCCTGATGTCATCATCAAGGTAAAGGCATACGCCCCGGGCCGGATATTTTCTTTTGGGATAAACTACACAATTTAAATAAACATTATGAAAAGAGATGTATTGATTATTTTTTTCCTGGCGATATTTTTTGGTTCCCAGGCTCAAACCTTAACCGTATCTGTGCCAACCGTGACAGCCACTGTCGGACAGATCGTGTATATTCCCGTGAAATTGTCCGGAGCCAGCAGCAGCGGGATGCCGATCAGCGGGGCCAACATCCAGATCACTTACGACACAGCTGTTTTACACTACGATACGCTCACCAATTTCTATTCTGCAATGCCTCAAAATCAGTGGTTTTTCGGAGGACAGCTCGGACTGGTTTCAGCGAACTGGCTCGAACCAAGTTTGAATACACTTGCAATTCCTGACAACACTGTTTTGTATGAGATCAAGTTCCACTACAAGGGAGGCAATTCACCGCTGACCTTTACCACGGTTGAGTTTACAGATGCCCAGTACAACCTGATCCCAACACTGACCGTGAACGGAGCGGTGAATGCCCCTGTCGTATTCCGGCAGGTCACATTCAAGGTCGACATGTCGAAGGAGAACATCACTTCAAGCGGGGTTCACATCGCAGGAAGCTTCAACAACTGGAATTACGCACAAACGGCCATGTCGCTTTTACCAAACAGCATTTACCAGGTCACCCTGACACTTCAGGAAAATGTGGCCTACCAGTACAGGTTCGTGAACGGCAATACAATTTCGGGCGTCGAAACTGTACCGGCATCCTGCGGGGTAGCGAACGGGACCGGCCAGTATAACCGGCAAATTACCGTGCCCAATCATGATACTACCTACTCTGCAGTGTGTTTCAGTATGTGCAGCCACTGTCCTGCAAGTGTTTCGGTAACATTCAGGGTGGACATGCAAAATCAGACGGTTTCGCCCAACGGGGTGCATCTGTCGGGAACATTCAACAACTGGAATTATGCACAAACACTGATGACTTCGAACGGCGGAACGATTTACGAAACCACCATGACCATGGATGAAGGAACCTATATGGAATTCCGGTATGCGAATGGCATCACTTCCCAACAGTCCGAAACCGTGCCTGCTGCCTGTTCGCTCAACGGCAACAGGTATTTTACGGTTCCGGCCCATGATACTGTGATGACCGCTTACTGCTTTGGCAGTTGTACGGCGTGCGGCACGGTTGCACATTATTCACATGTTACCTTCAGGGTGGATCTCATCACACAGCATATCTCCCCTGATGGCGTGCATATCTCCGGCACATTCCAGGGCTGGAACCCGGCTGCAACACCGATGATCAATTCAGTGGACAGTGTGTTCTCATACACCGACAGTTTGCTGACAGGCACCTCGGTTCAGTATAAATTTGTGAACGGGAATTCCACTGCAGGTCATGAAACTGTGCCTCTTGCCTGTGCTTCGAATGGAAACAGAACCCTGCTCGTGCCAGCCAATGACACCATTCTTAACCTGGTTTGCTTTTCGCAATGCGATAGTTGTGTTCTTACGGGAATAGCTGAAGCAGGGAGAAATGATTTTGAACTCGGCCAGAACTTCCCGAATCCATGTTCCCTGGTCACAAATATCGGTTATCATATCAACCGGGAGGGTACGCTGAACCTTATGGTATACAGTCCAATGGGCAGGGTTGTTGCGGTATTGTTCAACGGACCATGCAAACCTGGTGCCTATACCCTGGCATTTCAAACAAACAGCCTGCCTGCAGGAATATACTTCTACAAGATGATCTTCACCGGGGAGGCTGGAACTCAGCTTCAAAGCAAAAAAATGATTATTCAATAATTAAAACACATTGTCACTAACCTTAAAACAACATCAGTATGAAAAGAACATTCTTTACGCTTGCCCTGCTTATCGGGGTGATTGTTACGGGTTTCGCACAGATCACCGACCCGTTTTTTGAAAAGGTAACTTACGTAGGAGCCTTTGGAAAGACAGACTGGACCCAGGGATGGGCCAACTGGACCCCGCAAACGACCGTTTATCCTGCCACCAATATCACTGTTGGCGACGGTTCAACAACTCCTTCTGCAACCACAACGAATGTGATTACCGCCAATACGCGCTGGTCGTCGAGTAATTCACCGGTTGTCGGGGCAGCATCATTTACGAATCCGAACCTTTCAGATCCGTTCTTTGAACAGGTCAATTATATAGGCGCTTTCGGAACATTTGACTGGACACAGGGATGGGCAAACTGGGATCCGCAAAACACGGTTTACCCAGCAACAAACGTAACCGTCAATGCAGGTCATATTACAACAAACACAACCTGGACATCAGGCAACGTTTACCTGCTTAACGGCTGGGTGTATGTTGATGCCGGTGTAACGCTGACCATCCAGGCGGGTACCGTTATCCGCGGCGACAAAACAAACAAGGCTGCGCTGATCATGGATCGCGGCTCCAAACTGATTGCCCAGGGCACTGCCTCACAGCCTATCGTTATGACCTCAAACCAGGCCATCGGTTCACGTGACCGCGGCGACTGGGGCGGACTGATCATTTGCGGTTATTCAACGGTTAACCAGCCCGGCGGAACCGCCGTTATCGAAGGCGGTGTAGGTTCCATTTACGGTGGTGGTGCAACCCCCAACAATGCTGACAATTCAGGCGTGTTTAAATATCTGCGTGTTGAATTCGCCGGATATCCATTTGCCCCCGACAATGAAATCAACGGGATCACCTTTGGCGGAGTAGGAAACGGCACAACAGTTGATTTTGTTCAGGTATCATACAGCAATGACGATTCGTACGAATGGTTTGGCGGAACAGTGAACTGCAGGCACCTCGTCGCTTTCCGCGGAATGGATGACGAATTTGACACGGACAATGGATTTGGCGGAAAACTCCAGTTTCTCGTGGCCCTCAGGGATCCGAATGTAGCTGACATTTCAGGTTCAAACGGATTTGAATCCGATAACGATGCCACCGGAAGCAGCAACCTTCCCATCACCCACCCGATCTTTTGCAACGTAAGTATTTTTGGGCCGCTGGTGACCCTTGCCACACCGTTCAACTCGAACTTCAAACGTGCCATGCATATCCGCAGGAATTCCACGCTGTGTGTTTATAATTCAGTTTTTGCCGGGTTCCCCGTTGGTC
Source organism: Bacteroidota bacterium (assembly GCA_026391835.1). Classification (GTDB taxonomy): domain Bacteria; phylum Bacteroidota; class Bacteroidia; order Bacteroidales; family FEN-979; genus CAIVAT01. Next base: position 67,388 of record JAPLDF010000072.1, read on the forward strand.
TTTACATTGACGGGAACAACACCATGGCAAATGCTAACAACAACACGCTGCAGATTGAAAACTGCATCATGTCGGGCATGACGACCACTTTTGCTGTACCATCCGGACAAACCTGGAATTCCACCGACGAACAGAACTGGTACCTTGCACCAGCTCGACACAACAGCGTGCTCACCAACAATACCGACCTCAGCCTGGTTGATCCGTTCAACCTTGCTGGCCCGAATTTTACACCTGCCAAAACTGTTTATAAACTCAACGGCTGGTTGTATGTAAGAAATGGCGCCACCCTGACCATCGACCCGGGGACCATCATACGCGGCGACAAAACAAACAAGAGTGCACTGATTATCGAGCAAGGTGCGAAACTGATCGCCAACGGAACGATAACCGAACCTATCGTGTTTACATCGAATGAAAACGCCGGAAGCCGCAACCGTGGCGACTGGGGTGGTGTGATCCTTTGCGGCCTTGCCACGGTCAACCTGCCCGGTGGTACCGGAGTAATTGAAGGTGGCGTCGGCTCTGTATTTGGTGGCGGTTTAACCCCAAATGATGCCGACAATTCCGGATCGTTAAAATATGTCCGCATCGAATTCCCCGGTTTCCCCTTTGCAGCAAATAATGAAATCAATGGTCTGACACATGGTGGTTTAGGTTCAGGAACAGCAGAAGATTTTATCCAGATTTCCTATTCTGCCGACGATTCCTATGAATGGTTTGGGGGTACCAGCAATGCAAAACACCTGATTGCCTTTAAAGGCCAGGATGATGATTTTGATACGGATAACGGTTTTGCCGGAAAACTCCAGTTCTGCGTGAGCTTGCGTGAAAACTTTGCCGACATATCCGGTTCAAACGGGTTTGAATCTGACAACGACGCCACAGGTACATCCAATACCCCGAACACCCAGGCTACCTTTAGCAACTTCACCGTTGTAGGCCCGATGGTTACCCTTACCACCCCGGGGATCGATGTCAATTTCAAACGCGCGATGCACCTCCGCCGCAACACCCAGCTGAAAGTTCACAACTGCGTTTTCATGGGCTGGCCAACAGGTCTTTATATCGATGGCAACAGTACACAGGCCAATGCCGATGCCAATCTTTTACAGGTTGAAAATACATTCATGTCGGGCATGACCACAAACTTTGATGTGCCTTCCGGACAAAACTGGACCCCGGCAACCGAACAAACCTGGTACCAGTCTTCAACCCGTCACAACAATACCTTCGTAAACAATACGGATATCCAGCTTGTTGATCCGTTCAACCTTGCCGGCCCGAACTTCCTCCCGCTGGCAACTTCACCGGTGTGGGGAGCTTCACGCTGGTCGAGAACCGTTTCCGGCCTTGTAACCTATGACAATGTTGCAGGCACCCCGATGAACGGCACAGTCCTTACCCTGAAAACCCAGGCCGGTGCTGCCGTCGAAACTGCCACAGCTGACGCTGGCGGTAATTTCTCGATTTTTGCAATCGACGGTGTGTATGTTATTGATGCTGCCAGCCCAAAAACATGGGGCGGACTTGGCATCCAGGATGTCATCAACACACGTAAAAAAATCTCCAACCTGATCACCTTCACCCCGCTTCAGAACAAGGCCGCCGATGTTAACCAGACAAACACTGTGAACGTACAGGATCCGATTGTCATGAGGCAGAAACTTTCGGCTCCGAATACAAATTGGCCGAACTGGAAGATCGCAAACTTTGTTTTTGAAAAACCGACGGTAACCGTGAATGGTTCGAACGTTGTTCAGAACATCAAAGCAATGGCCGGCGGCGATGTTAACAACAGTTTTGTTCCGGCTGCCAAGTAATTCAAGTTATTTTTTCACCGCGAAGGCGTAAAAACCCTAAAAAGCATACCCAATGATCATATAATTCTTAGCGTCTTTGCGTCTTTGCGGTGATTTTAAAAATTGATCAACCCCACCTAAATTCAATGAAAAAAAACATGAAAAAAGTACTGATTACATTTATTGCCATTATCATTTTTGTTGCAGGACAGGCGCAGATAACAGTTACGCTGGGAAGCGCACTGCTCCGGAATCCGGGGACAGACGTTCATCTTCCCGTTTCAGTCAAAGGGTTGAACGGCCTTGCGGGTGGAAAAGGCGTGACCGGCCTTGAATTGCACATTGGGTATATCAATACCAGCCTGGTGTATGATACTACTTTGAATTTCTGCGCCCTGACACCGGTATCACAATGGTTTTTCGGTGCGAACGGCACAGAGTACAGTACCAACTGGATTGAACCCGCCGGCAACAAACTGAATATACCTGATAATACAGTACTTTTCGACATTGTTTATCATTACCTGGGTGGTGCAACCATACTCACTTTCGACACCGCGCGATGCCTGCTGCTTGATTCAGCCTTTAACATCATTCCCGGGGTGCATTATGTCAACGGACAGGTAACCCCTTCACTAGGTGCAGGTGAATCGCGATGGAACGGAACCGGGCCTTGGATCACTGCTGCCAACTGGAGCAATGGCATACCCGGCGACAGCACCAATGCGATCATCGAAACCGGGGAGGCGACAGTATCCTCCAGCGCCGTTTGCAAAGCCCTTACGATCAGCCAGGGCACAATCATCAATCTTTCACCTGGTTTTTCACTGACGGCAAACAGGGATTACACAAACAACGGGAACATGAACCTCCGGTCGGATGCAACCGGCAGCGGGTCACTCATTGTTCGTGGCGCGGTTTCAGGCTCAGGTGTCAACAAATTCGACCGTTACCTTGATTTCAGTTCAGGCATGCCAAACCTGGTTTCGTCACCGGTTACTGGTGCAACAGCCGGTGTTTTTGGAAGCAACACCGTTGAAAAATATGTTGAAAGCTCTTCATCGTGGGAAACTCAGCCTTCGTCGTCGAACCTGGAAACCGGGTCCGGCTACCGCATCAATGGTTCGGCCCCGGCAACATTCAGTTTCCAGGGCATGTTCAATTCCGGCGCGGCAACAGCCGGCGACCTCCCGTACACGGCAGGCAGCCAGGTCTCTTCAAGGGGACTCAACCTGCTCGGCAACCCTTATCCCTCCGCAATTCAGTGGGAACAGGGAAACTGGGGCAGGACAAACCTCGATTACGCGGTGTATGTTTGGGAAGGGTATAAATTTGTGAGTTGGAACGGTTCGGTTGGTGCCCTGAAGGACGGGATCATCCCGGCCATGCAGGGTTTCTTTGTAAAAAGCAATGCTGCCGGAGCTTCACTCACAATTCCTGCTGACGCAAGATTGCACAGTACCATGCCATTTTACAAGAATTCAGAGGCAGTATCCAATGTCATTTCAATGCAACTCGAGAACAACACAGATACGAATCATTATGATGAAGCATTTGTGCATATCCTCGACGGCTCAACGGCAGGATACGATGGCGCCCTTGATGCATGGAAACTGACAGGGAGCAGCTCTTATCCCCAAATCTATACACAGTCGGCAAACCAGGACAACCTCTCAATCAACACACAGCCAGAATTTGTTTCAGTGCCTGTTCAATTCACGGTCGGCACAGCCGGTTCGTACAAGATCATCTTTGGCGGTATCAGTTCGTTCAGCCCTTCACAGCCCCTGTTCTTCGAGGATAAGACCACCCATACGGTGATCAACATCCGGAATTCGTCTGATTTTGGGTTTTCCTCTGACGGGACAACGGAAACAGGTCGTTTTGTGCTCCATTTCCAGGAAGTTGGAATGGAAGAACATGACGGAACAGTTTTCACGGTCTGGAGCAACGGGAATACGATACACATCTCGCCAATAACCGGGTCATTTCATGCCGACAGGGTGGATATTTACAACCTTTCCGGTCAGCTTGTATCTTCGGCCGCAAACCTTGAACTCCCGGGCATTGTGCAACAAGATAACCTTACCGCGGGATTGTACATCATACAGATCATAACCACGAAAGGAACCTACACCCGTAAACTTATGGTCAGGTAGGAGTCTGTTCATTGCCTGAAAGAATCATACGATTTTGTGACTATGTCTTAACGCAAATGTAAAGTCATCATAGTATTTATCATACTTCATAAAAACAAAAAAATAGCAATATGAAAAAATTACAGCTTTTATTTATTTTTCTGTTGTTGTCATTTATCGGGAGTGCCGCGTTCAGTGCAAAGGCAAACCCGGTACCTGCAACGCCTGATCAAACAGCAACAATTGTTGCCGGGATGAGCGCGACAGACCTGGACGGGGATGCCCCTCTTGTTACCCCGACACTTACAGGACCGGCAACGGTTTGCCTGAATGTTACCGGCAATGTATACACGACCGAAGCAGCGCAGACTTCTTATGCTTGGGTCGTTACCGGCGGCACGATCACAGCCGGCGGAAACAGCACCAGCAATACAGCCACGGTGACATGGACCGCCGTAGGTTCAAAAAGCATCAGTGTTACTTACAGCGGGGCAACAACAACCTTGCTTCCGGTAACTGTGAACCCGCTGACAAGCATTTCTGTCGCCGCTTCCGCAACGAATGTTGCGCCTGCAACACTGGTTACTTTTACAGCAACTGCGGTGAACCCGGGGCCGAATATTTCGTTTCAATGGAAAGTCAACGGCGCAGGTGTGGGAACAAACAGCAATACTTATGCATATGCCCCCGCAAACGGCGACGCCGTTTACTGCCTGCTTACCTCCGACGGACCTTGTTTCAACAACACGTTCACGTCGAATGTTGTTACAATAACTGTGACGATCCCCCCGGTGCTTGTTACGGTATCAACCAGGACAGCCTTCCCCGGCCAGTCTCTCCTTTTCCCTGTTAAACTGAAAGGTGCAGGCGCATCAGGCACACCGATCAGTGCGGCTGACATACAAATAGCCTACGATCCTGCTGTCCTGCATTATGATACCATCGTGAACTTTTATGCAGGAACACCTTCAGCCCAGTGGTTTTTCTCTGGTAATTTCAACGTCGTCGCTGCCAACTGGCAGGAACCATCGCTGCTGACTGTTGCCGTTCCCGACAGCACAACCCTGTTCGAAATAAAGTTCACCTACCTTGGCGGGACCACAACACTGCCTTTTACCGTATATGACTTTACCAATGCACAATACAACCTGATACCTGCAAATCACCTTGATGGAGGGATCAGTCCTGCTCCTGCATCCCTGACCGGCCCGGTTTCTGCATGCCAGGGTAATGGCGGGAATGTTTACACCACAGACGCATCACAAACAAACTATTCCTGGTCGCTTACCGGGGGAACCATCACCTCAGGTGGTACTGCCAGCGACTATACTGCCACAGTGACCTGGAATACCGCGGGTACCCAGGGCATAAGTGTTTCATTCACTGGTTCATCGGTCACAACCCTTCCAGTCACTGTTGATGCGGCGCTTCCAGTTGCTGTCACCATCGCAGCGTCAGCAAATCCTGTTTGCGCAGGTTCGGCTGTCGCCTTCACAGCAACCCCGGTGAATGGAGGCCTCACACCAGTTTATCAGTGGAAGAAAAATGGCGCGAACGTTGGCACCAACAATCCGGTCTACAACTATACACCCGCCAATGCCCTGCCGGCTTTTACGGAAACAATTACCTGTACCCTGACCTCAAGTCTTGGTTGCAAAACGGGTTCACCTGCGTTGTCAAATTCAATTTTTTTACAGGTAAATCCGTATACTGCGAGCATCTCTGTTGCAGCCTCTGCAAACCCGGTAATGGCAGGAACTTCAGTTACCTATACAGCTACAGTCGTCAACGGTGGCCCTGCCCCGGTATACCAGTGGAAAATCAATGGTGCCCCTGCAGGTACAAACAGCCCTACGCTGATTTATACCCCGGCCAATACAGATGTCATTTTCTGTTTGCTTTCTTCAAGCGCCCCGTGTGTTACCGGCGTGTATACTTCCAATGCAGTTTCCATGACCGTGAACTACCCCGTTGGCTCACTGCTCGTGACACTGCCGAATAAAACCGCCATGCCCGGTGATGTATTATACTACCCGGTAAAACTGAAAGGCGCCAGCGCTTCAGGAACGCCGGTCAGCGCCGCAAGCATCCAGATCACCTATGATCCTGCCGTATTCCATTACGATACGCTGGTGAACTTCTATGCAGGTACACCGGCCACGCAGTGGTTTTATTCAGGGAACCTGAACACCGTTGCCGCAAACTGGCAGGAACCGGGGCTGAATACACTTGCAATTCCCGACAGCACAAAACTGTTCGAAATCAAATTCACCTATTTGGGTGGAACCGGTACGCTGCCGTTTACGGTTAATGAGTTTACAAATGCCCTGTACGACCTCATCCCTACGAATCATGTCAATGGTGGTGTGACCCAACTTGTTCCAACAAACAACGCGGTACAGAATGTGAATGTAGCCGCCAGTCATGATACCTGTTTCAGTGCGATCCAGACCATATCTGTAGCCGGTAACGGTACTATCTTTGCCGTTGCAGACGGAGGGTCAGCAACTTTTGTAGCCGGCCAGATGATCAGCTTTTTACCGGGTACTTCTGTGGTTCCGGGCGGTTACCTGCACGGATATATTACACTGAACGGACAATATTGCAACCAGCCACTGAATCCGGTTGCAAGTGCCCTGGTGAGTGAAGATAAAACCACTGCTGCTGTTCCTGAATTCGTCAACAACCAGTCGGTTCGTGTTTACCCGAATCCTACAACCGGAACATTTACCGTTGAAGTGATGGGTGACAACCAGGCGATGATGACCAGGGCTGAGATCAATAATATGAACGGGGTTAAGGTTCGCATTGAACGTTTTGATAACCTGAAAAAGCACGAATTTTCGATGCCGGAGCTTAAACCAGGCATCTATTTTATTCATGTGTTTACCAATGAACGGTCGGAAATACTTAAGATCGTGAAACTATAACTTATTTTCTTCCATTAACCAGGTTTGACTTTCCCGGGTCGCGAGTGGTATCGTGGCCCGGGCTTTTTTAATCCAATGCTGACTCCGAAGGGATCATCCCCTTGCAGGGACTGATGACCTGCTGCACTAGTTGTTCCTTCTCCCACCCGGATTCAACCTGCAGAAATCCAATCATAAAGATGTGCATCGCTATTTCTTGATTTATAAGATGAGATAAAGTGTAGCCTCCAAGGGAAGGGTTGGGGAGAAGACATTATAATCCAAGAATTTGATAATAAGTTAAACATTCTCTGAATATCATTTTAAGCAAATTGGGATGTTGGAATAGTAAATACCTTTGAACACACCGGCATGCCCTGGCACATTGCCGGGACCAGCGAAGATTACCTGGAAGGGATCAAGGCTATTAAAGGGGAATAAAGAATTATGAATGACGAATTACGAATTACAAATTAAGAAAGACATGTACCGGGTTTAATCCCAGCTGTATCTATTTGTTAAAGAAGCCCGGCGTTTTTCAGAATCTCGGTTAATTTTGGCTGCGTTTTGGCAAAATCAACCAGCACCGCAACAATCCGTTGGTCCTCTCTTTTCAGCGGTGCAAGTGACAGTTTGCGGTCCCAGAAGGCAAACCCGAAAACGCTTACCATCATCGCGGTGAAAATGCCGACAATCGCCCACAGGAAATTAAATAACTGGTCGAAACGCCTGTCCATGGACTCAAAATGCTGATCAACAGCGGCAAATTGTTTATTGGTAGTTTCAAACCGGGCATTCATTTCAGATTTAACCGATTCAACTTTTTGTTCTGTCCTGATGATACAGTCACGATCATCAAGGGTATAGGGGATTTCCTTCGTTTCTGCAACACAAAACAATGGCAGGATAAAGATGAGGATCACGATAATTTTCTGAGTTGTTTTCATTTTCTTAAGAGATTAAGTTTTAATGCTTAATCAGTTTCGTGGTGCAAAGGTAATACAGAAAACAGGAAAAGTTAATAACTTCGATGCCCCACCCTAAAGAGGCAGTCTCAAATACAACCATCTCCCGTTACAATTTTTTCAACTCACCAAAGAGCAGCCTGATCTCTGCCCTGGTAAGCATGAAATCGCGAAACCTGAGTTTCGTCATCCGTGAAAAAACAATGAACTGGTAAAGGGTTACACACGAATAGGAGATGGTGGCGGCAATCCCGGCCCCCATGATTCCGTACCTTGGGATAAGCAGCACTCCCAGCCCGATGGTGGCAATCAGCCCGGCGGCTGAACTGAGCATGTTGTGGTATGGCTTGTTGATGCTTGAAAAGAAGCCGCTGAAGATCATCGAAACACTCAGCATGACAATGCCCGCCGCAAGGGAGGCCATCACCAGTTTGACATCGCCGAACCTGGCAGAAAAAACCGCTGTAAACACAAAGTTCGGGATGGCAAGCAGGAGCAGCATGCCTGCGGCGGTAACCACCCATGATATTTTTGCCAGTGTAAGAGTGAGGCGCACGCTGTAATCATAATTCATTTCGTTGGAGAGCCGCGAATACTGGACGGTGGCGATGCTGCGGCTGATCAGCCACATCCCTTCGGCGAGTTGCATGCCCAGCGAAAGCACCCCCACGGCCCCCCTGCCGATGTAAAAGTCCACGAACTTGAGGCTCAGCCGGTAATTCATCGTCTGGAAAATGTTTGCAAACTGCACGAAGGTCCCGAACCGCAGGATCTCCAGCAGCATCTCCTTCATGTGGGTGAGCGGGACCCGTTTAAACGACGGGTACAACATGATGAACCCTATGGCCATGGCGAGCGAATAGGAGATGAACACAGCCCGGTAATAGGCCATCACATCCCGCAGCTGGAATCCGAAGAGCATCGCCAACAGGACCAGGAACAACACGACAACCTGGACAAGGCTGACCAGGTTATAGACTTTAATCCGTTCAAGGCCAAGGAGCAGCATGTAATTGGCGGAGGTAAACGACATAACCACCGCCAGCAGCAATACCTGCCGGAAATATCCTGCCGGAATTATTTCCAGGATGGAGAATATCCTCCCGGCCATTTGCAACATAAACGCTGCAACCACCGTGATGATAAATGACAGCACATAGGCCGGGACAAACAATTTATAGATCCCGGTCCGCGGCGTCATATAGATGAGTGCAGCCCCGGAAAAGAAGTTGGTAAAAAGCTGGATGATGGCCACGGAAAAGATCATCAGGCTGATGGTGCCCAGCTGTTCGGGGCCCAGGTACTGCGCATTCAGCGTCCAGGTGGTAAAGGCCAGTACCGCAGAAATCACGCGGGTCCCGATGGTTCCAATGATCTTTTTAAACATGGCCCGGACCCTTTCGTTTTATTTTTGACCTGACCTGGCTGAGCAGGTAGCTGTAACTCAGGCGGTATCTTTTCCCGTCGATAAGGGTGAATGCCCCAGCCGATGAGATGGTATGAAGTGCCTTGCTGTACCTGCTTCCCCTTACCGGTTCAATGTAATTTACCGGCTCTTCGGCAAAATCATCCGTCGTCAGGCGCACCACCCGGTTGAGGACAACCCTGCCCCCGTAGGTCACTGAGCAATCCTGTGCAGGGCGGTAAAGCACGCCTTCGCGGATGAACGGCGTGCCTGCAGGCCGTGCCGAACGGATATCAATTTTCACCGGGTTGAGCCGGTGCGGTTTGAACTCCCCGGTGAGCTCCTTCGAATGATAGAGGAAAAGATGGGTGTTGGAGTATTCCCGGTCTGTAAAAAACAGCCACCACATGCCGTTGTAGAAAATCAGGGTTGGATCAACAGCACGCACACCGGCGAGCAGCACACGGTCATGGACAAACGTTCCGCCGGCAGTGTCCCTGCGAAAAAGGGTTATCCTCGAGGATTGGTAAGATTCAGGGACGCACCACACGGTACCATCATGTTCAAACACATACGGGTAGGAAAGATGGGGAACTCCCTCCGCCATGCCTCCGGGGGGAATAGCCCCGCCGGGATGATGAGCCCTGGCAGTGTTCGAATCCCATGTAAACTCCGTGATGCCTGCTTTCTGCAAAGCGTAATCATATTCCTCCGCAAGGATGTGCAGCATGTCGCCAACCATAAACCCGGCAGGATCGGCAAGATAACCCGGGCGGGGCACCTCCGGCAGCCATGTGACATCGGCCTCCACCAGTTTTTCATTGGTCAGCGCCACGTCACCGATTGGCTTCCTGATCACCCCCACATTCCAGGCTTCGGCTGCAAAAAACTCCAGGTAATAGAATTTAAGCCTGTTCCGCATCAAGAGGAACAGAAATTTAAGCATCTGCAGGTTGCCGGGCACCCTGTAAAGGGGAGCGGTTGTCCTGCTCGACGGCATATCCTGCGGGATCATATCATCAACACCATCAATATTCCTGGAGACCGTATCAGCCTGCCGGGCGGGCCATTCCGACGATACCGACAGGATCTGGTCAAGGTTTTCGCGATACGAGTGCATGACCGTTTTCAGGTATCCCTTTTGCAGGATGATCCCGCCATCGAGTTTTTCGGTAAGCCGCTGCATGATGGCGCCATTCACCGGGTCTCCCCTGAAAATCTCCCAGAAACCGGGAGGACCGCCACGATACACCATCTCATCGTCGTGGTGAAATGACCACACCCCGAGACGTGCAGCGGATAAGATGCCACCCCGGATAATGTTGAACCCGAACCGCAGGATGAAATCAAGGTGGTGGTTCCGGATGGCAGCCAGGTCGGCATCCGTAAAATATTCGGAATAGCCCTTCTGTTCCGGCGTGCAGTTCAGCATTGCGATACCCCGCAACTCCTTCCCCAGGTCGGCCGGGCTTTTTGCACCGGGTTTAAAAACCCGGTTCTCAAGGGAGGTGTAAAGAATGGTGCTCCACTTTTTATTCAGGATCCGCCGGAACCGGGAAGACTTTTCAACAGGACGGTCATCCACAATCAGCAGAACAAGCTGATGCCCGTGTCGGTTGAGTTCCCGGACTGCATCAGCCTGCCATCGCTGAAAAACCGGTCCGTTGCACAGGACGCCGTAACGAAGGGGTAATGAAGGTGCTATCTTGGTTTCCTGCTGCATCCGGTAAAATAATAATGTCGCCCCTGCGGGGTTTGTTGGTTGCGGGTACTGTTCAATGCGCTGATCGTGTCGCCCCTCCGGGGCTGGTTGCCAGCAAATCATGGTACAGTGCAACGATCTGCTTTCCGACCGTTTCTTTGCTGAATTTATCCGAAATGCTTTGCCTGACAGTCTCTTTATCGTAATCCCTGCAAGTGTCGAGCATCCGGAACAAGGCCTCCGTCATGGCTTTTTCATCTCCCGGCGGTACAAGCAACCCGTTGCCGGCACCAATCACCTCTTTTGCGATGCCTGTGGCAGTTGCAACAACCGGTACCCCGCAGGCAAGGCTTTCAATCACCACGGTGCCGAAGGTCTCATACCGGCTTGAAAGTACTGAAAAATCTGAACTGTTCAGCATCATCGGCAACTCACTGCCTGTTTTAACACCCGTAAACTGTACAAACGTGTCAAGGATCCCAAGGAACCCGGCATATTCCCGCATGTCGTACCAGTCTGGCCCCTCCCCTGCCATCAGGCAGGAAAAATCCTGCCTCAGCAGCGAAAGCTCCTTCACAGAACGTAAAAATCCTGAAATATTTTTTGACTTGTCCTCAAAACATGAAATATGCACCATGGTTTTCACACCCGTTTTTTTCACAGGGGATGCTGCCGTGAACAGTGTTGTATCCGCCACGTTCGGGATAACCACAAAGTTGGGGTTGTTCAACCCACACTGCTGCATCGCCGTCTGCAGCGGCCCGGAAACAGCCACCACCGCCGCCGCCCGTTTTACAACGAAACCGGTGGCCAGCTTCCGCAACCATCCCCGGTAGGTGTTGTTTTCGGCAAAATAGCGGGACCAGTGCTCTGAAATGACCAGGGGTATGCGGCTCTTATTGCTGATCCTCCAGCCGATCAATCCCATGCGGGTAAGGATATGGGCGTGAACCAGGTCGGGCGAAAATTCGCGGATGCTGTGAAACGCTTTCCGGTGGGCCCGGTAAAAGCGCCATAAATTGAGTGCCCTCCCAGCAAATGAGCTGGTATTGTCACTTACTTTGTAATAAACACGCAACACCCTTACCTCATTCTCTTCGCTGAATTCAACTTCAATCCTGTTCGGGCAATGCGGATCGGGATGCACATAGATCAGGGCCACATCGCACCATGGGGTGATCGCCTCCGCCTGCCGCTGGATGAACAAACCCGGCATGGGATCATAACGGTTGGGATACCATTTTGGCAGGAAAAGAACTCGGAGCTTTCTGTCCACGACGGGCTGGTTTAGGTTTAATTTTCAAATATCCACAAATGCGCCGAGATTAAAAAGGAAAGTTCTCAATAATTTCAACAGCATTTTTTAACCGGCCGGGCCCGGTACCGTGAACCACTGCAAACGGCAATTTTCTGTTTTTCAACTCATTGAAATATAAATCAAACAAGAATTGCCGTTGATCGGGATGTTCGCGCAGCGGATCAAACTGCCAGGGAAGATCGATGTCGCACAGGAGAAACAGGTCATAGGGGTGTGCGTCAATCATTTCCGTGATCCAGGGATCGCAACGGCCGTATTTCACGTCACTCCATATTTTTGTCACCAGCAGTTCAGTGTCGCAGAAAAGAAAATTGCTGGCATGGCCGAGTTTTGACGCTTCAGCCGACAATTGCCCCCGGGCAATCAGCAAAATATCCTTTTCCTGATAAGGAGCGCCGAGAAGTTCAAGATACTCCCGTGCATATTCAGGTACCCAGGTCGTGTCATAATGCCCGGCCAGCTGTTCGGCAAGCATCGACTTCCCGGTTGATTCGGGCCCGGTAATGGCAATTTTCCTGATCATCGGGCCAGTTTTGTACTCCACTCCCTGAACCCGAAGATGGCGATCAGCGTAAATACGAGGTATTGGAAACTGCTGAAAAAGAGCCCCTCCCAGGCACAGAGGCCGATCATGACCGTATCGGCTGAAATCCACAGGATCCAGTTCTCGATTTTTTTCCGGGAGAGGAGCCACTGGGCAACGATGTATACTGCAGTCGTGATGGCATCCCATGAAGGGATCGTACTTGTTGTATAGTGCACCAGCACCAGCCTGATGATGACAAAAAAGATGAAGACGGCTATTGCGTTCAGCAGCAGTTCCCGCCTGGAACACCTGGTGATCCTGAGGGTGCCGTCGTTGCGGTCCTTCCTGGTCCAGTTGTACCAGCCATACACACTCATGATGAAGAAAAAACCGTTGATGGCTGCGTTGGCATATAGCCTTGCGGCAAAGAATATGTATACGTAGATCCCTACATTTACAATGCCCAGCGGGAAAGCCAGGATGCTCTCCTTTTTCATCATCCAGACGCAGACCAGGCCGAAGGCGACGGCGATCAGTTCAATCCAGCTGGTTTGAAAGGGGCCTATTTGTAAAAGGGCAGTAAGATCCATGGGGGCAAAGGTAATGTTTATAGGTCAACCGGATGCATGCCCTGTTGCAACCTTTTTGTTCTGGTATCGTAAAACAAAGTACCTTTGTCGCCAGAAACCAGGAATTCAGCTCCGCATGTTCCATCTCGTTCACTATCAACTCCCTTTTATAGTCAACCTCCTGGTGCTTCTGCTTGCCGCAAAGTTCCTTGGTGAATTGGCCGAGCGGCTCGGGCAGCCTTCGATGATCGGGGAAGTCATTGCAGGGGTGATCCTCGGGCCTTCGATCCTGAACATCATCTCCGGCCCCGGCGAAATCAAAGTTATTGCCGAACTGGGGGTGTTTATGCTGATTGTCCTCGCCGGCATGGAGATCGAGGTGGAGGAGATCAGGAATTCCATCCGCGGAAGGAACATCTGGATTGCCCTGCTGGGCTTCATCGTACCCATGGCCAGCGGAATAGCCATCGGGCTGATATTTCACTTTTCAAACACTTTTACCATTTTTCTCGGGCTGTGTATCGCCATCACGGCGCTGCCGGTGAGCATCCGCATCCTGATGGACCTTGGAAAGCTTAAAACATCCGTGGGGCAGCGGATCATCTCCGCCGCGATCTTCAACGACATCGTTGCCCTGCTCATCCTCGGGATCATCCTCGATTTCAACGATGCCACAAAAAACATCAGGGATCTCACCTTTTCAATCCTTTTTACGACTGGTAAAGTAGCCATTTTCACCCTGGTACTGGTGACGGCCTATCATTTTTTCAAACTGGCGAAGCGAAAAGTCAATGTCATCAACCCGAGGATGCACAAATTCCTGCTCTACCTGCGCGGCAAGGAGTCTGTTTTTGCGCTGGTCATCCTTTTTGTGCTGATCTTTTCAAGCATCGCCGAATTGCTGGGGCTCCATTTTGTTGTCGGTGCGTTTTTCGGCGCCATCCTGATCCCCCGCAGCATGTTCGCCAACCGCGATTTCGAGAAAGTCCAGCGCAGCATTTCAGGGATCACCATGGGCTTTCTTGCCCCGGTCTTTTTTGCCACGATGGGCATCTCATTTGACTTTTGCGCCCTGAATGATGTTCTGTTGCTGGTGGTGGTCCTGTTTGCCTCCTTCTTCAGCAAGATCTTTGGCGGCTACCTGGGAGGAAGGGTGGCGGGGTTCAGCAATGCCAAGTCGCTGACCATCGGACTGGGCCTCAATGCCCGGGGGATTATGGAACTGGTCATTGCCAACATCGCCCTTGCCAAAGGGTTCATTGATGTCCCGGTATTTTCGATCCTGGTGCTCATGGCACTGCTGACAACGATCCTTACCCCGTTTTTACTGAAGGAGGGCTTCAGGTTAATTGACAAAAAGGCCGGCAGCAACCTCAATACTTATACATAATTTTTAACAATCAATTGCCAGTCGGGATTTTCTTGCTAATTTTCCGCCTCCGTTTCTACTTGCACGGAACCGGACTTCACTAATGATTTTAATATGTTTGGTCTCGACACCTCTTATACCATCCTGCTGCTTGTGTGCCTGCTGGCTGCATGTGCCTTTGAATTCATCAACGGGTTCCATGATACGGCAAATGCAGTAGCCACTGTAATCTATACTCATTCCCTGAAACCGACAACCGCTGTCGTTTGGTCGGGCCTGTGGAATTTTATCGGAGTCAATGTTGGCGGGATTGCAGTGGCAATGGGCATCGTTAACCTGCTGCCAATGGAGATGCTGATAGACCAGAACCTGGTTCACAACATATCCATGATTGGCTCGCTCATCATCACAGCAATTATCTGGAACCTGGCAACCTGGTACATCGGGATTCCCTGCAGCAGTTCGCATACCCTGCTGGGATCTATTTTCGGGGTTGGGCTTGCCTTCATGTTGTTGCCGGGAACCCATGCTGTTGCCCTTAACTGGCAAAAAGTAAGCGATGTCGGGCTGTCTCTGCTCGTTTCCCCGGTATTTGGATTTGGGTTCGCCATGCTGCTGATGCTGATTCTCAGGAAAGTAGTCAAGAATAAAGTTATTTTCAAGGAACCACCCGCCAAGAAAGCTCCACCCACCTGGATTCGCGCTATCCTTATCCTTACCTGTACCAGTGTGAGTTATGCGCATGGATCAAACGACGGCCAAAAGGGCGTCGGACTTATCATGCTGATTCTCATAGCTTTTTCACCCACATTTTTTTCAATTGACCGAAGTAAAAAGCCACAGGATCTGCTGACCGAAACAAAAAAAATCGAATGGACGATCAAAAAAGTCGACACCAATTACCTTACCACCGCGAACAGACAGAATTACAATAATATCTCCAGTGATTTGAAAATGATAAAAACCGAACTAACGCGAGTCACTTCATTTCACCAGCTGGACAAATCAGTAAATTTTAAAATCAGGAAAGCTATCCTTTCGGTTTCAAAGAAATCAGAAAGTATTGTCAAAAATCTTGCGGAATCTTCAAAATCCAGGATCAAACCTGCTGTATTATCGGTACTGACGTCCAATCTTAAAAAATTCAGGGCAAATACAGAGTACTCCCCCCGTTGGGTCATCCTGCTTGTTTCAATTTCACTGGGCCTCGGAACCATGATCGGATGGAAACGTATTGTTGTCACCATCGGGGAGAAAATTGGCAAGACGCACCTCACGTACGCACAAGGCGCAAGTGCTGAACTGGTTGCAGCAAGTACCATTACGGTCTCAACCATGTTTGGCCTTCCCGTAAGTACGACCCATGTGCTCTCTTCCGGCATTGCCGGCTCCATGGTTGCCGGAGGTGGCAGGCAAAACCTGCGGATGGGAACCGTGAAAAACATCATGATTGCCTGGCTGATCACACTTCCGGTAACCGTGATCCTATCCGGGGGGCTATTCTATATCCTCAGGATGGTATTCAAATAACAAATACCCCATCATTTTCCTGAGCCCTTCCAAAGCTTGTCAATGAAACCGGTAGCCCCATCCAGGATGCCTTGCAAACCATTCCGGCTGATATATTCGACCAGTTGTATGATCAGCGGAAAAAGGACAATGACCAGTATCGTAGTCGTCAATAAAACCGCGACGCCTGCCGCGATGACAACCATCTTCAGCTTTTTACTGGCCTTGATCCTGTCAAGAACCGCCTGCCATTGCATCAGTCCCTCACGTCCATGCTCCCGGTCATGCGAACCATATTCGTACCTGCTGTGTTCCTGGTAACCGTGACCGCGGTAATTATCACGATGCCTGCTGTTTCCTTCAAAAAAATCATCAAATCCCATGTTGCTGGTTTTAAAAAATAATGAATGACTGGACCTGTTCCTGAAAGCAATCCGATAAAAGATGTCACAAAAAGTTTTTGGAACAGACTGAAAATTTGACGAGGATGTCTCAAACGTCAAACTTCACCGCTAAGACGCAAAGATGCTAAAAATAACACTGCTGATTTCCAGCATTTTGCGCCTTGGCGTCTTCGCGGTGAAGATAAATTTTCAGGATTTTTTGGGAGGTTGCCAGAAGAAATGGCAGAACCGGGGGATATTCATTCGGCTTTGCCCTGCCGGCAGGAGGGAGCCGGCATCAATGAATGAAGTGCGTTCAATTACCTGGTGAATCTGGTCATCGTCATACGAATCGATATCCGCATTAAAACAATTCGCCGGTATATCTGAACATGCTGAAATTTCTATATCCTGCGACAGGGCGATGGAAGCCGCAGATACATCCTGGCCGGAACAGCAAAGAACTGCCACGGCAAACAGAATTTTTAACGATATGAGATATAGAATTTTCATTGACGGCAAAGGTAGCTCAATCTCCGGGCGGACAGCAGCATCCAAGTGTTAAATAATTGTTAATAAATTATTTATAAAACAACCTGCTTCTCATTTACTTTTCTTGACTTATATTTGCCGCTTATTTCAAATTGCACCTCCTAAACCGCAATGACAACGAAACCCTTCAGATATGCTTGAACTTTTAAAGAATTTCCTCGACATCATCCTGCACATTGACATCCATCTTCAGATTTGGGTCACCGAATATCAAACCTGGACCTATCTCATCCTCTTCGCGATCATCTTCATGGAAACCGGGCTGGTGGTAACACCATTCCTGCCGGGTGATTCGCTGTTGTTCGCCGCCGGGATGGTTGCCGCACTCAACGGGCACCCCCTCAGCATCTTCGTCCTGATCCCGCTGCTCATATTTGCCGCTTTCTCAGGCGACAACACCAACTATGTGATCGGCAAACTGCTCGGCCAGACAGTGTATGAAAAGAATTACCGCCTCATCAGGCGGGAATACCTGGATAAAACCCATGCCTTTTATGAAAAACATGGCGGGAAAACCCTGATCATTGCGCGCTTCATGCCCATCATCCGCACTTTTGCACCCTTTGTCGCCGGCGTTGGCACCATGCGCTATTTCAGGTTCATCTCCTTCAGCATTGCAGGCAATGTACTCTGGGTGGTATCCTTCAGCCTGGCGGGCTTTTTTTTCGGGAATATCCCCATGGTGAAGAATAATTTCACCGCCGTCATCCTCGGCATCATCTTCATCTCATTGCTGCCCATGATCATTACACTGGCAAAGAATATGCTGTCAAAAAAATAACGGGATGCTTTCCGGATGCCAAAAAATCACACGACCACGCCATCCATCCTGAAAAAGAGTTACATTTGCTCTCTTTTTAACAAAAGTTAATCCGTTACCATTATGCGGCCCCCGGTTCATAAATCACACACCCAGGCAATTTCAGCAGCCGGGCTGCTCATCACCCTTGGAATTATCTACGGCGATATAGGAACATCACCCCTGTACGTCATGAAAGCCATTGTGGGCGGGGCCAGCTCGATCACGGCTCCTTTCATCATGGGAGGGTTGTCGTGCATTTTCTGGACCCTGACACTTCAAACGACCGTCAAGTACATCATCATCACCCTCCGCGCCGACAACAACGGTGAAGGGGGCATCTTCTCCCTCTTCGCCCTCATCAGGAAGCGTGCCAAATGGGCCTATTTTTTCGCCATCATCGGTGGCAGCACACTCCTTGCCGATGGTGTGATCACCCCCTCCATCACCATTGTCTCCGCCGTGGAAGGCCTGGCGATCGTCAACCCTCGAATCCCGGTGTTACCCATCGTCATTGTGATCATCACCGGGCTGTTTTTTGTTCAGAAGTTCGGGACCAAGGCGGTCGGGGAGCTGTTCGGCCCCATGATGTTCGTCTGGTTTGCCATGCTTGGGGTGCTTGGCTTTTCACAGATCATCAAAAGTCCCATGATCCTGAAGGCGGTTGATCCGCATTACGCTTACGTATTTCTTACCAAGTATCCGCAGGGCTTCCTCCTCATGGGAGCCGTATTCCTCTGCACCACCGGGGCCGAAGCACTGTATTCCGACCTGGGGCACTGCGGCCTTAAAAACATCCGTATCACCTGGGTGTATGTAAAACTCACCCTGCTGCTCAATTATTTCGGACAGGGCTCCTGGATCATCATGAACTCCGACAGCATCTACGAATGGACCAACCCCTTCTTTTCCATCATGCCGCACTGGTTCCTGATCATCGGGATCATCATCTCTACGGCCGCAGCCATCATTGCCAGCCAGGCGCTGATCAGCGGGTCCTATACCCTCATCAGCGAAGCCATCTCACTCAATTTCTGGCCAAAGATAAAGATCAACTATCCCACCAATATCAAGGGACAGATGTATATCTCCAGCATCAACTGGATGCTCTATTTTTCATGCCTGTTCGTGGTGCTTTTCTTCCAGCGCTCCTCCAACATGGAGGCGGCATACGGCCTTTCCATCACCATTACCATGCTGATGACCACCTGCTTGCTGAGCATCTACCTGTTTTATAAAAAAATTCCGATATACGTGATCATCGTTTTTCTCATGGTGTACCTCTCCATCGAAAGCTCGTTCCTGATCGCAAACCTCAACAAGTTCATGCATGGCGGCTGGTTCACGCTGCTGCTGGGAGGTTTCCTGTTCATGATCATGTATGTGTGGTTTAATGGCCGGCGGATCAAGAACAGCTTCATCGAGTTCCTCCAGATCGACAAATATGTTGACGTGATCACCGACCTGAGCCATGACCAGACCGTGCCAAAATATGCCACAAACCTGGTGTTTTTAACCAAAGCCAACAAAGGAACCGACGTTGAATCCAAGATCATCTATTCAATCCTGAACAAACACCCCAAACGTGCCGATCTTTACTGGATGCTGCATGTCGACATCCTCGACGAACCCCATGTGCTTGAATACAAGATCACCCATATCATCCCCGAGATCCTCATCAAGGTCGACTTCAAGATCGGGTTTAAGGTACAGCCAAGAGTAAACCTGTTTTTCAGGCAGGTGCTTGAGGAGCTGAGCCACAACCAGGAAATTGACATGCTCAGCAGGTACGAATCGCTCAGGAAACATTATGTAAGTGCCGATTTCCGGTTTGTGGTGATCGACAGGATCCAGAATTACGACTTTGACTTTCCGCCGCGCGAGCAGTTTGTCATGGACCTGTATGCGATTTTCAAACGGTTTGGCATCACCGAAGTACGGGCTTTGGGACTGGATACCAGCAATGTAACCGTAGAGACCGTGCCATTGTATGTCGACAGGGAGATCCCCATCCTGTTGTCGCGGAACGACCATACGAAACGGATGGGTTAGACAGTACGAGTACGCTATTAACAATCGTCCATTAACTCATATTAGCATTAATCCCGTCAGGGATTCAATCCGGGTAGCTGGAGATTGGGGGAGAGGATGTTACGTCCCGTACGGGACGTGATCGAACGTGATCCGGACAATGCTACCCATATTAAGTGCCTAAAGGCACAACACGGGCACATCTCATGCACTGAAACACAAAAGGTGCTGCCTGGTGCGTTTTAGAAAACCTCATTTTATGAGATGTGAAATCTGAAATCTGAAATCTGAAATCTGACATCCGAAATCCGAAATCCGAAATTTCCTTCCCCCCCCGGAAATTCCTTTTGATTCATTTCATCCACTATTGTTTCCGTGCGATGGCTTTCAGGGCAGCCGCCACAATATCCGGAACATCAAGACCGTATTTTTTCAGCAACTCTTCAGGTTTGCCGCTTTCTCCAAACTTATCATTCACAGCAACCATTTCCAGCGGGGCCGGGTGTTTCAGTGAAAGAAGCTGTGCGATGCTGTCGCCAAGGCCCCCGTTGCGCATATGCTCCTCGGCGGATACGGCGCATCCTGTCCTGCCCACTGAAGCGAGAACTGCCTCCTCATCGAGCGGCTTGATGGTGTGGATATCGATCACTTCGGCGGAGATCCCCTGCCCTGCAAGGATCTTACACGCTTCCAGTGCATTCCATACCATGTGCCCGGTGGCAAACACCGACACGTCGGAACCTTCATTGAGGAGCAAGGCTTTCCCGATGACAAAAGGCTGTCCGACCGGCGTGAAATTGGGCCATTTTGGGCGGCCAAACCTCAGGTAAACCGGTCCCGGGTGGGCGGCTATCGCGATGGTGGCTGCTTTGGTCTGGTTAAAATCGCAGGGGTTGATGACTGTCATCCCGGGCAGCATCTTCATCATGCCGATGTCCTCGAGGTTCTGGTGCGTGGCACCGTCTTCGCCCAGTGTAAGGCCGGCATGCGAGGCACATATCTTCACATTTTTGTCGGAATAGGCCACCGACTGCCTGATCTGGTCATACACCCTGCCGGTTGAAAAGTTGGCGAAGGTTCCGGTAAACGGGATTTTCCCGCCGATGGTCAATCCTGCGGCAATGCAGATCATGTTGGCTTCGGCAATCCCAACCTGGATAAAACGGTCAGGGAATTCCCGTGCAAATGCATCCATCTTCAGCGAGCCGGTGAGGTCGGCGCACAAGGCAACCACTTCGGGGTTTTGCCTGCCAAGTTCAAGCAATCCTTCTCCAAATCCCGAACGGGTATCTTTCGAGCCTTGATTGATATATTCAGTCATTTTCAATTTGGTTATAATTTTAAATTGACGGTCTGTCCCGGTTCGACTTTGAAGGTCTTTTCGGTTGTATAGGATGACAGGTTGGAATATTTTGAGCGGAAAACCACCCGGTAAGTTCCCGGCTGGAGGTAAAGGGTTTCCTGTTGCTGCTGGTTATCCCGCAGGTTGTACAGCCACACCAGGTTGCTCTTATCCTCCTGGTAAAGGCTGCCGTACCCGTTGGTCGATTTCTGGATCACCGCGATGCCGGGGAGCGGCATTTCAACCGTGGTGGTATGGTTTTGGGTGACCTCCACATCTTTCACCATGAGCCGCGGAAGGCAAAGGATCTCAATGTCATACGAACCTATGAGGTATTTCTCAAGCTGGTCAAACTGCTGCACGTTGATGGTTTCGTACCGGCCTTTTTTCCGTATGATGCACGGAAGGTACTTTAAGGTGCTGTTGCCGCTTGCCTTGAACATCAGGTATCCCTGCGGCGCTTCAATGCCCACGATGTTGTGTTTACCGGAGGTCAGTTTTACCGAATCCTTGTGAACCGGCGGGATGGTGTGTACCACGATGTCGTAGGTCATCAAAGGATCGACGTCGAGGGTGTCGGGGAGCCCCTTTGCATTGAACGAGTGTATGAAATTATATTTGACCAGTCCTGAGAAGTTGTCATAAAATGTCATGTTCACATTGGTTTCGGTGGGTTTGCCGTATACATCAATGAGGTTGACCTGCACGGTGGTGGGATTCAGGGTGCGTGAAATGATCACATTGAGGGCGTTGCGGAACTCCTTCTCGTTGGAGGCGTCAAAATAGGTCCCGACACATTCAAACTGTTCCCTGAAATTTTTCCCGATGCCAACGATGAATGGTTTGAGCATGATCCCCTTTTTCTGCAGTTCAAGCGACACGGCGCAGGGATCGCCGCCGCACTCTTCAAGGCCGTCGGTGATCAGGATCACCACATTGCGGCAGTTGTCGCAGGGCGGAAAATCTTTGGGAGCCTGCGAAAGCGCGTAGGCAATGGGCGTGGTGCCCTTGGGGATGGTTGTCTTCAGCGTATGCTTGATGCGGCTGATGTTGTCCTTGCCGAACGGCACCTCCAGCCGGGTATCGTTGCAATCCTGCGGCGGGAATTGCTTCTGGTTGCCATACATCCGCAATGCCAGTTCCAGGTTGGTCTGGTTCCGGAGACTGTCGAGGATGTTTGAAAACAGTTTTACCGCCAGGTCGAACTTGGTGTCGCTCTGCCACCGGCCATACATGCTCTGCGAAGCATCAAACACGAATAATATCCGGGTGGTGGGCTTTGGCTTTGGCTGGTCTTTTGGGACCTGGGAAAAAGAAACTGAGGCGAACAGCAGGAAAAACACGACTAAGTGACGAGTGACAAGTGACAAGTGACAAGTGACCAATGACAAGTGACGAGTGACGGACAGCTTACCCCCCCATTCGTCATTCGTCATTCGTACTTTGTAATTCTTTTCAGTAGTCTTCAAGGGTTTCATTCAGCTGTTCCAGCGCCGTTTTTGTTTGTGCATCATTTGGAAAAACTCCGTGCCATTCGTGGTCGTCCGTCATAAAATCGACGCCAAACCCCATGTGGGTGGTCATAAGGATCATCACAGGCTGTCCCTGGCCTGTAAACCATTGTGCCTTCTTGAGCGTGTCGACAACCTCCTCCATGTCGTTGCCGTACATGGGAAGTACATTCCAGCCGAACGCTTCGAATTTTGCCCGGAGGTCACCCATGGGGAGGACTTTTTCATTGGGCCCGTCAATCTGCACCCCGTTGTAATCGACTACGGCGATAAGGTTATCGACCTTGTTCCCGGCGGCAAACATCAGTGCCTCCCAGTTCTGGCCTTCCTGCAGTTCACCGTCGCCCATGAGGCAATATACCAGGTGTTCATCATGGTTCAGCTTTTTAGCCAGTGCCGCACCGATCGAAACAGACAGGCCCTGCCCCAGCGAACCCGAGCTCATCCGGATGCCCGGCAACCCCTCTGCCGTGGCGGGATGCCCCTGCAACCGCGAACCCATTTTCCGGAAGGAACCCAGTTCATCGGTCCCGAAATACCCATACCTGGACAGGACACTGTACCATCCGGCCGAAAGATGGCCATTTGAAAGAAAGAACAGGTCCTCCCCTACGCCATCCATGGTAAATTTCCCCGGATCGGGTTTCATGATCTTAAAATAGAGCGCAACAAGAAAGTCGGTGCTGCCGAGCGGCCCCCCGGGATGACCCGAAGATGCCCCATGGACCATGCGGATGATATCACGCCTGACCTGGGTGGCGATTTTTTCTAATTCCTGGATTGAAAGCATGAAATGATTGAAAATTAAAAATTAAAAATTACGGGCAGTACTTTGCCGTATAAAACGTTAAGAGGGCAAAGATATTACAATAAGAGACGGGGGCGGGGGGCGTGTTGATAAAAAAATAAAAGATTTGACGGTCATTATGTCATTCTGAGTAGGAAAGTAAGGACTTTTGTAAACTATGAAGCACCTGATCCGATTCTTTTTCTATTCCCTGGTCCTCCTGTCTGTCTCCCCTGCCATCGCCCAGGACAAGAACGCCAGGTGGGTGGATTCCGTCTACAATTCGCTCAGCCGCGAACAACGCATCGCCCAGCTCCTTATCGTGCGGGCCTACTCCTGGAAAGACTCCGTTTACAACGACAGCCTTATCCAGCTTGTTAAAAAAAACAACATCGGCGGGGTATGTTTCTTCAAAGGATCGCCTGCAAGGCAGGCAATCCTCACCAACCGGCTGCAAACGGAAACACAGACGCCCCTGCTCATCACCACCGATGCCGAATGGGGGCTTGGCATGCGGCTCGACAGCGCGTTTTCATTTCCCCGCCAGATGGCGCTGGGCGCGATCGGCAACGACTCGCTCATCTACCGGATGGGGCGGATGGTCGGCAGGAACTGCAAACGGCTGGGAATCCAGGTAAACTTTGCGCCGGTGGTCGACATCAACAACAACCCCAAAAATCCGGTCATCAACTTCAGGTCGTTTGGCGAAAACCGCGACCGTGTGGCGCGCAAAGGCATCCTCTATATGAAAGGCATGCAGGATGAAGGCATCATGGCCGTTGCCAAACATTTTCCCGGGCATGGCGATACCGATTCCGACTCGCACCTCACCCTGCCGGTCATCAGCCATTCGCGCCAGCGGATGGATTCCGTTGAGTTGTACCCGTTCAGGGCGCTCATCAAAGCTGGTGTAAAAGGGATCATGGTGGCACACCTCTATGTGCCGTGCCTCGATTCTGCCCTGAATACCCCAACCACCCTTTCAAAAAATGTGATCACGGGACTGCTCAAGGAACAACTCGGGTTCAGGGGATATGTCTTTACCGACGCGCTTGACATGCAGGGCGTTACCAAACATGCCAAACCCGGCGACATCGAAGTGAAGGCCCTTGAGGCAGGCAACGATATCCTGCTGCTGCCAAAACACGTTGATCTCGCCATCCGCGGGGTCCTGGCAGCCATCGACAGCGGGTGGATGTCAGATTCATTGCTGGAGGCAAGGTGCAAACGGATGCTGCTCCTGAAACTGCAGATGAAACTCGGGAACAAACCTATGATCAGCCTGGAGAATCTCGTTGCCGACCTCAATCCGCCCGAAGCGGAAGTGCTGCGCCGGGAGATGGTCAACAGTTCGATAACACTGGTAAAAAATGAGCTGCGGATGATCCCGCTCACCGGGCTCGACCGGCGCAGAATTGCCGTACTCTCCGTTGGCGATTCGTTGCCCAACCTCTTCCAAACCACCATAAAAGGGTATGCGCCGGTTGAGACCTTCAATGTCCCATCCAATTTCTCACGCGCACTTGCCGACAGCATTTTCAAACGGGTAACCGCCTGCGACATCGTCATCGTCGGCATCCATGGCATCAGCAGCAATGCACTCGAAAACTTCGGGCTCACACCCGACATGACCCGGCTCATCGATACCGTCACCCGGGTGAACCGGACCATACTTGCCCTCTTCGGAACCCCCTATTCACTTGAAAAAATCCCGAACCCGGGCAAACCGGAGGCAATCCTGGTGGCATACCAGGAAAATCCCTCCACGGAACTGGCTACGGCCGAAGCCATTTTTGGAGGCATCGCAATAAACGGCAGGCTCCCTGTAACCGCCGCTATGTTTCCGTATGACACAGGCTTTGAGACCGAAAAAACCAGGCTGGAATCTGTCTTTCCCGAAGAGGCCGGCATTCCGTGGCAAGCCCTTGATGTGATCGATTCTATTGCCATCAGGGGGATCAACGCCCGTGCATACCCGGGTTGCCAGGTACTGCTTGCAAAAGATGGAAAAATATTCTATGAGAAAGCATTCGGGCAGCCACGGTATGAGGACACTGTAAAAGTCAGCACGGATGACATTTACGACCTGGCATCCGTCACGAAAGTAGCCGCTACCACCCTGGCCGTCATGAAATTATATGACGAAGGCAAACTGAAAACCACCGACAGCCTCGGCAAATACCTGCCATTCCTGAAAGGAAGCAACAAATCGAACCTCCTCATCCGCGATGTGATGACCCACCAGGCCGGCCTTACCGACTGGATCCCCTTCTTCAGGTCCACGCTTCAGCGTGGACACCAGGATGGACGCCCTGATCCCGCAATCTATCAATCCGAACCATCCACGGAGTTCCCGGTCAGGGTTGCGCAAAACCTTTACATCCGCGGGGATTATGCCGACACCATCTTCAAACGCATCGCCGACGCGCCGTTGCGCACCACCAGGGATTACAAATACAGCGATCTCGGCTTTTACCTGCTGCGCCTGGTCGTGGAAAAGATCAGCGGCCAGCCCTTTGCCAAATACCTTGACGCCAAGTTTTACAAACCCCTCGGCCTCTCTAACACGGGGTTTCAACCCCGTGACTGGTCAGCTCCCGCACGAATCATCCCTACCGAATACGACGACGAGTTCAGGAAACAGCTGGTATGGGGCGATGTCCACGATCCGGGCGCCGCCATGCTCGGGGGTGTTTCGGGCCATGCAGGGTTGTTCAGCAATGCACATGACCTGGCGGTGATCCTCCAGATGCTTTTGCAGGAAGGCACCTACGGCGGCAAAGAATACCTCTCTCCCGCAACTGTCAGGGAATTCACCAGGGTTCAGTTTCCCGCCACCGGCAACCGCAGGGCCCTGGGGTTCGACAAGCCCGTTCTGAATCCGTTGCTGGACGGGCCGACCTGCCCGGCCGTCTCCCGGCAGAGTTTCGGGCATTCCGGGTTCACCGGCACCTATATCTGGTGCGACCCGGCCAATGGACTGATCTACATCTTCCTCTCAAACCGGGTTTACCCCACTGCGGCAAATCAGAAATTGTCGGAGATGAATATCCGCACACATATTCACCAGGTTGTATATGACCTGCTGCAGAGATATCAGATCAAATAGTTATCTTTGCACCCGATCATTAAAACGAAACTGACAAAATGAAAATTTTCCTCAAAATACTGAAATCGTTTTCAATCTGGATATTCGCAATTCTCATCACACTGGCAAGTGCGTTCTACCAGAAGATGACCGGCCCGACCTACCCGGTTCGCGGACACGCCGAGATCGGCGGGCAGGAGGTAAAATACCGGCTCATCAGGTCATACGACCTTTCTGACGACGCAAAAGTAACCGTGGTGGTGCCCGACACATCGGTGAAGGGCGAGCTCAGGCTCCGCCGTTTCAAAAGCCTCGACAGCTGGCAGACCCAACCGATGCTGCGCCATGGCGATACCCTCATCGGTGCGCTTCCCCACCAGGCCCCTGCAGGGAAGGTGATGTATGAAGTTACCCTGTCGAATGGTGACCAGCGGGTGCTGCTCAACGACCACCCTGCCGTATTGCGCTATACCGGTTACGTGCCGAGGTACATCCTCTTCCCGCACATCTTCTTCATGTTCATGGCGATGCTGTTCTCGACCCTTACCGGCCTCATGGTCATCTTCAGGGGCCGGAACACATATTTATACGCCTGGATCACTGTGATTTCTGTTGCCATCGGCGGACTTTTCCTCGGACCGATCGTACAGAAGTTCGCCTTCGGCGCCTACTGGACCGGGTGGCCATTCGGTCATGACCTCACCGACAACAAATCGCTGGTCGCCTTTATCTTCTGGGTCATCGCCCTCGTGGTGATGAAAAAGCACCGGGAGAACAAACTCTGGCCGATTTTGGCATCCATCGTGCTGATGGCCGTATTCATGATCCCCCACAGTGTCCTCGGTTCCGAAATCGACTTTACCAAAGAGGCAAAAACCCAGGCCAAATAATTTCGCATACTCCGTTACTACGCTATTAACAATCGCCCATGGTCCTCACCTACATCATCATCTTTATCACCGTCGCCGTCTCGGCGTTCGCCATGAACAGCGAAGAGTTGTTTTCAAAGCTCAGGTTCAACGCATACGACGTGAAACACAGCAACCAGTGGTACAGGTTTTTCACCTACGGCTTTTTGCATGCCGGTTACGTGCACCTGTTCATCAACATGCTGGTGCTCTATTCCTTCGGCGTAATCGTGGAGTCCTACTTTAAAATATACTTCCCCGGGAAGTCGGGGTTATATTTCATCCTGCTATATGTGGGCGGGCTGATCCTTTCGATCATCCCCTCCTACGGGAAGCATAAAAACGACGTGTTTTACAATGCTGTGGGAGCATCGGGCGCCGTGGCCGCCGTGGTGTTTGCAAGCATCATCCTCTATCCTACCGGGAAGATCTACCTTTTCCTGATCCCCGTACCGATCCCCGCACCGGTTTTCGGCGTATTTTATGTCGGGTATGAATACTATATGGCTAAAAACAGCCGCGACAACATCGGCCACGATGCGCATCTCTGGGGCGCCCTGTTCGGGTTGATCTTTACCATCGCCCTGAAACCGGGACTGGTGGGGATCTTTTTGCAACAGATAGGAATGTGAATATTTACGAATTACGATTTACGATTTACGAATGACAAATTACAAGTGACAAGTGACAAATAACACCGTCATTTATCGTCTGTCCGCTTGTCCGCCTGTCCGCTTGTCCACCCGTATTCTCGCATCCACCGCCACCACCCTCTCAGCCGAGCCCAGCAGCGGGTTGAAGTCGAGTTCGGTGATTTCAGGGGCTGCCGTGAGCAGTGCCGATAGGCGGAGGATCACATCCGCGAACATCTCCTCATTGACACCTTGCTGACCCCTTACCCCCTGGATGATCTTGTAGCTTTTCAGGCCGCGGATCATGGCGAGAATCTCATCTTTGGAAAGGGGAGCAAGGCCCTTGGCAACATCTTTCAGTACTTCGATGAAGATGCCACCCAGCCCGCAAAGGACCACATGGCCGAACTTCGGCTCGAACTTGGCACCGACGAACAGTTCAATGCCTGAAAGCATTGGCTGGATAAGAACCGCAGTGGTATCCCTGATCGCCATCATGCGCCCGAATTCACGGGCAACCGCAGCCCCGTCCTTCACGTTCAGCACCACGCCCCCGACATCCGATTTGTGCACCGGGCCAACCACCTTCATCACCACGGGGTAGCCAATCCGTGTTGCAGCCCTTATGGCTTCTTCGGCAGTGATCACCACCGCTTCGCCTGCCCGGGGAATCCCGCTGGCGTCCATAAGCCCCTGGATGGCTCCAGGCGAAATATATCCATCGGCCGACCGGTCGATGATGGCCCTGATGGCCGCTGTATCCACGGCAGGCTGGGCCGGCACGGCCGGGGCCGGTTTCGGTGTATGGAACACCCTTGCCACCGCGTTGCCGAATACCACCTCGTCGGGAAAGAATGTATTGCCTTTTACGACAAATTCATGCACCTCTTCTTTGGCGGTGAGTCCCGATGGAAGGATGGGATAAACCGGTTTGCCCGAAGATCTCATTTTCCGGTCGAGCAGGTCGTAAACATCGAACACAGGCGTCAGCCCGGGTGTGCCGAAGATCACGGCCATCCCGTCGATTTCACCGAATTTCAGGTCGGTATAATCGATGATGGTGCCCAGCTGCTGCGCCGTGCCGGTGGCGAGGAAGTCGATGGGGTTGGCAACGGAAGAGCCTGGAAACAGTTGGGTTAACAACTCCCCGGCTGCAGGGCTGTCGATATGCGGAACCTGCATCCCTGCATTTGACAGGGCATCGGTAAGCATTACGGCAGGGCCGCCTGCGTGGGTGATGATGGCCATCCTGTCGCCCTTAAGTTCAGGGAACGTAAATACGGATGCCACGCTGATAAGTTCTTCACGGCCGTAACAGCGAACAATACCTGCCTTGCGGAAGAGCGCATCCACCGCCACATCCGGGCTCGCAAGGGCACCGGTATGCGAAGAGGCCGCACGGCTGCCCGCGTCGGACGAACCCGCCTTGATGGCCGCGATCCTGCATCCCTTGCGGATCAGCGAGGATGCGTGTTTCAGCAGCATCTGCGGCTTTGAGATCGTTTCGATGTAAAGCAGCTTGATCCGCGAACTGGTTGCCGGATCGAAGGTTTCGTCGAGGTGTGCCAGTATCTCTTCAACACCAAGCTGGGCGCTGTTTCCCACGGAGAACACCTGTGAAAATGTCAGCCCGTTGGGGATGCCTGCCTCCATGATAAATACCGCCGTGGCGCCTGAGCCGGAGATAAAATCGCACCCTTTGGGGTCCAGGGTCGGGATGGGTTTCGTAAATACGCCATGGTACGCCGGGGTAAGCACGCCGATGCAGTTGGGGCCGATCAGCGATCCCCCTGCCCGGTTGATCGTATCGACCACCTGCTGCTCGAGCAGTTTCCCGGCATGGTTCTCCTCGCTGAAGCCCGCCGAAAGGATGATAAACCCGCGGGTATTTTTCCGGCCGGCCAGCAGCTCCACTGTTTCAGGGATGAATTTTGCCGCAATGGCAAGGATGGCCAGGTCAACTTCAGGGAGCTGTGACGGGTCCTGGAAACTCCTGATCCCCTGGACTTCTGTCTCCTTGAGATTGGTTACATACAGGTCACCCCTGAAACCACCTTCGATCAGGTTTCGGAGTACCGCCCCGCCGGGTTTCTGGACATCGTTGGAACCGCCTACAACAACAATACTTTTAGGGTTCAGTAGCGCCTGGTTGATCATGCTTCGATTTTTTCACAAAAATATTAAATTATCGCCGTAAAACCGCGGCAATCATTCATTGAAAAAATATTTGCATTTCGTTGCCGGTTCAATTATATTTGTTGGCACGTTCATGTCATCTGTCCAGGATGTTAGCCTTTACACAATTAAAAAAACGGGATGAAAAGCAGGATATTCGTCGCATGCATCGCAGTTTTCCTGGTAATTTCGCAGGGCTGTAAAAAGGAAGCACAAAACTCTGTTCCCCAGGTTCCCGGCTATTCAATCATCGGGTTGTGGGAGTCTGCGTACCAGATTAGGATCTGCCACGCTGGAACTTTACACCATGACCGCCGCACCGCTGCCACGGCAAAAACTGACGCTGCAATATGTCCGCAAATAAACATATCCGGAAACTGCAACCAGTACATCTCCCCGTCCAATTTCCCTGACCTTCCTCTAACCTTCCTCTAACCTTTCTCTAACCTTCCTGTAACCGGTCCCTGATCAAGGTTCGGTGTAAGTCTATGGTCCGTATATGGTAGGTATATGGTAGGTATAAGTGTCCTGTACTGTCCTATACTGAAAAAACTATACAGGTAAGAAGGTTTGTATTAATGTGGCTATACAAAGGTCGGTTCGGCCCAGGTTCATCGAAGGAATGACATGAATGACGAATATTCGAAATTCATAATTTATAATTCGTAATTCATCTTTCCCTCAGCTGGCTTTTCTCCCGCCTTTTGCCTGCCCCGCGCCCCGGGTCAGGAGAAAACAGGATCTCATTTCTGCAGTCGAACGGCCATTCCAGTGTCACCGCCGTGACATTGCCCGGCAAGCCCCTGGCCTGGATCGTGACTGTCAGTCCAGGTGAACACACAACCGACGACTTCATCCTGTAGAGCCAGTCAGTACCAAAATTAATAAGTTGTGCGGAGCCCTCCTCAAAAATTCCGGTGGCGTGCGCGAAAGAAACGCGGACTTCGGTTAGCTGGAAATCATCGAATGCCATAATACGGACCTCATCCCCGGGTTTCCCTTTGAAATTCTGGAAATATGCGCTTGAGATCTTCGGTGGATGACAATAGTCGCTGATGGCCAGGTGCCAGGCTCCCAGGCCGTGTTTGCGCCGTGCCTTTGCGGCATAGAAAGCGTTCAGTTCCGGATCGGAGATCGCCATCCGGGCGTACTCCTTTGCCGATGCGAACCGGTTTTGCTGCACGATCTGCAGGGGCGACCACACCCGGTTTGACGTATTGGGCTTTGAACGCATGTTCCCGTCGGAAGTAAATAACAAATTTCCCAATTTCCCGGATGTGCCGTAGGTGATGCAATTGTTTTTTGTGCGTGCCATAGGTGAAAGGATTTACGATTTACGATTTACGATTTTAGATTTGGGTAATTTTAAGCCTATTGACAAGAGAAACGGGCAAAAGGTTGTAAGCCGGTGAAAATATTTTTTAAAAAAGTTTTTTTTATTATTTAATCGGCACCACATTAGCGATTATATCTTTGATTATAAAGCACATAATCCGACAACCCCTGAAGGCTATTTTTTATTCAAATCTTTTTTATTACATAGAGAGCCTCTGAGAAGCCACAGAGCCACTGAGTTTTTCTGCATTTGTTTTTCGTAAACCGGGAATAATAGTTCACCATGATCTAAAAGCTGATAGATTACTCAACCATCCTGGTAGCCTTCAACATTGTTTATTCTTCTCCGTGTTTCTTCGTGACTTCTCTGTGGCCCTCTGTGTAACTGTTTTTAAGACAGACATTATTGTGCGTGGTCAGTGCGCAATTTCCAACGGGATGCAGCTTTTACAGTCGGCACTGGCCAGGGTGAACACATAACGGCCTTCACTGCGCCCAATCGCTGACTGGTTAGCAAATCCGGATAATTGCAGGACAATATCACCCCAAAGCGCTCCGGTCATGTTACATGGAGGCCGGACGAATTTAATTGTGAATTTCTTCACAAAATTTCTGTAATGTTAATATATTGGTTATATTTGGTAGTTAATTTAAGAAAAGTGCAGGCAATTCCTTCTTTCTCAGGTTGCTGCCTGGAATCAACCGGTAAGGATAGAAACAAATAGATATGATAACCACATCAAAACAATTGACCTATGAAAAATTTATCTTTTTTAATAGTAATGTTCCTGCTTTTTAGCAATGCATTGTTTGCCCAGGTAAGCATCAATGCGGATAACAGCACACCTGATGTATCAGCCGGCCTGGATGTAAAATTTCCAGACAAAGGATTCCTGCCACCACGATTGACAACTATACAGCGTGATGCAATACAAAATCCTGCAGAAGGGTTAACAATTTATAATTCAGATTTGCACTGTCTGGAATTTTATGCGGGGGCGACCAATGGATGGCATTGCCCTTGCCTGAGTTTCGGTACAATAAATTGTTCGAGCCAAACCGTTAATGGAACATATATGGAAGGTGTACCATTAATTGCTTCCAATACTTTGTCATTAACCATCAATAACACAACAACCGGTGGATATAACATCTCAACAAACACCGTGAATGGGTTTCGATTTTCAAAAATTGGAACTTTTACGAGTATTGGTATTCAATCCATTGTTTTAAATGGCATTGGAACACCTACCGCTGCAGGGACTGTCAATTTTATTGTGACATACGGAAATTCCAACTGCACTTTCCAGGTAACTGCAGTAGTTCCAATTAATATGCCATGTCCGGGAACTCCAACTGTAACTTATAGTGGTCAGGTATACAATACGGTTCAAATTGGAAACCAGTGCTGGTTTAAAGAAAACCTGAATATAGGTACAAGGATCGCTGGCAGTTCGGAACAAAACAATCACAACGCCATTGAAAAGTATTGTTATTACAACAGTGACGCATATTGCACAACTTATGGAGGGTTATATCAGTGGGATAACATGATGCAATGGTCAACCACGGCAGGTGTCCAGGGAATATGTCCTGCGGGCTGGCATATTCCAACGAATGATGAATTAAACACACTCTCGGCATATCTTGGCGGAGCTGTTGCCGGGGGAAAAATGAAAACGACAGGAACGATAGAGGCTGGTTCAGGTTTATGGTTTGCTCCAAATGCCGGGGCAACCAATGAAAGTGGTTTTTCGGCCATTCCGGGTGGTTACCGGAATTACGATGCTACCTTCAACACAATGGGTAGCCAGGGCGTCTGGTGGAGTTCCAATGAGATTAGTACAACCCGTGCATGGGGTTGGGCTATAAGCAGCGATTTCACCTTCTTTGCGCATGATAACGATAATAAGCCTCATGGGTTTTCCGTGCGTTGTCTAAAAAATTAATACAGCAATGAAATCATTTATAATTTCAGTCCTGATCAGTTTCACCTGCACCTGTGCCTTTGCACAGTATCAAACCGGGGGTACCCTCCGCGCTGTTGTTAATGGCGACACGGCCGTCCTCCAGGATGATTCCTGCTGGCGAAACTGTGGAGCACATTACGAGATGATCGTTACATTAAGCGGGAATCATCTTGTGTGGCTGCAGCACGATCTAGCAGGCGGGGCATTTTGCGACTGCCCCATTGATCTTGCAGTAACGGTTGCACACCTGGAACCGGGTAATTACATTTCAGATGTCTATTTTACAACATGTTACAGCCAGGATACCATTTACGCTGGCAGCCTCAGTTTCCTGATTCCCGACGTAACTGAACCAGGTACAATTAACATCTACAATCCATACCAAAGCGTTTGCTTATTTCTTAATACAGAAGACCAGCATGGTACCCCCGAAGTTTTGTCATCGGCTTCCCCGAACCCATTTAAGGAACAGAGTCTTATCCGGTTTGATAATCGTGTCAGGGAGCGAAACCAACTATTGATTTTCAATTCATGGGGGATCCTTGTCCGAAAATTCGACCTTCCTGCAAACACGCAGGGAGTCATAACCTGGGATGGCAGGAACTCATCCGGGTTACGACTTGCACCAGGAACTTATTTATACAGTACACAAACAGGAAATGTAAATTTACGTAATAAAATCATTTTAATTGAATAAAGTTCTGCCCCCGACACAGCAACCAGGCCGCTGCATACTACCAGGATCACCAACACAATCCGGATACCACCACACAGGTCTCAGCTGCAACGAAAGGCGCATAATGCCATTGACTAACAAAACAACCGGACTATGAAAAACTTTTATTTGGTCATTGGGCTGGTTCTCGCACTGGTAATCTGCACATCAGAAAACACATCTGCCCAATATATATTAGCCGGTAAACATAACCCGGGTAACTATTATATGGATATAACGCCCGATACTGCCTTGACAGGCCCGAACAACCATCCTCCTGTCAACCTTCCGCCGGCGGTGTATTCTATTGATATCAACGGGGATAACATCAAGGATTTCTCCCTGTATGCATACGGGTCCTGGGTAAACGGGACGGGTGATACGAAGGTCTGCATTAAAAATTCGGATACAACAAAATGGCAGATGGCTTTTGGATATAGTGATACATGCTATGAGCAAACGCCATACTATGCGCTGTTTAACATGGCAAAATCATTAAAATTAAATGACACCATTGATGGAAGACTTTTATGGCGTAATGATCCGGAATTGCTTCTTACCTATACCGCATGGTTGGTAATGAACTACAGTTGCGATCACAATGCCTTTGTAAATGACAGCATGGGAAACTACATCGGTGTCAGGCTGTTAAGGCCATCAGATACGATTTATGGGTGGATAAAGATCACCAATGTGAATTATTTATCTTACACGTTGCAGGAATTTGCCTTTGAAAGAAGTATGACCGGGATGGAGGATTTGAATGACAGCATTAAAACCTTTGCAAACCCGTCAAATGGAAGGATCACAATACAAACACTGTTACCTGGTTTTGACCTGACCGTTTATAACATCCTGGGAATTGAAGTCCTGCCAAAAATGTCTGTTGAAGGTATCTCCTATATCGATTTGAGTGAAAAAGCAAACGGCATCTATTTTTTTAAGTTTCACAGGAACAATTCCACTTTTGTAAAAAAAATTATAAAACATTAAAGTACAGCATCTAACAAGCCGGCAGCCTGCAATACGAAGAGCCTGTCTCAAAAGCCCGAAAACTTATCTTCCCTGCGAAGAAGTAAAGGCGCAAAGAATTGATTATCAATAATTTTATTTTTCGCGTCTTTGCGTCTTAGCGGTGAAATTTGACTTTTGAGACAACCCCTTCACAAAACTTTCAAGCGTGGAGGTTAAGAAACGAAATAACAAAGGGGAAGCCGAAAACCGTTCAGAGTAGGCAAATTAAAAACAACATGCCATGAAACTTTTACCAAACGAAGAAAATGTGTTGACTTCAAATGAGGACAAAATCATTTTAACCAATTACCGGGTGCAAATGACGGACAGCCTATGGGGCCAATCTTTCAATATCAGCATTTTTCTTGAGGATATAAGTTCGATCGAAGTAAAATACAGAAGCTATCCATTTTTAATATTGCTTGGCGTTCTCTTTGTTCTTTCAGGTTCCTACCTGGGTGGGCAACATGGTGGCAGCGGTGCGATGACGGGCGGGATTGTTTTGGGACTGCTGTTTTTTGCGGCCTGGTGGTTTACCCGGAAACGTGTAATTTCAATTTCCTCCGATGGTGGTTCATCTTTAAATTTCATTGTGACTGAAATGAGTGATGACACCGTCGCGGATTTTATTTACAAACTTTCTCTGGCAAAAAACAACAGGGTAAATCAACTTCAAAGAACATCGTAATTAAAGATTGAATTACTCCTCAATGAAAAAACTCATCCTACCGGTTCTGATCCTTTTAGCTTCTGAGATCTCCCATTGCCAGGAATATATTGACGTATTGACATTGCCTAAACCCGACAGTACGGGAAGCATCTACAACTCTTTTTATGATCATGCCGGTAAGATCATGGTGCTGTCGGATAAATACGGGAACGACAGTGAATATAAAAGGATGTTTGGGTATTTCCTGCTTGACACGGCGCTGCGGGCGAAAAAAGAGTCAGAACTGACGGAAGAGGACTATAAAAAACCCCTTTTAATTTTTGGCCCGGTGAATGGATTTAAGCGTTGGGAGAAGTTTGAGGTGGCGGTCAAAAAGACAAATCACGGTTTTAATTTTTTAAACAAGCAATACC
Source organism: Bacteroidota bacterium (assembly GCA_026391835.1). Classification (GTDB taxonomy): domain Bacteria; phylum Bacteroidota; class Bacteroidia; order Bacteroidales; family FEN-979; genus CAIVAT01. The sequence continues at coordinate 103,925 of JAPLDF010000072.1, forward strand.
CGGGTAAGAATGATGGTGTTTTTTACTGTTCCCCCGCCCGGATGGTGTATACCGGGAATTCACTTCTGCCGGTATGGGAGCTACAGTCGCAGTTCCAGCTATACCATTATACCATTGTGAGCAACAATGAGCGGGTTACCCTCGGGGAATACCTGCCTGATAAGGCATACCAGGTAGACCTGATCTCCATCCGGAATAACAACTACCGGGTGATCAACACCAAATGTTTTAAATTGTACGTTTCAAAAAAGCTCGATCCTGACCTGGTAACCAAAAACATCCCGGCAATCGATTCTGTTTCTTCCGACATTTGCAACCGGCTACAAATCAAACCCGTTTCTGATCCGATTGTATGCTATGTGCATTCGGAACCCAATGAAGCCACGTTCTTTGCCAATTTCTACAACATGCAGGGTTTTGGTGTGCTGCCCAGGGACAGGACATTTGGCACGGTGTTCATGAAACAGCTTCACTGCGTCGGGTTCAGTGTTGGTCTTATCAAACATGAAGGTTTCCATGCTATATGGGAGGAATCAGTGGGATTATCCATAAACTCCTTTTTCAGTGAAGGGATCCAGGAGTATTACCAGTGGGGGCCTGATACCTCCATTGCAAACAACAATCTGAAAATGCTCAAAAAGCATTTGGATTATGACATGACTGATCTTGTGGTGAAAGGCGATATGCAGACTTTCTGGGGCGGACCTGCCGAAAACAACTGGCCCATTGCGTATCCTTTGTCGGGCCTGTTCGTTAAATATTTGGTCGACACATGGGGGCTTGAAAAGTTTAAAGAGATGTATGTGATTGAAGATAAAAATATTGCATGTAAGAAAATCTACAACAAATCAGTTGGTGAAATAATAACTGATTTCAGGAACAACGTGTTAAATAAATAAACTAATTTGGCTGGCAGTGCGGCAGCAGACAATCTGAAGACCGCCCACCGACAAAGAACCATTCAATGGAGAATATTAAAGATATCATCGGGCAAAAGGTTTTTGAAACCCCATTCATTGATACGCATGAGCATCTGATTGATGAACCGGAACGCCTGGATTGTTTAGAACCACTCATTCCCTGCGATGACTGGGCATTGCTGCTCAACCATTATTTTGGCTTTGACCTGGTCGCAGCCGGCATGTTAAAAGAACAGGCTGATCGTCTATTTTCAAACCGGGTCAATCCAATTGATAAATGGGGAATCGTTGAGAAATACTGGCCATATGTAAATAACACAGCTTCAGGAATCGTATTCCGGCATACAATCAAGGCCCTTTATGGAATCGGTGACATTTCGGGGGATAACATCGCAGAACTGCAAAGCAGGTACGAACAGACCAGGAAAAAAGGTTTTTATCAATCCATTATCCGGGATACCGCAAATATCAGGCATTGTCATGTACACTCCCCGATTGTTGCCTGTAAACAAAGTGAGTCTCCGGGCTTATTGCTCCAGGATCTTGCACTAAACGGATTAATCCGGGTAGCCATAAATCCATATTCAGTTCCCGAAAACTTCCAGGTCAATTGTTTGTCGGACTGGCACGCACTGATTGACTGGTGGTTTATGGAATATGGCAGGATCGCACCAGCCGTGAAAATCGGGAATGCCTATTTCAGAAAACTTGATTTTGAAAGAACGGAAGCCGGCGAAGTTGAAAAGATATTTACACAAAAAATTAAATCACAGGCAATTGATCCCGCGGAAGAGAAAAAGCTCCAGGACCATTTGTTCTGGTACTCGGTTGACAAAGCCACGGGATATGGCTTGCCTGTAAAACTCCACACCGGGCAGTGGGCAATGAACAATGCAATGAACATGCACTGGGTAAAGGATAATCCCGCGGATTGCGCCTCGCTGTGCAGGAAAGCTCCGGATACAACATTTGTTTTTTTCCATATCGGTTATCCTCATTACGAGGAGATGCTTTCCCTGTCAAAAAGTTACGCGAACGCTTACATGGACATGTGCTGGTCGTGGTCCATCAATCCCCTGGCAGCAAAGGATTTTCTGAAAAAATTCATCCTTACCGTACCAAACAATAAGATATTCACATTTGGGGGCGACGAAAAGATCGTCGAGAATATAACCGGGCACGCGTTTGTTGCCCGCAAAGGGATTGCCCTGGCGCTGACCGAACTGGTATCGGAAAACTGGATAACCATAACTGATGCATTGGATTTGGTGGATGATTTAATGTATAAAAATGCTGAGAAAATATTTGTAAGATAAAGCATACCGGCAGGCAGGATGTTAGCGGGAGTGATAAATAAGAAACAGCAACCTGGAAAAATAAAGAATTATGAACAACAGACGATTATTATACCGGTTGTCTTTTTAATGATGATGTCAACTGGCTATGCCAAAGCCTATGACTTTAAGACGTTCGGCCTGGAAACTGCCATCTATAAAAATGACAATTCCGTTCAATGGCAGGTTTTGGTGTATATTTGAAGTTTAGCTACGGCGTTAGGCATATCATCAGGAACCTTAAATACCCGTGATATGAAAAAAATTATATATTGTTTCGTTTTCCTGATGCCCGTCTTTGTTCATGCACAAGTGGTAATGCCAACCTCATCACATAATGATTATAAGTGGATGAACGTTGGAACTGCGGGCTTTTCTGGCGGCCCAGCCATTTATACAACCATTAAATTCAGCCCGGGCGGGCAGGCCTATGTGGCATTTGCCGATTGGGGGTATGGTAAAAACATATCGGTGATGAAATACAATGGCACGGATTGGGTAAGTGTCGGAGATGCCGGGTTTTCAGAAAACCAGGCGATCTATACCAACCTTGCCTTCAGCCCGGCAGGAGTGCCCTTTGTGGTTTACAGCGATGTTGCAAATTTGGATAAGACAACGGTGAAGAAATATGATGAAACGGGTGTCGGGATGAACGAGCCGTTGAAACCAGGCCTGTTTGTTTATCCGAACCCGGCAACCAATAAAGTTACAATTGAAAGAACAGGGACTGGGATCCAAAGCCATATATCGATTGCAGACATGATTGGTAATGTGATTATTGCGCGAAATATAACTGAAAACCCAACATTGCTTGACGTTGGCAACCTGCCGGCAGGCGTTTATATTTTGCAGTTACGTTCAGGAAATGCCATTCTTACCACCAGACTTTGTAAAAACTGAATTGCAAATAAAACGCATGTGCGTTAATACAATAAGGAACAAATAATCACTAAAATAAACTTATTACAGAACTGTCTGTTGATTACATACCTGTAATACCGGTGTTCTCAGTGTTTTCAACTTTGGCGAAGGTTCTGACGATACCTGGTTCTGCAGGCAAAACGGAACATCCTCCGGCCATCAGCCCCGTCAGGGGTTGAACATGATCGGGATTCAGCCCTTTCAGGGCTGGTGGCTTGCTGCTGGCTGCATTCCACGGGTTTCACCCGTGGTTATTGAGATTAAGCCGCTTCGCGGCTGACATATACACGGTAGTCATTGGTACAATGGTGAACAATCAAAAAAAAACATATGGACCTGAATAATTTCATGAAAAACAGTACCGGGCTGACGCGAAATCCATTGGGAATCATCGCATTGTTTATTTCACTCATATATGGATTTTCATGCCTGGTTTTGGGAACGGCCGGACTAAGTTTTCCTTCCAACGAAAGGATCCTGTTAATCCTGTTTATCATCATTTTCCCGGCGCTGATATTATTGGCATTTCTTTACCTGGTTATTATGCATCATAAAAAGTTGTATGCACCGGGTGATTACAAAGATGAACGTAATTTCCTGGAAGCAGCCAGGAACACAAGTTATTTTGCCAAAATAAAAAAGGAGTATATGGAGAATGCCGACCTCTCAGATACACAGCATGTCGCTAACCCCGGAAATGAATTACCGGGAACCGGGTTGCGGGCATCCGGAAAGGCGAATTCTACCCTTCAAAATGACTATTCAACGTTTTTAAATTCTTACTTATTGGTTCAGAACCTTGCTATCAATTATATTGAGCACAATTATAAGAGTACCGTCCAAAGGAATATACGATTCAAAGATATTCCAGACTATTTATTTGATGGCGTTATATTGGAGAATAACAGGGTAATTGGAATAGAAATTAAATATTTCACAGAGAATACCATTTCACAAAGTACAATTGACTCCCTGATTGGTGCAACCAGTAAATTTTCGTTCCAGGCAAGAGTTGATGAATCAAACAGAAAGTACCAGCTGATCCTGTTTTTCATTCACGAACTTGAAAATGTTGATGAGTTATTAAATCAAATAAAGCAACTTAATAAAAATCTGAGAGATAATTTTAGCAATATTGATATAGAAATAAAACATGTAAATTTAAAAACCCTTTATGAATATGCCGGGCTAATGAATTTAACAGCAACAAGCGAAACGGCAGCATTTACTTAAATCAAATTCAACTTATGAAAATACCATTTACAACCGAACAGTTTTTTACTGTAATTGAAAAGTACAATGTGACGCTGTTTCCGTTCCAGATAATAATCTTGTTATTGGGGATCGCCTGTTTGTTTTTACTTCATGCGAAATCATCGGCAAAAGACCAAATCATCGGGCTCTGCCTGGGAATGTTGTGGATATGGACAGGGATCGCTTATCACCTGTTTTTTTTTACCGTCATAAACAAAGCTGCTTTCATGTTTGGCGGAATCTTTATCCTCCAGGGATTGATGATCTTATTCAGTACGCTCATAAAGAACAGGCTTGTTTTCACATTCAGCCTCCACCCAAAGGACTATGCAGGCTACTTTTTTATCCTGTACGGGCTAATTTTTTACCCGGTGATCAGTTATTTTGCGGAAGGTTCATTTGAAAGAACAATCGTTTTGGGGCTGCCTTGTCCTTCAACAATAGTTACTTTTGGGTTTTTCATCCTTACCGGCACTAAATTCCCCAAATATTTACTGGTCATTCCTTCATTATGGGCAGTTGTCGGATTGAGCGCGGCAATTAATATTGGGGTATACCAGGATGTAATGATCCTGATCGCTGCAATAACCGCAGATATAATATGGAGCCTGCATCGAAACGTAATAAAAAAAATGCCACTAAGCCACTAAGACAACAAGAAACACAAAGTTTAAATATCTGCAGCATATACTTGGTGAACCTTTGTGACGTTGTGACCTTGTGGCAAATAATTACTGTTCGGTGGATCATGAGCAAGTGACAAATATCTGTATTTCCAAAGCGACATATCAACCAACGAAAACAAACAGAAAAACAAATAATGAAAAGCAGTATTTTCTTCATCAGGAAAAAATTAATAAATGATATGCCATATGACAAAAACATTGACAATCAACGGTTAACCTCCCCCTCCCCTCCAAGGGGCCAGGGAGAGGTCATAAAATAGTTGCAATCGAATAATTTTAAACAGTCTCTTAAGGCTTAAAAAGAAAATGGATATAAAAAATACAATGTTGGTAATCTCCCTTGCTTTGACAACGTGTTCAATCCAGGTGACAGGCAGGTCAGTTGAAAACAGCAGGGTTTCCGTCTGTTCAACTGATGCGGTGCAAAGTAAGCACGCCCCGGTGAATGACAGTATTGCCGGACGGGAAGCAGAACTGGCAAAAATATACACCATGGCCATTGCCGAATACATCAGGGCTGTTTATAAAAACGACAAAACAATTTATGACACGTTGTTTTTTGGTAAACACGTTTATGGACAACCCGATGATTTTCCGGATATAAAATTGCCGGGAAAGATAGAAAATACAATGATCAGGCTTGTAACTCCCGAAGTTGGCCTGAAAATGCAGAAAGAACGCAAATCGTTGGTTTATATAAACATGATGGGATGGGTCGACAAAAAAAAGGCTGAATTTATCCTGGTAACTTTTTCGAACGGCTGCGAACATAAATTTGACTGCTTTATCGATTATAAATACAATACGGCACGAAGAGAATTCAACCTGGAGAACGTACGGTTTGAATACTTTAACAAAAGGTGAAACAAATCTCAAACAAATGATCGTAATATATGACTGAAAAAAAGGGAAAACTGGTTGAAATAAAAACAAAACCAACCTCTTTAAGCGTGGAGGACTTTATCAACAATGTTCCCGATGAGCAAAAGCGCAGGGACAGTTTTGTTCTCCTGGAAATGATGAAAAAAGCAACCGGCGAAGAGCCAGTATTGTGGAGCAGCTCAATCATCGGGTTTGGCAACAAAAGATATAAAAGCCCCGCCACTGGCAGGGAGGTTGACTGGCTGCTGATCGGCTTCTCTCCCCGTAAGGCGAACCTGTCGGTGTACCTTATGAACATGGAGGGGCATGCAGAAGCGCTCAAAAAGCTCGGCAGGCACAAGGCTGGTGTCGGTTGCCTCTATATCAGCAAGCTGGATGAGATCGACCTGGAAGTACTGAAGGAGATCATAGATGCATCCTTAAAGCGGAAGTAGCATTCATTGACAAATGTCCCGGGATTTGCAGGAACGGCAAGAAGCCGGGTGATGATAAAAAAAAATCGAAATGAAAACATCAGCTTATTTTTTTCTGGGGATAGCGCTGTTTGCGGTTTTGGTTATTGGCTGCCATAAAGATAAAAAGGAGGAGGAGAAAAACAAGGTGCCGCTTACGGGAAAACTTATTTCAGTTTCCGCCTGTAAGGGTAAATCGTATTCAATGATTGCTGATACGGTTACAACCCTTTCATGCGTAAAATACACGTTCGAACCGGGAAACGGCACCGTGATGATGAAGCACATAAACGCCGGCTTTAACTGCTGCCCGGAAATAGCATGTAGTATTGCTGTAAAAGGGGATACAATCATTGTCCAGGAAATCGAAAAACAGGGAATTTGCGGTTGCCTGTGCCTGTATGATTTGGATATCGAACTAAATGATGCTTCGCAAAAATGCTACCAGGTAAAGTTTATTGAGCCCTATTGCGGTGCCCAGGAACCGATCGTCTTCGCAATGGATTTGACAGCAAACACGTTGGGAACCTGTTGTGTTCACAGGGTGGATTACCCCTGGGGAAATTAAGACAAAACGGTTCAGCAGGCCGGATCCACCTGGAATTCCCAACCACCGGTTCACGGGCCCCCGATGTATTCGGTTTTTTTCAGGGATGCAGCTGTTGGGTATGCGGTTGGACGGGGTGATTCCATGAAAGGACAGGCTGCCGATGTTGTATTGCGTCCGGTTTAATGATGCACACACCGGCAGCACTGGCAACAATGGGACAATATATCAATGAAAAGATGGAGGAAGCAACTGGAATGTTCAGAATTCAAATGTCCATACCGGGTTGACGTCACGTTTTTTTCAACTGGAAATACAGGATATATTGCAGGGCAACAAAATCAGGCTATCCGATCAGGAAACCATCCTGGCGGGTAAATACACCAGGATGTAACAAATAAAATATAAACTGATAAGCCCCGCTGCATGCGGCCGGGATCGTCAGGCGGTTCCTGACCCTCCACATGGGTATTGGCTGCAGCGTTGGTAGTGATTTTTGGGGTTCATGTGTTTTTCCGGGCGAAAATTTTACTTGACTTTTATTATAAAATAACTAACTTTATCCTGCATTCCGGCAATACCTGAGAATATCCTTTTCTAACCCATATACTCCATGAAAAAGCTAATCTTGTTAATCACATTGCTGTTTTTCAGCAATGGTTTTTTGTGTTCGCAGGTAGGCATCAATGCCAGCAACAGCGCTCCCGATCCTTCAGCCGGGCTGGATGTGAATTTTACCAACAAAGGATTGCTTATGCCGCGTGTTGCGCTCACCGCGATCAATTCTGCCCTGCCTGTAACGGCTCCTGCTGTCGGCCTGCTCGTATACAATACTGCTGTTGCAGGCACCCAGCCAGATAATGTGATGCCGGGGTACTATTGCTGGAATGGAACAAGATGGATCCCGGTTTTACCTCCCCAGGGTGCGAATGTCGGTGATATGCTCTACTGGAATGGCATGCAATGGGTGAGCGTGCCTGTCGGCACGAACGGGCAGTTTCTTACATTGAAAAACGGGGTGCCTGCCTGGGGGGCCTTAACCGCGCTGTGCGGCATGCCGTTGACCATTGGCCATATTGCCGGAACCGTGGCCCCGGTGAATAAAACAGTGACATACGGCACGGTCGCCAATATCCCGGGAGAACCTTCAAAATGCTGGATCACCTGCAACCTTGGTGCCGGTCAGCAGCCGGTTTCCATGGATGATGCCGGCGAAGCTCCTGCAGGCTGGTACTGGCAGTTTAACCGCATGCAGGGTTACATGCATGATGGCAGCAACAGGACACCGGATACGGAATGGATATCAGGCATCGTTGAAAACGCCGACTGGCAGCCTTCCAACGATCCTTGCACGCTTGAGTTGGGCGCGGGATGGCGTATCCCAACTTCGGCAGAGTGGACCAATGTGGATGCAGCCGGAGACTGGTCCGACTGGAACGGCCCGTGGAATTCTGCCTTAAAAATCCATGCTGCCGGCTACCTGCACGGCAGCAATGGTTCGCTGACCGGGCGGGGTTCAAACGGCACATACTGGAGCAGTACACAGGACGGTGCCGCGAACAGCTTATACCTGGACTTCTATTATGGCGGCTGCATCATGTACAGCAACAGCAAGGCGTTCGGCTTCCCTGTCCGCTGCCTCAGAAACGCTGATTAAGTTATGATGAAAACACTGATTCGCTTTTTGGCAATAACCGGTTTATCATTCTTTTTGACTATTGCATCCAATGCCCAGTCCCCCGGTTGGCTCTGGGCAAAAAGTGCCGGCGGAACAAGTTGGGATTGGCCGGGTTGTGTTGCCACGGATGCTTCGGGGAATGCCTATGTGACAGGTTATTTTTCCAGTCCGGCCATCACCTTTGGCTCCATTACACTGACAAATATAACCAACAGTGATTTTTTCCTGGTGAAATATGGGGCTGATGGAAATGTGCTGTGGGCAAAAAATGCCGGGGACACAGGTTTCCAGGTAGGATATTCTGTTGTTGCGGATGCCGCAGGAAACGTATATGTGGCAGGCATGTTTGACGGCCCCACGCTCACTTTTGGCTCCGATACCCTGACGAACGCCGGCAATACGGATATGTTCCTGGTGAAATACGATGAATATGGAAATGTACTCTGGGCCAGAAGTGCCGGGGGCCCGGAAATTGAATGTGGTTATTCCGTTGCAAAGGATGCTTTGGGACATATATATGTGACGGGCTACTTTGCCAGTCCGTCCGTCATCTTTGGCCCGGATACATTGACGAATGTAGCTTGTACTGATATTTTTCTCGTGAAATATGACAGCAATGGAAATGTTATATGGGCAAAAAGCGCCGGGGATGCAGGCAATGACAATGGGTGTGCACTTGCAGTGGATGCCCCTGGAAATGCTTATGTGACCGGTAATTTTAACAGTCCCACTCTTACTTTTGGCTCCTGGACCCTGGCGACTGCCGGTGAGGGTGATTTTTTTCTTGTGAAATATGATGCCAATGGAAACGTGCAATGGGCAAAAAGTGCCGGGGGTACAGATAATGATGAGGGAATTTCGTTGGCAGTTGATGTTTCAGGTAATCCTTATGCTTCAGGTCAGTATTTTAGTCCTGAGATCACATTTGGTTCTTATGCGCTTACGAATGCGGGTATTGCCAATTTGTTCCTGGTCAAATACGATGGGAGCGGGAATGTGTTGTGGGCAAAAAGTGCCGGGGGGACATTTGATGACAGGGGTAATTCTGTATCGGTGGATACATTGGGGAATTCTTATATTGCAGGTTATTTTGGAAGCCCGAATATCGTCTTTGGCCCGGATACCCTGACGAATGCTGGCAGTGTAAATATTTTTCTTGCAAGTTACGATCCCGGTGGAACGGAGTTATGGGCAAAAAGTGCAGGGGGAACGGGTGGCGACGTTGGCAATTCCGTTGCAGTAGATGCTTCAGGAAATGCTTTTGTGACAGGTGTCTTTGAAAGTCCCGTCACCATATTTGGGTCCGACACATTGACATTGGCCGGCGCCTACGATATATACCTGGCAAAATCGGGGAGTGTCGGCGTGGGGACCAATAGGTTGTTTCATCCCGGTGACATTTCGCTTTATCCAAATCCTTCCACGGGAGAAATAACAATCGCAGCATCCGGAGAAAAATCTGCGGGCTTTATTGCTATTGTGAACCTGGAGGGACAGGAATTTCTGAAACATGAAATAAAAGGATTACCCGCCACCATTGACGTCAGCAGTTTACCGGGCGGGGTGTATTTCCTGAAATTAACGGGTGAAAGGAGTATTCGTGTAAAGAAGTTTGTAAAAATCAAGGCAGAACAATGAAAACATGTTTTTTTATTTTAGCGCTCTTGCTTTCATTTGAAAGTATTGCCCAGAAACAAAGTAACAGCGCTTTGCCTTTGGCCTGGCAATGGACGGTGATCGGGTCCCCTGGTTTCTCTGCCGGGCAGAGTGACTTTGTCAGTCTCGCGTTCAGCCCTGCCGGGGAGCCTTATGTTGCTTTTGTGGATTGGGAAAATTTTGAACGGGTCACCGTGATGAAATTTGACGGCAATGCTTGGGTCAACGTTGGAACTGCAGGGTTCTCCCCCGGCATCGCCTTCTTCACGAGCCTGGCCTTCAGCCCGGGAGGCCAGCCCTACGTTGCATTCTGCGATTCGGCCAATTTTCAAAAAACAACCGTCATGAGATTCGACGGGAACATCTGGGTGATGGTCGGGAACCCCGGATTTTCTGATGGGGTAGCCGGTTATCAAAGCCTGGCCTTCGGTCCGGCCGGCCAGCCCTATGTCTCTTACAGTGATTTCTCCCATTTGCACAAAGCAAGTGTGATGAAGTTTGACGGGACAAACTGGGTAACAGTGGGCACACAAGGCTTCTCAAATGTGGGAGTCTGGTACACCTCTCTCGTTTTCAGTCCATCCGGCGACCCGTATATCGCCTACGGGAATGTTGATAAAGCAACGGTCATGAAATTTGACGGCACGAACTGGACCTACGTCGGCCCCCCGGGCTTTTCACCGGGAGGAGCTCCCTATCCAGGCCTTGCATTTGGCCCCACGGGCCAGCCCTGGGTTGCCTATATGGATGAAGCGAATTCGGACAAAGTCAGCGTGATGAATTTTGACGGGAACAATTGGTCAAACGTGGGAAATGCAGGATTTTCGCCGGGAAAGGCTTTCTGGGAAAATATCGCATTCAGCCCTGCAGGCGAGCCCTTTGTGGCATTTGCCGATTCTTTAAATGGTTTCAAAGCCACCGTCATGAAATTTGACGGGACAACCTGGGTTAATTTCGGGGATGCCTGTTTCTCTGAAGGTACGGCAGATTTTCTCAGTTTCGCTTTCAGCCCGTCCGGGCAGCCTTACCTGGCCTTCACGGATGGCGCGCACGGGTACCAGGTAACTGTCATGAAATATGATTCGGTCATCACCGGGATCAATAACCTGCAGCAAAAAACTGTGTCAATCTATCCCAATCCGGCAACAACCAGGCTATTGATCGATTTCAACGATGCCCTTGGAACCATGAACTATATTGAAATTTCCGATGCACGGGGAATAAAGGTATACGAGACAAGCGGCCCGGAGCAAAAGTTCATCATTGACATTGAAAAATATCCTGCCGGGATCTATTTTATTAAATCCAAAACAAAAAATTTAAATTTGACAATGAAATTTTGCAAAGACTGAGAGGAGCCATGAAAGTATTAATCATTTTCGCGCATCCCAATCCATTGTCCTTTACAAAAGCAGTACTCGATAATTTTGTCAGGGGCCTCAGGGAGGCGGGACATCAGTATGAGATTGTGGATCTGTACAAAACAAAGTTCAATCCCATATTCCAGGATATGGATTTTGCATTTTTCGTGGATAAGGAGATCCCCAGGGACATTTTCCAGCAAATGGACATGCGATCGATGATCATCCAGCTTGCAGGCGGACCGGTGAGGCGGTTTGTTGCCAGATGGTACATAAAAAACAAGACCGATGATGATCTCATAAGACTGATCAATGCTCAAAAACCAAAAGATGTTTTAGTGCAGCAGCAGAAAGTAGCTGAATCGGATGTGTTGGTTTTTATAACCCAGGTTTTCTGGATGCACTTCCCTGCCCTGGTCAAAGGCTGGATGGAACGGGTATTGACATACGGATTCGCTTACAAACTGGATGAAAACGGCTGGAAAGGCGACCCGGAGGGCCGGATCCCTTTGCTGAAAATAAAGAAAGCCGTTATCATGCATCCTACCTTTTTTAATGAACAGGTATACCGGGAAAAAGGATTTAAAGCCGCCATGGAAAAGACCATTGATGATTGGGGCCTGAAGTATCCCGGCATTGAAAAAGTTGATCACATTTATTTTCATTCAATCCTGAGTGTAAGCCCGGAGACAAGGAAAAAATATCTTGAAATCGCCTACCTGAAAGGAAAGGAATTGAAATACGGATGAATAGGTTCATTTTGCCGTGCATCTTCTTCATAGCCACAATGGCTTTTAGCCAGCCAGGCAAGGGGCCATTGAACCCGGCTGATTACACCTGGAAATATGTAGGAAATCCCGGGTTTACAGCCGGGAAGGCCTATTACACCAGCCTTGGCCTTGGTCCGGGCGGCCAGCCCTATGTGGCCTTTGAGGATGTTGCATCCGGATCAAGGGTATCGGTCATGAAACTTGAAGGGAACAGTTGGGTAACCGTTGGGAATGCAGGTTTTTCTCCCGGGACTGTCCGGTATACCGACCTTGACTTCAGCTTATCCGGTGAACCATATGTGGGTTACAAGGACTTTGGAAACGGGGGAAAGGCCACCGTCATGAAATTTGACGGAACAAACTGGGTCAATGTCGGAGAGGCAGGTTTTTCACCCGGGGAAGTGGAAAATATAAGTTTCGCATTTAATCCCGCCGACAGCATGCCTTACCTGGCCTATGTCGACAAGCTTAATGGGTTTAAAGCCTCGGTGATGAAATTCGACGGGAGCCAGTGGGTGTATGTCGGCAATGCATGTTTCTCTGCAGGAACCACTGCGTTTATCACCATGGCCATCAGTGCTGCCGGCCAGCCCTATGTTGGTTTTTCGGAGGATGCCTATGATATGAGAGCGACCGTGATGAAATATGACGGCACCGGCTGGGCGTATGTCGGTACGCAGGGTTTCACGGGAGGAAGTGCAATGTATCTTACACTTGCGGTCAGTCAATCCGGACAGCCCTATCTTGGATATGGTGACCAGGCTTACGGTTACAGGGCTGCGGTAATGACTTTTAACGGAACCTCCTGGGTCAATGTCGGGGAACCGGGGTTCTCAGCAGGGACGACGGATTACCTGAGCCTTGCTATAAGTCCTGTCGACGCGATGCCCTGCCTGGCGTATATGGATCTTGGTTATGTGGGCGCCACGGTGATGAGGTTTGACGGAAGCAACTGGGCGCCTGTTGGAAATGAAGGGTTCTCCTTACGCAGTGCATGGCATACATCCCTTGTTTTTAATCCGTCCGGGCAACCCTGCCTTGCTTTTACCGACTGGATGCATGACGGGAAAGCGTCAGTGATGATATACGATTCACTGTACACAGGTATTGGAGAACAACCCGGATCAGAACTATCCAACTATCCCAATCCTGTTTCAACCTCCTTGCAGATCGAACTAAAAACGATACCAGGAACATCCGGAGATATTGACATCACCAGCATGACGGGTGTGAAAATATTTGAGGCCGAAATTTGCAGGGATAAAATCAATATCGATGTTTCGAATTATCCACCAGGAATTTACTTTATCAGAGCGATTGTTAACAAATCCGTTTATATGCGGAAATTTATAAAAAACTGACAATGGCAAATTCAACAATGATGATACGAATTCTTTCCTTTTTACTGTTCATTACTCCAATTATTGGGGAGGCCCAGTCACAATGGTTCAGCACTTCGCCTCAGGAATATATGTGGACGAATGTTGGGAAGCAAGGATTTTCAGCTGGTTCTGTATTTATTCCAATCCTGGCATTCAGCCCTGCGGGTGAACCTTATGTGGCCTATATCGATGCTGCGGATTCAATGAAAGTGACCGTGATGAAGTACGATGGGATCAACTGGGTCAATGTAGGAAATACGGGGTTCTCGGCAAATGAGGCGACTTACCTGGGCTTTGCCTTCAGTCCGTCGGGAGAACCCTGTGTGGCCTATGTAAACAACAGGTTCCCGTTCAGGGTGACGGTGATGAAATTTGACGGATCCACCTGGACGAGTGTCGGCGTTGAAACTTCACTGGCAGAGGAGGCTGCCTATTTAAGCCTTGCTTTCAGCCCGTCCGGGGAGCCGTACCTGGCATTCATGCATTATGAGTACCAGAAAATCATGGTGTTAAAATTTGACGGGACAAACTGGCGGATGGTAGGGAATGGAGGTTTACCCACAGATGTTGCCATTTTTACCAGCCTGGCATTTAACCCGTCAGGAGAGCCTTATGTAGCTTACAATGCTTATGCCGGTGATTCGGGGAAATTGTCGATGATGAAGTTTAATGGAACCAGCTGGCTGAATGTTGGAAATACAGGGTTCTCTGCCGGAACAGCTGAGGATATAAGCCTGGCATTCAGTCCATCCGGGGAACCGCATGTGGCATTCAAGGACGGGGCAACTGGCAATAAAGCGACAGTAATGAAATTTTCAGGCATGGACTGGGTTTATGTCGGGAATGCAGGTTTTTCGGAAGCGGAAGCAGCCTATACCGACATTACCTTCAGCCCGACGGGTGAACCTTATGTTGCGTACATGTCAGTAGCCGACAGCGGCAAGGCGAATGTAAAGCGGTTTAACGGGGCAACCTGGGAAAATTTGGGAAATAACGGATTCTCAGCCGGGAGAGCTGCCTATACAAACGGGGCATTCAGCCCATCCGGCAAATTTCATGTTGCATACGCTGACCTGGGTATCAGATCAAAAGCTATCGTTATGAAATACGATTCCGTTTACTATGGTGTTGAGGAACAGGAGCAAACAAGTATACACATGTTCCCAAACCCTGCATCGGAGAATATAACAATAGATGGTTCAAACAATATTTACAAAACCGGTGAAATAGAGATTACCGACGCCAGGGGAATTATCGTGAAGCAATTTCATGCAACAAACAATAAAAACACATTAAACGTCAAAGACTTTCCTCCTGGAATTTACTTTGTAAAAATGACCTGTCCTGGTTCTACCTATTTTGGAAGGTTTTGTAAAATTTAATAATAAATGTATACCGGGTTATCTATAGCCGCGAAGCGGCTTAATCTCAATAACCATGGGTGAAACCCATGGAGTGAAGGCTATAGCGGCTTTCAGCCCTGAAAGGGTTGAACCCCAATCTTGTTCAACCCCTGCCGGGGCTGATAACCGGTGGATGTTCCGTAACCGTGGGCTACACCCACGGTTATTAAAACCGGGCCCTTTCAGGGCCCTGCCCAAGGCACTTAGGACATTCAAAATTAGCGCGAATTTGCAAAGTTGCCAGGTGAATCACCGTATTTATTAAGTGGGTAGAACGTAATCCAAAATTATAAAAAATGAGGAAGACAATTATTTCAGCACTGGTTTGCTGTTCAATATTGGCGCTCTCACAAACAAATAAAAGTATGTTAAAGGAGATCCACCCTGTCGTTCTTACACAGGATATCGATCATTTCTGGGATGCGTATGATCATCTAAAAAATTGCAAAGACTTCCGGGACAGCGCAAATTGTTTAAAGACCCGCTATTTTGAGCAAGGTACCGGCGGCCTGCATGAGTTTCTCGGCAAATACAGCTACACACCGCAGGATTATATCGAATCAATAAGCAGGCACCCGCGGTTTTATAACAGCATCCGGAATAACACGCTTGAAGCTAAAAGCGTTGAAGGGCGGATCACCCTGTTTTACTCAAAATTGAGAACATACTTTCCTGGATATAAACCGTTGACCATCTGTTTTGTAATAAGCCCGCTGCAGTCGGGCGGAACAACAACCGGGCATTACCTGCTGATCGGCACGGAGATCATGGCATCAACAAAAGAAGCCGACTTGTCGGAATTTGGAACGGGTGCCTGGTCGAAGATCCTGGCTTTTAATACAAATGTCCCAGACAACCTCTTATTCGTCGTTGCCCATGAAACCATACACGAATTGCAGGTAAATGCCGATTTTAACAACTATGAATTGTTAAATAAAAGTCTGAACGAAGGCTCGGCAGATTTCCTGGCGGCTTTATTCACAGGGGTGACCGCAAACCAGTATCTTTATGACTACGGGAATACCCATGAACAGGACCTGTGGAAGAAGTTCAAAGCAGCACTCGGAAATCATGAGAGTGCCGACAACTGGATGAACAACATGGACCGGGTTGGTGAGGGCGTGCCGGCTGACCTGGGCTACTATATCGGATCGCGGATTGTTGCGTGCTACTATGAAAACAGTGCCGATAAAAAACAAGCCATCCTTGATATTGTCCGGATGAAAAGTCCGGAAGATTTTCTTAAAAAAAGCGGGTACGGAGAAAAATATTAACTTTATCGCAACATCCGTCTGCGGGATGGCAGGTTCAATAATTTTCAAGCTATGAGGCTTATCGTCATTTTGGGGATTCTCTTTTCAGGCCATTTGATTTTTGCGCAAGGCCAGGATTTGAAAATCACAGGTTACCAGATTGATGCCAGGCTTGATGTATCAAAAAAGCAGTTGTTTATTGAAGCTGAATTAACAATTCAAAAACCACGGTTTTCCGGCGGGTTGTCGCTCCTGTTGAGTCATCATGCCATCATCGACAGCGTTTGGCTGGCCGGCCATACAAAAATCCCCTTTCAACAATCCGCAAAGGATTCCCTGGTCATACATCTGCCCGGCACACTGGAAAACAGCAAAAAGATAGTATTGACATTCTCCTATGCACTGCCTGTCGACTCGTTCATGGTGCACAGGGGAATGGTGGTAATGAAACGTTTTGAACGATGGTACCCGCTTCAGAACTTCGAACTGTGCAATGCAACCATCACGATCACGGTTCCCGGGAACCTCATGACGCTAAGCAGCGGGACATCCGTTAAAAAGATGCGATCGGACAATACAGCAACTTATGAATGGAAATCCGGGAACATCTGCAGTCTGCCCCTGTTTATTTTCAACCCCGATTCGATGGAGTACAGGTCGGAAATTGTTGAAGGCACCCGGATCAACGGCTATTTTGTGCCGGGAAATAAAGATGCAACGAACATCATGTCGCAGGTCAGGAATTCACTGATGTTCTATTCCGGCTATCTTGGGAAATACCAGTATGCAAATTTTTCGGTCATTGAGATTCCGTCGGATGATTTTCTCGGCCAGGCCCAGCAGTCTTTATTGCTTTTCACATCAAAGCTTATGGAGTATATACCTGACCCGGGTTCATGGGTGCCGCATGAAGTTGGACATCAGTGGTTTGGGCATACCGTAATCCCGGATGAACATGCGCAGGGCAGGTGGTTTGTTGAAGAATCCATCAATGAGTACCTGAGGGCCAGGTATGTTGAACGGGTTTATGGCGCCGATTCGTTGAGGCGGATACTCAGGGAGGTTTACCTGGCGAATTACAATGCATTGGTTGAAAGCGGGAAGGACGTGCCTGTGCTGAATGTCGTTTCAGTGAACAATTCGACAGAGGAGGCACAGAGCATCTATGCCAAAGGGCCATTGATCCTGCATCAGCTGCGCAGTTGCATGGGCGATAAAAACTGGGACGCCTTCATCCGGAAGATTTACCGCGATTTCGGGTACAGGATGTTTACCCTTGACGACTTTAAAACCGGTCTTTCAACATATGATCCTGGCGGCAGTTGCCTCAACTTGTTGAATACTTTATTGGTTTCCCGGGGAATTCCTGAAGGATTGTGTTATGACTGACAGCTGATTTCTATATTTCTAACCTATGATAAAACTGATGAACCTATGAACCGGTCCGGATTTCTGCTCACCCCCATACTTTTAGGCCTGTTTTTGACAGGCTGCAATGAAAGCACATACAAGACAGCTGCTGCAGGGACACAATCAAAACAGGCTGTCATGGAGGATTCATTGCAGAAACTCGACTCCCTGGTATTCCAATACAGGGCAAAAAACACAGGTGAATCAATGAAATATGCCAGGCAGGCCGACAAGATTGCCCGTGCCATCAACACGCCTGAAGCGCGGGAAAAAGCATACAATATCCTTGGCAATGCCTCTTCTGCAATAAGTATCGATTCGGGTTTCTATTATTATCAAAAGGCTGTCATGGTGATTGACAGCTTTAACCTGGCTGATAAAAAAGGAAAGGTGTTGTATAACCTGGGAATGTTGAACCGTTCGGCCGGCAATTTCAGGAATTACCTCGTACTCATGGATTCAGCGCTCAGGTGCGCCATCAAGGTGAATGACTATGCCACCCAATCCAATTCCCTCAATTCGCTCGGAACTTTTTATTCCAACATCGGGGAGAAGGCGACTGCGCGAAAACTGTTCGATTCGGCGTTTGCTGTTGCAAACAGCAAATTGTTGTATCTCCAGATGGGTTCTGCTTTGGGAAACCTGGCAAGATTCGAGGCTGATGGGAAAAAATCGCTTGCACTGTCGCGGCGCGCCATTTCATACCTGGAAAAATGCAGCGGTTCCGGGGAGCCGATCGCACTTATTCTTCTTAACATCGGTTATCGTTTCCCGGATCCTGATTCATCCCTGCACTATAATAACCTGGCAATAAACCTGGTGAGCGCCGAATTCGCCCCGGAAGTCGTCATGGGGGCATACAACAATATGGCCTACTGTTATCTCTGGAAAGGCGACCTGGCCAATGCTGAAAAATGCATGACGGAACACGCGCTGCCGATTGCAATAAAAACGCATAACATCGACTGGCAATCCACGGTTTACGATACCTACGCAGATGTTTTAACCCGGAAGGGGAATTCAGCCGAAGCCCTGGCTTATAAAACAAAGGCCATCGAAGCAAAAAAAACCTTCAGGGCGACAATCCTGGCGAGCCTCGACGGCCTGCCAAAAAAGTGAAGCCGGAAAAGGCCATGTCAACAGCAACCGATCGAAAAATGATTTTTGAACCCTCAGAAACAAGAACGATAAAACTCAGGAACAGGATCATCCGTTCGGCTACACATGAAGGACTTGCCGATGAACACGGTTATCCTACTGATAAATTGCTTAAAACATATGAAGTCCTCGCCAGGAACGAGGTCGGGTGCATCATTACCGGATTTGCGGGGATCATGCAGAATGGCAGGAGCAACAGCCACAACATGCTGATGATCGACAATGACTCCTTTATTGACTCATACAGAAGGATCACAGAAAAGATGCATGAACTTCATACCCCGGTTATATTGCAAATTGCCCATTGCGGAAGACAAACACGATCGAAGATCACGGGATTGCCAACTGTTGCTCCCTCCGCACTCAGGGATACGTCGTACAACGAAGATATCCCCAAAGAGTTGTCAGAACAGGAGATCTCTGAAATAACAGACGGGTTTGCAAACGCAACCCTGAGGGCGAAAAAAGCAGGATTTGACGGCGTGCAGCTGCATCTTGCCCACGGATATTTACTTGCCCAGTTTTTATCTTCATATACCAACCGGCGAACAGACCAGTGGGGTGGCTCAACCGGGAACAAGTTCAGGATCATCGCCGAAATTTTTCGTAAAGCTAAGCACCTTGCCGGTGATTTTCCGATATGGGTTAAGATGAATGCCCATGACGGCCGAAAAGGGGGCATGACGTTAACCGAGGCCGTTGAGATTGCCAAGATGCTTGAGCATGCCGGTTGTGCCGCGATTGAAGTATCGTGCGGCGTTTTTGAAGACGGGCTGTATACCGTGAGGGGCGAAAAAATACCAGTCGATGCTGCCTTTAAATACAATTTCAGGTATAAATCATTGCCAGGCATTGTGCATGGAATTGCAAAACTGACGGTCCCGCTGTTTTCAAAAAAAATCAAGCCGTACGATGATTACAATGTTGATCATGCTGCTGAGATCAGGAAAAACGTCAAGATTCCGGTAATTGTTGTCGGTGGTATCAGGTCGGTGGATTCAATAAAGGCGATCATAGCCGAGGGCAAGGCCGATTATGTTTCGATGTGCCGGCCCTTTATTATAGAACCCAACATTGCCAGGAAATTTAAAGAGGGCTCCCAGGCTGAATCAAAATGCATTCGCTGCAATTACTGTGCGATTGGTTCAGAAGAAAATGCGCTGCGATGTTATAACGGTAAACTCAAATAAATGCAACCTTCTCGCCTGCAGGCAACTCACCAGGCAGGAAAAGTACATGTAACAGCAAAGATGATGGCAAAAAAAATGAAAAACCTGTTTTTAATGTTGATCCTGGCTTTCATTGCCGGATCATGTTCCGTTACAAAAACATCCAAACGTTGCATATACCAGGTCACTGTATCCGACAAGAACACCAGCCGGCCTGTCGACAGTGCCCGGGTCATTTTAACCGAACTGGTTGATTCAAGGGATGTTTATGAATATGCCAGCTATACGGACATCCGGGGGCGATGTACTTTTTCACATGATTGCAATTCTTTGGCCCAATACCAGGTGAGGGCGATGAAAAAAGGGTTCACCGGGTACCTTGATGCAACCTATCCCGACCTTGACAGGGCGGTATCATTCATCAACGGAAAAACAGGCAGCAACATTGACCTCTGGCTGACTTCCGACACGCTGAATCACAGGAATTTCTGGTTGTTGCATGCGGCCAAATTCGACATTGATACGTTGATCAATCTTTTAGAATCCAACCGTTATACCCTGCGTTCTGAAATCCCGTTGCTGGCATGGGAAGATATCCCGAAACTTTTGGCCATCGGCAACAATAAATCCCTGATAAACAAATACCCTATAAGCCCGGTTTCCTCCGGCTATGCAAAGGATTGCTTCACAGGCATCGTGGCGTTATGGTTCATTGAGTCGGCAAGAATAACCGGGGAGAAGAGATCCCCGGCACCATCTGACCGGTTTCCCTCATTAACACCCACGCTATGGCATAAGAGTGATCCTGAAATGGAATCCAACACCATTGAGATAATGGAGCAGGCTTACCAGGCGTACTTTAATTGGTGGAATAAGGTAAAAAAATTGGATAAGGACAGTGGCAGTAAAACAGATCCATTTGCAGGTACTGATCTGGAATGGAGGTAAGTTAATTACGTCGATCATTCAGTAAGAGCAAATTTCGAAAAAAACAACAGGCGAGGCCAGTCACAACATAATAAAAACACCGGAATAAGGACGAGACAACGACGTAAAATGAAAATTTACAAATTATTCTTTTTGCTGGTTTTCGTTCCCGGGATCCTGTTCCCACAGTCCGGCGTATTACGGGGGACGCTGCTCGATCAGAATACAAGGCTTCCGGTATCCAACGCACACCTGAAGGTAAGAAATTCAACACAGGGCACTGTAACCGGGCCCGGCGGAACATTTTCCCTGGCGATCGGCGCGCTTCCTGCGACCGTTGATTTTTCGTGCATCGGGTACGAAAGCATCACCCTTGAGATTACCTCCATCGACGTCAGGCCCCGGACCTTTTACCTGAAACCCAGGACCTACCAGCTTGAACCGGTTACCATTTCAGGCCAGCCGGCCGTGGTTATCTACAAGGATGAAGATTATTCTGTTCTTGACTTTGATTTCCTGGACGACAACCTCCTGCTTGTCGTGTTCCGTTACCAGTTGAAGCGTGCAGAAATCATCCTGATGACGACGGCCGGAGATACACTGGCTGTAACGCATGTGCCTGCTGTACCAGCCCGCTGCCTGTACAGGGATGTGTTATCCAACATTCATTACATAACCACGCGGGATGAGGCTTTCCAGGCAGTTTATGACCCCGTCTTCAACCAGCTGGACTTCCCTTTCAGGACCTCTTACGACACCATCATAAAATTTCTCGGCGGATACCGGTTTTTACTGGGGAGCCGGCTTTGGTTCCAGGAGGATTCACCCGATGGCTTTATGACCGCCATCGGTTATTATTCGCGCAGTGAAGGGAGGCGGAATATCCACAGGAGTGCGGACTTAAAGGCCATGAAAACATATTACAATGAAGCATGGTATTATCATACAGACCGTGCCGTTCCCGACCCGATCGATGAAAATGAAAGAAGGTCGCTGGATACCGATGCCATTCGGTACAAATATTTCTTCTGGGACAAGGGCTGCGGTGAGTTATTCAAAGTAAGCGACACCCTCATGGCATTTTTTAATTTCTGTGAAAACAGGATTGAACTCCTCGACACGACGGGGCAAACCAAAAGAGTGACCAGCATCGGCTTTCATCTTGAGAGACCTGAAAGGTTCATCACTTCCCTTACCGGAAGTTTCGCCGGTACCAGTGACTGGAACTGGAACCATTCCCTGGTCCAGGATGCCCGGTTTCAGGATATCTATGCGGTTTTCACGAACAAAGGCTTTTTGCGCCTGGAACGGGTTGATCTTTTAACAGGTTCACTCGCCCGGTCGGCTGAACTTCCATATGAATTTCCTGAAAAGGTTAAAATTTTCAAAGGAGAGGCCTATTTTCTTTACAGGGGCGGCGGGGAGCACGATAACCGCAAGTTATACAAGATGGCCCTGAAGTAACCCGGTACAGTTGCCGGGTGGCGCGATGGAAGATAATGAACCATTAAAATATTAAACAGATAAAAATGAAATCACAATAGAACCCAAAAACGCCACAGACATGAAACTCTTCATTATTTCGCTGATTGTGAGCATTGTTTCGCATACAGCCAGGACCGTTTATGAAATGTTGAAGCTAAGGAACAGGATTGATCCGGAGAATAAAGTTGTGTTTGGGATCATCTTCACCAACATGATGTTACTTTGGATCTCCTGGTTTATTTTAAGTTTTACCGATCCCTATAAATTTAATTGTAATCCTGTGGTCAAATACCTTGGGGCAGCTCTGGTTATCTGCGGATCAATCCTGTTTGTATTGTCGCTTGCCAAAATAAAGCGGTTCGAAAATTATCATGGTGAACTGATCACAACCGGCGTCTACCGGTTTCTCAGGCACCCCATGTACCTGGCATTTATACTCTGGATGGCGGGCAGCTCCCTCTTCAACCAGTCGGAAGTTGCCCTGTTCATGGCATTGCTGTATACGGCCAACATCGTGGTGTGGAAAAAGCTGGAAGAGGTTCAGCTGATGAAGTCCTTTAAAGACTATTCCGCTTATATGAAGAGGACCCTTTTTTAATTGTTAGCGACAGCTGCAACCTGGAGACTTTAATATTGCCTGTTCACTGTAAACAGACTTTACTATATTTGCCATACCTTGCATGCGTTGAAAACCCTGCCAGCAAAAAACAATTGAGTTTGTCCTGATGATCAACATCTTCCAATAACATGCGAACAGGTTTGCTATCCTTCCTGCTGCTGATCCCGGCCTGCGCGTTACCGCAATCCATCATACAGGGTGTTGTGAAAGATTCAAAATCCGGCGAAGTCTTACCATATTGCAGCATTTCCATTAAAGGCACAACAAAAGGTGCAATCACAAACAGCGAAGGTGTTTTTAGTATTTCGGTGAACCTGGCCAAGGACACGCTGGTTTTTTCATACGTCGGCTATAACAAATCGGAAGTAGCATCGGGCAGGTTCACTCAAAAACAAGCAGTAGGACTGGAAAGGAAGGACATTCTTTTACAGGAGTTGACCGTTTATGCAGACGACGATTACCTGTATGACATTTTAGATGAATGCCGGAAGAAACTACTGAAAGAACAGACAGACCGTATATCAAAGGTTTATTACGGCATCGAAACTCAAACAAAAGAGCAACCGATCGAGTTGCTGGAATGTTATTACAACGGGTATTTGAAGGGAGCAACAGTCACCCGCCTGCTGTTGAAAAATGGAAGAATCGGATTGGCTGAACTGGATAACCGGTATTTTCTGACGATGAACTCCTCAAAGGCGATCGGCCAGATTAATCTGACAATAAAAAACGATCAGTATCCGGCAATCCCATTTCAGCAGAGAAAGAAAGAATTAAAAAAACTGTTCATCCTTGAATTGTCAAATAGTGACCAGGAAGCGTACCACATAAAATTTCATCCCCGGCTTGACTTCGGCAAAAACTTCAGCGGAGAAGTGTGGATTGAGAAAAAATCCCTTTCTTTAATAAAAATCAACCTGACTGTGGAACACGCAGCCGTGCATCCATTTCTTCCACTCTTCCCGAGTGATTCGCTGTATAATGTTGACTTGAGTATCAGCCAAACATTTAAACTGGAAGAGAACTCCCCCGCACCTGATCACATCAACTTTTTCTACCATGTGGCGTATAAAAGTGCCAGGGACACCCCAACGGTGAAAACGCCGTCCATCATCACCAGGGATATCACTGCCAAAGGTGTTTTGTATTTTTTTGATTATGGCAACCCTTTTATACCTCCTTATTTTGAATATGATACCGACCTTGACGACTATAGAAAAATGTCGGTTATCCCGTACAACGAGGTTTTCTGGGAAAACACCAACACCCTGATTCTCACTGAACAGCAAAAACTAAATCTTGGTTTTTTCAGACATGAAGGTTGTCTGATTAATTTCCGTGAAGGAAACTACGGAAAACAATTCCTGGGTATTTTCGGATTAGATTCAACGTTATATGAAACTTATTACTCTTTCTGGTCTGCAGACAAGCGCATTTCGCTCAATAAAAAACTAAACCAGAACAAGACCTACAATCAGCAAAAGATCAATTCCAGTATTTTAACCAACCTTTATCATTTAAAAGTTCAAATCCTTCTTGACGTAACACAATCTGATAACACGTTCTATTACAAATCATATACTGTTTTCGATGCAAATAAAACCTTTTATCACCTTCCTGAAGAACCTTACACAAATGCTTTTTTAAACATTTACTTTGACATCTGTGAAATCGAAAGACGGAAAATGGAGAATGCTCTCAATAAACATCCGTATACAATATCGCAAATAGATTCTATCTACAAGGATGCCAGTAAAAGTATTGACAGGGTGACCAAGCAATACCTTAAAGAAGTTCAGTCAGGGAAAAATGCAAAATGGATGACCAGATGGAACAACTATATCCTGCAACAACTGGACATTGACAATATGGCAATATTTCAGGAGCGCAGCAATAACAGGTAATATTGTAAACAAGACAAGCTACAGACATCCCTGATGAACATACCGACATTAAGTGAATTGAAAAGGGAACTGGCCACAATGCCAGCGAATGAACTGGTGAAAATATGCCTCCAGGTGGCTAAATATAAGAAAGAGAATAAAGAGTTGATTGGCTACTTGTTGTTTGATTCAAATTATGAGCCTGATTATATCGGCAAGGTAAAAGAGG
The DNA here is from genome assembly GCA_026391835.1 of Bacteroidota bacterium. Taxonomy (GTDB): domain Bacteria; phylum Bacteroidota; class Bacteroidia; order Bacteroidales; family FEN-979; genus CAIVAT01. The sequence continues at coordinate 129,304 of JAPLDF010000072.1, forward strand.
AGATTGACCTTTTGTTCTCAGGCATCAAAACAGAGAGTCTCTATTTTATTAAAAAAAATATTCGCAGGATCCTGAGAACGGTCAACAAGTTCATAAAATACTCTGGCCAGCGGCAAACAGAAGTTGAATTGCGGCTCTATTTCTGCACAAAACTCCGGCAGTCGGGAAGCCATTTGTATTCAAGCACTTCGCTCAACAACATCTTCGATGGACAGATGCTGAAGATCCGCCAGGCCATATCAAAACTGCATGAAGATCTGCAACATGATTACAATGAAGAGATTAAGAGAATGCTGCAAGATTAGTGAGCTACTGGTAAAAGCTGTTCAGTTTCAGAGAAACTTAAGGAATGGGACAAAGGCAGCGGTTCTTGACTTATATTCCTCCCAGTCGGGGCGCCCGGCATATTTTTTTTCAAGCATCGGGACGCCAGAAACAAACCGCAGCAACAGTGTCATGACCACAGGGCCGATGAGGGTATACCATCCGTTTGGGAATGACAATGCGTAGAAGCTGATACCCCACCAGACCAGTGATTCACCGAAATAATTGGGATGCCGCGAAACGGACCATAAACCTGAAGTGATTATTTTCCCCCTGTTTACCGGGTTCTTTTTAAACTCAGCCAGCTGGTAATCTGCGATCACTTCCATCAGGAAGCCAATGCCAAAAACAAGCAGGCCGATTGAATCCCAGGGGCCAAGTGGCGGGCCGATCCCTGAGTTGATAAACCAGATGGGCATCGAGATGATGAGCATGAACACGCCCTGCAGCATGAAAATCTGGAAGAAACTGCGAATGACGAAATATTTCCAGGTGTCGCGCCATGCCTTATACCTGAAGTCCTCCCCCTTTCCGCTGTTTCGCACCATGATGTGAAATGAAAGGCGCAATCCCCACAACAACACCAGCAGGCTCACTATCATTTTCCTGATGTCAACCTCTCCCGACTGGATGATGGAATACACGGCAATAATGATAAAACCCGCCCCCCATGCGACATCCACAATCGAGTTGTCCTTCCTGGCCAGGGCCAGGATAAAAATGATGGTCATGTACAGGCAAATGACCAGCCCTGTTTCCATGAGAGAATTCAGAAAATATGGGACCATGAATGATTTACGATTTACGATTTACGATTTTTGATTTACGATTTTGAGGAACAACTGCCAGGATCCAATAGTTTACCCGTTCACCCGTCCGCTTGTCCGCTGTCCGCCCGTCCGCTTGTCCGCCCGTCCGCCTGTCCGCCTGTCCGCCTGTCCGCCTGTCCGCCTGTATTAATCCATCATCAGCGAAATACAAGCAATTCCGGGTCCGATGTTGGCAGCAAGTGCCGGGGAGGCATGTTCGATGAATACTGGTTTTTTACCAGTCAGTTTTTCCATTTCCATGGCATACCAGTTTGCGGCCGGCTGGTTGTTTGCATGGGTAATGGCATATTCCCACACTTTTTTCCCGTGGATAGCCTTTGCAACGCTGTGCATCACTTTTTTCATGCTCCCTTTTGCTGAAAATGATTTCGAGAAGAGCAATGCTTTTCCTTCCTGGTCAATGGCAATAACCGGTTTCAGGTCAAGTGTTTTTGCAACGAAGCCTTTGAACGGGCTTACCCTTCCGCTTCGAACGATGTATTTGAGCGTAGTCACGCTTACCCGTACCATTGATTTCTCCTTCCATTCCTCCATTTTGCCAACCAGTTCAGCATGCGAAGCTCCCGCTTCAAGCGCCCTGGCTGCACGAAGCACGATCAAACCAAGTCCGGCGGTGAGTGTTTTGGAATTCACCACATCGATCTGTTTACCGGTGCGGCTGACCACCTCTTTTGAGCCCTTTTCGCTGCTTGACCACGTACCGCTCAATGCCTGGCTGAGATGGATGCCGATAATCGAATTGTAATTGGTGGCAAGGTATTCGAATTTGTTCTGGAATTCCTTTGAAGCAGGCTGGGCAGACGAGGCATTCACCTCCGATTTTTCCTGCATGGCATAGAACTGGGGCGGGTTGATCGTAAGGCGGTCTAAAAAGTATGTCTCGCCAAAATGGACTGAAAGCGGTACAACATGGATCTGGTACTGATCGATCAGGTCCTTTGGTAAATCGCAGGATGAGTCGGTGACCAGGGCGACATCATACTTGCGGTTGAATTGGATTTCATTCTGCATCACCATATCGTCAACCTTCTGGTACGTAATGTTCCCAAACTGCTGCAACTGTGAAAAGACTTCGGCAGGGAAGTCGGTATGAATGTGTACCCTGATCTTTTGCGGGCTGCCGGCCACAACCAGGGAGTCGCCGCAATGCTGAATGAAATTCCTTATTTTATGCTGGTCAAGCTGATTGCCTGAGAGAAGTGCTTCTGTACAAAACCGGAAATTGATCACATCATGGGGCATTTCAATTGTTTCAGTGACCAGGTTGACTTCCGGTTCCGCTTTCCTCAATGCCTTTTCGGCGCCCATGGTGAAAAAGTCCATAAACCCTTCAAGCCAGAAAACGAACCCCTTTGCACCTGCATCTACAACATGCGCCCGGGCAAGGACTTCCAGTTTCCCGGTAGTGGCCGCCAGTGATTCAAGCGCTTTGCCGTATGCCGCAACCAGGAGCTTTGTAAAGTCATCAAAGGTGTCTTTCAACAGGTAGATATAGTCGGCCCAGTCCTTGATAACTGTAAGGATTGTCCCTTCAATGGGGTTGGCGATGGCGTCGTAGGCGTAGTTAACCGCCTTCTTCACGCTTTCGGCGAAGGACTGAACGGTCAATGCTTCGTTCGGGTTGATTTCATTGCTGAAACCATAAAGGAACTGGGCGAAAATAATCCCTGAATTTCCCCTTGCGCCTATTAGCGCGGCATCGGCAAGTGCAACTGCGGTCTGCTTGAGATTTTCGGTTGGTATGATCGCGTCCATGATGGATCGCATGGTGGAGGCAAGGTTGGTTCCGGTATCGGCATCAGCAACCGGGAAAACATTAATCTTATTTAACAGTTTCTGGTGTTCAAATATTCTTTGAGCACCGGCAAGAAAAGAATAGTATAATTGTTTTCCGTCAAGCTCCTTTATCTTCTGAACAGGTTGTGTCAATCGTCAGGGTTTTAAAACATGCAAAGGTATCACTTTTTTCCGGATGAAAATATGCCATAATTCTCCTACAATTCCCCTAAGGGTGAAGGCAGTGTTCAATGATTCATCCAAAAATCATTTTTTTCAACTACAAATTTAATACAGAATTGATTTGAACCTTTGCCAACCGGAAGCGATGTATTGATAAAAACAATCTAAATATTTCCGGTAAACGTCAAAAAATTTATAATTTTGTATCAAATTCTTTTACAGTTCTAACCTTAATAATTAATTAAATATGAAAAAGTTAGTTTTTTCATTTGTTGTTTTGATGTTCTCAGCTTTTTTAGTAAACGCTCAGGATGCAACGCCACAACAACCCGTTAATCCGAATGCTCCTGAGATTTCATTCGACAAGACAGTTCATGATTACGGAACAATTGTGCAGGGTGCCGACGGTACCTGTGAATTCAAATTCACAAATATTGGCAAGGAACCTTTGATTTTATCAAAGCCGCAATCCTCCTGCGGATGCACTGTTCCCACATGGCCTCAGGAACCGATTCTCCCGGGAAAAAGCGATGTGATCAAGGTAACCTACAACACGAACAATGTTGGTGGCATCAATAAAACTGTTACCGTAACTTCGAATGCGAAAACTTCCAGGATTGTACTGCAGATTAAAGGTACCGTTACTGCAAAACCAGCTACGACAATGCCGGAGAAACCCAGCGAACAGGGAGCCGCTCCGATTCAGAAGTAAATTTATCAATCATGAATAAACATCAGGCCAGCCTCAAGCTGGCTTTGGTGTTTTGTTAAAAACCACTCATATGCCTACTATTTCTCAGCGTGGCCAGGCTTGTCCGCCATCCCCTATCCGCAAACTCGTACCCTTTTCTGATGAAGCCAAGAAAAGAGGGATTAAAGTGTATCACCTGAATATCGGCCAGCCGGATATCGAAACTCCTGCCAACGTGCTCGACAAGATACGAAACACCGATTTGAAGGTCATCGAATACAGCCATTCGGCCGGAATTCTATCTTACCGGAAAAAACTGGCTGAATATTACCACCGGGTGGGGATCGAGGTTACTCCCGATCAGATGATCGTCACAACAGGGGGGTCAGAGGGCATTTTGTTTGCCTTGCTGACCTGTCTTAACCCTGGCGACGAAATCATCATTCCTGAGCCCTTTTATGCCAACTACAACGGCTTTACCGTTGCCGCCGGGGTCGTCGTAAAACCGATCGCATCATATATCGACAACGGGTTCGGACTTCCTCCCATGAGTGCATTTGAAGAGGCCATCACGCCGCGTACCAAGGCAATCATGGTTTGCAACCCGAACAATCCGACCGGTTACCTCTACTCAAAGGAAGAGCTGGAACTGCTTCGCGACATCGTTAAAAAGCATGACCTCTATCTTTTTGCCGATGAGGTATACCGGGAATTCTGCTATGATGGGAATCAGCACTATTCGGTCATGAACCTCGAGGGAATTGACCAGAATGTTGTCCTGCTCGACTCCATCTCGAAACGTTACAGCGCCTGCGGTGTCCGTATTGGTGTCATGATCTCCAGGAATAAGGAAATCATCGGCACAGCCATGAAATTTGCCCAGGCCCGGCTGAGCCCTCCCACGTTCGGCCAGATTGCCGGTGAAGAGGCAGTGAACACACCCGCCAGCTACCTGGTAAAAGTGCTTGAAGAATATGTGAAACGCAGGGACATTGTTGTTGAATCGATCAACAGGATGGACGGCTGCTTTTGCCCTAACCCCGGTGGCGCCTTTTATGCCGTTGCCCGGTTGCCCATCGACGATTCCGATAAATTCTGCCAATGGCTGCTCGAAGACTTCAGCTATGAAGGTCAAACTGTGATGCTTGCACCTGCTACCGGGTTTTATTCCACACCGGGACGGGGAAAAGATGAAGTCCGGATCAGTTATGTGTTGAACCTTAGCGACCTGAAAAATGCAATGAAATGCATGGAGGAGGGGCTGAAGGTTTATCCGGGGAGAACGGCGAAGTGACTGACAAATGACAAGTGACAAATGACAAGTGACAAGTTCAGTATAGGAGGTATTTTTTCCTGATTTTTTTGAACTTGCCGATGGCTGGTTTCCAGCTTTGCCGGATCTCTGTTTCTGATTTTCCTTCAATTATCTGTTTTTGCAGGGTAGCGTTACCGGCCAGTTTATTGAAGTAATCTGTAAAAAAGGCTGTTTTTCCATTCCAGCCGTGGAAGGCTTTTATGAGCCATTTCAGTGTTATTCTGCCGGCTTCGCCTGGATTTTCCTGGTAATACTTTCTTAAATCCTCGCCATGGCATATTTTTCCTTCCTGCGGGGGATGACCACTCGCGCCCGTAATGCTTTCCGGTGTAAATGAAAATGTTCCGTAAGATAACTCCGGGTGGCCGTAAACCTGGAATGGAAAGGCAGTGCCACGCCCCACGCTGACAGGCGTTCCTTCAAAAAAGCACAGGGAGGGATAGAGGCTGACCGCTTCAGGGCAGGGTAAATTCGGTGACGGTTTTTCAGTCAACACACACCGGGAACCGCCGGTGTAATTCTCCAGCTGAATCACACGGAGGTCGCATTTCATCCTGTTTTTCAACCAGCCTTCCCCGTTCACCATACGGGCATATTCACCGATAGTCATGCCATAAACAACCGGCACCGGATGCATGCCTACAAACGAGCTGAATTGCTTTTCGAGGACCGGGCCGTCTACATAGTATCCATTGGGGTTGGGGCGGTCAAGAAGGATCATTGGTATATCTGCAGCGGCACATGCCTCCATCACATAGCTCAATGTTGAAATGTAGGTATAAAAACGAACGCCGACATCCTGGATATCAAACAGAACCAGGTCAAGCGATTGCATGTCTTCAGGAGCCGGCTTTTTTTTCGACCCGTACAGGGAGACTACCGGGATGCCGGTTGCCGAATCAACCGAATTGCCGATGATCTGCCCTGCCTCACCCGATATCCTGAAACCATGTTCAGGCGAGAATATCCGTACGACATGAAAGCCCTGCCGCACAAGGATATCCACGATGCTGGACCCATCCACCACCGATGCCTGGTTGGCGACAACCCCGATATTTTTACCCTTCAGCAGCGGATAATACAATTCGGTCCGCTCGGCTCCTGTCCTTATCCGGGCATGAAGAACGACCGGGAGTAACATGAAGACCAGCACCACCAGCATGGTTGTTCCACTATCTTTAATCAGAGGTTTCATAACAGATCAAAAAAACGCATACTTTTGCAAAGTAAAGATTTCTTTCATTTGAACACTGAATTTTTTCTCGCCAACCGGCTTGTTTCACGCAGCAAAGGAAATTTTTCCTGGACATTTGTGGTCATTGCCATCACCTCCATCGCCATGGGGCTGGCGATCATGTTCATTGCGGTTGCCATCCTCACAGGGTTTAAAAAGGAGATCAGGGAGAAAGTAGTCGGATTCAGCGGTCACATCCAAATTACAAAGTTTGCAGAAAATTCCAACTACGAACCCCAGCCTGTCGAAAAAGATCAGCCTTTTTACCTGAAACTCAAAAACACAAGGGAGATAAGCCATATCCAGGCGTTTGCAACGAAAGCCGGGATTATCAAAACCAGGGACCATATCCAGGGTGTTATCCTGAAAGGCATCGGTATCGATTACAACTGGGATTTTTTCAGGGATAAGATGGTGGAAGGACAAACATTCAGGGTTACACAGGCAGGCCGTACCGATGAAGTCATCATTTCGCGAAAGATCGCCAACCTCATGAATCTCCATCTGAATGACGACCTGCGCATGTATTTTATTGTCGGAAACACCACCCCGGGGCGAAAATTCAGGATCGCCGGCATCTATGATACAGGGCTGGAAGAGTTCGACAAACTTTATGTCATCTGTGATATGCACCATATCCAGAAACTTAATAACTGGACGGATGGCGAGGTCGGTGGTTTTGAAGTATTCCTGAAAAACTTTGATGACATTGACCGGATGGGTGTTTATGTTTACCACCAGATCGGGTTCAGCCTTGATGCGTCGACCATAAAAATGCTGAACCAGCAAATTTTCGACTGGCTTGATCTCCAGGACATCAATGTCCTGATCATCCTCATCCTCATTGTGCTGGTATCTTCGACCACCATCATCTCCACATTGCTCATCCTGATCCTGGAGCGAACAACCATGATCGGCATTCTGAAGGCCCTGGGGATGCCAAACAAGGGCATACGGCATGTATTTCTTTACAACGCCCTGTACATTGTCGGATGGGGGATGCTGTGGGGAAATTTGATCGCCTTTACCCTGTGCATGCTACAGAAGAAGTTTTCGCTGGTCACCCTGTCGCAGGAGACCTATTATGTGTCAGTGATCCCGGTCAACCTTGATGTATGGAATATCCTGCTGATCAATGCGGGAACCCTGCTCACCTGTTACCTGATATTCATTGTGCCGTCGTTCATTATTTCGAGGGTAACCCCGGTGAAGGCTATCAGGTTCAGTTAAATACGGTTCAGAATTTTAACAAGTTCCTCCAGTTTGAAGGGTTTTGAGATATAACTGTCCATACCGGCCTGGTAGCATCGCTCTTCGTCTTCGGGCGAGGTATTCGCCGTGATCGCGCAGATATGCACCGGGTTCCTGCCGGGATTTCCTGCTTCGATCTGCCTGATTTGCCTGGTGGCTTCCAGTCCGTCCATATCCGGCATGGACATATCCATTAAAACAAGATCATAATCCTTCGTAGTAAACATCTCCACCGCAATTTTTCCATTCTCAGCGAGATCAGTTGTATGCCCAATTTTTTCAAGGGTTACCAGTGCCACCTTCTGGTTGATGAGATTATCCTCGGCCAGCAGGATGTTCAGCATCTTTTTCTGATCATCCAGCAAATGCACGTCGACTTCATCCCTGTCACCGGCAAACTCTTTCCGAATTTGCGACAATACCTCCCTGATCCTGCACCTGAGCCGGCTCAGCGTGTATGGACGGACCAATGCAACCAGGATTCCCGCTGCCGCCAGCTCAGCTGATGAAACAGGTGAAATACGGGAATTCGTCAGGAGAACCTTTGATTTTTTCATCCAGGCTGCATGTCTCATGGAGGAGGCAAATTTCAGCCCGTCCATGCCAGGCATCTGGTATTCAACAATAATTAAATCAAAGGGTTTATTGATTTCCGCCCTGTGCTGGATTAATTTCAATGCTTCCTCAGGTGAACTGCTCTCAAGCACTTCCGCATCCCACCGCACCAGGTAATTTGTCAGGATTGAACGCCGGCTGGCATTTGGATCGACTATAAGGACCTTGGCGCCAAGAAGTGTCTCTTTCATGGAATCGTGCACTTCCGAGTCCTTGTATCGTTCGAAAACGACATTGAAGGAAAAGGTGGTTCCGCTGCCCGGGTTGGTTTCAACCGTAATGTGTCCGTTCATGCGGTCGATCAGCCTCCTTGCGATCGCAAGGCCCAGTCCTCCGCCACTGTATTTTTTCGACTCGGGTGTGTCAAGCTTGGCGAAAGAGGTGAACAGCATTTTCATTCCTGCTTCAGAAATTCCGATCCCGGTATCACAAACATTGAACCGCACTTTCACGGTTTCATTATCCCACTCCATAAAATGGGCCTCTATCCGGATTTCTCCCTTTTCAGTGAACTTTAAGGCATTATCCGTAAATATCTTCATGATCTGTCTGAGCCGTACGGGATCTCCAAGCACTTCCACGGGGATATTGGGATCCTGGAATGAGAGTAGCTCAATGCCCTTTTCATGGGCTTTTTCGACATAAGAGCCTGTTACTTCCTCGATGACCTGGTGAACACTGAACGGTTTTTCATGGAACTCCAGTTTCCCGGATTCCAGTTTCGAAAATTCGATGATGTCGTTGAGGATGGACATCAGGTTGGTGGCTGATTTCACAATGGTATTGAGATACTCAACCTGTTCCTGGCTGAGTTTGGACTGCTTCAGAATTTCGGCCATGCCGATGACCCCTGCCATCGGGGTATAGATGTCATGGGACATGCTGACGAGGAAATTGCTCTTTGAACGGCTTTCGGCAACGGCTGTGTCACGGGCAACAACAAGCTCATTTTCAATACTTTTTCTTTCATGAATGTCGATCAGCACACCGGCAAGCCTGACCGGCTTGCCAAGAATATCAGTTTCCACGATCTTCCCCTTGTCGTAAAACCACCGCCATTCACCCGACTTTGTTTTTAAACGGAATTCAGCTTCATAGTTGGGATAGGCACCAGAAATATGGCCTTGCAATCGTTCGAGGGTAAATCCGTAATCGTCGGGATGGATCATCCTGATGATCTCATTATAGGTTTGAGGCAATTCGCCAACGCCGTAACCCAGCATGCGTGACCTGTTTTCGTTGAACTCCATCCTGCCGGTTTTATACTCCCAGTCCCACCATGCCAGGTCGCCGCCAAACAAGGCGCGGTCCGTGCGTTCATGGGCCACCGACAGTTCGCGTTCTTTCACCTGCAAACGATCTATTGATTCCTGGTAGACCTTCTGGAGGTGTTCCCACTGCTGTGAAGCCAGCCGAACAGTTTTGATCTCAAGTTCGAGTTTCTCGATTTTTTTCAGCAATTCTTCCGACATAATTCCACAAGATTAAAGTTTGATCCCGGTAACACTCGTTTATTGTAAATCAGGATAGATCAGGTCAAGACCGCATTTAAGGTCATGAAGGTATGATAAAGCTTTGGAAACATGCTTTTTGGGAATAATTGAGCCGTGTTGCGGCAGGATGGCATTCAGTTCAAGGTGCCTGATCCGGCCGACAAACCCGCGGGCAGCAATGTTGCTTGCCATATAATCAACGTGAAAAAGACTCAGCTTTAATTCGTGGCGGCTGAAATCGTCAACCACCAGGCGCCAATCCATATCTATCGAAGCCCAAATATCCCCTGAAAACAGGAACCCGGTTACAAGGTCAAACGTTGTGAAAGCACCCGGAAAATGAAGGAACGGTGATTCAATGAACCTCAGCTGGCGCCCTGAGAGGAAAGACCATGTTGGATTTTCGTTTATATTGACAAACGTGTAATCCGATTTTCCATAGTGGGGCAGCAGGATGTTGGTGCGTACCGATGTGATGATCTTTATTTTCGGATCCAGCGTAAGCCAGTCGGTCATTGAAGCCGCCACATCGGGATCCTGGTGGCAGATAATGAGGCCGGTGACCTTGTCGAGCGGAATAATCTGGGCAACACGATTTTTCACGAATTCATATGAATTGTGCCCTCCCGGATCAACGATGACAGCCTCCTGGCCATCCACGATCATATAGGTGTTGCATCTGAAAGCGGAGTCTTCAGGAACCCCCAGCCAATAAACTGCGTGCTGGTCGTCGTGAAAAAGTGGTGTCGGCTTATCATACCGCTCCATGAACATGCGGCCGAGCTCGACCAGATCAATTGTATTCATATCTTGTTTTTTTAGTGTCTTTTATGCAAACCGCACTCCTTAAACTCGGGCAATTCCCACCACCAGCGCCCTGAACGGACATCTTCACCAGGTTCAACGGCACGGGTGCATGGCAGGCAACCGATACTTGGATATCCTTTTGCGTGCAGCTCATTGACAGGAATTTTCCATGTATTGATATATTCCCATACCGATTCGCTCGTCCACCGGATCAATGGATTGATCTTGATGATTTCATACACCGGGTCCCACTCAACCAAAGCTGCCTGTGCCCGTGTAACCGACTGATCGTTCCGCATCCCGGTGATCCAGACATCCATGCCTGCAAGCGCCCTTTTCAGAGGCTCAATCTTACGGATGTGACAGCACAACTGCCGGTTTTCAATGGTTTCATAAAAGAGGTTGATACCCTTCGATTGCACCATGTTTTCAACAGCGGCCGTATCAGGAAAATAAACGTCGATACAAACAGAATATTTTTTCTGACTTAAATCCAGCAAATCATAGGTTTCCTGGAACAGGCGCCCGGTATCGAGCGTGAACATCTTTACAGGGATGTCAATCCCCGACAGCATTTGGGTAATTACCTGGTCTTCGGCCCCAAGGCTTGTTGAAAATGCGACCTTCGCTGGAAAGTTCGTGGCGAACCATCTTAAAACATCTTGCGGTGACGCTTCCCGGAATTTTTCGTTTAATGCTGCAGCCTTGTCATGCATTTTTTGCAAACAGATTAAAATTTTTGTGAATTTACGACAATCGGATAAGAAAATGCAACTTTTTACTAAATGATTGATGTATTTTTGGCCAAAATATTTACAGTATGCATGTACATTTTATTGCCATCGGCGGCAGCGCGATGCACAATCTTGCCATCGCCCTGCACAGGAAAGGATACACTATTACGGGCTCTGATGACGAGATTTTCGAACCATCCAGGAGCCGCCTGGCTGCCTGCAACATCCTCCCTCCCGCCCAGGGATGGGATGCCAGCCGTATCACTCCTCAACTCGATGCTGTGATCCTGGGCATGCACGCCAAGTCTGACAACCCTGAATTACTGAAAGCCAGTGAATTGGGAATAAAAATCTTTTCCTACCCTGAATACCTCTACGAGCAATCGAAAAACAAGAAGAGAGTTGTCATCGGGGGCAGCCATGGTAAAACGACCATCACTGCCATGATCCTGCATGTATTGCAAAAAGCCGCCATCGATTGTGACTACATGGTGGGCGCCCAGCTCGACGGTTTTGATGTGATGGTAAGGCTCACAGAAGATGCACCCGTGATGATCATTGAGGGAGATGAATACCTTACCTCCCCCATCGACCTCCGGCCAAAGTTCCACCTGTATAAGCCGGATATCGCCTTGCTGAGCGGCATTGCCTGGGATCACATCAATGTGTTCCCGACATTCGAAAACTATACAGATCAATTTGTTATTTTCATCAACCAGGTTTCGGCAGGCGGTTCGCTCATTTACTGCAGTGACGATACTGAATTGAAGCGTATTTGTCCCGGTTTGCGTGCCGACATCAGTATTATCCCCTATACCACGCTTCCCCATGAAATCAGGGATGGTGTGACATATGTCGTGCAGGGGAGCCACCATTTTCAGCTGCAGGTATTCGGCAGGCACAACCTGATGAACCTCAATGGTGCAAGGCTGGTGTGCAACCAGCTTGGCATCGGTGACCTCACTTTTTTTGAAGCGATCGGGTCATTCAAAGGTGCATCAAAACGTTTGGAGAAGATTGCAGAAAATGGCAGCAGAACAGTTTATAAAGACTTTGCGCATGCCCCCTCAAAGGTAAAGGCCACCTTGCAGGCTGTGAGCGAACAGTTTCCGGAGAGGAAGGTAATTGCCTGTCTTGAGCTGCATACATACAGCAGTCTGAACCAGGAGTTCCTGGGACAATACAGGGGTTCGCTTGACCCGGCAGATATTGCCATCGTGTATTTCAGCCCCCACGCGCTCCGGCTGAAGCGGTTGCCGGAAATCACCGAAGAGCAGGTGAAAGAGGGGTTCGGCAAAGCGGGAATGGAGGTGTATACCGATCCGGGGGAATTGAAAAAAGCACTGTTCCGGGAGAAAAATCCGGGAACAGTGCTTCTGATGATGAGTTCAGGAAACTACGATGGTATTGACCTGAAAGAGCTTGGGTTACGATGGGTCGGCCTCTGGCCGGATTAACTGTTCATCGAGATTAAAAACTCCTCATTCGAATTTGTAAATTTCATCCGTTCTCTCAGGAATTCCATGGCTTCCAGCGGGTTCATATCCGCCAGGTGGTTTCTCAGGATCCAGATACGCTGCAGGGCGTCCTTGTCGAGGAGAAGGTCATCCCTCCTGGTGCTGGACGATACAATGTCGATGGCCGGGTAGATGCGTTTGTTTGACAGTTTGCGGTCGAGCTGCAACTCCATGTTGCCGGTACCCTTGAACTCCTCAAAGATCACCTCGTCCATTTTGGATCCGGTTTCGATCAATGCGGTGGCGATGATGGTGAGTGAGCCTCCGTTTTCGATCTGGCGTGCCGCCCCGAAGAACCTTTTGGGTTTCTGGAGCGCATTGGCTTCCACACCACCTGAAAGTACCTTTCCGGAGGCAGGGGCTACTGTATTGTAGGCCCGGGCAAGCCGGGTAATGGAGTCGAGCAGGATGACAACATCGTGTCCGCATTCCACAAGTCGTTTTGCCTTTTCGAGGATGATGTTGGAGATGCGGGTATGACGTTCGGCCGGTTCATCAAACGTGGACGAAATAACTTCAGCTTTTACGCTGCGTTGCATGTCGGTAACTTCTTCGGGACGTTCATCGATCAGCAGGATAATCATATAAACATCGGGATGGTTTGCTGCGATGGCATTTGCGATTTCCTTCAGTAATACCGTTTTCCCGGTTTTGGGCTGGGCCACGATCAATCCGCGCTGTCCGAAACCGATTGGAGCGAACATATCGATCACGCGGGTCGACATGCTTTCATTTTTATGGCCCGTGAGTTTAAATTTCTTCATCGGGAAGAGGGGCGTGAGGTAGTCAAACGGGATCCTGTCGCGCACTTCTTCCGGTTTACGGCCGTTGATCAGGTCAACTTTGATGAGGGGGAAATATTTTTCACCTTCTTTCGGCGGGCGGATGGTTCCCCGCACGGTATCCCCGGTTTTCAAGCCAAACAGCTTGATCTGCGACTGGGATACGTAGATATCATCGGGTGAATTCAGGTAGTTGTAGTCGGAGGAACGGAGAAATCCGTATCCATCCGTCATGATCTCAAGTACCCCTTCGCTCACAATGATGCCTTCGAACTCGAAGGTAAACTCTTCACGGTGCCTTTCGGGGAATTTACGGGGAAATTCGCGCTGTTTGCGGTCTTCAACAACCGGCTGGGCCTGTGCGTCGGCTGCAACGCCGGTCTCACTGATCCCAATCTCGGCGGATTCAATCACGCCATCCGGTTTCTGGATTACATCCACCGGGTCAATTGCAACATAGGGCTTGTCTGCCGATTCGTCAAAATCAAACTGCTCGGCAGTGGTATCGATCAGCTCAGGGATGGTCATCTGAACAAGCGGTTCGGCAGGTGATTTTTCCTGGTAAGGCCTGAAAGGTTTGTTTTCCCTGGGATTTTTCTGTTCACGGGGATTCCTGTGTTCACGGGGAGGCTGGGGTTCCCTGGCGGCCGATGGCTCTCTCGGGGGCAGCGGTTCTCTCGGGGCCAGCGGGTCCCTTGGGGCAGCTGGTTCTCTCGGGGGAAGAGGTTCTCTTGGCGGGCGCTGGTCCCTGGGCGGGCGTTGTTCACGCGGTAAACGCTGTTCGGCCTTTGGATGTTCTTTTTGTTCGCCGGCCGGGATATCCTGCCTGGGCTCCCTGGGAACGCGGGGAGGCAGCGGTTCTCTTGGCTCCTGCGGCTTACCGTCCTGATCCTTGCGCGGACGACCGCGGAAAGGTTTAACCAGTTCTTGTTTTTCTTTGTCTAAAATTTCAGGTGTGGGATTGAGCGCCTGGTGATCCAGAATTTTATAAATGAGATCCTGCTTTTCGAGCTTATCAACTTTGGGGATGTTGAATTGTTTTGCAATTACTCTGATCTCCGACAGCTCTTTGCCGTCGAGGGAAATAATGTCATACATGATTAAAATAATTTATTTGATTGAATAGTCAATGTAAAAATGAACTATGGGTTTGGAGATATAAGGTGAAATGGGTTGAACTTGAACTAAGAGCTGAATCGTGGGGATTAAAATCGATGCAAATATATAAAAAAATAATGGATAATCAAATTTTTTCTTCATCGCATTTCCCGCCGATCGAAATCTTTTCTAATTTCGCATGGAATTAATGATCCTATTATGTTACAGCGAATTCAAACGTTATACCTTGCCATTGTGGCCATTGCGTGTATCCTGCTTTTCTTTTTTCCACTGGCAACATTTTACCATGAGATCCAGGGCAACTACAAGTTATTCATTTATGGGATCCGGAGCATGGATCCGGAACCAAAGGTTCTGTTCAGCAAGTTCTTCACAATTCCGCTGATTTTCATGACGGTGGCATCTTTTATCTTTTCGGTTTCCGCTATTTTCCTGTTTAAAAACCGGCCACTTCAGGCCCGGCTCTGTGCGTTCAACATGCTGACCAACATTGTCCTGGTAATGGTGATCTTTTTCTTCTATGCTACGAAGATCACGACCATGACACTCATTGAGCCGGATTACAACTACACCGGGATGGCCATGCCGCTGGTTTCGGTGTTGTTTTTAATCTTTGCCAACCAGGCTATCAGGAAGGATGAGGCGCTGGTGAAGTCGGCGGACAGGCTGCGATAGGCAGAAAACCAAATATCGAGTATCGAATATCGAATATTGAACAACGAATTTTGAATGTTGAACTTTTCGGATAGAAAGGTTATCGCGGAATGTCGAGGACCTCTAAATCCCGCATGTTTCCATTATCCAGGATTAACCGGATCGCCGTTATCGAGTGGTGGATGCCATATTTTCCGGCAGCACCGGGGTTGATGTGCAGGAGGTCGTATTTTTTATCAAACATCACTTTCAGGATATGGGAATGGCCACAAACGAAGAGTTTCGGCTTTTCCTGTTCAATCAGTTGCCGGGCTTTGCTGTCATAGCGCCCGGGGTATCCGCCAATGTGGAGCATCAGCACCTTGATATTTTCAACCCGGAACAGCTGCAATTCGGGGTACTCAATGCGGACATCCTGTCCGTCGATGTTGCCGTAGACTGCCCGCAACGGTTTGATTGCACCCAGCTGGCGCGCAATACCGATATTTCCCTGGTCGCCTGCATGCCAGATTTCGTCGGCCCCTGAAAAAAAATTCAAAACGCCCGGATGGACAAAACCGTGGGTGTCGGAGAGGATGCCGATGTGGAGCATGGGGCAAAGGTACGATTTACGATTTACGATTTACGATTTTGGATTTTGGAAAAAGGTTTATCTTTAGTGACACTTTTTATTTCCATTTCCCCAACCAAGGGTGAAATGTGGATAAAGACAGACACCGGGATGGTCGAATTGGCCGGGAACCTGGCGGCAATCAGTGATACTATCCATTAAATTACACATACCAACTTGTCCTTATGTTTGATAAAAAGATTTTAATCATCGCCGTTTTGTGCCTGGCTGGCAGTTCCGTGGTGTGCCAGTCCATGGAAATCCTTACATACAATATCAGGTACGACAACCCCGGCGATGGCATTAACTCCTGGCTGAACCGGCGGGCATGGCTTTGCGAACAGGTCAACCGGGTACACCCCGACATCCTCTGCATCCAGGAGGGGTTGATTTCGCAAATAATTTATCTCGACAGCACATTTTCAGATTATCATCACATTGGCGCCGGCAGGGAAGATGGCAAAAAAAAGGGGGAGTTCAGTGCTATTTATTACAATGCCAAAAGGATCAGGGTCTTGAAGCAGGCCACTTTCTGGCTCTCTGCCACACCCGGTAAAGTCTCGGTTGGCTGGGATGCGGCACTGGAGCGGATATGCACCTATGGGCTTTTTCAAAACCTTGCAACCGGGCGGAAATTCCTGGTATTCAACACCCATTTTGACCATATCGGGGTGGAGGCAAGGAAGAACAGCGCAAAGCTGATCCTTCAGAAGATCAAAACTGTGAATCCGCCGGATTACCCGGTAATCCTGACCGGAGATTTCAATGCCGGCCCCGAAAGTGAGCCCATTCTGTTGATTTCCGGTGTCCTCCTTGATTCAAAAATTGCGGATAAAAGCATGTCCATGGGCCCTGACGGGACCTTCAACGGATTCGATCCGGAAAAACCTGTCACGGAACGCATCGATTTCATCTTTACCAGTAAAAAGGGGATCGCTGTATTGAATTATGGCGTAATTCGTGAATCAAAGGATGGACGGTTTGCCTCTGATCATTTTCCAGTAACAACAGAGATAAAGTTCTCAGAACAGGAAGGTTTACCGCCGCTTAAGAAAAAATAACCCTGGTTAAGGTATTTTAAATTGGGTTAATTAGCCTATTTTTGTATTTTAATGCAGGGTTGCTTCATGTCGGAAATTCTTCTCATCATTATCGGTCTTGTTTTTTCCACGTGCTTTGTGGTGCTTTTTTTCAAACTTGGCAGAACCGGGTCAAAGGATGTTGCCATGGAAGAACGCGCCAGCATGCTCCAGGATCAGAACAACCTCCTGGTTGCCCGCATCACCGAAAAAGATGCGTCGATACTGGCACTGAACAAGGATCTTTCCACGAAAATCTCGGAATACGGGAACCTCCAGAAAAAGCTCGGGGAACAGCAGTCGGATCTCGAAAAGCTGCAGGATAAATTCCGCCTTGAATTTAAGAACCTTGCCAATGAAATCCTTGAAGAAAAAACCCTGAAATTCACTGAGCAGAACACAATAAAACTGGATGAAATTTTGAAACCCCTGGGTGAACGGATCCGCGAATTTGAAAAAAAGGTGGAGGAGACATACGACAAGGAGTCAAAGCAGCGGTTCTCGCTGGAGCGGGAGATAAAAAACCTCACCGATCTGAACCAGCAGATCAGCAAAGAGGCAAACAACCTTACCAACGCGTTGAAAGGCCAGTCAAAAACCCGGGGCAACTGGGGAGAGATCATCCTCGAAAGCATCCTGGAGAAATCAGGGCTGACGCCAGACCGGGAGTTTTTCATCCAGCAATCGCACACAAACGAACACGGGAAGCGTTTGCAGCCCGATGTAATCGTGGAATACCCCGGCGACCGCCATGTCGTGATTGATGCAAAAGTGTCGCTCCTGGCTTACGAACGATATGCCTCGGCCGAAACAAAAGAGGAACAGGAACTGGCGGCGCGCGACCACCTGCTTTCAGTAAAAAATCATATTGCCGAGCTCAGCAGCAAAAATTACCAGGACATCTATTCGCTCAAAAGTCTTGACTTCGTGATGCTCTTCATGCCCATTGAACCGGCTTACATGCTTGCCATGCAATACGATCCGAACCTTTGGAACTGGGCATACGACCGCCGCATCCTGCTTATCAGTCCCACAAACCTGATCGCTGCCCTGCGGATGATCTCAAACCTCTGGCGGGTTGAGTACCAGAACAAAAATGCTATGGAGATTGCACGGCAAAGCGGTGAATTGTACGACAAATTCACGGGATTCCTCGATGATCTGCAGGAGGTTGGCACCAGGATCGAGGCCACCCGCAGGGCATACGACGCGTCAATGAACAAACTCTCCACGGGAAAAGGAAACCTGATCCGGAGGATTGAACACATCAAGACGCTGGGCGCAAAGGCAGGGAAGGATATTCCGAAATCGCTGCTGGAGAAGGCCGGGGTTGAGGGGAATGAGGAATGACAAGTGACAAGTGACAAGTGACGAATAATGAATAAAGAATAAAAAGTATGAAGAAAGAGACATATATTTACGGGATACGGCCGACGATTGAGGCCATCAAGGCGGGGAAAGAACTTGAGAAGATTTTTCTTCAGAACGGATTGAGAGGCGACGGCTTTCATGAGCTGTTCAACCTGATCAAAGAGCTGGAAATTCCATACCAGTTTGTGCCGATCGAAAAGCTGAACCGCCTGTCGAGGCAGAACCACCAGGGGGTGATCTCCTATGTGTCGGAAATCACCTATCAGAACGTGGAAGACCTCGTTCCGTTCGTGTTCGAGCAGGGCCGGATGCCGCTTTTTCTCATCCTCGACCGGGTTACCGATGTCAGGAATGTGGGGTCCATTGCCCGGACGGCCGAGTGTGCGGGGGTTGACGGGCTTATCATCCCGGCTCGGGGTTCGGCACAGATCAACTCCGACGCCATCAAAACATCAGCGGGGGCGTTGTACAAACTCCCGGTGGTCCGCGCCCAGAATGTCAAAGAGACCATCCAGTTCCTGAAAAACAGCGGGCTGACCATTGTCGCCGCAACAGAAAAGGCAGATAAAGATTATACCTCCATAGATCTGAACAGGCCGATGGCCCTGATCATGGGTTCGGAAGGGGAAGGCATATCGGAGGAGTACCTGAAACTCACGGATGAAGTGATGCGGATTCCGCTCTTCGGTGACATCGAATCACTCAATGTTTCGGTAGCAACCGGCGTGATCCTTTTTGAAGCATTGCGCCAACGCAATCTCAAATAGTTCCGGAGATGAAATACCTGTATAAATACACCCCGGAGATCATCCTGGTGATCTACATCCTGATTTTCCTGGGATTCAAATCGCCTGAACGAAACTGGGACCGTGTCATCAACAGCGACGGCAAGGGGTACTATGCTTACCTCCCGGCAGTTTTCATATACAGCGACTTTCAGTTCAGGTTCGTTGAACAGTATGAAGCACAGTATTACCCGGCAAACCGGTCGGTATTCAAGGAGTTCAGAAATGATGCCGGCGACAGGAAAGTAAACAAATATTTTCCCGGCATGGCCATTTTATGGCTGCCATTTTTCCTGTTCGGCCATCTCATGGCCTGGCTGGAGATGTTTCCAAGGGATGGATATTCCCTCCCCTACCAGTATTCGATCGCGCTGTCGGCCCTTCTGTTCCTCTGGCTTGGCGCCCGATGGCTGCAGCAACTGATCAGGCGGTTTGGTTCAAACGACCGGACTGCTGCGTTCATCACCGTTGCTGTTACACTGGGGACCAACCTGATCTTTTTTACGGTGGTCGAGCCATCCATGACGCATGTTTATTCCTTTGCACTGATCACGGGGTTTGTATTGACGACCTTCAAATTGTTTCACGATTACCAGCCAAAATGGTTCGTTAAATCCTTGCTGCTGGCAACGCTGATCTTCCTGATCCGACCTACCAACATGCTGATCCTGATGCTGGTGCCTTTTATTGCCGGGGACCGGAAAATACTTTCACGGGTTTCCGGGCAGGTGCTTGCCGACCGGAGAACTTTGATCCGGGGCGCAATCCAGGCTTTGCTGTTGCTTGCAGTCCCGATTGTACTGTGGTACCTCCAAACCGGCAAACCAATCGTATATACATACGGGGATGAGAAACTTAATTTCCTCCACCCGCACATGCTGAACATTCTTTTCAGTTTCAACCGCGGATGGTTCGTGTACACCCCGGTGGCACTCGTTTCCATCTTAGGGTTTGCATGGCTGTACCGGCAGAACAGGTTCAGGTTTTACTGGCTGGCCGGCTTTCTGCTGCTGTTCATCTATGTTGTGTCCTGCTGGTGGGTTTGGTATTATGCTTCAAAATGCGGTCAGCGGGTGTTCATCGACATTTACGTCGTAGTCGCCCTTCTGCTGCTGTTTCTTTTCA
Organism: Bacteroidota bacterium; assembly: GCA_026391835.1. Lineage (GTDB taxonomy): Bacteria > Bacteroidota > Bacteroidia > Bacteroidales > FEN-979 > CAIVAT01. The sequence goes on from JAPLDF010000072.1 coordinate 149,599, forward strand.
ATTATCTCAAAACCGGAACCCGCAAGCGGCTGTTTTCTGCCATCCTGGTCCTGCTCATTTCACTGAACCTTGTCCAGTTTTACCAGCATGCAAAATGGATATTTCCTCCCTATAACATAACCGGTGCCATCTACCGTGGATCCTTTTTCAGCCTTACCCAAAAAGCCAGGGTTTATATCCCCGACGAAAGCATTGCCGGCAGAACTTCAATGAAGAATGACATGGAAACCGACCAGGGGCATTCCTGGATGAACTCCGGGACCCGCAACGACACGGTATTTCACCAGGGTCGCTGGTCGTCAAAAACTGACCGGAAGGCCCCCTACAGTGTTGGCCTGGAAGACACGCTTGGCCCGCTCTTCAAAACCGGCAACCGCATCATCCTGGTCAGGGCGTGGATCCTTTCGCCCAAAGAGACCACCGAGGCCACACTTGTTGTTGACTACCAGTCAAAGGGGAAGAGTCTCAGTTACAACCAGTTCATCCTGGATAAATATGCCGGTGCCGACAAATGGACACCCATCGAAGCAGCATTTTATGTTCCCGGGGACCTGCCTCCCAACGGGGTAGCGAAAATTTATTTCTTCAATCCCTCTGCACTCTATAAATTTTATGTTGACGACCTCACGATCGAATTTATCTCCCTGAAGGATGAACCGGATTACCGGAAGATTGAGGGGGTTTTGATGCCGGAAACCGTCAGGAAGTGAAGAATGCGAGGCGAAGGCAGGGTTGATTTACGATTTACGATTTTAGATTTACGATTGTAAAATTGGTTATGTTTATTCTTAAAATCAGGGGAACGGGGAAAATTCCTGATCACATTCAGATCAGGGATGAGTCGTTTTCGCTTGTTGCCTATTTTAAAATCACCAATTCAAAAACTGCACTGGCCCGGTGCAACCTGCTCGACAAACAGGATGTGATCCTGCGAATCGCCAATGGATTGGAATATGGCAGGATGGAGAAACTTGAACTTTAGCATCAATACAATAACAATTCGTTACTTTTGTGGAATCCGAACCAAGAACTATGCCAGGCGACCGTATCATTGAACTCGATAAATTATCTGTTTACCATCACGAAAATCTCATCCTGGCCAATGTGACGCTTCTCATAGGCAAAGGAGAGTTTGTTTACCTGATCGGGAAAACCGGAAGCGGCAAAAGCAGCCTGCTCAAAACCATCTATGCCGAATTGCCGGTACAGGCAGGATCGGCACTGGTTACCGGGTTTGACCTGGTTCATCTGCGAAGGAAAGATATCCCATTCCTTCGCCGGAAACTCGGTATTGTATTCCAGGATTTCCAGTTGCTCATGGACCGTTCGGTCAATGAGAACATCCTGTTCGTGATGCGCGCCACAGGCTGGAACGACAAGCGGGAGATGCAAAAACGGCTGCTTGAGGTGCTGGCCAAGGTGAACCTGGGCAATAAAGGAGCAAAAATGCCACACCAGCTGTCGGGTGGCGAGCAGCAGCGGGTAGCCATTGCCCGGGCCCTGATCAACGACCCGGAGGTCATACTGGCCGATGAGCCAACCGGCAACCTGGACCCGGAAAGTTCGGAGGGGATCATCAGCCTGCTGATGGATATCTCAAAAACGGGACGGGCCGTGGTAATGGCGACGCATAATTATACGTTTTTCGACAAATACCCGGCCCGCACCTTATTGTGCGAAAATGGAAGAGTTCTTCCGTATTAAGCGCCCAACGTGGCAACCATCACGGCTTTGATGGTATGGAGCCGGTTTTCGGCCTCATCAAACACGATGGATGCAGGAGATTCAAAAACAGCTTCAGTCACTTCAAGTCCATTCAGCCCGTATTTTTTGAAGATATCCATGCCGACTTCCGTATCCTTGTTGTGAAAGGCCGGCAGGCAATGCATGAATTTCACCCTGGGGTTGCCGCTTTTTTCCATCATGGCCGGATTGACCTGGTACGGCAGCATCTCCTTGATGCGTTCGTCCCAGAGTTCCTTTGCTTCGCCCATGGATAACCAAACATCTGTATACACGAAATCAACGCCCTTCAGCCCTTCTTCCACGCTTTCGGTGAGGGTTATCTTTGCGCCGGTCTCTTTTGCGATTTCACGGCAGGTATCAACAAGTTCCTGTTCGGGCCAGTATTTTTTCGGGGCGCAGGCACGGAAATCCATCCCCATCTTCGATGCGCCGACCATCAGGGAGTTTCCCATGTTGTTGCGGGCATCGCCGCAATAAACGAAAGCTACCTGGTTCAACGGTTTATCCGAATGTTCGATCATGGTGAGGAAGTCGGCCAGGATCTGGGTAGGGTGAAATTCATTGGTAAGGCCATTCCATACAGGAACACCGGCGTATTTGCCAAGTTCCTCCACGATGGATTGTCCAAACCCGCGGTATTCGATGCCGTCATACATCCGTCCGAGCACGCGGGCAGTATCTTTCATGGTCTCTTTTTTACCGATGTGCGAGCCTTCGGGTCCGAGGTAGGTAACCCGGGCGCCCTGGTCAAGGGCCGCTACCTCAAATGCGCAGCGTGTGCGGGTGGAAGCCTTTTCGAAGATCAGGGCGATGTTCTTCCCTTTCAGGCGCGGCTGTTCGGTGCCGGCATATTTGGCTTTCTTAAGATCCATGGAGAGATCCAGTAAAAATTTAATTTCCTGCGGGGTGAAATCCAGCAATTTCAGGAAGTTGCGGTTACGAAGGTTGAATGACATAGAGATGATTTTTGATTTACGATTTACGATTTTGGATTTACGATTTCTGATTAGTGGCTATGGTTAATAATGAAAAACAGCCATCGGGTTATGTTTGAAGTTAAAACTAATACCTGTATGGATTGCAAAATTAAAGAATTCCCCGGAGCCTGCAAACATTACACTGAATGAATCTGCCACCCTCATTCACTGCATTGTTTGCATTGCCCGCATTGTTTGCATTGTTTGCATTGCCTGCATTGTTTGCATTGTCTGCATTGTTTGCATTGCCTGCATTGTGTGCATTGCCTGCATTGCCTGCATTCACCTATTCCGGCAACACCGACGACAACTGCACATCCCTTCCCGAAGGCCGCTGGAATGCCTTCAATCCGAATTCGGGGAGCACCGAAAGGATATGCTCAAACAACCGTGCCTGGAAATCTTCAAATTCAGACCAGTTGGGCGGGATATAAAATGCGTACAATTCGAGCGGCAAGCCATTTTCGGTGGGTTGGAGGGTGCGGACCATCAGGGAGGCATCCTGGTTGAGGTTCGGGATACTCCTCAGGTAGTTGAGGATGTAGATCCTGAAAAGGCCAAGATTTGTGGTATTTTCTCCTGCAGCACCTGGTTCACCTGCCATAAGTTTTTTCATTTTCAGGTTTTCAAGCATGTTGTAATCCATAAACCGAATGGTGCCGACGTCAATCAGCACAGAACGTTTCATCCGGCGCCCGCCTGCTTCTCCCATGCTGCGCCAGTTCTGGAAGGAATCAGATACAAGTGTATATGTTGGAATGCAGCTGACGGAGTTGTCGAAGTTCCTCACCTTGACGGTGGCCAGTGAAATATCGATGACCGTTCCATCCGTATTGAATTTGGGCATGGTGATCCAGTCGCCGATCTGCAGCATTTTATTGCTCGAAAGCTGCACCCCTGCAACAAATCCGAGGATACTGTCCTTGAAAATCAACATAATTACAGCCGACATGGCACCTAGCCCGGCCAGCAATGTGAGGGGCGACTGGCCGATCAGCACTGAAATCATGGCTATCCCGCCGACAAGGTAGGTGATGATCTTCCCGATTTGGACATATCCCTTGATCGGCTTGGAATCGGACATGTCAAGGTCACCATAAATATGGTATACGGCATTGAGAAAAGAAACCACAACACTCATGACAATGAAGGTCATGTAAATGTGAAGTCCCAGCTCAATGAACTTTATCGCTTCAGGATACTTTGAAATGCTTGGTGCAAGCGATACATTCAGCGCCAGTGCCGGGAGCAGCAGGGCAAGCCGGGTGAATACCTTTTGCTCATACAAGTGGTCATCCCATTTGCTGCTCGATTTCTCAACCAGCCTTTTGAGGAACTGGTTGATGATGAATTTGGCAAGGTAATAGATCAGGATCGAGGCGACCAGGATAATGATAAGCGATGAAAAATCAGCAAGATATCCTGCGAGCTTGTCCGAAAAACCCCAATCGGTGAGGGTTGCTTTAAACCCTGTGTTCAGGGTGTGGGTTGTGATTGGCTCCATGCGGGGGATGGGAATTACGATTTACGATTTACGATTTCAGATTTGCATTTATGGGACGATGACATTGAGCGACAGGGGGTTGATTTTCATGGTCAGTTCCTTCCCCATTATTTTCGGATCGCCGTCGAGGTGGATGCTTTTACCTTTCGCCCTTTTCAGCACGACTTCCTTTGCGCGGATAATTTCGATGTACCGGGTTTGGTCAAACTTTTTCAGGAACAGCAATGGCGCAAGAAAAAAAGTTTTCCAAAAGGGCATTTTACCGACGATGCAAACATCGATGTAGCCATCGTTGATGCTTGCCGCGGGATCGATGGAGGTATTGTTGCCGAACTGGCTTGAATTCGCAAAACTTATCAGGAGCGCCCGCCGCTTGACCACTTTGCCGTCGATGACCAGCGAGTATTGTTTTGGTTCATAATTTTTATAGGAATTCGCGGTGATCCTGAGATAGGTGGAGAATCCGCGTTTCCCGGCAGCCGCAAATTTCTTGGCGACAGACGCGTCAAAACCCACGCCGGCCACATTGACAAACAACTGGTCATTGATGGTTGCCGTATCGATTTTCAGAATTTTCCCACGGTTGATGACCTCTATGGCACGTTTCAGGTTCATGGGGATCTTAAGATGGCGGGCAAGCCCGTTTCCTGAACCTGCAGGGACAATGGCAAGGGCTGTTGCACTATCAACGAGCCCGGCTGCTGTCTCATTCACCGTGCCGTCACCGCCCACGGCAACAACAATCTCAACCCCGTCAGCGGCAGCCTTGCTGCTGATCTCAGAAGCATTGCCCGGCGCGTTTGTGTATATGATGGAAGAGATGTATTTTGTCGTATCCAGCCGGTCAGCAATCATCTCTTCCACATGTTTCTGCTTCCCGATACCCGAAATAGGGTTCACAATAAAAAGAATGCGTTTCTGAACTCCTGACTGACCCATGGTCCCCTAAATCTAAAATCTAAAATCCAAAATCGTAAATTGCTAATTGTCAACCGACAGCCTGTTTTCAATCAGCCTGTTGTTATACTGCTGAATATAGGCGTTGAGAAACAATTCCAGCTTTTTTTGCGCTTCATGGTCCCTGCCGACCAGGTTGTCGGATTGCAGCGGATCGCTCGCCAGTTTAAACAGGGCAGTAGTTCTTGTTCCGTTGGATTCAAGATAATAACCATCCTTGATCAGCCCGTAAAGTCCGCTTATATAGTGTATTGAGAAACGGGGTGCACCGGAAGTGCTGTCGAACAGGTCGGCACCAAAGGCCACATAGCTTTTATCATAGCCAAGGTAGTTGAGCACCGTGGGCATCACGTCGGTTTGCTGGGCGATCATCCCGGGTTTGCCTTTCAGGTCGCTTCCCGGTTTGAAAAACAGCAAAGGGACTGCATACTGCCCGACGTCGGACTGGTAGTATGGGTAATAGCCCTCTGACGTATGATCCGCAGTGATCACAAACAGGGTGTTCCTGAACCAAGGCATGTGTTTGGCCGTATGAAAAAATTCACCCAGCGAAAAATCAGCGTACATGACACTCTGCTGGATGGGTAATTTACCGGTCCGGAAAATATTGACATACTTTGCCGGCACATGATAGGGATGGTGTGATGAAAGTGAAAAGAATGCAGCAGCAAAGGGCTGTCTCAACCCGTTGATCGTTTTTGCGGTATATTGAAAAAACTCTTCGTCGCGGATGCCCCATTTCCCGTCATAATCCTTTTCGTTGTTGTATTCACTGCGGCCGTAATAGTGGTCGAACCCAACAAGTTTGGTATATGAATCAAATCCCATGGTGCCGTTTGTCCCTCCATGGAAAAATGCAGTGGTGTATCCCCCGGGTTTAAGCAAACCGGCAATGCTTGAAAATTTGCCGGTTGCATAGGGCGACTGGATAAACGACTCGTTCATAAGCGACGGGATGCCTGAGAGTACCGCAGGAATTCCCTGGATGGAGGTCTTTCCGTTCGCGAATGCGTCGAAATACAGGCCCTGCCGGATCAGCGAATCGAGGAATGGCGTAAATCCCTGGTAACGGCCATTTTCAAGGGAATGGTTCAGCGAGCCTATATGCTCACGCGACATGCTTTCCAGGATGATGATCATCACATTGAATTTTTTCAAACCTGCCGGCCTTCCCGGGTGAACCGGACTATATATCACAGCCAGGTCGCTCTCCTTTTTGTAAATCGTGATTGTTTTGAGTGTCTCCTTGTTAAAAGTCCGGGCAATGGAGAAGGGTGTATTCAGCAGCAACGGCAGGTTTTTTGCTGAGGTGTAATTTCCTGCGGTAACAAGCCCGATGGGACGTAACTGCAACCCTCCGCGGATACCTATGACCGACAACGCAATGATCGCAGCACACAGAACCGTGTTGACCAGAAAGAACTGGAAATCAAATCCTTTTTTCTTTGTACCTGCTGATGCAACTGTAAACCGTGTTCCCACATAGATCAAAACCGCTACAAAGGCCATCCAGATCACTGCAACATACCAGAAATCGCGTAAAAACTGTGGAACCAGTTTGTCAAAATCACCCCCGACACCTACATATTTAAAAATATCAGCCGTTAACCGCTTGAGGGTAAACCTGAAATAGATGGTATCCCCGAAATTGGTAAACAAAGCAAATGCGTTGATCAGATAGAAATAGAAATTCGCGACAACCTGGTAAATGCGGTTATACCTGAATTTGAAGGGCAGGGTATTCAGTATGATGAACGGTGCGTTGATGATCAGCAGGGCGGAAATGTCGAACCGGATGCCGATGACACAGAGGCGCATTGCCTCCTGGAACCCCAGGTTTGAGAAATACCCGAGATTGAAAACATAAAAAAGGATACGGGATAAAAACAGCAGCACCAACACCAAAAGAAGTTTCAGCGACATCACCACCAGGATGTTCCCCTGGAACCATTTCTTTCCTTTCCCGGAACTCCTGCTTCGCCCTGAACTTTTCCCCGATCCCGATTTTGATTGCCTTCCCGATTTTCTTCGCATAGATGACTGTTATAAAAGATTTGCAAAATTAAGGCAATCGCATGATTATTTCGAATTTGTTTTAAAAAGCTCAAACCACTCGTCAACCCTCCTGTCGGTGAGCCTGCAGGCCTCCACGACAATCTTCCCGGCTGCCACCGAATCTTCGAGCGCATCATGGTGCCTGAATTCGATGCCGAGATGGTTTGAAACGTTCCTCAGGTTATAGCCGCCTTTTGCGAACTGGCGCCAGGTCTGGCGCACAATCCTGGCCGAATCGAGCCAGCGGATGTTGATCGGTTCAAGGTTGAACCGGGCATAAGCATTTCTGAACGCATGATGGTCGAACGGGGTATGATGCACCACGATATTGTCAGACAGCAGGCTTTCAAGTACAGGATAAACTTCGTAGAAAGCAGGTGCCCCCTGTACCATATCCTCCGTTATTCCATGAACCCGGATGTTGCTCCAGTGAAAAAAACTTTGCGGATCAACCAGCGACTCCCAGGTATCAACCAGGGCTCCGTTTTCAAACATGCCAATACCGATCTGGCAGATGCTGGATGAATCGTAATTGGCTGTTTCAACGTCGAGTGAAAAGAATCTCATGGCATTATTTCAAAAAGCTAAATTAACAATTTGTCTGACCTTTCAAACATCCTTGATCATACCTGAAAATTTTCTAATTTTGTCTGTTTATTTTATAACATAAATGAACTTGAACCATGGGAGCAATTGCTACAACCGGTAACAGAGGCAAAGGAGTTCGCTCCGACTGTTTTGTTACCCTTGAACTTACTGACCAGGGAGGAATTCAGCTGCAGGTTGAATCGAAGGTAGCCGTCATGTATGGCGACAGCATCCGGAAAGAGACACTTGAAATACTGGATTTCTTCGGAATAAACAATGCCAGTGTGAAGATTGAAGATTCCGGCGCATTGTCCCTGGTAATTGCAGCACGCCTTGAGGCCGCAATAAAAAAACTCATCCCGTCCGAAAAGAACTGGCTGCCAGCCATGCAGGACGAAAACCGTTATACCACTGCCAGGGACAGAAACCGGTTTTCCCGGCTGTACCTGCCTGGCAACTCGCCCAACCTGATGATCAACGCGGGTATCCACAAGCCCGACGGCATCATCCTTGACCTTGAGGATGCCGTAGCCCCCGATAAAAAAGATGAAGCCCGGTTCCTGGTGCGCAATGCACTTTGCGGCATCAATTTCTATGGCGCCGAGCGAATGGTTCGCATCAACCAGGGCGAACGCGGCATCGAAGACCTGAATTACATCATCCCATACAATGTCAACCTGGTCCTGCTGCCAAAATGTGAGAAGCCGGAACAGCTGCAGGCTGTCAATGAGCAGATCAGGAAGATCCAGCAGAAGTACAATCAAACGAACCCTGTGTGGATCATGCCGATCATCGAGAGTGCGCTGGGCGTTATCAACGCATACCCGATCGCCAGTTTTACCGGCAATACCGTTGCCCTGGCCATCGGGCTCGAAGACTATACGGCCGACCTGGGAACCAGGCGTACCGCCGAGGGCACCGAGTCGTTCTTTGCCCGCAGCATGGTGGTCAATGCCGCACGTGCCGCCGGAATCCAGCCGATCGACTCGGTTTTCTCCGATGTTGGCGACATGGAAGGGCTTCGCCAGAACGTACTCCGGTCGAAAGCGCTTGGATTCGACGGCATGGGATGCATCCACCCCCGGCAGATCGTGGTCATTCACGAATCGTTTGCCCCCACGCCCGAAGAGATCGAAAAGGCGAAAAAGATCGTATTTGCCTTCCACAAAGCACAGGAACTTGGACTCGGGGTGGTTGCCCTGGGCACCAAAATGATCGATCCGCCGGTGGTAAAACGGGCACTAAACACCATCAACCTCGCACTGAAAATGAACAAACTCGCTGTAAACTGGAGGGAATCATATGATCAAATCTGATAAACTTGTAACGAACGCTGCAGGCCGCATCGTGCCGACCATCATCAACGGAAAACCAGCCGTTCCCTATATGGGAGTTGGAAAATACAAACCCGAAGGATTCCGGGCAGCCCCCAAAATAGCCAGCTGTGCCGACTTTCCCGAAGACGGGAACAAGGTCATTGCCAACCTGAAAGAAGCGCTGCTGAAAGCAGGATTGCGCGACGGGATCACCATCTCAACCCATCATCATTTTCGCAACGGCGACCTGGTGGCCACCCAAATTTTCGACATCGCCCATGAACTGGGGATCAAGGACCTGATGTGGTATCCCTCCGCATCTTTCCCATGCCATGAGCCCATGACCAAATACCTCGAAGACGGAACCATCAACCGCATCGAAGGCAGCATGAATGGCGCCCTCGGAAGGTTTACCTCCGAAGGCAAAATGAAAGGACTTGGAGTGCTGCGTTCCCATGGCGGCAGGTACCAGGCTGTCCAGGATGGTGAAGTTCATATTGACATCGCGGTGATCGCCGCCCCCACCGCCGACCAGTTTGGCGATGCCAACGGGGTGAACGGCCCCGCTGCCTGCGGTCCGCTTGGTTTTGCCCTGGCCGATTCGCAATATGCCGACAAGGTGATCGTCGTTACCGACAATCTCGTTCCGTTTCCATGCATCCCATGGCAGATCAACGGGAACTATGTGGATTATGTGGTGGTGATGGACCAGATCGGGATTCCTGAAAAGATCGTCAGCGGCACAACCGAGATCACTAAAAGCCCCGACCGACTGCTGCTGGCTGAATGGTCGGCCAAATTCTGCGATGAAGCAGGACTGATTTATGATGGCTTCTCCTTCCAGGCCGGAGCAGGCGGCACTGCCCTTTCGATCGGGATCTACTTTTCGGAAATCCTCCGGGAACGGAAATGGAAAGCCCGGTTTGCCCGTGGCGGAAGCAACAAGTACCTGGTAAAGATGCTCGAAGAGGGGCTTGTGGAGTATATCCTCGACGGCCAGACCTTTGACCTCGACGGCGTGCGCTCCATGCGCGACAACCCGCACCATACCTGGACGAGTCCCTTTACAAGTTACAACTATCACGGGAAGGGAAATTTCTCCTCCCTGGTGGATATCGTGATTCTTGGCGCCACCGAAGTCGATGTAAACTTCAACGCCAATGTCGTGACCCATTCTGACGGTTATCTTTTACATGGAATCGGCGGGTGGCAGAACACCCTCTTCGGGAAATGTGTCATCCTTCCCATTCCGTTGTTTCGTGACCGCATGCCGGTAATCCGCGACGAAGTTACCACCATCTGCGGCCCTGGCGAACTCATCGATGTCATCGTCACCGAACGTGGCATCGCCATCAACCCGCTCCGGACCGACCTGATCGAAAAGATGAAGAATTCATCATTGCCTATCAGGACCATCCAGGAACTCAAGGACGAAGGTGAAAAAATATGCGGCGTCCCCGCCAAACCTAAATTCACAGATGAAGTGGTTGCGGTGGTGAAGTGGGTGGATGGAACGGTGCTGGATTCGATTAGAAGGGTGGTAAGTTGACAATTTACGATTTACGATTTACGATTTACGATTTACGATTTACGATTTTAGATTTTGGGGTAGCTGAACGGGCGTTGCTTTTTGTGGTTTTTATACTTGCAACCATGATTGAGAGCAGTTCGTTTGCCTCAATTTTTAAAGGGATTAATTTTTCAGGATGGAACATTCCGGATTCTTCGAGCAATTCCAGCCAGAAAATTGTCTCAGCTGCTTCTTCTTCGATAATCTTGAGTTTATTGATAAAATCCCGGGTTGATTTTGCGCGGCAACATGCAGCATAGTTTGCTCCTATTGAAGTACCTGACCTTAGCACCTGGTTGCCGATGACCTTTGCAGATTGTTTGGCCGGCAACATTTCAACCATCCGGATAATCCGTAAAGCAAAGCATTTCGTACGCTGTTTTAAGATTTCCTTATTCACCTTTTTTTCTTGCTTAATCCACCAGTCCGATAAAAAGTACTACGTTTGTTAATAAAAAATCGTAAATCGTAAATCGTAAATCGTAAATAATTGTGACTCCCCACCAACTCCTCCTCAAATACTGGGGCTTCTCCTCCTTCCGCCCGCTGCAGGAGGAGATCATCCGGTCGGTGCTTGACGGGAAGGATACATTGGCACTGTTGCCAACGGGGGGTGGCAAATCGTTGTGTTTCCAGGTTCCGGCCCTGGCCATGGATGGTATTTGCCTGGTCATCTCCCCGTTGATCGCGCTCATGAAGGACCAGGTTGACAACCTGAAAAAACGCGGCATTCCCGCCTCAGCCATCCATTCGGGGATGCACTCCGATGAGATCAGGATCATCCTCGATAACTGCTGCTACGGCAAGACCAAACTTCTCTATGTTTCGCCCGAACGGCTCACCACCGACAAGTTGCGTGAAGCGCTGAAGCGAATGAAGATCAACCTGCTGGCTGTTGATGAGGCGCATTGTGTTTCACAGTGGGGTTACGATTTCCGCCCCCCCTATCTCAGGATTGCCGACATCAGGCAGCTGATCCCCGGCACACCCGTGATGGCCCTCACAGCAACCGCCACCCCGGAAGTGGTCAAAGACATTCAGCTGCGGCTGGGGTTCAGGGCAGAGAATGTTTTTCAGAAAAGTTTTGAGCGCAAAAACCTGACCTACCTTGTATTGAAGGAGGAGGACAAGCTGAAGCGCCTTGTTAAGATACTAACCAAAGTGAAGGGGCCCGGAATAGTTTATGTCCGGAATCGCCGCCACACTAAGGAGATTGCCGAATATCTTCAGAAGAACAGGATCAGCGCCGACTATTATCATGCCGGCCTTGATCCCAGGACACGGGACCAGCGGCAATCGGCCTGGATCAGCGAAGAGCGGCGGATCATCGTATCAACCAATGCTTTTGGCATGGGGATAGACAAGCCCAACGTCAGGGTGGTGGTACATCTCGACCTGCCCGACAGCATCGAAGCCTATTTCCAGGAGGCAGGACGGGGAGGCCGTGATGAAAAGCGGGCTTACGCCGTTTTGCTCTATGAAAATGCCGATGTGCTCGATTCCCGCCATAACCTAGTACAATCCTACCCCGAACTGGATACCATCAGGAATGTTTACCAGGCGCTGGGAAACTACTTCCAGCTGCCGGTTGGCATGGGTAAAGACAGCCAGTCCGACTTTGACATTGCAGCCTTTGCCGAACAGTATAAATTTCAGCCGGTTATCGTCTTTAACTGTTTGAAGTTTCTCGAAAAAGAGGGATTTGTGATGATGACCGAAGGACTTCATCACCCGTCAAAAATATTCATCAAGGCTCAGAAGGAGGAACTCTACCGCTTCCAGGTTGAACATGAAGCCTTTGACCACCTGATTAAAACCATGCTGCGGTCGTACAGCGGAATTCTCTCCGATTTCATCGTCTTCAGCGAAACTGAACTTGCCCGCAGGAGCAATCTCCCCGCCGCCACTGTGGTGAGCAACCTGAAACATCTCGCCCGGTTGCAAATTCTGGATTATATTCCCCAGACGGATAAACCCCAGGTTATTTACCTGCAGGAACGGCTCGATACCCGCGACCTTACTATTTCACCAGAAAATTATAAAGACAGGTTAAGGGATGCCGGAAAGAGGCTGGAAAAGATGATCAGTTACGCAGAAGAAACCAACAAATGCCGCAGCCAGGTGCTGCTTGCCTATTTTGGGGAATCCCAGGCAAAGCGATGCGGCAAATGTGATGTGTGCATCGAACGCAACAAGGTCAGCCTGAACGAGATGGAATTCGACAGCATAGTCAGTTTGATAAAACCGGTTTTGAAAGCCAGGCCCTGCACCCTGGAGGAGCTGGTTGATGCAGCAGATCCGGTGAACGAGGATAAAGTCATCCGCGCGATCCAATGGCTTGTCGACAATGAGAAGATCAGTGTTGACCATGAGCGGAGATACAGGTGGGAATGAGTATTTACGATTTACGATTTTAGATTTACCATTTATAACAGCAGAGGTATTACCTTTACATTGAAAAAAATGACTGAGTTGTGAATTTTAAAAAAAGCTGAATCCTATTTAAAAGCCACAACGATTAGCAAACCCAAATCGTAAATCGTAAATCTAAAATCGTAAATCGTAAATCGCCCATGCCCCCCCACACCCTTTCCCTCTCCTACGATGATCTTCCCCTCTGGTCGGCTCCTTTTGGACTTACCCTGCTGGATACGATCCGGATGAAGACGCTCATCAATGTGCTTGATATAGGCAGTGGAAGCGGATTTCCGCTGCTGGAACTGGCTGAACGCATGGGCAAAAAATGTATGGTTTACGGTCTTGACCCTTCGGAGGAGGCCATCAGGATGATTACCGAAAAAAAAGAGGCCAGGGGAATCGTATTTGCCAAGATTGTGAAAGGCATTGCGGAGGAGATCCCTTTCCCTGATGAATATTTCGGGCTTATCGTCTCAAACAACGGACTGAACAATGTCACAGACCAGGCTGCATCTCTTGCCGAATGCTACCGCGTTGCAGAAGGTGATGCTCAAATGGTGCTCACCATGAACCTGCCACACACGATGACCGAGTTTTATGATGTTTTTGAAGAGATCCTGCAGTCGATGGGAATGCAGGATGAAATTGCAGCAATGCATGCACATATCAATGAAAAACGTAAACCAGTCGATTTCCTGAAAGCCCTGATCCTTGATGCAGGGTTCGACATTAAAACCATCAATGTGGATGGGTTCAAAATGAAGTACAGCGACGGGTCCGCCTTTCTGAATCATCACCTGGTGAGGGTCGCCTTTATGGAACCCTGGAAAGCACTTTTACCCGCATCAATGGCCGGCCCGGTCTTCAACACCATCGAACAGCGCCTGAACCAGATCGCCGCTGAAAAAGGGGAACTGGCCATGTCGGTGCCCTATGTATGTTTTGACTGTATGAAACCAAAATCTTTGAAGTCCTGATTAACTGTAACATAAATACAATCCCATGATGTCCCCGCTCGTTCTGATGTTCGTGATGCTCATGCCATTTGCGCAGGAAAAACCAGTTGACAAGGATTGCCGGTGCATGGGGTTCAAACTCTATGGAAATGTAAAGATAGTTACCGATTTCCCCGATTTAAAAGTGAAAATCGTAGAGAATTTTCCCGACCTCAAAGTACAGGTTGTCGAAAACTTCCCTGATCAATGTGGAAAATGGAAATTTGTAACCGATTTTCCGGATATCAAAATCAAATTCGTAACCGATTTCCCCGATATCAAAATCAAATTTGTAGAAAATTTCCCCGGTAAACCCTAAAAACGTAAATGGCTCTTCTTTCCCGCCAGTTTTACCTTCGCCCCGACGTTGTCCAAATTGCCCGTGAATTACTTGGCAAAAAACTATTTACGAACATTGGAGGCATCACAACCAGCGGGGTGATCTGCGAAACCGAGGCGTATGCGGGAACATCCGACCGGGCTTCCCATTCATATGGCGGCAGGCGGACTCAACGTACCGAAATAATGTATGCCATGGGCGGTACCGCTTATGTTTACCTGTGCTATGGCATTCACTCCCTGTTCAATGTTGTCACCAACGAATTTGACATACCGCATGCAATCCTGATCCGCGGGATCATCCCTGCCGAAGGAATCGAAACCATGATGCAGAGAGCCGGTAAGGCGAAGATTACGAAGGATTTTGGTATCGGCCCCGGAAAAGTTTCAAAAATACTCGGCATCCATTATTCACATTCCGGCCTCGACCTGGTTGACAAGCCTGGAAACAGTGCGTCTACGGCCATCTGGATCGAAGAAAGCGGCTACAGCGTAAACCGCGCATTGATACGATCGGGTCCGCGCATTGGTGTTGATTATGCCGGAGAGGACGCGCTGCTGCCTTACAGGTTTTCCTTCGAAAAAATTGAAGAAATATACGGGGTTGCGGGTACCAATATTTAGTACCTTGGTCCTTTATTTTTCATCCTGCTCTTTTTAAAGGCCTGTTATGTATCAATTCCTCGACCCTCCTGTTAAAAGGAAAGAAAAGCGACTGATCTGGGCTGCAACCCGGTCGATATTGGAAAACGTTGGTTTTTCACATAAAAGGAGTGGGAAAAAAAGCAGGAGCCATTGGAACTTCTTCCTCCGCCTTCTTAAGATTTTCGCGTTCCTGCTTAAAATTACCGGGTATTACCAGAAGGGATACGGAAATGCCAAAACAATCCGGGTAAACGAGTTATCGCTAAAATTCCCCAACCTTCCTGACGCATTCAACGGGTTCAGAATCCTGCATTTGTCCGATCTTCATATCGACAGCATCCCGGGGTTTGTTTCGCTGATCATTGACAAAATAAAAGACCTTGAATTCGATATTTGCCTGATGACCGGCGACTACCGGCGGGATATTTCAGGAAGTTTCAGCCACATTTTAAAGCCAGTACAAAGTTTGTCGAAATATATCCAGGCTCCGTTCGGTACTTTCGCCGTTTTGGGGAACCATGATACTTACCTGATGGCTCAGTATGAGGAGGAATCAGGCATTGAACTGCTCATCAACGAATCTGTTGAGATCATCCGGGATGGACAAAAAATTTTAATTACAGGAACCGATGATCCATTCAATTTCTTCACGGAGCCGGCGGCACTCTGCCTTGAAACCAGGGGTTACGATTTTAAAATAGCCCTGGTCCATACCTCTGAACTTGCCAGGCTTGCATCAGCCAACAGGTACGATCTGTATTTGTGCGGCCATACACATGGAGGCCAGATTTGCCTGCAGGAAGGTATGCCCCTGATCAGTCACCAGTTTGAAGGCAAACAATACAACCACGGACTATGGAAGATTGGCAGCCTGGCAGGCTACACCTCCAGAGGCGCCGGGGTGAGCGGGATCCCGGTACGATTCAACTGTTCCGCGGAAATTACTGTTATCAATCTCCTGAAATAACGGCATTTGATTGCGTAAAAAGCTACCTTTGTGTCTTCAATTTAACCTTCTTTCGATCCATGACCTCCTTCAAACACCCTGTTCTGTTAACCCTTGCCTGCATCGTTGCCATATTTGCCACCACCTCATTCACCCCGCCATCTTTTCAGATTGCATTGCTGAAATATTCGGGCGGCGGCGACTGGTACGCGAACCCTACCTCGCTGCCCAACCTGGTGAAATTTGCAAACCGGAACCTGTCGACCAACATCAATGAAGACATTGCCACAGTGGATGTCGGAAGCCCCGAACTCATGAATTACCCGTTCGTTCACATGACCGGCCACGGAAATGTTGTTTTTTCTGACCAGGAAATTCAAAACCTTCGGAATTACCTGATTGCAGGAGGTTTTTTACATATCGACGACAACTATGGCATGGATAAATATATCAGGCCGCAGCTGAAGCGGGTGTTCCCGGAACTTGAGCTGCTTGAGCTGCCGTTTGACCATCCCGTCTATCATCAGAAATACAATTTCTCAAACGGGTTGCCCAAGATCCATGAACACGATGGCAAACCACCCCAGGGTTTCGGACTCATCTATGAAGGCCGGCTGGTGGTTTTTTACACATACGAATGCGACCTGGGCGACGGGTGGGAAGATCCTGCCGTACATGGCGACTCAGATCCGACAAGGCAAAAGGCGTTGCAAATGGGAGCCAACATCCTGCAGTATGTATTTACCACCAAACAATGAACCCAGGCTGTTTTTCATTCACCTTTATGCTGTCAAAAAAATTCTGAATAATTCATTATCTTTGTCACTTCTAACTTCCACCCTCAAAATAATTTCCATGAAAAGAAACATGTACGCTCTGCTGACTGGAATCATGCTGTTTATGGTTTCAGTCGCCATTTTTGCACAGGATAGCAAAAATATTTTCCCACCAAATTACCAGGTCGACACACGTATCGACAACATGGGTTACTGGCAAAAATGTGCTGAGGCCGGACTGGTTCCGGTGGAGCCGTTTGCACCTGTTCCTCCTGCCCGTTACACAGGGAGCAAAGTACTTCTCCGGGGAGTTTCTGTTGTCGATTCACCCGACGTCCTGGTGACCATTGAGCCCTCCAATTCAACCCAAAGCGAAAATTCAATCGTGGTCAACCCAAACAATAAGAGCATGTTGCTGAATTCCAACAACTCCACGCCGCAACCCAGCAACGGCACTGTCAAGGGAGCCGATGCACTCAGCTCAATGGATGCCGCAGCCACATGGGCCGGAACAGTTGAAGGCGCGGGCGGATCAAACTCCGGTGACCCTGCTGCCGTGATCGACCTCAACGGTCGCTGGTTTGTAGGATACATCGACAATGCCAGCGGACAAAGTGTTTCATATTCCGACAACCAGGGCGCCACCTGGGCCGTAAGCAAGGTAGCCACCGGCAGCGCGCTGAACATGCTTGACAAAAACCACCTGTGGGTCGATATCGGCCCTGCCAGTCCCTACAAAGGATATCTTTACAATGGCTGGATGATCAGCAACAATATTTTCGTATCCCGTTCAGTTACCAGTGGCACAAGCTGGTCAACTTCGGTGAATATCAGTGCTGCAACCAATGCCGGAAGCCACAACCAGGGCATTAACTTCAAATGCGGACCCGACGGTGATGTGTATGCAGTGTGGTCAGTTTACGACAGCTGGCCAAGCGATGAAAAAGCGATCGGTTTTAACAAGTCGGCTGACGGTGGAGCCACCTGGGGAACAGCCATCCGGGCACTTAACAACATCAAGGGAATCCGGGGAACCGGCAGTGTCCCGCAAAACATGCGGACCAACTCCTTCCCTTCCATGGCTGTCGATATTAGCAACAGCCCTTACCGTGGAACTATTTACGTTGTGTGGACCAACAAAGGCTATCCCGGCATCAACACCGGAACGGGCACTTCTGTTTACATGATCAAATCCAGCGACAAAGGCACTACATGGTCGGCGCCAAAGATCATCAACTCCGATTCAACAGCCGGGAAACATCATTACCTGCCCTGGATCACCTGTGACCAGGCAAACGGCTACCTGAGTGTTGTATTTTATGACAACCGCAACTGTGCCAGCACTGAAGCCGAAGCCTGGATGGCCTATTCAACAGATGGTGGCGATACCTTCACCGACCTGAAAGTGAGTGATGTCGCCTTTACTCCTTCCGCCATCCCCATGATGGCATCCAAATACATGGGCGATTACCTTGCCATTGCCGCCTATGACGGAAAGACCTTTCCCTGCTGGACAGACACCCGGTCGGGACATTGCCTCACCTATGTTTCGCCAATTGACATCCTGATACCGCAGGCATCCATCAACAATACCGGGAATATCCTGAACGACACTACCTTCGGAAATCACAACGGGCTGATGGATTATGGCGAAACGGAACTTATCGGGCTAAAGATGAAAAATACGGGAACCGGTGCAGCAGATAATGTTTCGGTACAGCTCTCCTGCGACAATCACTACATCACGATGCTCGATTCGGTTAAAAATTATGGTCATTTTGATGTTGGGCAGGAAAAACTGATCCCGAACGGTTATAAATTCAAAGTCAACGATTCCATTCAAAACAATGAACCGGTCATGTTTACGGTCAAGGCTAAGGACCAGAATGACAGCATCACCTGGAGCACCTTCCAGATCACCGCACATGCGCCCGATGTAAGCATTGTTTCAATGACCATTGATGACATCCAGCCGGGCGGCAATGCCAACGGGCGGCTCGATCCCGGTGAAGAGGCTACCATCATGATTACTACGAAAAACAATGGTATCTGGGATGCCGAAAATGTGGTGAGTAACCTTTCATCGATGAATTCATTCGTAACCGTCCTTGTCCCGACATATAATATCGGGACACTGCATGCCGGAGAGACCATTGTTGTATCTTTCCCGGTACTGGTAAACAGTGCGGCAGCTATCGGATCGGCAGCGCAAATGCACAACGTGGCCACTTCAAAATACCGTGTTACCGATAAAATTTTCAACGCCAAAATCGGCCTGATCGTTGAAGACTGGGAAACCGGCAATTTCAGCAAGTTTCCATGGCAGTTCACAAACACCGCAAAGCCTTGGACCATCGATTCGAACATAAAATACGAACACAACTACTCGGCAAGGTCAGGCGTAATCACCGACAATGAATCCTCCGGGCTGTTTGTTGAATACAATGCATCGATGGACGACAGCATCTCCTTTTTCAAACGGGTTTCCAGTCAGCCGATCAAGGATTTGCTTAAATTTTACATTGATGGCGCCATGGTCGGGTTCTGGTCAAATTTCGTCGATACAACCTTTAAACGTGTTGCATACCCCGTGATGGCTGGTCCGCATACCTTTAAGTGGGTATATGAGAAGAACAACGCCACTACTTCAGGACTTGACGCATCATGGCTGGACTTTATCGTATTCCCTCCCAGGTACATGACAAGTGCGAGCGCCGGGGGCGATGCCGAGGTTTGCGCAGGCAACACCTACCAGTTGCATGGCATGGCCGACAGTTATGATTCCCTGCGCTGGACAACCATGGGTACCGGGCAGTTCAGCAACCCTGTCACCCTCGACCCGGTTTACACACCAGGCACCCAGGATATTGCAGACGGAATGGTACGGTTGATGCTTACAGCTTATGGCAACAACAGCATCGACACGAACAGCATGATGCTCATGATCTTTACGGCGCCAACCGCCAATGCCGGCGGGAATGGTTCGGTTTGCAAGGGACTGCCGTATGTGCTGTCCGCTTCATCGTCAACAGCATATGCAACCTTACACTGGACCACTTCGGGCGACGGCATTTTCAGCGACCAGACCATCCTTCATCCGGCCTACACACCGGGTGCCCAGGATATCCTGCAGGGCTCAGCCAGGCTGAAACTGTACGCTACCGGTTCTGTGGCCTGCCCGTTTGCTTCCGACAGCCTTTTACTTGCCATCCATGGAATCCCCCAGGTTGATCTCGGGAAAGACACCACAACCTGTGCAGAGGCGATTGTCTTGCTCAATGCCACATACCCGGACGCAACAAATTACCTGTGGCTGCCATCCAACAAAACAACACCAACCATAACAGTCGACTCAACAGGAATCGGCCTGCATTCTGAAAAAATCAGGGTGTTTGTTACAGATAACAACGGTTGTGTTGGCAGTGATTCCGTCCTGGTTACATTCAGGATTTGTGGTGGCATCGAAGAACTTGCAGGCGTCAGTGTCCAGGTGTTCCCGAATCCAAACAGCGGTATGTTCACCCTTGAACTGAAAACCAGGAAGCCGGAGAAACTCGATGTATCGATGACTTCATCATCCGGTGAAACGGTTTACACCCGCCCCGGCCTTGAAGTATCAGGCGTTGCGAATGAGAAAATAGACGTCAGGGGGTTATCCCAGGGCACCTATCTCCTGCAGATTTCGAACGGTTCGGGTAAGAAATTTTTAAAAGTAGTCATTCAAAAATAAAATTTGATCTCAATTTAAAAGCCCGGCAAGTCACCGGGCTTTTTTTTTGTGATACGGAAAATCTTTTTACCTTGCATAAAATATCCGACAGTAGTTCGTTAACCCATAATACTGATCCCATGAAAAAGTTGCTCATCCTGACAGGAATTCTTTTATTGTTCCTGATAATTTCATGCAATCGCACCAACGAACCAAACGCCTTGCTGCTCGATACCGGCTGGAAGTTCAAAACTGGCGATGACCCTGCATGGGCCACCGCTGCCTTCAACGATTCATCCTGGGGCACCATTGATCCGAAAAAAATATGGGAAGACCAGGGATACAAAGGATATGATGGATTTGCATGGTACCGGTGCACCGTCCTGATCAGGTCGTCCATGAAAGATGAGACCAAAATGACAGACAGCCTGCAGATTCTCCTTGGCAAAATTGATGACTGTGACCAGGTGTTTCTGAACGGGGAACTGATCGGTGAAAACGGGAAAAGCATCTATACCAGTTCACCTGCCTCCGACGGATTTATCAAAACACAAGGCATGTGGAATGTCGAAAGGCGCTATGTCCTGGCTGCCGGTGATCCCCGGATACACTGGGATAAGGAAAACCTGGTTGCCGTAAGAAGCTATGACCAGGGAGGTGCAGGAGGAATGTTCGGGAAAACTTTTAAAATTTCAATGGTCGGTCTCGGTGATCACCTGAAATTGGACCTGACATCAACAGCGTTCATTTTCAACGGAGACTCGCTGGTTACAAAAACATTTTCAGCAACCAGCCTCACCGGGACGGAACAGTTGAAGGGAGAACTGGCTATTGAAGCAATTCAATCGGATAACGGGATCTGCATCTATTCTGAGCGCTCGATCATCGACATGACGCCTCATCTGAAAATCGAAAAAACGACATCTTTCCGAAAAAGCATGTCAGCCCCCGCCATCCTGAGGGTTACTTTTACTGAACAGGTTACCCGTAAAACAGTTACCGCCGAGGTAGAGGTCCCCTATCTTCTTACGCCTGCTTCACCTGCCACCCCCAGGATAAACGGGGCGAAAGTGTTTGGGGTAAGGCCGTGGTCGCCATTCCAGTACAAAGTAGCAGCAACAGGGCAGCCACCGCTGAAATACAGTGCAGCCGACCTCCCCGAAGGCCTTGCGATAAACCCTGAAAACGGGCTGATCACTGGATCGCTTAAAAAGAAGGGCGATTACCTTGTCAGGCTGACAGTAGAAAACCAGCTTGGTTATGCTGAAAGAGAGTTGAAGATTGTCGTGGGCGATTTGATCTCCCTAACGCCGCCGATGGGGTGGAACAGCTGGAATTGCTGGGGGTTGAGTGTAAGTGACAAAAAGATCCGTCTATCGGCTGACGCCATGAAATCGAGCGGGCTGATCGATCATGGCTGGAGCTATATCAACATCGACGACGGCTGGGAAGATACCCATGATAAAAACGGCAACATCCTCCCCAATTCCAAATTTCCGAATATGGCAGGATTGTGCAACTATGTTCATTCGCTGGGGCTGAAGATCGGCATCTATTCCTCACCGGGCCCCAGAACCTGCGGTGGCTATGAAGGCAGCTTTGGTTTCGAGGCAAAAGATGCCATGAATTATGCCAGCTGGGGAATCGACTACCTCAAATATGACTGGTGTTCATACGGAAACACCTCTCCCGAGCCTGAACCTGAACAACTTAAAAAACCATACAAGGAGATGAGACATGCCCTGCGCAAAGCCAATCGCGACATCCATTACAGTCTCTGCCAGTATGGTATGGGTGATGTCTGGACCTGGGGAGCCGAGGTAGACGGGAATTCATGGCGTACCACCGGCGATATCGAAGATACCTGGGAAAGCCTGTCATCCATTGGTTTCAGCCAGTCCAAATGTTCACCCTCCTCGGCCCCGGGCCGTTGGAATGATCCCGACATGCTTGTGGTTGGCTATGTGGGCTGGGGCCCTGCCCTCCACTATACCCGCCTGACGCCCGGCGAACAGTACACCCACATCACCCTGTGGAGCCTGCTGGCTGCACCCCTTCTCATCGGCTGTGACCTTGAACAGCTGGATCCATTCACGCTGAACCTGCTCACCAATGATGAGGTGCTTGCTGTTAACCAGGATCCTTTGGGCAAACAAGCCATTCAACTATACAAATCGGATGAATATGAAGTGTGGGCCCGCGATCTCGAAGATGGCAGCATGGCCGTGGGGCTTTTCAACAAAACTGAGAAGCCGCTCAACATACCCGTAGAGATGAAAAGCCTTAAGATTGAGGGTAAATGGTCAATGCGCGATGTGTGGTCGCAGTGTGACCTCGGTAAGGTTCGTGGTCATTTTGAAATGAAAACCAGGCCGCACGGGGCAAGAATGGTTGTCCTTTCAAAGTAAAAATTGTCTTAACCGCCTGGTTTTTCTATTGCACTGCTTTAATGGCAAACTCGAGTGCGGTTTTAATCATTTCCGCCGGTGGAGGAGCAATGAACCCCTTCTCCATGAGTGTCCTTGTCAGGCCACGGGCATGTTCAATATCCTTTTTTGCCTTCTGAAAAGCCTCTTCCCAGGTCATATGAACTCGGGCCACCCCGTCCTTGATGGCCTGCATGGCCACGTCGGCTGCTTCATGCGGAAATACAGATGCTTCCTCCATGTTTGGGACGATGTCGTTGACATGAATGCCGCGTTTTTCGGCATAATCGGCCAGTGAATGCGCTGCAGCGATGGCCATGGTGTCGGTAATTTTCCTTGCACGAACCATCAGAGCCCCTTTGAGTATCCCGGGGAAGCCGATGGAGTTGTTCACCTGGTTTGGGAAATCGCCCCGTCCCGTGGCCACGATATAAGCGCCTTCTTCTTTGGCGGCATATGGATAAATTTCAGGAACCGGGTTTGCACAGCAAAATACAATTGCTTTATCAGCCATGCTGCGGATCCACGGACGCTTGATCACATCAGGGCCCGGAGTGGACAGGGATATCAGGATATCGGCATTCTTCATGGCATCACCGATCGTCGGAAATTTGCCGGGATTGGTTGACTGGCAAAGTTCCCATTTGCGGTAAAAGCGGGTATCGGCCTCAATATCTTTACGTTCATTGTGGAGGGAGCCCTTGGTATCGAACAGCACCATTTTTGCGGGATCGGCGCCATCGGTAATCAGCAGCCGGGCAATGGTAGTATTGGAAGCGCCGGCCCCGTTGAGGACGATGCGCACATCCTGAATTTTCTTTCCTGCAAGCTTGAGCGCGTTGATTACGCCGGCCAGTGTAACACAAGCCGTACCCTGGGCATCATCATGCCACACGGGAATGTCACACTCCTCACGAAGGACATCAAGTACCCTGAAGCAATTGGGTTGTGAAATGTCCTCCAGGTTTACAGCCCCAAAACTCGGCTGAAGCATTTTCACAAACTCAATGATCTTTTCAGGATCATTTTTCCCATCCTTCCCCTTGCTGTCGATACATAGAGCCACGGCATCCACACCGCCCAGGTATTTCATCAGGAAGGCCTTGCCTTCCATCACCCCAAGCCCTCCCGGGGGAGTGCAGTCACCATCACCGAGAACCCGGGTGGAATCACTCACCACTGCCACCAGGTTTCCCCGGTTTGTAAGGTCAAAGGAGGTATCGTTGTTATCGCGGATGTCGGTAGATACTTTTGAAACCCCGGGTGTATACCATACATTGAACCAGTTGAAACCCACAACAGGGGCTTTGGGAACTGTCTGGATCTTACCCTGGTAAAACCGGTGCGCATCCTCCGACAGTTTTTTCAGAAAGATGGTCTTTGCTTTGGCAAGTTGTTCAGGGGTGAATTCAGAGGGGAAAGCCTCTTCAAGGTTGTCAAGGGTAAGGGAAAGTTCTTTCATCGAGCTGTTTTTTTTGGTAAAGTTATAGAATTAATATGAAAACATCCAACCGATTTGCATAAAAAAAGATGGTTTTTGTTTTTTTTTTAATATTTATTGTAAATTCGCAATGGTTATTCATCCTAATATTAATGTATTATGTCGACAGGTAAAGTAAAATTCTTCAATGAGAGAAAAGGTTTTGGTTTCATCTTGGATGATGAAAGCCAACAAGACGTTTTTGTTCATGTTAGTGGATTGGTGGACAAAATACGAGAAGATGATCAGGTTTCATTTGATCTGACAGAAGACAATCGCGGCAAAAAAGCGATAAATGTTCGCCGGGACTAACTGTTTTTCATTTGAATGAAAAATAAAAAGAGCGAAGCCGGAACTTCGCTCTTTTTATTTAATATCAACAATGCTGAAAGAATTTACTTGTTAAGCATGACCGGCATCACAAGCATCAGGATATCCTCATCCTTGTTTTCATTGTTCAGTGGTGTCAGGATACCTGCCCGGTTGGGGGCCGACATTTCAAGGCTGATCTCTTCGGTTTCGATGTTGCCAAGCATTTCGAGCAGGAACTTCGAATTGAAACCGATCTCCATATCTTCACCGTTGTAGGCACAGTTGAGCCGCTCCTTGGCTTCGTTGGAGAAATCGATGTCTTCGGCGCTGAGGATCAGTTCCTGCCCGGTTACTTTGAACCGGATCTGGTGTGTTGACTGGTTTGCGAAAATGGAAACACGCCGGATGGTGGTGAGCAACGCATGACGGTCAATGGTAAGTTTGTTTGGATTTTCCTTTGGAATAACCGCATCGTAGTTGGGATATTTGCCATCGATCAAACGGCAGATGAGATGGATATTCGAGAAGGAGAAGAATGCATTTGTTTTATTGTACTCAATGGTAACCTGTACATCCTGGCTCGACAAAATATTTTTCAGCAGGTTCAGCGGCTTCTTGGGAAGAATGAAGGATGCCGATTCGGCCGATTTCAGGTCGGTGCGTTTATATTTTACCAGCTTATGGGCGTCAGTGGCCACAAATGTCACATCATCGGGCGAGAGTTCGCAAAACACGCCCGAAAGTACCATGCGTAATTCGTCGTTTCCCGTGGCAAAAAGGGTTTTGTTGATTGCCTGCGACAACAGCCTGGAATCAAAGGTGATGGCAGTGGTATCTTCCAGTGAAGGCGTATGGGGGTACTCTTCGCTTTTGTGGCCCGAAAGTTTATATTTTCCTTCGCCGGCCGAAATTTCGATCATCAGGGTGTCGGGATTGATCGAGAAGGCTACCGGGATATCCGGAAAAGTCTTTAACGTTTCCACCAATATCTTGGCAGGGATGGCAATGCTTCCGGACTCCTCCGCTTTATCCGGCCGTATGGTCACACGCATCGTTGTTTCCAGGTCGGAGGAAGTGATCGTTATCGAATCGTCAATGAGTTCAAAAAGAAAATCATCCAGGATGGGCAACGTATTGTTCGTGTTGATCACACCCAGGATGGCCTGCAGGTTTTTAAGTAATAATGTACTGGAGATGATAAATTTCATGGCAGTTTGTTTTATTAAAATTGTTCCAAATATACGATAAAAAAATTATTGTTTGATGTTATTTGTACTTCGGCTTTGGGACAATGAGCGAAGCCGAAGTGTCCCGGAGAGGTTTATGGTTCCAGGTTTTTCTTTCGCCGGAAGTCAAATTTCCGTTCCTCACCATTCAGCAGCCGCCTGATGTTCTTACGGTGCGTTGCCGGGATAAACACCGCGACCAGCAGCGAAAGCCCGATCAATCCCGGGTGCCTTACCCCGATGATGAAGTAAACCACCAGTGGAAAGGCCAGGGAGGCCAGTATGGATGAAAGCGACACATAATGTGTTGCGGCCAGGACAATAATAAAGACAACCAGTACAAGCAATATAGCCAGGGGGAACAGGGAAATGCCGGCGCCGGCAATGGTACCAACTCCTTTCCCGCCCTTAAACCCGGCGTACACCGGGAATACATGCCCCATCACGGCTGCCAGTGCCATCCCGATCCTGACATACGTCATCATATCGGGACTCAGGCCGGGAACAGGAATCCATATTGCAAGCTGCACTGCCAGCCATCCTTTAAATACATCAAAAAGCATTACCGGGATGCCCGCCTTGTAACCGAGTACCCTGATCACGTTGGTGGCTCCGGCGTTGCCGCTTCCATGCTGTCGCACATCAATCCCATACAGTAATTTGCCGATCCAGACAGCCGAAGCAATAGACCCCAGCAGATAGGCCACCATGATTTCAAGCAGGATATAGATAAAAGTCATCCGTGGGGAAATTAGTAAAAACTCGTTTCAGCATGCAAAGTAATAAAAAATCCTGTTAACTATTGGGATTCTTCCGGTTGATATTTTCTCAGGAAGTCCCGTTTTTTCCGTTCGGTTGCCACGGTAACGGCAAATCCCTTCGCAATGCCCTGCAGCCTTTTTTGCTCGGTCCTGGATTGTACATCTTCCCTGAGGATGTCATTGAACGTAAGGTCCGAAGAGAGCGCCATCAATACATTGTTCCTGAAATTGAAGAAAAACCAGTCATTCGGCGATAACTCCAGGTAGACGGTAAATTCATCCCCGTTGCGTTTTTTGCTGAATTCGATGATTCCTTTGGCCGCCCGGTTTACCTGGTTTTTCCCGACACTGGCAATACCGATGTTGCCATATGACACATATGCATGTGACGACGAATCCCATTTCATCGAAACATCGGCAAGAAAAAGAGACCGTTCCAGTGCATCCGGGAATTTCTTGTATTTTCCCATCAGGGTCAATTCGTTTTTCAACCGCTCCAGGTCGGGCTTTTCAAGCATGTTTTCAATGGCCATGGCATAAGGCGTTTCCGCCAGCTTGATCCCGGGCATGTTCACCGAAACAAGCTGATCGCTGAAACGTTGCAATCCACGTTCGGAAAACGGGAAATTCAGTGTCATGGCGCAATGTAAACGTATGGAATCAGGAAAAATAAAGTAGTCGAGGGTACCATAGTTCTCGATTTTAAGGTTACCTGATTTCAGGCTGAGATTGATTTTACCTTCCCCGCGCACCATGCAGCTTCCTGTGTTCAGGGCCAGGTAATTGCCGTTCAGGGAGAGGTTCTTCAGCTTTTCGGGATTGGAAATGCGGAACTCGGTGGCGGGAATGTTGTATTCCAGCAATCCCTCGGCAGTGATCATGGTGGTATCGCTGAAACTGATCTTGCGCCGGAAAAAGGAGGGTGCGATTTTATCCTCCGTATTGAAAAACATGAGCCCGAGGTTGACCGGCTCGTTGTCGGTGTTTTTCAAAGGAAAGACAACCGGTATCTGCACGTGATCAGGATCGACCGGGCTTGTGAACTTCACCCATTCAGGCTTCTCGTGAAAGCAGTCGGTGATGGGATGAAAGCCCCCGCTGAAAACAAGTTTCTTCTCGGCCGCACGCAGTGAAAAGGTGCCTTTGAAGGCAAATTCAGGACTCAGTACAAATCCGGCGGAATCGCTGATACTGCCTTCTGCCACTGTTTGCAGTGTGGAATCAACCCTGATCCGGTCGAAATGGATCGTCTCGTGTTCACCGGTTCGTTCGCGGTAATCATATTCCCCGTAGCCCGTATAGTTCTTCCGGGAAGCGATGGAGACCGCCGCATTGTAAAACTGGTGAAAGCGGGTGTTTGTGTTCGAGATGATGATCGCATGGCTTAGGTTCTGCATGACGGCATCCTTGAGGATGACCACCTTTCCCGAATCGGGATACACAGCCGCGTCAGCCACTTTGATGATCTTCACATCCTGGGCGTTGATCACGTTGGTGCGGAGGTTATACCGGGCCCTGGCAGCAAAAAATTTAAGGGAATCCTGCAACGGATGTACCGAAATAAACTCGGAGCCGGTATAGCCCAGGTCGATATACTGCACCAGGCTCAGCGAATCGGGCACCTGCTTTTTGCTTTGTTCGTTTGAAAGCAGGATCTCTTCGCTGTCAATCAGCCAGTCGAACCGGTCCATGGAACAAACATACTTGTTGATCGGAAATTCCACTTTTGAAATGCCGACATTCGATTTAAATTCCCCTTTGCGGTTGTCAAAGTCAAAATGTGTCTGGTAATTTTTCGTCGAAATGGTGAGGTCGGCCAAATCATATGATTTGATACGAAAATTGGCAATGAGGGCGTCATATGACCTGCGTTTAAATTTAAAACCCCTGGAATCCATTTCCGCATCTTTGATCCGCACCGTGCCATCCCCGCTCAGCAGCTGCGGTGTAAGCGCCAGCCTGCCGCTAAAGGTCGACTGGTCATTGTACATCGCCATCTCTTTTGTCGTACTGGCTATCAAAAGGGAATCTTTGTACGGGAGCCAGAATTCGCGAACCGAATCGCCATGAACAGCAGGAAATTCAACTGCCCCGGCAACTTCGGTCATGGAGAAATTTTTCGCCAGCACCTTCATCGAATCGGGCAGGAACAGGTAATCGGGTGAGTAGGTTGTAGAGTTGAGATAATGCAGTGTGCCATTTCCGCGCAATCCACGGTCGCTCAGGTCGATTTTGGCAATAAACCTCCCTTTGCCGCCGTACACCGCAAACCCGCTGCTGTCGGTGGTTTTTTCCACCCCGAGGGAGTTGTCGGGCCTGACTTTCAGCGGTTCAGTTATTTCCGGGAAGATCCCGGCCGTGGTGAGCGACCCGGTGAACTTCAGGCTGTCGGTTGCAAGAACATCCAGGCTTTTAATGGTAAAGGGATTCACTTCATAGAAAAACTTGTCCCTTGCATATACGCCGTTTTGTATCGAACCCTTGCTCCAGTTCACGAAAGCAGTGTTCCGGTTGGTAAATACCGGGTACTGCGGAATCATCTTCAATCCCGATTTATTCATCGGATCGTCGATGAGCAGGTCGCCGCTCAGGTTGGTGATAGCAGTTTTCACCTTGACCAGCGGATAGATGCCTTTTTTCGGATCAAAAGTTTTGCTTTTCACATAAAACAGCATGGAATCGACAACCGGCAGGTTTATCCTGAATTTACCATATTCAAATGAGCAGTCGCGGGCATAAAAATCAAAGAGGCCGGCCTCTATTTTCCCGGTGAAAACAAAATCGAGGTCCTTTTTCAGGATCACCTCGGCATTTTTCGGGTAGACGGTCACCTGCTGCGAATCACTGAGCACAATCATGGGAACTCCCTGGAGCCGGAGGTCGAAGGAGTCGAGGTTCAGCACGCCATTCGCGGCATTGGTGACAAATGAATTGAAAAATATCACATCATAGTCGGCTTTCCCGGCTTCGGCATAAACGTAGTCCGTAAGTTTTTTATTGACATGGGCAACCTTCTCGTCGAAGTCGTACACAAGAAATCCCCGGTTGGCAAGCGTAAGCAGCTGAACTTCCACCTGTTCTATGGGTTTGTTCATGTAAGTGGTAAGTTCGTCGAGTGTAAAATCCCGGGATTTGCGCTGGGTGATGAAATTTTTAATCAGGTTCAGGGGGTTTATCGCATCAATGCCGCTGAGTTTCTCGTAACGGTGCAACGAATAATAGCTGCTTGATTCAAAAACAGCCTTGCTCTCCTTGGTAGGGCCTTTCATCATCTCAAAACTGATCTTTGTGTCCCCCACTTTCCAGTAGAGTGCCTCACAATAGATCTCTATGTTGTGGTAGGAATCGAAC
The DNA here is from genome assembly GCA_026391835.1 of Bacteroidota bacterium. Lineage (GTDB taxonomy): Bacteria > Bacteroidota > Bacteroidia > Bacteroidales > FEN-979 > CAIVAT01. The sequence goes on from JAPLDF010000072.1 coordinate 179,696, forward strand.
CACGGACTGATATTGGTAACGCGCTCATCCTTGGTGAAGGAGAGTTCCTTTTTATCATCCATATATTTCAGCTGCAACCCCGGGTGAAAGATGGAGTCGTTCTCATAATAAATGGTAATCGATGCCATTCCCGAGTTGATACGGTCGGGGCGGATGATAAATGATTTCGATCGTGCAACCACGAAATCCTTCCCGTCTTTCTTAAAAAACAGTGTCGCATCCGATGATTTACCTCCCGAGCCAATGATCCGGCTCCCCTCCATGGCAAATCCGCCGAGGTAATCAATGTTATTGAACAACCGGGCAATTCCAATCATTTTATCGTATGAATAGAACCTGGGATAGGAGGCTTTTTCTTCGGTAACATCGGCCAGCACCTTGTCAATGTATCGCCCGGTAATGGCTGCAGGGAAGTATTTTTTATGGATAAAATTCACCGAATCGGCCGTAAATTTCGAAAACCGCATCTGCACATCATACCGGTTAAGGGTAGCAAAAATCTTATCCGGCTCCTCTCCTGCCCGCTTCCAGTTGACCAATCCGTCCTGCCCTTTCCAAAGATTTGTGAGGGGATAATAAACGCCTTTGGTATTATAGATGTTCAGGCTGTCATTATTGGCATAGCATACCAGGTCGGATTTCCGGAATTCAATTACAGGCACGGTGTCGAAGGAAAAACGGAAAGACGGCCGGCTGATTTTCCATTTCGTGGTAAGGGATTTATAAACCAGGTTCTCCCCGAAAAGGTTTGTGGTCGCATCAAGAAACACCCCGAACTTCCGGCTGTTTTTATCGCTGATCAGTTTTTTCAGGATATCAGACCAGGGGATAAAATATTCGTATGGCTGATGGCTGTTGACGAAAATATTCAATGCGTTGATGTAATTGAAAAAATCGGGATATGGCCGGATCTTCTTTTTCACCATCTCGTTGAACATCACGTAGATGATCTTTTTTTGGTCGGCATTGAAACTCTCCTGGTTCCATTTTTGGACAAAATCCTCCATAAATGGCGCAATGATCTTTTTTTCATTGTCGGGCAGGTTAAAAAAAATGCCGTTCAATTCACCGGTAAATTTGGTTGAATCTCCTGAAAACCATGCCTGTTTCTGGCCATTCGTGGCCAGTGCAATGCAGGCAAACAAACCAGCCATCAACAACTTCAGAAAATTACGCACCAGGGGTTTGATCATTTTGCAAATTTAACACCTACCCATTTATTGTCTGATTTGTGACAGACGTAATGAAGTCCCGACTCCACAGAAACTGCCCGGATCTGGTCAAGGTCCTGCTCATAAAATCCACTCATCAGCAAAACCCCAAGTTCGTTCAGGAAGCCAGCGTATACGGGAATATCGGCGAGAAGTACATTCCGGTTGATGTTGGCGATTATGATGTCGTATGGAGGCATGGGAATGATGCCGGCATCGCCCTGAAAAACGGCTACGGCCATGGCATCATTTTTTTCCATGTTGTCGAGGGCATTGGAATATGCCCAGTCGTCGGTGTCGATGGCAACAACCTGTGCAGCCCCCATTTTGTGCGCAAGGATGGCCAGCACCCCGGTGCCGCATCCCATGTCGAGCACCCTTTTGCCTTTGACTTCCTCCAGCATCAGCAGTTCCAGCATCAGGGAGGTCGTTTCATGATGGGCTGTACCGAACGACATCCTGGGTTCTATCACAATCTCGTATGGCATTCCGGCAACCGGGGGATGAAATGGGGCCCTCACCATGCATTTGCCTGCAATGGTGACCGGCTCGTAGGCGCTTTCCCAGATTGCATTCCAGTTCTGGGCCGCGATTTTCTGAAAAGAATACCTGAGCCCGTGTTCTTTGCTTACCTGTTCCAGGTAACCGGTAACGGGGCCCTCCTGGAACGTGTCCTCCCGGATAAACCCCTGGATGCCTGATTCGGATTCGGTAAAACTTTCAAAACCCAGCTCGGCGAGTTCGGCGATTACGATTTCCGGGTCGAATCCGGTAAAATGGGTGATGCTGACTTCTATATAATCCATGGCTAAAAGGATGTGGCAATTTGCACGAACTCAACGGAATTCAGCGATGCGCCGCCAATTAATCCGCCATCAACATCGGGCTGGGAAAAGAGTTCACGGGCATTCTTGCCATTGCAGCTTCCCCCGTAAAGAATGGAGGTTTCCCAGGCAGTTGTTTCATCATACCTGGCAGAGATCAACCCGCGGATGTAAGCGTGCATCTCCTGGGCCTGCTCCTTGGTTGCGGTTACGCCCGTCCCGATAGCCCAGACAGGTTCATAGGCAATGACGACATTCAGGAAAGCCTCTGCCGACAAGTGAAACAACGATTCTTCCACCTGGCTTTTCACTACTTCAAAATGACGGCTGGCTTCGCGTTCCGGTAAAACCTCGCCACAGCAGAAAATCGGTCGGAGGCCATGCTTCAGCAGGGAATCCACTTTGCGGAGCAGGAATTCATTGGTTTCGTGAAAATATTTCCGGCGCTCCGAGTGACCGATGATGCAGTAAGCCACATTCAGCTCCTTCAACATCAGCGGGCTGATCTCACCGGTAAAGGCACCGGCATCCTCCGGATAGATGTTCTGCGCGCCAACCTTGAAGTTTGATTCGAAGGCCACATCTGTGGTCATTTCAAGGTAGAGGGACGGGGGGCACAGAATGACTTCCGCATCTTTCAGATCCACATCATCAAGCGAATCAGCGATTTCGGTGATCAAAGTTTCAGCTTCGGAGAATGTTTTGTTCATTTTCCAGTTTCCGGCAACAATTTTTTTTCTCATCGGTTATTTATTTTTTGGTTCATTATAACGTTAAAAATCAACAATTCATTGTTCAACCTCTCTCCATCCCCGAACAAACCCAACGATTCCCCGTCCGCCCGTCCGCCTGTCCGCCCGTCCGCCCGTCCGCTTGTCCGCCCGTCCGCTTGTCCGCTTGTCCGCTTGTCCGCTTGTCCGCCTGTCCGCCTGTCCTATTGCAGCCTTATCCTCGGATCCAGCAATCCATATATGATATCCACAAAGAAATTTATGATGATCAGGATAATCGATATAAACAAAACAGCACCCATTACCACAGGGAAATCGTATTTATCCAATGCATTCACGATCACCACGCCGATTCCTTTCCAGTCGAAGACAAACTCGACAAACACCGCCCCGGCCAGCAGTGAAGCCAGCCACCCGGAGATGGCGGTTACAACAGGATTCAACGCATTTTTCAACGCATGTTTCAGGATCACTTTTGATTTACTCAGCCCTTTGGCCTTTGCTGTACGGATGTAATCCTGCGTCATCACCTCGAGCAGCGAATTCCTTGTCAGCTCAACAATAATCGCCAATGGCCTGATTCCAAGTGTTATGGCCGGGAGGATGAGGTTTTTAAGATCCAGGAAGGTACCCCGGCCAAAATCATCCACCCCGTAAAGGCTTCCCGTCATGTTCAGCCCTGTAAACCTGACCAGTACGAAGGCAAAGATCCAGGCATTCAGGATGGCAACAAAAAAGGAGGGCAACGACATTCCAAGAACTGAAAAGACCAGGGCGGTGCGGTCGATGAAACTGTTCCGGTAAATGGCACAAACGATCCCGACGGCAATGCCAACTACGATGGCAAAAACCATAGCTACAAGGGCGAGGATGATGGTGTTGACAAATCCCTCAGCAAGGATGTCGGATACGTTACGCTTCGTTTGATAAGAGCGGCGCAGATAGGGTTCCTTGAGCACCAGGGACGAACCGCCAATGGAGATCAATTTCAGGGTGTTGCCATATTTGAGCGGATCGAGAAACCAAAAGCTCTCCTTATTATTTATGTTATGTACCGAAACCGGGGAGAGATCGTTGAGATAGTTGAAAAACTGGATCGTCAGCGGTTTATCCCTGCCGAGATCCTTGTTGATGGCTTTTACCGAAGCACTGTCTGCCCGCTGCCCAAGCATCATGCGGGCCGGATCGCCAGGCAGGATATTGAACAGGAAGAAAACCACCACGATCACCCCGAACAGGACAAGTATTCCATACCAGAATCGCTTTAAGATGAAATGTCCCATGATGGCAAATTTACGAATTACGATTTTAGATTTTAGATTTAATAATTTTCAACTGCGTACCTTTCTGGTAGAGAAATCGTAATTCGTAAATCGTAATTCGTAAATTTTCGCTTATTTGTTGATAAATTTCACCTTTACCTCTTCGTAGGTTGGGAAATCCCTGAACCCCCACTTGGCGAGCACTACGCCGTCTTTCATCAGGATGAGGCCGGGATTGGAGCGCACCATGGTTTTCAACACCACATCGTCGGAGTTATAGTAGTCGAAGGCCGTTCCATTGTCCATCCTGAACTTTTTTATCTCCGCTGGCAATGAATTGGTCAGGCAAATGAAAGAGTATCCTTCCAGCGTCGCTTTCTTAAATAAAGGCAAAATGCGACGAAAGCCATCCCGGTCGGCTTTTCCCAGATCGTAAGCCACCAGGATGAATTGATAATCGGTGTTGTTGAGCACGCTGGATGTATAGTCGATGCCATGCTGATCCTCCACGCGCAATGTCACCCCCTGGTTTTTGTTCGGATCGACCACACGCTGGCTGGTAAAAATCCAGTCGGCAAGCCAAACGGAGTCATTCCATGGATAATTGGGTGATACGTATTCCTTTTCCTCTCCGGTTTTTTTGTTTTTGTAGGTCACATAGAATGTAACCGGCAGGGATTCGGTTTTATTGACATGGTTTCCAACTTTCCAGGCCATGAAGTCGCGGAGTGGCAGATGCCGGTAGCTATGGATGGACAACATGGAAAAAGCGATGACAGTAATCAGCAGCATGGAATAATCACCCCAGGCAGGCAACAGGCTCCTGAATTTGTTTCGCCACGCAAAAATTGGCAGGATAAGGGCCATCAGGACTATATTTTTCAGAAATGTCTGAACATTCGTGATTTTCAGGGCATCTCCGAAACATCCGCAATCGGGAACGATGTTGTATACTGCATCAAAGAAAGTAAGGATCGTAAAAAAAATCATCATGGGTACCAGTAACCAGACAGTTTTCCTGATCCATAAATTAAACAAAAGGCTGATTCCGAGCGTAAATTCCAGCACACACAGAAAAATGGTCAGGTAGAGGCTGAATTGGATGAATATGGGAATATTGAAAGCAATAAAATAATCCTCCATCCGGTAGACCGTTCCCAATGGATCAATTCCTTTAACAAACCCGGAGAAAACGAATACAAGTCCGACAAGAATCCGGAAAATAGTTCTGATAATTTTCATATTTTATTCCTTAATAAGATATAAACTGCGCAGTGATATACTGGCTGGCAAGAAATTCAGATGCTAAAATTAAGAAAATTTCGCGGTCCGGGGGATGTTTTATTGGGTGAATTTAACAAAGATGTAAGCGGTAATTACAAATGCAGATTTTCGGTAAATAAGAATGCAAGTAAATCTACATCGTTAATTTCCGATTTGCAAAGAAACAAAATATTAAAGAACGTTATTTTCAAAGATCGTTTTTCTGTTTTCCAGCCGGTAC
>JAPLDF010000006.1 GCA_026391835.1 Bacteroidota bacterium
AAATTCGATTATTATTATGAAAAATGGAAAAGTAAAATTCTTTAATGAGTCAAAAGGATTTGGATTTATTATGGACTCCGAGACAGGCAAAGAATATTTCGTTCATGCCTCTGGTTTAATTGACCGTATCCGGGAAAATGACGAAGTAACATTCGACCTGACCGAAGGTAAAAAAGGATTAAATGCTGTAAATGTTAAACTGGTATAAGCTTAACCAAAAACGATTTTAATCTTAGAGGCTGTCCCACAAGGGCAGCCTCTTTTGTTTGCCCAAACCTTCCGGGTTTTGAAAACCTGGAAGGTTTTGATCGTTTGTGGTCTCAATGCCACCTGAAAATCTTCATGCCGGCAACAAAGAAGACAAGACCTGTTGTTCCAAGAATGGCTATCGGCAAGGCTGTTTCGGCAAAGCCCGCCCCCTCGATCATGATGCTGCGGATCCCGTCGGCCATCATGGTGAGCGGAAATTTCTGGATCACCGGGATGCTCCATTCAGGAAAATTGTGATAACTGAAGAACACGCCCGAAAGCACCATCATGGGCATGCTCAGCGCATTGATCAGGCCGTTTCCGACTTCAGTTTTTGCCGTATGTGCCGAGATGAAAATGGCCAGCCCGGCAAAAGCAAAATTCCCTGCAATGAACAGGGTGAACAGTGCGGCTACATTGCCCTGGATGGTAATGTTAAAAGCCAGCCATGCAAACAGGAAGAGCAACCCGGCCTCCACAAAGTTCATGAGTACCCGCACGGTAATGAGGGCGATGAGAAAATTCGACCGCTTCATCGGTGTTGCCACCATGCGGCGCAACAGTTTTTTTGAACGCCGTTCGATGATGGCATAACTCACGCCCCACATGCATGACATCATCACCCCCATGGCGATCAGCCCGGGAACGAGAAAGTCAATATACCGTGTTCCGCTTACCGTAAGGGGTTTAATTTCGGCATTGGCCTCCGGGACAACCGGGGCTGACCGGTTCAGCATCCCCGATAATTTCAGGTAGCTCAGCTGGGCATCGGGATTCATCGGGTCAAGATGGTATTGAACCATGCCGTTTTTTTCATCCAGGACGATGTTGAGGTTGCCCCGTTTAAGCATGACCATTGCCTCCTTCCATACCATGGCATGAAAAATGAAGGTGGTACTCCCTAATTTGTCATCGGGAACAAGCAGTGTCCGGGTAAGGTTGCCCTGGTGATCGCGCCCGGCCCGGGCCCTGGTGGCCACGAAAAAAGAGTGCAGGAGAGTAGCCGAATCACCCGGATTCTGCACCAGGTGATTTTGCCCGATAACCGCAATGTTGGTGATGACATCCTTTTTTTTGGTAAACGCCACCCCCAAACCGAGCGACATAAGGATCGGGAAGATAATCCCCCAGAAAAGCACCCCTGGCTCGCGGATAAGCTCCCTGACATTTGCCAGGATCAGGTGATACAACTGGCTATTTGAGATGCGTTCAATCATTGAGGTGTCGTCCGGTAAGTGAAATAAACAGGTCGTCGAGGGTGATTTTTCGGGTTTCGACAGGTTTAACAGGCAAATCCTGGATTTCACCCAGCAAACCGGTGATTGTTCCCTGTTTTAAAATTTTCCCGTGGTCGATGATCACGATGGAATCGCAAAGTTGTTCAGCCTCTTCCATATAGTGGGTGGTAAGGATCAAAGAAGTGTTCGATTGCTCTTTCAGTTTGAGGAGGATGCCCCAGATTTCACGGCGCGCATTCGGGTCAAGACCGGTAGTGGGCTCATCAAGCAGCAATAATTTTGGTTTGTTCAGCAGTGCGATTCCCAACGCAAGTCGTTGCCGTTGTCCGCCGGAAAGGTTGACCATCCATGCTTTTCGCTTTTCGTCCAGCTCGATGAGGCCCAACACCTCTTCGCAACGCTCTTTGCCTATCTCAAAAAAACTGGCAAAAAGGCGCAACGTTTCCCAGACGCTGAGCTTGTCGATAAAATGGGTCTCCTGGAGCGACAGCCCGATCAGGTGCCGCAGGTATTTTTCGTTTCCTTTCCAGGTTTTACCTTCAATAAAGATCTCTCCCGTGTCGGGCTGCTGAATGCCCTCGATCATTTCGACCAGGGTGGTTTTGCCTGCCCCGTTCGGACCAAGGATCGCCACATACTCACCAGGTTCGATGCGGAGATCAATACCCCTCACTGCCTGAACGGCCTTGAATGACTTGTGAACATTTCTGACTTCTACGATGGGTTGGTTGCTCATATCATCTCTTTCCAGCGGGCCTCAAGCACGCGGTACGGATACCGGGTGATCAGCTGATGGGCATTGGTACAGGTTGTTTTATGAATCTTGATTCCCTGTGATACGCTTACAAAAGCGAATATCAGGTTGCCTGGCACAGGTGCGCAACACCGGGCATACTGGTAGTGCAGCGACTTTATCTTCGGATCGATGATGACAAAGTCTTCCTTGCCGGCCATCACCCCCGAAATCCGTTCGGGGAAAGTTTCTTCCTTAACCGGAACGGGAGGGCCCCCGGGATCGGGTTCCAGGAGCGCTTTTTTTATCTTGCTCAGGTCGGCTTTTCCTTCACCGAAACGCTGATACAACTCCAGGATGCTCTCGCAGCCAAAATATGCCGCAAGTTTGTTCACAAGCGGATCGGCAAATTCATACCCCAGCTGGATCACCTTGTTTTTTATGATCTCCTTGCCGAAATCAGCCTCCTTGTATGCCTCCATTTTAAGCGCGTGCTTGATGCGGGCAAGGTTCCGCGGGCTTTTCACGATCTCAAGCCAGCCGGGATTGGGTTTCTGAGATTTGGAGGTGAGGATTTTCACCATATCCCCGTTTTGCAGGATATGTTTCAGGGGGACCATTTTCCCGTTTACTATTGCCCCGGTACAGGTAGACCCCACTTCCGTATGGATTTCGAATGCAAAGTCCAGCACTGAATAGCCAGATTTGAGCCTTTTCAGGTCCCCTTTCGGTGTGAAAATAAAAATTTCATCGGAGTAGAGTGCCTTCTTTTCACGGCTGATGGACTTTTCCTGAGAGGTATGCAATGGTTTTTCAAGCAACTCCCGGATGTCGGCATAAAGCATATCCCTGGTCTGTGCCTTGTTCCCGGATTTGTATTTCCAGTGGGCGGCAAAACCCTTTTCAGCAACCTCATCCATCCGGCTGGTGCGGATCTGGACTTCAACCCATCGCCCTTCAGGCCCGATAACGGTCGTATGAAGCGATTCATAGCCGGTCGATTTCGGGAAAGATATCCAGTCGCGCAACCGGCGGGGGTTTGGCGTATATATGTCGGTAATCAGCGAATAGATTTTCCAGCAATCGGCTGCCTCGTTTTCCATTATTTTTTTGAGGATCACCCGGATGGCAAACAGGTCGTAAACTTTTTCAAATTCGACTTTCTGTGTCAGCATTTTCCTGCGGATGGAGGGGATCGATTTTACCCTGCTCTTCAGTTCACAGTCAAATCCATTATCGACAAGTTGCTGATTGATCGGTTTGATAAAATCGGCCGAGTAATGGTCACGATCGGCTTCGGTATCCCGGAGTTTTGACTCTATCAGGTTATACGTATGCGGATCGAGAAACCGCATGAGGCGGTCTTCAAGTTCATTTTTAATCTGGTAAAGCCCGAGGCGGTGTGCAATGGGAATGTACAGGGCCTGGGTTTCGCCTGTAATCAATGCTTGTTTTTCTGCCGGATACCCGCCAAGATGGCGCATGTCGTAGAGCCGCATGCCAAGGCGGATCAGCAGGACGCGAATATCGTCGGAAAGCGTCAGCAGCAGTCCGATAAAATTTTCGGTATTGGTGCTGTACTTTTTGGTGTCGAGCCGTTCAAGTTTGTGAATGCCTTCGATCAATCCCCTCACCGGCTTTCCATATTCACGTTCAATCATCTCATAGGACAGCACGCCTTTATCAGCAAGGTTTTTCAGGATCAGGCATTTAACCGATGCGGGCCCGAGGTTCATATCCTCCAGGATGATGCAGGCCGTTTCAAGCACCATCGGCGCGTAACCTGAATCCTCATCCCGTTCCGACTGGTTAAGCATTGCGGAGAACGCTTTCCTCAGCATGGTTCTTTCCCCGTTGAGCTGCTCATAATCAAGCAGTTTATCAAGGGTCATTTCCTCAATAGTATTGTTGGTAAAGGGGCTCAAGATATCGTGATAATTAAAACAAGTAAATCCTGCATTTCAATTTTTAACCGTGCGCAAAGTTACGGCAGATATTTCAGAAAAAGTTTGTATAATTTAGAATTATTCTTAATTTAGTACGCGAAAATTAAAAAAGGATTCAGATTGACCAATTCCGGCCAACTCATTGTTTTTCAGACATAAATCATGTTCCGTATAGAAAGTAAAATCAAGGCAAGCAGCCAGGAATACCAGCAAAACCGGGAGGAATTTCTTAAACTGCTCACCCGGTACAAGGAGAACCTGGCAACGGTCCGCCGGGGTGGACCGGAACAGGTGGTATCCAGGCACAAGGAACGCGGGAAGCTCCTTGCCAGGGAGCGGATCGACCTCCTGGTTGACAGGAACACCCCTTTCATTGAACTATCGCCGCTGGCCGCCTTTGGCCTTTACGACAACGGGTTCCCGTCGGCCGGAATTATCACAGGCATCGGCGTAATCCATGGCAAGGAGGTGATGATCGTGGCCAATGATGCGACTGTCAAGGGTGGCACTTACGTGAAGGAGACCATTAAAAAGCATGTCAGGGCCCAGGAGATTGCGATGGAAAACCGGCTGCCGTGCGTGTACCTCGTCGATTCGGGAGGCGTGTTCCTCCCCGAACAGGCCAATGTGTTTCCCGACAAATATGATTTCGGCAGATTTTTCTTTAACCAGGCGAGGCTTTCAGCCCAGGGGATCCCCCAGATTTCCGTGGTGATGGGCTCGTGCACGGCAGGCGGCGCCTATGTTCCGGCCATGAGCGATGAAACCATCATTGTCCGCAACCAGGGAACCATCTTCATCGGTGGCCCGCCCTTGGTAAAAGCCGCCACCGGCGAAGAGGTTTCGGCGGAGGAGCTTGGCGGGGCAGAAGTACATACCATGATCTCTGGGGTGGCCGATCACCTGGCCGAAAACGATATTCATGCCATCCAGATCTGCAGGAACATCTTTGAATCCATCCATCGCCATGAATACCAGGCGCTTGACACCCATCCGATTGAAGAACCCGCCTATGATCTTGAAGAGCTCTACGGGATTCTCCCGATCGACCTGAAAAAGTCGGTCGACTCCAAAGAGATCATCGCGCGGATCGTCGACGGCAGTTTGTTCCATGAATTCAAGGAGCGCTATGCCCCCACCCTCACCACAGGGTTTGCCCGGATCATGGGTTACCCGGTTGGCATACTTGCGAACAATGGCGTGCTGTTTGGCGAAACAGCCCTGAAAGGGGCCCACTTTGTTGAACTCTGCACCTCGAGGAACATCCCGATCCTCTTTTTACAAAACATCACCGGATTCATCGTCGGGAAACAGTATGAACGTGCCGGCATTGCCCGCGACGGCGCGAAATTCGTGCATGCCGTTGCAAATGCCAACGTGCCAAAATTCACTGTCGTATTTGGCGGTTCCTTCGGGGCCGGCAACTACGCCATGGCAGGCCGCGCCTACGAGCCACGCTTTCTTTTCATGTATCCCAACTCCAAGATCTCGGTGATGGGGGGTGAACAGGCCGCCAATGTGCTGATTACCGTGAAGGAAGATCAACTCAAAGCCGCCGGAAAGACTTTATCCACCGATGAACGGGAGAAGATGCTGCAGACCATCTTGAAAAAATACGAAGAAGAAGGTTCGGCATATTTCAGTACCGCGCGCCTGTGGGATGACGGCATCATCGACCCGGTGGATACCCGAAAAATACTGGGACTGGCCATTGCCATCTCTCAGAACAAAAAATATGAAAAAACACAATTTGGAATTTTTCGAATGTAGAAAAAATGACAAAATACAAATGACAAATGACAAATGCATGAGCATAGTTAACACTTGTCATTTGTCACTTGTCATTTGTCATTTGTCATTAAATTAGCACATATGAACAATTATAAAACCCTTGAAACCACAGTAGACAATCGCGTCCTCACTATCTGGCTGAACCGTCCCGACCTGCACAACGCATTTGACAGAACAATGTTGGATGAGCTGACCAGTTGCTTTGAAACACTCGATCCTCAAATGGTTTGCGTAGTCCTGCGTGGCAGGGGAAAATCATTTTGTGCCGGTGTCGACCTGAACTGGATGAAGGCGGTTTCGCAAAACAGTTATGAGCAGAATTATACCGAAAGCCTCCTGCTATCCAAGTGCTTCCTTACAATTTACAATTGCCCCAAACCTACGCTGGCGGTTGTTCACGGCGTGGCGCTCGGCGGGGCCAACGGCCTGCTTTCGGCATGCGACCTTGCATATTGCACCGACGATGCCACCTTTTCATTGAGTGAGGTGAAAATAGGGATCGTGCCGGCCTGCATCTCACCCTATGTCATCAAGCGTGTTGGTGAATATGGCGCCAAAGAGTTGATGCTTACCGGCCGGAGGATCAAAGGCAGGGAAGCTGAACACTTCAGGCTCGTAAACAAATCGGTTCCTGCAGATGTCCTGGAAGAAACCCTTGCGGAGGTGATCGCCCTGCTCCGTACGAGCGGACCGAAAGCCATGGGGCAATGTAAAACACTGATTCACGAAGTGGCCAACCATCTCTCACTTTCCGAAGCCTATGACTATACAGCCCGCATGATCGCCGAGATCAGGGCATCTGAAGAAGGCCAGGAGGGAATGAATGCATTTCTTGAAAAACGCAAACCGAACTGGGTGAAATAACATGAAGGCGATCCACAAAATACTCATCGCAAACCGCGGCGAAATTGCCGTCAGGGTATTGCGCACCGCAAGGAAACTTGGCATAAAGACCGTTTCCGTCTATTCGCAGGTTGATGCTGATTCGCTGCATGTAACCTTGGCCGATGAAGCCTGGTGCATCGGTGAGGTAGAACTCGGCGATACCTACCTGAACATTGCGAAGATCGTGGCTGTTGCAAAAGAGACCGGGTGCGATGCCATTCACCCGGGTTACGGTTTCCTGGCAGAAAATCCGTTGTTCGTTGATGCCTGCGACGAAGCCGGGATTATCTTCATCGGGCCGCGTTCCGAAGTCATGCGGATTATGGGTAACAAGATCGAAGCACGTGCTTTTGTGAAAAAGATCAACATCCCGATGACCGAAGGGGTGACCGGGACGCATGAGGAACTGGAAAAAACCGCCCACCGGATCGGGTTCCCTGTCCTGCTTAAAGCTGCTGCCGGCGGCGGTGGCAAAGGAATGCGCATCGTTTATGAAGAAAAAGAGCTTGCCGAAGCCATTGAGTCGACCAGCCGCCAGGCAAAAGCATATTTCGGTGACGCAACGGTGTATATCGAAAAATTTATTGAAGAACCACGCCACATCGAAGTCCAGATCCTCGGGGACAATTTCGGCAATGTGATCCATCTTTTCGAGCGCGAATGTTCCATCCAGCGGCGCTATCAAAAAATCATTGAAGAGTCTCCCTCCCCTACCATCACACCTGAGGTGCGCGAAAAAATGGGGGCGGCAGCCGTTGCCATCGGGCAGGCGATCGGTTACAACAATGCAGGAACCATAGAATTCCTGGTCGACAGGGAGATGAACTTTTATTTTCTTGAGATGAATACCCGCATCCAGGTTGAACATCCCGTTACCGAAATGGTAACGGGCATCGACCTGGTTGAAGAGCAGATCTTCGTGGCAGCCGGGAACACCCTCAGGCTTAAGCCTGAGGACATCCGCCAGAATGGCCATGCCATCGAATGCCGCATCTATGCTGAAGATCCTGCCAACAATTTTCAGCCATCCCCGGGGAAGATGACGTTTTACAAAGAGCCGGAAGTTCCCGGAATCCGCATCGATACAGGTATTACAGCAGGAACGGAAATAAAAAGCTCGTTTGATCCGATGATCTGCAAACTGGTGGTATGGGGAAAAGACCGCCACGAAGCCACCCTTTCCATGTTGCTGGCACTCGACGACTACATCATCCATGGCATCAGCACAAACCTTACATACCTTGTTAAATTGCTTCAGAGCGAAGCGTTTATTTCCAACAGCATTTCGACGAAATTCTGTGATGAACACACCGCCGCGCTTACCGGGGCGATTTTAGCCGAAAAAAATGAAATCCCGCCCCATGTTCCCATGATCGGGTACCTGATGTATACGCTGAAACGCAACCTGAAAACTGAACCGGTGTGCTGCCAAAAACCCAGTCTCTGGGAGACCATTGGTTACTGGCGCAACCAGATGACCATCAGGCTGCAATTTGAAGAATCGGAAATCACCGTGAAGGTGCCGGGATATTCCGAGAGCCATTACGTTTTTGAGATCAGCGGGATTGAATACCATTCATCACCACTGGCCTTTTCGCCCAGCCACATCGAGTTTACCATAGATCATTGCAACTATGTTGCGTGGATATCAGAAGATGAAGAAAACCAGGCATATGTAAGTACCGGCGGGCATATATTCAGGCTGAAGCGCCATGACATTCTTGCCGAATCGGTCTTTGCTTCCGGATTTGACACCCATGGCCACGACAGCAACCATGTTACCTCCCCCATGCCCGGCAAGGTGATCCGGATCCACGTGAAGGCAGGCGACCAGGTGAAAAAAGGAGAAACCCTGCTGATCATTGAAGCCATGAAGATGGAAAACCTGATCCTTTCCCCCCGCGATGCTGTGGTTAAATCAATTAATGTAGCAGTAAATGAAAGGGTGGAGAGCAGTACGGCGCTGGTGGAATTTGAGGATTTGAAAATTTGAAAATTTGAAAATTTGAAAATGAGGGGCAATGTGGACGGGAATTTCAAAACAGTGTGTTTTTTAAATGTTGTATTAAAATTTTAAATGATGAATTATCCTAAGAAAGTTACAATTGGCGACATAACCGTCAGGGACGGGTTCCAGCACGAAGAGATGTTTATCCCCACCGATGCCAAGGTTTGGCTGGCGGAACAATTGATTCTCTCCGGATTCCGTCACATCGAAGTGACCAACCTGGGCAATCCCTCCGGGATGCCGCAATTCAGGGATGCGGATGAAGTGCTGAAACGCATACGTGCCAGTAAAACAGTGGCACCCCTCCTTGACAAGGTCTCTATAACAGCCATAACCATCCGTGAGAAAGCAATCGAGCGTGCCATCCAGGCCAGGAAAGAGGGCTGGGGCCCCGACCGCATCCTGTTGATGGTATCGACCAGCGAATCGCATCACCGTAAAAATTCCGGGCTCAGCCTCGAGGATTACTGGAAGATGGCTGAAAAATATGTCCCCATGGCCCGTGAAGCCGGGTTGAAAGTAAACGGTACTGTGAGCACCATCTGGGGTTGCCCGATCGAGGGGCCGACGAAAATGGAGAAAGCGATCGAATTCACCAAACGCTGGCTCGACATCGGGGTAAATGACGTGGAACATGCTGATCACGACGGTTCGGCTTCTCCTGATCGCGTTTACCGGTACTATTCGATGCTGCTTGACTCCGGTGTAAGGGTTGAAAAGCAAATCGTCCATTTCCACACCACGCGCGGATGGGGACTTGCCAATGTGCTGGCCGCGCTGCAGGCCGGCATGGTCAACTATGAATCGACCATGGGAGGTATCGGCGGTCAGCCGGCGAATTTCGTAAGCGGCGTGCCGGTTGCCGGCACCGGGAGCTATTATTACAAGGATCCGAACCTCGTTGGGCTGGTCTCCACCGAAGATATGGCGGTAATGATGGACGAAATGGGGATCGACACCCAGCTTGACATCGACAAAATACTCGAGGTAGGCTCAATGGTTGAAAGGATTGTCGGAAGGCGCCTCCGCTCAGAATCGATCAGGAACGGCAGGATCCCGAAATCGCTGACCGGCAAAGCATGATGAAGATCATCGAATCACCGCGCGAAGCCATGCAGGGGTTTCACCGTATCATTCCCACCGGTGAGAAGGTCCGCTATATTGACCATCTTCTCCGCACAGGATTTGATACTGTTGAGATCGGGAGTATTGTCTCACCCGTGGCTGTTCCCAACATGGCTGATTCACTGGAAGTGCTTGGTCAACTTGATCTTTCAGGCATCACGACAAACCGCATGTTCCTCGCGGCCAACACCCGGGGAGCCGAAATCCTTGCAGGGATTGATGGCATCACACACATCTCGTACCCGTTTTCATTTTCCCCGGCATTCCAGAAAATGAATGTCAATGCAACAGTTGAGCAATCGCTTGATACGGTCAAACTTATTTCCAGCCTGTGTGAGAAAAGCGGTAAACAAGCCGTGATCTATATATCGATGGCCTTTGGAAATCCTTATGGCGATCCTTGGAACATTGATATGCTTGCAGAATGGATCGGCAAACTCCACCAGTCCGGAATCCGGATCATCCCGCTTTCGAATGTTTCGGTGGAGACCGGTGCTGCGATGATCAGGGAGGTCTTTTCCACCCTGGTGCCGATGTTTCCGGATGTGGAATTCGGGTTACACCTCCATACCGGCAACCAGGGATGGTACGAAAAGGTGCATGCAGCCTACACTTCAGGATGCCGTCGTTTTGATGGTGTCATCAATGGACTTGGCGGCTGTCCGATGGCCGGCAAAGAGATGCTTGGAAACCTTAAAACCCAGAACCTGCTGGAATTTGCATCGAAGGAGAAACTCGCCCTCATGCTGGACCGGGAGACTTTTAATGAGGATTGCAGGGCGGCACGGGAGCTGTTTGCTGCATAATGAACATTGAAAATAAAATCGAATACTGAACTGAAAACGGAGTTAATTAACAACCCTAAAAAGCAATACGATGTACTTGACTGAAGAGCACAACATGATTCGCAAAACGGTACGTGATTTCGCCGAGCGTGAAATAAAACCGGTCGCACAGGAACTTGATGAAAAAGCTGAATTTTCGGTGGCACTCACCAAAAGAATGGGAGACCTGGGTTTTTTCGGACTCCGGACTCCGCAGGAATTCGGCGGGATTGACATGGACACACTTGCCTATGTGATTGCTGTGGAGGAGCTTGCACGCGTCGACAGTTCACAGGCAGCGACACTGGCCGCACATATTTCACTGGGGATTGGCCCCATCATGAATTACGGAACCGACGAGCAGAAAAAGAAATACCTTCCCATGCTTTCAACCGGCGATTCGCTCTGGGCTTTTGGCCTCACCGAGCCTGATGCAGGGAGCGATTCGCGGGCAACAAAGACGACTGCCCGCCTCGAAGATGATCACTGGATCATCAACGGGTCGAAGATTTTCATCACCAATGGTGCCTCTTCCATTAACAAAGGTGCCACCGTGCAGGTGGTTTCGGGTGAGGTAAACGGCCAGAAGGAGTTTTCGACCATCCTGGTGGACGCAGATACCCCTGGATTTAAGAGGGTTCCCATGCATGGCAAGATGATGTGGCGGGCTTCGGATACCGCACAACTGTTTTTTGATGAGTGCAGGGTTCCGGCTTCCAACATCCTGGGCAAGCGCGGCGAAGGTTCTAAGATCATGCTCGGTACCCTCGACAGCGGCCGGCTGGCGATCGGTGCAATAGGACTGGGCCTTGCCCAGGGGGCCTTTGAGATCGCCCTGACCTATGCAAAAAGCCGGAAACAATTCGGCAAGCCCATTGCACAATTCCAGGTAAATGCTTTCAAACTGGCCGACATGGCCACCAAGATCGAACTGGCCCGGAACCTCCTCTACAAAGGTGCCTGGCTCAAATCGAGCGACCTCCCCTATGCAAAGGAGGCTGCCATGGCCAAGCTCTATTGTTCCGAAATTGCCCGTGAAGTTGCCGATGAGGCTGTTCAACTCCATGGCGGTTATGGCCTCATGAAAGATTATGATATCGAACGTTTTTATCGCGACCAGCGCCTTCTTCAGATCGGCGAAGGCACTTCCGAAATCCAGCGGATGGTGATTTCGAGGTATATCGGGTGTTTTGATTGAAAAAAAACCGCCGGGCTTCCCCGGCGGTTTTATCGATTTCCCTGACCTGACAGGAATT
Source organism: Bacteroidota bacterium (assembly GCA_026391835.1). Taxonomy (GTDB): domain Bacteria; phylum Bacteroidota; class Bacteroidia; order Bacteroidales; family FEN-979; genus CAIVAT01. Next base: position 12,056 of record JAPLDF010000006.1, read on the forward strand.
CCCTGGCCCAGGCTTACAGCAAGAGGTAGACCGTTCCCGAATGATTGTTTTTCTGCCAGTCAACCTTATATTTGACCGGGCATTCATCACCGGTGATGAGTTGATTGTTGCCATCGTACCCGAAAGTAAGCGTGGCACTTTTTGAATCAGCAGGGATCGAATGTTTCTTGACCCCGGCGCATGGATCCCAGTCACAAACCTGGCGGTGAACAACCGGCTGGATGATCTGGGTGTAGAAATTCTCTCCCTTGCGGTTGATCCCCCAAACCACCAGGCTGCCCAATCCTTCTGAAATCCCAAATCCATCGGTCGTCAGCACAAGAGAATCGGGAGGATGCCCGGAATAGGTTTTCTGACGGGCTATGTTCCAGATCCTGGTTGTAGTGTCGCTGAAGGTAACATTGACATGCCCCCATGTCCTGTGTACAACCTGGGTGATACCCCCGGTTCCAAGCTGCGGGATCAACCCACCACTTACATTTTTATGAACTTTGACCCCGTTCAAAGTTATTGTCTTCTGGTTGGAAACCTTGGTGATGGTGAAATTGATATGCCTGATGATCACAGTAGCGCCCTGCTGAATCCATTGGGTGCCCACCTGCATTTGTACCTCTACCTTTCCGGTGCGGAAACGGGTTTGGCTGCAGTTAAGTCCATTGTAGGTGATGTAATAGGTGATGGAGTCATTGATAGTGGCTGTTGAATCAACAGTTGCATTGCATGGAATAAAACTGGTTGATTTCAGTCCCTCCCCGGAAAGGAAGTTGTTGACGTCGTTCATCGATTCATCCAGGGCAGACTCCATGGATATCTCGTCGCCTGAAAGTTGCTGCAGCGAAGAGGAGTCGGCGGACAGATCGGGATTTTTGTCTTTTTTGCATCCGGCCAGTGAAAGACCGGCAATGGCAAGGGCGAGGAATGCAAGACGGAACAGGTTCTTTGATTTCATTGTTTCAGGATTTAATGATTGTTCAATTGGGTTTTCTGATGATAATACACCCGGATTAAAGGTTACCCTGATACACGATAAAAATAAATTGATTCGCGACAATCTTTCGTCGTCCAGGAATTCCATGGTGATTTTTTTGTAAATTTATACATTAATCCGTCCTGCAATGCACCATCCTTAACCATGAAAACACGATTGCTTTTTTACCTGCTGCTGTTCTCGGTCCCATGCCGGATTTTTGCCCAGGGAAGCTGGAACCCGACGGGTTTTGATCCTTCATACCCAAGGACATTGCTCGACAGCACCGCCATTCCAGTCATCAGGGCATCGCTGGACAATCCGGACCACCTTACTTTATATGGCAACACCTGGCTGAATGCCAATTCGGCCATTCCTCCGGGAAATTCAACCATCGAAGAACGGTCGGCGCGTGCCATGATCGCACGGGATGCGGCATTTGTTTACCTCATGGACAGGAAGTTTTCGGCCAACACCATTATTCCCTTGTCGCAGGGCGCCCGTGATTCGCTGCTTACCAGGGTACTGGGGCTCCTGGCACAAATGAACACCGACGTGGATGTTGGATCCGGCTGGACCTTTTACAATCCATGGCAACATCGTTCAAAAGAACTCATATCATTCCTCATAGCCCATGATTTGCTGAAAGGTGCCGGAGTGGCGCAAACATTGCTGGAAACCTCAAAATCCAACATACTCACATTTACTGCCAACCTTTACCAGAAGTCAATGGCAACCTATGTGGTTTACCTCTTCTTCACGATGAAGTTTTTCACGTTCCAGGTTAACAACCACAGCATCATGACTGCTTCGGCTTTGGGACTGGCAGCCGTGGTGTTCAATGATTATTCAAGCACCAACGTAAATTACCAGCCCCAGAACTGGATCAATGCGGGGCTATATAACCTTGACAATACTTTGTGGAGGGAAAATGGCACTTATCCCCGCGTTTCGGAACCTGACACACTGGCGGGTTACGCCGAAGGCCCTAACTACTTCAAATATGCTTTTGAAAATGCTTTCCCGTTTATCCGTTCCATGGGAAATTTCCTGCCTGACGGAAACTATTCGGCCACCTTTAACAATACCACCCGGAGCATCAGGAATCCCTGGTTTGATCCAAGATACGACCGGTTATACGACTGGATGAACAAGATCCGCCTGCCCGATGGAAGCTGCCCGGCCATCCACGACTGCGCTATGTTTTTCGGAACGGGCATCATGGCCCTTTCGGGAAAGCCGCAATTCAACTGGCCCAATCCGGTTTATCCGCCTGATGATCCCGCCATACGGACACAATATATCGCCACCAATGTAACCCATGCTGCCATTGCCGACAGTCCCTTCCAGTCATTGCCGGCGGCCGGGAGCCTGGTTTTCAGGTCATCCTGGGAACCTTCCGCGGTATACATGCATTTTATCGGCAAACACGGCATTGCGCTAACAGGAGCAAAAGCCCACCACCAGGGTGATGCCACAGCGTTTTCGCTGATGGCGTATGGCGAACTCCTTGCCATTGATCCCGGGTATCCGGGCGCTTCGGTGGCCGAAATTGAAAACAAAGCCATCGACCACAGCCTGATCCTTGTCAACGGTACCGGGCCGTTGCCCCCTACCGGGGAGTCCGTCAGCACCTCAACGAATACGGCATATATCGAACATTCTTTCGATACCCCCTTTCTCGATTATGGTGAGGTGAGGGTTTCATACCAGGGGGCCGACATCATCCGGAAGAACCTGTTTGTCAGGAATAAATATTTTCTTCTTTCCGACTTTGTGTCGTCTGCCACGGCAAAAAACTTTACGTTTCAACTGCATGGGAATGGATTATACGGAGGCACACCTGCTTCATTAACAGGGGCTTTCGTTCCCGGTTTCAGCAACGGCCGGGGCACCTATACGAGAAATGAGGTGTCGTTGCTGGCCCAGGTAAACGTTCCTGGAAATGCTTCAGGATATTCGTATGAGCAGGACAGCATGGCCATCTTCGGGAGTTACAGGAAATATTCGAAGATACTGGTACAAAAAAACAACACTACGGGAACCCTGTTTCTCTCCACGCTGTTTCCCTACACAACACCTCCCCCGGATGTTGCACAGGCGAGTCAAAGCACCGCAGCCACTTCAGTCAGGATACTTGCGGATAATTCAAGGGATCTCATTTTCTGCTCACCAGGAGGGATCCTTTATACGGTTTCTGCAGACTCCTCGGGCCTGAACATACCGGTGAAAGGCAACGGAAAAATCAACTTCCTGTCAGAAACAACCGACGGCATCTTTACCTCCGCTTTTCTTCAAAACGGGGACAGTCTTGTAGCCGGAACTCAAACCATCATCCGGACCGGTAAAAAAACAGATGTTGCCTGGATGAAAATAGATTCTGACCTATCCGGGGGGTATGTTTCAGATTTCGGCACCATCCAGCTTTTTTCCGGCAGGGCGGTTCAACTGCTTACAGGGCCCGTCTCGGCCATTTCAAATGACACTGTAAATCATCTTGCTGCGGTTACGTTCACCGGCAAAGGGAATTTTATTTTCGGACCGGCAGATCTGACATGGGTATGGAATGGCCAGGCAAACGAGGATTGGCATAACCCGGCAAACTGGCATATGCTCAATCATACATCTTTCAGCGGGGTGCCTGTTGCAACAAACAACGTCATAATCCCGTCGGGAGTGCCGCACATGCCGGTCATTTCTTCGGTAAACCCTGCCATCTGTCACAACCTGACTATCCGCCCTGAAGCTTCCTTAACGGTCGGTTCACTGAAATTCCTGACCATTGAAGGAACAATGACGATTGAGGACAACCTCCCTTAATTTGACTGAAAGATATTCGATGGAGGCTTAAAACGAGATCGTGTATTCATAGGTAACAGGACCGGGGTTGTCCTGGTTGGTTTCTGCCGTGGCTGGGGGCACCTCTTTTGATGTAACCGAATAGTTTATCTGAACTCCCGGTGGCAACTTGAAATGGATCGTAGTTTTAGTGGTCATCTTCACCCTGACGCCCCTGTTTTTAACCGTTTCAAAACGGAGCATGCCAACAACCCGGAGCGCTTCTTCATCACACCCGTAACCGATCCCTTTTAACACCTTTGGATTGCGCACCATCCCGTTGTCGTGGATGTCGTATTCAACAACCACTGAACCCTCCACCCTGGCATCACGCGCTTTGTCGGGATACTGCAGGTTTGCGGCGATAAACTCCCTGAAAGCGACGCTTCCACCGATATACCTGGGCAGTTTGAGGAAATGCTTTTTATTGTGGTGATCAGGCATAGTTCAGGACAGGGTTACTTTTAATTGTTGAATAAATCATTGTAAAGGTAATAATTTTTATTGTGACTGTACCTCCTCTCCCGGGTCCCAGCACACAGAAAATGACGCAAACAGGTCATTGTGCACCTGTTTTTAAGTTTGTATTTTGCTCAAAATTCTACAGGTTACTGCCTGCAAAAAAAATGTTGGCAGCTGTTACGGCATCCTGGTTATTTGACATAACATTTACAGATGTTATGCATATAAGTGCATATATAAGTGGACAACTTTTTTCATAATATTTTGAATATAATATTTATTTATTATATATCTTTACTCATTACAATAGTCTCTGATTTTTTCAAATATAGTGATATCCCGAATGAATATTTCCAACCACTTAATTTAAAACCACTTAATTATGAAAAATCATTTACATTTTCTGACAAACAAACTTTCAGGAAAAGTTTTGTTATTGGGAATCATCTCATTTTTCACCGTGGGCCTTGAAACACTGAACGCCCAGGTCAACTTCACCCAAACACTCAATACCGATTTCAATAAAGGCGTGTTGAACAATGTAGTTGTTGCAAGCGACAATGTTTCGCTGCAATTTGCAGCAAACGAAGTGGGCTCGTGGCTTACGACCACCGTTCTTCCCCAAACCCTGACGGGGCACCGCACTGTTTCGTGGAATGACAGGTATGCTTACATGATAGGCGGTTATAATAATTTAAATTATGTCAATACCGTTTATGTTGCGACAATTCAATCAGGCGGGATCACCTCATGGACATCCCTGAATCCATTGCCCGTAGCTTTGCGTGACCCGGCAGTCGTTATCGGGACGAATACAATTTATGTCATGGGAGGCCGTGACGGATCCCAGGTTTACAATACCATTTATTATGCAGCCCTCAACACAGACGGTACGATCGGGGCCTGGCAGACTTCAGCCGTAACCCTCCCGGCAAATCTCTGGGGGCACACGGCAACCTACCTGATGGGTTACATTTATGTGATCGGCGGCTCCAGTTCAATGACTGAGAACACCGCATTGAATACAGTCTACTATGCCAAGGTCAATGCATTGAACACCCTGTCGGCCTTTACCTCCGGTACGATGCTGGCGGCCCGGAACCGGCACAGCACCCTAACCTATAACAGCAGACTCTATGTAATGGGCGGTTATGACAACTCCGGGAACAAATCAAACCTGGTTTATATGGCCACGCCGGGGTTAAACGGAACAATTTCAGACTGGTCAATGAACTCGGTTTTGCCACAACCCATCAGCAACCACTCCTCTGCAGTTACAAATGGGATTATTTCGGTGATGGCAGGTGCTGAAGGCGCCACGCTGAGCAACAAAGTCTATTATGCAAACGCCGATGCCGTGGGAGCTTTATCCTGGCAGACCTCTGCCAACGTGATGTACGACTACACCAAAGATGGTTCTGCATTTACCGGGAACGGCCAGGTATACTACACCGGAGGTCTGAATCTTTCAGGAACCCCCATCATCAACTGCAGGTTTGCAAACATGGCTTTGACAGCCAATTACATATCCCATGGCGTCTTCGTTTCGAATCCTTTTTACGAGTTGGGCGCCGAGCGTTTGATCAACCAGATCGCATTCAACAAAACAGCAACGTTACCGGCAAAAGTGGAGGTCAACTACCGGACTGCCGGAAGCGACGGAATCTGGAGTGACTGGACTGCACTTACCGCTATTTCCCCCATCCCGGTAACCCTTACCAAGCAGTACCTTCAGTACGCAGTCAACCTTTCAGGGTCGGCAACACTCAATGCATCATTGCTGGACATGACTTTAACCACCCCGGGAACACAGCTGACGGGAAATCTTAACGGCACCACCACATTTACAGCCGCACTCAGCCCTTACTGGGCAACTTCCGACATTTCATTTACAGCTGGTACACATACATTCCAGGCAGGTACAACCATCCTGTTCCTGCCCGGAACGGGGTTGACCGTAAGCCAGGCGAATGTGATCTGCAGCGGAACGCCCGCAGATTCAGTTAAATTCACCTATTTTACCAATGAAACCGGGCAATGGGACGGAATTTATTTTGACGACAACAGTGATAACGGTGTCTCCTCCCAGCTTAACTATACCGTGATCTCCAGTGCAGGGTTTGGAACCAACAATGCAAACCTTTCCTGTAATAACACCAGCGAGCCGCTTCTTTCACATTGCACCATCCGCTATGCCTCCGGGAATGGAGTCAGCCTCAACTCGTCGCATCTTAATATCCAGAATTCAAGTATCAGGGCAAATACAGAAAACGGCCTCTACCTGAATCTGTCAAGCCCGACCCTGATAGCCTCATCACTCTCCTACAATGGCGGTGCTGGTGTATTTCTGACCGGGACTGCTTCAAATCCCAATTTCAGCAGCGGCAGCACAACAATTGATCATAATACATACGCCATAAGATATCCGACACCCAACCTGACTTTTTATCAGCCAAGCGGCTCACCAGCATTAACCTTAAACACCTATAACGGAATTGCCATCGACGGCGGGGATATCTCTTCAAGCCAGCGCTGGAATTCGATCACCTATGATTATATCCTGCTGGGTATAGTCAGAATCGGCATTTATGCGGGCGCAAACCGCCTGACCATTGAACCCGGGAACACCATCAAGGGACTTCCCGGTGTTCAGATTCAAATTGGCATTGGAGGTTCCTATGGTGGCGAACTGTATGCAATTGGAACCGCAGACAGTGCGATCACCTTCACGTCGCACAATGGCCTCGCAGGCGGGTGGAATGGAATATATTTTACCGACTACAGCGATAACTGGGGGGGCCATTCCCAGCTGGATTATTGTATTATTGAAAAAGGATATGACTATAACTACTACTCCCTGAATACGGTACAGCCTGATCTGATCAACCATACCATTATCAGGAATTCATTCACTGATGGAGCGAGGTACAGCAATTCAACCGGCAGCATCACCAATTGCCAGTTTCTCAACAATGGCAGGTATCCATTGTATTTCCTTAATCCTGAAGCCAACCCTGTGCATACAGCAAACACCTATACCGGCAATTCCATCAACTATATTGCACTTTCTGGCGGAAATTACTCATTTGACAGGACCTATAATTATGATGGCATTCCATATTATGTACTGGATGATCTGATCATGGCCCAGTATGCCGGTAAAAGCAGATTGACCATTGATCCCGGGGTATCATTGGCGTTTGCAGTTGGAAAGAAGCTTCAACTTGGCGCTTCAAGTTCTTATGGGGGAGAACTTTATGCAGTAGGCACCCCAGGAAGCCAGATCACCTTCAGGGCATACAACACCACTTCAGGGGGCTGGGAAGGGATTCATTTTACCCAGTGGAATGATGACTGGGGCGGTGTTTCCACCATGGAGTATTGTAAGGTTCGCCATGGAAATTCCCAAAATATTCTTATTGAAAGATCATCCCAGCCATCCATCAACAACTGCACGATCCATCTGTCAGCAGGACAGGGAATCACCCTGTATCAATCAAGCCCAACAATTAAAAACACCCTGTTCACTTCAAACAACGGTTACCCTTTGAAATTTAACGACTGGACGTGCAACCCCTACCTGAGAACCAACACGTACACTTCAAATGTACCCAACTATATAGCCCTGTCAGGAGGCTCGTATGATGCAAACCGAACCGTTTATTTCGATAATATTCCTTACCATGTACTGAGTGACATCGTGATGGCAGAATATGGCAGTCATTCAAGATTGACTGTACAGCCAGGTGTGACCATGGCCTTTGATCCGGGGGTTAAGATTCAGCTTGGATGGCCCAATTCATATGGGGGTGACCTTTGGGCCGAAGGGAAGGTTGACAGCCTTATCAATTTCAAGCCCTATAACAATACCGCCGGAGGATGGGGAGGAATATATTTCTCCGACTGGAACGACAATTGGAGTGGAGCCTCATTGTTAAAATATTGTGTCATCGAGAAAGGCGCCACGTACAATATCAATTGTGTGAATTCCGGCCAGCCAACACTTGACCATTGCACGATCACCCAGTCAACCGGTAACGGGTTAAACATTTCCAGTTCCAGCCTCACCATTAAAAACTCCAGTTTCACCTACAACGCCAGCAATGGCATCTACCTCGACGGAACTGGAACCGCCACCCTCGGGAATGCCGATACATATACCTGCAACCTATACAACAACGGGACATACGAATTGTACAACAACTCAACTGCCGAAGTCAACGCAAGGTATAATTTCTGGAGGTCGGGCGACTCAACCATGGTAGCATACAGGATTTACGACAAAGCTGACAACACTGCCAAAGGCAGGGTTAATTTCGGCCCTTTTGCACAGGTTCCCAGTTTATTTACCACCAACACGGTACTGAGCGGTACCGTAAAATATGCAAATGCCGGCGCAAACCCGATAAAAAATGCAGCAATGGTTGTAAAGAACTTTGCCAATACCACGATAGCCTCCACAACTACCAATATATCCGGGGTTTATACATTCCCTTCATTTGCTTCCGGCAACTACCGGATGACTGTCACTCCTTCGGCAGCATGGGGTGGTGTGAACTCTACCGATGCCCTGAACATTTTGAATCATTTTGCCCAGATCACGCCGCTAACCGGCATGAACCTGGCTGCAGCTGACGTCAATTTCAGTCACAGTGCGAACGGAACCGATGCCCTTCTTGTAATGAAGCGTTATTCGGGGTTGATTACCTCGTTCCCTGCCGGCGATTATCTTTATAATTATGATACGCTGATTATGAACGGAAGCAATGTGACAGGCAACCTGGAAATGATCTGTTTTGGAGATGTCAATTCATCCTATGCCCCTGCCAAAAAGAGCTCAGCTTCTGTCGGACTGGTTCATGAAGGCTCACTCCTTGTTGAATCATTTTCTGAATTTGATTTCCCGGTTAAGTTAAAATCGACAATGCAGATTGGTGCTATTTCACTTGGTTTCTATTACCCGGAAAAATACCTCGAAATTACCGGCGCACGCCTCGCCAATGGCACGTCGGGATTCTCATGGACTGCCATCAGCGGATTGTTCAGAATGGGATGGTGCGACATGAATGCAATAAACATCGACGACGATGATGTTGTTGTCATCCTGACGATGAAGGCAAAAGATTTGTCGGGACTCACCACGGGTATCGCGCTGGATATCTTTGAAGATTGCGAGTTTGCGGATGCGCTTGCCGTACCCAATGACATGGAAGTTGTTTCAATCCCAACGATCAATACAACACTCACCGGCATCAATCCGGGAAACGGACTCACAGGATTTTCCGTGTACCCAAACCCGGTCGATCAAAATTCGGTGATTGAGTTTTCGCTCGCTCAACCGGGAAAGATGAAAATTTCCCTGCTGAACATTGCCGGAACCCATGTCATGGACGTTTCAGCAGGTGACTTGCCGAAGGGCAATCATAAGGTTACACTAAATGCATCGGGCTTGAAACCAGGAATATATTTGTTAAAAATCGAAAACACCAGCAACGGACAAACACTTACCGGCATGATCAAGTTAGTGGTATCTAATTAAAAATCTCTGCGCTATGAAGACACTGATTTTGAAAATACTACCACTGGTACTGATGATGATCTGGGCAGGTTCCGGCTTTGCTCAGATCACCACCACTGCCGGGACAGTTACGAGTTGTCCCGGAGATATTGTGGTACCCGTAAACGTGACCAACTGCAATGGTATCGGCGCTATTTCGCTGATACTGAACTATGACAACACCAAACTGACCTACCTTGGTTACCAGAACCTGAACAATTCTCTCACTGTCGGGCTTCTTATCATCAATTCCACCGGGAATAAAGTTGTCATCAGTTGGGCCAATACCACCGCGGCGAATCTTGGAAGCAGCACACTGGTTGAATTAAGGTTTAACTCGGTGCCCGGTACGACTACCCTGTCATGGGACACCCAGACTGCCGGGAATTGCGAGTACAGCGATATCAACGGCAACATCCTGCCTGCTACTTTTACCAATGGAACGGCAACAATCAATCAACCACCCGTGATAAACACGCAGCCGGTTGATAAAACCGTGCTGGTCGGGCAGAATACTTCTTTTTCCGTTTCAGCATCCGGAGCAGGAATTGCCTACCTGTGGCAGATCAGCACCAATGGCGGTGGATTATGGACAGATCTTATCAACAATGCGACCTATTCAAATGTCACCGGCAGTACGCTGTACCTTACAAATGCCCTGATCACCTACAATGGATACAAGTACAGGTGCAGGCTTACCGGCACCTGTGCCCCTGTAGTTTATACAAATGAAGTCACACTCTCCGTCATTTATCCGGTAACGACAATCTTGCCAACAGCAAGTTTTTGTCCGGGGAATATCATTGTTCCGGTTACGGTAACGAATTTTACCGGTGTTGCGGCATTTTCGCTGACTTTTTCATATAATTCTTCCTGCCTTACTTACAATGGTTATCAAACCCTGAACGGGGCACTTTCAGGAGGTACATTTGTGGCCAATGCTTCCGGCGGCAAGATATACATGACATGGTCATCCACAACTGCAGCCACTTTTGGCAACGGAACGCTGGTTGAACTTTTATTTTCGGCGGGCACAGGCAGCAGTCCCCTTGTATGGGACATAGCTACTGAGGGCAACTGTGAATATTCGACACTCAGCGGATCGCTGATTACTTCGGTTTTTACAAACGGAAATGAAACTATTTATGGCTTGCCGGCTGTTACTTCAGATCCCGCTAACAAGATCATCGCAAAAGGGCAGAACACATCATTCAGCGTAACTGCCTCCGGTTCGGGTTTGTCTTATTTATGGCAGGTCAGCACCAATGGCGGAGCAAGTTTTACTGACCTGGTGAATGGCGGATACTATTCCAATGTAACAACCTCCACGCTCACCATCACTGCAGCGCAACTTGCCATCAGCGGGTATCAATATCGTTGCAGGGTTAGCGGGAATTGTTTGCCTGTGGTTTTTTCAAATCCGGCTGTTCTTACGGTTCTGCCGAATGTCATTACCACCTGCGGTAACATTACAGGATGCCCGGGACAAATCATAGTTCCTATAAATGTGACTGATTTTATAGGTGTTGCTGCCTTTTCACTGACACTCAATTTCAACCCGGCAATCCTGGCATATACCGGCTATCAGAATTTAAATGCTTCAGTTTCAGGAGGCATCTTCACAGCAAATGCCTCGGCCGGATCGGTTTACCTGACGTGGTCCAACATAACGGCTGCAACAATTGCCAACGGGGGGCTTCTGACAGAACTGAAATTCGCCGGCGTACCCGGGGCAAGTACCCTGATCTGGGACACACAAACCACGGGAAATTGTGAATACAGTGATGTAAGCGGACAGGTGATCTTCTCCACCTGGACAAACGGAAATGCAACCATCAATACACCACCTGCAATCACAACTGATCCCCTGAACCGCACAATTTATGCCTCAGGGAGCACTTCATTTTCGGTTTCAGGAACCGGGACCGGACTGGGATACTTATGGCAGGTCAGTACCAATGGCGGAACGATATGGTCAAACCTTTCGAATGTCTCTCCCTATTCTGGCGCAGGCAGCAATACACTAACTATCAATCCTGCGTCCACCGGCATGAACGGGTATTTTTATCGTTGCATTGTTTCAGGAACCTGCACACCTTCGGCTACATCAGATTCTGCCCTGCTTACAGTAACCCAGGCTGCGATCAGCACCACCCCCGGAACAATCACCAATTCCTGCACCGGCAATGTGAATATACCGGTCAACGTGACCAATTGCAGCAACGTGGGCAGTATTTCCCTGACAATGGTCTTTGACACCACCAAGATGACTTTTGAAGGATATCACTCTGTAAATGCCGCACTTTCCGGGGGCTTGCTCGTTGTAAACCGGTCGGGCAACCAAGTCATTATGTCATGGGCAGGCACGACTACAATCAACATCGGGGCAGGCGTCCTGGTCCAGTACCGTTTCAAAGCCAATGCGGGAATTTCGACAACCCTCACATGGGATACCCAAACCCCCGGAGCCTGCGAATACGCTGACCCGTTGGGGACAATTATCACCTCCCTTTACAATACCAGCACGATCGGTATCCAGGCGAATGCCCTGATTGTTAATGCCGGTCCTGATGTTGTCATGAGCGGAAGTCAGGTACAACTCAACGGTGATGCAACCGGGGGAACAACCCCATACACCTGGTTATGGTCACCTGCAGGATCTTTAAGCAACCCTGCAATACCAAACCCTTTAGCCTCCCCTGCTGTAACCACCACATATACCCTCACAGTCACCACAAACAATGCCTGTGTGGGAAGCGATGTTATGAATGTTGTTGTTAACGGACCTCCACAGGATCTTTCGCTGCAGGATATCACCATTCCCGGCGGAACAAGCAACTGTTACAATGCACTGCAGACCATTACCGTTGCAGGCGGGTTGACCACATTCATCGTTCAGAATGGCGGGAGCGCCATCATGATCGCCGGCCAGAAGATCAGCTATCTCCCGGGAACGAAGGTCAACCCCGGAGGATACATGCACGGGTATATTACCACCAACGGGCAGTATTGCAACGGGTTGCCAGCCGCAATGGTTGCCACTGCCACCGGCGAATCACTCCCTGCAGTTCCTGTGGATGGATCGATGTTCCGGATTTATCCGAACCCTACCCCCGGGAAATTCACGATAGAACTGGAGCCCGGTGATTTATCGGGAAACACCTATGTAACCGTATATGGAACTTGCGGAGAGCTAATCCTGGGAGATGACATGACGAATGAAGTACACAGGGAAGTCTCCCTTGCCGGCAAACCAGACGGCTTGTACTTCGTCAGGATTGTATCAGGGAACAAGGGTTATACGGAAAAAATACTCAAGTATTGATGCCTGCTACCGAATAAGGCTGGAAAGACCGGCACACATGGCCCGGTTTAGTATGGTGTTTTGTCTGTCTTTTCAGCCCACTCCTTGAAGAGTTCTGCAGCTGTGGCGTGATTGACATGCAGGAAGTTGATTTTACGCTGTTCCGGAAGCAGGTTCAGTTCTTCGTAGATGTGATTATCTTTAAATCCGATCGACGCCGCATCATGGCGTGTGGAACAATAGTAAACCGACCGGATGTTGGCCCAATAGATTGCCGAAAGACACATCGGGCAAGGCTCACAGGTTGCATACAGGACTGCACCCGTCAGGTCGAAGTTTGCAATATTCCGGCAGGCATCGCGGATGGCCACTATTTCGGCGTGGGCTGTGGGGTCATTTTGCGAACTTACACAGTTCCCGCCTTTCCCGATCACTTTTCCGTCCATCACAACAACGGCACCAAAAGGGCCCCCAACGTTGTTTCTTACCGAGTGAAATGCTTCACTGAAGGCTTCATTCATGTATGTTTCAACAGCTTCCATAAAGGATTTTCATTTGTTTGAAGAGTTACAAAATTAACAGGTAAAACGACGCAAAATACATTTTCCGGCACTAACTTCTCTAATAATTAACTTTTAGAGGGGCAATTCTCATGCATTATCTCTAATTTTGGGGCAACTCATTCACCTGGAAAAAACAAGCAAAAGTGTCAGGAAATTTTCACCCGATAAAACTGCAGGGGCTGCTTCAGTTAACACTTGCCGAAATCAGGCAAAACAAATTCATGGGGATTCCCGGGAATTTGTTTTTTCGTCCGCAACCAACTGATAATTTTGGCTTTACAAGATATGGCCGGTACCTTGAAACACCTGTCGGCGTGGCTGCAGGTCCTCACACCCAGCTGGCACTCAACATTGTTGCCGCCTGGCTCTGCGGGGCACGGTATATTGAATTGAAGACCATCCAGACGCTTGATGAACTGGAAGTCTCAAAACCCTGCATCGACATGCAGGATGAGGGATATAACTGTGAATGGTCCCAGGAACTCAAGGTGCATGAGTCTTTTACAGAATATATGAATGCCTGGATCATCATTCATATACTGCGCAGGGAGCTAGGCTTTCCGGAACCGTGCGGGACACTTTTCAACATGAGCGCCGGGTATAACCTTGAAGGGATCATGAACGCCAATGTTCAGTGGTTCTTTGACCGGATGCTCGATTGCAGTAAAGAGCTGATCCTTGCGAAAAATTCCATCCGTGCGATTTACCCTGCAATTGACACCATCGATATCCCGTCGCTGATCTCGGATCACATTACCCTGAGCACCATGCATGGCTGCCCGCCTGACGAAATCGAAAAAATCGGTCTATACCTGATCAGGGAGAAGAAACTGCACACCACCATCAAGTTAAATCCAACGCTGCTCGGGGCTGAGGATCTCCGCAGAATCCTAAACACAAAGCTGGGGTTCACCGCAGTAGTACCCGACCTGGCCTTTGAACATGACCTGAAGTACCCTGATGCCCTGCAAATCCTGGCATCCCTCGGCCTTGCCGCCCGTGAAAACGGGGTAGCGTTTGGTGTGAAACTCACCAACACACTTGAAACCCTGAATAACAAAGATGTTTTTAGTCCTTCCGAGGCAATGATGTACCTGAGTGGCCGGCCCCTTCATCCCATCAGCATCAGCCTGGCCCGCAAACTTCAAAACAGCATGAAAGGCGAACTTGATGCCTCATTTTCGGCAGGTGTGGATTGTTTCAACATCGCTGATGTGCTGGCCTGCGGAATGAAACCGGTGACCGTTTGCAGTGATTTGCTGAAGCCCGGGGGATACGGACGCCTGTACCAGTATATCGAAAACCTTCGCGCGGAGTTTGCACTGAAACAGGCCGACAGCATTGACGATTATGTGAGAAAGGCCGCCGGTTCTGCTGGCCCGGTAGTGCAGTCGGCACTTTTAAACCTGAACAACTATGCCGACCGGGTGGCAGAAAACCAGGCATATCATAAACAACTTTTATCCAATCCATCCATCAAGACTTCACGGGAACTCGGCTGGTTCGACTGCATCCATGCCCCCTGTGTTGATACCTGCCCTACAAACCAGGATATCCCCGAATACATGTATCATACTTCCCACGGGGATTTTCCGGCGGCATTTGATGCCATTTTCAGAACCAACCCATTCCCGTCTGTGACCGGGATGGTGTGCGATCATCTATGCCAGATGAAATGTACAAGGATCAATTATGATGAAGCGCTGCACATCCGGGAAATCAAAAGGTTTGTGGCTGAAACCAATCCCGGGGCGCCGGCAAAAGAGATGACACCACCCCAGGCCTCTCCTGTTCAAAGGGAGGGGATGCGGGCTGCCATCATAGGGGCAGGTCCGGCAGGCTTATCGTGCGCCTGGTTCCTGCGGAAGGCAGGCTTCGAAGTGGACCTTTTTGAACAGAAAAACCTGGCAGGCGGGATGGTTTCCGCAGCCATCCCGTCGTTCCGGCTCACATCCCAGGCCATTGAAACAGATATTGAGCGCATCCTTGCATCAGGGATCCATTTATATGACAACCATCCCGTTGACCGTACCCGGTTTGAATCCCTGCAAAATGAATTTGATCCAATTTTCCTGGCCTCCGGGGCCCAAAAATCGGTGAAGCTCAGGATCGAAGGAGTGGACTCCGCGGGTGTGATTGATCCTCTTGAATTTTTGTTTGATGTGCGGCAAAACCTTTCAACCCTCCTCGGGCAGCATGTGGTAATCATCGGCGGCGGGAACACCGCCATGGATGCCGCACGTACTGCATACCGGATGGTTGGCCCGGGTGGCAGTGTAACCATCGTTTACCGCCGCACCATGAAAGAGATGCCGGCGGATCATGGTGAAATCGCAGCGGTACTGGAGGAAGGCATCAGCATCATGGAACTGACCAACCCCTGCAGTATCCTGTCGGCCGATGGCAGGGTTACGGGGCTTATCTGTACCCGGAACACGCTGTCTGAAGCGACACCTGGAACCAGGCCATCCCCGGTTCCGATCCCGGGTTCTGAATTTGAAATTTCATGCGACACTATCATTCCGGCCATTGGCCAGCAACTGGCAGTCGACTTCATTGAACCGGATTTACTCAGGACCAATCAGGGAAGTTACAGGACACAAATTCCCGGACTTTACATAGGCGGTGATGCCCTGCGTGGCGCATCCACCGCCATCAATGCCATTGCCGACGGGCGGAAGGCAGCCCGGGAGATCATTGAGAATACGATCAACGTGCCATCTGACATTGCCCTCCAAATAACCTCATCACCTACGCATGTTCCTGTCAAAAATGTGAGCAGCCGGGCGATCAGCAATGTCAGTATCCAGGATCTGATGAAACGGAAGGCAACCAGGAAATATGGTATTCATCCGGCTGAGACAGCATTGGATCAGCGGCAAAATTTCGACCTGGTCATGTCTTCGCTTACGGCCGGGGAAGCCCGGCACGAGGCTGCGCGATGTCTTCAGTG
This sequence comes from Bacteroidota bacterium, assembly GCA_026391835.1. Lineage (GTDB taxonomy): Bacteria > Bacteroidota > Bacteroidia > Bacteroidales > FEN-979 > CAIVAT01. The sequence goes on from JAPLDF010000006.1 coordinate 28,700, forward strand.
CGATGAAATATGCAATGTCTGCGTATCGGTTTGTCCGAACCTTGCCAACTTCGGGTACGAGATTGAACCGGTATCCTATATGCTGCAAAAGGCCATTTTGAAAGAAGACGGCACCATTGCATTCGAACCGGATAAGGTTTTTACGGCCGATCAGCAATTCCAGGTGCTGAATATCCGCGATTTATGCAATGAATGTGGCAATTGTACTACATTTTGTCCATCCGGTGGCAGGCCGTTTGCCGATAAGCCCGGGGTTTCCCTTTCGGTGAAATCCCTGAACCGGGAGGGGACAGGTTTTTTACTGAGCCGTCTTGATGGAAAACAGGTCCTGATCTATAAAGAGCAGGAGAACATCCGGACACTGAGTTTAACCGATGGCAAATATCTCTATGAGACCAACCAGGTGAGGGCGGTCATCAATCTGGCTGATTTCACCCTCGTTGAAGTCAAATTCCTGACACCGTGTGTGAGGGAATTCCATTTTGAATTTGCAGCGGAGATGAGCATTGTTCTTGCCGGGGCGATGCAAATAACAATGAGCAATGAATAAGAAGAAGTGAAAAAATAAAAGTGAAAAAACATGATACCAATTATTAAAGATGTCGTTGATCAGACAGTATTGAACAAGGCCGTCGGCCACTACCGCGAAAAAGGAATTATCCTGCCTACTTTTGCACAGATGCAGAACCCGGACCTGATTCCCGGACGCATCAAGGACAAACTGAAAAACATCGGTTTGTGGGACCTTCATCCCCTGAATCTTTTCCGGATAACCTGGAAAAATGAGCCAAAGGCTTCGGGCGGGTTATACGGGGCGCCAAATTTCATTGAGTTGCCCAGATCACTCACCGGTATCGACGCCCGTATCATTGTGATGCTGGGCAAATGGTTCCCAACCGGTGCGCATAAAGTTGGCGCCGCTTATGGCTGCCTGGCCCCGCGCATCATTACCGGCGGGTTTGACCCCACATATCATAAGGCCGTATGGCCCTCAACAGGCAATTACTGCCGCGGGGGCGCCTTCGATTCCTACCTGATGGATGTCACTGCCGTGGCCATTCTGCCGGAAGAGATGAGCCGTGAACGGTTTGCCTGGCTTGAAGAGATCGGTGCCGAGGTGATTGCCACCCCGGGATGTGAGTCGAACGTGAAGGAGATTTATGACAAATGCTGGGAAATCAAAAGGACCCGCAAGGATTGCATGGTATTCAACCAGTTCGAGGAGTTTGGAAACTCCTGCTGGCACTATGAGGTTACCGGCAACGCCATTGAAGAGGCGTTCAGGATGGCTGCCGGGAAGGATGCCAACCTGGCTGCCTATATTTCAGCCACCGGGTCGGCAGGGACCATTGCCGCCGGCGATTACCTGCGTACAAAATTCCCGCATCTGAAGGTGGTAGCATCAGAGGCATTGCAGTGCCCGACACTCCTGCAGAACGGTTTTGGCGGCCACCGGATCGAAGGAATCGGCGACAAACATGTGCCCTGGATCCACAATGTCCGCAATACCGATGTGGTGACGGCCATTGATGACGAGGATTGCATGCGGCTGCTGAGGCTTTTCAATGAAAAGGAAGGCCACGAATACCTCGCGGCAAACGGCGTTGACAAGGAATTGCTCCCAATGCTCGACACGATCGGCATTTCGGGTATCGGAAATATTCTTTCAGCAATCAAAACAGCAAAACATTTTGAGTTTACCAGTGAAGATGTCATGGTGACCATTGCCACCGATTCTGCCGAAATGTACGGATCGAGGCTGGAAGAACTGACCGCGGAACGTGGTGCCTATTCATTCCTCCAGGCAGCCCGTGACCATGAAAAATGCATGCTCGGAACCGCCCCCTCTACCATGCAGGAACTTGGATACAACGACCGGAAAGCCATTCATAACCTGAAATACTTTACCTGGATCGAACAACAGGGGAAAGAGGTGGAAGACCTCCGGCAGTTATGGGATGACCGTCATATCTGGCCGCAAATATTCAGCCAGCCCGCACGGTGGGACGAGCTGATCAACGAATTTAATGAAAGGACAGGACTGCTGAAATAAACACATCATCAGTTTCAGTTGGCTAAAGCCAATTGAAATAGATAAAAGACAGGCAGATGGAATTTATTGCAGGCAGCTTTAACTGACTGTTACAGAATGTGCTGAAAGTACATGGAATTTATTGCAGTCAGCTTTAACTGACTGTTACAGAATGTGCTGAAAGTACATGGAATTTATTGCAGTCAGATTTAACTGACTGTTACAGAATGTGCTGAAAGTTCATGGAATTTATTGCAGTCAGCTAAAGCTGACTGTTAAGAGGATGGCTAAAGAACATTGGGGCTTCAGCCCCATAAATTGAACTTTATGAGCTGGGTAAGAATTTGGGTACATTTGGTCTTTTCGACAAAAAACCGTGAACCATTTCTCCATTCCGAAGAGTTGAGAAAACAATTTTTTCAGCACATCAAATCAAATGCTGAGGAAAAGCAGATTTGGCTTGATAGCATCAGTGGATACGCCGAACATGCCCATTGCCTTGTATCCCTAGGAAAAGACCAATCTGTGAGCAAGATTGCCCAATTGATTAAGGGTGAATCATCTTTCTGGGTCAATAAACATTCATTGATCAGGGACAAGTTTATCTGGCAAGATGATTATTGGGCAGTGGGTGTAAGTGAGAGCCACCTGGATAAAGTGCGGTTATATATTCACGGCCAGGAAAAACATCATGGGAGTATGACCTTTGGGGAGGAGGTAGCTGAGTTTATGAATAGATATGGGTGGACTTTTATACAGAATATAAAAGACTGATGAAACAATAAATGTGGCTAAAGCCAAATGATCAGGAGCCCCTTATAAAACAGTTGGCTAAAGCCAACTGCAATAGATGAAATACAGACAGGTGGAATTTATTGCAGTCAGCTTTTGATGACGATTACAGAATGCACTGCAAGGATATAGAATTTATTATTGTCAGCTTTAACTGACTGTTACAGAATGTGCCGAAAGCACTTCGAATTTATTGCAGTCAGCTTTAGCTGACTGTTTAGGAGAAGGGCTGATGATAATTGGGGCTTCAGCCCCATAAATTGAACTTTATGAGTTGGGTGAGAAGGTGGGTACATTTGAAACAATAAATGTGGCTAAAGCCAAATGATCTCGCCACACATAAAATAGTTGGCTAAAGCCAACTGCAATAGTTGAAAGACAGACAGATGGAATTTATTGCAGTCAACTTTTGATGATTGTTGCAGAATGTGCTGAAAGCACAAGGAATTTATTGCAGTCAGTTTTAACTGACTGTTACCGAATGTGCTGAAAGCACAAGGAATTTATTGCAGTCAGCTTTAGCTGACTGTTTAGGAGGTTGCTGATGAATTTTGGGGCTTCAGCCCCATTGATGAGAAGGGATAGTCAAGTCAGAAATAAAAATTATGCCTGAAAAGTTTCACTTCAAATGTGTTGATTGCAACGCGGAATACGCAGGAGATAAGGTTATCTACCTTTGCCCTGCCTGCGAAACATTGAACAGGCCAGGCTTTCCGCCGCTGGGTGTGCTGAAAACCGTATACAACTATGAAACCATCCGCAGTGGATCTCGCGTAAACAACCTTTTTGAACGTATGGAAGGCGAGCATTTTCTTCCGTTGTTGCCAATAAAAAACAGGGATGCATGGCCGGACCTGCGGGTTGGGAATACGCCGATGTACAGGTTGGACGGGTGGACAGGCGGACGGGCGGACGGGCGGACAGGCGGACAGGCGGACAAGCGGACGGGCGGACAGGCGGACGGGCGGACGGGCGCACAAGCGGACGGGAAGATCTTGGATGATTTTGAGGTCTTTCTGAAAGATGATTCGCAGAACCCGACCTATTCTTTCAAGGACCGTGCATCCGCACTGGTTTCGGCATGGGCACGCGAACACGGTATTCATACACTGGCAGCCGCTTCAACAGGAAATGCAGGATCATCCCTTGCGGGAATTTGCGCGTCGCAGGGGCAACATGCGATCATCGTTGTTCCGGCTGCAGCCCCGTTGGCAAAACTTACACAGATATTGATGTATGGGGCCTCGTTGATCCCCGTCAGGGGCACGTATGATGATGCCTTTGACCTGAGTGTGGAGATATCGAAACAGTACGGGTTCTACAACCGGAATACCGCTTATAACCCCCTGACCATCGAGGGAAAGAAGACTGTCTCCTTTGAGATATTCGGGCAGCTGAATCAGCAGGTACCCGACCGCATTTTTATCCCGGTGGGCGATGGGGTCATCTTTTCCGGTGTTTGCAAGGGTTTCGAAGACCTGTTGCTTCTCGGGATAATTGACCGGATGCCGGTCCTGGTCGCTGTCCAGGCAGCGGGAAGCAGCAACCTCATCAACAACCTGAAAAAAAAATCATTTGTTGCCGCACCCTCCAATACCATCGCCGATTCCATATCAGTTGACGTTCCACGATGCTTCCATATGACGGCAGGCTACCTGGATAAATATTATGGAGAGTCGGTCCTGGTATCGGATGAGGAAATACTCGCCGCATCACTTCAGCTTTCACGATCCACGGGGTTGTTTTCTGAACCTGCCGCCGTCGCTGCCTATGCCGGCATGCTGAAGTACCGGGATCAGGGACTGATTCCATCCGGATCAAAAAATGTTGTGTTGCTGACCGGAAGCGGGTTGAAGGATCTTTCAGCGGTTCAATCGTCCATACAAATTCCTGATCCAATAGATCCTGAGATCAAGTTTGTTGAGAAGCTTTTTGGCAACAATTCCCGCCCTGCCATTTTTCCGGAAGAACAATAGCTGCGGACCACATAAAGCTGAAATGAAAAAAAAGATCTTTACATATCTCGCATTCACTTTATTGATTTGCACAGGTATTTTCCTGTTTCTCCTATTTTATCCACGGAAATACAACGTCCCTCAGTTGCAGGGCAGAAAAAATATCCAATACTGGACTTTACCTACAGGCTCGCGGATTGCATATACCTTCATTGCTTCCAAAGGTGCAAAAATGCCATACCCTGTTATCTATTTACATGGCGGCCCGGGTGGGTTTATATCCGACGCAACCGTACAACGCTTTTTACCACTCTCAGAAGACGGATTTGATGTGTACCTGTACGACCAGGTTGGGAGCGGCTATTCCGGCCGGTTGGAAAATATTGAAGGGTACACCGCCGACCGGCATAAAAGGGACCTGGCAGAAATAATAAAAAAAACAGGCGCAGAAAAAGTAATCCTGATCGGACAATCCTGGGGAGCCATTCTTGCAACCTTATATGTGGCTGACCATCCCGGCAGGGTCGAAAAACTCATCTTTACCGGGCCGGGGCCGGTATACCCGGTCAGGAAAGAGCTGGGAGCCATTGTACCACCCGACAGCCTGCATTTAAAACAACCACTTTACTCAAACAGGCAGGCAAATGAAAAAATTGAGAACCTGAGAAGTAAAACGGTATTCCTGTATGCAAAGATTTTCGACATAAAATTGGCTTCAGACAAGGAGATGGATGACTTTGAAACCTCGCTGTCGAATGAAACAGCGAAAACAACCGTTTGTGATACTTCAAAGGCAGGGAAAGCAAAAGGCGGGGCGGGATATTATGTGCGGATTATGACCCTGCGGAGCTTGTTTGAGATGCGGGACCCCAGGCCTCAATTGAAAAACTCACCGGTTCCGTTATTCATTATGCGGGGGGAATGCGACAATCAGAAATGGGGTTATCTTACCGAGTACATGGAGCTTTTCCCAAACCACCAACTGGTGGTCATCCCCGGCGCCGGGCATGCCATTTCGGTGGAGCAACCAGGGTTGTACCTGAAAACATTGCGTGCATTTTTACATGAACAGACACCGGCACCAGCCAAAGAACTGAAGATATGATCACATTTTACCTCAACAACCTGAAAACAGAATACACCGGGGATGAGAACCTTACGCTGCTGAATTATCTCAGGGAGCGTGCAGGGATCACCTCCGTAAAAGACGGCTGTTCAGGCCAGGCAGCCTGCGGAGCCTGCATGGTGGAAATAGACGGGAAGGCGAAGTTGTCCTGTACCCGGAAGATGAAATTCCTTGAAGGAAACAGGGTCATTACCATGGAGGGCATTCCTGCCGAGGTCAGGGAGGTTATAGCCAGGGCATACGTGGAGAAAGGTGCCGTACAGTGTGGTTTTTGCACCCCCGGCCTGATCATGCGAACAAAAATTCTTTTTTCTGAAAACCCCGATCCTGACCGGGAACAGATCAAAAAAGCAATCAACCTGAACCTGTGCCGGTGTACCGGTTATGTAAAAATCATTGATGCAATTGAGACTGCTCTTAAAAATCTCCGTCCCTCCTCATCTCCGGAAATGAACCCTGGCGCGAACCGGCAGCCGCAAACGGATACAGTTTCAATGTCGGCCGGGTTTTCTGCCGGTATCGGTGAATCTTTGGCAAAGTACCAGGCTTACGACACCGCAATCGGCAAAAGGCTGTTTGTCAACGACATGAAGGCTGACGGCCTGCTGCATGGCGCCCTTCGGTTCAGTGATCATCCAAAGGCGCGGGTTATTTCAATCGATCCTTTTCTGGCAACAAAACTGGAGGGCGTGATCAGGGTATTTACGGCGGGTGACGTACCGGGCGAACGTTATACCGGGCTGATCATCAACGACTGGCCATTGATGATCTCACAGGGTGAAACCACAAGATACATCGGTGATGTCATTGCCGGGGTTGTTGCCATTGATGAAGACACTGCCCGCAGGGCCGCGGAACTCATCCGGGTGGAATATGAAGTGTTTGACCCGGTTTCGGATGTGCACCTGGCCATTGAGCCGGGCGCTGCACAGGTTCACCCGGGAAAACCGAACATCCTTGAGAAGTGCATCGTCCGCAGGAGTGATTTTACCGGTTCGCCCCTGGCACAAACTGCATACCGGTCGTCAGGCATTTATGAAACCCAGCGGATCGAGCATGCTTTCCTGGAAACGGAAGCGGCTCTGGCCCTGCCGGAGGCAACCGGAATTCATCTTTACAGCCAGGGACAAGGCATCTACGTTGATCAGCGGCAGGTGGCATCGCTGCTTGGACTGGATGAAGACCAGGTCAGGGTCACCCTCGTCCCATGTGGTGGCGGATTTGGCGGACGGGAAGATATGACCGTACAGGGACATGTGTCGCTGTTCGCTTTTCTTTTGCAACAACCGGTGAAACTGCACCTTTCGCGGGAGGAGTCCATCAGGATGCACCCCAAGCGGCATCCAGTCTGGATGAACATTTCGGTTGGCTGTGACGCACACGGGATGCTCACCGACCTGAAACTCCGTGCCATCGGCGATACCGGCGCCTATGCTTCGGTCGGAACCAAAGTGATGGAACGGGTTGCCGGTCATGCCTGCGGCGGGTATCACATTCCTTCGGTCGACATTGAGTCACTTACCGTTTACACCAACAACATCCCTTCGGGTGCCATGCGCGGATTTGGAGCCAACCAGGTAGCTTTTGCATTGGAAAGCTGCATCGATGAACTGTGTGCGCAAGGAGGCTTCGACCGCTGGAAATTCAGGTTCGACAATGCCCTGGATGACGGAAAAATGACGGCTACCGGCCAGGTCCTGGGCAAAGGCGTCGGGATCAGGGCTTGTCTTCTTGCCCTGAAAGATCAATTCTATGCGGCAAAGTATACCGGTCTCGCCTGCGGGATCAAGAATTCGGGCGTGGGCAATGGCATGACCGACTTTTGTGATGTAAAGATCAGCATCCTGGAAAACGGACGGGTGCTGATCGAACACGGATGGACCGAAATGGGACAGGGAGTACAGAACATGGCCATCCAAACCCTGCACCAGGAGACGGCTATAAACGCTTCCCTGATCGATGTCGTGGTAGATACAAACGCCCTGCTACCTACCGGTATGACAACTTCTTCGCGTGCAACCGCTTTGCTGGGGAATGCCATCATCGATGCCTCCGCGGCAATCAGGCAGGACCTTGATCAATTCAGTCCCGAATGTTCCGACCTGCAAGGGGATTCATCGGAACATGCGCTGCTGCTTCTGGCAGGGAATGTTTACCCGGGAAAATATTATTGCGACTGGACCACCAAACCCGGCGCTGAAGTGGAAAAGATCATCACCCATTATTCATACGGATATGCCGCCCAGCTAGTGGTTTTGAATGAAACCGGGGAAATCGAAACGGTGTATGCCGCCCACGATGCGGGGAAGATTATGAACCCGATGCTTTTTGAAGGACAGATCGAGGGAGCCGTTCACATGGGGCTTGGATATGCCCTTACCGAAGATCTTCCCATGAAAGATGGCCGGCTGGTGAGTTCGAAATTGTCTGATTGTGGTGTACTCAAGGCGCTGCAAACACCAAAGATCATTGTTATTGGCGTTGAAGAAGCCGATCCCGTTGGCCCTTACGGCGCCAAAGGCATCGGGGAGATCGGGCTGGTGCCGACCGCCGCCGCGGTTGCCAATGCATTGTGCCGGTTCGATGGGATCAGGCGAACGAAATTACCCATGAAAAGATAGATGGCAGCAATGCTTTAATTTGTGTTATTTGGCGGGTTCCCAGTAACAGTTTTTTGGTGAGGTGATCTTCCCTTCTGTCTTCAGTTTTTTCATTCCTTTATCCACCTCTTTCCTGTCAAGGCCCGATAACTCTACGATCTGGCCTGCGCTGACCGGTTTTCCGGCCTGAACAATTGCTGATAAAACTTTTTCTGCCAATTCCATAATATCCGTTTTTTTGTTAGATGAACGTATGCTCCCAACTTTTTTCGCCATGCAGCTAACCGACAACCAACAGGGAAATAATTCGCATAAGGTTGCTGTTGAACTTTTCGTGACATTGCAAAGAAAAGAAATTTTTCAATTATTGCGGCAGGAAAAAGATCGGAGACTTCGTTCCGATGAACAATAAATATTTTTATAAACAGAAATAAAACGAGGTATCTTTGGTATCTGATAGAAAAAACCCTATGATATTATTAAAAAACGGCACATTCATCAACTGGCAAACACTCGAATTTACAAAGGCCGACATCCTTGTTGAGGAAGGCCCGACCGGATCGGCGACATTTTTCACCCCTGGTGAACACCTTGCTGGCACAACCCCTGTATTGGACTGCACCGGCAAATTCATCACCAAATCGTTTGCAAACGGGCACCATCATGTCTATTCCGCTCTTTCCCGCGGAATGCCTGCACCAAAGAAAAATCCCGGTAATTTCCTGGAAATCCTTAAGTATATCTGGTGGAACCTCGACAAGGCGCTTGATTTGGAGATGATAAGGTCGAGTGCGCTCGTAACGGCCATGGCATGTGCCAAAAGCGGGGTTACCTTCGTGATCGATCACCATGCATCCCCGTACGCATTGGAAGGCAGCCTGGAAACCATCGCCAGGGCATTTGACGAGGTCGGTGTAGGTCACCTGCTGTGTTACGAGATCTCCGACCGCGACGGTATGGAAATCGCACGGAAAGGACTCACCGAAACAGCTGACTACCTGTCCCGCCACCAGGGCCTGGTCGGGTTGCATGCTTCCTTTACCATTGGAAAAGAGACTTTGAACCAGGCGGTTAAAATGGCTGGCCTGAACAAATCAGGCATTCATATTCATGTGGCTGAGGATGAATCGGATGAGCAACACTGTATTGAAAATCATCATCAAAGAGTCATTGAACGGTTGTCGGATGCCGGCGTCCTGCAGTTTCCGAAGACCATCCTTGCCCATTGTCTACACCTCGACAATCACGAACGCGGGCTGGTTGAAGGTTCGCCTGCATGGGTGGTTCAGAATATGGAGAGCAACCTGAACAATTCTGTTGGATTTTTTAATTCAAAAGGACTTGGAACAAGGATCATGTTCGGTACCGACGGCATGCACAGCGACATGCTGCGCAGCGCCAAAGCTGCTTTCTTTGCCGGGCACAATTTCGACACCATCGACTACGGTGAGACCTACCGGCGGCTCAGGAACGTGCATCATTACCTTCATTCCAACGAATTTGCCGGAGATGGCGAAAACAACCTGGTTGTCCTGGATTACGATGCGCCGACTCCTCTGTCGGCCGGTAACTTTTTCGGGCATTTCCTGTTCGGCATTGAATCAAGCCATGTGGCTCATGTGATATCCAGTGGAAAACTCATTGTATCGGGGGGCAGGGTACTTAGGGTTAATGAGCAGGAAATTCTTGAAAAATCCCACATACAGGCAATGCGGCTATGGAAGAAAATGCATTAGATAAGATCCTGATCATCAACGGCACCCTTGTCACAGCTGAAACAAGCGTAAAAGAGGACATTGCTGTTGAAAATGGAAAAATAAAAGACTGCGGGAATTTAAACCCCGCATCTCATCCGGGCTACCGGGTGATTGATGCTTCGGGAAAATTTATCCTTCCCGGGGGATTCGATCCGCATGTACATTTATCGCTGCCAACACCTGCCGGAAAATCGTGCGACGATTTCAGGTCGGGAAGCCTGGCTGCGCTGGCAGGTGGCACGACCTATATGATGGATTTCGTCACTCCCCGCCGCGGACAATCCATCAGGGAGGCATTGCGACTGCGAAGCGCTGAAGCTGCTGAAAGCATTGCCGGTTGCGGCTTGCACGTGGGAATCAGTGAATGGAACCCGACGGTTGCAGCAGAGATTGTCCCCTGTATTGAGCAGGATGGCATCAGGTCGTTCAAAGCGTACCTGGCCTACCGCGAATCGATTGGAATCGGTTACGGTGAGTTACACGAACTCATGCTGATTGTTGGGTCGGCGGGCGGATTGGTCATGGTCCATTGTGAGGATGGGGAGATGATCAGCCGGTTGCAAGCGGAATTATTACAGCAGGGAAAAACGCGGGCCTGTTATCATGCCATGTCACATCCCCCGGAGGCTGAGATTCGTTCGATTGAAAAAGTTATTGAGCTGTCGGCCGTGACAAACTGCCCGGTTTACATTGTACATACATCAACCGCGAGGGGGGCCGATTTAATTGCAGCTGCCAGGAAATCCGGGATCAGGGTATTTTCCGAAACATGCCCGCACTATCTTTTACTGGATGACGCTGTGTATGATTCCGCTCTGGATGACATGAAAGTAATGCCATACATCGTGTCACCGCCCATCCGGGGCAGGTCTGATCAGCAACGGCTGTGGGAAGGGCTTTCAGATGGCACCTTTGATGTGGTGGCCACCGACCATTGTCCATTTAACCTCCATGGGCAGAAAGACCGGGGTGCCAATAATTTTACGAAAATCCCCAACGGGGCAGGCAGCATCGAACACCGTCTGCGTTTGCTTTACACCTATGGCGTCCTGGCAAATAAAATAACCATGAACCAGTTTGTCAGCCTTGTCTCCACCCGACCGGCTGAAATCTTCGGGCTGGGTCACCGGAAAGGGAAACTACTCCCGGGCTATGATGCCGATATCGTGATCTGGGACCCGGAATATACAGGAACCATCTCCGTAAAAAATCACCTTGAACACTGCGATTCAGAAATTTACGAAGGCTTCCAGGTCCTTGGAGGCCCCGACACAGTTATCCTAAGCGGCAAAATCGTAAATCGTAAATCGTAAATCGAAACTTGTCACTTGTCACTTGTCATTTGTAACTTGTCACTCACTTCACCCTCTGCCTCCCCTTCTCTTCCAAATCCCCCAGGATCCCCGCCGGATCAGGAAACCGGTTGGTAAGCATCATTGCCGCAATGATATAGGGCTTAAAGCCCGCCTGTTTGTACAGTGGTACCCGGTAACGCTCAAAAACAGTGGCGGCAACTTCTCCGGCCACACATGAAACTCCCGAAATATCTGCCGGGAGGCAATGCATATATAAAGCCTTCCCTTCCCTGGTGAGTTTCATTTTCTCTTCGGTGCATTCCCAGTCTTTATGTTTTGCATTGTTGGCAAGACACTCTTTTTCAAGGCCTTTCAAACCATCGTGGTCATTCCTGCGGAGCAGTTCGGTGCGCCGCTGCATCACATGGAACGGGGCCCAGCTCTTGGGATAAACGATATCGGCACCCGAAAAGGCCTCTTCCATTGAATTGACCACATTGAAAGAACCACCGCTTTCACCGGCCTGTCTTCCGGCCAGTTCAACCACTTCGGGAATAAGCCCGTAACCTTCGGGGAAGGCAAGATTGACCTGCATTCCAAGCCGTGTCATCAGCCCGATGATCCCCTGGGGTACCGAAAGCGGCTTGCCATAACTGGGGGAATAGGCCCATGTCATCGCAATTTTTTTCCCTTTCAGGTTTTCAAGTGAACCGAAAACTGTTTTCAGATGCAACAAATCGGCCATCGACTGCGTGGGATGGTCGATGTCGCATTGGAGGTTGATGATTCCCGGGCGCTGGGGCAGCACTCCGTCGGCAAAGGCCTCGTCGAGTGCGGCACCGACTTCACGCATATAGGCATTTCCTGCACCCAGGAACATGTCGTCGCGGATACCGATGATGTCGCTCAGGAACGAGATCATCGCAGAGGTTTCGCGCACGGTTTCGCCATGGGCAATCTGCGATTTGCCTTCGTCGAGATCCTGCACCGCAAGGCCAAGAAGATTGGCGGCGGAGGCAAACGAAAACCTGGTGCGCGTTGAGTTATCACGGAAATTTGAAATGGCCAGCCCTGAGTCAAAGCAACGCGGGGAGATGTTCTGGTCGCGGAGCATCTTAAGGTCTTCGGCAACAGACAGGATGGTCTCAAGGTCTTCACGTTTCTTTTCCCACGTGAGGAGGAAGTCTTTGCCGAACAGTCCGTCGGTTGAGCTGGCGGCTTTTGTAGTTATTTCTGTGTTTGGTGTGTTCATGGGTGTGTTGATGGATGGGTTGATGGATGGGTTGATGGGTTTGTATTGTTGGTGAAAAAGGGCGGAGGTCCTGGTGAAAAAGGGCGGAGGTCCTGGTGAAAAAGGGCGGATATGAATCCGCCCAGACAGGGGCGGGGATGTATCTTACTCTGACAGGTAGTACACCAGCGCAGTGTAGAAGGCAGATGCGGCCACCAGGTCGCTCACAGGCACCTTTTCGTTGGGGGCATGTGCCAGCACCTCATTCCCGGGGCCAAACCCGATGCATGGGATCTTGTAGTACCCGTTGATGGTGACACCATTGGTAGAGAAGGTCCATTTGTCGGTAATCGGCTCTTTGTCGAAAAGGCCGGCAAAGGCCTCCTGCGCGCGGACAACCAGGTGATGGTCTTCTTCAATCTTCCAGGTAGGATAATACTTCTCCATGCCATAGCGAAGCCCGGTATACGCTGTTTCTTCATATTGCAGCACTTCAACCACGGCGTCCATATCCTTGATGATTTCACTTATTTCAGCTACGGCAGATTCTTTGGTCTCGCCCCAGGTAAGGCGGCGGTCGAGATGGATACGGGCATAGTCGGCCACGGCGCATAAGGAAGGGCTCCCGGAGACAAATTCCGAAACGGTCACGCTGCCTTTCCCAAGAAAATCATCGGAGGTCAATCTTTCGTTCAGTTTTTCGATCTCCAGGCATACACGCGAGGCCATGTAGATCGCATTTTTTCCACGTTCGGGTGCTGATCCGTGTGAAGAGATGCCCTTGAAGGTGACGGCAATTTCCATCCTTCCGCGGTGGCCGCGATAGATGTTGAGATTGGTTGGTTCGGTGATGACAACAAAATCAGGAATGATCTTGTCCTCTTCAACGATATATTTCCAGCACAGGCCATCGCAATCCTCCTCGATGACGGTCCCGGTGAAATAAATCGTGAGGTCGCGGTCGAACGCAAGTTCCTTCAGGATACGGCCGGCTGTGACAAACGCGGCAGGACCGCCTTTCTGGTCCACGGTTCCGCGGCCAAAAACAAAACCATCACGTATGTCCCCTGAAAACGGATCATCTGTCCAGTTGGCAAGGTTCCCGGTATCTACCGTATCGATATGTCCGTCGAAAGCAAGGATTTTGCTGCCGTTGCCAATACGGCCGATCACATTGCCCAGGCCATCGGTGCGGACCTCATCGAATCCGGCTTCCACCATCTGCCGCTTCAACTCTTCGGCCATGGCTTGTTCACCGGTGCTGAGCGATTTGATTTTTACGAGTTTTGAGAGGTTCCCGGCAGTGTAATCTTTGTAAGATTCCGCCAGGGAGTTGATTTTTAAGAGAAGTTCTTCCAAGGTTCACGCAATTTAAAGGTTCAAATTGCCGGTAAAGTTACGAATCTTCTTTTCAATCACGGTGATGAATCCGGGCACGACAAGGAAGATCAGATGTAGTTTTCATTCATCCGCCTGATTCGCAGGTTCCTCCGTGACTGGTAGCGGCCGATGCCGATGCCGATGATGAGCAAGATGGGCAGCAGGAAGTTGAGGTACTTGAGCATCACCTTTTTTGCATCATCCATCTGGTCGATCGGGCGGGAAGTCACCTCCTTGGTACGCAGGTCGATCAGCCCGGTATCGTCCGACAGCCAGTCGATCGAATTGACCATGAGGTTCAGGTTGTCAGGCTGGATCTGCCTTGCCTGCTGTCCTTCCCCGTTGGCCGGGAAATCACCGTCGGAGATAATGATCATGCGGGAATTCATGTTTCCCGACAGCCTGCCACTGGCAAGGGCGCCCACGATCAATCCCGACCGGGGAAAGTCCTGCTGCTGCCAGTTCCTGTTGATGTTAAAGGTCAATGGCGGATTTTCGGTCCCCGACTTATCAGAAGTGGTGGCGAGGGAAGTCAGGGTGATGCCACCGCCCTGGGGAAGGAAATCGATGGAACTTGCAAATTGAAGCAGTACCGAGGTGAGTCCCTTCGTCACCGGGTGGTCGGCGAATTTTGTAATGACCGGCAGGTAAGGGAACCGCATGTTCGACTGGAAGGACATATAGCCCTGTTGCTGGTTCACCATCACGGTCCCGCAGTTCTGGTCGACGATGAAGTTGGGGTTTACCCGGACACCTTTGGTTTCAAGCCATTTTTCCAGCCCGGTTTTTATTTCGGTTCCCGAAACCGTCTGAAGATCGCCATTCACGCGGTTCATGGCGATACAGATGCTTTTTCCCGCAGCCAGGAATTCGTCAAGTTTTCCAAGATGCGCGGGCGGAAAACTATCCCGCGGACTGATGATTACCAGTGTTTTATAGTTCATAAGGTTGATTGAAACCTCATCCAGTTTTACCGGCTCAACGTCGTATAGCACCAAAAGGGATTGCATGACCTGTGCAAGAGAATTCAGGGACGTTTCACCATGTCCCTGGAGGATACCCACCTTGGGTTTATTTTCGACTGTCATCTTTTTAATGCTGGTCGACAGGCTGTACTCCATGGCCGAACCCGACTGGATTAAGGGGATCACCTCTTTCTGATCTCCATAATGAACAACTGCGCCCAGGTATGCTTTCTGCTGCTTTACCTGGTCCTTTTCGCGGACATTGATCAGTACCGGGCTGATCCCTTCCTGCATTGTTTTTTGTTCGGTCGCGTCATCCTTGTTCGGGTTGATGAATTCAAACATCACCTTCCCCTTCGACCGGTTCGAATATTCAATGAGTTCCTCCCTGAAATCGCGGCGCAGCTGGGCGAACTGCTGGGGAAGTTCCTCACTGATGTAGGCTGTGACCGTTACCGGCTTCTTCAGTGTTTCGAGGATGTTTTTGGTGGGTTCGCTCAGGGTGTATCGTTTATCGGCGGTGAAATCGAGGCGGAGAAAGAAACGGTCACCCAGGAGATTGACAAAAATGATCACCCCGACGATCAATAAAATGTATGTGTAGACTGATTTACTGCTCTTCATAGTTCTTTCCTGTTTAAGCTTTTGACAAATCCGGAAATTAATTTGACACGCTGCGTCTTGAAAGGACCAGCTCCGTTCCAAGAAGTCCGCCGAAAATGATGGAGATGAAATAAAGGATATCCTTTGAATCGATCACTCCGCGGGCCATCGATTCAAAATGCGTGGCGAGGCTCAGGTAGCCGAGCAGCCCTGCAAACCATCCTCCCGAAGTGCTGCTCACAAGGCCGAAGATGAGATGGAAGAATATCCCGATGAAGAGGGCAACCAGGAATGCCACAATCTGGTTGGATGTAATGCTGCTGGCCAGGATGCCGATGCTGATGTAGGATGCGCTCATGAACAGAAGCCCGAGATAGCCCATGAGTACTGCCCCGTGATCGATCTTGCCGATGTTGGCGACCGTGAGGTAATATGGCAGGGTAAGCAACAGGGTGATGCAGATCAGCAGGAATGCTGCCAGGAATTTACCGGCAATGATCTGCCAATCGCTCACGGGCTTGGTAACCAGCAATTCAAGGGTTCCCGATTTCCGTTCCTCCGCAAGCAACCCCATCGTGATGGCGGGAATGAAGAAAAAGAGCGTCCAGAATGAGATTCCGAAAAAGGATTGCAGGCTGGCCTGCCCGACAAGAAAAATGTCACTTCCGAAGATCCAGGTAAAGAAACCGCTGAATCCCAGGAACAGGATGATGATGACATAGGCCATCAGAGAATCGAAGAATGACCTGAGTTCTCTCTTGGCGATGATCCAGATCTTGTTCATATATCTGTTTGTTTATGTATTGGTTGAAGTTTACATTTCAGGTAAATTACCTCATCCCCCGACCCCTGCTCCTCAAGGGGAAGGGGAGTTTCCTCTCCTTGAGGAGAGGGTTTGGGTGATGTATTTGATCAATTTGTTACAGTAAGGTCACGGAACACCTCTTCGAGTTTCCGTTCAACGGGTGTCATTTCTGTGAGCGACCATCCTTTGTCGACGCACAGTCTAAAAATGGCCTTGCGCGAGTTCATGGCCGCCTTGCTCTGCACCTCGAAGGCCTGGGTGTTGTGCGGGAGAAGGTCGACAAGTTCAACGGTTTCAAGGCCCTGGAGACTGCTGTATATTTCGTTCCGGTCCCCGTCTTCAATGGTCACCTTTACAATCTCTTTGTCCTGGGCTTGTTTGCGAAGTGTGGTTGCAGTGCTGTCGGCAACCAGCTTCCCCTTGTTGATGATGAGGATGCGGTCGCAGGTGGCTTCCACTTCGGCAAGGATATGCGAACTGAGGATCACGGTCTTTTCGCGGCCGATCTTTTTGATGAGCTCCCTGATTTCGACGATCTGGTTGGGATCGAGTCCGGAGGTAGGCTCGTCGAGTATTAGCACGGCAGGATCATGGATCAGCGCCTGTGCCAGGCCGACGCGCTGCTGGTAGCCCTTGGAGAGTTCGCCGATTTTCTTGAACTTCTCGCCTTTCAACCCGCAAACGTTGACCATTTCGAAGATCCGGTCGCGGATTCTTGGCTTGGGCACATTCTGGATCTCCGCAACAAATTTCAGGTAGTCGATTACCGGCATCTCCTTGTAGAGCGGGTTTGTCTCCGGGAGATAACCGATGTGCCGTTTCACCTCCTCGGGATTGGCCTGCACCGACATCCCTCCTACCTTTACATCTCCTTCGTTGGGGGCCATGAAACAGGTGATGATCTTCATGGTGGTGGTTTTGCCGGCGCCGTTTGGCCCGAGAAAGCCGACAATCTCACCCGTATTCACCTTGAACGAGATGGAGTCTACCGCTTTCTGAAAGCCATAGCTTTTCGTCAGGTTTTCAACACTTACTTCCATAAGTATTTCATTTTAAACAGATGCTGAACGTTACAAATCGGCGACAAAAATAAAAAAAAAGCAAAAAATCAAAAGCATGCTCGCATGTTTTTTTTACTTTTAGCAATGAAATGATGCAAAGTGATTTATTGGCAGGAATTTACGCCTGGCAACATAAATTACGTCGGACCAGGAATACTTATACCAATTGAAAAAATGAGCAACGACGAACTGCTGGAAACAAGGGAAAGCCTGGAACTTATCTTCAACCTCAGCCCTGATATGATTCTGATTAGCCGCCTGACTGATGGTTGTCTTGTACGTGTCAATGACGGCTTTACCCGGCTTACCGGCTATATGCATACCGAGGCGATTGGCAAATCCACACTGGAAGTCAATCTCTGGAAAAATCCCGGGGATCGTCAAAAGTTGCTCACCATACTTACCGAAACCGGGATGTGTGAAAACCTGGAAACGATTTTTCGGCGCAAAGACGGAAGTGAATTCGTTGGCATGGTCGCGGCCAAACTCATATCCTTGCAGGGCGTACCCCACATCATCAGCGTGACAAGGGATTTTACCAGGCACAAACAGGCAGAAAAGTCTCTCAGCGAATCAGAGGCCCGTTACCAGGATCTGTACGAAAACGCACCTGATATGTTCCTCTCCGTCGAACCCCAAACACGAAAAATAGTACAGTGTAATCAAACGACCATGAGGATGACGGGCTTTGAAAAGCATGAAATCATCGGCAGGCCGATCTTTGATTTGTACCACCCTGGTTGTATTGAGATTGCCAAACAGGCTTTTCAACATTTTATTGAAACAGGGAAAGTGCAAGATACTGAACTCCAGGTTTGCTGCAAGGATGGAAGTTTGCTCGATATAAGTCTGAATGTTACGGCAGTAAAGGATGAAAAGGGCAACATCATTCTGAGCCGGTCAAGTTGGCGTGACATCACCGAACACAGGAAGGCAGAACAAGCGTCCAGGCAGAGTGAAGAGAAATTCCGTTCGCTCTATGCCAATATGAACGAAGGTTCAGGCCTGCACACCCTTGTATATAACGACGAGGGTGTTCCTGAAGATTATCGAATCATTGAGATCAACCCGGCGTTCGAGGCTCAACTTGGAATTTCGCGCGAAACTGTCATTAACAAAACAAGCAGGGAAGCTTACGGAGTTACGGAGCCTCCCTACTTTGACATCTATTCAAGGGTTGCCATGACAGGAAAACCTGAGGTTTTCGAAACCTATTTTGCCCCGATGCAAAAACATTTCTCGATTTCGGTCTACTGTCCATACAAGGACAGTTTTGCAACCATCTTTGAAAACATCACCGACCGGAAGAATGCCGACCTAGCATTAAATATAAGTCTTACCAAATACAAAGCTCTGTTCGATGTTCTTCCCGTCGGAATTACAATTTCGGATGCTGAAGGCCATATCATCGAGTCAAATAAAGTTGCCGGGACGTTACTGGGGATCTCGCCCGAAGAGCAGGAAAAGCGTTTGATAAACGGGGAAGAATGGAGCATCATCAGGCCTGATGGCACCATCATGCCCGCATCTGAATATCCCAGCGTCCGCGCTCTGACCGAAAGACGCCAGATAGACAACAAGGTGATGGGCATCGTTAAAGATGGCCGCCAGGTTACCTGGATCAATGTTTCGGCTGCTCCAGTACCGCTTGAAGGATATGGCGTAGCCATTGCTTACAGCGACATCACCGAACAAAAAAAAGGGGAAGCAGGTCTCTTAAAGGCCATGCTGGATGCGGAAACGGCTAACAAGGCAAAGAGTATGTTCCTGGCCAATATGAGCCATGAGATCAGGACACCGTTGAATGCAATTATCGGGTTTTCCCAACTTTTGAAACGCGATAAAACATTATCGGAAATCCAGAAAGAGTATAATGTTTCCATTATCCGTGCCGGTGAGCATCTCTTGACGCTGATCAACGACATTCTTGAACTTTCGAAAGTGGAAGCAGGCCGGATTGTGTTAAATCCTGTCAATGTTGATCTGCATAAGTTTTGCAAAGACCTCCAGCTGATTTTCAGGGAGAGGGCGCAATCAAAACATCTTCAGTTTGTTTTTGAAACCGCCGATAATCTCCCGCGTCACGCAGCCATTGACGAAAGTAAATTACGACAGATATTTATCAATTTAATAGGCAATGCGATAAAATTCACGGATGAAGGCGGGGTCACGGTGCGTGTCCGTTACAAGAAAGTCATCAATGGCTCCGGCTACCTCCATGTGGAAATTCAGGATACCGGTGCAGGCATTGCCGATGATGAACTCACGAACCTGTTTAAACCCTTCATACAAACAACCACCGGAATTAAAAAAGGGAGCGGCAGTGGTTTAGGGCTTGCTCTGAGCCGCGAACTGGCCATTCTCATGGGGGGAGACATCACGGTATCAAGTAAGGCTGGTGCAGGTTCAGTGTTTGCTTTTCATGTCGGAATAAACGAAGGACAGCGCCCTGATGGAGAATCGGCCACCACAAAACATGTTGTCAGCATTGATAAAGCCCGGAAGACGTACCGTATATTGGTGGTCGACGATAAACCGGAGAACCTGCAGGCTGTTGTAACCCTCCTGCGGGTGGTGGGATTTGAAACACATGAAGCAGCGAACGGGGAGGATGCGATTGGTCAGGTTGAGAAGTGGGCACCTGATCTCATTATCATGGATTTGCGCATGCCGGTGATGGATGGGTATGAAGCGACCCGCCGGATAAAATCAACAGGGAAAGGAGCGGATATACCGGTTATTGTACTTACTGCCAGCACCTTTGTCGACGACCGGGATAGAATTGAAGCCATCGGTATACAAGGGTTTGTCTGTAAACCGTTCCTTGAAAACGAATTGTTTGATGTTATCGGGAAAGTGCTTAACATTACATACGTTTACGAGGATGAAATTTCTTCGTCGCAAACCTACAAGGATGATGTTGAAGTTTTCACCGCTGATGTGGAAAAATTGCCGGACGGTTTGCGGTTGAAGATGTTGGAAGCCCTGGGTGTTGCAGATATCCGGCAGCTGAAAAAACTCATCAGCACCATTGACCGGAATAATTCCAGCCTTGCACAGGTTCTCATGACCCTGGCTAAAAATTATGACTATGATCATTTAAAACTTATCCTGACTAAAAACACAAAATGAGCAATGATCATGCATTATACCTGATTACCAGGTTGAAATACCCGCTGCTTCTCCTGGTGTGGCTTTTCACATTACCGGGGTATCCGTCCGGGCAGGCCAGGATTGACAGCCTGGCCAACACCCTGAAATCAGAACAGAATCCCCTGAAAAGACTCGGGAAAATGCTCCTTTTGGCAGAAAATGAGTATAACTACCAAACTGCGGTCTCTTTTGCCGAAAGTGCGATAAACCTGGCTGACTCGCTCCGTATTGAGACTGATAAAGCAAAAGCATTAACCCTTAGCGGTATCGCATGGAAAAACTGGGGGGACAATTCGAAATCGGTTGACCGCCTGTTTGCTGCCCTGGACATTTACCAGCGGCTAAATGACCAGACTGCAATTGCCAATGTGCTCATGAATATCGGAGAAACCTTTCGCGCTAGCAACAACCATCAGCAATCCCTTGAATATCTTAACAAGGCATTGGGCATTTATGAAAAAACCAACGATACCAGAGGGTTGGCAAGAACATACAACAGGCTCGCCGCAACGAATTATGAAATTTTATATACCCTGCCGGATTTTGAGAAACTGGTCAATGAATCATACCCTGCCTATGCGGATTTTTACCAGGAAGTTATTTCAGATAGCCGGTTAAAAAGAGCACTGGACAATTCGTCGAGCTACATCGACAGTGCTGACCACTATGCAAAGCTCTCAAAACTTGACCAGTTAATGGTATCGGACGACATCCTGAGAGCAGCCATTTATTCAGCAACAAATCAACTGGACAAAGCACTTTTAAGTTACGGCAAGATCTTGCATGACATTGACAAAACGGGTGCCCGCCAGGAACTACCGCTTGCATTGATCAACCTTTCCGGAATCTACAGAAAGAAGAAGGATATCGTTAAATCCATTGACTGCGCAAACCAGGCATTTGAGATCGCACAAAAGGAAAATATTAAAGTCTACCTTTTAATGTCTTGTTACAAATTATTGGAAATTTACCAGGACATGAAAGATTATAAGAGGATGTATGAAATGTTATCCATCATTCATCTGACAAATGAACAATACCATAAAGATGACTTTGAAGTACTGTTAAGCGCCATCAGGCAGCAGGAGAAGATTACAACAAGGGAGTCGGAAATAAGCCATCGAAAGACACAACTCCGATTTCTGTATATTTTCTTTTCAATCATCCTGCTCTCTTTTTCAATTTTCATCTTCACCTTGTTCAGGAAAAACAGGCGGCTTAAATTGCTGTTGCAGGAGATAAACAAAAAAAACCAGATCATCAGGCAACAAAATGATGAACTATCTCTTGTCAACACTGAAAAAGACAAATTCTTCTCCATCCTAGCCCATGATATGCGTGGCTCCTTCAATGGATTTTTAGGGTTAACATCCCTGATGACAGAAGAACTGCAAACCATGACATTTGAGCAGATCAAGAACATCGCTCTCAGTATGAAAAGATCAGCGACAAACCTCTACCGCCTGCTCGAAAACCTGCTTCAATGGGCCAGCATGCAACAGGGACTGATTCCTTTCAGGCCCGAACGGGTTTCCCTGCGTTCTGCTGCAACTGAAAGTGTGAACGTGTTTCACGAAGCCGCTAAAAATAAAGGAATTGACATCGTATATGATATCCCGAACGACCTGGTTGTTTCAGCTGACATCAACATCCTTCAAACCATCATCCGGAACCTGGTTTCAAATGCGGTAAAGTACACGCCTTCAGGCGGAAAAATAAATATTGCTGCAAGCAAAACCGGAGATTTGTCCGTAGAAGTCTGCATCAGCGACACAGGCATCGGGATGAGCCGGGAATTGGTTGACACTCTTTTCCGACTCGACGTTCAAACAAACCGCCAGGGCACCGAAGGGGAACCTGGCACCGGTCTTGGTTTGATCATCTGCAAGGACTTTATTGAAAAACAGGGAGGGAGATTGCTGGCAGAAAGCGAAGTGGGAAAAGGCTCAAGGTTCACCTTCCAGCTTGAACTGGCACCTGCAACGGATGATTCGGTTGAAAAACATGCATCCCGGCTGGAACCAGGCAACGGGCATGAAATTGCGGATAAAAATGATCAATTGCAGGATGGTTGGCGATTGAAAAGGCTGGAAGATTTTAATGCCACAGTTCCAAACATTCTTATTGTTGACGATGTACCGGCCAACCTGCGCATCCTGGGCGACATTCTCGAAAACGATGGTTATAAGGTAAGGCCGGTTCTTAGCGGCATGCAGGCATTGCAGGTATCGGAAAAAGAGAAGCCTGACCTGGTTCTGCTCGACGTCATGATGAGTGACATGGATGGATTTGAAGTTTGCCGCCTGTTTAAAGGGAATCCAATTCTCAGCGATGTGCCCGTTATCTTTATCAGTGCGCTGAACGATATCAATGATGTTGTAAAGGCTTTAACAGCCGGGGGTGCAGATTATATCACCAAACCATTTCAGCCGGAAGAAGTAAAAGCACGGGTGGCCACGCATCTTAAAATATACCACCAAAGCAGGGAACTACGGGAGCTCAACAGAACCCTTGACAACCGTGTTGAAGCGCGCACCACGCAACTTGAACTCACAAATAAGGAACTTGAATTTCACCTCAGGGAAATAGAGCAGTTTACCTTCATCACTTCCCATGATCTCCAGGAACCGTTGCTGACCCTGACCAACTTTACCCAGCTTATCCGGGAAGAGTATGCAGGGAAACTGGATGAAGACTGGAATAAATACCTTGAATTTATCAACGATTCTGCGAACCGGATGAAAGCCCTTGTAAAAGGGTTGCTCGACTATGCATTGCTGGGCAAAGACAGCACCAGGTGCAATTTTGACAGCAATAAATTAGTCCGCGATGTTATTCATGAACTTGCCGGTGTGATTAACGCAAACAAGGCAAATTTAATAACACGGGAACTCCCGCGGCTCCATGCTTACGAACCCGAATTGAAACTCCTGTTCCTCAACCTGGTAACCAATGCTTTAAAATTCAGGAGAACAGGCGTCGATCCTGAAATAGAAATTTCAGCTGAAATCCAGGGGAAAGAATGGATCTTTTCGGTTGCTGACAATGGAATCGGGATTGAAGAAAAGCAACATGAAAAGGTTTTCGTAATTTTCCAGCGTTTGCACAATCGTGATGAGTTTGGCGGGATAGGAATCGGCCTGGCCCACTGCAAAAAAATAGTGGAAATGCATGGGGGCAGAATATGGCTTGAGACAAACAGAAATGGTGGTTCAACATTCAGATTTTCCATCCCCATTGTCCCGGATATCGCCTAACAACTCATTTCACCTGCATTTTTCTTAGCCGATAACAGGTTATACGCCCCTTTTATGACCACTTTGGCTGTTTTGGCATCCATCCCTTCAGGCAGCCTGATCTCTGTAAATCCGCCGTCAGTCACTCCTTTATGGACCTCGACCATTTTGTACTCGGTAAACTGCTTGCCGCCTTCTTCTTTGTTTTTCTCAAAAAGGAAAATATAGTCCTTGTCATCGAAGCTGACAATGGCTTCGGACGGAAGGGAGGTAACCTCGTTTGCAGTGGCCTCAATGGTGGCATTTACGTACATGCCGGGAAGTAAATTCTTGCAGGTACCGGTCACGGTGGCATATACCTTATAGGTTTTATCTGAGTTCACCGATCGCCCGGTCTGGTATATGACCGCTTCATGCTGTTCCGTTTCATTGTTGATAAAAAAGCGGATTCTCTGGCCTGCCGCCACCTTGTCGGCATCTTTTTCAAAAAGGATCAGTTCAAGGTACAACTTATCGCTGTTCACAATCTCAAACAGCACATCGGTTGGCGCCACATACTTGCCGATATTGATGTTTACCGATTTTACAAAACCGGATATCGGTGAAACCACCGCCACCGATCTGCTGATATCGTCTTCGTGCAGATTGGCCGGGGTGATGCCAATCAATGCCAGCTTTTGTTCCAGTGCCCGCACCTGGGCTTTCAGGCTTTTATAATCAGCCGTTACTTTTTGCAGGTTTTGCTGTGAATACACATCCTCCTTGTACAATTCGGTATGCCGGAGATATTCTGCTTCGGCGAATTCGAGTTTGCTTTTGGCTTCGAGATAATTTTGCTGAATATCGACAAACTCCTGGTTTTCAAGAATCGCGAGTGTTTGTCCCCGGGTAACCACATTGCCTGGCATCAGCATGGTGCTTTTTACAAAACCTCCAAAAGGCATGCAAACTGTGGCAAGATTCTGCGGTGGTACGCCCACGGAACCATTGACCTTCAGATTTCCGCTGAGCGATCGCATTTCGATGGCACCGGTTTCGATATTTGCCAGTTTAACCTGGTCGGCTCTCAGTTCCACAATGTCGGGAGCAAGAATCTCGGTGGCCTGAACTTCAGGATTGGCCTTTTTTCCCTGGTTGCAGGAGACAAGCAGGGCCAGGAGAATGATGGAGGCTATGGCTGTGATGGAAAAGTATTTCTTCATGAGGCTGGTTTGTTAAAAGATTTTACCGGTGATAAAGTCAATATTGATGATGGTTTGATTATAGCTGTTCAGGGCATCCAGGTAGTTCTGCTTGATGTCGAGCGCCCTGTTCAGGGTGATGATGTATTCGAGGTAATCGAGGCCGCCTGCCCTGAAACTCCGCGTTGCCTGGTCAATGATGAGATTTGCTTCAGGACCGGCCTGTTGTTCATAATAGTCGACACTGGCCGCAAATTTGGCATATTCGTCAAGCAGTGAACTGTAGCTGCTTTTCAATGAAGCGGCATAGAAGTCGGCGTTGGCCTGTGATGCCTGTTCCTGCATTTTGGCGGCTTTGGATTTGGAGACGCCCGGACCAAACCAGAGCGGTATGGCAATGCCCGCCTGTACGCCGCTGAAACGGTTTCCGGCACCAAATGTCCGCGATACGCCGTCGATCTCCTGGGATCCCTGCATGGTCTGGCTGAAATACCCGACACTCAGATCAGGCATCATCCGGCTGTGTTCAAGCTGCCGGGTGATATGCGCAACCTCAACCTGCTGCCTGATCTGCCCCAGCGAAGGGTTTAAACGCAATGCCGCACTGTCGTCGGACGGGTTGAAGATAAGCCTGCGTAAAACAGTATCAGAGGGGCTGACCTTTGTGCAGGTGCCCATGAGTGTTTGCAACTTCCGTTTATAGATCACCACATCGGCGGTTACCTGGTGCAACTGGTTTTTTATTTCAAAACTCTGTGTCCGTGCGGTGATCATCTCAAGCCGGTTGGTTTCGCCCGTTCTGGCCCTCAGTTCCGCCGCACGTAAAAACCCGGAATACAAGCTGTCCTGGTACACCAGCAGTTTCTGCCTGGCATAAAAATATGCCAACTGCCAGTATACTTGCTTGACCTGTGTGGCAACTTCAAGCCTGGCGTTCTTCAACTGCCAGCCGGCGCTTTTTATGTTTGCATTTGACAATTTATTCTGGTAAACATAAACCGAAGGAAAAGAAAACGCCTGCGATATGGCAATGCTGTTGTCCTTTTGATACGAGTTTATTTGCCCGTATTGCCCTTCAACAACAGTTTTCGGGATATCCCATGAAGCCCCTTTAAGTGCCTGCTGCGCCGATGCGGAATAATTTGCCGACCTCACCGAAAGATTGCTGTCGAGCGCCATCTGGATGGCCTCTGTCAGATTTATCTTCTTTTGATTCTGCCCGGCAACAGAAAGAGATCCCGCTGAAAGAATGAGTAAAAGCATCACCCCCGTTATGGTTTTGATGGTTTTCCGGGTAAACCGCAACCGGATAAACCCGGGGGAGAAAACAAGGTAAAATACAGGCAGCACCAGCAGGGTGAGGAGCGTGGCGCTGATCAGCCCGCCGATGACAACTGTTGCAAGGGGTTTCTGGACTTCGGCCCCGGCTGAATTTGACAAGGCCATGGGAAGAAATCCCAGGGAGGCAACCGCAGCCGTCATGAGTACGGGGCGCAACCGCGTATGCAACCCTTTCAATATCCGCTGGGTGATGTCGGTAATTCCCTCCTTCTCCAGCCGGTTGAATTCGGCGATGAGTACGATGCCGTTCAGCACCGCCACCCCGAACAGCGCAATAAACCCGATGCCAGCCGAGATTGAAAAATTCATGTCGCGCATCCACAAGGCAAATATTCCGCCAATGGCCGACATGGGAACGGCTGTGAAAATAATCAGGGTTTGCCTGACCGAGTGAAAAGCGAAATACAGAAGGACAAAGATCAGCAGCAAGGCAACAGGCACGGCAATGGCAAGCCTGTTTTTGGCAGCTTCGAGGTTTTTAAACTGCCCGCCATAGGAGATGTAATAACCTGTTGGGAGTTTGACCAGCTGATCGATCTTTGCCGTAACTTCAGCTATTGCACCCTGCGTATCCCTGTTGCGGACATTAAACCCAACGGTGATGCGCCGCTTGGTATCTTCTCTTGAAACCTGCGCCGGTCCCGACTTTATTGATATGTCTGCAACCTGGTCAAATGGCAGTTGTGATCCGTTTGGCAGGGCAACGGTCATGTTTTTCACATCATCAAGGTTCTGGCGGTAATCTTTGTCGAGGCGAACCACCAGCCCGAACCGTTTTTCCTCATCATACACCACGCCCGCCTGGCTGCCTGCAAATGCAGCCCGAAGCAACCGGTTGACTTCATCCACCGAAAGTCCGTACTGGGCAAGCCGGTCACGGTTAAAATCCACCTGTACCTGCGCCAGCCCGGTTACCTTTTCCACATTGATATCTTCAACCCCCTTGACTTGCTGAATGATTTTCTCCACTTCTGCCGCCTTTTCTGCAAGGGTGCCCAGGTCATCACCAAAAATTTTCACCGCGATATCCTGTTTCGAGCCGGTCATCAGTTCATTGAACCGCATCTGGATCGGCTGCTGAAACTCGAATTTAACGCCTGCAAGCGTCACCAGTTTTTCCTGCATCTTCTCAACCAGCTCCTCGCGGGTCGCTGCCGAAGTCCATTCGCTTTTATCTTTCAGGGTGATTACATAATCGCCGGTCTCCATCGGGGTGGGGTCGGTGGGGATTTCCCCCGCACCTATCTTGCACACCGCATGCCTGATTTCGGGAAAATTATCCAGCAATATCTTGTTTGCCTTTATAACCGCTTCAACCGTATTGGTCAGGGAACCTCCCTGCAGGGTGATGACACTGGAAGCAAGGTCTCCCTCTTCAAGCTGCGGAATGAATTCACCGCCCAACCCGCTGAAAACAAAAAGGCTGAATATGAATATTGCAATGGCAGAAGCGGAAACGACAATTTTATGGCGCAGTGTCCAGCCAATCACCGGGTTGAATGCCTTTTGAAACCACTCCATCAGCCGGTCGGAAAAATTCCGCTTGTGAACCGTCTTCTTGCTCAGAAAGAGTGCAGAAGCCATCGGGACATACGTTAACGAAAGGATGGCTGCCCCCAGGATTGCAAATGCCACCACCTGGGCCATGGGCCTGAACATTTTCCCTTCAATGCCGACCAGGGCCATGATCGGAAGGTAAACGATCAGGATGATTACCTGGCCGAATGTGGCAGAACTCATCATCCGTTTTGCCGATTCAAACACCGTATCGTCCATCTGGGCCTGCGTCAGTTTTGACACCCCGACATGATGGTGTTTGCTCATAAAGATCCTGTGAACCACACTCTCAACGATGATCACCGCGCCATCCACAATCAGCCCGAAGTCGATCGCCCCGAGGCTCATCAGGTTGCCCGAAACGCCGAACAGGTTCATCAGGGCAATCGCAAAAAGCATTGCAAGCGGGATGACCGATGCTACGATCAGCCCTGCCCGGATGTTTCCCAGCAACAGGACAAGGATGAAGATAACGATCAGCGCTCCTTCGACCAGGTTCTTTGAAACCGTACCAATGGCCCGCCCCACAAGGTCCGACCGGTTCAGGAACGGTTCGATGGTAACCCCCCTGGGCAGGGACTTTTGTATGGACTGAATGCGCAACTCCACGTTGTCGATCACCTCATGGGCATTTGCCCCTTTGAGCATCATCACCACACCGCCAACCGCCTCGGATGTATCCACAACAAAGGCCCCATAGCGGGTTGCGTTCCCGAACTGAACAGTTGCGACATCCCTGATCAGCACGGGTACGCCTGATGCTGTGGTCTTTACAACGATTTTTTCAATATCATCCAGCGATTTTACCAGGCCGATTCCACGGATAAAGTAGGCAGTAGGCTTTTTGTCAATGTACGCACTGCCGGTATTCTCGTTGTTTTTTTCCAGCGCCACGAAGATGTCGGTAAGCGAAAGGTTCATTCCCCTGAGCCGTTCAGGGTTCACCGCAATTTCGTATTGTTTTACAAAACCACCATAACTGTTTATATCTGCAACCCCTGAAGTGCCGAGCATTTCACGGCGTACTACCCAATCCTGGAGCGTTCGCAGTTCCATGGGAGGGAACTTTTCCTCATACCCCTTTTCAACCGCAAGACGGTACTGGTATATTTCACCCAACCCGGTACTGATGGGCGCAAGCTCAACCTTGGCCATTCCCGCAGGGATCTCCTCTTCGGCTTCCCTGAGCCGTTCGCTGAGCTGCTGGCGTGCCCAGTATACATTCACCCCATCTTTAAATACCACGGTAACAACCGAAAGTCCCAGCCGTGATATGGACCTGAGCTCAACAATATCAGGGATATTGGCAACCGCCACCTCGATGGGAGCGGTAATAAAACTCTCAACCTCCTGGACAGCCAGGGAGGGCGCCAGTGAGATCACCTGGACCTGGTTGTTGGTAATGTCGGGGATGGCATCGATGGGAAGCCGCACCAGCGAATATCCTCCCCATCCGATCAATGCCATGATAAACAATCCTACAATGAATTTATTCCTGATCGAAAACCGAATGATCTGTTCTATCATGTTGAAATTGAATTAAATATTCACAAAATTCCAATGTCTTTTTTATAGCAGCAACACAAAGGGGGAAATGAGGCATGCTCAAATGCAGATTCTTAGCGCCTTACCGCCTGGGCGGTACAAAAGCTGTAAAAGAAAATCGCGGGATAAAGGGTTAGCCTATTTTTGGCGGTTGCCAGAAAGTCATGTCGAAGAAAGAGAGGAATGCAGTTGATCCGGGGTGGACAGGCCGCTTGAAGGAGGAAAAAGGCTGGCTGATGACCGTGACAGGCGCGATGGTAACCGGGACACTGCAGCAGGAACAAATACAAAAGGGGGAACAGGCATCGGCATGATCAGAAGTTGTACCGGACGGTTGATGTTCTGTCTGGCCGGGATCCTGCTTATGTATGGACATTCCTTCATCCACGCATGGCGCGGAGGCCAGGCAGAAGATGTAAACGCTCAGGATGAAGGCAATATATTTCATGATCTTTTGATACAAAGGTACCGTTGGCAAAAATACAACAAATGACTATGCAATAGGGTATCTGGCGCTAAAAATTATAACAGCCGTTGCCTGCTTCCCGACTTATGCAGCACGATGTTCACTTTTTCAAGGGTTATCAGGCCTCCTTTGGGGATTTTTTCGAAATAGGGAAGAATGGTTTCTATAAAGCCCTCGATCTTTGCAGGTTCATCGATGATCTCAATCACGATGGGCAGCTTTTCCGTGATCTCCCAGAGATTTTGAGAACTCACGACACTGCTGGCACCGAAACCCATAAAACCTTTCAAAACAGTTGCCCCGGTGAGTCCGTAGCGCTTGGCAGCAAAGACCACCACTTCATACAACGGCGCATGTTTGAATTTATCCGTCGAACTGACAAATATACGCAACAACCTCGCTTCATCTGAAATTTCCATTTGTCATATAACTTTAAGGATGAACATATTACCGACATATGTCGCCAAAAGCCCCAGGAAAACGCTCAGGCCTGCGTACAAGGCAAAGTAAAAGAAGTTCCCGTCTTTCAGCAGGGCAAGATTTTCGCTGGCAAACGTTGAAAAAGTTGTAAACCCTCCGCAAAAACCAACCGTAAGGAACATTCTCCATTCGGGGGTAAGGATATTGCCTTTTTGTGAGAAGCCGAAAATCATACCGATAAGCAGGCAACCGGTAACGTTCACGATGAAGGTACCAAAAGGGAAAGCGGAAAAAAACAGGTTCTGGAAATAGCGTGAAACGAGGAACCTCGAAACTGTTCCCAAAAAACCGCCGGCACCCGCAATCAGGATCAGCCTTATCATACAACCCGGTAAAATAGTTTCTCTGCCGACATCAGGATCACTTCGCCGGTTGCGGGCAATGAGAAATCTGGTTCAATTTCATGGCCGGATACTGCAGAAATTGCATCCTTGATCGCCAGCCACACCGACAGTGCCAGCATGAACGGAGGCTCTCCCACCGCTTTGCTCCTGCGAATGGCGCCGGGATTCGGCACATCGTGCAGGAATTCCACCCTGAAATCCTTTGGAATATCGTTTATGGTAGGAATTTTATAGGTGTCGGGAGAATGCGTAAGCAGGTTGCCATCCTTGTCCCATTTGATCTCCTCGGTCGTGCACCATCCGACACCCTGGATAAATCCGCCTTCTACCTGCCCTTTGTCAATGCCTTCGTTGATGGAATCGCCCACATCATGAATGATGTCGGTGCGAATGAGCAGGTGTGCACCGGTGAGGGTGTCGATCATCACCTCCGAAACGGCCATCCCGTATGCATAGTAATGGAAAGGCTTTCCCTGCCCGGTTTCCCGGTCGAAATGGACCCCGGGGGTTTTATAAAAACCCGTTGCACTCAGGCTGACCTGGTTCAGCCGCGCAAGGTTGCAAAGCTGGTCAAAGGGAATTTTATACGCGGGGTGTTCTTTGTCAAAAACGCAATTTTCGAGGAAAGTGATATTTTCCTGGTGAAAAGAACACCCGGGGTGATTTGCCGTAAGTTCTGCGACGGCAAGCCTGGCCAGCCGCTCCTTGATGGTATCGATGGCATTTTTAACCGCCATGCCGTTGAGGTCACTTCCCGTGGAGGCGGCTGTGGGCGAGGTATTGGGAACCTTCGAAGTATTGGTGGCGTTCACCCTGACATGTTCGGGGGCAACACCCAATTCGGCCGAAGCAATCCGGAGAATTTTTGTATGAAGCCCCTGCCCCATCTCTGTTCCGCCATGGTTGACCAGTACCGTGCCGTCGGTGTAAATGTTGACCAAAGCCCCGGCCTGGTTCAGAAAGGCTGTGGTAAAGGAGATCCCGAATTTTACCGGTGTAAGGGCAAGGCCTTTCTTGAAAAATTCCTGCTTCCGGTTGAATTTCTCGATCTCCTGCCTTCGGTTTTGATAGCATGATGTGCTGTACAACTTGTCGAACATCCTGAAAAGATGGTTGTTTTCGACCTTTTCACCATACGGGGTAAGGTTGCATTCATCGTTCCGGTAAAAGTTCAGGAACCGGATATCGGCTGCATCTTTCTTCAGGAAACGGGCAATGCGGTCGATGGCATTTTCGATGACGGCCATTCCCTGCGGACCGCCAAATCCACGGAATGCGGTATTCGACGGGAGGTTGGTCTTCCAGGCTTGCCCGGTGATGGAAATATTTGGGAAGTAGTATGCATTATCTGCATGAAGCATCGCCCGTTCAAGAATTGCACGCGAAAGATCCGTCGATGATCCCGCATCGGAGTTCAACTCCACCTTGTACGCCTGGATCAGCCCCTGGTCGTCGAAGCCGATTTCATACTTCGACAGGAAGCGGTGCCGTTTACCGGTCATGATCTGGTCGTCATCGCGAAACAGGTGTATCTTTACCGGGCGTTTCGTGGCATTTGCGAGCAATGCAGCCCAGGCTGCCACATGATTTCCCTGTGTCTCTTTTCCTCCGAACGCACCGCCCATGCGCCTTACCTCTACTTCAACATCGTTTTTCTGTATCCCGAGCACTTCTGCGACGATCTGCTGGGTTTCGGCAGGATTCTGGCTCGAAGCATGCATCTGCATCTCCTTTCCCTCCCCGGGAATGGCAAGTGCCGTTTGTGTTTCAAGGTACCAGTGCTCCTGTGCCCCGGTAACCAACTCTCCTTTTAACACATGCCTGGCGCTTTTCAGTGCAGCCTCCGCGTTGCCCCGTTCAATTTTCCGGGCAGGGGCCAGGATGTTGTTTGCAGCCATTGCCGCTCCGATGTCAAGGATGGCAGGCAGCAGTTCATAGTTGATGTTGATGCATTTTTCCGCTTCGAGGGCAGCCTCCTCGTTTTCGGCGGCTATCAGCACAACGGCCTGCCCGATAAAGTTCACCTCCTTGTCGGCAAGGCAGGGCTCGTCGTGAATTACCGGTCCCATTTGGTTTTCACCGGGAATATCCTTTGCTGTAAGAATGGCGTGAATGCCGGGTATTGCCAGTGCTTCATTGATATCAATTTGCCGGATGACTGCATGGGGGTGTTTGCTGTACACAACTTTCCCGTGCAGCAGTTGACTGTTTACCAGCATATCTTCAATGAAAACCGATTCTCCGGTTACATGTTTCTCGGCACTGTCGTGTGGTTGTTGGTGTAGCATCGCTTGTGGTTGAGTTAATGCTCACCAGGCCCCCCTCCTAATCGCTGGAACGGGGCACTGGGTCGGGTACATTTGAATCAATGAAAAACTTCAGTAACAAATTTTTTGCAGCTGTATTCCGGAATTCGGCTTCTCCCCTTGCATCCGAAATCGGGGTAAATTCTTTGCTTAAAATGAACATGGCATGTTCAATGTTTTCACGCGACCACTCTTTCCCCCTCAAAAAGGCTTCGGTTTTAACCGCACGTGCCGGTGTGGAAGCCATACCTCCGAAAGCAAGGATGATCCCCGCCACGGTTTCCTGCTGCCTGGTAAGCCTGAAAGCCCCGCTTACCGTTGAAATATCCATATCCCTGCGCCGCGAAACCTTGTATGAATTCACATATGTTCCGGCAACGGTTTTCGGGATGGTGATCTCCATTATCAATTCATCATCGTTCAATGCGGTTTTCCGGTACCCTGTAAGAAAATCTTCGATGCCGATGATTCTCTCAGCAGCCAGGGAACGTACTTTAACCTTTGCCCTGTAAGCGATCAGCATTGGAAGGGTGTCGCCGATCGGGGAAGCTGAACCTACATTTCCCCCCAGGGTGGCCATATTCCTGATTTGCAAAGAACCGAACACTTTCAGCATGGCATGCAGGGCAGGCAACTTCCCTTCCGAAAAAAGCCTGACCTTTTCGAGCGGCAGGCCGGCGCCAATGATATACCCGTCGGGCGTTTCACTGCAGTGACGCAGTTCTTCAACACCCGAAAGATCGATGATGCCTGTCAGCAACTCCTTTTTCTTTGTCTGGCGCAATGTCACATCGGTTGAACCATTGATCACGGTGGACGTTGGATTGTCTCTTCTCAGCAATAACGCTTCTTTCAGGGTAAACGGTTTGGCATAATGTTGTTTACCTCTTTTCTTTTTAAAGGTCTCTGTATTTGCAGTGATCTCCTGCAGCATTTCGATCACCCCCGATTCATATTGTGAAAAATGATCGACACCGGTTCCTGAACAAGCCTTTTGGGCTGCTTCCAGGATAGGCAGATACCCGGTACAACGGCACAAATTTCCGGTCAGGGCATCTTCAATCGTTTCCCGCGACGGATTCTGATGGTTTTTAAACAGTCCGAAAAGCGACATAACCACACCAGGCGTGCAATAACCGCACTGGCTGCCATTGGTTGCCACCATCATTTCCTGGACAGGATGAAGGACCTTGTGCTTTTCTTTTAAAAAGGCAAGGTTCTCGACAGTTATAAGTTGTTTCCCGTGAATCATCGGGAGAAAAACCAGGCATGAATCAACAGTATTGTATACAAGTTTGCCATTGCTGCCTACTTCGGCAAGCACCACGGTACATGCACCGCAATCCCCCTCGGCACACCCTTCCTTGACCCCCTTGTGCATCGGCAGGGAACGGAGGTAATTCAATACGGTGGTTGTTGGTTTGAACCTGGAAGATTTGGAAAACTCAACTTCCACAATGCGATCATCAAAGACAAACCGGATCGTTTCCTGCATGATTTCTTTTTTTACCGGTTATGGGATAAGGATGTATTTCTTACATCGATCAGTTTTGCCAGGATGCTGATGGCAATCTCCTGGGGCGTTTCTGCCTTGAACTTTATACCGATGGGCATGTCAGTATTGGATAATTCTTCAGCCGTAAGGATGTTTTCTTCAAGAAACCGTTGTTTCAGCAGTTCCACCTTTCGGGCGCTCCCGATCATCCCCAGGTAAGCATGTGGCTTTCTCGCCACCGCAGCGAGGATATCCTCGTCGGAAATGTGTTTTGGTGTGACAATCACGATGTAGGTATTGTCGTCAAAAACCGCTTCACCGATCGCCTGGAAATAGTCCTTGTTGAAGATGTTGAATCCCCTGAAGGCGTCATCCCTGAAAATTTCATCGCGCGGGTCAAAAAGGGTAACAGAAAAATCGAGTTCCCGGGCAAATCCGGCAAGTGATTTCCCGATATGCCCGGCCCCGAAAATGAACAGTTTCTTTTGTGGATTCAGGGGTTCAATATATATTTCCATTGTTCCCCCGCAATGCATGCCAAGATCCTTGCCGAGGTTAAAAGTTGCTTTTGCAGGGGTACCTGTGCTGATGAGTTTTCCCGCCATTTCGGCCACCTCCTTTTCAATACTTCCTCCACCAATGCTTCCATAGATCGTACCATCGGCATACACGATCATTTTCGCCCCCTGTTTCCGGGGAGTCGATCCATGGGTATCAATGACAATGCATAGCGCAGCGGGTTGCTGTCCCTGAATGATTTCTTCGGTTTTTGCAAAAATTCGCTGCATGGAGATAACCTGGTTCAATAAGCAAACGCATCATTTGGTGTAAAATTACAACTATTTCTCCGAATCGCGCTGCCAATCGATGAATTCTTTGTAATCCCCCGGCGTATTTATATTCCAGCGTATCCTTTCGTCGGGGAATGACACCCCGGTGCGGGTAAAACGCCGGAGCGAATCGCGGAAATCAGGATAATCGGGCTCTTGGCGGAACCAATCAACCACTTTTTCACCCAGCAGCACGGGATGGCCTCCGCCTCCCGGGCTGACCGGCACGGCGTAACCATCAGGGGGTGCCGATCCAAGCAGTATATCGAGCAGGCCTGGCTCCAGGAAGGGATTGTCAATGTTCTGGATAAAGCAGGCACTGCCCTGCGGGACATGCTTCAGGCCGAGATGAATCGACCACGATCGCCCTTTCTCCAAATGGTGGTTCACAACCGTGACGATGTTCTCTCCCTTGAACGGGCTGGCATCAAACTGGCTGTTCACCACAAGTACAACCGGTTTACATCCGTACGCCCCGAAACAATTCACCAGGTGCCCGGCGAACGTAAACCCGCGGCCGTTGGCGAGCATTGCCTTGTCGCTGCCCATCCGCCCTGAATTACCTGCTGCTGCGATTATTGCTGAAAATTGATGCCGCACCGGAAAATGTTTTATGCAATATTATTAAAAAAATGACGAATAGGGGAATGACGAATGTCGGCGCGCTCAACATTCGTCATTCATGTCATTCGCATATTCGTCATTTAGAATCCTTTCCCGGGTTTTCCTTGGCAGCTTCGATTTGACAAGGTCATAGGATTGAACGATATACTGTTCCCACTCCTTCCTGCTGAACCTGCTTTCTTCCAGGATGGTCATCCACTGGCGGCGCGCGAAATGGGATGCCTGCACAATCTCACCTGATTGCGTCAACTCGTCAAACTGATCCTCGGGTACTTTTAATGCAACCTGCATTGGAGGATCCAGCCCGGTCAGGCAGAATATTTTGTCCGCAACAGAAAAAACCAGGTGGTTTTCCCACTTTATATCTTCGGTTACTGCCGGAAGAGTCAAACAAAACTCACGAAGTTCCTCGATGTTCATGGATCAAAGTTAAGGATTTTTTTTGCAGGTCATCCATCTCAGGGAAAATGTTCATTAAATGGCAATTAACCCTTTTATAATGTGAAATAAACTTGACAATTACATGCCAATTTCATACTTTTGTCAAACAACCAAAACCTATTCCCTATGAGAAAAATACTATGCTGCAGCATGGCCCTCATATTGTTTCTTGGGCTTAACAATACCTTTTCGCAGGTTGGTATCGGAACCACCAACCCCGATCCTTCTTCAATGCTCGACGTGGTGAGTGTAACCCAGGGGTTGTTACTCCCCAGGATGACCTTTGCTGAGCGGGATGCCATTGCAAGTCCGGCCACAGGTCTGCTTGTATACTGTACCAACGACAACCATTTTTATGTAAACAAGGGAACAGCGGTATCGCCCAGTTGGGTTATGATGAGCACCCAATGGCTCAGGACCGGTTCCGACATATGGTATTCAACCGGCAAAGTTGGGATCGGTGCTACACCGGTCTGGTTATTTGATGTGGCCGGAGACATTAACTTTACCGGGATCCTCAGGAAAAACGGGACGCCTGTCGCAACCGGCGTTTCCGCGGTCACAGCAACAGCCCCACTTTTATGTACAGGAGGTGCAAACCCCAATATATCAATACCTCCGGCCAACGGAACAAATTCAGGGTACCTCTCATCTGCCGACTGGAATACGTTTAACAATAAACAAAATGCCCTTATCCTGGGGAATGTGACCTCGGGCGACATGGCCATCACCGGCGGAAGCGGTGCCGTGATCGGCCCCGGACTTGGGCTGACCATCAATAAGGGAAACCTGTTGTCGCCGGATATGATCATCGCAGGGGGCACGAATGCAGTGCTGGGAGGCGGAGCCAATATGATCATTAAAAAGAACAACCTGACTGAAACAACTTCATCGGTATTGAATATCCTTGGTGGTGCAAATTCAGTACTTGGAACCGGCACCTCCATTGAAGTGAAGCAGGCAGGAGCTTTCCAGCCAGGGTACCTTTCCAGTGCCGACTGGACAACTTTTAACAATAAAATCAGCAGCCAGTGGATCACTTCCGGTCCGAATATTTATTATACTCCTGGCTCTGTGGGAATCGGGGCAACCGCACCCGCAACAAATCTCCATATCTCTGAAAACAATGGTGATGTGAATCCGTCACTTCAGGTCGAGCAGATGGGAACCGGGGATGCCTCCATGCAATTCAAACAGAATTTCAATTCAGTTTCTGAGGGGATCCATTACACCGATAACTTGTCGTATAAAATCTGCAGCAGCCCTGCCCTGATCGGTCAAACTTACAACGCCCCGGATCAACTGTTCAGGATCCAAACCATCGCGCTCAAAAAAGGAATTACCGACATCAATCACCAGAGCAGGGTCAGGGCATACATGAACGCCTCCCCGGCAATCCAATCCGGTATATGGACCCCCCTTGCCTTCCAGCAAGTCAGTTATGATGAACACAATGAATTTACCCCGATGCAGCAATACTTCGTTGCCCTGCAGGAAGGGTATTACCAGGTCAATGCAAGGGTTGAATTCCAGGTGATCGCCCCGGTAGGAAACGTGAACGGGTATGTTTCCATTGCTGTCTATAAAAATAATGGCATGTATGCACAAGGGAACAACCTGCAAATCGGCGACAAGGTTGGAGCTGCCATGCCCTTTAACAATGCACCGAATGTGAGTGATGTTCTTTTTCTTTCGGCGGGAGATATGGTGGATATCCGGGTTTTTCAGAATTATTCCATTCCCCCGGCAACATTGCAACTTCTTCCTGCCATTGCAAAAACTTATTTCTCTATCCATAAAATCAGCTGATATTCTGAACGATTGAGTTTGTTATTTTTTCAAACCCGAATAATCTCAGTCTGCTGTACACTAAACTTTGCGATGGCCTGGTACCCCCAATTTGGTACTGCCGGGATATGTGTTTTATGCTTATCTTTGCATTTGAAATTTCAGAGGGATGGTCCCGTAAAATTAACCGGAACATTTTTCTGTAAACGGCAGACCATGGAAGAAACCTCAAGGCTGACTTTCCCCGCATTTTTTTCAGCAACATTAAACCGGTATGGCCATCGCAATGCTATGGCCCTCGTTGGGAAACAACCGATCACCTATCAGGAAGTCAATGACCGGATCCTGGCTACGATTGCCTTCCTGGAAAAACTGGGAGTTCAGCCCGGTGATAAAGTTGCCATCCTGAGCACAAATCAGCCCAACTGGGGCGTAGCCTATTACGCGGTTACCTTTATGGGAGCAGTGGTGGTGCCGCTGTTACCGGAATTCCTTCCCGTGGAAATTTCAGCACTTCTTGAGCATTCCGAAACCCGTGTTATTTTTGCATCAGAAGGGTTACTGCCTAAACTCGTGGGACTTTCGACCGATTTTCTTGAGGAGGTGGTTAAAATTGAAGATTTTTCGGTGGTCAGATCCTATGAAAGCTGGCCTGCCTTCGATGCAAATGCAAAACCAACCGGCGTATATGATATAGAAGAAGACGCACTGGCCGCCATCATCTATACCTCCGGAACCACCGGAACACCCAAAGGGGTTATGCTTTCGCATAAAAATATTTGTTTCACAGCCATCAAAGGCCATGAAATCCAACCAATCAACGAAACCGACCGGTTTCTCTCCATCCTCCCGCTTTCGCACACTTACGAAAACACGCTCGGACTGATTCTTCCCATGTACCGTGGTGCCTGTATTTATTACCTTGGCAAGCCACCCACACCGGCCATGCTGCTGCCGGCGCTGCTGGAGGTGAAACCCACCCTCATTCTTACGGTTCCGATGATCATCGAAAAAATATTCCGTTCGAAGATCCTTCCTGCTTTCACCGAGAACAAGGCAATGAATCTGCTGTATAAAATCCCGCCCGTGAGGAAGGTTTTACACCGTGTTGCCGGTAAAAAGCTGATGGAGACCTTTGGCGGTGAACTTAATTTCTTCGGTGTGGGAGGGGCAAAACTAAACAAAACAGTCGAACGCTTTCTCATTGAAGCCCGCTTTCCGTATGCAGTGGGATATGGACTCACCGAATGTGCACCGTTGCTTGCAGGGTTCAACCCCCACCACCCCAGACTGCAATCAACAGGACCGGCCTGCATCGGCGTCGACCTGAAAATTGTAAAGGTAGATGATCGCACCAACGAGGGAGAAATATGGGCCAAAGGCCCGAATGTCATGAAGGGTTACTACAAGGAACCTCAATTGACAAAGGAAATCATGACACCCGACGGATGGTTGAAAACCGGTGACCTCGGTGCCTTTGATCCCGAAGGCAACCTTTACATAAAGGGACGGGTTAAAAGCATGATCGTCAGGTCAAACGGAGAAAATGTGTATCCCGAAGACATTGAATCGGTGATCAACAACTTTCGTCATGTGGTTGAATCACTGGTTGTTGAGAAAAAAGGCAAACTTATCGCTCTCGTTCATTTTAACAAGGAAGAAATTGAGCTCCGCTACCAGTATCTGAAAAGCGAATTTTCGAATTATGTGGATGAAAAAACTGAAGAGCTCCGGATGGAACTTCAGGAATATGTAAATTCAAGGGTCAATAAATTTTCACAGGTACAGTTGGTTATAGCACAGCCCAACCCGTTTCAGAAAACGGCCACTCAAAAGATCAAAAGGTTCATGTACACCTAGTCAACTGACGAATGACGCATGACGACCTCAATCCGCCAGTTTGACAAAAGTACCCTCGAATCGCTGTTCAGGGATCATTTTATTGGGTTATGCACATTTGCCTCGGGTTATGTCAAAGACGAAGGAGCGGCAAAGGAGATTGTGCAGGATGCTTTTGTGAATCTCTGGGAGAAACGCGATGTCATTGACCTCTCAAAACCGGTGAAGAGTTATCTTTCTGCAACGGTGCGCAACAGGTGCCTCAACTACCTGCGCGATCATAAAAAATTCAGCCACGACCTTCTTGCACTTGAAAATCTCTCCAATGAACCAATGTTCGGGCAGCATGACAAACTTGTTGAATCAGACATTACTAGTCAGATTGCCCTTGCAATCGAGGAATTACCCGAAAAATGCCGGGAGATCTTCCGGCTCAGCAGGTATAAGAACATGAAAT
The DNA here is from genome assembly GCA_026391835.1 of Bacteroidota bacterium. Classification (GTDB taxonomy): domain Bacteria; phylum Bacteroidota; class Bacteroidia; order Bacteroidales; family FEN-979; genus CAIVAT01. Next base: position 69,385 of record JAPLDF010000006.1, read on the forward strand.
ATCAGCAAATTGCCTTTCATCTCGGGATTTCAGTTAAAACCGTCGAAACCCAGATGTCAAAAGCGTTGCAGCACATGCGCATCCGCCTTGCAGAATACCTCCCGCTCCTTTTTTTCATTTTGCAGTTCCACTGTTTCGTTAGTCAGCAATTTCACTATTTTGTCATTCTTTTAACAGGTTCATCAGGGTAACAACCCTCAAAGGTGTATTATCATTGGCACAACATCATGGAAACGAATTCACAACATTATATTGATCTGATTACCAGGTATTTTTACGGTGAGGCAACCCCCGGCGAAATCGTTGAACTGGAGGCATGGGTAAAATCTGAGCCTGCAAATGCCGAAGTATTTTCCGGGTATCAGAAAACCTGGAAAGCCCTCCAGGACACCAAAACAGGATCATCCATCAACCTCGATCACGAATGGAACACCCTCCTCTCAAAACTACCGGCCGGAGAAATTGAAATTCTGCACCCTGGCAACAACCCGCAAGCCCCCAAATCAAAAATCGTAAATCGTAAATCCAAAATCCTCTCCTGGTCCCTCCGTATCGCTGCAGCCTTCCTGCTCCTTGCCATCCCGTCATATCTGCTGTACCGTCAATTCATTTCTCCTGCCGAAATTTCCCTGGCAGCTTCAGGCAACCTTACCCGGCAGGCACTTCCGGATGGCACAATTGTAACCCTGAACCAGGGTGCGACACTTTCATATCCTGCCCATTTTGAGGGATCCTTTCGCAAGGTGACCCTGAACGGAGAAGCATGGTTTGAAGTAGCGCATGACAAGACAAAACCCTTTATCGTGGCTGCTGAAAATGTAAGGATCCGCGTGGTAGGTACCTCGTTTTTGGTCAATACCAGGACCTGTAAGGATACTAAAGAAATTATTCTTGCCAGCGGGATGGTTGATGTTTATTACGAGGACAAACCGGGAAAAAAAACAATGCTTTCGCCGGGAGAAAAGGCGGAACTCTCTGGCCGTGGCTATGAAATCAGTAAGACCACCAACAGGGATGTGAACTACCTGGCATGGAAAACAAAACACATCGCGTTCACCAATACCCCTCTGAATGAAGTAGTAGCAGTGCTTTCGAAGGTGTATCACACCGACATCCGTTTTTCCCCTGACAGTTTGAGTGATTGCAGGATAACCACTACCTTTGACAGGCAATCCCTTGAATCGGTATTGAATGTACTCAAAGCCACCCTTGATTTACAAATCCGGAACACCGGCAACGGGATCGAACTCTCAGGGCATGGCTGCAGCCAGCATAAGTGACCCGGGCATGCTGAGGATTTCCTGCTTCAAATATCCCCTACTTCTTTTTTCCATTCTGTTGCTATTTTCATTACCGGTTGCTTCCCAGGACCTTCAGAAAAAGATCACCCTGAAAATGACCGGCAAGCCAATATCGGAGGTGCTGACGGAGATCAGCAGACTCGCAGGCATCGACTTTTCCTATAATCCCGCGATGCTGCCGGTCGATAAACTCATCAGTATACATGCCAGGAATAAACCACTGGCCGATATCCTTGAGGAGGTGCTTACCCTCCATGGGATTGAATACCTGAAAGTTGAAAACCACCTGGTCCTGAAAAAACAGGTTCAACCAGCCCCCCCCGATAAAAAAACAACCACAACCACTCCTGCACGGTTTACACTCAGCGGGTACCTGCGCGACAAGCAAACGGGCGAGGTGCTGATCGGCGCCAATGTTTATGTAAAAGGCACCTCAACCGGGGTTATGACCAACGGGTATGGGTTCTATTCGCTCACTCTCAGCAGGTCGACCTATCCCCTGGTATTCTCCTACATGGGGTACAAAGAGGTGGCAATGGATGTTCGCATCGATGAAAACACGCGGATATCGGTAGAAATGGAGGAAAACAAACTGGAGATGAAAGAGGTGGAGATCATTGCTGCCGGCCATGAATCAGATATCCGCAATGCCCAGATGAGTGAATTCCGGTTTTCCAGGAAAACCATGTCACAGTTGCCCGGATTCGGGGGGGATCTCGACATCATCAGGGCGCTTCAGGCTGTTCCCGGCATCCAGTCATTTGGCGACGGATCGGCACTCTATTATGTGCGTGGCGGCAACAGCGACCAGAACCTGCTCCTGATCGACGAGGTGCCTGTATACAACCCATCCCATCTTTTTGGTTTTTTCTCGGCTTTTGCACCCGACGCTATCAACAATGTACAGGTTTACAAGGGAGATTTCCCGGCAAGGTTCGGCGGGCGTCTCTCTTCTGTGATTGATATAAAAGCCAAAGAAGGGAACATGAAACAGTTTGGCTTTTCGGGAAATGTCGGTCCGTACGCATCGAATATCACACTGGAAGGACCAATCATGAAAGACAGGGCATCCTTTTTCATCTCCGGGAGGGTTTCAACACTCAACTGGCTGAACAGCCTTTCCACGTTCAACAAAAGTTTTGATTTCACCTTTTTCGACATCAATACCAAACTGAATTTCCGGCTGAACGACAACAACCGTTTTTTCCTCACCTTTTATACCGGGCGGGATGTCTTCAGCAAGTACCTCTCGGCAGAGGTCAACTCTTTTGGCATCAACTGGGATAACCTTACCGGCACATTCCGCTGGAATCACCTTTTCAGCAACATGCTTTTTAGCAACACCACCCTCAGTTACAGCCGTTACAACTATTCGCTCAACCTGCCGCAGGAGCAAAACGGGTATTGGAACTCTTCCATCTCTAACATGACGCTCAAAACAGACATTGCATGGTATCTGAACCCCCGCAATACCATCCGGTCGGGACTCGAGGTGACCTGGCACCATTCAAATCCGGGCAATGTGACACTTGAAAACGGGGATACACCGCCGGATGTTCCCAGGGTTGCGGAATATCATTCCATGGAATATGTTTTTTATGCCTCAAATGAACAACGGCTCGGGAAAAGCTTTTCATTCCGGTATGGAATAAGGCTGCCGCTGTGGCAGGATATCGGACCTGCAAACGTCTACTATTTTGATGCAAACCACCAGGTGATCGACACCATCGGTTACCTGAAAAATGTTGTTTATGCAACCTTTTTCAGTCCCGAGCCAAGGGTCAACATCCAATACCAGGTCAATGAACGGTCGGCTGTAAAAGCAAGTTACAGCAGGACGACCCAATTCCTGCAATTGCTTTCAAATTCAACCAGCCCGTTTACTTCACTGGAAGTCTGGGCACCCTGCGGACCCAATATCCAGCCCCAAAAAGCAGACCAGGTTGCTGCAGGCTATTTCAGGGACCTTGCTCATTCAAAGTTCACCTTTTCGGCCGAAGGCTACTACAAGTGGTTTCACAACCACCCGGATTACCGGGATCACGCCAACCTGCTATACAACACATTGATCGAAGGAGAATTGCGGTTTGGAAAGGCATGGTCATACGGGCTGGAACTCATGTTGCGGAAAACGACAGGGAACCTTACAGGGTGGATTGGATACACGTGGTCAAGGGCAATGGTCCAGACACCCGGGATCAACAACGGGAGTGTTTACTCCGCCACATATGACCGCCCCAATGATATCTGCATCAACATCTCATGGGAGGATAAAAAACACTGGGTGCTCTCCGCCAACTGGATCTACCTTACCGGCAGCCCGACAACTGTTCCCGTAGGATTTTACTACCTCAACGGCTCATCTGTTCCGCTTTACGGAGATAAAAACAACGACCGCCTGCCCGATTACCACCGGCTGGATGTCTCAGCCACCTATGTGTTCAACAAGCCGGGAAACCGCTACCAGCACAGCCTGGCGGTAACGTTGTATAATGTATATGGCAGGATGAATCCCTTCTCTGTGAATTTCAACAAGATGATGAATGACAATGGTGATTTTGTGGTGCCGGCCAACCTGGATGGGTCTTTTAAACTTGTCCCCACCACAATTTCCGTTGCCGGCCTGATCCCGTCCGTTAACTATCAATTCAAATTCTGATGCGCAGGATATTGATTTTTACCACTCTGATTTGCCTGGTGCAGGGATGCGTTAAGGAAATGACCTGGGCACTGAAAGATGAATTGCCCGGAAAAATTATTGTCGACGCCACCATCACCGATGAAGTAAAAACCCACACGATAAAACTCACCTATCCCGTTTCCGGGTTAAACCAGGCTCCTGCCCCTGTTGCCGGTGCCGGCGTGCTTATCAGCAACGAAGATTCCACGTGGCAGCTGGTTGAAAACCCGGCCAATTCAGGGATTTACTGCACTGCACCCTCATTTTTCAGCCGGCTTCAAAAGAACTATACCCTGCTGATCTCTGCCGGCAACCGGGTTTACACCGCAAAAACCACCATGGCCGGTGGAGCGGAATTCAAAGAACTGAAATATTCGCGGAACAGTGCCACCAACCTCTATTATGTTGACTGGGTTGCGAATGCATTCAGCACCGCACAGCCGGCCATGTGGGAATTGCTTATCGACTGGTCGGGGGTATCGGGGTATGAACAGCTTGACTCCCTTGCAACCCATGCCAGGATGTTGTTTTATACCCTGCCCACTCTCGATGTCAGCGAGGTTTTTGCCCCGCAGATGCAGTCGGTCTTCTTTCCGGCCGGCACCATCATCACCGAACGCAGGTACTCCCTCACCCCCGCACATGCCGAATTTATCCGTGAGATGCTCCTCGAAACCAACTGGACCGGCGGGTTATTCACCGTGGCACCTGCCAACGTGGGAACCAACATGAGCGACGGCGCTTTTGGCTACTTCGGAGCCTGCGCCGTTACACAACTTTCAGTGACTGTTGCCCCTTGAAACCAATGTGAATTTCTCTTAAAAATTCCTATTGTACCCCTATTGTGTCCTGCTCTGCCTATTGTGGTGAAAAACGTTAATTGACTCCCCCATTAACAATGAATCCTTTGCCCGGACCGAACCTGGTAAAACAAAACCGAAGATCATACGTTAGATCTCTTTACCCAAGACGAATCATCATGCTGTTACTTATGAAAAACAAACGAATTTTATTCCCGGTAATACTGTTTCTGGCTGGAATTATGGCCTGCAATGCCCAATTCCCTATCTCTATCAAACAGGTTCTTGACCCTTCAAAAAGTGGTTTGACCGAAAAGGACGCCGCAGCAGGTATCCGGGAGGCACTTGTAAAAGGCACAGGCGAGAGTGTTAAAATTGTCTCGAAAGTAAATGGGTACTTTGCAAACCCCGAAATAAAAATTCCGTTCCCCCAGGAGGCGAAAGACATTGAAACGAAACTTCGTGCGATCGGCCTTGGAAGCCAGGTCGACGAAGTGGTTACCTCGCTCAACCGCGCTGCCGAGGATGCCGCAAAAAGTGCAGAACCGGTCTTTGTTTCAGCCATCAACGGGATGAGCATTTCTGATGCAATCAACATCGTGAAAGGCAGCAACGATGCAGCAACCAGTTACCTGAAGAAAACCACATCCCCCGAACTGAAGGAAAAATTCACCCCCATCATCAAAACTTCGCTCGACAAAGTTGACGCAACCAGGCTGTGGACTGACTTGATAAAACAATACAACCAGATACCATTTGTGAAAAAACAAAACCCCGACCTTGCCGCTTATGTCACCGACAAAGCCATTACCGGCCTGTTTGTGATGGTTGCCAAAGAGGAGGGCAAAATCAGGAAAGATCCTGCCGCACGCGCCACCGAACTGCTTAAAAAAGTGTTTGGAAATTAAACCGGGTGGACCAGCCACAAAACCCCAACTCCTATTGCAAGAAACCCGCCGGTAAGCGTAAACCACTTTAAAAACGCCTGTTTATCCTTCACCACCAGGCGAAAAGCCACAATCCCCAGGATAAAGGCAAATAAAACCATGGTCAGGATGGTTCCTGCCGCAAAGGCCGAAATATAGATGACGGATGCAATCATTGTTGGCAGGGCAAGGCTTGGCAGCAGTGCAAACAGGTGGCTGAACCCTGCAAATCCATGGATGATACCAACAGAAAGTGCAGCGATGGCATTCTGCCTCACGGTTTTTATGTGATCATGATCGTGCCCGTCGGAATGATCTCCGTCAGGCCCTTCACTTTGGACATGGGAATGCCGGTGAATATGCGCATATAAAAACGGCCGGGTATGAAAATGGGAATGCGGCCGGGTGCCATGCCGGTGATGCAGGAAGGTTCGGATGATTGCCCAGCCGCCGATCCCGATCAGTAAAAATCCGACGACCGTATCACTGTGTTTCGTGATCGCTTCCAAAGGAAGATACTCCCTGAACAGGATGAAGAGCATGCCAATAAGCAGCATGCCAATTGTATGCCCCACCCCCCAGGAAAAACCGATCATCCAGGATTTCTTCCGGCTGTCTATAGCCAGCGGCGTCACAGCCGCAAGATGATCGGGGCCTGTTACGACATGCGCCATGCTTGCCACAAAACCTGTCACGAATGTCAGCATCTGAACCAATTATCAGGCTAAAATAGATAAAATATGTATAATTTTACATTTATTACCAGCTGAAAAAACGCAACAATCAACGTATCTTGCATGTTGCCGTTTCTGTCAGTTCAGGAAAATAATGAACATCAAATGCATGATGGTGGTCGCAAAACGCAATAAACCAATCGTTAAAACGCTGCAGGTTATCGTCACGGGCCTGGTCCAGGGTGTAGGGTTCCGGCCTTTTATCCACCGGCTCGCCTCCGGGCTTAACCTGGCCGGCTGGGTGCAGAACACCAACGAGAATGTACGTATCCGGATAACCGGGGAGCAGGCGGCGATTGAAGCATTCCTGTCAGCTCTTTCCGCCGACACGCCTCCTGCCGCCATGGTCGAAAAGATCGTGACGGAAGAACTGCCAACGGAGGATTTCGTCGGGTTTCAGATTCAGAAAAGCAATGATGTTTCAGAGGATATCACCGAGATCAGCCCGGATATTGCAGTTTGTGACGCGTGCATGGACGATACCACCAGGAAAGGAAACCGGCTGGACTACTCCTTTGTGAACTGCACCAATTGCGGACCACGTTTTACCATCATCCGCGATCTCCCCTACGACCGGGATAAAACGACGATGCGGGTTTTTCCGATGTGCCCGGAGTGCAGGAAAGAATATGAAGACGTCCGCGACCGCAGGTTCCATGCACAGCCCGTGGCCTGTTCGCACTGCGGACCGCATTATGAGATGTCTGTCAAAGGAGAAAAGATCAGCGAAGAGATGGATGTCATCCTTCCAATGGTTTCACAATGCATCGCCAATGGCGGGGTCATGCTCATCAAGGGGCTGGGAGGAATGCACCTTGCATGCGATGCTTTCGATGAAGTGGCTGTTAAAAAGCTGAGAGATCTGAAGAAACGCGATGGAAAACCATTTGCAGTGATGTTCCGTGACATCGAAACGCTGAAGACCTGTGCCAAAGTAAACAAACCTGAAGAGCAGTCACTTTTGTCCTGGCAGCGCCCGATCGTATTGCTTGAGATGAAAAGTCGCGCCAACCTTAAGCCGCTGGCAAAAAGCATCAATGCCGGACTCAGCCTGGCCGGGGTGCTGCTGCCCTATATGCCTTTTCACTATCAGCTCTTCGGGTGGCTGAAAACCCCGGCAATCGTTCTTACAAGCGGGAATTTCAGCAGTGAGCCCATCCTCACCGATAACCGGGAAGCCGTTTCGCAATTTTCCGATTCCGTGGATGGCATCCTGCTGCATAACCGTGATATTTACAACCGGACGGATGATTCGGTGGTCAGGGTCATCGGCGGTAAGGAACGGATCCTCCGTCGTTCGCGCGGATACGCGCCCGCCCCTGTACGGACTGCCCTGGACACCAATGGCATTCTTGCGTTCGGCGCTGAACTTACCAATTGTTTCTGCGTCGGCAAGGGGAAAAAAGCCTTCATGAGCCAGCACATCGGCGACCTACAGGGATTGGAAACCACGCAATTCTATGAACAGACCATCACGCAATTCCTGCAGTTGTTCCGCGTCACACCGTCATTACTGGCGGTGGATCTGCACCCGGATTATATCTCAACAAAAACCGCACAACGTTTCGGAAACCTTCCGTTGATTGCGGTACAGCACCATCACGCCCACATCGCCTCCTGCATGGCCGAACACCACCTCGACGAAATGGTGATCGGTGTCGCCATGGATGGCACAGGTTACGGCGACGACGGCAACAGCTGGGGCGCCGAATTTTTCCTGTGCGACCTTGTCAGGTATACCCGGATGACACATTTCGAAAATGTCCCGATGCCCGGCGGAGACCTGGCCTCCGGGGAGCCATGGAGAATGGCCGTTTCCTGGCTTTACAAAGTTTATGGGATGGATTTCCTCAGCCTGGAATTACCCTTATTAAAAGAAATTGAACCCGAAAAAATTGCGTTGCTCTTACGCATGATCGACCGGAACATCAACTGCCCGCTGACTTCCGGTGCAGGCCGTCTGTTTGATGCCGTTGCATCGCTCCTTGGCCTTTGCCAGACTGCGACATTCCAGGCCGAGGGACCGATGCTGCTCGAATCACTTGTTCGAAAAAAATGCAGGGAATCCTATCCATTTGATATCAAAGAAACCATCCGTTTCGATGCCACGATCCGGGGAATTGTTGACGATTTAACCCGGCAGGTTGAACCATCAATAATTGCATCAAAGTTCCACAATACCATTATTTCGGTTATCTTTGAGGCTGTAAACACCCTCCGCAGGAATGAAGGAATCAGCAAAGTAGTGCTTTCCGGCGGGGTTTTCCAGAATAAGTACCTCCTGGAAGGGACGATCGCCCTGCTGGAGGAAAATAATTTTAACGTTTACGCCCACGCTGCAATTCCAACAAACGACGGGGGAATTGCGCTGGGACAACTTGCCGTTGCATCAAAAAGGAGAGAAACCAAATGTGTTTAGCCATACCTGCAAAAGTGATCAGTGTCGACGGGGCAAGCGCCCTGGTAACCATTGAAGATGTCGAATACCAGGCCAGCCTGCTGCTGCTTGATGATGTGAAACCGGGCGATTTTATCATGCTCCACGCGGGGTTTGCCATCGAGAAGGTTGACCCTGGGGAGGCGGCAGAAACGTTGCGCCTGCTGAATGAAATTGCAGATAACAGCCCATCCGTCAAGGAATGAAATCAAAGTAGCAACCTAAATCTCTCTTCGGTTCATGCATTATGTCGACGAATACCGGAAAAAAGAGCTGATCCTTGCAGTTGCAGGGGAGATCAGGAACATTTCGAAAAAAGAGATCACCCTGATGGAAGTTTGTGGTGGACATACCATGGCCATCCACCGCTTCGGGCTGAATGCCCTGCTGCCCCCCAACATCCGCCTGCTCTCCGGGCCGGGATGCCCGGTGTGCGTCTCAAGCCAGCATTTTCTCGACACAGCCATCGCCTACAGCAGGATTCCCGGTGCCATCATTGCCACCTATGGCGATTTAATCAGGGTACCCGGTTCGGTGACCTCGCTTGAAAAAGAGAAGGCCAACGGGGCCGATATCCGGATCATCTGGTCGGTGCTGGAGGCCCTGGAACTTGCGAAAAACAATCCCGACAGGCCTGTGTTCTTCCCGGGCATCGGGTTTGAGACCACGGCACCAGCCACGGCAGCAGCAATCGTCAAGGCAAAAAATGACAATACCCGCAATTTTTTCGTGCTGAGTGCGCACAAGGTCATGCCCCCGGTGATGAAAGCCCTGGTGGAGGAAGGCGTTAAGATTGACGGGTTCATCGCTCCCGGCCATGTAACCGCCATCACCGGCACAGCCATCTATGATGAACTGGCCGCTGTGTATGGACTGGGCGTGGTCGTTTCAGGTTTCGAACCCGCCGACATGATGCAGGCCATCCTGATGCTGGCCGTACAACTCGAAACAGGGGCCCCGAAAGTTGAAGTTCAGTATAAAAGGATTGTCCATCCTGATGGGAACAAGATTGCCCGGGACCTCCTTGCAGAGGTTTTTGAATTGAAAGACGACCGGTGGCGCGGGCTGGGAACCATTCACAACAGCGGCCTTAAGATCCGTGAGGATTTCGCACATTTTGATGCCGAAAATAATTTTTCAGTCCTGGTACCCGAACTACCCGATCCGAAAGGCTGCATTTGCGGAAGTATCCTGAGGGGCACCAAAACGCCCAACGACTGCGGGCTGTTTGCCACCGCATGTACGCCATCGGATCCGGTTGGTGCGTGCATGGTTTCCGGAGAAGGGACCTGTGCCACTTTTTATAAATACCGTTCATGATACCCAGGGAAGAAAAAATATTGCTGAGCCATGGAAATGGCGGCCGGATGATGCACGATCTTATCGGGAACCTGTTCATCAGGCATTTTGGGAACACCATCCTGGATGAACAAACGGATGCGGCCATCCTGCCTGCCGAATCCCCGTTTCTTGCTTTTACCACCGACTCGTTTGTGATCGACCCGCTTTTCTTCCCCGGCGGTAACATCGGCAAACTTGCGGTATGCGGCACGGTAAACGACCTGGCTGTTTCTGGTGCGACTCCCCGGTATATCAGTGTCTCTTTTATCATCGAGGAGGGCTTTGCCATGCGCGAACTGGAGATGATCGTAGAATCACTCGCAACGGAGGCCCGCCATGCGCAGGTTACCATCGTTACAGGCGATACAAAGGTTGTGAACAAGGGAAAATGTGATAAACTGTTCATCAATACCGCCGGGATCGGCATGTTCAGAAAAGAGGACATGCTGGTTGGCAAGGCGCTGAACATCAACCCCGGCGATGCAATCATCATCAACGGGACCATCGGCGATCACGGGATGGCGGTGATGAATGCCCGTGAATCGTTTAATTTCAAATCACCGGTGATCTCAGATTGCGCTTCGCTGAACCACCTGATCCGCAGGATGCTGGAACAATGTCCGGGGGTGAAATTCATGCGCGATCCCACGCGCGGCGGGGTGGCCACGGTACTCAACGAGCTTGCCGCAAAAACAGGGCTGGGAATCGAACTCAGCGAACAGGCACTGCCCGTCAGCAAAGGCGTTGGCGCCATGTGTGAAATTCTCGGGTTTGAGCCCCTCCACATTGCCAACGAAGGAAAGGTTGTGGTTGTTGTTTCTGAAGCCGAAAGCCGGCATCTGCTGGAAATCATGAAGAGCCATCCTTTGGGCACGCAAAGCACCGTCATCGGGCGCATTGTGCGTGATCACCCGATGAAGGTGGTGCTGAAAACCGCAACAGGCGGCAAACGGATCGTCGATTCCCTCACCGGCGACCCGCTCCCGCGTATCTGCTAAAACACAACACCGATGCATGAACTCTCCCTTGCCATGGAAGTGATCGAACTGGCACAACGCGAAGCCGGGAAAAACGGGGTGTCCTTGATCCGGGAGATCAGGATTGAAGTGGGCAGGCTCAGCGGCGTGGAAGCGGATGCCTTTCAATCGGCCCTTGAAATGCTTGTAAGCAACACTATCCTGCAGGATGCTGTTCTGCAAATTATTCAGACGCCGGGCAAAGGCAGCTGCCATGCCTGCAATACCGTATTTGAGATGAAACACCGGCTTGACACCTGCCCGCAATGTGGCTGCTTCCCTTCGGTGATCAGCGGGGGGCAGGAGTTCAGGATTGTTTCTCTCCTTGCGGAATAATTTAACAAAAACAAAAACCAGATATTATGTGCGATACATGCGGATGCGGAAACCCTGATGAATTTAAAATTCATGACAGGCAAAACGAAGATGGTGAAACGGAGAAACGCAAAAATGGCGAAACGCCCCACCATGACCTTGATCACGCCCATGATCACACCCATGAACATGATCATCATGGCCACAGCCATAGCCACTCCCATGATCACGGGCAAAAAAAAGTGATCAGCCTGAACATGGATATTCTTTCTGAAAACAACCGCCTTGCTGAACGGAACCGCGGTTATTTTGAAGCGAAACACGTGCTTGCCCTGAACATGGTCAGTTCACCGGGCTCAGGTAAAACCAGCATCCTTGAGAGAACCATCCAGGCCATGATCGCCACGCATAAGATATTCGTGATCGAAGGCGACCAGCAAACCTCGCGCGATGCCGAAAGGATCGAAAAAACAGGCGCTCCTGCCATCCAGATCAATACCGGGTCGGGTTGCCACCTCGATGCAAAGATGATTCACCTGGCATTGAAAAAAATGGAAGTTGACAACAATTCAATCCTCTTTATCGAAAATGTGGGAAACCTGGTTTGCCCGGCCATGTTTGACCTCGGGGAACAAAAAAGGGTGGTGGTGATCAGTGTGACCGAAGGGGATGACAAGCCGTTGAAATACCCGTATATGTTTCAGTCCTCAAATCTCTGCATAATCAATAAAACCGACCTCCTGCCATACGTCGATTTCAGGGTGGAAACCGCCATGAAATATGCCCGGCAGCTGAATCCCGACCTTGAATTCATCCTCATGTCGGCAAAAACCGGCGACGGAATGAACAACTGGTTCAACTGGCTTGGAAAGCACGCTGGTTAACCAAATTCCTTACACACCTGATTGCTTCAGGTATTGCCTGTTCAACCACCGGTGAAAGTTCCATGCCCATATCCTGGAAATCATTCACAGAAATGGCTATGAGGTGGAGTTGCGGCATATTCCCAAGCAATATGGCAGAATCAATCAGGTCCTTCAACCCAATCTCATGGGCACTTAACTGTTTTGGAAAATCCCTGGCATAACGTGGCTGCAATACCCGCACATGGCCGGGAGGATGATCGTCGAGGGAAGCATCAACAATAATGATGGTTTTGTACGACTGGATAAACCCCAGCAGGTGAAACCCGCCCGTTCCGCCATCCATCAGGTCGGCACCCCTGATGCCGCCCTCTTTTTCAAGCCTGGTCACCACATGAATACCCACGCCTTCGTCATTCATCAATAGGTTCCCGATCCCGAGAACCAGGATATCATTTTGTGTATCAGGCAAAAGTGAAGGTTTTAAGTTGTTGTCAGTCTTTGGGACACTCTTCGGTTCTGTTGTCGTGGCGCTCAATCACATCTTCCTCAATGAATTTCCAGCCACCGATCATCGAGGAGGTTACCCCGCGGCGTTCAATATAGTCATGATAAAAAACAAGGTAGACATGCACAAGGGCAAACAGGATGAATCCCCACATCAGGACATGGTGAATTTGCCGCACATGCATATCTCCTCCGAGGAATGGCACTACCCAGGCAAACAGTTTCGGCAGAAATGAACTGCTCATGGCGGCATACATGCCGAAACCTGTAAGGCATTGCAACAGGAAGATCAGGAAGGTGATAAAATAGATAAAGCTGGCCAGGGAATTATGGCCGATCGAATCTATCTTTTTATTGGTAACCTGGAGAACGTCAACCTTGATTACCTCCAGCATCTCTTTCCATTGGCAACGCTTAAGCGGGATATAGTTATACCACCGTGAAAATTCATTTCCGGTAAATCCCCAGTACAGGCGAAAGATGAAATTGAAGAAAAACAGGAAAGCGCTGATAAAATGAATGAATCTCACGGTGCCAAACCAATAATTGAAGTAGGCTTCGGTACCTTTCATAAAGGCAGGCGGGTCGCCGATAATATAGCCGGTAACACAGAGTACCGTAATACACAGTGCATTGACCCAGTGATAGATGCGAACCGGCATCTCCCATACATGCACCTCGCGCAAAGGAACGGATCGGTTTCTCATGGCTTAATAGGTTTTCATGTCATGAATGGTAGTTCCATTTTCATCGTACAGGTGCACGGCGCAGGCCAGGCACGGGTCGAAAGAGTGAATGGTGCGCAGCACTTCCAGTGGCACTTTCGGATCGGCAACCGGGGTCCCGATGAGTGATTCCTCGAATGCGGACCGCTGCCCCTTGAGGTCACGCGGCGAGGCATTCCAGGTTGTCGGGACAACCAGCTGGTAATTTGCGATTTTTTTGTCCTCAATCACGATAAAATGTGAAAGAGCGCCACGGGGGGCTTCAACCATGCCGATACCTTTGGCCTGTTTGGGCCATGATTCAGGTTCCCATTTGGCATTGTTTTGCGTGCGGGTATCACCGTTCTTGATATTGGCCAGCAGCTGCTGGTAAAACTCAAGCGCCCATCCGCAAACCAGTTTGGTCTCAAGGCCACGGGCTGCAGTGCGCCCGAGTGTCGAAAACAAGGCCGCTACAGGCACATCCAGTGCTTTGAGGGTACCATCGATCACTTCCTTGTAATCGGCCCGTCCGGAAGCATAGCCAACAAGCATGCGCGAAAGGGGGCCGACTTCCATCGGGTGCCCTTTCCAGCGCGGGGTTTTCACCCAACTGTACTTCTGCGTAAAATCGAGGTGCTCATAGGGTGGTTTGGGGCCGGTATAGTTAAACTTGGTCTCTCCCTCCCAGGGATGCAGTCCTGTTTTATCGCCCTTTGAATACTCATACCACGAGTTGTTGACATACTCCTGGATCTGTTCCGGATCGTCGGCCTTTACTTCGAGAATATGGCTCAGGTCACGGCCAAGAATCGCGCCCCGCGGCATTTTAAAACTTTCGGGATTGTCATACCCGTTGGATGGGAAATCGCCAAAAGCCAGGTAATTTGTCAGTCCGCCGCCAATGGCTCCCCAGTCGCTTTTGTAGAACCCGGCAATGGCAACCAGGTCGGGAATATAAACCTGGTCAACAAATGTTTTTGCATCTTCGAACAGTTTACCGACAAAAGCAAGCCGTTCGGCATTCACCGCATTTGCCTCCTCGATGTTGATGGAACAGGGAACACCGCCTACCAGGTAATTGGGATGCGGGTTTTTACCGCCAAACACGGTATGAACCTTCACGAGTTCCTTTTGCCATTCGAGTGCTTCGAGATAATGTGCCACGGCGATGAGATTCACCTCCGGGGGAAGCTTGTATGCTTTATGCCCCCAATACCCGTTGGCGAAAATGCCCAGCTGGCCGCTCTCCACGAAATTTTTGAACTTTTTCTGGATGTCGGTAAAATAGCCTGTCGAGCTTTTTGGCCAGGATGAAATGCTCTGTGCAATCCGGGATGCTTCGGCAGGATTTGCCTTAAGGGCCGAAACCACATCTACCCAGTCGAGGGCATGCAGCTGGTAAAAGTGGACCACATGGTCCTGGATATACAATGCATTGGCCATCAGGTTCCTGATAAGTTCGGCATTGGGCGGAACTGCGATACCAAGGGCATTTTCAACCGTTCTCACAGAGGTGAGTGAATGGGTCGAGGTACAAACTCCGCATACCCGCCCTACAAAGGCCCAGGCATCGCGCGGATCGCGCCCTTTTAGGATGGTCTCGATACCACGCACCATGGTTCCGGCACTCCAGGCATCGGTGATTTTACCACCTGAAACTTCGATTTCAACCCGCAAATGACCTTCAATCCGGGTGATGGGATCTATTACGATTCTTTCTGCCATGACTATACTTCTTTCGTGGTTTCGACTTTGGACCCTAGTTCGGGTTCGTTTATTATCTCTTTATGCTTGCGGATGTTGGTAACAATGGCATGCCCGGCAATACCTACTGCCGTTGCAATACCGAGCCCGACGCCGATCTTGTCGGCCGTGGTTTCGATACCAAATCCAGCCACCTCCGGAAGGTGCTGGTAGAAGGGGCCGTTGTCCCAGAACCCGGCTTCGGCACAACCGATGCACGGGTGCCCCGACTGAATCGGATAACTCACACTGTCGTTCCATTTGATGATCCCGCAGGAGTTGTAGGTAACGGGACCCTTGCACCCCATTTTATAGAGGCAATAGCCACGCTTTGCCCCTTCGTCGTCGAATGATTCAACAAACAACCCGGCATCGAAATTGGCCCTGCGGTAACAGGTGTCGTGCACCCTGCGTGAATAAAACGCCTTTGGCCTGCCCAACCCGTCAAGCTGGGGAATACGGTCAAAAGTAAGCAGATGGACCACCACGCCTGCCATGACATCGGCAATCGGGGGGCAACCCTGTACATTGATAACCGGCTTTCCGCTGATGACCTTGTGAACCGGCTTTGCTCCCGTAGGATTGGGGCTTGCAGCCTGCACACATCCGGCCGATGCACAATTGCCCCAGGCAACCACCGCCTTGCAATTTTTCACTGCTTCCTGAAGGATCTGCAGGGCGCTCCTGCCCCCGATACAGCAATAAGCCTCGTTACCGGTGGGGATTGACCCTTCAACCATCACGATGTATTCGCCGGGATATTTCGCCATCACGGCTTTGTAGGCATCTTCAGCCTGGAATCCTGATGCCGCCATCAGGGTTTCCTGGTAATCAAGGGAAATTTTGTTCAGTACAATATCTGCGACAAGGGGATGGGATGCCCTGATGAAAGATTCGCTGCAGCATGTACACTCCTGGAAATGGAACCAGATGACCGGAAGCCTCGGCTTTGATTCCAGTGCTTTGACGATCTGGCTTACACCGCTGGCTTCCAACCCGAGGAAGGCTGCCATGGTCGTGCAAAATTTAAGGAAATCCCTTCGGGAAACGCCTTTCCCCTTAGCTTCCTCATAAAATGAAGGTATCTGATTCTCCATAAAGCGATTGGTTTTAGACATGATATCGGATGTTAAATATATGAATTATTTGGCATATGTCAATACCACCATGCCAATTTAGAAATATTCTCAATAAAATGGCTTTTCAATTTCTGAAAAATATTGTAACTTTACCCTGTCAGAACTACAGACCAAATTCGTTGTCTCCAGTTACATTGCAATGCAGGTGGAAACGATCATGAACAAATAAATAAATGATATGAAAAACCTTCTTTTCGTGGCAATAGTTGCCCTATCAATGAACGCATTTGCGCAAAACAAACACCCGTGGGCCTCCCCGCTGTTCCAGGCTTCCCAATCCGAGCAAAAAGCCCTTGACGGCATGGATGACCAGGGTATGGGGTCCGCACGAATCCTCAAAGAACAGCTTTTTAAACATCAGACCGCAAGGCCTGACACATTGCTCCAGGTATTTGACAGCGTTTATCTCTGGCAATGGGATACGCTTACATCCGGCTGGCTGATCAACTATAAATACATCAGTATTGTATATGATGTGCACAACAATCTTTCGAGTTTCACAGGGCAAACCCGCATCGGCGGTGCATGGGTCAACTCCGATCACAGCAGCTATGCATATGATGCTTATAACAACAGGGTTGGTTACACTGACCAGTTGTGGGATGGCAGCGCCTGGGTGAATTCTGCTCATGGCATTTACAACTATGATGCCGGAAACCATGAGATAAATGAGACAGAGCAGGCCTGGAATGGCAGCGCGTGGGAAAACGTATCCCGGTACGATTATACATACGATGCCAGGAACAACAAGACAAGTGTCATCTCCAGAACCTGGACCGGAACTGACTGGTTAAATTCAAATCAAAGAAACTATTCTTATGATGCGAATAACAACCTTACAATTGATTTAAGACAAAACTGGAACGGAACATCCTGGGATAACACCTTCCAGGACCTTTATACGTTTGATGCCGCCAATAACATGATACATCAGTTAAGTCAGAGCTGGTACGCCGGCATCTGGATGAACACCTACCAGGTTACAGCAGGGTATGATGCAAATAACAACCGGACTAGTTACCTGGGTCAAACCTGGAACGGCACCGGGTGGTCTAATTCAAACCAGAGAAGTTATACCTACGACCTCCGGAATAACCTTATCCATGAACTGAGGCAACTATGGGCCGGAACTGCCTGGAGCAACTACTTTCAGAGTATCTGCCAATACGATGCCAACAACAACCTGACGAGCGAGCTGGACCAGGACTGGAATGGCATAGCCTGGGTGAATTTCTGGCAATGGGAAGCATCCTGGGATGCAAATAATTTCATGCAAGGCACTTCAGGCAAAAACTGGGATTATCCTGGTACGACGGTAACAAGTGGCGACAGCACCCACTTTTATTACCATACCGTTCTTGGCCTGGCTGATTTGAAAACACAGGAACCAGCGATTACGGTTTATCCAAATCCAAACACCGGAACATTTACAATCAGCAGCTCCGGTGTTATAAGCCATGTTGAGATTTACAATTCTCTTGGAGAACGAATTTATACCAACAATGATTTTACTCAGCCATCAACGGTGAATTTATCATCCCATTCCACCGGGATCTACCTGGTACACATGCGGGTTGGAACGGGAAACTATTGCAGAAAAATTATTGTTCGCTGACAATCGCCTGGAACGACGAATTACAGCTATCCTGGGCCGACAATCATAAATAACGGGAGTTCCCGACCCCCTCTTTCTTCCTCATGCATCATCAATGAGGAAACCGAATCTTCTGATATCTTTTGCGAATCCAACGCCAATCGCTCTGCCGGAATAAAGCCTGCACCGTACGTTTACACGATTCTTTTATCCATCATTCATGTTTTATTGTGCATTTAACTGTATGGCGGAGATAACCAAAAGAGATGCGCCGGGATTATGGCTTAAGCCTGAAACCAGGGATCAATAGGAATTTCTGGGGGGGGAAGTTAATTTCGGATTTCAGATTTCACATCTCACATTCAAACAAATTATCAGCACATCCTTCACTTTTATAAAAATTGGGGGTAAAAAATCTGAAATGTGAAATGTGAAATGTGAGTTTTATGCTTTGCTACTGTCCCACCCCGCAAATTCCCCTTGATCCCATTTTTATGCAATGGAACTGGCCCTGAACGGGAAATATGCCAGGATCAAAACGCTCACCGACGACAAAAGGGTCCTCTTTACCAATGTCTTTGGTATCATGGCCCCATTTCACTGAGTTTCCCGTGTGCCGGCCTGAGGTTCGGATGTAAATTTATCATTCCCTGTATCAGGCGGCAATATTTCAGCTGATATCCGTCAGCCTTAACCTACCTTGGTTTGGGATCGTTGTCGTCGGTCGGGTTAATCTTTATAGCAGGACCGATGATTATGGGATCTACTTCCTCCGTTTGCAGGCTCACTTCGGGTTGGACGGGTGGTTTTCCTTCGGGAGGATCGGTGATGCCGAGTTCGTCTTCTCTGATTGGGCTCATAACAATTGTTTTAAGGGTTAGTTTAAAAAAGAAGAAAATGATTTATCTGAAAAATGTTCTTCATTCAGGTGATTGAATTTCCATGATTCATGACTTCAAGGTTTAAACCGGCCAGGCAAACATTTGCCTGCCTCCCTGCCATCCGGCCACAGTGCCGGATCCCCGCAAAATGTCGTGTGGTGAATCCCCCGCGCTAAACCAAATCAACAGGTTTTTAAGGGGATATGATTTTATCCACTCATATTTTCAGTGACAATATTAAGTAAATATTATGCTGAAAGCAAATATATATTGAAAAAAATAAAAATTTTTATCCAGTCGCAGTTTACCAATCCTTCAGATTGTTTCCATATTCAATGAAACGAGAGTTGAATTGGCTTAGTGAAAACCAGGGAATCTCATCCGGATCAGCTGCCTTCTCCGGGGTTTTGTCTCATGGCCTGGACGGCAGCCAGCCCGATCCCTCTGCCGGGCCGGACATCAAATTTATTAACAAAGGACTTCTTCCTCCCCGGATGACCACCCTGCAGCGCGATGCCATTTCCTCCCCCGCCACCGGGCTGATCATCTATAACCTTGACTGCAATGATGTGCAGTTCTTCAACGGTTCCGGCTGGGTGTCGCTGGGCAACAGCGGAGTGGTCGATCCTCCAGGAGCGATCACCTGCAAAAGCAGTCCCTGCATGTATGCCTCCGGCGAGGTCTATTATGAGCTGCCTGAATATCAACCAGGTACCCGGCTCGACGCTCTCTGTTTCCATCACTGCCAATGTCAATCCATCCTGTTCGGAAGCAAGCCACACTTTCACGGCCGGCGTGACCGGAAGTGTAGTTAACCCTTTGTATCAATGGAATGTGAACGGAACGGATGTGCCCGGCGAGACAAATGCCTCATACAGTTACCAGCCCGTCCTGAACGACCGGGTCGCCTGCAAGGTAACCTCCTATGAATCCTGTATCGCGGGATTCGTTGCAACCGACTATTACAACTTCAGTTCAGGTGGATTCTCTGTCCGTTGTGTGCGGGACTATTAACTCCTTTGAGCTGTTTTTTCCGGGAAACACCCCTGGCGATATTTTAAACCGCGGAAAAACTTCACTACTACGTCGTTCGTATTACTTAGGACCAAACCCAAAACCACTGCTGGCAAAGGGTTCGGGACTTATGTGTTTAGGGTGAATGGAAAAAGTTAACTTCGTGGCAATGTGATCGGGAGGTGATACAAATTCCTGGTAATCTAAGTTGTTAAAAAGAATTTTACTTTTTATGCCAGCGATTTTAATTCCCGGGGTATGCTGTCCTTTACCGGACAATGGGATAGATCAGTCCGTTGTTTTTGGCAAACACCCACGCCAGCCAGGTGAATCTCATTTTGCATAGATCATCTTCTTTGTAACCCTTTTGTTATTGGTGATCAGCGAGTATTGATACATTCCGGACGGCAGGTCGTATTTCCCGGGAGAAAAGCTGATGACATGTTTGCCCTGGTTCATCCTTTCGTTGAGGATAAGGGTGACCACGGTATTCCCGAACAGGTCAGTTACTGTAAGGGATACCTCCGACGGCCGTTCCAGCCTGAAGGAGAAAAATGTGTTTTCATGGAAAGGGTTTGGCGCATTCTGGGCAAGGGAAACCGGGATGGCTGTTACCGGCGTCATGCCAACGGTTTCCAGATCGACTGAAGCGCCCCAAAGGGTCAATTCGCCGGCATCCATGCGCATCCATGTGGCAAACACATGATCTCCATGGGCACATACGCCGATGTAATGACCGAAGAACAATGTCCCGTAAGGCGCAAATGGAGCGTCACTGATCCTGGAATTCCGGAAAGTGACCCCGCCGTCGTCGGACATGGCGAGATACACGTCTGTTCTGGTATCCGTGTAATTTCTCCGGTCATAAAAAATCACATAGATCCTGCCTGTCTCCTCGTCAACGGTTATATAATTGAAAAACTGGTGCCGACCGGGACCGTCATCGTTCACGCGGGTTGGCACCGACCAGGAAGCGCCCCCGTCGGTTGACTTTGACAGCCAGATGTCCGCATCATTTCCCCCGTTTCTTTTATCGCTCCAGTTGATATAAATGGTCCCCCTGTATGGACCGTTGCTGCGGTCGCAGGCTGTGACAGGGAAACTCACCCCGGTTTGAATTCCCGGGATGGGGGTAATCCATTGAACCGGGAAACCTGTCACATTGATATCGGTGGTTAACCAGGTTTCGCCCTCATCGGTCGACTTGTCGAACATGATGCCTGCCGGGCTCCACCAGGCCACGTAGACTTCGCCGTTGGGCCCGGTGACGGGGTAGGAGCCGTGTACGCTTCCAAACCCGGCAGAAGCATTGCCGCCGATGTTGCTGACCAGTTTCTGTTCTCCCCAACTCAGACCACCGTCGGTCGATTTCGCAATGACAATATCTGTTGAATCTGCCGGATTTGAGCTACCCCAGGTATTAAACCGCGTCCAGGAGGTGTACAGGTTGTTTGTCACAGGATCATAGGCGGCCCACTCTTTGTCTATGTCGTAGCCGTTGTATACCGCGGTATAGGATTCGTTCGTCCATGTCGACTGGAATCCTTCCATTTTGTGGCAACTAGTTTCTTGTTCATCGTCACTATCAGGGACATATTTGAGAAGTGCAATGCCATCGACCATCGTATCATCAATGATCAAGTACATCGGTTCATCTTGATCTAATTTTGATCCAATGGCATAAATTGTCTGCCTTTTACTGTATTTGCCAACCTTAATTTTGGTTTCGATATCAATATCCCCATTTATAAGATCCATCCCGAAATCTTCATCAGGTTCAGTAAAAAAGCTGTTTTTAACCAAAATCATCGTGGATGCATTTCCAAACAGACAATTTGAGAAAAACGGGGAATACCGGTTGTGGAAATCCCGTTCCCATTGTCCAATTGCATCAAGAAAAAAAGTACCATCCTTCGTATTTTTGCCATTTTCGTCAAAATCCCATTTGCTGAATTTGTAGTGCTGTTCCATAATGTTTTCTCCTTTTTTATAGATATTGATTAACTATAAAGGTACGAATTAACCTTGAATTCCACAAGGAATATTTGATTGAAACAGTTGAAAACATTGGATAAATCGATGTTTTTTACTCAGAATTTTTCAGCCTAGGCAGATTCAGCTTAAAACAAACCTTAATGTGCTTTATTTGGTTGTTCTCCTTCGATATGCGACACGATCACCTAACCAAGGGAGCGTTGCACCAATTGCAGCATATCATCGGTTAGGGTCTTTCTGAATAGCCTTTTCGTGCCATTTGCATGACTAACATTCTCTACTAATTTGAATATCCGTACTTTTGCACCTAAAACCAATCCAAATAAAATGAAACAATAAACTTTAATGATCAGGAACTTGAGTCCATGCTCATGATGTATTATGACGAACTTGCTGCAGCACAGGAATACGTTGAGGAAATTCAGGATGTTATAAAGAAACTCACGGGTAAACCTGCAAAAGAAATACAAAAACGTGGTAGAAAACCACAGGTTGTAGCACCAAAAACGAGTCCGCAAGTTGAAAAGCTTACAACTAAGGCTGCTAAACCCAAAGCTGTGGAGAAAAAAGTTGCAAATGCTAAATCCATGTCAACTCCCAAAGGGTAATCAAAAGTATACCTCAGGTCACCAATATTGAAAAAGCCTATCCATAGCGGGTAGGTTTTTTTATTTTGGGAAGTTTGTGTGAAGTTGGGGTTTGATTTTTAATTGGTTAGCGAAATCAAAATTAATTCAGTTGATTCCCTGTAGTATATGAGAATTGTTGAAAATAATAAGCATTTGACGTACTATCTTTCGCCACCAAACCTGCGATTAAGCAATAAAACCTGCAAATGAATTTACCAAGCAATATCACCGGCAAGGGGTGACCTCAATTGAGCAGGGCGATCTTTTTTCAACTAATTGAAGAACGCAAGTCACTTCAAGGCGTTTATAATGCAACGGGTGAACGAAGTTTATTAGCTGCCTTTTATAAAGAAGGGGATCAGAAAGGGGTTTCTTGGTGACAAATGAACTTCAATGACTTACCAAAAAAAAGGCAGCATTTTCATGCTACCTTTCTATTTTAACGATTATTTCAAAGTTCAAAAACAGTTCAAAATATTTTTAACACATTGATAATCATTATGCATTTGTGACTCCGAAGGGGTCATATACCCAGACTTGAAAATCAGGCCAATATCTTTGTAACGCCCGTTATTGCTGAATAATATTAAATCGTATTTACAACCGTTTACCGCACGTTAATAACTTTTACTGACAAATTTGTACAAGAAGTTGACAGTTCATATCTTTGAACTGTCAAAAAAATGCAGTACAAATTATGGCATCTGTAATCTTCTATCCGGACAAAGAAAAAAACGGCAAAGCGCTGTTACTTATATCATTTACCTTTAATCATAAGCGTTTGCGACTTTCCAGCGGAGTTCATGTGCCTGTTGCAAAGTGGGACCGGGAAGCGCAGAAAATAAAACCTGTTAAAGATTTTGCAGATGAGAATAAAAGGCTCAGAGAAACTGTCAACTTTTTTCTGGATAAATACGATGAGCTTTTCCCCAAAGGAATCAAGCTTTCCGAGGAAGAAGTAAGCAGAAAGTCAGAAGAGATGAATGACGCCTTCAAGGTGTTTACTGGAAGAAAAAAGGCAAGCGTAGTACCCAAAGTAACTCTCTACACCTACTTCGACATCTTCAAGGAGCGTTACAAGAACAAGATTACGAAAGAGCACCTTGATCATTATAGTGGCCTTAAAAACCATCTTGAAGAGTTCGAGAAAAAGCATTCATTCAGGATTGACTTCGATACCATTGGAAAAGATTTCTATATCAAGTTTACAGATTATCTGAAGGCAAAAACCTACAAACCAAATACCATCGGCAGCCATATCAAGCGGATCAAACGGCTGATGAATGAAGCGAATCAGGATAACCTTACCACAAACCGTGACCATCAGAAAAGGGATTTCAAAGCAATCAAAGAGGATGCGGATACGATTTTCCTGAATGAAGCGGAAATCAAAACGCTTTATGAAATGGAGATCGAGTTCCCCGGATATCGCAGGATCCGTGACATATTTGTGCTGAACTGTTATACCGGGTTAAGGCATTCGGACTGGCCAAAAGTCACCAAAGACAAAATTCAGGATGGGAAACTGTATGTCCGGACACAGAAAACAAACGAGCCGGTCATTATACCGGTAAAGCCATTGGTGAAAGAAATTCTGGATAAATATGAATCAATTTATATTCCTTCAAACCAAAAAACGAATGATTCCTTGCGATGGATAGGCCAGAAGGCTCAAGAAAAGAAGCTTGGCACCGGTAATTACACCAAATGGCTTGAGATCAGAACGCATACGGCGCGGAGATCTTTTGCCACCAATGCATACCTGGCAGGAATTCCGATGCGGGATATTATGCAAATCACTGGTCACCGGACAACAACTTCATTTCTAACATACATACGGGTCACAAAGATTGAGACCGCAGAAAAACTCAAAAATCATCCGTTTTTCAGTTAAGCGATCATTGTTTTCATTCCTCTTGTTTCATGAAATCACACAGGTTATAGTTATCGTCAGCAATCCCAGTATCTCACCATCTACCGGATCCTCTGTCGGCTGACCTTCAATAGGAGTTGCTGCTTCATCACCATTCGCAGGAATTTCGATTGCTCCATTAGCATCAGCCAGACTGAAATAAAGCCAGTTGTCTTTTGACAGAGCTGAGAAGGAAAAGACGGTTGTTTCTGTTCCGGTGTAGGCGGCCTGCATTGGCCGTTGAGTTAAAAGAAGTCCCTGATCATTTACACCTGTTCTACATTCAATGTTGAAATCAACTCTCGATTCGTTGCTAAAATGAGAATCAATCCTTAACACGGTCTGATCCTCATATAACCTCACGAAAACCATTGCTGATTTGCTCGAAGGATTCGGGATATTCAGCATATGCTGTTTTACCTGCTGAACCTGGCCGCCACCTCCGGTTTCTCCCCATGGAATCCAATAACTGCCGTTCCACAGATAGGCTGTGAACTTTCCGGAATTATAATACAACTGTCCTTCTACCGGATTTTGGGGTAAATCCGGTAGATTTTGCAGGACAGCGTTGAGAAGTTGATTTTGTTGAATGTCCAGATTGGACTTAAATGAAGGCATAACAGCTTTTTAAGTTTCCAGATTATCCCACAATTACGATCTGACCGGTAATTGCAGTTGCAGAAGTCCAGGTTACGTCACCGGCAGCGTTCACGTTGATGTCCACTTCAACTGAATAGCGGGTTGTTGAAATGGTTTCATAAACCGAAACAACCACATCGGCGGTGCAACCATGTGTAGCAGCTGCAATGGTCTGAGTTGCAACACCGGTGATTGCTCCCACATATTTCTTGGTTCGGCCAGTGGTTTTTCCGTCAACATAGGTCTTTGTGGCTTTCTGGGTTGCAAGCCTGGTGTCACTGTTGGCGGTCAGTGTTCCATCAGTATCAATGACACCGGCCTTGAAATTGTCGGTTTCAAGGTTGCTGATTGTATTGCTATCAGCATCGATGGATTTGTTGGTCAAGGTCTGGACGGCCGCCAACCTTACCAGATCAGAGGATTCAGTGTTGTCGACCCCGTCGAAGTCGGCAGCGACAATGGCGGAACCTTTGGTAACATTGGCAATTACCATATCACCAACGCTCACTCCGGCACCGGATGGAGTACTCACCCCGGAAGTCGTACCGGCAACAGTCACTTTCCAGAACCATCCTTTTTGAATGGTTGTGATCCCTTGGGCTGCAATGGTCTGGCTTCCATCAAAGGTACCTTTGTAAACCATCCCGGCAGTGATTTGACCCTGAATAGCCGCAACCTGACCGTCAACGTAGGTCTTGGTAGCCTTCTGGCTGGCCACTTTCACATCGGAATTGGCTGCCAGGTTTCCATCAACATCAAGGTATGCCAAGGGCATCTGCTTTATGTCATCAACATTGGTCAACCCTACCTGTGCCTTGGTTGTGGCATGAGGATTTGAAGTGGATGCCAGATGGGTGTCAATTGCAGCATGGGTATTGGTGCCCCGGTTGACGAGTGAATTGTGATCGATGGCGCTGGGATCGACCGATTTCACCCAGGCAGTACCATTCCAGTACTTTTCAATGTTGTCGGTTGTGTCGAAATACTTCTGGCCTTTTATCGGGCTTGCCGGAGCCGATGCCAGGTTTTGAATTACAGCGTTCTGCAATTCGTTTTTATTGAAGTCCAACGGGACCAATACTTTTTTTGCCATGGTTGTGATGTTAAGGTTTGTAAAAGGGTTAACTGTAAATTATTTTTCCGCTTGCTGCCGGGTTAAGCCGGATCACCATCTGGTCTGTCGATTCATGGGTAATCTCAGAGATCAGTTCCCGGCCGGTGGTATCTACGACTACAACCGTGGGGTACTTTTGAAGGTTATGAACGACTGTGATCTCGCTCTGGTTGACAAATGATTGGACAACCTGAGGCGCTGAGCTTCCACCACCGCCTCCGGGGGTTCCTGAAGCTGCCGGGTCAATGATCCGGTAAAGAAAGAACAGCTCGATTTGTGCGCTTCCGGATTTTGGATTCTCCCCACCGGAAAGGCAGACATAAACCGGGGTGTCGGTAAACAGCTGTGTCGAAAATACAGGCGTCATTCGCTGAATTTCTACTGACTGAGACATGAGAAATAACGCCGGAAAGTATCCCCAATCCTGCGTTTCAGTATCACCATCCGTTGTGACATTCAACATCTGGTTTGGATAAATGTTCAACCCTCCAACAGGAGGCGGAGTTGGAGTGATCCGGGCAATAAGTGAAATCAGATCAATGATCTTCCCGGATCCAGGTGCCGGGATGATCACATGGATTTCTGTCAGGCGGTTGCTTTCATCTTCGGTAATTACATGCTTTCCCGCGATGACGGGTGAAGCCTGGCCGGCAGAGACAGTGTTGTACAGTTCAATGAAATTTTCATTGATTTTCCTGCCTCCTACCCGGAGTTTGTCACCCCTTTTATCACCTGGGACAATCCCGAGATTTATTTCTTGTCTTGCCATAATTTAATATTCTACCTGGTCAAATGTTATTTCCATGTCGTCAAAGCTGACCTCCATATTATCCCAGGTCAGCGGCTGGGGAAGAATGACGGGATTTGCCGTGCTTTCCGGAACATGAACCGAAAAGAAGGAGTTCTGATATGAGCGCTCGTACTCGATTTCGAGGTTATACAGGTATTCTCCGTCTTTAAGGAATGGAGTTATTTTTGCTGATTTGACAACGATCTGGAACAGTTCTTTCCCTATCTGTTCATATGCCTCAAGGGATAAGAGAAGCTCCCTGAGGCAATTCTTTTCTTCGAGTGTTATCCACGCGGAATTGGCTTTGCAGATTTCCGTCTCTTTGGCACTGAACTGTTTGGCGGGAGCATTGAAGAAGGAGTATTTCTCCTCCCTTACAATGGACCCAATCGAGCGTTCATACTCCAGGTTGAGTTCGGACTTCCCTAAAAACCTGAAAGTATCATAGGCCGAAAAAGAGTTGCGATAAAAAAAGACCTTTTCATTCTCAAAAACCCGGGTATCGTTAATGAATACCCGGCGTTCAGAAAGGTAGTCATCGTTGCTGTCCATCAAAAACACTTCCCACGACCGGACAGCTTTGCCGGGCTGGGCATTCACCAGGTCAAGATGATCGAACCCTACTTTGAATTCCATCACAGAAAAAGCAGGAAAGACTACCTGAGGAGTTGCATTGATCACCTTATGGGAACCATCAGTAAAATTGACGATGACAACCAATCGGTATTGAATGGCTGATGGATTATCCTGGAACAGGAAAAACAGTTTCTCCATCACCCCACTACGGGAGTACTTTGCCAAAGGAAGCCAAGAAAGAAATTTCTGCTTGTTTGCCGCAATGGAGAAGTATTCCAGGTAATTCTCATTCAGCGATGCCAGCAGTTCATGGTTAAGGCCGCCAGCCAAGGCATATTTCCAGACGTCTGACTGCAGACCTTTGACATTGCCAGCAATGCTTTCGGCAAACGAAACCCAGTATTTAAGAAGGTAATCCCATCCGTGAGATTTGAAATTGCCTGACAGTTCCGGGAATTCAAATCGTTGCATTTCCCAGGCTGCAAATTTTGACTGGAGGTAATCCGATATATCAAACCTTGCACAGCCAATGAAATCGGCGGGTTTAATATCCTCTCCAATCGGATTATTCGCAGCATCGCGCACCAGGCACAGAATACCGAAGAAATCCTGGTACAGATCATCTGTCCCGGGAGTGTTTACCCCTTGTGCAACCCCTGTAACGTTGACATTTGTGAACACAACCGTGCCATAAGTACCGGATTGTTTCGCCTGAAGGTGGATCTTCCGGCTGCTCGTTCCCGGACCATCCAGCGTTAAATTGAAATATTTCTGGATGTCGTAATTCTCAAGGAAACACTGATAAATATTGTTCGCAAAGTCATTGAAGGTCTGCCCCAGGTAACCCACTTCAAACAATAGCCCATCAAAACCGGTGAAACTTGCAGTTTGAAAGACCAGGGTTTTCCCGGCAAACTGCATCTTGAACGAATGACCGGTTGAAGTATCAATCCCGGATACTACCAGTTCAAAGGCAGCTCGGGATCCCAGCGTGATAAGGTAACTATCCGAACAGGCTTCGTAAATGACGGGATTCCCGGCAAATGAAATGAAGTTGGGCGACTCCGTGATATCGATCATGGTGCAATAGTACCATGAGATCACAGGGAAATAAAGGACATAATCAGGGAGCCGTGAAGCACTTAAGCTGAGTGGATTTAATCGAGGCTTTGTTAAGGGTAACAGAAATTTCGCTGATCAGGTAGTTGATCCCGTTTATCCGGTATCTCTTTGTAAAATCAATCGATTTCAACTCGGTGAAGTCCATTTGCTTTTCAATCTTTACGTTCTTTCGGTTATCCATGATCCAGTTTACCCAGTCCTTCCAATAGAGATTGAATAAGCCGTTGGGACCTGGGTATCGCAATGAAAAATTGCTGTTGTTGGCAAAACCCCTGAGCCGCACGGGCGTTCCCCATCCACCGGCCATCCCAACCCAAAACAACCGGGGCGTAATTTTCTGGTAATCTGCTCCCAGATTTCCGCAATTCACCGAAATGTACTTATCTGGCAAGGAGGAAAATATTGTTTCGAACTTATTTTTCTCATCCCCCCACTTATAGAAGAATTTATCGGTAAGCATCGGCCCGACAGGCAGTTGTTGCCATTCAATAAGAAATGTAAAAGGATTTACAGCAAGCTGCCACCAGGTATTCGTATCCACGATATAATAGATGTCTCCCAGGAATGTAAATGGATACGGAGGAATATCAGAAAAACGCTGAACAGCGCCTTTGATCATTTCGGTAATACCTTTCTCAGCGTCCAGTTGTGCCTGGTATGCCATATCTCCTGCATCAGGTCCGAGTAGAAATCGGAACCCGGTGATCTGTTCGGGGATTTCCTGAGTGAGCGAAAGGATGTTTTTTGAAAATTCAACAATCTCCGAGCGAACCAACACCTCTTTGTTGCCGACGATACGAATCACCCGTTGCCGGGTATCAACATGAAAGCTGCAATTGAACCACTTCTCCAGTCCTGCGATGAAATCGCTGATTTTCACATCAGGCACCAGACGACAGTAATACAGTCTTTGCAATCCAAACAATACTTCACTCAGGCTTACAGAATTATAGATCACCAGGCGCGAAAGTTCAATGCTGGATGTGAAAAACTCATCCTGAAGCCGGTACCCGAAGATTTCGGCAAGCTTGTTCAGCACATATTTAAGGTAAAGAAAAGGGGTCAGAATTGTTCTGCTTTGCCCGTCGGATGTGGTCCGATGCAACCAGCCATCCGGAAATATGTAATTATAGGCCATCAATTCTGGGTTGGTGGCCGGTGGATCATAAAAGGTCGGGTTGCTGATCTCCGGCATGGAAAAATCCACCTCCGGATAAAAATGGGTCAACGACCAATTAAAATAATCCACCGCCTGCTGGTCACTTTCAAAGCTCATCATCCCCAAGTCTACCCGGTTCAAAAAGAGGTCCTTCACCTCGAAATTGAAATTCCCCTTGTTGATGTAAAGGGTCCCTTCAAATGTCTTCTCCCCGGCTGTCTTGATCTTGATCTGACCAATGTACAAAACCATCCCGTTCCAGCGGATACTCCCTTCAAAAATCTCATAGATGCTGCGGGTCGAAGCGATCCGGTTCTTCCATCCCAGGATTGATACATTTCTTGCAGTGGACGGTACTTTGAAGGGAAAGGAATAATCGCCGACATCGTTAAAGATCGGGGATTTGAGATTCAGGGAAACCGAAAAATCATCGCTCAGGTCTAGGGGTTGATCACCAATCAGGATGGAAAGCATAAGTGTTTATGGTTATTTAGATACTTCGGCTTCGATTTCATTGACCCGGTTAGTGGTTTCCCTCAAGTGGTCAAAGGAGATAAATGCTGGAATTCCCTGTTCTATCAATGAATTCAACCGGTTGATACTGGCCATGAATTCAGGATCAACCGCTGCCGGCAATGCAGCCGGAGCAGAAGCCGGAGAATCCAGGTACCGGCCAATTGCCCTTTGAGGAACCCTTGCAAAATTGATCGCATCAATAACATGAGGGTAGTTTACCATCAGGTTCTTTGTCGTTTTGGGATCAATGACGATCTCCTGACCAGTCTCGCTGATCAGTGTGGGCGTAGAATAGAGTCCGGTCTCGGGTGAATTGACCAGTGGAACATCCTTGTAAAGTTTATTGTCATCCTGGCCTATTACTGAGTAGCGGCCTTTGGCTGCTTCCGGTACCTTCTGGCTCAGGATATAACCGATCTGGATGGCGCCAAGGGCGGCAGTAATGATACTGAGCACAATGCCGACCCCGGGACCGGCACTGAGGGCAGATGCAACTGCTGTGGCAACGCTGATCAGGGCATTGAACAAGGCGACCTCTTTGTTCCGGACAGCCTGATCATGTTCCATCTTCCTGCGTTTCTTGTCCAGTTCTTTGTCCAATCTGTTAACCTGGGCATCGTACTGCTCTTTGGAGATTAGCTTTGCATCGAGTTGCGCCTTGAGATTTTCCTTTTTCTTATTGTTGGCCTGTTCATCTTGCTGCAACTGCTGGTTTTCTGCCTCGGTTTGCATGGCGAAGATCTGAGCCAGTCCGTCAACTGCCCCTTTTGCCAACGAGATCGCATCGTCGGCGACCCTCAGGGCGGTCTCCTTTGAAAGCCGAATCTGCCTGGCTGCGACCTCTTCCGCCATTTGCTTTTTGATTTCGGCAGTGCGGGCTTCATCCTTGATATTGTCTTCTAGGATCTTCCGGTACTTGGCATCGACCTCAAGCCGGATCTTGACCTGTTTTTCTGCCAGGTCGATATCGGATTTAAGGCGCAGACTCTTAAGCTGCTCCTGGTAATTGAAAAGCTCCTGATCCTCGTTATCCTTATGCTTTGCCACGACATTCGTGGCCTTCTGAGCATAAGTGGATTTGATAGTCTGTTTCTGCTGTTCAGTTGCCTTTGTGACCGACAGGGTGTATTCCATTTCCCGCTGAAGAGAATCCAGTACTGCCTGCATGTATTCATCAGAATTCTTGTCCAGGGCTTCCATTTTTGCTTCAGACAGTTCCTTGTCTATCCTATACTGGTTCTGGAGTTCCTTTTCAGCGTATTTATCGCGAATCCCGTCCTGTTTTTGGATGAGCTGGTCGGTCAGAAGCCTGCGTAGTTCGATCTCATCGGCTGAATTACCTTTTATTTTTTCAAGGCGTTCGGCCAGTTTCTCTTCTTCTATGGCCAGTTCCCGTTCCATTTCGCCTTCGGTGACAGCAGCCCTGGCCTGTGCCAGTTGTTTTTTGATGTCAAGAAGATAATCAGCCTGTTTCTTTGCGCTGGATTCAGCATCGCCGGGTGTTCCGGACGCCGGATCTGAACGGTCGAACGATTGGATTTTCTTGTTCAGTTCCTTGATCTTACCCTGGACACGGATAAAATCTTCTGAACCGGCAACCGAAGCTTTCAGGGCGATCTGGTATTTGGACAGTTTTGCTTCCAGGTTGTCGAGCGATTCCCCGACGATTTTATCTCCGATGCTTTCCGCATTGAGGACATCGCTCAGGGATTGTTTTGCATCCTTGAACTGCGAGATTTTATCCTGGAGCTTTTTAATCCCTTCATCATAGGGTTTGGTGGCTTCAGCACGGTTCTCTTCAGCATCGATGGCATTGCCGGCCACTGCCATTGCTGCACCACCCGGGCTGCCGGCACCTTTTACCGTGTTCCAGACCCTTTGCAAAATTGTTGGTTTTGCTGCAGCTTCGCCGATCGACTTTTGTTTTGCCTGCAACAATACCAGTTCCGCTTCTGCCTGCTTGATGGTCAGGTCGATCTTTTCCTGGAGATCCTTTTTCTCCTGAACCGAAAGCAGGTTCAGGTTCCTGACGGTACCTGCAACCTTTTCATAGGCAGCTTCAAGTCTTTTATTGGCATCGGCCAAAAGAACAGTGGTCGAAGCTTTTAACTTTTCAAGGGCAATGGCCTGGCTGTTGTACGTTTCGTAGGTCTTTACAGCAGCGACAAGGGCGGTGATGCCTGCAATGACAAGACCGATCGGGTTAGCGGCCATGGCTGCATTCCACAGCCATTGTGCGGTTGTAGCCAGTTTGGTTGCAACCGTGCCATTGGCTTTCCAGATGGCAAGCAACTGTTCTTTGATGACCAGGTATTCGAGAACCACAGCATCCTTCATTCTCAGAAGGATTCCTTCCTTTAATGTCAGGTTGTTCAGGATTGCAACCTGGATCGATCTTGTCTGGGCTGCGATGTAAACACCGATGACGCCGGTGACTGCAATAAGTTGTATCCGGTACTTGTCGATCCACTCAGGCAATGCCTTGAACCATGCGACTAAGTTGACAACTGATCCGACCATGGATTTTAGGAACTCGGTAACACCCGGCAAGGTGATCAACCGATAAAACTCTTTCCCAAGTTTATCCAGGGTAGCTCCAAGGGTTGTGTTCTTGTCGTTGAATTGCCTGAGGATTTCATCGGTACCCTGCAATGACTTACCGGCAAGGTCAACTTTCTGCTGGAGCATTTCGGTATTGTTTCCGAGTTTTGCAAAGACTTCCGAAGCGCCGGCGCCGGAAATTTCCAGTTCCCGGATCAGCTTGCCCAAAACTGTTGCTCCTTCACCACCTCGTTTTGATCCTTCCACCACTTTTACAAATGCGCCATAGAGATCGGTATTAACCAGGGTTGTGAATTCCTGCATTGGTATCCCGGCCACCTTCGCAAAATCTGCGGTGTTGTATGTCATCTTCATCAGGATCTTCGTCATTGCCGTTCCGCCCCGTTCGGTGGAAACCGCAAGTTCCTGGAGTGTGGCAGAAATACCCATCACTTCAGCAGAAGATAACCCAAGCGACATACCAACCCCGCCAATGCGGTTTGAAAGGTCCACCAATACCGGCGCCGTGGCGAATCCATCTGCTCCCAGCACATTGATAGCATTACCCAGGCGAAGCATATCATCGGAAACAGCGGAAGTCTTCATGTCTGTCAGGACATTCCGAAGGGTTCCCATCTGGGTTGCAACCTCGCTGGCCCCTCCCTGGATTTCAGCGCCAAGAGCAACATTGAGTTTGTCAATGGAATCGACAAACGGAAGGATGTCTTTCTGCGCAATACCAAGCTGACCGGCAACCACAGCCATTTCCCGAAGGTCGCTCCGGGAAGTCCGGGTATCTATTTTTCCCAGTTCCGTATTCAGTTTTTTGACTTCATCGATCGTCAGTTTGGTGGTCTTCCGGATGTCAGCCAGCGAATCTTCAAGTTTCGCATTTCCTTTGATCAGGCCGACTACCGAAGCACCAAACCCGATCAGTCCAACGGTGATCATCTGCAGGATCTGTTGGTATTTATTGGCCTGGTCGGCAAGCTTTGAAAAAGCGCCCCCGGTCTGGTTGATCTCACCCCGGATTTCCCGAACCCTGCCATTTATCCTTTGAAATTCTTTTTCCTTGTCTCCAAATTCCTTTGAATTAACATTCAATTGCCGGAGTTCTGCGTTGAGTTTCCTGGCTTCGGCCTCCAACTGTTTGAGTGTGGCATTGGCCTTTTCACCATTGAAAATGACGGTAGCGGTAGAAGTTTCGTTCTTAGCCATTCTGGATGGATTTATCAGTCAGGTTTTCGGTAATAGCCACCACTCCCCGGTGCCCGTATTCCTTGGCGAAGATTTCGCTCAGCTTCATCACTTCGGCATGGAAGGTCTTTGAGTACCATTTCTTCGGTCGCCGGCGGTTTCCGAGCATTTTCCCGGAAAGCTTGCGCGAAGCGGCAGATTCTTTCACATCGCCGATCTTAACGCCTTTGCCGACTCCCATATCGACAAAACGACCGTAGTACTCGAAAAGCAGGGTGATTTTCAGCACATTTCCCTGTGCCGATGCAAGAACGTTGTATTTGAAACTTTTAAGGAGGGTACCGGTGTCTCCTATCTTATTGAAGGCAAGTTTTTTCTTCCATTTGATAATGGTGATCTTAGCCCAGGCTTCGGCTATTTCACGTTCGGAAAGTTTGGGTTGGGGGCTTTGCATTGAGCAAAGAAAAGCACAATGCTATGTCTGATAAAGGACACAAAAAAAACCAGTCATTGACTGGCAAGTTGTCAAAGGTTTGCAGCTACCCGAAGTTGGCGATTTCGGAGCACTAAACTGTCTGTCACTACAATATTTGATACGAAGAACAAATGTTCATTTATCCACTGAACCGCCAATTTCTTATACCCGCTGTTATGCGTTCGTGTACCTCTCTTCACGAAGCTATTTAGGTCAATATTTGCTTTCATTTTACTTAGTTTCTTTAACTGCTCTATAACCTAAACTACCCATCTTTATTTTCTTTTTCTGCTTTTGAACACCTCCATTGTATACTACTCTGTAAGCTATGGAGTCATTTACTTCTGTGGAAGTCCACCAGTAAACAATGGGGGAATGAATTTTCCATAAGGGGGTTTCTTTATCAGGCATAATATTATAAGATGCCTTACCCGTTTGTTCATCCCACTTTCCTCCACAGTTTGTAGCATTTCTAGTGAGTGAAGCAACTGCTTCCGGAACTGTAGGCAATCGCCAAACATTCACAACTGTATCAGAAAGTGTTTTGCCGTCTTCGTTTAGGTGTGCAACCAAATCAGAAACTTCTTTCCATGATTTGTCATTCATCTGTTCGGAAGTTGTGGCCCATCCGTATCCTTCGGGAGCCCAAATCAATTTTACGTTATTGCCTTCAACAATTCTTGCTTCATAATTATTGTCATCAATCCTTTGAGAAACCCTTATAATGGGTTCAATTCCTGAAATTATTAACGTAAGAAGCGGTAATCCGATAATGACAATGTAGGCCCACTTTTTGTTTTTCAGTTCGCCAAACCAAAATAAAACACCTGTAATAATAAGTGGTATTGAGAAAACGAAAATAGCCGCATTGCTTCTTATTCCTAATATCGGAATGAGGATGCCTGTAAGAATAAACATAACAGCTCCTATCTTTTTCCATTTGATTGCAATTATACCTATTACCAAAAATAGTAAAGAGAAAATAAGGTATTGAAAAAGCATCAGTCCGATGTTCATCAATGTGGATTCGTAATACCAACCTTCATGAAAATTTTCGATGATTCCCCAAAATGCCCAGAAGGATGAGAATAAACAGGTGATTGCGATTGCAATCCAGGTAGCTAATTTCTTTTTCATATTAATTTTGAAAGATTAGTGCATTACGTTCATTCTATAGAATTTCTGTTCCGGGCAATGTGTTGTGATAATTTTTTTGGTGCCACGGTGCAATAAGCAACAGTTAATGCATCATGCAGCATCTCGTGGTTCACTTTTTTGAGTTCCACAACTGTCCAGCCTTGCTTACCCCAACCGCCGTCAACCGGGTATATTACTGTTATGTCGAATGAACAAAATACAGATTGGTCAATTTCATTTAACTTCAAAACAGCTTTGTAATTTTCAACATCAAGTGTAGCAAATATCTTTTTCTTAACATGAAATGATACCTTTTCAAAATGCGGCTCCTCGGTCACTTCATCAAATGATAAAGCGAGCTTTCTGAATGATTCTCTGTCGACCATACTCTGTTTTTATCTTTCGAAAGATTAGGTTTTAATTCTTCTATCAAGCAAGAATCCTATGGTAACACTTATTGCCGGAATACTGATATATCCAAGTCCGATTGACATAAAATAATCTGTAAAAGTTGTCTTCATCAAAGGAATAAGTATTATTGTGTCAAAAATAATGTTGATGGCAAACCATGACAATCCCACAATAACTCCGTTCATAATAAAATTGCTGTCGACAAACTTAAAATACCGATACAAAAGATAGCAGCCGGATATTACGCCAACTAACATAATGGTTGTCTTAAATGTTGCGTAAGGTACAACAAGTTCGCCACCCGGCTTGTAAAACAGAAATGAAACGGCAAACGGAATCAGCCATGATAATAAGCCGAGTAAAATGTTTTTGATAATTAACTTCTTTGTCATATTTGTTGATTTTTAAGTGTGATTGTTTGTTATTTTGTGTCGTTTGATTTTTCAAAAAGAAACTTTGAAATAATAAGTCCTTCAACAAAACTACCGAGCAACAAAACAGTCAATTCAACTAAATTTAATAAAATCGGCTCTTTTAATAGAGTGTGATAAATAAACCATTCCTGAAACACCCAAAACATAAGCCAGATTGAAAAACCCCAAAACAAACCTTTTTTTATCCAGGTCGCACCGGGAATTGATTTCTGAAATAATGAAAAGAACCAACTGTGAGCAACGCTTAATATTACTATGCCTGCGATTGAAGGAATTAAATCTCGTGTTGGCGTCACCTCGAGGAATAATTTGCTTTGCCAATTAGGATTGTATAAAATTGATTGGATAGGAGGACTCATAAAAAGTGCACCTAATATTCCTTCGCTTACAAAACCGGCTATCAAGCCGGAATAAATGATTTTTAATGACCTATTTTTCATTGTCTCTATTTTATCTGTTGTTATTCATGTTTGTGACTAAAAGTTTGTCAAAGACTTTGTTTTGGCATTTATTTTTTTGGTAACAATATTTTAAATAATTGGGTTAATAATATTCCTGTCAATGCTCCGATTGAAAAAATGGAAAGGAACTCAACAGTCCTAATACTCCCATCAGAAATTATTCGAAAATAATTGCCACAAGAAATTACTAAAAGTAATGCGGTGATGATAATTGATTTGTTTTTCATTTTATTTATAAAATAATGTTTGATTAAAGTTACTCTTGTTTGATTATAATTTTTTATTAAGTTAATTTCTTCCAGTCAGTTTCAAGCTAGTAGTGTCCCCAAGCATGACGCATAACGAACAGGGCTTGGCGTTGTTGGGATATTTGAAAAATGTCAGCCGACAGCTGAAGCCCAATATTTTTTTTAAAAGTTGAAGATATGAACTAAAGCTAAATTATTAACGTCAAGCCGAAACTGAAGCTGATCTATGCATTTTCAAACATACGATCTTAATCAATTAGATTTTCTATTGATTTATTATTAAGTATCTTTTGTGATGAAACACTTGTATAGATCCATTCGTTAACCAGCGATTCAACTTTCTTACTTTTTAGCTTTGTAATAAGAAAGTCCGAAAATTCCTTTGTTGTGGCTCCTGTTTTACGATATGTCTTATAATAGTCTTTTATCGCTTCAGTAAAAGCAACTTCTCCACCTTCTTTGTAAACCAGATAGAAGAAAAGCATCCCTTTAGTATAAGATAAATCGGTAAGTTGTTTCAATCCGAAATCAATAATTGGAGTATTTGATGCAGCTTCATTTTTTGATAATTTTTCTTTTACTTTTTTAAATATTTTCGCAGCTGATTCATCTAAAGACACGGTCTGATCTCCTGTTTTTTCAGCGGCAAGATATTGCACGAAAGTAGCCAACCCTTCACTTTCCAGTCTGCATGGATATTTATCATTTGAAGATATATCCCATGTATGAAAGATCTCATGATATAATTCATAGAGTCTTTTTTCATCTTTGAAGGCCGATGCAGTTTGTAAAATACAGGTTACATCAGTTTGCGAACCCCAGCCATCAGGTATTTCAATTATTGAATACCCTGAAAATTGTCCTTCGCCGAACCAGGTGGTATAAAGTGTATAAACCTTCCTGACAGCCTCTGACAAACTCTTGGCACCGGTAGAATCTTCAGGGAAATAATGAACAAAAAATCCCTTTTCGACCAGGGTTGAATATTTCGCAATTGCAATATCAATACGGCAGGCTGGTTTTATATTCTGATAAATATATTCGGTTGTACCATTAAATTTATTTTTTGCAATAAGTTTCCCTCCATTGATAACAGTGAGTGAATCAGGGACTTCAATTGATATTTTATAATCAAAATTTTGTCTAAGCTCTTTGAGACCTGCAAAAGATGGTTTAGATGGAACCGGATAGGCAAAGCAATCCATTCTCAATATTGTAAATGAGGGATCAATATTATCTTTAACATAGCTCATCCCAGTTTCAGTATATCCAACAAGATAACCTTCATATTCAAGGATTACCTTTTTTGTAATTTCAGTTGGTTTGATTTCACCAGTAAATATGGTTATGCAATTCGCTTGCATTAAATCCCAGTCAGAGAACGATTTAATAGTTTGATTAAATATTATAATATTACCAAACTCATCTTTCACCGATTTTACTCTTAGCAAACGGTATAACAACAGGTCTAAGGTATCATTCTGCCTGACATTATTTAAAGATAACTCAGCCTTGCAAAAAAGTTTCAGTCCTTTAAAGTCAATCCTGTATTTTAAGTTATATTTATCTATTAACGGTTTTCCAAATGCAATACTTCCAGTAAATAGTAGGGTAATCACGATAACTGCAATCTGTCTCAACCTCAATGAAAATAATTTTATATTCATAGTAATCTTTTTTAGATATTTATTAGGACCTCATTTTCAATTGTAACTGTTTATCATTTGGAGTTCTTATTTGATGAATATGATAAGAACATGGATGCGAAAATATTTTATTTTTAAATCCGTTTCACCTCCTGCGGTTTTCCTTCATCGTCCCAAATCCACTTAAAGGCAGTAATGGGTTTGTCAGTAAATGGCATAACCAATCGTAACCAAGGTTTTTCTGAATTTTGAAAAACACCTTTGCCAATATACTCAAGTTTTTCTTTATTACCCTCACTGTTAATATATGAAACAATCCCATTCTCATAAATTACTTTTCTACCGCCCTCATATTCACCAACAACTGAATTAATGATTGATTCAGTCAAAGGCACAGGATTCAATTCATTTTCAAGATATGGTATCTGCCATTGATATAATAGTTTAAGTTCTTTGATATTGGTTGTAGCAGCCAACGTTGAATAAATTTCAAGTTTGGCTTTGGTAAGCGCTTTAGAAGATACGATGTTTATATCAGGAGTAACTCCAATACCATCAATCGATTTTTTTGAAACAGGGTTAATACCTTCAATAGTAGGTATCATAATGTAAAGGTCTTCATTGATAACGAATAACTCACCCGGATTCCCTTCACCTTTTGTTTGTTCACCGATTATTGTAGCCCTTTTATATTGTTGTAAAGTGTAAGCAAAACCTTCAGCAGCAGATGAGGTTTTATTGCTGACAAGGATATATAAAGGGATATCCTTAGGGATTTTTATAATAAGGCTGTCCTTTACTGTATATGATTTGACAACTTTGCCATCTTTTCTGTATCTCATTTCAGTTATTTGAACTGAGTCCTGCAGAAAATAGCTTAATAAAAAATCCATAGTTTCAGAGTTCCCTCCACCATTGTCTCTCAGATCAATAATAATAGCATCTGAAAACCTAATAAAATTCATGGCACCCACCAAACTCAACATTGAGGATTCCAGAGGAGTGAAATTCAGGAAATTAAAATAACCAACATTTCCATCAAGTCGCTCCAGCTTTCTTAATCTGAAGTTTTCAAACTTCAATTTTTGAAGCCATTCTTCTGTTTCAACTGGTTTCAGTCCACTTTTTTCAGCTTGACCATCTTCAATTATTTGTTTTACTCTGCCTGGATCAACACCTAAACCAATATGTTGGTCATTCCCCTGCTGCTGAATGTCTCTTTCAAAAGTTTCTAAAAAAACTATGGATTTAGTTAAAGAGTCATATCCACCGTTGTTTAGCTTTTGATGAATGAATTTGTCAATTAATTTAACTCGTTCAGGGAAGAGATAATTTTCATATAACAAACCTATTGTTTTATCAATGATCGCAACTTTTTCCTTATTTGAAATGCCGCTATTTTTTTGTGCGAAGCCAACTCCTGTAGTAAGCATAAGAATGCTTGCGAAAATTATTTTAGTAAATTTCATGGTTATATGTTTTATGTGAACTGATTTAATTAATTTTTTTAGAAAGAATATTATAGTAAATTATAAAGGCAGCAGAAATAAACAAAAGAAAAATACCCACCGCCAAATACCCTGATTGATTAATGAGAAAATCGCGGGTAAAATGAATACACAAAAACGCCAGTGCGATACTAAAAATGAACAGAAACCATTTTAAAGGCTGAAGTTTGGCAATGGCATTACTTTCTTTAAATATTTTGATTAACGCATCTTCAGAAACCCCTTTTTCAATCATCTTTAATTTAAGTCGTTGCTCTGCCCTGTTTTTAAGAACAACAATAACTGCATTTAAAAGAAAAAATATGGCAAGCAAGGGAATCCCAATCTCCAAATATTTATCGGGGATAATTTTTAGACTTTCGGGATCATAGTTCAATGTATGTGTGTCCACTTTGTCCTGAGCAAAACAAATGAAATTCGATAAGAGTACTCCCATTGTTATTGTAATTTGCTTTTGCATAATGTTTATATTATTGTTTAATGATTATGAAATTTGAATTCGTTTGGGAATTAGACAGATGAGGATTTAGAAAGTTGCAGGTAGATTGAAAATAATGTTTATGCACGGTTGCAACTTATTCTTAACTTAACTGTCTAATATTTCAATTTATGATTGCAGATTAAATAATGCAGAAAGTACAAGATGAAAAATATTTGGTGAATGAAGTGCTTTCTGGCAATAAAAGGGCTTTTGTTCAACTTATCAGGCAATATGAAGGATTGGTTCTGCATATCGTAACGCCTTTAATTGGCGTAAATGAAGATAGGGAAGATATTTGTCAAGATGTCTTTATCAAGGTATATGAAAAATTGAATACCTTCCAGTTTAAGTCAAAGTTATCTACCTGGATAGGTAATATTGCATATAACAGCAGTATTAATTATTTGCAAAAAAAGAAAAATGTTTTATTAAGTAATATTGTTTCAACCGAAAATGAGCTTTCGTTTATCGATAGCATAAATATTGAGACAGATAATCCTGAAAAAATATCTATACGGAGAGAAGATATATCTCAGCTTAATCAATCAATCAATATATTACCTGAATTTCAAAAAACGGTCTTATTGCTTTTTTATAAAGAGGAGATAAGTCTGGACGAGATTAGCAAAATACTGGAAATACCTGTAAATACAGTTAAGAGCCATTTATTCAGGGCGAGAAATTCACTGAAACAATTAATGACTAAAAAAGAAACTATATGAAAACTGAAAGGGAATATAATTTGCAGGAGGCCATCAATAAATTTTATAAGACTGAGCCTTTAAAAATTGATTTGTCAACTAATGTTGCTAATAGAATTTTTGTTAAACGCAAAATTGAGATTGCTTTGTTGGATAAATGGTTATATGCTTTTGCGGCAGTTTTAATTTTTAGTGGTTTGATTTATAGTTTTATTCTTGCTAATCCACCTTCTTTGTTGTTTGCATCAGTGATAATACTTCCAATTGTCTTTTTCTCTGGATTGTCAGTCAAAGAGTATAAACTAATGTCCGAAAAAATACTTTCCCTTGAATGATGTTTCAATCAGCGATTCAAGAAAGTGCAAAGTCAACCGCTGCTTTAGAATGAATTGCTGTCGTGTCGAAAACTGATATTTTACTGTCATCTTGGGTTATTAGCAAAGCTATTTCTGTGCAACCGAAAATTACTCCATCTGCTCCGTCTCTTTTTAGTTTTGCAATTATGTCAATGTATTTTTTCTTTGTCTCGTCTTTGAAAATTCCCTTTGTCAATTCGTTGAAAATGGAAGCGTGAATAAAATCCCTGTCTGAACTGACGGGAATAACGGTGACAATACCGAATTTTGTCAAGCGGTCTTTGAAGAAAGCGTTTTCCATGGTAAATTTTGTCCCAAGTAGTCCGACTTTGTTTACCTTTTGTCTGACGATTTCCTTTGCTGTTTCTTCTGCAATATGAAGTAATGGAATTTTTATTTTTTGTCTTACGATGTCTGCGACTAAATGTGGTGTATTCGTTGCCATTACAATACAGTCCGCACCAGCATTTTGAAGTCGTAGTGCAATGTCGGTGAGCATTTGCTCAATTTTATCCCAGTCATTTTTTTCTTGTAATACTTTGAAGTCATTAAAGTCAACCGAGTAAAGTAAAAGTCTGGCAGAGTGCGAACCACCGAGTCTCTCATTTGTCAGTTGATTTATTGTCTTGTAGTAAACTGTCGTTGAAAACCAACTTAGTCCGCCAATTATTCCTAATGTTTTCATGTGTCTGTCTGTCTTTTTACAATGACCGCTAACGATTTGCAGCTACAAGAAGTTGGCCATTTCGAATCACTAAACTGTCTGCCAGTACTGAACTTGATACGAAGCACAAATGTTCCTTTAACCACTGAGCCGCCAATTTCTTTAAACCCGCTGTTACCTGCTGGCTATTTTTCATTTATAATATATTTGTCCAGTTTGTCTAAATACCTTTCGTCTGACATACCTGTCCGATTAAACATAATTACACTTCCAATTCCAAGGTCTGGATAAATTCTGATTTCACAATAATACCCACCACCACCACCTGCGTGTGCAAAATATTGTCTGCCGTTCAATTGTCCGCTAAACCAAGATAAACACATACCTGTCGCTTTGTTATTACTTGTATAATTTTCAGTGAAAAGCATTTTTTTGAAATCATCCGTTATCAGTTTACAATTCGGTTTTAAGAGTTCCTGAATGTATTTTACAAAAGCGTTGGGCATTCCAATTAAGCCACCGTATGAAACACCATTTACATAATTGTCTTTAAACGAATTCCATTTTCCTTCAGTTGCGTCCACATACTTTGACTTGTCTATTAGCAACCCCAAAATGATATTTGAGAAGCTGTATTTTTTATGATAACCTTTTGCGTGTTGATTAATGTCGGTTATTGTAAAATCCAATTCGTTTGGTTTAATATTTAAAGGTTGCAAAATATTTGTCCTAACATAATCTTCATAACTTATTCCTGAAACCTTTTCAATAAGTTGTCCAAGCAAAACATACCCAAGGTTTGAATAAGTATATTTTTCATTCGGTTTTGATTTTGTCTTATTATTCTTAATAAAGATTTGGCTGAAAAAGCTATTTCTGTCAAACGATTTATGTTCGTCTGCTAAATGTATCCAACTTAGAGGAATAGGATTTGGAATACCAGCGGAATGTGTCATTAGTTGCCGAATTGTAATTTCTGTCGAGTAGGGAAATTCGGGCAAATATTTTTTTACAGGTTGTTCAATATCTAATTTTTTCTGCTCTGCTAACTGCAATATTGCTAAAGCCGTAAAAGTCTTTGTAACGGAATATGCATTGTAAGTCGTGTTTTCTTCGGTCTTTTTTTTATTCTTTATGTCAGAAAAGCCAAATTGAAATCTATGAATAGCACTGTCTTTATTGAAAATAAAATATTGAACAGAAGGTGTCTTATTCTCTTCTACTTGTTTAAATAAAATATTGTCAACTTCGTTCATAGTCATTTTTGTTGTCTGCGAGTTGCAAGAACTTAAAAAAGCAACCGTCAGAAATGTAGTTATTGTAGTCTTCATAGCTTGCAGGTAACGTTTATGGCATGGCGTCGTGCGGGAGTGCGAGGCGGTTTCGTATCAGTTTACAGCAAACTTTTTTACGGGCCACTTACGCCCGCAAACTACTGAAACCCGCATGCGCTATGCCATGTGTTGTGCACATTTTTTTATTGATTCCTTTTTACTATATCCATCACAATATTATTATCTACATAAACCTGCCATTGTTTCACTAGATTATCATTAACTATTGCTGTCCATGCCGCAGGAACTCGCCAATAATTAATATTATCAGCAGTTTTTAAATTTTTATAAGTCCCACTTGCATATCCAAATGCACAAATCAATGAATCCTTTTCTATAATCTGGTTTATTTCAATTTTATAATCAGGAAACATCGCAAAATATCCAATCCACGCTTGTTTCAAGTTGTCTCTGCCCGTGGCTTTATTATCTTGAGAATCAATAAATATATGGTCACTTGACATTAAGCTATATAATTTATCTACATCGGCACCATTTATCGCAGCTACAAAGTCAAGCATGATTTTTGTTTTCATTTTTGAGGTTTGGCTCTCCATTTGACAAAAAGTTTTAAAAGGTAAAAATAGAAGTATTATAACAAATACATCAAGTCGTTTCATATCTTTTTAGTATCAAGTTAGCATGGGTTGCAGTCTTTGGTAAAATTGTGCACAACAATTAAGGCAGCCGCCATATGGCGGT
Source organism: Bacteroidota bacterium (assembly GCA_026391835.1). Taxonomy (GTDB): domain Bacteria; phylum Bacteroidota; class Bacteroidia; order Bacteroidales; family FEN-979; genus CAIVAT01. Next base: position 114,131 of record JAPLDF010000006.1, read on the forward strand.
TAGCGGCCAATTGGTTCTCAATATTTTCAAATAAAAATCGTATCGTATTAGCTTATTCCTTAATGTTATAAAAGTACAACTTTTACAATTACGATCGTAAAATAAGGGTTTGACTAGTTTAGAAGACAAAAATCTTCTATAACTTAGGTAGACACTACTAAAAAGGTAGCCACCTGGATGGATCAAATTCCAAACCAAGACAATCCTGTAGTTTGAAAGAATACATCACCCCATAATCATTATCAAACACCGGCCCCAGCATTTCATAACTCACTGAGTTAATATTGAATCCAGGAATGGCTTTCAAGGCAAGAAGTTCGCATTTCTGAAAGTCACACAGCATCCGGGCAATGATATCAATCCCAATCTGTTTCATCTTTGAAACAAGCAACATCTCTCCCGAAAAGTCATCTATCTGATCAAGGTGCCCAATGATCAGGAAACCTCCGTTGACGGAATCCAGGATATTATCCAGGTGAGAAGCTTCAAAGCTACCGGTGAGACTTGTCAGGATCAGGGCAGGATATTTGATTGTTGACCTGAGCGCATCCAGCGGTTCATTGATGTCCATCATGTAAAAGTCATTAATTTCCTTATGTTCCCGGGCAAGGGTTCGGAAATACTCTACATAGCTGTTAATGTCGGTCATAGGATTCGATTTTGCTCATGTATTCATGATACTCTTTTGCCTTCTTGTTCAACCCTATGAAAACATTATAAAGGTTGGAATTCATAATCGTTTCCAGGCTTTTATCATCGGTCTTGCCATCGGCAAGGGAGATGATCAGCGATGCCCAGCCGTTATCCTGGCTGTCGGTTTCAGCCTTTTGTTGGTAAACATAAGGGTATAGACCAGGCAATGAATTCAGAACGCCATTAAAGAATAGGTATATTGAGTACTTGACGCAGTGATCAACCCTTGCAATTTTTCCGGCTCTTTTCTTCAAAGTCCGGTTTATGAACTTCCTCCGGGGATCCTGGTTATCGGTGAAGTACTTCCGGATGAACCAGAAATATTTTTTCGGGCGGTAAAGAATTGCGACCAGTTCATCCAGGTATTTTTCCTCTCCTGTCTTTTGAAACTCATCCAGGGCAGAACAGGCCAACGTGAACTCTCCGAAGGTGCAGTATACCATCTCATCGGCTGGACCAAAGTATTTTCTCAGGCCGGCTTTGATCACCGGAAGCAAGTTTCTGGTCAGGGTGACTTCTTTATTCAGAAAATCAAGGCTTTCACAGAGGGTAAATGCATCCTCCGAAGCAATCCGTTTGAATGACTTTCTTTTAAGAGAAAGGAATACAAAGAGGGCTTTCACTCTGAATTCCACCAAAGTGAGCTTTGCGCTGAAAAGCCTTGAAACATAAAGAAGCTGCTTTCGGGAAAGCTCGTTCCATTCAGAAGGAAGGGATCGCCGGATATGGTCAATTTCGACAATGTTCATATCGGTAGCTTCTTTTTAATGAATGCACGGATCAATGCAACTCCAATAACCAGCAGCAGGATCACCCAGAATATCTTCCCCGACCATATCAGGAAGTTCTGGAAGCCGGTCACTTTATAGACCGGTTTCTCGATGACTTTCAATTGAATCTTTGACTCCCGGATATGGGTTTCTTTCCAGGCAAAATAGATTGAGTTGCTGTCGATCTTTGCCCCAGTGGTCAGGACATTGTTTTTCAGATCAATGAACGGAATGATCTTTTTACCAGGTCTGATCTCTTCGATCTGCCTAATAACCACTTTACCTTCCCGGCATTCAAGCAACGCCCGGATTAATCCGCTGTCGGCAGGAAGCAGGATCAGGGAATCTTTCACAGTGTTAACGGTATCATGCTGAATGACCGTTTCGGTACTTTCAACAGGTGGATAGCGTTTCTGGCATTTTTGCTCAGAGATGCACCCGGTCAATGAAACGACCAGGAGCAGGATCAGAAAACCCGGTTTTATCATGCGACGAATTTGAATTGGTTCAAACGGTTCATCCATCCGTTATAGAACTTTTGTTGTTCCGGATGGTTATTGACCAGGTCCCGGATGAAAGATACCCTGGCCTGAAATATTGCAGCGTGAAGTCCTCGCTGGTTCGCGGAATTCACGGCATAAAGGGTTGAAGGCCCGACGATGCTATCCTCAGGCACTTTGAGCAATCGCTGGGGAATGACAATTCCCCATTTGCCGCTGCCCCATAGCCAGTCCACCAGGATTTCGGCAATGCTCTGATTATTGATCTGGTCCGCTTTCCAGCGGTTCCAGTAATTCAATTTCAGAACAGTGATTGCATCTGCTTTTGAAAGTAGCCGGATGTCATCGGCGTCGATATCTCCGTCTCCATCCTTGTCATACCCAACCTTTCTCCAGGTGGCCAGAGTGACACCCATGTTCGTTGCTCCTCCCCTGTCCGTGGGATCATCGACAAACCCGCCTTCAAAGGCAAGGATCTTCGGGGCAAACAGTTCGATCTTTGCCATGTTACTTCTTGAATGATGGGTCTTTTACAAATATCAAGGCAAAGCAAACCGGGGCAAATATTACGTATTCGGTCAAGGTTGCCTTTCCTATTCCGACCAATGCTAATCCACCGGCCAGCATCAGAATGCCCGTCAGGGTGGTTTTCCAATTCTTAAATATTCTCTCGTTCATATTTTTCTATTTTGATAATTTACCTTCAACTTTGGAAATTCTTTCGCCATGATCACCCAGGGTGACTTTCATCTCTTCGATCCCTGTATCATGCCGGCACAGGTGTTCACCGATCTCTTTATGTTTTTCAGTGCAGTAAGTTTCCCGGCACTGCATCTGGATGATCAGTTTATCGACAGATTTCTTCAGGGAAGTGACACCGTTGTAGAATTGATAAAGGAAAAAGCCGATCAGGGGAATTGCGATGATCTTGATCACATCGAAAACATCCTGGAGAATCAAGTCAAGTGGTTTCATGCAAGGAAAAATGAGTTATCTGGTTTGTTTAAAAATTCGATCCTTTTTTCCGCATTGGCTTTCCCGGCGTACCTTGAAGAATGAAAGTACAGCGGGTAAACCGTTTCGCTTGCGGTTTCATCCAGCAATTGCTGCAGGGCTTTTAGTTCCGCTTCTCCGTCCCTCTGATTGGCTTCGAACATAATGGAAATCCGGTCTTTATTGGATGCCTGTTTGGAAGAGACGTTTGCAAATGTGTTGCCGGCGGTATCAAAGATGCCCCAGTCCAGAACATCGATAGAGATTTCCATGAGTGCCCGGGATATGGTAAGATGAGCCAATGCAGGACGGATCAGATCCATCAGCGCTTTTTGTTCTTTGGACATTTCGGAGTTTGATAGAAGAACCTGTTTCAGCTCATCAAACAATTCCGCAGAAAGTGCAGGTCGTATATACTTTCTTTCCACAGAGCGGATGACAGGTTTGAGGGCTACGAAAACCCGTCTGCTCTCGCGTATATCCACCTCACTGTTGAACTCCAGGGTATTCCGG
>JAPLDF010000070.1 GCA_026391835.1 Bacteroidota bacterium
CGGACCGTCGCAACTGATTGACCCGTTTGTAAATGTCGGTGTAACGGTAACCGTGGCGATAACCGGTGATGTGGTTGTGTTGGTGGCCGTAAATGATGCGATATCCCCGGTTCCGCTCGCGCCAAGCCCGATGGACGTTGTGTTGTTTGTCCAGCTGTAGCTTGTCGTGCCCCCGGTATGTGTTGTGCTGAACGATGCAGAGGTCATGGCATTGTTGCAAACGACCTGGTCTGCCGGATCGTTGACCTGGCCGGAAGGGTTTACCGTAATGTCGAAAGCCTGTGGAGTTCCATCGCAACTGGCTGACCCGCTTGTAAATGTAGGTGTAACCGTAACGGTGGCTATGACAGGAGCCAGCCCGGTGTTTATGGCTGTAAAAGAAGTGATATCGCCTGTTCCCGTGGCCCCCAGCCCGATGGAAGTCGTATTGTTTGCCCAGCTGTAGGTAGTCGTACCACCGGTGTTCAATGTGCCGAAGGTCACCGAGGTGAGCGCATTGTTGCAGATGACCTGGTTAGCCGGATCGATCACATGGCCTGAGGGATTGACCGTAATTGTGAAGGATTCAGAAGGCCCGGTACAACTTTTCGAATCATTTGTGAAGGTCGGAATAACGGCAATGGTCGCCACGACAGGTGCCAAACCGGTATTGATTGCAGTAAATGCGGTAATATCTCCGGTACCTGAGGCGCCGATTCCTATAGAGGGATCGCTGTTGGTCCAGTCATAGGTTGTCGTGCCTCCTGAACTGGTCGTGCCAAATGTTACAGAGGAAGGGGAACTGTTACAAACGACCTGGTTGGCAGGATCATTGACCTGCCCCGATGGGTTGACGGTGATGGTGAACGTTTGCGGAGTCCCCACACAACTCACAAGTTGATTGGTAAAGGTCGGTGTTACCGTAATTGTGGCGACCACCGGTACGGTACCTGTATTGGTTGCAGTGAAGGTGGTAATATTTCCGCTTCCGCTGGCACCAAGCCCTACAGAGGTTGTCGTATTGGCCCAGGTGTAGGTCGTCGTACCTCCAGTATTTAGTGTGCCAAAGGTTGCCGAGGCCGGCGCATTGTTGCAAACGACCTGGTCGGCGGGATCGTTCACCTGGCCCGAAGGATTGACGGTTATTGTGAAGGTTTGCGAGGGACCGTCGCAACTGACTGACTCATTAGTAAAGGTAGGCGTTACCGTAACCGTAGCGACGACCGGAGCCGTTGTTGTGTTTGTTGCTGTAAAGGATGCAATACTCCCGGTTCCGCCGGCATCAAGACCGATGGAAGTTGTCGTATTCGACCAGCTGTATGTCGTGGTTCCTCCCGTATTTGTCGTGCCAAATGTTACTGAAGTCTGGGCGTTGTTGCAGACTACCTGGTCGGCCGGATCATTCACCCGGGCGATCGGATTTACGGTAATTGTATAGGTTTGCGTTGCCCCGGGACACCCACCCACAGTGGGAATGACAGAGACCGTGGCGGTAACGGGCGCAGTGGTCGCATTGGTTGCGGTAAAGGCTGAGATATCACCTGTTCCGCTGGCGGCGAGGCCGATTGATGGTGTGCTGTTTGTCCAGGCAAACGTAGCTATTGCCCCTGCCGGGCTGCTGACCGGGGTAACAACAACGGCATCGCCGTTGCAGTAGGCCTGGTTGGCAATGGGGTCGACCGTTGTCAAAGCAGCTACCGACACCGGGATGATTTTTTCATTGGGGCATCCTTCGGTAGAATATGCAGTAAGCTTTACATTAAAGATCCCTTCGGCAGTAAACGTGTGGATTGGATTCTGTTCATGCTGTATCGGCTGGAGGTCCCCGAAATCCCAGTCCCATGCAACGATATCATTCTGGTTCGTAGAGCTCTGGTCGGTGAATTGTGTGGGTTGACCCAGGCACGCCGGCACATGGATGAAGTCAGCAGTAACGATCGTATAGTGCAGAACATTGGTGATATGTGCAGTACACCCGTTGTTGGATGTCACATCCACCCAGTATTGCGCTCCTTCCTGGGGATTGGTAATGGTAATGGAAGGTGTGGTTTCTGTGGTACTCCATAAGTATGAAGCAAAGCCCGGAGGGGCTGTAAGAATGGCATTCGGAGCATTGTCGCAGAGGGCAGTCTGTATGGTAAGGGCACTGCAGTATGTGGAAATGTAGGCATAGCCCCGATGGGCCGTGTGAGAGCATCCACGTGTTGTAAAGACAATCTGAACGGGGCTGAATGCAACAAGTGTTGAAAGATCAAGGGCAATGGTTGTCCAGTCATGCCAGTAAAGATGGATCGGGCTGGTTGGTGTCCCTGCATTTTTATAAATCCATTCAGGTGGAACAACACAGCCGGGGTCTGTTGGAAGACAGGATGGGGCTACAAATTCATAAAAACCGCAGACTCCTCCCAGCGGATCACCCGTGAGTGTCTGCACCTGGATGGTAAATTCAGGCATTTCAGCTGCCGGGTGATTGTAGGACTCAAGCACAGAGGCCCACCTGTAAACGAAAAGATAGTTGTCTGCGCCAATATTTACCGTGTATTTCAATTGTTCGGCATGGCCTCCTCCACTTGCATCGCCAAGCCTGGCCGAATGGGTTTCCCCCGGAAAAACAGTTGTGAGCGGATCGCCGATCAAAGGATCAAAAACCTGGGCGCCCAGTGGCATGATGACATGCCGGGATGCACTGAACCCTGGAGTTACACATGGTAAAAAAGTTATTTTACCAGCGCCGTTCGGACCACTGAATGTTCCGTAGCATCCATCCCAATTTGAAAAATCGCCTAGCGAAAAATCAGAGTTGGGGCAGGTTGTCACCAACGTTTTAGGTGCATGATAGCGAAAAAACATGGAAGGATCAGGATCAGAAATAAGCTGGGTCCCCAGGTTATATTTTGGCTCAGGGCCGGGTTTTACAAATGTTTTCTCTTCCTCCTGTGCTGTGACTTTCAAAAAGGGATGGAAAGATATTAGGATAAATGTAATGGAGATGAGTCTGACCAGGAGAAGTTTATTATAGGATGATTTTCCGGTAAAGGTCGGTTTCATTGGCAAAAGGATTGGCTTATATATAAACTCTTTAAATGGTAAGAGACCAGTATTTTCAGTCTATAAAGTTACTCTTTTTTTTTACCTAACAATCTGTTTTAAAAACTTTTTTCGATCAGTCTTTGACACACCTGACAGGGAACGCATTGGCCTTGGAACTTTCATACCTTGAAACGGAAGGATTTATTGTGTTTATACCCCTTGCTATTGGCTTACTTCCTGAAAGAGCAGAGCTCCAGAACATTGTAGCCGTTGGACTGCCGGAGGTGAAGGCCCATGAGTTGTTCATATAATAGATACCGTTGAGCAGGGTGTGGAATCCGTTCGGGTAGATGAGATAGCTTCCTGCAATTCCATCGCCGTAAGACATATTGGCAACTGCATCGATCAGGTCCTGCCATTCCTGCAATGAAGGAACATGCCAGCCCGGCGGGCAAACTCCTTTCGCCCATCCCGGGGTACCGCCGTATTGCATGAGTTCATCCCACTGGTAGTAACCGCCATAGGTTTCACATGAATTGTCATTGGTTGCACAATACCGTTCGGGAATACAGTTGTCGGTTTGTGGCTGACTTGATGCACTTGTCATACCCCAGTTAAGGTTTTTAAGCATCCAGCAGGCTGTTCTTCCGTGCGCGGTAACAGTGGTGGTGGGATATTTATTCGTGACCGGGTCAGGGTTACGGGGGTCGGTAAAGGTGCTGTTTACGCAGGAGTAGTTTGCATTTGAAGGACCAACGGTAATGGTTTTGCTATCGGTGGCCAGGCAGCCATTTACATCGGTATAGGTAAAAGACACGAGATGACTGGCTGGACTCAGTGCCGAAGGATCCAGGAGGCTGCCGGCAACAAGCGTTCCATCAATGTAATATTTTCCTCCGTTCCCGAGGGGAGTGCCTCCCCTGAGCAGGAAAGGTTTTGCATTGCTGGTGGTTACCAGGTCGAAGCAAGCTGAAAGTGATACGGTTGGCGGGATAAATACTGTAATCGGGAAAGGAGGGGATTGAGGGCCGGAAATACATCCGGATTTGTTTCCCTGCACAAAAAGATTCCCGGATGAAGATGCAGGATCGAATGCAACATCGGCATTGGTCCCGTTATTTGTGATCGTAACTCCTGCAGGCAATTGATACCACCAGGTGTAACTGTCGGCATTGTTGATTGCTGCGACAGTGTAGTTATTTGTCAGCTTCTGGCAAACAGACGGAGGGCCCGATATTGTACCTGCCTGGTCAGGAATGAGTTTCAGGGAAACAGGAAATGCCGGGGCTGATGCCGAACACACTACCCCAGACGGATAGGTGATGCTCTCTGTCATATTCACCGAAACAGGATTGGTATTGCCCCAGGTAACTGAAATGCTTGAACCTGTCCCGGTAGCAGGAGATCCCCCGCTGATCGTCCAGGAATATGCCAGGTTTGCCTGTGGTGCCCCTACCGAATAAGTGGCCGAACTGAATCCGCAGGGGTTAACCGGACCCGAAATCACCGGGGTGGGTGACGGGTGGATGGTTACAGGATAAACGGCAGTGGTCGTAATGCAATTGGTGAGGTAGTTCTGATCAATTTCAGTGAGCTGAATGGTTCCTGAGGGTCCGGCTCCCCAGTCAACAGAAATGGAGTTGGCAGGGTTCACAGCATAGAATGCCGCTCCGGTGACTGTCCAGAGGTAATCATGGTTGACAAAACCAGGGGTCGAGTACACTGTAGCCGATTGGTTCTGGCACACTTCGGGTGGACCGGTGATGAGTGGCGCCGGCAGAGGGTTGACATAGATCTTATAATCGGCCGGTGCGCCGGGACATGGCATTCCGCTTTGTGACGAGGGGATGACATGGTAGTTGACATATCCCTGTACTGCAGAGGGGTTTAAAATTGTTTGTTGAGGTATATTACCGGTTCCTGGTGTTGTTTGAAAGCCGGTGATGGCGGGCGAAGAAGGCGATGCAGTCCATTCATAGGTTGTACCGGCAACAGTGGCGTTAAGCTGGACCTCTGCGCTCAATCCACCTGAACATATTTCCTGGAACAAGGGTGATGTAGTGACGGTAGGGCTCGGGTTTACCTGGACCTGGTAATTTAATGGTGTGCCGGCACATCCCGAAACAGAAGGCGTAATAGTATAGGTGGCATAACTGGGAACCTGGTCAATGTTGGAGATCGCTGTAGCCGGAATCGGGTTTCCATTTATAACAGGTCCCGGGCAGGCCGGGATTCCCGGATCACAGCTCACAGTCCAGCCATAATCTACGGGAAGGGTTGTTACATCGGAGTTCAGGAACACAGGCTCTGTCAGTCCACCGGAGCAGATGATCTGTGGATTTGGAGGTGAAGCAGGTAGAAGAACATCCGGGCGGGGGTTGACTTTGATGGTATAAGTTGACGGAGTGCCGATGCATGTGCCTATTGATGCCGTGACCGTGTAGGTGGCATTCTGGGTGATGTTGGTCGGATTGTTGATTGTTGCCGAAGGGATCGATATGGGCTGAATGCCTCCGCCACCCGCCGGGCAGTTTGTAATGCCGGCATCACATCCGGTAGTCCAGGTAAATGATACTGTGGCTCCAACCGCATCTGTGTTTAACTCGATCGGGGTTGACGGAGAATTGGAACAAACGGTTTGTTCTGCCGGATCCGGAAGGATTGTTGACGGACCCGGGTTTACATTGAGGGTATATCCCGTGGCGGGCGAGGTACAGCCGGCGGCTGTGGGAATGATTGAAAAAGTTACGGGTTCTATGGTATGCCCGGCATTGAAAAACTGTTGCCCGATAGGGTTTGAATTTCCGGCAACGGACGGGTAAGGAGTGATGTTCACTGAATATCCTGAGGCGGACCAGTTGAAGATTGTTCCGGGAACCTGCGAGAATAAGGGGATATTGGTATACTCGCCGGAGCACATGGTTGAAGTAGCTGTTGGCGAGATGGTTATGTCGGGAAAAGCATTCACGGCTATGCTTATATTGACGGGATTCCCCACACACGCGTTAAGGGTGGGGGTGACCCAGTAATTGACGGTGCCAGGCAGGTAAATGCCTGTGTTAAGGTTAAGTACTTCGTTTCTCAGGTCGCCATTGGTCACCGGGGTAGTATAGCCATAAACCCTGCCGTCGGGATTGGTGGCGGTCCAAGAAAACGTTGACCCGGCAGGCGTTGATTGGAGGATGATTGTCGGTGAGGATCCCGTGCAGATATTTTCGCCCGGGGAGCTGGAAACGGCAGGAATGGACCTGATTTCAGCTATAAACGGTGTTCTTGATGCACTGGTGCAATGGGTGGCATAAGTCACATTCACAGCCTGGGCATAATAAGTTGTGGTTGCCGACAGGAATGGTGTGGTAAAGGAATTGCCTGTACCGACCAAGGTACCGCCAACAGCCGCAGTATACCATTCAACATCGGTATTTGCAGCAGGGACAGCACTTAATGTCAAATTACCGTTTCCGCAACGAAAAAATGGCGGGGTTAGCGCAGTTGGCGGATTTGGAACAGCAATTGCATGAACGACAATTTCTGTCCGGGTATCACTGACGCAGAAGTATGGTGAAATGGGGACATAGGCTTCAGCGAAGAAGGAAAAGGTTCCTGTTGTTGCCAGAGTCCAGGCAAACGGTACCCCGGAATTGGAGGTGCCCAGCGGAACGCCACCTGTTGCCTGGGTATACCATCTTACAACTTCCCCATTCAGCACTATACCCACCAGGTTTACCACCCCAGGCCCGCACCGGTCAAAATTCCCGATAACGGTCGGCGGGGGAGGGGTTACAATCTGCGTGGTGCTGAGGGTTGCCTGGCTTGTACTGGATGAATACCACCAGGTGTTGATCATCTTATCGTGACATTCAGTGGAACTTGTTTCCCACGGGTGGCACCCGGGGATCCCAGTGATACTGCCCGGTGCACAACCTGTAAAGTTGCTCCCGGTTGGCGGGGCAGCGCAGGGCTGGCCTCCTGTTCCAACGGTTAACTGCGTATCGTCCCAGAATGAGTTTGGGCTCTCTCCTGATGGGTTCGGTGGCCTGATGAGCGTAATTTCAAATCCCTTTGGGTTTGCTTCAATATCCCATAAAGGCAGGTTTGTAAGTCCGTTCACATAGGTAATATGGATGCTTACCAGCGTTCCGTCGGGAACCATGTTCCCGTTTCCATCCTTTCCGTCCCAGGGAACCTGGTTTATGCCTGGTGTAACAACAATGCCGTTGAAATAAACGTCTGTCGCCGGACTCCCGTAAGGTAAAGTTATTTTTATGTCAACATTACCTGCCTTGTTAACATCAATGTATATGATCTTTCTTCCGCTGCAAAGGGGATAAGCCTGATCGCTTTCAATTTTAGGGTAGGCTGGCTGGCCAACCAGGGCACCGTAAAATCCATCCGGATAAGCAATGGCATCAGGGTTGTTCAGAAATATCTTGTATTGTGCGATCCCGGGAAATGCCGACGACGTATTGGTGTTTTTTGACTGGCAATCTGTGGTGAAGTTGCCGGTATTCAGGCAGCCGTAAGGGTTGCAAAACATTGAAAACTGCCCCACATGGGCATCCTTGTACTGGCAGCTGGTAACGATCCCGTCATCTGAATAGACGAAAAGTTTGCCGGAAAAAGAGCCGGCCGGCGACGGATTGGGGCCGCCTTGGGCGAGCGTGGCCCAAAATTGCCATCCCTGCGAATATAATCGCCCGTTTATAGCATCGGCGGGAACGGCAACCGTAACTGCACTTGTTCCTGTTACTACCTGGAAATCAAAAAGATCAAAATCGACGGCTCCTGAAAACTGGATGTAATAATCCCCGGTGGGACCACCTGCCGGGACCTTGTATTTTATCGGGTGAAACCCCCCGGAAGTGAAAAACGGGCCGATACATGCTTTGGTATAGTTTGGGATGTACCCGGAGTCGGCGGGGGCATTTGGGCAGGCCCCCGAAAGTACTGTAACTCCGGAAGGATTTTTTAACATATAGCTCACGGTGGTCCCATCCCATGTTCTCAATCCGAATAAGATGGATTCAAACTCATTGGAAATATGGATGTAGAGCCTGTAATTGGACTGGGCAGCGTAAGTAGCAAAACTTCGGAGACCACTTGTGGTGATGCGCAATGCCCCGGAATCTGTTGCCAGCGGCCTGAGCTGTTTGGTGCCTTCCGAAAAACAGGTGGATGGCAGAAAAAACAGGAACAAGGCCCAAAGGATTACAACCCTTTTCCAAGGTAATTCTATCAACATAGTTAACTGTGTACCAACCTGATTTAAATTGCTAAATTACAAAATTTTGCGCACCTAACAAACCATTTTCACCTGTTTTTGCCAGGCAGACAGGATTATCTAATCATAGACTCTGAAACACGTGAAAAGTTGCCTGAAAAGCGAATTAGTCCTTAACACACCTCACAGGAAATGAATTGGCTTTGGAACTTTCGTAATAGGAAACCGACGGGTTGGGAACATTGAGCCCCCTTGCGACCGGCTTTCCTCCGGCAAGGGATGACGTCCAGAACATGGTGGCCTTCATGCTGCTGGCGTCAGTAAATGACCAGGTTGTATTTAAGTAATAGATTCCGTTCAAAACTGCACTGAACCCGGATGGCAGCGGGTTTTTAAGCGATCCTGCAGCGATTCCGTTGCCCTGGTAGACATTGATGAGATCCTGCCATTCAACCGCGGTAGGCACATGCCATTCAGGCGGACAAAGCCCCTGTATGTTTTGCCCGACAGCAGGGACCTGGTACTGCATGAGTTCGTCCCACTGGTAAAGTCCGCCATAGCTGGTACAATTGGCATCTGTTGAAGCACAATATTTTTCGGGTGAGCAGTTGTCGCTCTGGGGCTGCAGGTCGGAAGTTTTTTGTAGCGGGTAATTCAGATTCGTCCGCATCCAGCAACGTCCTCCAATGGTTAGTGCACTGTAGAGCTGCTGATCCCGGGAATCTCTAAAGGTCGCAGGACAATTAAGCAGGTTGCTTCCGGCGATCACCGCAACGGGAACAGAAGGTGATGTGTTTATACAGGCGTTGACGTCGGTGTAAGTATAGGTGACAAGGTGGGTAGCAACTGAGAGCCCAGATGGGGTGAACATATTACCAACGGCAGGATTCCCGTCGATATAATACTGGCCGCCCGCTGGCACTCCTCCCTTCAGGGTAAACGGCTTCGAAGTGGTGGTGGTGACCGGATCGTTGCACGCTGTAAGTGCAACATAAGGGAGTGGATTTATTGTGATTGCAAACGGAGGCGACGTTGATCCCGATGCACACCCCGACTTGTTTCCCTTTACAAAAAGATTACCGCTGATGGCTGGGGCAGTGAAAGATACATCGGCGCTCGTCCCGTTGTTTGTGATGGATACCCCCGCTGAAGGAACATACCACCATGTATAACTGTCGGCATTGTTTATGGGAGCAACCGTATAGTGTTTTATCAGCGACAGGCAGGTAACCGATGGGCCTGATATCGCTCCTGCAGGATCGGGGGTAAGGTTCAGCGTAATTGACTGCGTGGCTGAACCGGAGCAAACTACCCCTGCGGCGTAAGTAACGCTCTCCATAACGGTGACAGAATTTCCCGGTAAGAGATTGCTGTTGCCCCAGATTACGCTGATGTCTGGATTTCCTCCGGCAACAGGGGTTCCCCCGGCAACGGTCCATTGGTAAGAATGATTTAACTGTGGTGCACCGGCCGGGGTATAGGTGACCATGCTGTTCCCGCAGGGATTAAGGGTAATCGGACTGGCTGTGAGGACCGGGGCAGGATTCGGGTTGATTGTAATTGAATGGTAAAAGGGAGTTGTAGGAGTACACCCGTCTCCTGAGGTGGGTGTCACGCTGATTTGCACATTTACCGGTGAATTCCCTGAATTGCTGATGATTTCATGCAAATCGCCGGAGCCACCGGTGTTCAGCATGGTGACTGTGGGCGGCAGCGGAAGGACAACCATCCAGGCATATGTTGGTGAAGAACCGAAGGAGGAAGAAAAGTAAACATCCGCCATGCTGCCAGAACAAATTGAGGGAGTCGGGGTGGTGAAAATAACATCAGGAGATGGATTTATGTTGATCCGGTATGTGGAGGGGTCGCCCACGCAGGAACTGCCTCCTGATAATACCGGCGTGATTACATAATCAACATACTGCGCTGATCCAGTAGGATTCGATATCGTTTGGGCAGGCAGCGTCAGCATATTGGTTGCAGATGCGGTAAAACCGGTCAGTGTAATATCAGATGGTGCGGCAATCCAGTCGAAACTGACAATTGCAGGTGGCAGGGGAATTGGCAAAAGGGGGACTGCCACACTCTCCTGGCCTGAACAAACATCCTGGCTCAGGATGGTATTTCCCAATGCCGGTTTTGGATTGATATGTATGGTGAAGTCGGAAGAGGGGCCATTGCATACCTGGTTTCCCGAAGCGTTCATGGAGGCCGTTACCGAAAAAACCACATCCTGAATCTGCCCAGTCAGGTTTACCGGGCTTGCAGCTGGTATTTCAGGCAGGAGAATGGCACTGCCTGCGGGAGGACAGTTGCTGACATTGATTGAATTACATGCAACAGTCCAGCTGTAGCCGACGCCCGCACTTAATACATTACTTGACAAAACGATCGGCGGAGATGTGCTTCCACTGCAGAGTTCCTGGGGGTTTGCCGGACTGGTAAACAGCACCCCGGGTGTTGGATTCACGGTGATCAGGTAGTTAAAGGTTGAGCCGGAACACCCAAGGCTTACCGGTGTTATCGCGATGTTCACATCTTCAGTGACATTCGCGGAATTTAAATATGCCTGGGAAATCTGGTTGGGCGTACTTCCGGATGGGTTGGGGAAGGTGAGTTTTGACGGATCAACAGCAACGGCTGTCCAGTTAAAGGTTGTATTGTTGATGGTGCCGGGAACATTGGAAGCCAGATCTATCGTTGCTGTAGTATTGTTGCAAATGGTAAGCGGTGAGGCCGGAGTTGGCTGTACGTTGGGAGTCGGTTTGATTGTAATGGCCAGCTGGGCGATCGGACCAGGGTCAGGGCAGTTGTCGTTAGTGCCGAAAACCGCTATAAACCCTGATGTTGCATTCGAAGCAAAAGTGATGGTGACAAAGTTATCTCCCGGATTCACCTGGGTGATGGTTGCCCCTGTCCCGGTATAACTCCAGTGATAAATGGAAGTATTTGGTTCAATGAATACCGAAAACGGAACATTTGACATATTGGCACACAAACTGGTGGCCGGTTGTTGGAACGTAAGTGTCTGTGCAGCCCGTTTGTGAATATAACTAACAGGATATGGAACAGTTGTAACGGCATACCACCATGTGTTGATCGTATTGTTATTCCCGACAGCCAGTGATACCGTATGACATCCTGCAGGCGGAGTGAGCAGGGTGTAATCACAACCAACAGAGGTGTTAGCAGAGCCACCAACCAGGAGGTCATCCCAGAAAACCGGCGGAACCGGGCCGGTTGGCCTTACCAGCCCGATAATAAACCCATTCGGATTTTCATCGATGTCTGAGATTGGCAGGTTGGTCAAACCATTCACATACGTCACAATGATGTTGAAACCTATATTGTTGGTAACCGGCTGGCCCAATCCATCCATCCCTGACCAGTGAAAAACATTGGCCTGTCCCTGGTAAACCGGTCCTCCCAGCGGAACATCTTCGGCCTGCTGTCCTGCAGCAGGATTAATGTTCAGCAGCAGGTCGACGTTACCGTCCTTGGTAACATATATCGTAATATCAGCGGTACCGTCACAATGAGCAGCAACTTCGATGGGTGGGATGATTTCTCCGGGAATGCCTGTCGGGTAGACATCTACATCCGGGTTGTTTAAAAAAATCTTGTACTGCGGTATGATATGGTTTCCCGATACCGAGCGGCGGTCGTTGATGAAATTGTTTGTATTGAAACAACCATACTGGTTGCATGCAATCGTAAATACAAAAGGCGCCATCCCGTTTGAATTCACGGAGGTTACTATTCCGTCGTTTGAATATATGAAAAACGTACCATTGAATGCAAGCCCGTTGTCATCGGCGGTCAATTGCCAAGCTTTCGACCATAACCTCCCGGGTTTTTCTTCATTTGAAGAGTTGGCAACTGTTACATCGAAGTATTTGAATTTTCGCCTGTCGTCGCCAAGGGTGTTCGGGAAATGAAATTCAATAAAATAATCACCAATTGCAAGCGGCGTGTAGGAGAGTGCTGAATAGCCTCCTGCGACGATGGCCGAGGGCCCTGCCTGTGCTTCCAGCAATGTATTGATATGACCTGCGCCTGCCAACGGAACACTACTTCCAAGTGTGCCCCCGACGACAATATTTCCGGAAGGATCTAAAATCCGGTATAAAACATCACTTTTGATTGCATTTGCCTGGCTTAACGGATCGCCAAACCCATAATAGATTTTTTCACCGCCAGCCCCAATGGCGCTTATATGAATGTACAACCGGTAATCAGCTTCGGCCGAAACCCCTGCACTGGTATACCATGCGAATGTACTGAAACCCGGGTAAATCTGTAGTTTTCCATGCCCGGTTTCAGTTTGTAATATCTGTTTAGTTCCCTCTCCGTATGACTTTAATGAATAAAATAGAAGGAAGCCGAAAAAAACAACAATAATGTTTATGTATTTGAATTTCAAATGCTTGCTTTTTATTTTATAAAGATTGATTCATGTTACGAAGTTACCAATTTTCCCGTACATAACAAACCATATCATAAAAGTTTTCAGCCAGTCCTGGTGGCGGGATAACATTGATGCCAGTCTCAGATTAACAGACTATTTACACGAGGAAAAAGTTGCCTGCCGGGGGAAAAGATATTGACTTTAATCAATCCATGACACATCTTACCTGCATGGCATTGGCCCTTGAGCTTTCATAGTAAGAAACAGAGGGGGTTACTGCGTTCATTCCCCGGGCAACAGCCTTTCCCGAAACAGAAGTCGATGTCCAGAACATGGTACCGGTGGGTGTTCCGGAGGTGAATGCCCAGGTGTTGTTCATGTAATAAATCCCTTTTTGAACGGAGTTAAATTTGTAAGGTGGTTTAAGAAAATCTCCTGCAATTCCGTTACCCGGGGTGAGTGTTGCCTCGTCATCGATTAGCGCCTGCCATTCGGGTGATGATGGAACATGCGATCCGGGGGGGCATATGCCCTGCGAATTCTCCAGGTTTTGATAACGCATCAGTTCATCCCACTGGTAGAAACCTCCGGATGAGCAACCTCCGGCGGCTGCATCCGGGCAATATTTCTGAGGTTGACAATTATCGGTCTGCGGGCTGGCAGGATCCGATTCAGTTCCATAATCGAGGTTTTCGGTCATCCAGCACCTGTTGCCTTTCCAATAGGTGTTGTATGATTTATAAGGAATTGGTGTTCGTATATCCTTCAGGTTATATACCGGGTCATCACACCGGAAGGTTGGCGGATTCATCACTGAAATAATTTTGGTATCTGAAGAAAGGCATCCGTTGAAATTGGTATAAATGTATGTGATCGTCACATTTTTTGGGAATGGACCTGGTACTGCTGCCGGTGTGAACAGGTAAAGTCCTCCTGTAATGGTAACACCTTCTCCTGAATATACACCGTTAACACCCTTTGGGGTCCCGCCATTGAGGAGGAAAGGCCTTGCTCCGGGAATGGTAACGAGGTCGAAACACCCTTGCAGGCTTACAAGCGGCTTGGCGTTGATGAAAATACTTTTTTGTCCGGAGCTATAACAGCCACTGCTGGTTACTGCCTCAAGCTTCAGATCAGCTGCCCCTGTGCCAGTCCAGTAGACCAAGGCCTTGCCTGGAACCAGGGGGTCAGGAGTCACAATTCCTTTGCCGCCGGATGGCGGAGGGATGGTCCATGTATACGTTGTAAGCGGGTCATAAATGGCTTCATAAACCGAAACGTTGGGATCATCCTGGCACACAGTGACCGGCCCGGTGAAGGTTGTTGCGGGCAGAGGATTTACCGTAACAGCCTGGCTGGCAGGATTGATGCACCCGTTGGCATCGGTAACCGTTACCGTAAAGGCCCCCGCGATTGAAACCATTATTGCCACCGTAGAAGCTCCGTTTGACCATAAGTAACCGCTTCCGCCGCTTGCGGTGAGAATTACCGAGCCACCCTGACAGAAGGTTGTCGGTCCGCCCGGGGTAATCAGGGCAACAGGCGGAAGGTAAACTGTAACAGACTGGTTGACAGAGTTGACACATCCGTTGACATCGGTTACTGTTACTGAATAAATGCCCGAAGTTGTAACAGTTACCATGGTTGTGGTTGCTCCGTCAGACCAGTGATAACCATTTCCGCCTGAAGCTATCAGCACGACAGAACTCCCCGGGCAGAAGGCTGTTGGCCCATTGGGTGTTACAAGTGCAACCGGCAGCGGGTTAACCTGGACTGCCTGGTTTGCCGTGTTGGTGCACCCGTTTGCATCTGTAACAGTAACACCATACGTTCCGGCTGATAGTATCGTAACCATGGCCGTAGTTGCTGCATTGGACCACAGGTAACCTGTTCCTCCACTTGCATTAAGGTTGACTGAGCCGCCCTGACAAAAGGTAGTAGGTCCACCGGGAGTGATCAATGCAACGGGGAGCGGGTTAATGTTAACAGACTGGCTGGCAGTATTCTTGCATCCGGATATATCTGTCACGGTGACTGTATAGGACCCGGCTGCAGCTATTGTGATCGTTGCCGAGGTCGATCCGTTTGACCAGACAAAACCAGTCCCCCCGCTGGCCGTAAGGTCAACGGTTTCACCCTGGCAAATAGAAGGAGCAGAGCCCGGCGTGATGGTAACAGCAGGTAATGTATGTACTTCAACCGCATAGTTTTTTTGTACAGTACAACCGTACTGGTTGGTGCATGTCAATGTAACCGCTTGTGAACCTGCAGTTGTCCAGTCTGCAACAATTGAACTTGTTCCCTGGCCGGTAAAGGTACCTCCGATGATACTCCAGTTGTATGGCGGGAAGTTCACCGATGCTTCATATGCTACATTGATTTCATGTACACATACCGAGGCATCACCGGTGATCTCCGGTTCAGATGCCGGGTATAAAAAGATATGGATATCATCCTGCAGGGAGCAGTTTTGCCCGGTAACACTACACCTGTAATGTCCCTGATCCGTTATTCCGATGGTTTGAGCAGTGCCAATAATGGTCCACAGCGCACCCTCTTCCTTCTCCCATAAATAGGTATCCCAGCCTTCACCGCCATTTAAGGTAGTCGTGGAGCCAGGACAAATGGTCCTGTCATTTCCCAGGTTGATGCTGCTGAAGTAGCTGAAATAGCCGTATTCTGCACTGCCACCAAGGTTATTGATGATACCGAGATGGAATTTTCCAGTAGAGTTGGATAACAGGTGCGACCCGGTTTGCAGTTGGGAAGTCGACAAGGTTTTTTGTGCATACTTCCACAGCCCGCTGGTAAACGGGACTGTGAGAAAATCAGATGCCTGTATGGCCAGCGGATCCGGGGTCATGGTAAAAGAATTTTCGTTCCCAGCAAGGGTCAATATCATGAGGGTAAAGCTGCCGGTGGAGGTACGGACAAACCCTATCTGTTTTGACCCGGTGCAAAAAATCTGCGGAAGCATGGAGGCACCCGGTTCGCTGGAAAACCCAGACAGGTGAAGCACATAAACCGGATGGGAGGTTTGAATGTAAGCTGTGGTTGACGTTGATGGAATGAGGTACGATGTAGCCAGCTGACCGGCCCCAATGGTCTGGAAGAGGACTCCGTCGATATAAATATCAGTATTACCTGCTGTTCCGACAAAATAAACCCGCTCTCCGTTGCCGGCAGAACCTTTAATGGCAATATATTCCGTCCCGATGATCGTGACAGGTACCAACTGGTCGCCGGCTACATCATATCCACCGGCACCAGGTTCAATTGAATCATCTGTCCAGGTAACGGCAACCGGTTTATCAGAAACAATATGTGAACCAGCCAGGGTGTTTCCTGCTGCCTGGTGAGTAGCACGAACGCTGTAGGTATCCCCCGCCCTGGGGAGGATAACCGTGATGATGGAATTTGCAGGATAGTTCACCACGTCATCCGAGGGAACAATGGTAACAGTTGTATTGTCCTCCGTGGCTACAATTTCAAACGACTCATACGCATCCGCATAGGCATGGTTTTTATAGCTGTTCTGAGAAACAATGTAAAACTCAGTCCCCAGCGCATTCTGTCCCTTGAGGGAGAAAATGGCAGGATTATTTGCGCTGGCTTCTTCATAGTAGGCGGTAACGAGGTTGTCGGTGACCAGCTTCAACCCTTTGTGCAGAACCACATCCGGCGGACTGTTCTCCAGCTGCGTTTTAAAAAGGTCCATGGAAATCGTTTGGGTCGTATTGGCTCCAATATCACCTTCAATAGGCACAAATGTAGGGTCGGAAGGCATGACCAGCTGGTAATGCACCGGATCACTCATGCTCGAAAGGCGGATGTTGATCGGGCTATCGCCGTGGGTTGCCGAAATGTCCGGGGCAACAAACCAAAACTGGTTATCTATTTGTGAAAACAGCGTCTCAGACATCAACAGGAGCAGAATAAAGACCATTAACTTATTTACCATCCCCTGTTTTTCTTATTTTTGTGTAAAATTAATGCAAATTACGATGACAACACGGAAAGAACACGATTTAATTGGTGATATGGCGATTCCTGCCAGGGCACGTTATGGAATCCATGCTGCACGGGCAAAAGCAAATTTCCCTGACCAAACAATTTTTCACCGCGAATGGTACAAGGCCATGGGATTGGTCAAAAAAGCCTGTTATCAAACCGCTGAGTCATATGAGTCGGCAATGGTTGAAAAGTATGGCAAACATCCGGTACCCGGCATCCCTGCCAATCCGTCTGGCCCCCATTTCGCTTACCTGATCCACGCAGCCGCCGAGGTGGCTGAAGGAGAACATTTTGAATCATTCATTGTTCCCGCTCTTTCGGGAGGCGCAGGAACCAGCATCAACATGAATGTAAACGAAATTATCGCCAATGTTGCACTGCAGAATATGGGTGAAAAGCCGGGAAGGTATGATGTGATCGATCCCATTGAACATGCAAATATTTTTCAGTCGACAAATGATGTTGTACCAACTGCGCTGAAGGTCGCTGTGATGTTCCTGCTGCAGGATCTTGAAAAGGCGATCAATGCCTTGCGATTTGTGGTTGAACAGGTTGAAACCGCCCACCAGAACGATCTCAGGATTGGCTACACCCAAATGCAGGAGGCTGTGCCAACTTCATTCGGAAAACTTTTCAGCACATACAGTGAGGCACTTTCGCGTGACTGGTGGCGCGTCTCAAAATGTTTTGAACGGATTAAAATGGTCAACCTGGGCGGCAGTGCAATCGGAACAGGACTGGCGGTACCCCGGTATTTCATCATGGAGGCGATCGGGCACCTTCAGCAGCTCACCGGGTTGCCTGTAACACGCAGTGAAAACCTCGCCGATGCCACCAGTAACCTCGATTCTTACGTTGAAGTTCATGCCACCATAAAAGCACATGCCGTAAACCTTGAGAAGATGGTCTCAGACATAAGACTGCTCGCTTCAGATCTGACTTCGACAGCTTTTAAAGATCCGGAGGACCCGTCAATCGTCGCCCGTCAGTCGTCGCTCATGATTCCCCAATGCCAGGCTGGCAGTTCCATCATGCCTGGAAAGATCAACCCTGTCATTCCTGAGTTTGTCATCAGTGCCGCCCACCGCGTCTATGCCAACGACCAGCTTATCACTTCGCTTTGCGCACAGGGATGCCTGGAACTGAATGCTTACCTGCCGGCCATTGGTCACGCTTTGCTCGACAGCATTAAACTGCTCATTGCATGCAACTCAACAGTGCAGAAAAACCTGGTGGAGGGATTGCTTGTTTTCCCCGCGCCAAGCAAGGCAATGCTCTTCCGGAGCCCTTCCATCACCACCGCGCTGCTGCCGGTAATGGGTTATCACCAGGCCTCAGAACTGGCTGGATTTATGAAAATAAACGGGGTGGATATTTTTGAGGCCAACCGAAACCTGAAACTTATTTCCGGGGAGAAATTACAGTCGCTGTTAACACCTGATAACCTGCTTAAACTCGGGTATACCTCTGGCGACCTGGCAGATTGATGGTTTTTGCGTGTTCCCGGTTCCTTTTAGAGTCCGACTTTCCTGTATAATCCATAAATCACAGGGTTTCCGCTTCTTACCTGGACCCTGAAATCATCCATGATGTATGCTGATTTCATCGGGTTCCAAATGAATGTATGGAATATCAGACGGTGATGGCGGAGGTCAGTATCGCTGAGCCGGAGCGAGATGTACACCCTGCCCTTATGCCCGGGCATGACAAATTCATTCACTGCAGCAGAACTCCACTTGATATCTTTCCCGTCAGATGAAACGGTCAGTACGAGCCATGCTCCCGGAAACACCGCAGGCGTTCGCACATCAACGGATACATCGATCATATCATATTCCGAACGTGACAGGTAGCGCAATGGCCTGCTATAGGCAGGGCTGAACTCAATGCCGCGGTCGTTTACATACGACTTTTTGCCGTCAACCGGCAGTGAGTCGGTGCATCGCTTCTCATCAATCCATCCCCATTCCGGCAAACTCGGCTCAAATGTGTTTGTAACCGAATAATAATATTCACTGGACACCTTCACAGGCCTTATTTTTGAAAACAGGTAAAAATCGCCCCCGCAGTAGGATTTATGCTCAATGAGATAGGGGAAAACTGCCATCATCATGGCATAGTTTTCCCAGTTGGTGGCTGAAAGTGCGCCATAGGCTAGGAAATCTGTATTGCATGAATCGAGGTATGCTGACAACTGCCCTTTGCCACGGATGTCTTCAAAATAACTGAATGCCAGCGACGGGCATTTCAACTTTTCAAGGTAGTATGGATTGATCTCCTTTTTTGCATCCAGGATAACCCTGCACCTGCCTGCCCCAAGCGAATCGACCGCGTGTTTCGATTCTGCCACGATTTCACGGTATGCGCCTTTATAGAATAAGGTGTAATGCCGGCGTTCGACGATCAGGGAGGGAATCACGATCATGCCAATGAGGAATACGAGAATTGCCTGGTGAAGAAATTTAGTTGTTTTAAAAAAGCCGAACAGTACAAACAACAGAAATGGAAACGAGAAAATCAAAACAGAGTACTGCAATACTGAACTCCTGTATCTTGAATAAATAAAACCAACAATATAGGGGATGAGAAACCAGAGGAGCGAAATCAGGATGAATTTTTTGTTTGCAGGCGGGTTTTCCTTGTACCAGTAGAGCGAAAGGCTTATCAACACGATGATGAGCAGGTATATGTAAACCGAGAAATGGAAAATGTACTGAAGGTAATCAAAGATAAAATCATACCTGGGTTTACCCAGCCATCCTTCGATGCCGCCGATACCCATCTGGAATAAAAGGATTGGCAAATGCGGAAGGTATAAAACGATGACCACCAGGCTGGCTGCAATATACCTGGATATTTTTTCACGGGGACAGTAAAAAAGGCCGGTAACGCCAACCATCACGGCGAACAACATGCTGAAATGGTGATTGTACCCGCACAATGCTCCCGAGACGATATAGCCAGCCAGGTTGAGATAGTATTTTCGTTGCGGGTGAAAGATCACTTTTGTCCAGAAAAAAACCATCATCAGGGCAAAACACAAGCCGCTTGCATACGGGCGGGCAATCTGGCTGTATATCACGGGAAATTGCAGGAATGCGACAAATGCAGCAGCCACCAGGCCAACCGTGGAGTTGAACCAGTCTTTGCCCACCAGGTAAACCAGCCAGATGGAAAGCATGCCAAAGACAATAAACGGGGTTTTAAGTGCCGGCTCTGATACGCCGAAAACTTTGATCCAGTAATACAGGAAAACCTGGACACCGGCAGGATGCCCGTCGACCTTCACGCCCTTTTCGATCAGTTCATGAAAGGTGGTGAAATGCGTACGAAGGATTGCGCTGAACTCATCATGGGTAAATGGAATTTCCGGCAACCGGTAAAACCGCAACATGGCGCCAACAATCAGAATCAGCATGATCAGGGCATCATCTGAAAGGAGTCGTCTGAACAATTTCAGCATCTGGCAGTCCGTTTACCGGTAAATCGAATATCGAAGATCGTCAATCAGGAATTTATTTGGTTCTGTCAGGGAAAGGCGGCATGGCCGGCAACTCTTTCGGCCATGATTTAAGTTCCTCTTTCATCTCGTCGATGGCCTTGTTCAACTGCTGATCCTCGCCGGCATATTCTTTTGCAGGATCGTTGTCCACCTCTATGTCCGGATCAACTCCATGACCTTCGATGATCCAGCTTTTACCTTCCGTATCATAAGGAGCGAACTCAGGCCGCATCATCATGCCGCCATCGATGAAGGGAAGCGTTCCCCTGATCCCGACCACGCCACCCCAGGTGCGCTTGCCTATCGCCTTGCCAATTTTCAGTTTTTTGAACTGGTATGGGAAAAGGTCTCCGTCTGATGCCGAATAGTTGTCGATGAGAATGCATTTGGGGCCCCAGACCATTTCAAGCCTACCGGGCGCAGTTTCAGTGTTTCTTGACATGGTCATCATTGTCATTTCACGGTTGAGGCGTTCGATGATCATCGGGGAAACATTCCCGCCGCCATTTCCACGGTCATCAATGATCAGGGCACGTTTGGCCAGTTGCGGATAAAAATGCTTTACAAACTCGTTGAGCCCCTCAACACCCATGTCGGGAATGTGAATATATCCAACCTCCCCGTTCGTGGCCTCCGAGACCTTTTTTATGTTGTTCTGAACCCAGTTGTAATAGTACAGCCCGGCTTCATTGTCGGTAGGGACCACAATGACTTTCCGTGCACCGGCAACAGATGCGGTCGCATTCAGCGTCAATTCCACCTGGATATCGGCCCTGTTGACCAACGCCTCGCTGATGTCGTTCATCTCCTTCGTGGATTTCCCATTGATCGCCAGGATGAAATCGCCCTCTTTTGCATCCACCCCGACTTCGGTAAGTGGTGACCTGGCCTCTGATGTCCAGTTTTCACCCTTTAAAATCTTTGCAATTTTATAGTAACCTGATCCGTCACGTACTATTTTGGCACCCAGCAACCCCGTTTTGATGCGAACAGGTGCAGGCTTGTCGCCACCACCAACATATGAATGACCGATACTGATCTCGCCGATCATTTCGCCGATGATGTAATTCAGGTCATTGCGGTTGTTCACATATGGCAACAACGGTTCATATTTTTTCTGGATGTTTTCCCAGTTTACCCCCTGCATGTTTGGTGCGTAAAGAAAATATTTCATCTGCCGCCACGATTCATGATAAATCTGTGCCCATTCTGCTTTCAGGTCTACCATGACTTTCATGTTTGACAGGTCGATCCAGTCCTTCACCTCAATTTTTCCGCAGTACGGAATGTCGGTCACGGCATATTTGTTGCGATCTCCGACAAGGATCTTATTGTTATCGGCTGAAATTTCATAAAGGCCATATTCGCCCAGGTTTGTTTCCTTCCGGTCGGCCAGGCAGTAGGTCATCAGGCCACCCGGGCGGCCATTGCGGCCACCTTTGATATAGTAAAGGTTGTCGCCGATGCAGCTGACATTGAAATAGGTCCCAGCTTCAATGGGAAGAGCGAGGATGCGGTCAATAATTCCATCGGCATCAACCTTTACGATGATCCTTTTATTGGATGCAGTGTCTGCCGGCTTATGATCGTTACTGCCATTTTTTTTGCCGTTTTTTACGGATGTATCGCCATCTTTGCCGGTTTTGCCGGAAACAGAATCTCCTGATTTGATGCCAACCTCATCATTGACCGGCGCAAACGGATTTGCCGTAGCCTTTGCCAGCGTGACAAGGTAGACTTTTGTCATATCGGAATATGAGTGGTTCCATTCCGTCCAACTGTAGGTTGGGTTGAAATCGCGGTTTGAAGTAAAAACAATGTATTTGCCGTTATTGCTGAAGCTGGCATCATCGGAATCGTACCATGTATCGGTAACTGCTGTTTTGGATTTGGTGGCCAGTTCATAAAGAAATATGCGGGAAGTTGCACGCCGGCTGGGGTAGGTGTACACAATCCATTTGCTATCGGGAGCCCAGTTGTAATTGGTAAACTCCGAGCTGGTGGCCTGGTCGGCAATCGTGATGGCTTTGGAATCGATATCAACATATTGGAGACGGAGCATCTTGTCGCTCCATAGTAGTTTTTTGCTGTCGGGCGACCAGGTGACTGTGTATTTGTAAGTGTCTGCATTTTTCGTGAGCTGCAGCGGCTCCGAAGATCCATCCTGTTTTTGAATGTAGATCTCGTCTTCACCCGTACGATCTGAAATAAATGCAATATATTGTCCGTTGGGCGACCAGGCAACATCGCGGTCGTGAATGTCGGGTGTACCGGTGAGGTTCTTGGTGATCCCGGTTTTTGCCGGGATTGTCCATACATCACCGCGTGCATCCGCCGCAATCCTTTTTCCGTCGGGCGAAAGGGAAATTGTGTTGATGAACTTGCTGGCATCTTTCAACTGGTCGCGCCCGGTAATGAAATCACCTGCGATGCGGATGTTTAATTTTTCAGTTGCCTGGGAAGCAAAGTCATAGGTGTAGAGATACCCGCCATTTTCAAACACAATGGCATTGTCGCCAAGCGACGGAAACTTGATATCAAACTCCTTGAAATCGGTGATCTTCCTGGTATCCCTGGTTTTCGTGTCATAACAATAGAGGTTGGTAGGGCGCTCTCTTTCCGATAGGAAATATATTTTATCCCCGCTCCACATCGGGAACATGTCCTGGAAAATATTGCTGGTGATCTGTTCAGTTTGTTTTGACTTGAAATCGTAGACCCATATTTCATCGGCCATCCCTCCTTTGTAATACTTCCAGGTGCGGAATTCGCGAAAAACCCTGTTGTAAGCCAGCCTGGATTTGTCTGGAGAAAAGGAGCAAAACCCCCCGCAGGGCAGAGGCAGTTCTTCGGCCATGCCCCCATTGATACTGGCCAGGAAAAGCTGGCCTTTGAAATCGTTAAAAGTCTGTTTGCGCGAACGGAAAACAATGTTCTCGTTGTCTTTCCATGTCATCACGATGTTGTTTGGCCCCATGCGGTCAGAAATGTCATCCCGGCCAAGGGTAGCCGTATAGGTGAGGCGTTTCGGGCTTCCCCCTTCAGCAGGGATCAGGTACACTTCAGTATTCCCGTCGTACTGGCCTGTAAAGGCAATGTGTTTTCCATCGGGCGAAAAGCGGGCGAACATTTCATACCCGTTTTCATCATTGGTAAGTTTCCTGGCCTGCCCACCGGTTTTATCAACAGTGTAAAGATCTCCTGCATAGGTAAATACAACCTGGTTTCCATGGATTGCGGGAAACCGCAGCAATCGCGCGTCATCCTGGGCCATGAGGGAGCCAAGCACGAAAGTAAGCATCAAGATCACTGTTAATTTTTTCATTTTTTTAGTGTTTGGGATAAGCCAAAATGGAAAAACAAAAATATACAGAAAATCATTACTTTTTCCGATATTTCGGCGATTCCTGTTAATTACTTGATGACAATCACGTATGGACGTTCCAAAATTAGTTTGTATCTTTACCTTCAGGAGAGGATTGTCCGGAACGTCTTCCTGCATTATCTCTGAAACACATTGAATATCAAACATAAATAAAAAACATCATGCAAATGAACCACCTGGCAGCCTGTATCACCGGATTGTTATTCTTCTGCCTCATCAGTTGTTCGAAAAAGGATGATACCCCAGCTGTCAGCAGTGTGTCTATACCTGTTTTGACCACCGACTCAGTTACCATGATCATCCACAATGCAGCAAATTGCGGAGGGACGATCACCTCCGACGGCGGTGCGGCCATCACCCGGCGCGGGGTTTGCTGGACAAAAACGCCTCTGCCGCTCCTTACCGACGATCATACAGAGGATGGAACCGGAACAGGTACCTATACAAGCAGGTTGACCGGGCTGGATACAAATACGCTATATTATGTAAGGGCCTATGCTTCAAATAGCAAGGGAACTGCATACGGTAACACCATGTCGTTCAAAACACTGAGGATCGTCAACTATGGCGTGGCAACCGACATCGATGGCAATATATACCCGGTAGTGAAGATCGGCGGCCAGTTCTGGTTAAGCAAAAATCTTCGCGTCACCCATTACCGCAATGGCGATGCGATTCCGCATGTAACAGGCGACAACCAGTGGAAAGTACTGATAACAGGGGCTTACTGTGTATATGACAATGTCCAGGTCAATGACACAACATACGGGAACATGTACAACTGGTATGCAGCCACCGACAGCCGTGGTATTTGTCCCGAAGGGTGGCATATCCCATCAAATGATGAGTGGAACAGCCTCGGGGCTTTCCTTGGAGGGAGCGGCATTGCCGGGGGAATGCTGAAATCGACCGGTACCCTCGAACAGGGCACCGGCTTGTGGTATGCCCCCAACACCGGGGCAACCAATTCCACAGGATTCACCGGGCTTCCCGGTGGCACCCGCTTCAATTACGGCTCGTTTTATTCCATCGGTAACCTTGGGAATTTCTGGTCCTCTTCAGATTCTTCCTCTGTCAATGCCTGGAATTATATTCTCGATGCCAACAACGGGGAACTGGTCCGTACCTATAACTTCAAAACCTTCGGCTTTTCGCTGCGCTGCTGTAAGGATTGACAATGCGCGCCGCACTGCGCCACGTTCATGGTTCCAGGGCTTTCCCGCCGGACATATTTTCAGAATTCAACTTTATAACTCAAGAAGGGTACCACTCCCATTGAAACCACAGGCTCAGCGGATTGATTGTAATCATTGTAGATGTATCCTGAAGGTGGTTTCTGGTTCAACAGGTTTTTTACCTGGATTGCCCATACGCCCGAAAATTTCCGGTGATTGGTCCGGTAGGTCAAGGTAAGATCAATGTAGTAAAAATCCGGAAGCCGCTCTTTATATGCCAGGGCCTCATTAAGTACTTCCTGATGCTGCAGTTTCGATTGCTCAAGGTTTATCGGAACATAATATTCGCCACCGGTAAGGGAGGTTTTCAGGTTTAGCCCGAGAATGTTTTTCTTCCGGATGGTCCACTCTTTTCCGGCGACAATGTTGACCACATAATTCGAGTTGTACCTTGTATTCCGTTCTATCCCGTCGCCGCCTTTGTATTTCGAATCAAAAAGCGAGACAGTGACCAGGTAATAATATTGTCTGGTGAGAAATTTTTCAAGCGTGATATCAATGCCGGCATTCCGCCCGGTGCCGTCATTGACAAAAGTATCGCTGTAAAAGCCACCATTGCTGTTGATCAGCGAATAATAATTTCCCGGGATCACGGGAACATCATACAGAAGCTGGTAATATCCCTCCACTTTCAGTCGGAGCGCGGGCCGGATTGTGTAATCATAACCCAATACAAAATGGTGCGACCGGCTGAAGTCAAGTTTCCTGTTTGGCTGAACATTTTGTTCGGGGGTAACCTGTATCCCGGTGAGATAAAGCCCGATATCCTCGGTTTGTGCGTGTTTTCCATAACCGATGGTGAAAGCATGATCACGAGCCGGCTGCCAGCGGACTGCAATACGGGGTTCGATCGCATAATGGCGGTTCAGCAGGAAATACTGCACATGAAGCCCGGCATTGATGGCAATGTTGCCTGTGATCTCAATTTTCGATTCGCTGTAGCACTGGACCAGGTCAGTATTGCCGCGCCCTTCGTAAACCTCTGAAAAAGATCCCACAGATGGATTCACTGCCTTTATGTCGCTGTTGTAAAAAATCCGTGCATAGGTAAGACCGGTTCGGTTGGTGTGCTTTGGGCCAAATTTATGGTTGAAGGTTGTTCCGCCTGTAAAACGATAATTTTTTTGTTTCACGCTATCCTGAGGCTGAATGGTATAGGATGGGGTAAGATAGCCGTTGTCAAAAGCGATGCTGTTATAGGTTCCCGACAGAAACGACCTTAGGAAACTTTTTCGTGAAAAGGCGACCTGGTGGGAAAGCGACAGGGCCCCCATATTGTTGTTGAGCATTGATTTTGTGCGGTCCTCCAGGGTTTGCCATTGTGCAGAATCTTTTTCCGGGATGAATTTCGACCGCGAGATACCGCCTATTCCCACAATTGAAAATGTACCCGCTTTCCCGGCCGGCAGGTTGATTTTAAATGACAGGTCCTGGTATGAGGGGATCTTATTCTTCATGCCGGGGTCGATGTATTGCAAAAATGCCAGGATGGAATAACGATAGTTAAAAAGATAGGAGGCGCCGCTTTTCCTGGAAAAAGGACCCTCAGCTGATACGTCAAGCCCCTGGATCCCGACCTGCAGGGCAAATTCGTGCCTGGTATTGTTTCCGTTGCGGAAACGCATGTCGAAAACCCCCGAGAGTGCATTGCCGTATTCAGCCGGGAAAGCGGCCGTGTAAAAGTCGGAGTTGCTGAGCACCTGGCTGCTGAACATGGTCAGCCCTCCGCCGGAGGTGCCAACATAGGCGTAATGGTTGGGGTTGGGAATGTCAACACCATCCACCCGCCACAGCAATCCCTTTGGCGAATTTCCACGGATGACGATCTGGTTGGAATTCACATCTGCGCTTGAGGCAACCCCGGCAAAATTTGAAACAGCCCGCATGGGGTCGTCAGCAGAACCCGCATAACGACGGCTTTCCTCGACAGAAAAAGATCTTGCGCTTACCATGGCCATGGAATTCACCGGTTTGTCCTTATCAACCGTTGCTTTGATTTCGACCTCGCGGGCGGCAAATACCTCCTCCGGGAGTTCTACGGAGAGGAACACCTCCTTGCCCGAACTTACCATGATCCCTGGCCTGATGACGGTTTTGTAACCAATATAGCTGATTTTAAAGGATTGGCGCCCGACCGGGACCTTTTCCATCACGAAATATCCTTCTGCATTTGTGGTAGATCCTGTAAGCGGGGTTGAATTCAGCAGGATCACATTTGCACCGGGCAAACCTGATTTTGAATCAAAGTCTGTTACTCTTCCGCGCACAGTCTGCATGGGTGTCTGCGCAAACATAGAAATTGAAATAATGGAAATGATGACCAGCATGAAGTTTCTTCTCATTTTCTTTATTTTTAAATCATGTTAAAGGTGCTTTACACTACCGGAACCTGAAATATGCGTGGTGATGGCTGGCGTTCCGGAATACCATACATTCCCGCTTCCGGATATTGTTGCATCGAGATGACTGGTAACCTTAACATAGGTATTTCCTGATCCGCTTGTTCTTGTATAGGCAGATTCAGCCCCGACACTTCGAAGGTCGATGGTGCCGCTACCGCTTATATTCAGATCTTCATTGGTGACAGACCCCGAAGATGCCGTGATACTGCCTGAACCACTGATGGATGAGGTAAGGTGCCTGGCGTTCAGCGATGAGATGTTGATACTTCCACTACCGCTGACGGTGGTTGACAATTCATCAAGGTTCCATGGCGAATCGCAGTATAGATCACCGGAACCGCTCACTTCAAGTCCAGCTACATCTGGAGCTGAAATATAAACGACAATTGGTTCATGACTTCCCAGAATCACTCCATTTTTCACCTTTACAACAAGTTGATTATCTTCAATATGGGTGATTATTTCCCTGAGGATATTTTCCTGCCCGCTAACCCGGAGGCTGTAGGTTGCATCCGGTGTAAAGTATAGGGTAGCCGACAGGTCCAGGCCTATTTTGGAAAATGTTCCGGAACTTCGTGTTTCCGTGATAACTTCACCTTTCCCTTTTATTTTTTCACAAGATGTGAAGAGTGTGACAGTCAGGAGCGCCATGATAGCGGTAAAAATCATTTTTGTTTTCATAATTAGCTATTTGTTTGAAATTGTGATAGTTGAATAAGATAACCTCTTTCAGGAATTTTGAGTTGAATAACCCGTGGAACTAGCTTATAACCTTATTCCCGCTGATATTCCCGGGTACATTTTAACATTGATATGATCATCATAGGTCTCATCAAATACCGACCACGGGGCAATGTGCCGGACGACAATATCACCATACTCATCCGTAATGTCTGAAACAGCAGCATTCCATGATAATCCGGCAAATATGGTAAGGTGTTTCGCAAATTTCCATGAAGCGGTAACGTGGATTTTATTCAGCAGGTTTAGCTGATTGGTGAACCATTCTCCTTCGTTTACCTGGTAGGAGATCATATCTATTGAGATTCCGGCTTTTTTGCCGACAGGTATGAAACTGCCCACTCCATACCCCCAGGCGAACAGGGAGAGTCCGTCACGTGTCCCTCCGCCTATTGAGAGTATGTTGTAGAACTGCCGTGTTCCGGTTTTAAAACTCATCACGCCATAAAGCGTCTCGGTAACACCAATTTCCAAAGCGGAATAACCATTCTTTACGAAACTGAGAAATCCGATGGGAACTCCCTTTTCAAGGGAATCTGTATAGTTGAGGAACCCGATCTGGACGCCATTCAGTTTTCCGGTATAGTTAAAAAATCCTGCTACCTGTGCTCCGGAACACTTTTTTGCAACAATATTTATAAATCCTGCAATCTGGAATCCCTTGTTGTTTCCGGAAACAATATTTGAGAAACCGCTGAACTGGGTGACTTTTGTTCCTGAAGCATAGTTGAGCAGGCCTCCTGACTGTAAGCCTGATGTTGTATCGGCATTGATGTTTACAAGACCTGAAGTTTGAAAACCATTAACTTTACCGGCATTGATGTTAACGAGTCCTGCGAACTGGGCGCCAATGGCATTTCCTGATATTATGTTGAACAAGCCGGAGAACTGGGCTCCGCGGAGATCACTTTTTAACACGCTCCCCAGTCCGGAAAATTCAACACCGTGGATACCTCCGGCAAAACCTGCAAGGATGTTGATGGAAAATTTATTTATTCTATTCCAGGAGTCGAGTCCGTTGCTGCTCAGTGGTGTTATAAACCCGATCTGAAAGGTATGGACTTTCATGGTTGCTGAATCTTGTGCATTCAGGCTGAGCGATGCAATGAATAGCATGGCGATTGCCGCAATGGCAATCTTTTTCATCTTTTTTATCATCAGGTAAAGTGTTTGGTTTATCTGATGACAACCAAAACACTGATTACCCCTATCAGGAAAGAAAAAAAAATGAAAAATCAGAATCTTACGCCCAAAACACCACCGATCCACATCTGGACCGATGCATTTTCGGTGGATTTAAAATAGAAGTCATACGCGGAGAGCCCCCGGCTTGTAGCGCTGGGTTTGCCTTTGGAGAAAACGAAACAGTTGTATGCAGGTCCGGCAAACATGGCAAAGTGTTTGGCAAACCGATATTCCAGGGAAGGGCTGAACTTCAGTAATAAACCATGATAAACAGTGTCGACCGGATGGTATACGAAGCCTGCTGAAGCATCGATGCCCATCGATAGCCGCCTGTTCAGGGTGAAAATAGTTCCGATGCCATAGGATCCCTGGAGTTTATAGCTGCTGCCAATTCCAAACTGGACAAAATTGTAAAATGTCCTGGTACCTGTTTTAAATGCTAAATTGCCATAAAAAATTTCGTTTCCTGATAGTTCAAACAGGTGATAACCCTTTTGGACGTAGCTGAAAAGTCCGATCGGTACTCCCCGCTCAACCGTGTTTGCAACGTTGATGATTCCGAGTTGAACGCCGTGGAGTATGGTTGCATAGTTTATCAAACCCGCAAGCTGCAGGCCGCTGTTATGCCTGCGGGCAATGTTGATCAGCCCTGCAACCTGAACCCCGTCTACATTTCTGCCATAATTTGCCAGCCCTGCAATCTGAGTCCTTTTTACATCATAGAAAGTTAGGTTGAGCAATCCTGAAATCTGCCAGCCATCGCAATTGTGGGTGACGATATTGGTAAGTCCGGCGATTTGTATGCCCTTGATCCTTCCCGGTACGATGTTGACAAGACCGGCAACCTGCAAACCGCGGAGGGTATCCGGAACATAATTGAAGAGCCCGCCAAATTGAACTCCGTCGACTTTTTTTAAGTCAATATTGAACAATCCACCCACTTGCCATCCTTTTCCATCGCCTCCCACGATATTTCCAAGCCCACCGATCTGCAGCCCCTTGATGGAGTTTTTAGTGATATTCAACAAACCGCCAACCTCAACACCATTCAATCCACCTGTGTATCCTGCCAGCAGATTTAATGAAATTTTATTCGTAACCGACCCCGTGATCTTCCAGTTGGTACCTATATATGGAAGTACGGAGGCCTGGAACATCCTCGGAGACCTGACTTCCAGGTTTTGTGAATTTACCATTGTTTCGCGCGGGACAAGCCACCTGACAATTTGCATGCTGTCGGTGCCGGTTTTGGACACTGAACCTTTTATAATATTCATCATCGACAGGTTTTCCTCAGATGATCGGAGCAGGATGTCCAACTTTATTTCCGTCCCTTGCTTTGGGAAGACAACCGTATCAGAAAATCCAGTTTTACAGTAGGCCAGGCTTTTGATTTTCCTTCCTGACGGTATGACAAGTTTGTAATGGCCATTTGCATTCGAGATGGCCGACTTTTTACTGGCAACTTCATAAATGGTGGCGTCCCCGAGCGGAAGACGCGAAGATGCCAGAAGGATGGTCCCGGTTACCACAATGTCGGGCAATGACTCTTTTTTTGTTGCAGCAGGTTTGTTACGGATCAGGATTACATGATTCCCGACTTCCCTGGGAGATACCTCATTGCCCAGGATCTCCCTCAGCAGACTGTTCACCGGGAGATCGTTGGCTTTAAGGTGGACTTTCCTGTCGTCCCTGATCTGGTCAGCATCATAGGAGAAGCGGAAATGACCTGCTTTCCCGATCTCCCTGAGGGCCACCTCAAGGCTGCAATTCGGAATATCGAGTGTAACCTTCCTCGAAAGATAATTCGACTGGGCAATCAGCCGGGAGCCAGGCAGAGATAACAGCAATAAGATACACAAGGCTTTAATTATTCTCTTTACTGCACCCATGGCCTGTTAAATGAAAATTGTTTCCACGCGAATTCAGTGTCATGTTGAAAGAAGCAGCGATAACTGAAAGGATCCTGTCGACTGGTTCGTCCACAAAGGTGGCGCTGATCCTGCAATCCAGGATAGCCGGGTCGCTGAAACTAATATTCGCGGAATAATATTTTCTAAGGTATCCAAAAACTTCCGAAAGGGGAGTACGGCTGAAATCAAGTGTCCGGTTGGCCCAGAAGAGCCTATCGGCAGATGATGTCCCGGTTCGCACAGGTTGCACGGCCCCATGGTTGAGTATCCCGTTTTCTCCTGTGTTAAGGATCAGCGCAGCGGTATCACCCGACCGTTTGTCAATGCTGAAAAGCAACACACGTCCCTCGGTCACTGAAACCGAAACATCCATTCCGGCCACTGTGACGGAGTTCCCGGCCTTTACCGGGAGCATTGAGATACTGAAGGTTGTCCCCAGCACCAGGATGCCTGCATTACCGGCATGCACGACAAACGGATGTGCTTTGTTGTGTTTTACTTCGAAAAAGGCTGTCCCTGTGAGTTTTACCTCCCTGGTTTTATTGCTGAATACTTCAGGAAACACAAGCGTTGAATTTTTGTTGAGAGCCACCAGCGTGCCATCCGGCAGGGTGTCGTGAACGACCACCGTGCCGCTGGTCAGCTCAATTTGTTTTACCGGTTTTCCAAGCAGCCGGTAGATGCTGTAAATTCCAACCAGCACAATGATCATGGCGGCTGCACCCAGGAGATAGGCGCCGATACGCCTCCTGGTGATTTTCCTGCTGATACCTGCCGAAAGTTCCACATTTTCGGACTGTTCGATCCTTGCCGACATTTTAAGCCAAGCTGCATCCACGTCAACAGCCACAGGGGCAGGGGATAGCTTGCCCGCCTCCAGCCACAACGACTCCAGGCGGTCCAGGTATCTCCTGTTCGCTTTGTCGGCATTCAGCCAGGCTTCTACAGCAGTGCTTAATTCCTTATCCGCATTTCCTAGAAGGTACTGAAGCAGTAAATGTTCGTCGATATCTTGCTGGTTTTGATTCATATTCGTATATTGTGAAGACAACCCTGTATGCCAATACCCCCATCATCCTGAAAAATAATTTCCAACGACTGCACTATCCGCCCGTCCGCCCGTCCGCCCGTCCGCCTGTCCGCCCGTCCGCCTGTCCGCCCGTCCGCCCGTCCGCCCGTCCGCCTGTCCGCCTGTCCGCCCGTCCGCCTGTCCGCCCGCCTACTTCCCAAAAACATCATAAAAGAACAAAATCAGCCATGGCAAATAATCTGATAATTCCGTCCTAAGTGTCTTCAGTGCTTTACCCATCTGGTTTTCCACCGTTTTCACAGAAATATTTAATTTTTCAGCGATTTGATTGTATGTCAACCCATCATACCGGCTCAGGATAAACACCCTGCGCCGTTCCAGCGGCAAGCGGTCAATGGCCTCCCTGATCTTTTGTTCAAGTTCCGATAGGATCATAATATCCTCCTGCGAGCGTTGGGTGGCTTCCCCCTGCCGCTCGCGGAACGACTTATATTCATCCCTGACATTGAGATGTTTCAGGATATTTAAACAACCATTACGCACTGCCCTGTATAGGTAGCTCCGCACCGACGACTCGATGGCCAGCGTATTGCGGCAGGTCCATATCCTGAACATCACCTCCTGCACCACCTCCTCCGCTGCGTCCTTATCTCTCAGGAAGCCATTGGCATAGGCGCACAAGGGACTGTAGTGGGTTTTAAAAAGAACCTCAAAATCAGCCTTTGATTTAATTTGTAAAGAATCGCCGGGGACAGTTGCAGTATTCAATGGATGATAGTTTCTTTAGATGCAAACGTACAAAAATGATTGCACACATATCAGGGTAAGAACATCGGTCTGCAATAATCAGAATTGGTAATAAAATTGTAGCTTTGCACCATAAAAAATCAGCTATGCCAATTGAAATCGTTTTCGACGGAAATAAAAAAGTTAATGCAGTGATCGATGGTTTTACAGTAAAAACAGATCAGGCCATTCAATCGGGCGGAGAAAATTCTGCCCCAACCCCATTCAACTTGTTTTTAGCATCGCTTGGGACTTGTGCGGGTATCTATGTCAAGGGTTTTTGTGATCAGCGCGGAATCAACACAGACGAAATGCGGATCAGCATGGATTATATTTATGATCCGGTTCAGAAAATGGTTGCAAAATTCATCCTGCTGATTCATGTCCCGTCCGATTTTCCTGAACAATACGATGCTGCAGTCATCAAAACGGCTTCCCTGTGTGCCGTGAAGAGGCACCTGAACCCCTCTATCGAGAATGAAATCACCATCATACGGAAATAGAAACCGGCATGCATCTCCATTTGAAAAACACAATCCTCAAGGGTTAAATACTTACTTCCGGCGTGATGACACCAGGATGCACTGCGTTATGAACCTTCTCCCGACAACAATTCAAATCTATATAACTTATGAAACACAAACCATCCGGATTTAACTCCACGCTCGTTCACGGAACCGGCCAGAAAGACCCATTGGGTAGCGTGATCACCCCAATCTATCAAACTTCAACATTTGCATTTAAAAACGCCGATCATGGTGCAGCATGCTTTGCCGGCGAAAGCGATGGGTATATATACACACGTATTGGGAATCCTACCGTACGTGACCTCGAAAAAACCATTGCGGCGCTCGAGCATGGTTTCGATGGCATCGGGTGTTCCTCAGGGATGGGTGCAGTAAGCACAGTTTACATGGCATTCCTGGGCGCTGGAAAACATATCCTGAGCCACAATGCTGTTTATGGGCCTGCCCGCGGGCTTATTGAAGGGACCTTCTCTAAATTCGGTGTTGAATCAACCTATGTCGATACAACTGACCTTGAACAGGTCAGGGCTGCAATCCAGCCAAATACGGCCCTGATTTATCTTGAAACACCTGCCAATCCCACCATTGGAATTTCAGATATTCCGGCAATTTGCGAACTTGCCCACGCGCACAACATCCCTGTTTGCGTCGACAACACTTTTTGCAGTCCTTACCTGCAGAATCCGCTTGACCAGGGGGCCGATATCGTGCTGCATTCGCTCACCAAATTTCTCAATGGTCATGCCGATATCGTTGGCGGGATCATCGTCACCAAAACCGAGGCCGATTATAAGAAAGTACGTCCGGTCATGGTTACCATGGGTTGCAACATGGACCCACACCAGGCATTCCTCACACGCCGTGGATTGAAAACCATGGGAATACGCATCGACCGTGCACAGGAAAACTCCATGAAGGTTGCCCTGTTCCTAGAATCGCATCCTAAAATTGACTGGATCGTCTACCCTGGACTCAAATCACACCCCCAGTATGAACTTGGCAGGCGCCTGATGCGCGGACCGGGAGCCATGATGAGTTTTGGCTTGAAAGGCGGGCTCGAAGCCGGCAAGAAACTTATGGACAGCGTTCAGCTTTGCGTTTTAGCGGTATCGCTGGGTGGCATCGAAACACTGATTCAGCATCCGGCCTCCATGACACACAGTAAATTATCGGCCGCTGCCAAGAAGGAAGGTGGAATCAGTGATGAACTGGTAAGGCTTTCTATCGGGATCGAAGAGGTGGAAGATATTATCGCTGATTTGTCACAGGCTTTGGACCAGATAAATTAATAATAAAGGGAAACGTTCTCAGTAAAGATTAAGGGCTTGAATGCATGTATAAATGTGATTAAGCGATTAATAATCAATGATACCTTCAATCCGAAAACGGTTGCGATCAGTTTCTTTATTTTTTATTTTCTTATTTTTAGTTTTTAATACTGTTTCTGCCCAGCGGGTGGCGCTTGTGCTTAGTGGCGGAGCAGCCAAAGGGGGGGCGCACATCGGCGTGCTGCGTGCCCTCGAAGAAAACCATATTCCCATAAATTACATTGTAGGAACCTCGATTGGTGCGGTCGTCGGAGGGATGTATGCTGCAGGCTATTCGCCTGATGAG
This sequence comes from Bacteroidota bacterium, assembly GCA_026391835.1. GTDB lineage: Bacteria > Bacteroidota > Bacteroidia > Bacteroidales > FEN-979 > CAIVAT01. The sequence goes on from JAPLDF010000070.1 coordinate 34,973, forward strand.
ATTGAAAAACTGATGAATTCTGTAGCTTTCCAGCGTTGGGCTTCCGGGGTCATGGATACCAGGTATGTGTACTATTATCGCAAGGAAGATCCGAATGCATCCTGGATCAGCACCAGTTTTGATTTTGCAAAAAAACTGTCATCCATTCTGCCTGCCCAACTTTTCAAGACGTATGATATTGATTTTCAGATCATGCAGATGATGTCGCCGGCAAATGCACTTGCCGGGGGAGATTTTAACAAGCTTATGGTGCCATTCCGTTGTGTGGTTTCCGACATTGACACCACCGCTCAAATGATCATCCGCAGCGGGGATCTGGGTACCGCGGTGCGCGGATCAATGAGCCTGCCACTGGTTTTTCCGCCGGTGGTTATCAACAATAAACTGGTATACGATGGCGGGATGTACAACAATTTCCCCTGTGATGTCGCAGTGCTTGATTTTCAGCCTGATGTGATCATTGGAAGCCGTGTGGCACAAAGGTATCAGAAACCTGACATGGATGATATGGTATCCCAGTTGCTTACCATGCTGATGGAGCGGCAAAGTGACACCATTGTTTATGCCGCTTCGGTGATGATTGTTCCAAACATTCCTGCCGTCAATCTCCTTGATTTTTCACAAACAGCCTTGCTTGCCGACAGTGGGTACGCAGCAACCATACGGAAAATACCTGCAATCAGGAAACTTGTAAAAGACAGTGTAAGCGATGAATTGATCAGGCAGCGCCGTTTGGAATTTAACAACCGGAAACCGTTGCTGTACTTTGACTCAATTCATACAACGGGTCTTAGTAAAGCACAGTCGGCCTATGTTGGTCATAAATTTAAGCATGGGAAGAAAACAATATCAGTTGAGGAACTTCGCCTGGAATATTTCAGGTTAATCGATGAGGGATTCATTAAAAGTATTTTCCCGGTAGCCAGGCTCAATGAAAAAACCGGCTTTTTTGATCTCTACCTCGATATCAAAAAAACCAATAAGTTTGGTGCCCAGTTTGGCGGAAATTTTTCATTGGGCAACCACAGCGAAGCATTCCTGGAACTGCAGTACAAATATTTATGGACAAAAGCTCTGCGGTTTTTTGCCAATGGATATTTTGGCAAGGTTTACAGTTCTGCCAAGGCAGGAGGCAGGATTGACTTTAATTCAAAAACCCCATGGTTTCTCGAAGCAAATTATACTTACAACCATTTTAACTACTTTAAGAACGCAAGTTTTTTCTTTGATGATAAAATACCAAATTACATCATCGAGAGTGAATATTTTGGTGATATAAAAACCGGGATCCCGGTTACCAATACCGGAAAACTCTCGCTTGGAATGACATATGCCTTTACCAATGATAAGTATTACCAGGATAACATTTTTACCCGCACCGATACAGCCGACCAGACGTCCTTCTATTTCTTTTCTCCAACAGTTTGTTTTGACCTGAACAGTTTGAACAGAAAGCAATTTCCGAATGCTGGGGTGCGTTTGAAACTCACGCTGTCATACATCAACGGAAAAGAGGGGATGGTACCAGGTTCAACTGCCTTATACAAAACACAGACCGTCGATTACCATGACTGGTTCAAGGTTCACCTGCTATATGATAATTTCTTTGAATCACTGGGCCCTCTGAAGTTCGGATTTTATGCTGAAGGCGTGCTTTCCAACCAGCCGCTGTTTTCAAATTACACTTCCAGTTTGCTATATGCTTCTGCATTTCAGCCCATTCCTGAATCGCAGGTATATTTCCTGCCTGCTTTCAGGGCTACAAACTATGCCGCGGCCGGATTGAAGATCGTGGCCCAGGTTTACAAAAAAGTAGAATACAGGATTGAAGGTTATATATTTCAGCCATACCGTGAAATTCTTGAGAATCCAATTGATTTCACGGCCTATTTCGGGCCGAAATTTTCGAACCGTTCCTATATGGCATCAACGTCTTTGGGATACAACAGTCCGCTTGGCCCCATCAGCATCAGTGTAAATTATTACGACAGGATGCCTGATCAGTTTACCATTAATTTTAATTTCGGTTATATCATCTTCAATAAAAGGGCGATGCCATAAATTACGCACAAATGGAAATAATTTGTACTTTTGCTGTCTTAACGATTCATTTTAACCGGCAATTGTCGGACGCTACTGAATGTAATATATAACGGATATTAACTTCTAATGAAAAATTCTAAAAACACACCCCAGAATCCTGAATCGGAAATCAATGCCGGACAGGAGGAGATTGCTGCCATTGTAACCACTGCAACGGATAACAACGAAATTGCGCTCCCAACTGACTCAGATCAGACCGAAGAAATCAATGAAACTACTGAAGATTTCAGTGTTCCTTCTGAAACCGCCGAGGTTTTGGTCGAGGATCCTGCTGAAACTCCTGTCGCCGGCGAATCTCCTGAATTGCCTGCGGAAATCAGCGAAGAAACTGTCGCAGAGAGCGTGACAGAGCCGGCCAAAGAGAACTCGGAAGAAGTCATTGCCGAACTGCCTGAAGAACCTGTCATACCTGTGGCAGAGCCGGAAGCAGCACCTGTTGCTGAAACTCCCGTATTACCCGCCGAAGAGTTTTCACCCGGACTTCACGAGGAGCACTCTGACATCCTGCTGGAAGTGCTTCCCGAAGATCATCTTGATGACCATCTCGATGAGGTTACCGAATCAAATGTGGAGCATGTAATTCTCGATACCGACGTCAACTATGAAGGACTGTCACGTGCCGAACTGGTTGAAATGCTTGAAAAATCGGTTGCCGAAGCCGACTTCAATGCAGTTAAAACACAAATAGCACTCATCAAGTTTGCCTTTCTGAAAAAGAAAAAGGATGAGAACCTCCTGAAATACGAAGAGGTAAGCGAAGAAGGTGTTGCCAAGGAGGAACTTGCCCCCGAGCAGGATGAACTTGATATTAAATTCAACGAATTAATTGCAATATACCGGGCCAACAAAGCCCGCCATTCAGAAGAGCAGGAGAAAATCAAACAGGATAACCTGAAAAAGAAATTCCAGATCCTTGATGGCTTAAGAGTTCTTATCAGTTCTGAAGAGACACTTAAGAAGACGTATGACGAATTCAAGGTCCTCCAGGAACGCTGGAAGGATATCGGGATGGTGCCACGGACAGAGATTAACAACCTGTGGCAGAATTACCATTTTCTCGTGGAGAAATTCTTCGAGAAGGTCAAACTGAACAAAGAATTGAAAGACCTTGACCTCAGGAAGAACATGGAAGCAAAAATCGCTTTGTGCGAAAAGACTGAAGAGTTGCTCCTGGAAACCTCGGTTATCAAATCATTCAAGAAATTACAGAAATATCACGAAGAGTGGAAAGACCTTGGACCTGTTCCTTCCGACAAAAAAGAAGAGATCTGGGAACGGTTTAAAAACGCCACCGATAAAATCAACGACCGGCGCCGCGAACATTATTCCCTCATCGAAGAAGACCAGAACAAGAACCTGGAGACAAAAAACGCGCTTTGTGAGCAGTGTGAAATAGTTGCTGGATTGCCAAATGAATCAATCAAAGACTGGCAGGACAATACCAATAAAATCAACGACTTACTGAAAATCTGGAAAAATATTGGACCAGTTCCCCAGAAAGTCAATGTTGAAATCTGGACCCGGTTTAAAACAAGTCTCGACGCCTTCTTTGCAGTTAAAAAGGAGTATTTCGATAAGCTGAAAGAACAGCAGATGCACAACTACAACCTTAAAGTTGAGTTGTGTATGCAGGCAGAGTCGCTGAACACAAGCACCGACTGGAAAAATACCACCAATGAGCTGATTCGCCTGCAGGGTGAATGGAAAAAGATCGGCCCTGTGCCTAAAAAACATTCAGATAAGATATGGAAGCGTTTCCGTACAGCCTGTGATGAGTTTTTCAATGCAAAACAGTCCTACTTCTCTAATGTACAGGCCAGTGAAGGAGAGAACCTGAATAAAAAGCTGACCCTGATGGCACGTCTGAAGGAGCACCAGTTTGGTGATGACAAAAGTGCCAACCTTGAGGTACTGAAGAATTTTCAGCGCGAGTGGACAGAGATCGGCCATGTACCCATGAAAGAGAAGGATAAGCTTCATAACGAATTCCGTGCCCTGGTCAACGAACATCTTGATAAACTGAAAATCAGCGAAGTGGAAATGAGTACCGTCAGCTTTCAGGCCAAGTTCGATCACCTGAAAAATGATCCGAATGCCCGCAGGGTGATTGGAAAAGAACGTGAATTCCTTGCCACAAAGATCACAAAGATGAAGGAAGAGATTACCTTGTGGGAAAATAATATTGGGTTCTTTGCCAAGTCTAAAAGCGCGTTGATCGTAAAGGAGGAGTTTGAAAGTAAAATCAACAAGGCCAAGAGCGAATTGAAAGTACTCGAAGCCAAGATGAAAATACTTAAGCAACAAGGAGTCTGAAGGAATGACAAATGACGAATGACAAGTGACGAATGATGTTCATAGCAACCATTGTTCGTCACTTGTCATTTGTCACTTGTCACTTGTCATTTGTCACTTTTCAAACCTGCAGCCTATGTCAGGGAATTCCTTTGGTAAGGCACTTGTTCTTACCACTTTTGGTGAATCACATGGAGTAGCTGTCGGGGGTGTTCTTGACGGGTTGCCTGCGAATCTGGAAATCGATCTTGCCTTTATCCAGGCTGAACTTGACCGGCGGAGACCCGGAATGGATTTCTTCTCTTCGCCGCGTATTGAAGAGGATAAACTCCAGGTTCTTTCCGGCCTGTTCGAAGGAAAATCTACCGGCGCGCCAATAGCCTTCATCGTTAACAACCACAATCAAAAGCCGTCCGATTACGACCACCTTGCAGATGCATACCGTCCGTCGCATGCCGATTACTCCTGGCAACAGAAGTACGGTATCCGCGATCCCCGGGGCGGAGGGCGGGCGTCGGCGCGCGAAACCCTGGCCCGTGTGGCCGGCGGGGCGTTCGCCAAAATATTCCTTCAAACAAAGAATATCAGGATTACGGCCGGTATTTGCCAGATCGGGGAGTACCTGATCCCGGAACCCGGCTCACAAATCTCAGATCCCCGAATCCTCGCCTTTCTCGAACAATTAAAAAGTGAAGGTGATACAACCGGCGGCGTGATATCCTGCACCATCAGCGGAGTCTCCCCGGGGCTGGGAGAACCGGTATTTGACAAGTTGCATGCCGACCTTGGCAAGGCAATGCTGAGCATCAATGCCGTAAAGGGATTTGAAATTGGTTCGGGCTTCCGGGGTGCCTCTATGAAAGGATCTGAACACAATGACTTGTTTGTCAACCGGGATGGGACTGTTAAAACATTGACCAATTACTCGGGCGGGATCCAGGGGGGCATTTCAAACGGAGAAGATATCTGTTTCCGCGTTGCCTTTAAGCCTGTCTCAACCCTGATGAAAGACCAGGTAACCATTAATTCTTTGGGCGAGTCGTCCGTGCTGCATGGAAAAGGACGCCACGATGTGTGTGTGGTGCCACGTGCCTTGCCTATTGTAGAGGCGATGGCGGCACTGGTTATTGCCGACCATTTGATCAGAAACGGTGAACGGGTGAACCGGTAAACAGGTGAACAGGTAAACGGGTGAACGGGTAAACGGGTGTAGTCATCCTGGTAGAGAACACAATCTTTTAGCCTTGCGGTTCCTGCTGCGACAGGCAATGAAATGAACCAAGCCCCCAGATGATATCCACCGAGTCGATGCCAACGATGCTGCGGTCAGGAAAGCACTCCTCGAGGATCCGCATGGCCTGGTCGTCTTCCTTGCACTGGAAGTTCGGCACGATAACAGAATTGTTGGCGATGTAAAAATTCGCATAGGAAGCAGGCAGGCGCTGGCCGTCATAAACCACCGGTTTCGGCATGCAGATCTCTGCAATATCAAGTTGTTTGCCATTGAGAAGCCTGGAACTCTTCAACTGCCTGAGGTTCTCCTTCAGGATTTTATGGTTGACATCCGACTGCCGCGGTTCTACCATGGTAATCACTGCATCTTCCCTGAAAAAACGTGTAATATCATCGATGTGTCCGTTGGTATCATCACCGTCGATTCCTTCGTCAAGCCAGAGTACCTGTTCCACTCCATAAAAATTGTGCAGGTACTCTTCAATTTCATGCTGGAAAAGCTCGGGGTTGCGGTTCTCATGCAGCAGGCACTGGTTCGTGGTAAGCAAAGTCCCGTTGCCGTTGAAATCAACCGCGCCGCCTTCCATCACGATCCCGGGATAAAATACGGGAATGTGGAGGTATTTCCCAATAAGTTCAGGAATCTTCTCATCAAGGTCGTGGTCATATTTATTACCCCAGGCATTGTATTTCCAACTCACAATGACCTTAGGATCCTTTGCGAGAGGATTTACAAGAAATGCCGGGCCGTGGTCGCGGCACCAGGCATCATTGGTGGGATGAATAAGCAATGTTACCTTCGACATGTCGACACCAATCTTTATCAGGTCAATCGCCACACGGTCACGCAGGGCTTCGTCGCGGACATTGATACAAACCTGTTCTCCTTTGGAAAGTTCCAGGATGAAACGGTTGTAGAATGGGAAAATTCTTTCAAGCGTTCCCGGCCATGAATAGGAATCGTCGTGGGGATAACTTAACCATGTAGCACGATGCGCAGACCATTCTGCAGGAAATCGGTAGCCCAGCTCTCTGGGTGTAGGAAGGGGTTCTGACATGGAATTTGTTGATTTTAGATTTACGATTTACGATTTACGATTTTTCCGGTAACCATCGTTTTCCATATATTTGTCATTTGTCAATTGTCATTTTTTTCATCAAGAAACCTGTTCACGATGGGTCCATAGCTGTCGATTCTCCGGTCTCTTAAAAATGGCCAGTGTATCCGGGTTTCACCTATTTTACCCAGGTCAAGGCTGTGAACGTGAATCTCTTCATGATTGTGCGAAGCCTGGTATAAAAGGTTGCCGAAAGGATCCGAGATGAACGAACCTCCCCAGAAATTCATTCGGCCTTCCATCCCGGTGCGGTTGACTGACACGACATATACACCATTGGCGATGGAGTGGCTCCGCTGGATGGTCTGCCAGGCTTGGTATTGCTGCATGTTGAGGATTTCATCCTGGGAAATTTCCCAGCCGATGGCCGTCGGGTAAAAAATAACCTGGGCACCCATCAGACTTGTAATCCTTGCTGCTTCGGGATACCACTGGTCCCAGCAGATCAGGGTGCCAATCCGTGCATATTTTGTGTTAAATACCTTGTAGCCGGAATCTCCGGGTGTAAAATAGAATTTTTCGTAATACCCTGGATCATCCGGGATATGGTGCTTGCGATACTTTCCGAGGTAACTGCCATCAGCATCAATTACTGCGATGGTGTTGTGGAATATCCCTTCGGCCCTTTTTTCGAACAGCGAAGCAACCAGGACAACATCCAGTTCACGGGCAAGATCAGAGAATAAGTTGGTTGTGGGGCCCGGGATAGCTTCGGCGAGACTGAAAAAGCCGTAATTTTCTTCCCAGCAGAAATATTCGGATGCAAACAGCTCCTGGAGGCATATGATTTGTGCTCCCAGGGCGGCGGCTTCCCTGATTTTGGCAATGGATTTTTCTATGTTGGCCTGCTTCCCTCCACTGCAGGTCATTTGGATCATGCCGGTTTTAACGGAATTTGAATCCATCATGAAGAAGATTTTAACAAATATGGTTATTGATTCAGAAAGAATTTCTTTGAAAATACTTTGTTGTGATGCAATATCTCAAGGATGTAAACCCCCTGTGGCATTTGTTCGTAGCGGATAGCCTGCCGGTCTGTTTTAACCACCCCCGGGTGCAATGCGGAAACTTCCTGCCCCGTCATATTGATGAGTTTGATGGTAGTCGTTTCCGGATCTTCAAAATCAAGGAAGACCATAAGCCGTTTGGTTTCACGGTCATTGTAAACATTTATCCCGGCTGAAGGATCTTTTTTGTCGGTGCCTACGGTATAATCCAGGTAAAGATCATCCACGTAAAGGATGGTGCCGATGGTCATCACCTCCTGGGCTGTTGACAAGGCGATGATATTCATGGTATCCGGCGGTGTGGTGCTGGTATAATCAATCCATGCCGAAAACGGAGTCCAGTCGGCAACCGTGTCTTTTGTTGAAAAACTGCCGAAACCGATGGTGTCCTGGATTCCCGCGATAGTCTTGGTCAGGAGGATCCCGATGGCACAACTGTCGCCGCCTTTCGGACTGTACTTGTAGTATCCCTTCAGGTGGGTTGGGATATCCACAACAGGCACGCCTCCCGACAGGACAAAGGAACCAGTACCGATATCGATCGTGAGTTTTCCACATGTCATAAACCCGGGAATATCCAGTGGCGGAATGGTAAGATGTTTTGTCTCAAGTTTTGCGGAAAAACTACCTGTGCCATGATGATCGGTACTTTTCGACACCACAGTAAAACCGAAAAACGGGATCGACATCAGTTCTTCATTTGGCGTATCCCAGCCAGTCGGATCTGAATAGTTGCCAAAACTTGTCCAGTTTTCAAAACCAGGATTCGGAATCACCGTTTGCCCCTGTAATAAAATGGTCCCCATGACCAGGAAAAAACAAACTGCTGCTTTAATTTTCATCATATTTTTTCATCATTACCCAAATCATTTGTCACTAGTCACTTGTCACTTGTCATTCGCCACGTCCTCTTTCACAAAGAAATGTAAAATTATGACATTTCATCATATCTTTGACAAAATTATCCGCATGAAGTGCTTCCTGCATGGCCTGAACCAACTACCGCTCCTGTTTTTCCTGCTTTTTATTCCGGGGCTGCTGTCATTTTCTGCGAACCATCATACTGCTGCCGGATCGGGTATCGGAAGCGGCCTGGTAAAGAGTGATTCCTGTAAGATCAATCTTGATAAAAAGACCAGTAAAATATACCAGGAAGGTATCGATTATCTCCGTAAGGGAAGCTATAACCTGGCAGGTCTGCAAATGCGGAATGTGATCAAGGCGGAACCCGGATGCGTGGATGCATATTTTGTACTGGGCCTGGTCAACTATAAAAAGCAGGACAATAATTTCAGGGAAGCTGAAAAAAACTTCCTGAAGGTTGTCGAATTATGCCGCAATTATGATGTTTATGCATACTTCTATCTGGCTGAGATTTATTACGGACAGGAAAATTTCGAACTTGCGGTGAAGAACCTGAACGAATTCATGAAGGATGTGGGCAAGATCAAGAAGGATGAAGATTACAACAGGGCAGCAGATTTACTTAAATATTCCAGATTTTATCTTGAGATGATCAACAAGCCGGTTCCATTTGAACCAAAAGTAGTGGAGGGGATCTCAACCCCGCTGAATGAATACCTGCCTATTCTTTCGCCCGACAACCAGATGGCACTTTATACAAGGGAAATAAAGATTGACCCAAACAAAAACAGCCTGATCCAGGAAGCAAGGATAAAGGAAAAGTTTCTTTACAGCATGCGGAAAGATGACGGCCAGTTTGATGCAGGGGAGGAGATGCCCGAACCTTTCAACATCAGCGACAACGAAGGCGGTGCCACATTGACCGCAGACAACAACACACTTTGTTATACTGTTTGCAAGTTTGACCCGGTAAAAAAGTATCTTAACTGCGATATTTACATTTCAGAAAATGCAGGGGGCGAGTGGAGCCAGATCCGTAGTCTGAGCGATAAGATAAACCTGCCCGGCTCATGGGAGTCGCAACCTTCAATTTCGGCTGACGGGCGCACACTCTATTTTGTCAGCGACCGGGCAGGGGGATTCGGGGGATATGACATTTACAAATCAGTGAAAAGTGATACCGGCGTGTGGGGAATGCCCATCAATCTTGGCCCAACCATCAATTCGAAAGGTAACGAGAAATCGCCTTTCATTCATCCGGATGGAAAAACGCTCTATTTCTCAACGGACGGGTTGATGGGATTGGGCGGATATGATATTTTTTATGCAAAACTCAATGAAAACGGAAGTTGGTCGACTCCCAGGAATATAGGTTACCCGATAAACTCCCCCGAAGATGAAGTAGGCCTTTTTGTGAGCACGGATGGTACCCAGGGATTTTTCGCATCAAATAAATTCAAGGGGAAAGGAGGATGGGATCTCTATTCATTTGATCTTTACAATGAAGCCCGTCCCGAACGGGTTCTGTTCATCAAAGGCAATGTGAAGTCTGAATTCTCTGCCGAACCGCTGAAGGCGCATATTGAACTGAAAAACCTTGAGACAAAGAAAATTTCAGAGATTCCGATGGACACCCTCACCGGTAATTATGTGGCTGTTGCGCCATTCAGCAGCGATTACATCATGACGGTCAAAAAGGCCGACCATGTATATGAATCCAAATATATCTCAAAGGTTGACAGTGTTTTTAAAACACCCGTCAAACTGGACATTGAGATGAAGCCCATCGAACTCAACAAATCCTATCGCATCAACGATATCTACTTCCCTTTCAACTCATTCGACCTTACCCCGGAATCTAAAGTAGTCATCGATCAGTTGCTGGATTTTTTAAATGAAAACCATACCATAAGTATTCAGGTCCAGGGGCATACCGACAACATCGGGAATGATGCAAGCAATCTTAAGTTATCTGAAAACCGCGCCCGGTCGGTTTATACTTATTTGATTCAGCAGGGAACCGACGAAACCCGCCTGACGTACAAGGGATTTGGCAAGTCAATGCCCGTGGCCCCCAACGACACCGAGGAGGGAAGGGGCAAGAACCGGAGGACGGTTTTTGTGATCACAAGGAAGTAGAAACAACAACCCCTAGATCTCCTTCATCAGGTTTGCCATCTCAATTGCTGCCAGCGCTGCATCAAATCCTTTGTTGCCACCTTTTGTCCCGGCACGTTCTATAGCCTGTTCAATATTGTCGGTGGTGAGAACCCCGAAAATAACCGGGAACCCTGTTTCCAGGCCAACATGTGCAACTCCTTTGGAAACTTCTGACGCAACATAATCGAAATGAGGAGTTGCCCCGCGGATAACCGCACCCAAACAAATTACAGCATCATACTTTTTACTGGCAGCCATCTTTTTTGCAAGCAGCGGGATTTCGAACGCTCCCGGCGACCATATTACATCAATGTTTTCGTCATCCGCGCCGTGACGTCTTAAGCCGTCAAGACTGCCTGACAACAATTTCCCGCTGATAAATTCATTAAAACGGGCAATCACAATCCCGAATTTTAATCCTTTGGCGTCAAGTTTGCCTTCTATTGTTTTCATATAGGTTGGTTGTTATTTGGTAATAGAGTCACAAAGTCAAAGAGTTACAAAGTCACAAAGTCACAAAGTCACAGAGTCACAAAGTCACAAAGTCACAAAGTGATAAACATTATTTACTTTTGGTATCGTCGTCACTGAAGTTAAGAATGTGTCCCATCTTTTCCTTTTTGGTTTTCATATACCGGATATTTTTAGCATTGCTGACGGTTTGAATCGGGATACGTTCAATAAGTTCGAGTCCGAAGCCTTCGATACCTGAAATTTTCTTGGGGTTGTTGGTCAGCAAACGCAGTTTTTTAATGCCCAGGTCAACGAGAATTTCAGCCCCTGTGCCATAATCACGCAGATCAGCATCAAAACCAAGTGCCGTATTGGCCTCAACGGTATCCATTCCCTGGTCCTGCAGCGAGTAGGCCCGCATTTTATTATTCAGGCCGATGCCGCGCCCTTCCTGCCTCATATAGAGCAATACGCCGCGCCCTTCGCTGGCAATCCGTTTCATAGCCAGTTCAAGCTGGTCGCCACAGTCACACCTGAGAGATCCGAAAACATCCCCCGTAAGGCATTCTGAATGAACACGGACCAGAACAGGTTCCCCATCATTTACTTCTCCCTTCACCAGGGCAAGGTGATTTTCCCTGCTGATCTTACTCACATAGCTGTACACTTTGAACTCTCCGTACTTGGTAGGCATGTCAACCACAGCTGCACGCTCAATAAGGGTTTCCGATTTCCGGCGATAATCTATCAGCGCCGCAATTGTGACGATCTTCAGGTTGTGTTTCTTAACATATTTCATCAGTTCGGGGATGCGTGCCATTGAGCCGTCTTCGTTCATGATCTCGCAGATCACCCCCGCAGGGTATAAACCTGCCATGGTGGCCAGGTCAACGGATGCCTCCGTATGGCCGGCCCTTACCAGGACACCGCCTTCCCTGTATTCGATCGGGAAAATGTGCCCCGGCCGTGTAAAATCCCTGGCCTTGGTTTGGTTGTCAATGAGCCTGTTGATGGTGAGTGAACGTTCCTGGGCTGAAATGCCGGTGGCACATTCAATGGCATCAACCGAAACGGTAAATGCAGTCCGGTTGGGGTCGGTGTTTTTTACAACCATGCGCTCTATATTCAACTCCTCCAAACGGTCTCGGACGATTGGCAGGCAGATCAGGCCGCCGCCGTTTTTTGCCATAAAATTGATGACTGCAGGAGTGACTTTTTCAGCAGCAATCACCAGGTCGCCTTCATTTTCGCGATCTTCATCATCAACCACCACGATCATTTTTCCCTTGCGAATATCCTCGAGCGCCTCATCGATGGTGTTAAATTTATATTTTGTCATATTTGAATTATTAGCAGTCAATTGGTGTTTTTGCGTTGTTTCTTCAATCTTTCGGAGATTATTTTAGTGCTCCGGTTAAATCGTATCATCGGTGAGAGAAAATTACAAAAAATTATTCCTGGCAAGAAAATCCATATCTATATTCCTGCCTGTTGAATGAGGCATAGTAAGCCTTTCAACATATTTGGCAATGATGTCACATTCAATGTTCACCAGGTCACCGCTTTTTTTGTGCATCAGCGTGGTCACTTTCTGTGTATGCGGGATGACCGACACGCTGAATGAGCCGGTTTCGACGGTTGTTACGGTCAGACTGATGCCATCAAGGGCCACCGACCCTTTATCTGCCACATAACGAAGTAGTTGTTCATTGGCGGAGATGTTGTACCACACAGCGTTGTCCTCCTCCCAGCGACGGATAATTTTGCCGGTTCCGTCAATATGACCGCTCACAAGGTGTCCCCCAAGTCGGTCCGTCAGCCGAAGTGCCCTTTCAAGGTTCACAGCGCTTCCGGTTTTTAGCATGTTTAAACTCGTTTGCCGGATCGTCTCAGGCATTACATCCGCCGTGAAATAATCAGGTCCGAAAGCTGTCACCGTCAGGCAGACGCCATTTGTACTAATACTGTCGCCCACCTTCATATCTTCGGTAACCAACCTTGCCTGGATACTGATCCGGGAAGATTTTACTCCATGTGTAATGGCTTTGACAATCCCGGTTTCTTCAATAATTCCTGTAAACATATTCTAACTTCATTATTCGATATTCGATTATATTATCCACCCTTCAACCATTAAATCGTCACCAACTTTTCTCACCCTGAGATTTGCAAGGTTGATTGCATCCTCCATTTTTTCAATACCTGTACCACCAACAGCAGTCGGGGCGCCCGCTCCGCCGAGAATTTTCGGAGCGATAAAACTGACAACCTTGTCCACCACTCGTTCCTGCAAAGCTGAAAAGGCAAGTGTACTGCCCCCTTCGATCATGACACTGTCGATACCCATTGAGCCCAGCGACTGCATCACAAAACCAAGGTCAACCCTGTTGTCTTTCAGCGGGCAGATCATCACCTGGGCTCCCATTCGTTCAATTTGTTTCAATTTACGGGGATCAGCATGTCCGGTTGTGGCAACAATGGTCAACTGCGGATCGTTGGTCAGCACCTTTGCCGTCAGTGAAATGCGGCCAAACGTGTCGGCAATCACTTTCAACGGGTTTTTCCACTCACCCTTCATCCGGATGTTCAGCAGTGGATCATCAAAAATAACCGTGTTCACGCCTACCATCACGGCACTTAACTGCTGGCGGAGCAGGTGAACCAGTTTGCGTGACGGTTCGCCGGTAATCCAGCGGGAGGCGTTTGTGACCGTTGCAATTTTGCCGTCAAGTGTCATGGCCGTTTTCAGCAGGACAAATGGCTGTTTTGTGCCAATAAATTTAATAAACACTTCGTTCATCTGCCTGGCTTCCGGCTCCAGCAATCCGGTTTCCACCATGATGCCGGCGGATTTCAAAAAAGCGCTCCCTTGCCCGTTAACAACCGGGTTTGGATCTTCCATGCTGATCACCACCCTGGAGATTTTTTTCTCAGCGATCAGGTTTGCACAAGGTGGTGTTTTTCCGTGGTGCGAGCAGGGTTCAAGTGTTACATATAAAGTCGAACCTGAGGCATCCTGTGATGATACGCCCTGCAAGGCGTTCACCTCGGCATGGTTTCCACCAAAAAAATCGTGAAATCCTTCTCCGACGATCTTCCCATCCTTCACCAGAACAGCTCCCACCATAGGGTTGGGATTAACCCATCCCGCTCCCCGCTTTGCAAGGCTGATAGCCCTCTTCATATATTTCAGATCATCCGTCATTCGTCATTTGTCATTTGTCATTCGTCATTCGTCATTCGTCCGTCCTCCATCCCCGTTTCCTGCACAAAAAAAGCCCTGTCACTCAATGGCAACAGGGCGTAATCCTATTTAATATGATAAATCGGTCAGATTAAATACGATTCTTCTTCCATCCAGACTTTACTGTCGGTGCCGTAATTGCAACGGCTCGGTTCCCTGAAAATCATGCAGTGAAATGATTGATGATTTATCGGGAGTCGCGGACTTTACCGCCGGTCGGGAATTTCACCCTGCCCTGAAGAACCAATTTTATTTTTATGAACTGCTTTGATGAATCGTTTTGTAATGTAGACTAAAGTCGAATTTCAAATGCAAAGATATTAAAATAAAAACACTGTTAACGAATTAACAGTGTTTTTATTTTAATCGCAACTTTACTGAACGATCATCTTTTCAGTGATGATGTTTTTTCCGGTTTTTAGCTGAACAAAATAGATTCCCCGGGCATAGCCTGATATATCCATTTTCTTGACAACCGGGGATGAAGAAGCTTCAATATTTTCAGAGAAAAGTATTTTCCCGTCCATGGATGAAACCGAAAGTGATGCTGAACCGGCACTGATGCCCCTGATGCCAATGGTTACATTACCATGAGCAGGGTTTGGCTGAATGATCAGGCCGGGTGCTGAGTTGTTCTGGCCTGCAATGCCTGTGCATACGTCAAAAGTTACATGCTTTGTACCGGTTACATTCCCGCTGCATGGTAAATTCGAACTGGCAACCAGTTTAAGGTCTACAGAACCGGCAATTTTATCGTTCAGGCTGGGGAGATAGGTTGTTTCAAATGTCGCATTATTTGTAAATGAACCGGATCCGGAGGTATTCCACTGGAACAGTTTGTAATTAGTTGCTGAACCATGCAGGGGTATAGAGGTTACATACCAGCATACGGTCGTATCGGCACCTGCATTAACAACAGGTTTGTAAGCTGTATTTACCTCGATGGTGTCGTTCCGGGTTAATGTTCCGTCATTGGTGGTGGCAATATATTTGGTTGTATCGGTAGGAAGTACTTTGGGATTCTGGAGGGTCGAAGTGAACCCGGCCGGTATGGAACTCCATGAATAAGTGTACGTTCCTGAACCTCCGTATGGTGCTACGTTGAGTTGGGTGGAATCGCCGAAACAGACAGGGTTTGGCAGGGCAGTGGTTACAGTTGAAAAAACATTGCTGAAGGAGAAGGAACCAACTCTGGTTTTCCAGTTGGCACTTGAAGTAGTGGAAAAATATTCCTGGGTATACCAGAATTTGCCCACTTCCGAAGGATCGGCAGCCATGGCACTGTAATCGCCCCAGCGGCCGTCGGTGTTGGTTTGTGAGCCTCCGCCGTTGATGATTCCTTTTTCGGCTATGGTCATGGTGCCAAGCGGATCGCCATTGAGCCTGCCAGTATAACGGATAGAGGGGTACATTGTTGAGCTGGAGATGGAGAAGCCGAGGGCAATGTTTCCTGCCGCATCCATGGCGATACTGCCCATCCAGCGCCAGTTGCCGTCACCAGGCGCATAAGTGCCTTCCTGGTACAGACTCCATGCACCTGCAATATTTCTCAACTCCATCCAGCGGATACCTGCTGTACCGCTTACGTTGGCCGTGGTGTTTAACAGCATTGAAGAGTATGTGCCGAACTTGCGGTAGGGCATGCGGAACATGATTCTTTTTCCCGACATGGCGTCGAGTTTCTGGGTTGTTCCTTTTTGCGGAATAGCATTTCCATTGAGTGTTCCAAACATGGAAATAGGAATTGTGTAGTTCTGCAGGAACGTTGAGTTGGCAGGAGTTGTCCAGTCAACATGAAAATCGTACAATTTGACAGATGTTGATGTCAGGTAGCCAACGGGGCAGGGAGTCCCTGCAGGTGGGAAATCACTGTCGCAATCTGCGGCCTGGGTGCCTTCAGCAGAGGATGGCATGTTGAACATGACCATGCTTGCAGAAAGATCGCCTACCAGCATTTTAGACCTGTCCATTGCAACAGCGGAAGGGCCGAGCCAACTGCCGGCACCTGCTGAAAAACGGCGGATGGTCATATAATAACCATCTCCCCACACTGCAAGTTTAGGATAATCGGGCATATCGGTAAAAGTGAACTGGTAACGATACCAGGTTCCCGTTGGGTCGTTGGTTTGTGAAATCGCTACATTCTCGTAAAATGGACCATTGGGATAATTTGGCAGTGCGAACTGGCTAAACAGCCACCTGTCGGCATTTTCATCGTAAAGAAGAATTGCATCACCATCATTGGTATTGTGCGGTAATCCGTTGAAAATAGTACTGCTGTTGGTTGGTCCCATCAGTTTATTTCCGTTTTTATCATATATGGCAAACCTGGAATTTACAACCTGCATGTAATGGTTGAAACTCACATCACCATCAGTATCAGGAGGATAGGAACCGGCTGCACCAACGCCATCAAAGTTTTGAATCGTCGTGTCGGTAACAGACTTTCCAAAAGAAAATTGAGGAACAGGATCAGGGCCCTGGGAATCCTTGTTAATGGATTCATTGGTATATGTATTCAGTTTGTTTTTAACAATTCCCTGTTTCCATGAATTGTCAATGATAGCGTCCGACTTTTGCACCATGTCCCTGAGGGGCGGAGAAACGTCAAAGTAGTTAGCCTTGATCACGACAGGCTTTTGGGTTTCCTGCTGCCCGAATGAAAAATTCATCCCAAGGAGAAGGAACAAGGAGAAAATAAAAATTTTTTTCATGTTCTGTGGTGTGTGTTTTAACTGATGGTTGATATTCTGACTTTACAGGTTACAAAGTTACAGAAAGTTGTCTATATTTGAACATTATAATCAGCTTTTTATTTTCTTTTAACGACAAAACAAAATAATTATGAATATCATTGTAACCGGTGCAGCCAGAGGGATCGGGTTCGAGGTTGTTAAGGTGCTGGCCAAACATAAGCAGAATCATATTGTGGCTATTTCACGAAATGGGAAGGCGCTCAGGGAACTGGTAGCCGAATGCCTGCGCCTGTATCCCGATTCAAAAGTGACGCCATATGAATTCGATCTAGCACAGTTCGAGTTTTATCCATTTATTGTACAGCGGCTTGAAACCTTTATCCATACGTGCGACATTCTCATCAACAATGCAGGGAAACTGGTGAACAAACCTTTTGCCAAATTCGGACTTGAGGAATTTGATGATACCTTTAATGTAAATGTCAAGAGCCCGTTTTTCCTGACGCAGGCCTTGCTGCCCATTTTAAACAAGGGGGCTCATGTGGTGAACATCAGCAGTATCGGCGGCGTGCAGGGGAGCAAGAAATTTCCTGGTCTTGCCGCCTACAGTGCGAGCAAGGGCGCCCTGGCCATCCTTACCGAAGTGCTGGCCGAAGAACTCGCCGAAGCGGAGATCAGGGTAAACTGCCTTGCAATAGGGGCGGTACAAACGGAGATGTTTCAGAAGGCTTTCCCGGGTTTAAAAGCTTTGCAGAACCCGGCGCAGATCGCTCATTTCATTGCCGATTTCGCGGTAAACGGAGCGAAATATTTTAATGGGAAGGTGGTGCCGGTTTCGCTTTCGGTACCGTAATCATTGAATTAAGAAAAGTTGTCGGATCTGTCGTCGGGTGGTAATTTTACAGGTAATCAACCTGGTTTGACCGGCTTTTGGTAAATGGTGCGATGGCCCGGTTGTATATGCCATGGACGTAGGCAATGGCCATGCCGTAATTGGTTACAGGGATTCCAGCGTCGATGGCCGGTTTAAGCCTGCTGATAACCTGTTTGCGGGTGATCATGCACCCGCCGCACTGGATTACCATGGCATAATCGGTGATTGGCCGTGTTATTTTGCTTAACCCGGCAACTACATCGAATTCAAGTTTTTTTCCCGAAAAATTGGTCAGCCACCGTGGAATTTTCACACGGCCAATGTCGTCGCACGATACATGGTGGGTGCAGGATTCGAGGATGAGCAACCTGTCACCATCGCCCAGTTTCGATAAATACGGTGTCCCTTTCATGTAGTTGATAAAATCCCCTTTCTGCCTTGCCAGCACGATGCTGAAACTTGTGAGGGGAATTTCTTTTGGGATGGCTGCATCGGCCTTCGGAAACACCTGGCTGTCGGTAATTACCAGTGCCGGCTTCGGGTTCATTTTTTTCAGAAAAGCATCCACTTCACGCTCTTTACATACCACCGCTATGCCATCGTGGTCGAGCACATCGCGGATGACCTGTACTTGTGGAAGAATCATCCGGCCTTCGGGGGCTTCGATGTCGATAGGGGTAATGAGCATCACCACATCGCCATAGGAGATCAGGTCGCCAACAAGTGTTTGCCTGTGAAAAGCAGTTTGGGGGATCGTTGTGCGGATCAGATCGATCACTTCCTCCATATTGGCGGGATGCAGGACACTGAAACCAATCACCGGGACACCATACGTTTCTTTGATCAGCCTGGCCAGTTCCGGGGTGAGTTCCACCTCGTCTGTTTTGTTGTGAATGATGAGGTATGGGAGGTCGTTGGTTTGAAAATCCTGTACCAGGTTTTTCTCAGGATCGTCAAATTCATTGCCGGCGATGACCAGGATGGCCAGGTCGATGATCTTCAGCATATCCTTCGTTTTGCCAACCCTTTTCATGCCAAGTTCTCCGGAATCATCTATCCCCGCCGTATCGATCATTACGACCGGCCCGATCCCGGCAATTTCAATCGATTTTTTAACGGGATCAGTCGTGGTACCGGCAACTTCAGAAACAATCGCGATATCCTGGGCAGTTAATGCATTGATCAGGGAGCTCTTGCCGTTGTTTCTTCTGCCAAAGATGCCGATATGCGGCTTGGTGTCTCTTCCTTTTGTCATCTGTTACGCTATTTAACTATTGTTTTTGCAAAACTATTTGAATAGGCTGCAAAAAATCCAATGCCGCTGTTGGTGACATTTCCGACAACATTGGCTGGCGGACCGGTGAAAAACGGGATGCTGATCCCTGATTGCTGCACCTGGTTGATGAAATCAAAATATTCTTTGGTGATGCCCGACATCTGAAGGATGACTGTGTCGCCGTAATGAAGGGTTTCCCAGTTGTGCTCATTGTTGATATAGATCACCTGAACGCCATCCATGTAACTCCCGTTGTAAAACTTATCATCGGATACAACCTTTTTTGTAAGGGTGTCGGTCATGAGGATGCCATTCCTGTAAAAATTGAAGAGGTAATAATTGACTTCGTTCCCCGGTTCCTGCGCATATAACTTGATTGTCCATATTCCTTTTGGTCCCCATTCAGGATGAAACTCGGTACCGATCGAATCGAGACGGGTCACCGGTGGCAGGTAACATGATGCATCAACAGTGGCATGCCCGGCAATCTCTTTTGCCAGGACTACATGCAGGGTGTACGTTGAGCGTGCTTTCCCCACAAAAGTCGAATCAGTCTCATAGATCCCTGAAACACCCTTTTGCGATTCATGCAGCAAATAAACGTTGCTGCCGTCGCTGATGGAAACCGTTGCGTCCACAACTCTCGGGGCAGGTTCATTGGCGAAGTAGTCGGCAGAGGTAGTGAGTCCCACCCTGTATATGCCGGTATCGGCAGTGATGCTCCCATCCACTACCAGGCGGGTGTAGGTGGAGTCGAGCGTCAGGTTGATTTTTTCGGTACATGCTGCCGCCAGTATCGCAACCAGTGTTATAAAAAGGATTTTCTTAATCATTGTTAAAGTGAAAATTAAAGGTGACGGATGGGATGATTCCGAAGAGGTAAATTTTGTCTGCATTGGTTTTATTCGGAACAATGTTGTCTTCCGAAAAGTTAATGGACCAGGTGTTGTGGCGGTTGTAAGCATTGTAAACGGAGAAATTCAAATCCCAGTTGAACCTTTTGCCGGGTTTTTGTTTACTGAAGAATGTGAGTGAAAGGTCGAGGCGATGGTAATCCGGGTAGCGGTATTCATTTCGCCCGGAATAAATCGCAAAGATCGCGTTGTTATTTTCGGCCCGCGCAACCGGGAAGGTCACAGGCGATCCGGTTGCATAAACCCAGTTGGCGGAGACAGTGAAACGCTTGCTGATGACATAGTTCAGCACCACCGAAATATTGTTTGGCTTATCGTAAGGAGCCGGATAGGGATTGTTGTTGTTGATCTCGGTGATCTGGCGGAACGTGCGTGAATACGTGTAACTTACCCAGCCATTGAGCTTCTCTTCATTCAACCTGACCAGGAATTCAATGCCATAGGACCAGGCTTTTCCCGTTCGTATCTCCCCTTCAAGCTTCTCATTGAGCAACAACTGCGCAAAATCCTTGAAATCGACAACATTTCTCATCCATTTGTAATATCCTTCAACGGATGTTTCAATGGTATTCCTGCGGAAATTTCTGAAATAACCGATGGCGGCCTGGTCGGCAATCTGCGGCTTGACATTCGGGCTTGAGGGGAACCAGATGTCGAGCGGTGTGCCCACGGTCGAATTCTGGGCCAGCTGCAAATACTGGTCGGTTCGCGCATAGCTTGCCTTGATTGAATGCCTGCTGTTGAAATCGTACAGCAATCCGAGCCTCGGCTCAATGCCGGCATATGTTTTATAAAGCACTCCTGCCTTGTAAACAGTTGAATCGATGGAATTGTATGCAGCATTGTAGTGATAAACCGTACCCGGACCGGTATTCTGGAACATCGAAAACCGCAATCCGTATTTTATCGTGAAATGCTCCCCGAATTTTTGCTCATTGCTCCCGTAAATACCTGTTTCATAAGCATAGTTATTAGCCACCTTGACCTCGTTGATCACGCTTTTCTCTCCTGTTCCATGTGCATCGCCGGGGCTGAACATGTGATAAATGACTGAAGCACCGAATTTAATGGTATTCCTGGTGTTGAGGTAATAGCTGAAGTCCCCTTTTACGCCAAGATCCCTGAGATTTGAGGTCCAGATAAAGGAGTTGTTCGTGCCTTCCGGTGTTCCGAGGTTATACAGGTAGTTGCTGTAAATGAAAGAGAAATTTGAAAACAACTGTTTCGTAAAAAGATGGTTCCAGCGGATCGTGGCGGTTTCATTGCCCCATTTCATGTCGACAAACCCGCTCTTGAATACATCGCGGCCAAAATAGCCAGACAGGAAGACCTGGTTGTTGTCATTGATCCGGTAGTTGATCTTTGCGTTGAGATCATAGAAATATAGCCTGTTCTTTTGCAGGGCTTTGTTGGATGACAGCGGGAGGAAGACATCGGCGTAAGTCCGCCGCCCTGAAACAACAAATGAACACCGGTCTTTCGCGATGGGGCCTTCGATGGTTAAACGGCTGGCGATAAGTCCTATTCCACCGTTTACTTCAAATTTTTTGGAATTTCCCTCGTTCATCCGCACGTCGAGTACCGAGGCAAGGCGACCGCCAAAATTGGCAGGAATATCTCCTTTGTAAAGCTTTACATCCTTGATGGCATCGTTGTTGAATACCGAGAAGAAACCCATCAGGTGCGATGCGTTGTAAACGGTGGCTTCATCGAGCAGGATTAGGTTCTGGTCAGGGGCCCCGCCGCGGACACTGAACCCCGAGGAGCCTTCGCCCACCGACTGCACACCGGGCAGCAGCTGGATTGCCTTAATCACATCCACTTCGCCCATCAGGGCGGGGATCCGCTGGATGGTTTTAATATCCATCTTGAATGTGCTCATCTCGGGCTTGACGACGTTTTTATCGTTTTTTTCACTTGTAATGACCACTTCCTTCAGCTGATTCTCCTGGGGTGCAAGCTCGACGGAGATTTTAAGGTCTTTGTTCAGGTCAGCTGTTTTCTCCACGGTCGAATAGCCGATATAGGAAATCACAAGGGTATATTTGCCTTCATCAAGGGTTATGGAATAGTTGCCGTAAACGTCGGATACAGCGCCGGTTTTTAATTCTTTGACATAAATTGTCGCTCCCAGCAGGGTTTCCCCGCTGTGCAGGTCGCTGATCTTCCCGCTGATGGAATATCGTTTGGGTTTTTCGTCCGGATTACTGAATACAAATCTGGGGGTCAATAGAATAAGGAAGAAAATGGAAAAGATAACAGTGTATTTCATCAAGAGTGCGTATTGTTAATTTAGTTTCGGATGATCTGAAAATCTCCGTTTGAGTCCAGTTTAATGATTCGCGAGGGTTTTAGCTCGTAAACCGTGTCAAATGATTCATCCACCACGTGGTCAACACCCTGGATGATTTCATGAACGATATTCCGGAATGACAATGGGGGATTGTCTCCTGAAATATTGGCGGAAGTGGATACGATTGGTTTGCCAAATGCCTGGATCAGCTTCCGGCAGAACTCGTTTTTTACGATCCTTATTGCCACTGAGCCATCAACGGCGATCACATTTTTAGCCAGGTTTTTTGCTTCAGGATAGATGACAGTCAGGGGCGTATCTACATTTTTAAGCAGGTCCCACGCTATTTCAGGAATGTTTGAAACATAATCCCTGAGCTTTTCCGGGTCATCCAGCAATATGATCAGGCTTTTCCGCTCCATCCGCTGTTTCAGCCGGTATATTTTTGCAACAGCACCTGAATTGGTGGCATCACACCCGATTCCCCATATGGTGTCGGTAGGGTAGAGGATCGTTCCACCACGCTGCAGCACCTCAAGACAATTTTTAATCGCTTCTTCCATCGCTTTATAATAACGTGCAAAGGTAAATACAAATTGCCTAGGAGTAAAGGAAGGTGGCAATCACGGACCGGAATCCTGCCTGGAAAGACAATCCGGATCGTTTAAAGGTGTTCTGTGAGTTGTTCTGCGCGGATGGTGAAGGCACAATGGAAGTGTTTTTCAGGGCACGCCCGGTAACCATGCAGGCCGCATGGACGGCATGATAGTTTTTCGCCGGTTTCAATCACGCTGGAGTCATCCGAAAGCGGGCCAAACCCGAATTCAGGCACTGTGGAACAATATATGGCAGCAACAGGTGCATTCATGGCCGACGCAAGATGCATCGGCGCAGAATCGTTGGTAAAGTTCATTTTGGCTCTTTTCATCAGGGCCGCAGACTGCAATAAGGTCAGCTCACCGGCAAGGCTGATAATGCCCGGATGGCCGGAACCGGTGATGATCTCTGTGCAAATTTCAAGGTCGGCCCTGGCGCCAAGAAGGTAAACCCGTGCATCGCCGGGGATGAGACGAACAAGTTCAATCCATTTTTCAACCGGGTATTGTTTGGTGAACCAAAGCGATGCGGGTGAAATGGTATAATACTTTCCGGTGGCGAATTTCCCGGCAACCGCTTCATCGGCGGAAGTAGGGTAAAGCCTGGGCCGTAACTTCGCTTCAGGAAACAGGTCGCTGATCAGCACTTGGTTGCGGGAAACCTCATGTTTGCCCTTTCCGATGAGGTGTGTAAAACTCCTGGTGAAAAGAAATGAAAGAGGGTTCTTTGAAAAACCGCGGGTTTCACGGGCTCCTGAAAAAGCTGTCAGCAACCCTGTCAAAAAGAAGCGCTGGATATTGACAACCAGGTCGTAGTGTATCTTCCTGGTTTTCCTGGCGATGCGAAGAAATCCGACATATTTTTCCGAACGCTTGTCCCAGGTGATGACCTCATGAAGAAACGGGTGCCCGCGGAAAAGGGATTCATTCCCTTTTTTTACAAGGAAATCGATGGCGGCTCCAGGATAGGCATCGTGGAGGCTCTCAATCAAGGCTGTAGCCAGGATCACATCGCCGATGGATGCGGTTTGAATGATCAGGATCTTATTCATCTATACCGGGACATCAAATTCGCGCAACGCCTGGTTCAGCGATGTTTTCAGGTCGGTGGAAGGTTTTCTGCTGCCAATGATCAGGGCGCATGGAACCTGGTAAACCCCTGATGGAAAGGTTTTGGGGATTGTTCCCGGAATGACTACAGACCGTGGCGGAATGTAGCCTTTGTATTCAACAGGAGTTTTGCCGGAGACATCAATGATTTTAGTGGAACCGGTGAGTACCACATTTGCCCCCAGCACGGCTTCGCTGCCAACGCGCACCCCTTCAACCACGATGCAGCGGGAGCCCAGGAAACAGTGATCTTCAATGATGACCGGGGCAGCCTGCACAGGTTCAAGAACTCCGCCAATACCCACGCCCCCGCTCAGGTGGCAATGCTTCCCGATCTGGGCACAGGAACCTACTGTTGCCCATGTATCCACCATGGTTCCCGCACCGATATACGCCCCGATGTTCACATAGGAAGGCATCAGGATTACCCCTTCGGCCAAAAAGGCACCATAGCGGGCAATTGCCTGTGGGACAACGCGAACCCCCAGTTTGTCGTAGTTGCTTTTTAAAGGGATCTTGTCATAAAACTGAAACGGGCCGGTCTCGATCAGTTCCATTTTTCTGATCGGAAAATAAAGAATCACAGCCTTCTTGATCCATTCATGGGTTATCCACACCCCTGATTCCTGCGATGCAATCCTGAGCGTGCCCTGGTCCAGCTGATCGATCACAGCGCAGATTGCATGCCTGGTTGCCGGTTGTTTCAACAATTCCCGGTCATCCCAGGCTGATTCAATAATTGGTTTGAGCTGTATCATGGATAAAATTGAAAATCAAAAATCAAAATCAAAATGCAATTGTCAAAGTTAAGGTTTAATCCGAAATCCGAAATCTGAAATCCGAAATCTTTATACCTTTGCATCAAAAACAGTGGATGGGCAGAATTGTTGCGATTGATTACGGACAAAAGAGGACAGGCCTTGCGGTAACCGACGAACTGCAGATCATCGCCACCGGGCTGACCACGGTTCGGTCGATGGATGTGCTTGATTTTTTAAAAGACTATGCAGGAAAAAACAAGGTAGAGTGTTTTGTGGTAGGCGAACCGAAACAGATGAACTATACCGATTCTGAATCTTCGGTTTATATTGAGCCTTTCGTTAAAGCCCTCAAAGCGATGTTTCCTGAAATCCCGGTTGAACGCGCAGATGAGCGGTTTACCTCACTTCTTGCCACCCGGACCATCAGGGAAGCAGGTTTGAAAAAGAAAGACCGCCAGGATAAAGCGCTTGTTGATACCGTAAGCGCAACCATCATGCTGCAATCATATATGGAAAAAGTAAAATAGCAAAATCAAAATTCAAAATCAAAATGCAAACATATCCGTCACCTGTCAATCCGCCCCAATATTACTTAAATAACATCTAACAAAGCCATTTATGACATTGCCGGTCGTTGCCTACGGGCACCCTGTTTTAAAGAAGGTTGCTGAACATATTACTCCTGATTATCCTGACCTTCAACAATTTCTTGCTGATTTATGGGAAACCATGTATATATCAGATGGAGTGGGGCTGGCAGCTCCCCAGGTAAACCGTTCCATCCGCCTTTTTGTAATTGATGCATCTGCCTTTGCCGAAAAGTATCCTGAAGCGGAGCATTTTAAAAAAGCATTCCTGAATGCGACAATATATAAAGAGGAAGGCACCGAATTTTCTTTCAATGAAGGTTGCCTGAGTTTTCCGGGTTTACGGGAGGACATTCTGCGGAAGCCGGTCATTCATATTAAATATATGGATGAGAATTTTGTAGAGCACGATGAACGCTATGATGGTGTAATTGCCAGGGTAATCCAGCATGAATACGACCATATTGAAGGAATTGTGTTTGTCGACCGCATCCCGTCCCTTAAAAAAATGTTGCTGAAACGCCGGCTGTCCGACATCAGCAGGGGCAATGTGGAGGTGGCGTACCGGATGATGTTTCCCGCGGTTAAAAAAGGGAGAAAATAAGCCAGGAAAAGAACTAAAAAAAGAAATATCTCAACAATGAAAAAAACAACCATTCTGATAATTTCGGGAATCATGATCATGCTGGCTGGCTGCGGGCCTTCAAAGGATAAAGTCGCCAGCCAGATCCTGACGCTGGAGAAAAGCCTTTTTTCTCCCGAGGCAGTCAGTTTTAACAAACAAAAAGCCGACAGTCTCCAGGCATTGTACGCAACCTTTATCAAAGACAACCCCAAAGATTCAATGGCACCCGGCTTTTTATTCAAATCTGCCAATATTGCTATGAATTCGGGTGATGGACCAAAGGCGCTGGCGCTTTTCGATCAGTACCTCCAGAATTATCCCGACAAGCCAAAGGCATCCCTGTGCCTGTTTTTCAAGGCATTTATCTATGAAAACCTGATGCAGAATCTTGATAAAGCCCGTGAAACCTATCTCCTGTTTATTGAAAAATACCCATCCGATGATTTTACCAAGGATGCAAAAATGGCCATAGAAAATCTTGGAAAATCACCGGAAATGCTCATTCGGGAATTTGAACTGAAGCAAAGAGAAGACAGCATCCGCAAGGCAGATTCAGTTGCAAAAACCAGGAAAGCAAAAAAGCGATAGTTAGGAGGGGTTTTTGTAAGCCCCGGTATTCCTGTATTATCTGAACAAACTCTCCAGGAAGGTTGAAAGGTCACTTGGCGTGACGTTTTCAAATAGCGTTCCCTCATAGGCATAGGAGATGTCACCCCGTTCTTCAGAAACAATGATGGCAATTGCATCTGATTTTTCTGTGATTCCTACAGCGGCACGGTGGCGCAGGCCGCAATAAGGCGGAATGGTCGATTTGTTGGAAACAGGCAGGATGCAGCGGGCAGCCCTGATGCCTGACCCTATTATAATCACAGCACCGTCATGCAACGGGCTGTTTTTAAAGAAAATTGTTTCCAGGATTACTTCCGATATTTTCGCATCAATGGCCTGCCCGGTGGCAATGTACTGTGCCAGTTCATTTTGCTGGGCGATGACGATCAAAGCCCCGGTTTTGGTTTCCGCCATTTTCTGGCATGCTTTTACAATCTTGTCGATGTTGAGGTTGACAGGATTATCTATTTTTAATCGCCAGAAGAGGAAACGCTGTCGCTGGTTTTTGATGATTTTCGTATTCCCGACCATCAGTAAGAACTGCCGGATTTCAGGCTGAAACACGACGATAAGGGCGATCACACCAACACTGATGAACTGGCCCAGGATTTCTGTCAGCAGTTGCATTTGCAAGGCCTTCACTACTTTCCAAATCAGGTAAACAGCAATAATCCCGATAAAAATACGGATGGCTGCCGTTCCCTTTACAAGGTTGTAAATTTCATACAACAGGATGGCAAACAGGATAATGTCGATGATGTCAACAATCCGGAGCGAAAAGAGTCCTACTAAAAACATGGTCCAAAGTTACCACTTTTCCCCTAACCAAGCATCCCGACCAGCCTGATTGCCTCAACTGCTTCCTTTACATCATGAACCCTCAGGATATCGGCTCCTTTCATCAATGCAATGGTATTGAGGACTGTTGTTCCGTTCAGGGCTTCTGAAGGCGGGATATTCAAAGGTTTATTGACAAGTGATTTCCTGGAAATTCCAACCAAAATTGGTGTGCCAGCAGTCCTGAACTCCTCAAGGCGGGCAAGCAACGCAAAGTTGTGTTCAACAGTTTTACCGAAGCCGAACCCGGGATCAAGGATGACCTGGCGTACCCCTTTTTCGCGACATTGCTGCAACTGCTGGTCAAAGAAGTAGGCAACTTCGGCAACCACATCGGTATAGGCCGGGTTGTTTTGCATACCGGCCGGTGTGCCTTTCATGTGCATCAGTACATAAGGGACCCTGAGGGATGCAACTGTTTCAAACATGCCCTGTTCATACCTTCCTCCGTAAATATCGTTGATCATGCCTGCCCCATGTTCAACCGCGGCCTTTGCAACGCGTGGGCGAAAGGTATCTGCAGATACGATGCATCCGGGGAAGTGGTTCATGATGGCAGCAATGGCCGGCAACAATCGCTCCAATTCCATTGATTCACTTACTGCAGGTGCTCCGGGACGGGTTGAAACTGCCCCAAGGTCTATGATGGCTGCACCTTCACTGAGCATTCTTTCAGCCTGGCGCAATTGATTGTCAATGTTCAGGAAATTACCCCCGTCGAAAAACGAGTCGGGAGTTAGGTTAAGGATTCCCATCACCACCGGTGAGGATAAATCGATCTCCTTTGATCCACAATATAATTTAGTCATGTTGTATGCAATAGGTATGAGATTTCTATTCAAATCCCCTGATGAGCGGGTGAAGTATAATTACCGATGGATCCCTGGCTAAATACAAAGGGAGCGTACCAATGTTGTCAGCAAATATTGCAATCCTCCGGTTTGCATTTTTAACAGCACCATATTGTTCTTCCGAAGGAATGAAATTATAGGCAGGGAAGCCGGAATAAAACATACATTCTATATAATGCCTGCCTTTCACATTGAAAATAATCGAATTCGCGGGCAATTGTAATCGCAATGCTGAAAATATTTTCTTATTTTCGACCATGATCCGGGAATAGGAATCCCCGTTAGAACTGATGGCATGATCCCTGCGTAAAAGTTCAAAATCCATGTCATACCAGGCTATTGTCGCCAGAAAGAGAAATGTGATCGTTTTTAGGAAAAATGCAGGTACGTTGATCCGGGAAAATTTCAGGATAGATGTGTTTAACAATGAGCCCGCTGCGATATAAAAAACCGGTGAGACGATAAATGGATAACTCAGCATTTTGGTCTTTGCAAGTGTAAAGAATGCGTAGATGAATACTGGCATGACGACAAATAGTGCAAGTAATAACTTTTTGTCCTTCATTTCCTTTTTTATAAAATAGATCCCGGGCACAATAAGCCATGGGACCAGGTTTCCATACAAGGTACTGAGCGAAGAAAAATAGTACCATTTATCGCCGCCATGTCCTTCAATAATATGGTTAAAATGGAGGGCATTGTACTGATAGGCGAAGAGCGCCTCGGCCGGATACCATCTGATTATTAGGAACTGCCAAGGCAGGACAACCAATGCAGCAACAACAATGGAGATTAACAGGTCAACATAGTGCCTCCTCGTCGCAGGCCGGGCTAGCAACAAGTATATAACCCAGATAAAATAGACCAGCAATCCTGCCAGCCACTTGCATAAAACAGCGCATCCCGAAAAGAGTCCGGTCACCAAAATCCAATACCTGTTGCCTGATTTCAGGTACTCTAAAAAGGACCAGATGCTGCATGTTATATAGAACAGGAATGCGACGTCATTATGATCGAGCGCCTGGCGACCGGCAACCAATTCCAGGACATAGTGAGATGTAACGAACAGGAACCCGGAAATGATACCCACCCTTTCATTGATCGTTATTTTGCCGATTCTGTAAATCAGCACGACCATCAGGGTATTCTGGATAATGTTTGGTATCCGCAGCACAAAATCACCGGCGCCGAATATTTTAAAGAACAGTGATATCTGCCACAGGAACAGCGGCTGTTTGTGCAGCCAGATATGATACCGGTCCCAACGGTCATAGGGCATCTGCACCACAGGATCATCATACAGTGTTGGCATCAATGGATGATGCACCATGTTTTTTGCAACCAGTGCATGGAATCGTTCGTCCCAGAGATTCAGGAAAGGGTCCAGCAAGGCACTGAACACACTTAAGACAAGTGCACCGAAAACCAGGAACAGCAATGCTGCTTTGTACTTCTCCGAAAGGAACAGGTACATGCTCATTCCCAGCAATAAAATACTGCAATAGAAAAGTGGGACTGCTATGCTGTTCATTTGATTTAACATGGGGTAAGCACTTCACAAATCTAAGAAAGTTTTTAGATTCGCCTGTTCATTCATTTTGATATCATTGGTGCCATGTTTTAAAATTTGTACTATTTTTGCAGGGTTAAAATTATGATGAAGACAATTCAACGCACCGGTGTTCTGTTACTTCTGCTCGTATTCCTGTTCGGAACGACCGGGATATCTGTGTTTCATCATATTTGCAGCAGCAGCGGGCAGGACAATGCAAGTGTCTACCCCGAGCTATTCATTCGTGCTGGCACCTCGTGCTGCGTTGATGAATCTACCGGTTATTCCTGCGCGCACCATGAAACTGCTGCGGGAAGTGCGGAGCATCATGCTGTTGACGCCCCTCCGTGCTGTAAAAGCAATCTCTCCTTTTTTAAATTGGAAATACCCACAGAGCGCGTTGAAAAACTGGCGCTTAATATTGATAATGCCCAATTGCCATTGTATCCGGTTATACTTACCATGGACCGCGCTGCAGAGCAACCTCCTTTAATGCCTGCTCATTTTCAGTTCTACTCGCCACCATTATTTGGGAAAGTCCTTGTCCACTTTCTTCACCAGATGAAAATCCCTGCTCACCTTTCTGTTGCCTGACACACCATTCAGCTGTTAAGCTTTATGTTCATCTGTGTCTGACGATTTTGCTAAGTTATTCATGTCAACTAATTGCAGCAGATAATGAGAAATTATTGGAATTTTATATGCATTGCTATCGGGATCTTTATGATAACCAAGGGCCAGGCCCAGACAGTCATCGGGACTGTCGTCGAAAAAGACCCAAAGGGGCACAAGGTTGGCTTACCCGGGGTGAATGTCTTCTGGCTTGGTACAACAAAGGGAACCTTTACCAATGATGCCGGAAAGTTCAGCCTTTCACGTTCGGGGATGAAAAAAAGCAAACTTGTTGTAAGTCTTCTTGGGTACCGCCATGATACGGTTCCTGTATCCCCTGAAAACAACAGGATTGAAATAGAGTTAAAGTCAGACGTTCAGAACCTGAAAGAAGTGGAGATCAGCGGCAAGTCCGACAATACATTTATTTCGAAACTCAATGCCCGTCAAACCACCGTGATCACTACCGGCGAACTGCAAAGGGCTGCATGCTGCAACCTGGCGGAAAGCTTCGAAACCAATGCCTCCGTGGATGTTTCATACTCTGATGCACTTTCCGGTGCACGCCAGATTCAACTCCTGGGTCTTTCGGGTATTTACAGCCAGATCATGACGGAGAATGTCCCGCTCATCCGGGGACTGGCAACACCGTTCGGACTGAGTTATATCCCGGGTTCATGGATGGAGTCGATCCAGATCGCAAAGGGAACATCATCGGTGGTCCAGGGATATGAATCTGTTACTGGCCAGATCAACGTGGAATATAAGAAACCTGAAACCAGCGAGAAACTTTTTGTGAACCTATACGGCAACAGCAACCTCAGGTTTGAAGCCAATGCCGACGGAGCTTTGAAGATCAATGATAAACTGAGCACTTCGCTCCTTGTTCATGCGGCCAGTTCCCAGTATAAGTTTGACCGTAATGTCGTTGTGCCGGGGTCAGATTCAACCGACGGGTTCATGGACGCCCCAAAAATCACCACCATCACTGCAATGAACCGGTGGGACTACATCCTTCCCGGTAAATGGGTTTCCCGTCTTGGGATCAAATACCTGTACGAGCAGCGTGACGGCGGCCAGATGGCCTTTGATAAAAGCACATGGAACACTGACACTGCGGGAATCACAAATGATTCCAAAAAATATGGAATAGGCGTGAAAACCAACAGGCTGGAAGCATTCTGGAAGAACGGCACCTTCATGGGGCCCGGGGGAAAATCGAGCCTCGGCCTGATTCTTTCGGGGATCAACCACCGGCAGGATGGCTTTTATGGGATCGACCTGTATCACGGTCATGAGCAAAACTTCAATGCCAACCTGATCTTCACAACATCGTTCAATGAAAACAAACATCGCATTTCGGCCGGGGCCAGTTATTTTATCGATGATTACAGCGAAAATTTTGTTCAGACGCGGTTGGTATATCTCTATCAAACGTTGCCGGCTCCGCCTTCGGGTTTCACCGATGCCCAGAAGTTTACCCTCGTGAACGATTCGGTTTATACTTACCTGATGGACAGGAGTGAATGGAATGCCGGACTTTTTTTCGAATACACGTACGATCTGTGCAACAAGTTTGCTCTGATTGCAGGAGTGAGAGGGGATTACAACAGCCGCTTTGGGTACTATTTCACCCCGCGGCTGCATATACGTGTAAATCCTTCCAAAACGACTACCATCCGCGGATCTGTGGGCAAAGGATACCGGTCGCCCAATCTTCTCGCTGAAAACAGTTCAGTGTTTGTAAGCCAGCGGGTTCTTTATTTCGCCCCCAACCTGGGAAATGAGGAGGCGTGGAACTACGGGTTGAATTTTACCTGGAACTTCACCCTTTTCAATGAAAAGGCCGAATTCTCCATCGATGGTTACAGGACAAGCTTTGTGAAACAGATCATTGCCGACCAGGACAGCATGCCGACGGCACTGTTCTTTTACAACCTCAACGGAAAGTCATATGCCAACAGCGCCCAGGTTCAGTTCACCTTTTCACCCGTTAAACGTTTTACGATAACGGCGGCCTTCAGGTACAACGATGTAAAGGTTACCGAAGCCGGTGTTTTGCGACAGAAATCGATGGTCAACCAATATAAAGGCCTGATTTCACTTGGTTATGCCACAAAATTCGAGAAATGGAAGTTCGATCTTACCGGTCAGCTCAACGGGCCGGCAAGGCTGCCGGATACGCAGAAAATGCCACCTGTTCTGCAGCGTCCCGGTTGGTCTCCGGTTTGGTTCAACCTGCTCGGGCAGATCACAAAGAAGTTCAAACACTTCGATGTTTACGTGGGAGGTGAAAACCTGACCAATTTCAGGCAGAACGATCCGATATCCGAGTATTGGAAGCCCTTCCATACCCATTTTGATGCCTCGATGGCCTGGGGGCCGATTGTCGGGATATCGGTATATGCAGGTGTGAGGATGATGATTAAATAATTAAAATTAAAAATTAATATTTATGAAAAGAAACATGAAAATTTCAGGATGGATGTTGATTATGGCGATGGCCATTTTTTCTTCTGTTTGTTTCGGGCAGCAGAAAAAAACCGATACAGTTGCAATTAAAACTTCAGCGGTGTGCGGGATGTGCAAAGACCGGATCGAGGGCTGCCTGGCTTTTGAAAAGGGAGTCAAATCGGCTACACTTGATGTGGAAACAAAGGTCGCCACGGTTATTTATAATCCGGCCAGGACTTCCCCAGAACAGTTGAGGAAAACGCTTTCGAAACTGGGTTATGATGCCGACACCGTTCCGGCCAACAAGGCGTCATATGCCAAACTTCCGGCGTGTTGCAAAAAGGATGCGCCAAAACATTGATGGAGTAACCGGATTTTGTCACTGCCACAACCTTTATGTCAATTATAAAAATCCATGTATATGAAATACACAAATTATTTTTATCTCATTGCTTTCTTGGCATTCAATTTACATGCCAGCACCCAGGCTGCGGTTGCAGATAGTTCGTCGTATGGGTTTACCATAAAATTTGAACGGCTGGTGAAAATTCAGCCCGACAGTCTGTACAACTACCTTGTACGGGATATTGGACAATGGTGGAACCCGGATCACACCTGGTCGGGAAAGGCAACGAATTTGTCAATCCAGCCCGTTGCGAACGGTTGTTTTTGTGAAACCCTGGAAAATAAGGGGAGTGTGAGGCACATGACTGTCATATTTGTTGACCCCGGCAAAACCCTTCGGCTCGAAGGAGGCCTCGGGCCGCTGCAGATGCTGGCTGTTGCGGGCGTCCTGACGTTTGAGATTTCCCTCGATAAATCAATGACCAAAATCAACCTGAGCTATTCGGTGGGTGGATACATTCCGGGTGGAACACGCAAATGGGCACCACTGGTCAACCAGGTACTTGGAGAGCAATTCACACGGCTCGTTGATTATGCTGAAAAAAAATAAGTTTTATCCGGTTATTGTTTAACCAGTTTTCCGACATACACTTTTTGTCCGGATACCACCTGGAGAAAAAACATTCCCCCGGGCAGGGAGGACAGCCCGATCTCATGGTACTGGGATGTTTGGTTGTTAAATGAGAATGTCAGGAGCTGTTTGCCATCAGGTCCGGAAATTGACACCTGGTTGCTCCCTTGTGGAAGCAGGATACTGATGTTATCCCTGAATGGATTCGGATAGAATTTACATGTTTCCCCTGCCTGATCTTCCAGCCCCGGGCTCCAGGTCACAGCAATATGAATGCTGTCGGCCACTTCGCAGGGGCCGGTATCAATGCTGACAAAGATCGTATGATCTCCGACGCCAAGGTCTGCGCCATGCAGGTAAACAGAGGCTGTCGTATCCCCGGTTGACCAAAGACAGCGATCATAAGGAACAGTTACTTTCAGCATCAGGCTGTCGCGGCGGTATATCGACGTGTCGCTCCCAAGCAGTTTTTCAGGTGGCGTGGTTACCGTTACGAAAACTGAATCGGTTGCCCAGCAGTAATTTTCATTATGCATAGTAACCGAGTACCAGCCAGTTGCTGACACTACAATGGAATCTGTGGTTGAAATGCCATTGTTCCAGGAGTAGTAACTCAACCCCGGTGCGGCATGCAGCACCAGCTGACGGCAAACGGCAGTATCATTCCCCAGGCCCGGATCAGGGGGAGGGTGAACCTGTAAAAATCCGATGAATTCACTCTGGAGGTAGCCGTGCAAAGTGTCCTTTCCAAGGAAGGCTTTACCGGTGAACATGCCCGTAAGCAACAGGTTCCTGCAATTATCTGCAGTAAGATCATATGCGTACATGTCGCTGGATGATTGCCCGACT
The DNA here is from genome assembly GCA_026391835.1 of Bacteroidota bacterium. Classification (GTDB taxonomy): domain Bacteria; phylum Bacteroidota; class Bacteroidia; order Bacteroidales; family FEN-979; genus CAIVAT01. Next base: position 69,919 of record JAPLDF010000070.1, read on the forward strand.
GTAAAATTTTCCAGAATTCCCCCGGGGAGTAGTTTCCCGATCAGGGGCTTTCTGCTGTTGCCAAAATGGAAAGTTTGTCCGGCAAATTGAAATGTTCTTATGAACGTTGCTGCAAAATAGAGGTCGCCGGCATCGGGAACAATATGAAATACCGGTGTGCCCAGTGAAGCCTTTGCTTTCACATCTTGGTACCACAGTACATTGAAGTTGCTGTCAGTCTTTCCAAGGAGTGACCCCGTTGAATCGGGTCCGGCGACCAGGGTATCGTTCGCAACGTAGGCCGTATCCCAGTAAATTCCTGAAAAATACATCTCTCCGGCCTGATCCACCTTTAAATCGGTAATGTTTAACCTGTTATCAATCATTTGTCCGTGAAGGAAATCTCCGTCGGTATTAAAAGAGAGCAGGCACAGGAATTGGGTGTTTTGCGGATGCCCTGGTGGAACTAAAACCGTATCCGGTCCTATATGATATGCTCCTGCCGTAGTACTCACGTGATAAATTTTTCCATCCTGCCCTGTGACAAACCTCAGGAAGTTTGCCGACACATTCTCTGTCCCTATCTCTTTCCGCCACAGCAGGTTCCCTTGCGGATTTATCTTCAGGATTGAATAGATCGTTGAATGATAATAGGTTGAATCCGCCCCGAAATAATTGACATATTCACTGGCTCCGCCATTTCCATAATGTGAAGTTGCCAGGTAGATTTGCTGATCATTCCCAACCTCAAACCCAGCCAGGGTTGCCTGAGTTGACCCCCAGATAACTTTGACCCATTCAACAACCATGTCGGTACCCAGTTTGGCGATGAAAATATCCGGGGTTTCGGTATAAGGGCCCGGGCCATGATTGATGATTGCCCCATTTAGAAAAGCCCGGACCTGGAACTCGCAGGCAATATACATGTTCCCTGAGGAATCTGTCCGGGAGTATGTTTGCCAGATGTTCCCGTTGGCATTGGAAAACAGGTCGATGGCGCGTAAAAATGTACCGTCATTCCTGTATAATGCAAGCGCAACATTCGACGTGTAGGGGTTTGTTGTATTGTGTCCGAAAACAGTATCATGCAAAAAAAGCGAGTCATTATAGGAATAGGCAACACAGAATCTGTTCGCGTAATCGGTTCCCAGGGATTGTATTCCGTTGGTGTACCGGAATGATTTATCCGTTGGCGCTCCCCATTTCCATTGCCAGTCCTGGGCGTTCATACTCATTGCTGAAATGAGGGAAAAGCATGCCAGGATTAAGTGTCTTACTTGTCCGGATGATTTCATTTTATTTTGTTTTAAGGACTTTCCCGGTAAGAATTCCATTGTCAGTAACTGCCTGAAGAAAATACACTCCATGGCAGAATGTCGTCATATCGATGGTTTTTGCGATATTGGCCGGTGTTCCGCCAGTCACCGTGACTGTTTTCCCGCTGAGATCGGTAATCCTGAACCCAAGGGTACGAAGAGGTGAAGTGACCGTAATCATTCCTGAAGCTGGATTCGGGCGGACAAGTAGCTGGTTGGCAGCCAATACCCTGGAGGGTATAGATGTGACAACACCATTCTCATTTGTCTTGATCAGGTATACATCTGATCCGCCATGTCCGAAACTGCGCGTGCTTCCGCATACCAGGAAGCCCCCGTCGTCCGTATGGAAAACGGAACCCGCTCCTTCGCGGTAGGGGCCTCCGAATGTTTTTGTCCACACGACATTTCCATCATGGTTAACCCTGATCAGGTAGAGGTCATAGTCCCCGGTACCCTGGCTGAAGGAGTTGGTTTCTCCAAGTATGATATATCCTCCGTCGCTGGTATAATCAACTGATATTCCGTAATCATCACCGGTTCCGCCAAACTTTTTTGACCATTCCTGGTTCCCGTTAACATCGGTTTTGACAACATAGATATCGCCATACATACCGATGATCCCGTTATACCATGATCCGCACATGATATACCCGCCGGATGGCACACTCCTGATGCATGTGGCACTCTCTAGTGCGTTGGTGCTCCCGAAAAATTTCTCCCATTGCATCTCCCCGGCTGTATTGGTTTTCACCAGCCATGCATTTTCATCCTCTCCCGGTATGTCTTTTTGCCCGCACAGGATGAAACCGCCATCCGGGGTGTTGTCGATGCCAAAACCATAATCGGCTCCCGTTGAGGCAAATATTTTCCGCCATACATAAATTCCTCCTGCATTTGCTTTCTGGATGAACATCTGTGATCCCCACAGGGGGCTTTTTTTGGAGGGATAAGAGTATCCGCACATAACAAACCCGCTGTCAGGCGACTGTACGGATGAACCGGTATAATCGTTTGCCGTAAAACTGTTGTACAGGAACACTCCTGCAGAATCCCCGGAAGGGGAAAATTTGAAAAACCCGGTGATCGCCGGACCATTGCCCGTGTTTCCTCCAACAATATAATTGCCGTCGTATGCTGGAAATACAACACGCCCTTCATCATTAACATCAGGATTCAGCAGTGTTTTTGTCCAGATTGTATCTCCGTTCTGATCGGCACACAGCACATAAATTTCATGGTCGCCATACCAGAAATTGGTTGTAGTGCCGGTGATGATATAGGTATTGTTTGCGGCAGGGCGTGCCTGGCAGCCCTGGTCATCATCCAATCCTCCGTAGGTTCGCTCAAATGTGAGTTGAGCACGAATAAAGCCATGAACTGCCAGTACAAGAAAGATACTCAGGAGTATTGTTCTCATATTTCATGATTTTTAAGAACCGGGGGCTGTTATACATTCATTAGGGTAATTCTTAACAGTGTGACAAATATAATAATTTTCGATTCGAACACACAACAGAAAAAATAAATCAGCAGGTACCGGACAAAAAAAAGAAAGGCCAACCTGTTTCCGGGTCAGCCTTTCCATTGCTGGTAGTTTGAAGATTACTTTTTCCTGGCAGGCTTTGTAGCAGCAGGTTTTTTGGCAGCTGGTTTCTTTACAGCCGGTTTTGCAGGTAAAGCCACTTTTTTCTGTTTGATCACAGCCTGGGCTGCAGCCAAACGTGCGATGGGAACGCGGAACGGGGAACAACTTACGTAGTTGAATCCGAGGGAATGGCAGAATTCGACAGAAGCCGGTTCCCCGCCATGTTCGCCGCAGATACCGATCTTCAGGTCTTTACGGGTAGAACGCCCTTTATCAACAGCCATTCTCATCAACTGGCCAACACCTTCGAAATCGATCACCTGGAAGGGATCAACGGGAAGAATTTTCTGCTCAATATATTCAGGAACAAACCCGCCGATATCGTCACGTGAGAACCCGAAGGTCATCTGGGTAAGGTCGTTGGTTCCAAATGAGAAGAATGTTGCGGTCTCTGCAATTTTATCTGCAGTGAGGGCAGCACGCGGAATCTCGATCATGGTTCCGACCATGTGGGGAATCTCCTTCATCTTGAATTTCTTGCATACTTCTGCATAGATTTCATCGATGATCACATACTGGTGTTTCAACTCCTTTTCGGTACAGGTAACCGGGATCATAATCTCGGGGAATACCTTTTTCTTCTCCTTCAGCAGTTCGGCAGTTGCCTCAAAGATCGCACGAACCTGCATTTCGGTGATTTCAGGGTAGGTGATGCCCAAACGCACACCACGGTGGCCCATCATCGGGTTGGTTTCGTGAAGTGCATCGGCGCGGCGGTCGAACTCCTCTTTGGAGATCTTCAGGCTGTCGGCGATTTTTTTACGTGCCTCTTCGTTCTGCGGGATGAATTCGTGCAGTGGCGGATCAAGGGTGCGGATGGTGACAGGATACCCGTCCATTGCAGCCAGGGTTTTTTTGATATCTTCCTTGACGTATGGATAAAGTTCGTCCAGTGCCTTGCGACGCTCTTCAACTGATTTCGAAGCGATCATCTTGCGGAGGAGGAACAACGGCTTGTCGGCATTTTTACCATAGAACATATGCTCGGTACGGAACAATCCGATTCCTTCGGCGCCAAAAGCACGTGCTTTTGCGGCATCTTCGGGGGTATCGGCGTTGGTGCGGATCTTCATGGTCCGGATCCCGTCGCAAAGTGTCATGAAGGCCTGGAAATCAGGATTTTCTTCGGCAGCCTTGATCATCGGGAGCTGGCCGTTGTATATGTAACCTTTTGAACCGTTGAGGGAGATAAAATCACCTTCTTTCAACGTGATATCACCCATTTTCATGGTTTTCTTTGAAGCCTCGATCTTAAGACCACCGGCACCAACGATACAGCATTTACCCCAACCGCGTGCCACAAGTGCAGCATGAGATGTCATACCGCCACGTGCGGTAAGGATGGCCTGTGCAGCGCGCATGCCTTCAATATCTTCAGGGTTGGTCTCTTCACGGACAAGGATCACGGTTTTGCCTTTCTTTGCCCAGGCAACAGCATCTTCGGAATTGAAGACGATTTGCCCGGTCGAGCCGCCGGGACCTGCTGGAAGTCCTTTTGCCATTGGCTTGGTGCTCTTTTCCGCCTTGGGATCAAGGATAGGATGGAGCAGTTCATCAAGCTGGCTGGGTTCCACGCGGGAAACAGCTTCCTCCTTTGTGATCAGTTTTTCATTGAACATGTCGACAGCCATTTTCACGGCTGCAGGTCCATTCCGTTTTCCAACACGGCACTGAAGCATGTAAAGTTTGCCATCCTGGATGGTAAACTCGATGTCGAGCATGTTGCGGTAATGCTTTTCGAGCGAGCGCTCAATTTTATAGAGAGCTTTGTAAACCGAAGGCATGGCTGTTTCCAGCGATTCCAGTTTCATGGTATGCTCGTTCTTTCCAATTTCGTTGATGGGGTTCGGGGTACGGATCCCGGCTACCACATCTTCGCCCTGGGCATTTGCAAGCCATTCGCCGTAAAAATAGTTTTCGCCTGTGGCAGGGTTACGTGTAAAAGCAACGCCGGTGGCAGATGTATCGCCCATGTTGCCGAAAACCATCGACTGAACATTCACGGCTGTACCCCATTCATCTGGAATACCTTCAAAACGGCGGTAGGAGATGGCACGCTTGCCATTCCAGCTGGAGAACACTGCACCGACTGCACCCCAGAGCTGTTCCATTGGGTCTTCGGGGAAAGCCTTGCCAAGTACGTCCTTTACTTTTTTCTTGTAGATATCGATAAGGGCTTTGAGGTCTTCCGCCGTAAGGTCGGTATCACTTTTCGCTCCTCTTTTTTCTTTCATTTTATGAAGCTCTTTTTCAAGCTGTACGCGAACACCCTGGCCCTCTTTGGGCTCGATGCCTGCTGCTTTTTCCATTACAACATCAGAATACATCTGGATGAGGCGGCGCTGTGAATCATACACAAAGCGCGGGTTTTTGGTCTTCTTGATGAGGCCTTCACGGGTGATATCGTTCAAACCTACATTTAATACGGTTTCCATCATCCCCGGCATGGAGGCACGTGCACCGGAACGGACCGAAACAAGGAGGGGATTGGTTTTGTCGCCAAAGATGGCACCCATCTCTTTTTCAGTAGCTTTCAGACTATCAGCAACTTGTTTCTTTAACTCCTTCGGATAGGATTTTTTATTCTGTTGATAATAAGTACAAACTTCTGTGGTAATCGTAAAACCGGCAGGTACAGGAAGTCCTATGTTGACCATCTCAGCGAGGTTTGCACCTTTACCGCCAAGCAGATTCTTCATTTCGGCCGTTCCTTCGGCTTTTTTACCACCAAAATAATAGACGTACTTGTTTTCTTTAGCTTGTTTTGCCATAATTGACATCATTTAGGTTAGTGAAAAATTTTGAAGCGGCAAAAGTACAAAATAAAACACTTATAACCGTGAAATTCAGGGAGGAAATTTACTAACAGGGCCTGTCGAAGTTTGGTAACCGAGCTTGTCGAAGTTAATAGTGGAGGGTGCCAATATTGTTCATATTCCAGAGAATCCATTGCTGTCTCCCCCGGATGTAGGGAGTAGGAGAGGCCGCATCCCATTTAAGCGGATTTGGAAGTATAGCGGCTATCAGGGCGGATTCGCCACGGGAGATTTTTGTAGCCGGTTTTCCGAAAAACTTCTGGGACGCGGACTCTGCCCCGTAAATGCCGTTTCCCGTTTCAATGACATTCAGGTAGACCTCCAGGATACGTTTTTTCCCCCACACAAACTCGATCAACACGGTGAAATAAACTTCAAGCCCTTTCCGAACCCACGACCGCTGAGGCCATAGAAACACATTCTTGGCAGTTTGCTGGGAGATTGTACTAGCGCCCCGCATCTTTGTTCCCTGCTTTTTGGCATTGAACTCCTTTGCCTTTTCAATGGATTCGAAATCAAATCCGGAGTGATGCATGAAAAGGTTGTCTTCCGATGCCACCACCGCCAGCGGCAGGTTTGATGTCATGTTGTCCAAATTGACCCACTTGTGTTTTAACCTGATGGTTTGCCCGTTCCATGACTGTTCCACGATCCTGATGACCATGAGCGGTGTTAACGGGGGATTGATAAATTTATACAGGATGACAAAAAGCAGTGAGGTGACAAAATATATGATGATGAAGTACTTTAGGAACTTTAATGCGCGGAGTAAGAATTTTTTCACCTGGAAGGAGGTATTATCTGATTAATATGTATGTTTTGTTTCGTGACTTTTTTGTCGCCGATAGCCGCCTGGTAAAAATATTCGCCCCCAGGCGCGTTAACCCAGCCAATCACATCTGTGTATTTACCGGGAGTTTTGTCTTCATCTACAAGGGTAGTGATGAGGTTTCCCTGCATATCAGAAAAGTGTTAATTTGCCACAAGGACACAAAGACACAAAGGTTCACAAAGTATATATTTCAGATATTAAACACTTTGCGTATCTTAGTGTCTTGGTGTCTTGGTGGCATTTATGTAGCGGTTAAGTTCTTCAATCGATGATTCAAATTCAAAGGCATCGTTTAAAACAAAGTAATTGTTGACATCCCATGTGTATTTGTAGGCGAACTTGGCAAAATCAAGCCGGTTCGATTCAAAAGTGAAAAGCTTCATGACCTCTTTAACCTGCTGGCAACGCAGGCAGTTGGATCCCACGATCTGCTTGGCGATGGTCAGTTTGCTGCTTTCAAAAGATTTGGATGATATGGACTCCACTGCCTGGTCAAAAGAATGGCTGCTCATTGGCCTCGGGCAACCTCTCGGGCCGGAATAGGCTTCGTGATCGTTGCGGTCTTCTTCACGCACCTCATGGCCACTTACGCCTGAAGTCGTTTGCGTGGTCGTAGTTGTGATACTTGCCCCGCCCGGCATCCCGCCTGTCCTCACAGTCGTGGTTTGACTTACGGTCGAGGTGCTTACCCGGGGCGTGGCTGAATAGATATAGACATCCTGGCTTTTCTGGGGCTCCCCGACCTCATCCACCGGTGCACTGCCAGTCATGCGCAAAACCCACAGTCCTTTTTTGTTTTTCAGGACCTGGCATGTCACTTCAACTTCGGGCTTGAGGTAAACGGTTTTATTGATCTCCGGGATTGTTTTGTTATCAAAAAGAACCTTAACTTTATAACTGGGTGCATTCAACCCGGTAATTTTAACATTGGTCTGAGGGTCGGGTGATTGCTGTATCCCATTCATAATGACGGTAAAAGGTTCATTTTCCTGGGTGAAGATCACCATGTTTGAAAACTGGGCATGTGTTTTGATTGCCAGCAAAAAAATGATGCAAACTGATTTAAGTACTTTGTTGCAGTTCATGTAATGGGAAGTTGCCTGATGAATTATTTTGATTTCTCGGAAATATACCGGTCGAGTTCGGTCCTGGATTTATCGGAATGAAGGGCATCCTTCACATCTGAATAATTATCGCGATCGTATGTATGGTCATAGGCGAATTTTGCAAAACTGAGCCTGGATGATTCCGTGTCAAACACATGGATGACAAGTACTACCTGGGAAACTGTCAGACAGTGGGTTTCCGTCATTTTTTTCGCTGCACTCAACTGCATGGGCTCAAAAGGGCGGGCACTGATATCAACCAGCTGGCCTGTGAAATCAGGATCTGACATCGGATGATCACACCCGGCGGCCTTCGCTGATTTTCCGGTTTCGGCTTTCGCAGGCTCCTCTGGTTTCGTCTCTTTCTTATCTGTTGAGCCAGAGCCGGCGGGGGGTGGTGTCGGATTTTCCTGTCCTGTTGTTTTCACTTCATCCATCCATTCTGAGGAAGTTGATTCCAGTGTGAAAACACCTTTGGCATTTTTTTCCACTTTGTAATACATGGTGGCACCGGGCCGGTTAAAAACCATTTTGCTGAGTTCCTTCACTGAGGCATCCGGGAAGACCACCTTGATTTTAAAACTCGGGCCGCCTGGATTATCTGCTTCAACCCTGGCTGAGGGTTCAGCGTTTTTGGATTTACTACCGAAAAACAGGGTGAATTTTTCCCCCTTTGGAGCAAACACAACGACCGTGCCGAATTGTGCTATACTGCTCAAACTTATGGTAATAAGAAAAATTACCATGAAATACCGTGCAAGTGAGTTCATAATTTTAAGGTTAAATGAGGAGACAAATATAAGTTAATTGGATTTTATTTCAGTTTTTTGACATCTTAAAATGTTATTTCCCGTTCCTGCCGGTTACCATGAACTCGGTTCTGCGGTTAAACTGATGCTCGGGCTCAGAACACCCGTTCCCCGCGGCACAGTCGCATCTGTTCAGTAATTTGGTCTTTCCGTATCCCCTGGCAAGAATCCTGGAAGGTGATATCCCACGGGAGATGATGTATTGTACTGCAGATTCCGCCCGTTTCTGCGACAGGTCCATGTTGTAAGACTCGGAACCGCGGCAGTCGGTATGCGATCCAAGCTCAATGGTGATCGGATAGTCCTCCATAATGCTGACAAGTTTATCCAGCGATGGTATGGCATCAGCACGGATATCCCATTTGTCAAAATCATAGAAAATATTTTCCAGCCTGTAGCTTTTATTGATCTCGAGCGTGTCGGAAAGAGATTTTACCGGAGTCCCATTAACCACGGACACTGCAATTGCTGGCGGTCCAGGTGAAACTGGCGGGATTTGTACCGGCAGAATCTTCCGGAAGCAGTAAATATCGTCGCTTCCGGCACCTCCCGGCCTGTTTGAACTGAATAATCCACCATCATTATTTCCGGAAATTGACAGTGAAAAGTCATCCCAGGAAGAATTCACCGGCCATCCAAGGTTGTGCGGCGTGCTCCAATGACTTTCAGTATTTCTTGTGACAAACAAATCCAGCCCGCCAAAACCGGGCAGGCCATCCGAGGCGTAATAGAGGTCCCCGTTGGCGGCGGCAAAGGGAAACATCTCTTTTCCGGCGGTATTTACTGCAGGGCCGGGGTTTATGGGAGCGCTCCATGAATTTTGACCGTAAATGCAATACCAGATATCCGTTTCCCCATAGCCTCCCGGCATGTCAGAAACAAAATAGAGTGTTTTCCTGTCTTTTGTAAGCGCAGGATGGCCGACAGAATAATTTTCACTGTTCAGAAAGAAGGGCTCTGCTGCCGACCATTTGCCATCCTGCTTCTCAGCATAGAATATTTTTAAAAGATGTGTCCTGACCGGGCCAGGGTCTTTTTTCCCTTTGTCATGCGTTAATTGTGTCTGGTTTATGAAAATTTTTGTGAAGCCCTGGTTAAACGTCACCGGCCCTTCATGCCATCCCTGCCCGGAAAGGCCGGAAAAGGGAAGGGGGGAGGTGAAATCTCCGAAAATACTGTCCGCATGAACTGGTGCTGCAGAGTAAAGGTTCAGGTAGCTGTTTCCAGTCCAGCCATAGATTTTTCCTGCAGTGGTTGCAGAAATGCGGTCACTTGCGAATAAGATGCCTCCGGGGTAAAAAACTGCACCAAATTCCGATTGCGGAGTATTCAGACCAATGGGATTCCTGGTTTCGAATTCAGGTTTCAACGCCTGCCATGCGACGGCGCTGTCGCAGTAATCCGCAAAGAGCCTTCCACGTTGCTGACCCTGGACGATGGAATCATACCTGAGAAAATAAATCTTTGCCAGGGCGTATTCACCTGCCGAGCGCAACGCCTGGGCATAGTGAAAAAAAACGATGGGGCAGGGGTGCACTTCAGACCGGCAGTTGGCCAGCCTTGCAATGGCCAGTGCATACCAGGTTTTTGCTCCGGGAACATCGTTCAGCATGCGGTAGCAGTCAGCCATGGCGAGGGTGGTTTCAAAGTTTGGCTCCCGGTCTTTTTTAGCAATATCTTTTTGCAGTATTTCAACAGCCTTTGAATAATTAAACAGCGACATCTCTTTCTGTGCACGTTGCAGGGCAGGCTGTGTAAAACCATTCAGGCTGGTTAGCAATACGACGACAGGGACGATGATTCGGAGGAGCATCTGTGAGGTTTAGGATTAAAAGTACCTGGGCGTTAACATACGGTCCTTATGAAAAATATCAAACTCATACCCGATCCTGATTTCATGTGAACCGGAGTTGTAGGATTTCAGGATGTTGAACCAGATATCATAAGAATACCCGATTGCGAACCCTTTGCCAATGTTCACCTGGATCATCATTGCCAGCGCCTGGTCTGTGCGGTAGGCAGCGCCCAGCGTCAGCAGGTTGTTTATCAGGAAACTGGCATTGAAATCGGCCTGTAACCGGGTTTCAGGCAGGTACTTGACCAGGATGGAAGGGATAAAGTCGAGGTTCACATTCACCGGGATAGCACCACCCGCAATCGCATAAAAATTCCTGCGGAGCCGGGTAAAGCTGGTTTTATCACCGGGCACTGTGCCGGATACCAGTATCTGGTTTTCCAGCAGGTGCCTGGCTGATAAACCGGCATAAAACCTGTTCCCATAGTAATACATCCCGAAATCAACATCGGGAACCGCCTTGTTTGTCAGCTGGCCTGTGAGCAGGAGATCTCCCTGGTCCCTGGGGTCGAGGAGCCCCTGGTTGATATCCATGTATTTGAACCCTGCCTGAACACCAAAGCACAAGGTTGTCGACGGGAACAGGATGCGGTAAGCAAAAGCAGCCATCATGCCGTAATCGATCGTCGGGCCAAGTTCATCGCGGTATGCATTCAGGCCGATGCCGATCTTTGGGTTGCGCAACGGCGTATGTGCATTGAATGAGACAGTTCTGGGTGCTCCCTTGATGCCAACCCACTGTATCCGGGTGATGAGGTCAAGCGAGAATCGTCCTGCGCTCCCGGCATATGCAGGATTAAAAGCAAGTTTGTTATAGGCGTACTGCGTGAACAGGGGATCCTGCTGGCCAAAGGAATTTGAAGCCCACAAGACTATAAGAATGATTAGTATATCCCTGATGTTGTCACGTCTGTTCATGCATCTTTTATTTACTGACGCCCCTCATATATACCCAGCCCGTGTATGTCCCGCCATTTTTAATAGCAATAATATAGTAATAGGTTCCGTCCGGTAATGACTCATTCTTCAAGGTGGTCCCTTTCCAGACAACCGAGATGTTGTCATAATTCTCAAACTCGTTGATTTTATCTCCCCAACGGTCGAAAAGCGTGACCTTGTTTGCAGGGAAATTTTCGATACAGTCTATGATCCACTGGTCGTTGAGTCCATCCCCATTGGGGGTGATGGTGTTGTAGATTTTAATGCATCCTTCGTAATCCTCAACCGGTTTTGCAAACACTGTCAGCCGGGTGCTATCGGTGTTGCTGCATCCCGAAGTGAGGTCCTTTACCACGAGATAGATGGTAGTATCATTTGTGATGGCTTTGGTTGTGGCATTTTCTGATGCATTGTTTTCAAAAAGTCCAGCTGGTTCCCAACGGAAGGAGTAGCTACCTGAACCGGAATTGGCATTCCCTGCGAGAGCAGCAGATGAACCGGCAGGAATGAGCTGATCAACACCGGCATCAGCCTTAACTGCTTCATAAATTACAAGTTGAAAATCGTCTGCTGCCTGCACATCTATGCAGGCTTCCTGTCCATATACAGTCAGGGTGATTGTTACCGCACCTGTTTCACCGGTGGCCGGGGAATAGACCGGGAATAGAGTGCCAGTCCCAGTGAGGATGCCTTTTCCATTGTGCGACCAGGCAAGGCTGTCTGCGTTTTGAAATCCTGCGCCGTCGACATGGAATGGCGACATCTCGCAGGTTGCGCCGTCGTGACCGGCCGAGACGACCGGCACCGGTGAAAAAGCAAGCATCAATGTATCAACAGCTGCATGGCATGGTGCAGCGGATTGAGCTGTCATGAACAGGGCAGCATGACCAAGGCCGATATCTGCTGATGAAGGTGTGTAGGTCGGCTGAATAAGTGTGGAGTCATTAAATGTGCCTGACCCCGAAGAATGCCAGGAAACTGAAATATAGTTGGTTGCCGAGGCCTCTCCGGCAATGAACTGATCGTTTGCACAGAGCAGATGGTCTGGCCCGGCATGGGCTTCAGCAACCCGGCTAACGACAATAGCTACACTGTCTGATGAAGGTTGGCAAACCCCGTTGCTGATCGTCCATCTGAAGGTATAGCTGCCATGTATTAGGCTGGTAACAAGTGCGCCCGGAGCAGTGGTGTCACTGATCAGGGCTGTATTCGGACCTTGCAGCTGCTCCCATCGGCCCAAGCCATTTGCCGGGAAATTCCCGGAAAGATATGTAGACGTTGTACCCGACCCCTCCATGCACAGAAACTGGTCTTGCCCGGCGCTTGCCGGTGTGGGTGCCGCTTCATCCGAAACCTCCATGGTGTCGGATGAGATGCATGATCCAATGGTTATGGTGTAGATAAAGTTGTAGATCCCGGGAATCAGGCCGGAGGCGGTTGCTGATGAAACACCCTGCGAAATGATGGTCGCAGCAACCGGACCCGAAACCTGTGTCCAGTTCCCTGTCCCGGGCCATGGGTTATTTCCCAGCAGGTTAACCGTGCTGTCCATGCAAAGATGCTGATCGGCGCCTGCGCTGGATTGGATGATGTCATTGACCGTGAAGAAAATGGTGTCATTCAGACACTGCGGCGGCAAAGGAAAACCAGTGTCGCAAACGCGTATGATCACTTTATCAGACCCGGTAAAACCGATTGATGGAGTATAGGTGAAATCACCGTTTGGGGTCAATATTATCATCCCGTGTGATGGTCCGGTTACCGGAGTTAAAGAAGAAACCATCGCGGTTTGTTCAACGCTGTCTGCGTCATTGGCCAATAAGTTTCCCGATGCCGTTGTGTTCATGCACATCGTAACAAACTCATTTCGCACAACCGGGGGGTCATTCACAGGGGATACATGGATATAAACCCAGGCTGTATCGCACAGGCCGTCAAAGTCGCAGATGCGGTACCTCAACGTATCGGTGCCGTTGTAGTTCATATCCGGGGTGTAAATCACCAACCCTGTGTTGAAATTGGTTTGGTAAATGCCATGCGCCGGGTCTTGAATGACCCAGATGCTGTTGATATTGATATTTGTATCACAATCCGTATCATTGACAAGCACGGGAATGCCTGCCGGCGTATCTTCCGGTGTCGTGACAGAATCATTTGCGGCAACGGGGACGGAAGGGAGCGGAATGATGGTAAAGGCAACCGGTTGCATGTTCCCGATACCACAGGCAGACAAGCCGGTAGAACTGATGGCTGTTTGAATCGCCGGATTAAATACCCCGTGATACGAGGAGATCACCTGGCAAACCGGGTGACATGTGGCACTGTCCATCAGCAGCGTGCAATCCCTGATGGCTTTACTCATATATTGCAGGGTAAACTGGGTATCACCGACCTCAACAAGGTCATTTGGAATACTGAATTGCAACAACCTGTTTGAAACATTGTAAGCATAGGTCACCCCTGCCGGTACAGGGGACAACACCGTTAAAAAATCAAGCCCCGGGGGGATGAGCGTAGACTGGACAAGTCCAACAGCCCCGTCGTTTCCCAGGTTTTGCGTTGCAAATGAAAAAGTCACGGTGTCCCCGGCGTTCACGCTCCCGCCTGATCCGCCAGCCATCGCGGGGATGGTGTACAAGGTCAGGATGCTCGGGTACCATACATCCACCGCGAGCCCGATAAGAAACAACCCGTAAATCTCCTGGTTCGTCCCCATCCTGATGGTTGCGGAAGTCTGGTTGTTGCCAATGACCGTGTTGCCTGCATTCGGGATCGGGAATTTATCAGCATCGAAGCCAAGCGTATTCCGGCTTGCAGGGTTTCGGCTGAGAAACTGGGATCCGTCAACACCGATGATGCTGTGAAAGAAGTTATTGGTCTGCCGCAATGATGAACTCATCGTAAGCCATGAACCGTCAACTTTCTGTATCTGGCAGTAATCTCCGGTAAGGTCCCAATCCCCTTCCAGGGACCCCATCAGGAAATCAATGTTCACGTTTCCGGTCGGCACTGTCTGGAAACCGCTGAATGTAAACGGCAGCGGATTGGGACTCATCTCATTGGCAACATGAACATACCCGTCAAAAATCGCGATGCTTTTTTGTGGCAGCGAAGTGCTTTCATATACAAAAACAATGATCCAGCCTCCCGAGGTCCCGGTATTGCCACCGCCATGACTTATCAGGGTCCCCTGTTTTGCTTTTACATTCCCTACCCAGTATGTTCCATTCGGATCTGCCGGAACCAGATCCGTTATATCTTTAAAGCATGTATAGGGGTCATTGTAAAAGTGTTCACTGCGTCCCTGGTAAATGACATCATCAGCTGTCACCAGCCGGTAAGCACTATCTCCGGGTATTTTCAATTTGACTTTGTTAAAACTCCAGTCCGGCTCCGCACTTGGATCTTCCTTGTCGGCTGCCGACCAGTAAAGGAAAACCTTGTTTATCTCCGGGCATACGAGGGCCGGCGGCAACATGAGTGTCGCATTGCTTGAATTAAAAGTAGTGGTGTCCGAATCAACATCTACAAATACGGTGGTGGTATCATGGTTCCCGAGTATTCCATTGTAATTTGCTGTGGAATTGACAGATAGCACATTGTTGGCAATCAGGGTCAGATTGCCCTGGATCGCAGTCTGGTACCTCAGCAGGAAGGGAGTTTTGATCTGCCCATACACGCCACATGGTATTGCAACTGAAAATAAGAGTAGCAAACCGGTATGAACACTTAATCGGATGTTGCGCAAGGGCATTGCAGGTAAATTAACGTCAAATATACAGAAAAAACAATGACTTTTCCTACCTTTGCTGTTCCAAAACTAACAGATCTATGAGCAATTTTATTGGTATCCGGCACGAGGATAAATACAAACTTGAACGAAGGGCTCCGCTTACACCCAAGCATGTTGCCCGGCTTGTGAAACAAAAAAAACTGGACATCATTGTTCAGACATCCGAAAAGAGAGTGTTTTCTGATGAGGAGTACATTCACGCCGGGGCGAAAATCGCCAAAGATCTGAAAAAATGTTCCGTGATTTTTGGTGTCAAAGAGATGCCGGAATCCTTTTTTGAACCTGAAAAGACCTATGTGTTTTTTGCCCATGTTGTCAAAGGCCAGCAATACAACATGGCGATGTTGCGCAGGCTGATGGAATTAAAGTGCAACCTGATCGAGTACGAAAAGGTGGTGGATGAACAAGGCAAACGTCTCATCTTCTTCGGCCGCTACGCAGGAATGGCAGGGATGATCAATTCACTGTGGGCGCTTGGATTGCGTCTCAGGGATGCAGGATACAGTTCCACCCTTGTAAAACTGAAACAGGCCCACCATTATCCTTCACTCAATGAAGCCAAGGATGATATCTCAGCCATCGGCCAGCTGATTGCCGAAAATGGAATCCCTCATGAACTCCGGCCATTTGTTATCGGGTTTACCGGGTATGGCAATGTTTCACAGGGAGCCCAGGAAATCATTGGCTTACTGCCTGTTAAAGAGATTTCCCCGGAGAAACTGCTCGAACTGCACCGCAGGAAGAAATTACCCGACAACATTGTGTACAAGGTAATTTTCAAGGAAGAAGACCTTATGGAACATGTTGACGGTGACCCGTTTGAATTGCACGATTACTACGCAAATCCCCACAACTACCGGAGCAGGTTTGAGAAATATATCCCGTACCTTTCCATGTTGATTAACTGTGTCTACTGGGATAAACGCTATCCGCGGCTGGTCACAAAACAATACCTGAAAAAACTTTTTGCAAAAGGGCAACCACGGCTTTCCGTGATCGGCGACATTAGCTGCGATGTGGAAGGATCGGTGGAATGCACACTTAAGCCCACAGAAATTGACGATCCCATTTTTGTTTATGATCCGGATACAGAGCAGATCACCATGGGGCATAAAGGCCCCGGCATGCTGGTGATGGCAGTTGATATTTTACCTGCCGAACTGCCCCGCGATTCATCCGATGGATTTGCCGATGTCCTGGTCAACTTTGTCAAGCCGATAGCCGATGCAGATTTTAATGAACATTTTGATGACCTCGACCTGCCAAAGCCTATCAAAAAGGCACTTATACTGCACAATGGCGAGTTAACCCCAGACTATAAATACATGGAGGAGTTTTTAAAATAGGGAATAAGGTCACGGTGAATAATTACCGCTCCCGTTCACCTGTTTACCCGTTTACCCGTTCACCCGTTCACCCGTTCACCCGTTCACCCGTTCACCAAAACATCAACAACATGAAAAAGATACTAATCCTCGGCTCCGGGCTCGTTGCCAAACCAATCATCCAGTACTTGCTTTCCAAAGACTACCTTGTTACTGTTGCCTCCAATACCCCTGACCGTTCGGATATGATGATCGATGGCAACCCGCGTGGGACTTCCCTGTTTTGGGATGCAGGGGATGAAGATTCACTTGGCCGGCTGGTGGCTGACCATGATATTACCGTTAGCCTGCTTCCCTATATATTTCATGTAATGGTTGCCAGGCATTGTGTTGCCCATAAAAAAAACATGGTGACCACCTCTTATGTCAAACCTGAGATGTATGCCCTGGATGACGCAGCAAAAGCGGCCGGGATCATCCTGCTCAATGAAATGGGACTCGACCCGGGGATTGATCACATGTCGGCCATGCGCATCATCGACAGTGTTCATGAACGTGAGGGTGCTATTCTTGAATTTTATTCGATATGCGGCGCATTGCCTGCACCGGAGGCAGCCGATAACCCGTTCAGGTATAAATTTTCGTGGAGCCCCAAAGGTGTTGTGCTTGCCGGCAACAACGATGCAATGTATCTCCACCACGGGAAGGTCGTTGAACTACCCACCCTTTCACTGTTTAAAAACCCGTTCCGCGTGAATTTCCCGGAGGTTGGCGAACTTGAGGTCTATCCAAACCGTGATTCACTCGCCTACAAGGAAATTTACGGCATCCCTGAGGCGCAAACCATGTTCCGCGGAACATTTCGTTACAAAGGCTGGTGTGAAACACTCGATGCGATCAAACGACTGAACCTGATTTCACCTGAAAAAACCGATATGACCGGGTTTACATATGCTGATATGGTGAAAAGGCAGATAGGGGAGACCTCATCTGCATCATCTACCCGGAGCCAGGTGGCCGGTTTCCTTGGAATTCCTGAAAATTCCCATGCCGTTGAGGCAATGGGCTGGCTGGGGCTCTTTGATGATGTGGCAATGAACAGGGGTATTGATTCAACTTTTGAAGTGACTTCCGACCTCATGATTGAAAAGATGAGCCTTGGTCAACATGAGCGTGACATGGTAGCCATGCAGCATACTTTTCTTGCTGCCTTTTCCGATGGGAGGAAGGAGGTGATCCGTTCACGCATGCTCGATTACGGAACCCTTGCAACCGACACATCCATCGCCCGCACTGTTGCATTGCCGGCTGCGATCGGAGTGGAGATGATCCTGGATGGTAAAATAAATGTAAAAGGCGTACATGTACCGGTGATTCCTGAGATTTACAACCCGGTCCTGGATCAATTGGAAAAACTGGGAATTAAAATGATAGAAGAATATGGCCTGCCATTGTCTGAAATGGTGAATAATTAATCCCTTTCCGGTTTTAGACTTTCAAAATCTGAAATCAGGAATTATAACGATAAAACAACTATGGGAATAGGCGAAATTATTGTAATACTAATTGTCGGGATTGTGTTGTATGCTGTATTTAGCATGCGTAAAAAACCTGCCGGAACAGATTCAGCGCAAAACGGACAGGCCTCTGCCGGTAAAGATCCCGGAAGCGGGGCAGGAAATCCTGTAAACAATGGCACCACACGGAAACCCGGATATGCCAAATGGGTTGGGGGAGGATTGGGCTGGGTGTTTGGCGGGCCGATTGGCGCCATCCTCGGTGTCGCGTTGGGGTCCATGTTTGATGGTGTGAATTCCAGTCAGAGTTCATACCGGGGGACCCAGCGGGGTGATTTTGCAATGAGCCTCCTGGTACTCTCAGCGGCAGTAATGAAGGCTGACCAGAAGATTGTCAGGGCTGAACTTGAATTTGTCCGTAATTTCTTTATCAGCCAGTTTGGCGAAGAAGAAGGCAACCGGCTGATCAGAATGTTGCAGGAAATTCTCAAGCAGGATATTAACATACAGGAGGTCAGCGTCCAGGTTGGACAGTTTACCGATTATGCGGTTAAACTTCAGCTGGTCAATTACCTCTTTGGCATTGCCGCCGCCGATGGACTCTATCATCCCGACGAGGTTGATATGATCTCGACCATTGCAGGTTACATGGGAGTTTCTGCTGCCGATTTCAACTCCACCAAGGCCATGTATGTAAAAAACGCAGGTTGGGCCTATGATGTTCTTGAAATAACATCCGCCGCCACCGACGATGAAGTGAAAAAAGCTTATCGCGACATGGCCAAAAAGCATCATCCTGATAAGGTGGCTCATCTTGGTGATGACATCAGGAAGTCGGCAACCGAAAAATTCCAGAAAATAAGTGCCGCCTACGATGAAATAAAAAAACAGCGGGGCACTAACTAGTTAACGGTCAATGCTTTTTACCGAACAAAAAATCGGGCCAATTGTCCTGCGTAACCGGTCGATCCGGTCTGCCGCATTCGAAGGCATGTGCCCAAACCACAGCGTTTCCGCCGAACTCATCAATTACCACGCTGCCGTAGCCGCCGGAGGAGTTGGCATGACGACAGTCGCATATGCAGCTGTGTCCAGGAGTGGGTTGTCTTTCCCGCACCAGCTTCTGCTTCGTAGAGAGCAAATCCCTGCTTTGAAGAAACTTACTGAGGCTATTCACCGGGAGGGTGCCGCCGCAGCCATCCAGGTCGGGCACTGTGGGTTGATGGCAAAAAAGTCACTGTCAGGTGCCTGCCTGGCTCCAACCGGCGGGTTTAACCTGTACGGTCCTACCTGGCCAAGAACAATTTCAATGATTGAGATTGAGGGGATCATCCGGGATTTTTCCAATGCAGTTAAAATTGCCGGGGATGCGGGTTTCGATGCTGTTGAAGTTCATGCAGGACATGGTTACCTGATCAGCCAGTTCCTTTCACCCTATACAAACAAACGTAAAGACAGGTATGGCTGTTCATTGGTGAACAGAAGCAGGTTTATGGTTGAAGTGATCAGGGCTGTGACTGATGCAGCGGCAAAGAATGTGGCGGTAGTTGTGAAAATGAACCTGCGCGATGGTTTTAAAGGAGGGATGGAATTGGATGAATCAATCCTGGTTGCCGGGATGCTGGAGAACTTAGGTGTCGACGGACTTGTTCTTTCCGGCGGGTTTGTTTCCAAGGCACCCATGTATGTGATGCGCGGAAGCATGCCGGTGAAAGTCATGGCGCATTATATGAAAAATCCCTGGATGAAATTCGGAACCCGCTATTTTGGCAATATCCTGATGAAACCCGAACCATTCAGCGAAGGCTATTTCCTCGACGATGCACTCAGGATAAGGGATGCAGTTCGTTTACCATTGATATACGTGGGCGGCATGAAGTCGGGGGAGTCCATTGAAAATGTACTGGGAAAGGGATTTAATTTTGTCCAGATTGCCAGGGCCCTGATTCATGACCCCGGATTTATCAACAAGCTTAAATCTGGAGAGGTGCATAACTCAGGTTGCCAGAGTTCCAACTATTGCATCGCGCGGATGTATTCCGGACAAATGGCTTGTTTTCAGCATGAACCGGATGGTGCGAGGGAACTTGGGATAATGCAAAAAAAACATGGGCTGTAAGTATACCCTACAACCCATGCCCAAAACCAAATTAACTCAACTCAGCAAAAAAAAACAAAACACAAAACAAAACAAAACAAAAAATCTTCAGCGATTAATCAGTTAACACGATCCGTCTGACCTGGGTGCTGTTGCCTGATATAATGCGGATAAAATAATATCCTTTGGGTTCCCGGGAAATATCAAATGTATATTCCTCTGAACCGGAACATACCCTGGACAATATCTTTTTTCCACTGATATCCATCACCGATACCTCTAACACCTGGTCCATTATTCTGCCGGCCCTGAATTTGAAAACTCCTTTGGTTGGGTTTGGAAAGACCTGGAGATCAGTCAGCAGCTGTTCAGCGACGCCGACAGTCGATGCAGCCTGGGTAACAGTAACCAGTTGGGGAGTCAGGCCCGTTACGGTAACTGTGATGGTCGCTACACGCTGCGCAAAAGAAGTGTTTTCGGAGTAGTTTGCATTGATGGTTCCATTTCCGGTACCACTGGCTGTAACTGTACACCAGGCAGCATTGCTGCTTGCTGTCCATTGTGAGTTGGAAGCTACAGTGAAAGTAGTTGCACCTGCTGATGCATTTACGTTTCTGCCCGGAGGGGTCACCGACAGGGTAGGGGCAACGGCTGTTGCAGTAAATGAACCGGCCATTCCCGGTGCGTGAGGGGTGCAAACATACGCATAGGAACCTGCCTTGGTCACTTTGTATTCAAATGATGTAGCAGTACTGGTGATAGGTGCGTCCCAGGAGGCTGCACCGGATGGAATTGCACCTGGAGTGGATGTTGTCGTGTGGGTGCCTTCACTCCAAACCCAGCGCATGGTATCTCCGACATTTACGCTGACGGTGGCAGGGCTGAAAAAGAAATTTCCAACCGAAACCACATGTTTTACAGCAAATGACGAGAGGCTGAAGGCCATTGATGACACGAATGCAAGCGTAAAAAGGATATATGTAAATTTTTTCATAGTGCCGTACATTAAAATAATTTAGACTAAATAAGCGCAAAGATAAGGTATTTTTTGCCTTAAAAGCAATTAAACTGACAATATTTTTTACTTTTTTTCAAAATTGCTTTACTTTCCAGGCTGACTGTTTCATTATTCGGCGAAACATCAATACCTTGACCGAAAATATTTTCCTGTTCATTGGGCGTCACTCCCGGCAATGGCCATACCGGTGCCGGGAGTATCCTTGCATGAAAAGTTGCCCTTTGATGCAGTTGCCCAAAATCAATTGACCGAAATGAATTATTTTTGATCCATAAAAACAGACACTGATGAAACTGAATTTCATTTTCCTTTTGTTAATATTCCTGGTGGCGGGGATCGCAGCAGCACAAACACCGGCCAATGATAATATTGAAACCGAGCACGATCCTGTAATCTTACAAAAGCTGGAGCAATGGAAAGATCTGAAGTTCGGGTTGCTTATGCACTGGGGTACCTATAGCCAGTGGGGAATCGTGGAATCGTGGTCAATCTGTTCCGAAGATGAAGACTGGTGTCGCCGGAAAATAAAAAATTACACCGACTATTGCCGGGAGTATACCAAACTTAAGACGAGTTTCAATCCTAAGAAGTTTAATCCGGAAGTATGGGCCCTCGCTGCAAAATATGCCGGGATGAAATATGTGATCTTTACAACAAAGCACCACGACGGTTTTTGCATGTTTGATACAAAGCAGACAGATTATTCCATAACAGATGCGGCTTGTCCTTTTCACAGCAACCCCAGGGCCGATGTGACAAAAGAGATTTTTAACGCCTTCAGGGCGCAGGGATTCTGGACCGGTGCTTATTTCTCAAAGCCCGACTGGCACTGCAACGATTACTGGGCTGAGGATTGGGCCACCCCAACCCGGAATGTAAATTACAGCATTAAAAAATACCCGGAGCGGTGGAAGAAATATTGCGATTTTACCTATAACCAGATCCTGGAATTGATGAGCCGGTATGGCAAAGTAGATATTTTATGGCTGGATGGGGGATGGGTAGACCCTAAAAACGGACAGGATGTGAACATGCCGGCAATCGCAGCCATGGCACGCAGATACCAGCCCGACCTGCTGATTGTTGACAGGACTGTTACCGGGAAATATGAAAATTACCGGACACCTGAGCAGGAAATCCCGGACAAGCTGCTTGACTATCCTTGGGAAACCTGTATGACGATGGCAACATCATGGTCCTATGTTCCGGGAGACATATACAAACCTACCAACAAAATCATCCACAACCTGGTCGATATTGTGTGTAAAGGCGGAAATTACCTCCTCAACATCGGCCCCTCTCCGGAGGGTGAATGGGCCGATACCGCCTACCTGAGGCTGCGTGAAATCGGCGACTGGATGCAGGTCAATGGTGAAGCCATTTACAATTCCCGGCCGGTCAAGCCTTTCAAATCAGGGAAAATCTGCTTTACATCCCTGGCCGATGGTACCATTTATTTGATTTACCTGGCTGAACCCGGCGACGTAAGAATGCCTGCAACCATTGCTGTTAAAGGATTTCAGCCATCCGGGGGAGCATCCATCGGGTTGTTGGGGAAAAAGGGAATATTGAAATGGGAAAAGGATGCCGATAATGGCTTTTTCATTGAAATTCCCAAAGCATTTCAGGTGGGCCCTCCTTGCAGGCATGCATGGACGTTCAGAATTCAGATGAACAGCCGGAACTAAAAAAAACGGGTACTTGTCTTTTTTTGATTGAATTAATCGTGAAATCTCCAGGCTATGCCAAATTTAAAGGCACCATCCTGCATGGGGTAATTTGGCGTTGTATAGTAGTTGCGTCCCATGAAACTGGCGTTGATATGGGTGTAGGTAACAAAGAACCTGGCGCGCTGGATCTTCACATTGATGAAGAAATCTATATATAAATAATCACCAATCTCTTTCTTATCCTGCAAATAGAAAGATCGTACGGCAGAATTATAACTGTCAGCATAATATACCGTGTTATAGAAAAAATTCAGCCCGGGTTGAAGCGTGGCTGCACCATGGAAAAGAGGTTGTGTAAAATACACGGCAACGTTACCTATGAAGGCCGGAAGGCGCAGCACTGTAGTTCCCTGGACTGTCTGGTAAACCAACTGGGGTTTCAATTTAAATTTCCAGAGGTCAAATGTCCCGTTCAGGTAAAGCTTGAAATATCCGAACTGAGGTTTATACTGCTTTGGAAGGCTTGAGGAATCCAGGTATATAAAGTTATTAATGCGGCAGATTTCGATACCGGTCTCAAAAAATTTAAAAGCGTAATTGAATCCACCCGAGATGGTTCCCTGTTTGAGCCAGGAGGTATCCCATTGGTAACTATTTCCCCTGTAATGTGAATAGAACCATCCCGGCTGCTGCAGGGTATAGTTAGCGGAAATTGAGATAATCCCAACGTTTTTCGACTGGCTGCCGAGGGTTGTAGACAATTTCGCGCCCAGGCTGAGGTCATTTCCATTATAATCGCCGATCACGTAATCACCCTTTGCCGTCAGCCTTATACTCGATATCGGTGTAAAATCTATTTCGGCATGAGGGATAAACTGCTGAAAGAAATGTTTGACCCCGTGGAGTGAGACTTCAGTATATTGCTGTCTGATGCCGGCTTCGATATGGAAAACCCTCAATTGCCGGTTTGGTTTGAAACTTGGGTTTGACCATATGATATCGTTAACGATTTTTTTAACAGTCAGTGAGTCGACTGTGTGCACCGTATCGAACACAGGCGGGGGAAAAAAGCCGCTGTCAGGCTGATTGTCGATGAAATTCTGAATTTGCCTGTTATATTCGAAAGAATATGACACCCTTCCAAGGTCTAACCTGTTTTTTACGGGCAGGGTGGTATCCTTTCCATTTTTCACGTGACGGGTGAGATCAAAATAGTGTTTCATGAAAAAGCCGGATTCCCTGATCCTGTTTTGAGCAGCTACCAGGTTCACAGGAATTACCAGCCTGTTTGATTCAAGGTTTCCTTCAAACAGGCTGTCGTTTTGCAGCCCGCCATTCTCATAATTGCGCAGCCGGTTTACTGTGAAGTTGGCAATAAAGCCGTATCGCTTGTTTTTGGTAAAGAACTGTGAAGTCAGGACAAAGTTGATATGGTTGGTTTTTTGCCTGGAATAGGCCCCTGGGGCGCTCATCACATGAAAATCGAAGCCAAGGTTGAAACTTCTGTAGATATTACGGCTGAAGATGGCATGAAAATTCTGCTCTTTTTTGGCACCCTGGACATACGTAAGCTCCGTATATGTTTTATATACCTTGTAGTATTTTACACTGTCGTTTTGATACAGGTATTGATCGATGCTATGGATCCCGTAATCGAAGCCACTTTTTGATCCGGATTGAAATGGGACCAGTGAGCGATAGTTTTTACCGATATTGCCAAGTGTCGCATAAAACCGGTCCCGTTTATACAGCAGGTCATAGTTCTGAAAGCCGGTGAGGGCGGTATCGTTCTGGTGAAGGTCAAGGGGGCCCAGTTTTTCCAGGTTGCTGTTAAAGAAGAACACCTGGGTGGAATCGCGGTGTTTCTTAATGGAGTCAACCAGCATTTTATTGGTGGCCGCCGAGGCCCGGAGGTTTTCAGCTTCTTCCTCCGACAGTTGTTTTTTACGCAGAATGTTGCTGGTATCCGGTTGCTGGGAGAAGGCGTTCATACAAATTCCCAGGATGATAAGGGCTGTAAGGCAGAAGGAGCGGTAGGGAATATGGCGCATTCAGGTGGTACGAATTTGCGGATAAAGGTACGGAAAAATAGCAGCCGGATAGAAAGGTGATGGCAAAAAAAAACCCAGCCAAAAGGCTGGGTTATAAAAGATCGGCGACGACATACTCTCCCACAAAAACTGCAGTACCATCTGCGCAAGTGGGCTTAACGACTCTGTTCGGAAAGGGAAGAGGTGAACACCACTGCTATAGTCACCGTAAGATCTTCTGTAGAGTCAGGTTCTGAACCTGACTCTACAATATCTTAAAGACATATAGAGAAAGAAAATACAACAATTAATTAAAAGCTTGTCATAGAAGAAAGCTTACGGGTAATTAGTACTACTCGGCTATGACATTACTGCCTTTAGACCTGTAGCCTATCAACGTCGTGGTCTACGACGACCCTTAAAGGAAACCTCATCTTGGGCTGAGTTTCGCGCTTAGATGCTTTCAGCGCTTATCTCATCCAGACGTAGCTACTCTGCAATGCAGCTGGCGCCACAACAGATGCACTAGCGGTCTGTCCAACTCGGTCCTCTCGTACTAGAGTCAGGTGCCCTCAAGTTTCCAACGCCCACAACAGATAGGGACCGAACTGTCTCGCGACGTTCTGAACCCAGCTCACGTGCCACTTTAATCGGCGAACAGCCGAACCCTTGGGACCTTCTTCAGCCCCAGGATGTGACGAGCCGACATCGAGGTGCCA
>JAPLDF010000052.1 GCA_026391835.1 Bacteroidota bacterium
CGGCCAGTTCAAGGTGTTTAATGCTGCTGAAAACTTTGCCATCCTGAGATCCATTATTGACACTGCCATAAAAAATGGACAAAATGTGTTGCCTGCTTTGAATGTCATTGCCGATTACAAAAGCTACTGATTAGTTACAAAATTACGAATTACGAATAAAACGCTTAGTAACCTTTCACCCGTCACTTGTCCCCTTGTCCCCTTGTCCCCTCGTCCCCTTGTTACCTTGTTACCTTGTTACCTTGTCTCCTTGTCACTCCTCAAAACCTCTTCACATACCCATGACAATACGGCGTCGTTCCCTTATGCTCGTAATAATCCTGGTGGTAATCTTCGGCTTTCCAGAATGTTTTTGCAGGGATCAGCTCCGTCACGACTTTGAAGCCCTTTTCTTTGAGTCGGGCGATTAGTTTTTGGGTGATCGCTTTTTGTTCCTCGTCCCTGTAGAACACTGCCGACCGGTACTGGTCGCCCCAGTCGGGGCCCTGGTGGTTCCATTGTGTGGGATCGTGTGTTTCAAAAAACATCTTTGCCACCGTTTCGTAGGAGGTTTGGGCGGGATCGAACACCACTTCGATGGCCTCGTAATGCCCCGTATTCCCGGCACATACCTCTTTATAGGTAGGGTGGTCAGTTTTCCCACCAGTGTAGCCTACCTCGGTCGAGATCACCCCCTTGATCTTCTGCATGTAGTATTCAACGCCCCAGAAACAGCCGCCGGCGAAGATGGCGGTGTCGGTCTTTTTGGTTTCAGCCGCTGGTGTAGCCGCTGGTGTAGCCGCTGGAATAAATTCCAGCGATAGGGAGTTGACGCAGTGGCGCGTATCTTTGTCGGTGAGCCCTTCGCCCAGGAACACGTGGCCGAGGTGGGCGCCGCAGGCGGCGCATTCGATCTCGGTGCGCATGCCGTCGGCATCGGGAATCCGTTTGACGGCACCCGCGATCTCATCGTCAAAGGCGGGCCATCCGCAATGGGCGTCGAATTTGTCCGTTGAACGGTAGAGCGGGGCGCCGCATCGTTTACATACATATTTCCCGGTTTCATTGAATGCATCGTATTTGCCCGTGAAGGGAGCTTCCGTTCCCTTGTTGACAATCACCCGTTCTTCCTCGGGCGTTAACTGCTTGAATTTCATATTTTGCTTGGTTTTAACAACAGGTTGGTCCTGGCTCTGCGTGCATCCGGCAAACGCCAGGAGCGAAAATGCGAGGATAAAGATACCGTTTTTCACTGACATATAAAAATCAATTTAGACTTAATAAATACGATGGAAAGAACAATATATTACAGGAAGGGGAAGAATTTTTCGATTTCCCCCTCCCCAGCCCTCCCCCAGGGGGGAGGGAGCTTCGTGCACCGTTTTAGTGGAAGTTAATAGCACACGATCGGACTGATAGCACCCAAACCAAACTCCCTCCCCCTTGGGGGAGGGCTGGGGAGGGGGCCAAGACTTGGGGGGAGGGCTGGGGAGGGGGTGGAAACCAGGAAGAGGTATCTGCCCCGGAAAGCTTCAGCCGGTTTTCGGCAGATTGAATTTAAAATTGTAATTTTGACCCCTGAAATCCAGGCATGCATTCCCTCACGGTTCCCGCATCCTTTTTTTTGCATTTTGATTTTGCACTTTGCATTTTGATTCTGCACTTTGCATTTTGATTTTGACATTAAACTCCTCACCTATGAAAAAGATCCTTGGCATGGGCAATGCCCTCGTTGACATTATGATCCCGATTGAAAGCGACAACATCCTTGATTTCCTGGCGTTGCCCAAGGGAAGCATGCAGCTGGTCGACATTGAACGCAGCAACTCGGTGCTTTCGGCGCTGAAAGACTACCAGAAAAGCCATTCGGCCGGCGGATCCGCCGCGAATACCATCCACGGGCTGGCCATGCTCGGGGCCCAGGCCGGGTACATCGGCGTGGTGGGTGAAGACGAACTCGGCGGGTATTTCGTACGTGACCTCATCAAGGCAGGCGTCGATCCGCATATGATCCACAGCAGCCGGGAGACCGGGCGGGCGGTGGCACTGGTTACACCCGATTCGGAGCGGACGTTTGCGACATTCCTGGGAGCGGCAATTGAACTTTCAGCGGAACACCTTGAACCAATAGGGACGAATGACGAATTACAAATGACAAGTGACAAGTCCAGCATATTTAAGGGGTATTCGTATTTTCATATTGAGGGATATCTTGTGCAGAACCATGAACTGATCCAGCGGGCGGTGGAGCTGGCGCAGGAACACGGGTTGATTGTTTCGATCGACATGGCCAGCTACAACGTGGTGGAGGCCAACAGGGATTTCCTGTTGTCGATCATCACCGAATATGTGGATATCGTGTTTGCCAACGAGGATGAGGCCAGGGCGCTCACCGGGCTGGAGCCGGAGGAGGCACTGATCGAATTGAGCAAACTGTGTGAAATCGCCGTTGTCAAAACCGGCAGCAGCGGGTCGATGATCAAATCGCACCATGACCAGTACAACATCGGCGTGATCGACGTAACGCCCATCGACACCACCGGCGCGGGGGACCTGTATGCGGCGGGGTTTTTATTCGGGCTGGCCCAGGGGCATCCCCTGCGGGCGTGCGGCGAACTTGGCGCCCTGCTGGCCGGAAATGTCATCGAATTCATGGGCTCCAAAATGCCCGACGACCGGTGGACGCAGATCAGGGCCGGCATGAAACAAGGTTAATTTACCTCACCCGGCTTGTTCCGGGAGACGCTGCTCCCTTCTCCCCGGGGCTACTCATTATAAGCATCTTTTTAAAATACGTTTTGTGATGCCCAAAGGTATAACTACTTACAATACAGTGTTAAAGATAATTTTTAGATTAAAGAATGTATCTCCTTATGCCATTTTTCAGTACCGTAACATTAAAATTGAGCAACAGGCCGGTCCTTTTTTGTGCAAACTTCATATAGGTCAATATCTGAGCTTCATGAACAGGGCAAAAGTTCTCAACTGATTTTAATTCAATAATCACTAAATCCTCCACCAGAACATCTATCCTATAACCACATTCCAAATGAATTTCTTTATAAATCACTGGTACGGGTTTCTGTCGCTCAGCTTTTAATCCGGCATTGGATAATTCATATACCAAACACTCTTCATAGGCTGATTCCAATAGCCCAGGGCCCAGAAGCTTATGTACTTCGATCGCACATCCAATAATTTTCTCCGTAATCTTATTGAGTTCCATAATTTCGTTTTTTTTCTCTGTGGTTCTCTCCAGATCTCCGTGAACCTCCGTGTAATTATTTGTTACACTGAGAGACACAGAGCCCACACGGAGAAGCACAGAGGGGTTAACACCAGATTAATCTATCATAAGGGAAATTGCTATCCTTAATTATTGCTTAATCGGGAAAACAGGAAAAGGTAATCATACTTTCAGCATTTTATTTTGGATGGGAAAGAGATATACAAAGAGTAGCTCCCCGGGGAGAGGGGTCAGGGGCGCCGCCCTGAGCGTAGCCGAAGGGTGAGGCGGTCAGAAAATGCGAGGGGACAGGAGCTACACAACCCCATCCATAATAGATTGATTCTTAATTCATAATTCGTGCTTCTTTATTGTTTCGCGACCTTTGTTATTTCCATTAAATTTTCTAATTTTGTCGCCCTTTCACGAAGATAATAATTTTCAATCACTTATATAATTACTTAGCTGCCATGAAGGTATATCAAACCAACGAAATCCGCAACATCGCCCTCATCGGGGGTGCCAAATCAGGGAAAACGACCTTAGCCGAAGCAATGCTGTTTGAGGGAGGGGTCATCAGCCGCAGGGGATCAGTAGAAGACAAGAACACCGTTTCCGACTATCGCCCCATTGAACTGGAGCGTCAAAACTCAGTTTCAGCAACGATACTTTATACACTGTCTGACAATAAGAAGATAAACATCATCGACACGCCCGGTTTCGATGATTTTTGCGGTGAGGTGATTTCTGCGCTTCGTGTGGTAGATACGGCCATTATGATGGTCAACGGGCAGAACGGCGTTGAAGTTGGTACCGAGATCACCTGGCGTTATGCCACCCGCGCCAATACCCCGGTGATGTTCGTGATGAACCACCTCGACCAGGAGAATGCCAATTTTGACGAAACCCTTCGCCAGATGAAGGCCCAGTTCGGCAAAAATGTGACCCTGATGCAGTACCCGGTGAACGCGGGATCGGGATTCAACACCATCATCGACCTGCTGAAGATGAAGCAGTATAAATTTGCTTCCGGCGGCGGAAAACCAGAGATCTCCGATATCCCGGCCGGCGAAAAAGACAAGGCCGAAGAGATGTATGCCGCCCTCATGGAAGAGCTGGCTTCAAAGGATGAAGCATTGATGGAAGTATTCTTTGACACGGGAGCCCTTACCGAAGAGCAGATGCTGCAGGCCCTGAAAACAGGACTTATCAACCGTACCATCTTCCCGGTGCTGTGCACCTGCGCAAAACAGGACATGGGCGTTGGCAGGCTCCTTGAATTTATCACCGGCAGTGTTCCTGCCCCGAATGAAATGCCCGGCATTAAAACCAAAGAGGGCAAACTGCTGAATTGCAAATCGTCGGATCCCGCCTCGGCTTTTATCTTTAAAACCTCCATTGAACAGCACCTGGGCGAGATCTCCTACTTCAAGGTTTACGCCGGCGAAATCACCGAAGCCATGGACATGGTCAACCCCATTCGCCAGTCGAAAGAGCGCCTTTCCCAGCTTTTCGTGATCAACGGCAAGAACCGCGAGAAGGTTGAAAAAATGGTTGCCGGCGATATCGGCGCCACCATCAAACTGAAAAATTCGTTTACCAACAATACGTTGAATTCGCTCAAGAATCCCGACGATGTGATCGAGCCCATCACCTTCCCCGATCCCAAGTT
Organism: Bacteroidota bacterium; assembly: GCA_026391835.1. Lineage (GTDB taxonomy): Bacteria > Bacteroidota > Bacteroidia > Bacteroidales > FEN-979 > CAIVAT01. The sequence continues at coordinate 4,878 of JAPLDF010000052.1, forward strand.
CAGGACAGCGGTGAGGGCAAAGAGCAACACCGATGATGAAAAGATCAACATCGTGCTGCACGAACTCGCCAAGATGGACCCGACGCTGATCATGGGATATTCGCGTGAGCTGAAGCAGATGATCCTGCAGGGACAGGGAGAACTTCATCTCAACCTGGCCAAATGGCATGTTGAGGTGCTTGAGAAGATCCCGATGGAGTTTTATGCCCCGCGGATCCCTTACCGTGAAACCATCACCAAATCGGCCAAGTCGATGTACCGCCATAAAAAGCAGTCGGGCGGTTCGGGACAGTTCGGCGAGGTGCACATGTCCATCCAGCCTTACAAGGAGGGGATGGCCGACCAGACCGAATTCCCCATCCGCGGACGCGATGTTGTTGAGCTCGACTGGGGCGGACGCCTCCAGATGAACAACTGTATCGTTGGCGGTGCCATCGATGCACGGTTTTTACCGGCCATCATGAAGGGACTCATGGAGAAGATGGAAGAGGGACCTCTTACCGGCTCCTATGCCCGCGACATCGTGGTGAATGTTTACGACGGCAAGATGCACCCGGTCGATTCCAACGAAATTTCCTTCAAACTGGCAGGCCGCAACGCCTTCCGTGAAGCTTTCAAGAACGCCGGCCCGAAGATCATGGAGCCGATCTATGACGTGGAAGTGATTGTTCCCGAAGATAAGATGGGTGAAGTCATGACCGACCTGCAGGGCCGCCGCGCGGTGATCATGGGCATGGACAGCGAAGGCAACTACCAGAAGATCATGGCTAAGGTGCCCCTGGCAGAACTGAACCGCTATTCAACGGCGCTCAGCTCCATCACCAGCGGCCGTGCCACCTACAACATGAAGTTTGCCGAGTATTCCCAGGTTCCGGGCGATATACAGGACAAGTTGCTCAAGGCATACGAAGACCAGGAGAAAGAAGAAGAATAGCAAAACGCATACATCCATTGAAAACCCGGTCTGTTGGCCGGGTTTTTTTGAATACAGCCCTCTGAAATGCCGACCGGTGATGTCCCTTCTGTGAAACATGACGCCTACGCCGTTTTAAAGGTGGGGGAGTTCAGGCTGTTCCTGACTTTCCGCTTTTTTACGACACTGGCATTCCAGATGCAGGGGCTGATCGTTGGCTGGCAGATGTACGAGCTCACCCGCGATCCGCTGGCGCTCGGGCTGATCGGGCTTGCCGAAGCCCTGCCCAACATTGTGACAGCACTCTATGCCGGCCATGCGGCCGACCGATACAACCGGAAACGCATCATTGTGTCGTTCACGCTGCTGTTCCTTGTTGGTACAACCATGTTGTTTTTGTTTTCAATCAGGTCCCTGGGAATTATCGGTGCGTTCGGGGTGTTCCCGATCTACCTGGTTGTGATGATTTCGGGCATTTCACGCGCATTTCTCTATCCTTCGATCGTGGCCATGATGTCGCAGCTCATCCCGCGGCACATGTACGGCAACGCTTCATCGTGGAGCAGCACCATCTGGCAGCTTGCCGCCATTACAGGTCCTGCGCTCGGGGGGCTGATCTATGGTTTTTTCGGGGTACGGATCGCTTACATGAGCGTACTCTTTTTCCTGGCGGTGGCGCTTGTTTTGCTGGGGTTCGTGAAAAGCAGGCCCGTGCCGCCTTTCGTGGCCGGGGAATCCCTTTCGCAGCGGCTGTCGGCGGGATTGAAGTTTGTGTTTGCAAACCAGGTATTGCTGGGGGCCATGTCGCTTGACATGTTCGCAGTGCTTTTTGGCGGGGCGGTGGCTATGCTTCCGATCTTTGCTGCAGAAGTACTCAAAGTGGGACCCCAGGGACTCGGCTTTTTACGTGCTGCTCCCATGTTGGGGGCGGTGGCGATGTCGCTGGTGATGGCCCACCGGCCGCCCATGGTCCATGCGGGGAGGTACCTGATGATCGGCGTGGCGGGGTTCGGGCTGAGCATCATCTGCTTTGCGCTGTCAAAAAATTTCTACCTGTCGCTGGGACTGCTCATGCTGAGCGGGGTGTTCGACAACATCAGCGTGGTGATCCGCGCCACGGCGATGCAGCTGCTCACACCCGACGAGATGCGCGGCCGCGTTGCCTCGGTCAATGCCATTTTCATCGGCTCCTCGAATGAAATCGGCTCCTTCGAGTCGGGACTGGCTGCCAAACTTATCGGGCTGATCCCCTCCGTGATCTTCGGGGGTATCATGACGCTGGGAATTGTGGGGTTTACCACGAAATTTGCGCCTAAGCTGAGGGGGTTGAATCTGAGGGAGATTGGGTAATACCTCACCCCCCGGCCCCCTCTCCGCGCGGAGAGGGGGAGGGGGAGCGTTGCAAAGGCTGTAGATATTTTTGATTTTTTTGTATGGAAATTGGGTTGTCTTGTGAGATGGTAAATTGATTATTTTTGATCAATCATTGATTATGGCTTTTATTAAAACGAGTTACAGAAATGATTTTTATTATGGAGCTTCACAGGATCTGATAAAACGGGCAAAAGAACTGCGCAAGACTTCGACAGAAGCTGAAATATTACTTTGGGAGGCCATACGGAACCATGGTTTTTCTAACTTCAAGTTCAGAAGGCAACATCCCGTTAAATGGTTTATAGCAGATTTCTATTGTCATAAATTAAAACTGATCATCGAACTGGATGGTGGGATCCACCATGAAATATCCCAGGCAGAATATGACGAAAGAAGGACGGCTGAACTAGAAGACCTTGGAATCCAGGTCATTCGGTTTTCAAATGAAGAAATCTATAACAACCTTGAATCCGTACTTCAAATAATAGCACAAACCATTCAACGCTCATCCTCCCCCTCTCCGCGCGGCTACTCTTTCTACACATCTTTTTCCATAATATAGTAACCATCTCGCATCATATTAAACTGGTCCAGTCCCCATTTAAGGGTTAAGGGGCCTGGAGGTGATTGGGCTGCATAACCGCTATATCCTCCGAGTCTTGCGATTATCCAGGTACCCCAGGCCAGTGTGTTTTTTTCGTGAGGATTTTGTTGTTTGAGGGTGGTACCTTTTAG
>JAPLDF010000026.1 GCA_026391835.1 Bacteroidota bacterium
ACACAGATTTGATCTGAAAGGAGACTCTTTAAGAAAGAAAAGAAATGAAAAAAATGACTAATATTGTTTAACAAATCCGCCATCCGATTAGGTGGCGCCGAATGCGTCGGAATGGGTGGCGCCGAATCGTCGGAATAATCATATTGTACTGCAGATGGCGGAAGTGCTACATGGGATACACAGCTAAGCCTTTACGATAATTCTACACTAGCATGTTTAGCTTTTAATGATGATTATTGTGGAAACCAGAGTAAAATAATATGGACGGCAAATTTTACCGGAGTTGTCCGGGTAAAGACCAATCAATATAATTGTGCAATAAATTCCACTTGTGCAACTTTAGTTTACAAGGGATCAAATGGTGGAGGAGGAGGATGTACGAATTGGTATACATCACCGTCATCAGCTTATTTTTCGTACCCTGCCAATTCAGGTTACTTTTCGGTTTATGCAACAGGAACATCATGCATGATGACCGCAACACCTAGTGATGGATGGATACATATAGACTATTATAGTGGTGGATACAATTACAATGTTGATGCTAACTATACATGTGCTTCACGAACTGGAACCGTTGATATTTATGATGCGAATAATAATGGTATTTGGGTAACCAATTTTACGATAACACAGGAGGGTAATTATAATTCATGTACCAATTGGTACATAAACCCAACATTAGGGAGCTATTCATCATCTTCAAATTCAGATTACTTTACCGTTTATGCAACCGGAGGGTCTTGTGGATATCATGTTACTGCGAGTGATTCATGGATTACAACAACATATAATGGTGGTGAATTAGATTTTAATATTGATGCTAATACCGATTGTGCGACTAGGACAGGATATATTTATGTTTATATAACGTGTACAAATGCACTTATAGGTACATACACAATAATGCAAGCAGGATCAGGTGCATTGCCCGGTGCAGCTACTGTAACCGGACCAAGTCCTACATGTCAGGGTAGTTCACAAACTTATTTTTGTTCATCAACGGGAGCAACATCATATAATTGGACATTACCCCCCGGATGGTCAGGTTCAAGTTCAAATAGTTCAATTATTGTGACTGTGGGCAGCAATTCGGGAAACGTCTGTTGTACACCAATAAATGCTTGCGGTCCTGGGACGCAGGGATGTTTCCCAGTTGCAGTTACAGGAATTCCATTCTGCAATAATATTACAGGCAGTTCGAGTGTTTGTCCGGGCACAACTCAAAGCTATAGTACAAGCGGAAATGCTACTTCATATAATTGGACATTACCCCCAGGATGGTCAGGGTCAAGTTCAAATAGTTCCATTACTGTGACTGTAGGCAGCAATTCGGGTAATGTCTGTTGTACACCCTTAAATGCTTGCGGTCCTGGGACACAAGTATGTTTCGCTGCTACAACAGTTACAGAAATTCCACCTGTGCCAACAATAACTGTAAATGGCACTTCATTAATGTCAAGCGCTGGGACAACGTATCAATGGTATTTAAACGGGACCTTAATTCCAGGAGCTACTACACAGTTTTACACTTGTGCAGGTAGTGGATTTTATCAGGTTGAAATCACAAACATTTATGGCTGCGCAGCAATTTCCGCACCCTTTGGATGCCCGAATGCTATTGAAGAAAATATTTCAAGTAATATTAAGATTTATCCGAATCCGACTGATGGTATATTTACTCTTGAGATGAGAGGTCAGGTTACAGGGAAATCTGATTATAGAATTAAAATTTTTAATTATCTGGGACAAGAAATTTATGATCAAGAAATCCTAATTAAGAAGACTGAAATTGATTTGAGCAATAAGCCAAAGGGAATTTATTTTGTACAAATAAACACAGAAGAAAGAACTTATATAAGCAAGGTCGTAATTCAATAATATTTATCAATACTCCGGTAAAAATTAACCAATGATTAACAGTGTCATGGTAGTAAAAACCTTCAGAATGGGCTAGTGGAAAAAATGCTCACGCCGCCCCCACCGCATACAAATGCTTCTGAAATGACAAAAACGTTGATCTGATCATGCTTACATCACCCAGGTGTTCCATGGCATCGGAAAGGGCATGATACTTCAGCGTCAGCAGGCTCGGGAGTTTTTCCTGGTCCAGCTGGTCAACGCCCGACTCAATGTACTTTGACAATACAAAGTCCAGGAACTCCTTATGTTTGTCATCGAGGCCGAAGTAGATCATCTCCCTGGCCTTGACAACCCGGTTGAACCGTGTGATCTTTGGCCTGGCAAAGGAGACATACTCCAGTACATCGAACAGGTCACAGTCCTCCGCATTGATCATCCGCTGCATGGCCGACAATTCTTCCCTGCCGAACCCAATGCCGGCGATCTTGTCAAGAAATGCTTTGCGGGTAATGGGATCAGACCATATCGCCCGCAGCTCCTCCTCATTCTTAAAGAACTCAGGCAGCACCCCGTAAAGGTTCTGCAGGAACTGCTCCGCTGATATGGGCTTCCCGTCCGAACTCCAGTACGAGGTGGATATCATGTGCTGAATCTCCCGCTCCTTGCCATCCCGCAGCTTTATCCTGATCTTTTGATCCTTTACAGGCGGCACAGGTGGTTCAGGGCGGGGTGGCTTTGGCGGCGCCGGTGGAGATGTGCCTCCCGCAGGGACAGGCTGTTCCGGCTCACCGTCCCACTCTGGATCGGCAAAATGATGGTAGGCGTCCACAAAATCATAAATGGTAAAGTATTCCTTCCCGTCGAACAGCCTTGTTCCCCGTCCGATGATCTGCTTAAACTCGATCATGCTGTTGATGGGACGCATCAGGATGATCGACCTGATGTTGCGGGCATCAACACCCGTTGATAGCTTTTGTGACGTTGTAAGGATCGTGGGGATGGACTTTTCATTGTCCTGGAACTCCCGCAGGTACTGTTCACCCAGCATACCGTCATTGGCGGTAACCCTGACGCAGTAGTTCGGCTCCCTGCTCGTTTTAACCTGGCTGACCAGATCCCTTACCGCAGCGGCATGATCCTGGGTGGCGCAGAACACGATGGCTTTCTCATGCTGGTTGATCTCATTCATGAAGATTTCAACCCGCTTGGCTTCACGCTGCCTGATCTCGATGATCCTGTTGAAATCGGATTCCTGGTAAAGCTTGCCTTCCTCCACCATTCCCTCAATCACATCATCGTCGGAGGTGTACAGATAATCATCCAGGGTGGTTTTAATGCGTTTCACCTTGAAGGGGGTAAGGAATCCGTCGTTTATTCCCTCCTTCAGGGAGTAGATGTACACGGGATCGCCGAAGTATCGGTAGGTGTCAACGTTGTCTTTGCGTTTGGGGGTGGCTGTCAGCCCCAGCTGGACTGCCGGGGCAAAATATTCCATGATCGCCCGCCAGTTGCTCTCATCATTCGCCCCGCCACGGTGGCATTCGTCAATGATGATGAAATCGAAGAAGTCGGGCGGGTACTCACCAAAGTACGGGGTGTTCTCCGGTCCGCACATAAAGGTTTGGAAGATCGTAAAGAAGATGCTGCCGTTGGTAGGCACACCGCCCTTTTTGCTGATCTCCTTCGGGCTGATACGCACCAGGGCGTCCTCGGGGAATGCCGAGAATGCATTGAATGCCTGGTCGGCCAGGATGTTCCGGTCGGCCAAAAATAATATCTGCGGCCTGCGTGATCCGTCACGCCTGAGGTTCCATCGTGATTGGAACAGTTTCCATGCAATCTGGAATGCGATGTACGTCTTGCCTGTTCCTGTAGCCAGCGTTAACAGTATCCGCTGCTTCTCTTCGGCAATGGCTGCCATGACATTGTTGACGGCGATCTCCTGGTAGAACCGAACCTCCTTCGTGCCGCCAACGTCCTCAAACGGGATGTTGCTGAACTTATCCCGCCAGAGGTTCCGGATTTCAAAGGTCTTGTTCCATAGCTCATCGGGGGTCGGAAAGTTGGGTACGATCCCTTCCCTGCCGCTGGTCATGCATACCTGGTATATCTCCCTGCCATTGGCGGCATAGGTGGTATCCAGGTTCATCTTTTCGGCGTAATTCTTTGCCTGCGCCACCCCCTCACCAACTTCCCGCTCATTGCTCTTGGCTTCGATAGCCGCCAGCTTTCGTCCTTTATACACCAGCACATAATCTGCAATCAGGGGTTTGCCCCGGCTGCCGCCTGTCTGAATCCTGCCAGCTGTGATATGATGCTCCCGCAGGATGCGGGAACCTTCCACCACGCCCCAGCCGCTTTGTTTAAGCTGCGGGTCGATCAGTTCTGCACGGGTTTCGGCTTCGTTCATGGGTTGATTTTCAAGACAACATTCCGTTAATTTGTTTCACATTCAACATCAGCCTGTTAAAATTCATTTGATACCATATTTTTCCAGCCATTTTGCCGGGTTGTTTACAATATACTGTTCGATGCGATCATATTCCCCGTCATCCCTGATGATCCTGTCGTAGAAACGGGTCTGCCAGTCAAAAGTAATATTATTTTTCCGTGCATACATGGTAACTGCCGATTTAAAGCCACGGACAATGGACGCAAGGTTTTTCCGTTGCGGGCCGAACCTGCCGCCCCCGGTATGTCCGGAACGGTTAAAAGAATTTGGTCCGATGACGATGATTGCATGAAAATGGTCGGGCATGATCACATATTTGCCCAGGATCAGGTTCATGTCCGGCCGCAATCCCGGGGTTTTCAACCATTCGGCATCAGCGATTTGTCCCAGGGCCGACAGGCGCATCGTTGCCGCCGGAATATGATTCGCCACCGGCGGTTGCGCCGATGGTTGGGCCGGTGGTTGGGCCGGCGGTTGGGCCGGTGGTTGGGACGACGGTTGGGCCGGCGGTTGCGCGGATGGTTGCCCCGGCGGTTGGGCCGGTGGTTGGGCCGACAGTTGGGCCGGCGGTTGGGCCGGTGGTTGGGCCGATGGTTGGGCCGGCGGTTGCGCGGATGGTTGCCCCGGCGGTTGGGCCGACGGTTGGGCCGGTGGTTGGGCCGGTGGTTGGGACGACGGTTGGGCCGATGGTTGGGCCGGCGGTTGCCCCGGTAGAGACGCCATGCATGGCGTCTCTACATGATTCGCCCCCATCGGTTTCCCCGGTAGAGACGCCATGCATGGCGTCTCTACATGATTCGCCCCCAATGGTTTTGTCGCGGATGGTTGCGCCCCCATCGGTTGTGTCGCGGATGATTGCGCCCCCATCGGTTGTGTCGCGGATGATTGCGCCCCCAATGGTTTTAACGGTACTGTCGTTTCCCAAAAATAATGTTCATGACCCGCGGTGCAAATGGTGATAAAATAGGCCGCATGGGTCGAATAATCCCAGGAATCAAAACGTGCCGACGGCACACGATATCTGTTTCCAAATCGTTCTGCCATGACATGTCACAATTCCCCTGAGAAGGCTTTCTCAAGAATTGATTTTTTCAACTCATCCAAATTGGCGAGTTTCTTTTGGTATATAGCTTCAAGTCTTTGGGTTTCAATGGCAAGGTTGTCAAGTCGGGTTACGAATGACTGCTGTTCTAACAATGGTGGAATCGGAATGGGATAAGTCTTAAGTTTTGTACCGTTAATATTCGCTTGGTTTACGCTTGAAATAACAACAGTTTTCCCAAAATTGATGGCTTTATCACTACTGAGGTAATAGTTAAGATAGTCTGCGTCAATCAAATTTTCCTTGCGATGAAGCCTAATAAGATAACCTGCAAAAATGGACGGCATTTCCCCTTTGTAAATAGCAGATTTTCCAACTAATTCTGGACTATTTGTCCGATTGAATAAGACGTCATTATTTTTAAGCAAGTATTTATTGATCTCAGCTTCGTCATCAGTATATACCAGACTATCCCAAACAAACCTTCGGTTTTGGATGTTGCCCATGCGCAGTACCGGTATTTTTCCTTTTTCCTTCGATTTTGAGGAGGTACCATATTCAACTTTTCCACAAACATCACCTATTGTGGTTTCTTTCCACTTTTTATCATGATTGGTAAAAAAGTTGTTCATATATATGTCAAAAACCTCCCGTGCATTTGCAACGTTCTTTTCTGCATTCACTTTGGCTTTGGCAATGGCGGCAAAAGCTTCATCAAGGATGGTGACGATGCGGTGCTGTTCTGATATTGATTTCGGATATTGGACCAAAACTGGCGATAATGCCTGTCTTGTAATTTGAGGTTGTGCTGCACCACTAATAACTTTGGAAATATCAATACCACCCCGAAAAAAATATTCAAGAAAACGAACATTTACTGAATCGGCAATTGGTCGAACTACCATTGCATTCCCAGTTATCCAAGACTTTGACTCTGAAATATTAACGGAACCACATGTTGCCCCCCTACACGTTATTAGTAACTGTGGTTCTTCATGATTAAATTTATCATACCGTCCTATTATTCCATTAGCACCAAATACAGGATATTTACCAGTAGGCGCCATTTCTTTTGTTGAAATAGTTTTGGGTTGATATAGTTCACAAATTTCCCCAAGAGTCTTTACTTCCCACCCCTTCTTCATATCAACCCCCTTATCGTATTTAATATCTCAGCACTCTCCCGATCCAACTCCAGCATCTCATCAAGGATCGCCTTCGGATCACGCAGGGCAGCTTCTTCTTTCTTGTTGGGGTTCTTGGCTGACAGATCGTATGTGCTGGTATCAACATCAGCCACATCCACAGACCATGAATTCAGCGAATCCGCCTTTGTCTTTTGCAACGCCACAAACTCAGCCAGGTCATTTTCATTGAGCGGGTTGGTCTTGCCAAGGTTGCGGTCGAGGTTGAGCTGGTAGAACCACACCTTGCGGGTGGGCGCACCTTTCTCAAAGAACAGCACGACGGTCTTTACGCCTGCTCCCGTGAACGTGCCGCCAGGGAGGTCAAGCACCGTGTGGAGGTTGCAGCTGTCGAGGAGGAGCTTGCGCAGGCTCACGGAGGCGTTGTCGGTGTTGGACAGGAAGGTGTTCTTGATCACCACCCCGGCCCGGCCGCCCGCCTTGAGTATCTTAATGAAATGCTGCAGGAAAAGGAATGCGGTTTCACCCGTCTTGATCGGGAAGTTCTGCTGCACCTCCGCCCGCTCCTTCCCCCCGAAGGGCGGATTGGCAAGCACAATGTCATAACGGTCCCGCTCCTGGATATCGGCAAGGTTCTCAGCCAGCGTATTCGTATGCACGATGTTCGGGGCTTCGATGCCGTGGAGGATCATGTTCATGATGCCGATGATGTACGCCAGCGATTTCTTCTCCTTGCCGTAGAATGTTCTCTTCTGCAGGGTTTCCACATCCTTTGTGGTGAGGTGCTTGCTCTCCTTCATGAACTCAAATGCCTCACATAGGAAGCCAGCAGAGCCGACAGCACCGTCGTAAACCTTATCGCCGATGGATGGTGCCACTACCCTGACGATCGTGCGAATTAAGGGGCGGGGGGTGTAGTATTCTCCGCCATTACGGCCGGCGTTGCCCATGTTCTGTATCTTACCTTCGTACAGATGCGACATTTCATGCTTCTCAGCATGGGACCGGAAGCGCAGCTCATCGATCAGGTTGATCACCTCACGGAGGTTGTACCCGCTTTGCAGCCGGTTCTTTAGTTCACTAAAGATTTCCCCGATCTTGTATTCAATTGTGTCGGCTTTCTCAGCTTTAAATTTCTTCAGATAGGGGAACAGGTTGTGATCTACAAAATCCTTCAGGTCATCACCTTTGAGTGCTTTGTGAAAATCCAGCTTGCCATCGCCATTCTTCGGGGAAGCCCATACATCCCATCTGTACTCCGGGCTTATGATATAGCTATAGGTGGTGCCGGAAAGCTCTGCAGAGGTTTTGCGATCCTTTTCCAGGTCATCGAGGTATTTGAGAAACAGTATCCAGGAGGTCTGCTCCACATAATCAAGTTCACTGCCGCAGCCTGCATCTTTGTGGAGGATGTCGTCGATGTTTTTAAAGGTTTGTTCAAACATATGTTTTGCCGGAAGTAAGATGAGTTGTCGTTGAAATTATCGGTAGTTGCCGGCCTGGAAGGCCTTGCGTATTGTTAATGTATGACCGTTTTGCATGCGTGATCAAATGTACATAAAAATTGAATCTTCCTGCATCCCGGGGATTGAATTTGGAAAAGGCAGATCAGCGGTTTTCTTTTTGTAAATTTAAAAGGAAATGTTTGCAAATGAATAAATGTGGTTATCTTTATATTGTGAAAAACTTATCAATTACATTATGGTAAATAGATTTTCAATAAGTTAACCAACCTCATCTCGCAAACTCACCTGCATCATGAACCAGATTTATTTTTTTATGATCCTGTTGGTCATGTCAGCATCCATGGCCCGGGGCCAGGTTGGCATCAATGCCGACAACAGCACACCCGACTTGTCGGCCATCCTGGATTTAAAATCCACCGCAAAAGGATTTCTGCCACCAAGGATGACCACAGCCCAGCGAAACACGATTGCTTCTCCTGTCGAAGGGTTGGTTATCTACAACACCGATGAAAAAGTGCTGAATGTGTACAATGGCACAGTCTGGAACTCAATGGCACCTGTCCCTGCTTTTGGCTGCGGTTTAACCATCAGCATCAACCACATTGTTTCAGGCGGTGTGGCACCTGTAAATAAAACTGTTGCCTATGGCACGGTGAACGGCATTCCCGGCGAACTTACCAAGTGCTGGATTACCAGCAATCTGGGCGCCAATCACCAGGCAACTTCCGTGGACGATGCAACCGAAGCTTCTGCCGGCTGGTACTGGCAATTCAACCACAAACAGGGATACAAACACGACGGTTCAACCCGTACCCCAAATACAATATGGATAACCAGCATCAGCGAAGGTTCAGACTGGATGACCGGCAACGACCCGTGCAGCATCGAATTAGGCACCTTGTGGCATATCCCGACCTATACAGAGTGGCATAATGTTCTCATCAACGGCGGCTGGACTTCATTGACCGACCCATGGAATTCCGGTTTAAAATTGCACGCTGCCGGGTTCCTGGATTGCAGCGAGGGTTCACTGAACCAATGTGGCTTTGGCGGCTACTTCTGGAGCAGCACGCAGGTCGGTTCCCTTTATAGCTGGGGCCTTTACATCGAAAATTGGGGCGTCGACATGTACAACAGCAACCAGGCGTACGGCTTCTCCGCCCGCTGCGTGCGAGACCAATAGCTTAAAAAAATTGCATATGAAAAAACTTGCCGGTTTGATGGTATTCAACACAAGTTCGATCAAAGTACAGGAATCATATGGGCGTTGGCTGCTTTCCAAAGCACTTCCGTACCTGGAACACTCACTACTATCGGGAGGGGTTCGGCCAACACGAATAAAATCGTTGCCCGGAATGGTGCGGGCATCACCTATGCAGCAGGTTTGACACGATCTTACAGCGGAGGAGGATTACATAGACACGTACACGGCAAAAAAAGGACTAAAGAACAGACCAACCAAATAGCAAAGATATGACAGACACAGAAAAAATAGATTTCTATCTAACGAATGGTTCTGAGGGCTCCCTTAACTTAGAGAATGGAAATTTAGAGGGAGCCAACCTGCCTAAGGCAAAATTAATCGGTGCAATGTTGGGTCATACCAATCTACGTTTCGCTAACCTGACCGAAGCTAACCTGACCAACGCTATTCTGGTCAGGACGAACCTAAGTTATGCGAATCTGAGTTTCGCTAACCTAACCGAGGCTAACCTAATCCAGGCGATCCTGATCGGAACTATTCTAAAACATGCCAACCTGACTGGAGTAAGTTTAACCGAGGCTATACTTGGCGAAGCTGACCTAATCGGAGCAAAACTACACGAGGCTGTACTTAGCCAGACTGACCTGAGAAAAGCAAAATTACAGGGGGCTATCTTGACTAACGCTGATTTAAACAGAGCAAAACTACACGGGGCTGTATTAACCGAGGCTGACCTGACAAAGGCGAAACTGATCGAGGCTGACCTGAGAAAAGCAAAACTACACGAGGCTGTATTAATCGAGGCTGACCTGACAAAGGCGAAACTAATCGAGGCTGACCTGAGAAAAGCAAAACTACACGAGGCTGTATTAATCAAGGCTGACCTGACAAAGGCAAAACTGATCGAGGCTGACCTGAGAAAAGCAAAACTACAAGAGGCTGTATTAATCGAGGCTGACCTGACAAAGGCGAAACTAATCGAGGCTGACCTGAGAAAAGCAAAATTACAGGGGGCTATCTTGACTAACGCTGATTTAAACAGAGCAAAACTACACGGGGCTATACTTAACGACGCTGACTTAAGCGGAGCAATACTCAGCGACGCCGACCTGAGTGAAGCCGACTTAAGCGGGGCAAATCTACAAGGAGCTGACTTGTACAACGCTAATCTAAATGGAGCCAACCTAAATGGAGCCAATCTAAAAGATGTTATTGGACTTAAAATTTAATGAAATGAGCACAGAAATCGAAGGTGTCAAATTTTACAGCATTGCAGCTTTGCGACATTCTAAAAGTAACACCCCGGACGTTCCGGAGGTATATTAACACCGGGAGACTGAAAGGGCAGTTGAACACCAGGGGGAATACAATACCTGCTAAAATACAAAACCAGTAACTTCGCAGAAAGAAAGGAACCAAATGGAACCAACAAGACTGAAACCTCAGGAAAGGCCACTAACGATGCTAACCTAAGAATTGTGAAGTTGAACCGGTGATAAAAGAGAATAAAACGGAATTTGTGTGTGCAATTGTATGTTAAAATAAAAAAGGGTACCTGAACATATATTCCGAAACCCGTGATTTTGCTGGTGGGACGTACTGGATTCGAACCAGTGACCTCATACGTGTGAAGCATTCCGATTTCAATACTCAACAACATAATAAATGCGTTTTCATGCAGTTAAAAATATCTGCCTGCAGAATTCAATGGTTAAATGTGGTTGATTATCGTATTTCAGGTGGCAAATCAGGTGGCAAATTTTTAATTGGGAAAATTACCAATCATTGGTGTGTTCAATTTTACAAAGTTAATCGTTCTGTCAGATGAAGGTCAAAATATGCAAAATAAATGAAAAATTTGAATGTTATACCGTTTACTTCATTATTTTTGTATGTTTATGTGCAGTATGAATTAATAAGTGCGTAAAATGATACAAAATATCATCACCGGCCAAAAGGCGGAATTCGAAAGAAAGCTTCGGGAACCTTATGTTCAGAGGGAAACAGTCATCAAAGGATTGACGACAGACCTTATCAGCGTGGTGATCGGACCCAGAAGAGCCGGGAAATCCTTTTTCTCCATCCATTCTGCCGGTATCATGACCGGGGTTGGGTACGCAAATTTTGATGAAGAAAGATTGCTGAAAGTCGCGAATTTCGATGAGATCATATCTGCCATCCGGTCAGTTTATGGTGATCCGAAAACGCTGCTCTTTGATGAAATTCAGAACCTCGATCGCTGGGAGATCATCGTCAACCGGCTTCACCGGGATGGATACAAGTTGATCCTTACTGGCAGCAACTCCCACCTGCTTGGCAGTGAACTGGCAACACATCTAACCGGACGCCACTTTTCAACCCATCTTTTCACTTTTTCCTTTCGGGAGGTCATGAGCCTGCTGAAAGATAATCCCACCGATGCAGATAAACAACAAAGATGTTTTGAATATGTAACGAAAGGCGGCTTTCCGGAGGTATGGGTAAAGAACTACGATCCGGTTGAATACTTATCAACCCTGTTCGATTCGATCATCCTGAAGGATATTGTAAAGCGTTACAGGGTGCGGTATCCCAATGCGCTGGTTGACCTTGCTCAAACGCTGATCACCTATATGACCGGGGAATTCTCGTCTGCCTCCATTCAAAAGCTGGCAAATATCAGCAGCGTGCATACATCTGAGAAATATATAGGTTACCTGGAGGAGGCATTTTTACTTTTCAGCATTCCCAGGTTTTCTTTTAAAGTAAAAGAGCAGCAGAAATCCGGAAAAAAAATCTACTGCTACGACAACGGGTTCTTTCAGGCGAAAGCATTCCGGTTCAGCCAGAATACGGGAAAACTATTTGAAAATGCAGTAGCTGTTGAATTGAGGCGAAGAGAAATGGAAGGAAAATGCAAGATCTTTTATTATAAGAACCAGAAGCAGGAAGAGGTTGATTTTGTAATCCAGCAGGGCCTGAAAATAAAACAACTGATTCAGGTCTGCTATTCACTGTCGGAACCGAAAGTAAAAGATCGGGAGATCAGGGGATTGCTGAAGGCAAGCGCAGAATTGGAATGCCATAACCTGATCATAATTACCAACGATCTTGAAGCTACCGAAAAACACTCCTGGTTTGGACATTCAGGAGAAATCAAATTCATCCCATTGTGGAAATGGTTACTTACGGATATCGGGTCATGAAACTATAAAACAGGACAAGACATTTCCAAATATCCTGGAAGCCTTGATTTTGCTGGTGGGACGTACTGGATTCGAACCAGTGACCTCATACGTGTGAAGCATGCGCTCTGAACCGACTGAGCTAACGTCCCGTGAGAGATGCAAAGATAAAGAAATTTTAATGAAACAATGCAGACAATGTAAACAATGAAGACAATGCAGGCAATGCGGGAATTTCATCCAGATTACCCCGTCACTCGTCACTTGTCACTCGTCACTCGTCACTTGTCACCTGTCATTTATAGCAATATCTCTTCATCACCTTATACGCATCCGTAACCCCCAGCTCCCCCGCGCGGCTGAGGTCAAGGCATCCCTGGTGGTTTTCGCTCAGCAGGATGCTCATCAGTCCGCGGTTGTAATATGCTTCGGCGAAATCGCTTCGCAGGGTGATGGCTTTTGAAAAATCGTCAATCGCGGCACGGTAGTTTCCCATCCTGCTGTTTACATAACCCCTGTTGTACCAGGCAAACGAAAATTCCGGATCAAGTGCCAGCACCTTGTCATAATCCCGGATGACTGCTGCATAGGTATGCTCCAGGCTGGCCGACAACGCAGGGTTTTGCGGTTTTGGCGCCACCTTTCCAAGGATCATCTCCTGCTGGTAATCGTCCTGGGAATTGATCACCTGGATCAGTTCATACCTGGCGTTGCCCCGGCTGAACAAGGCGGCGAGATAACAGGAATCCGCGCCAAGGGTGGCGTTTAGATCCCCCAGTGCCCGGTCATACTGTCGCAGCTGAAACCAGGAGATGCCCCGCCGGAAATAGGAATCCGGGTCAGCCCCCGCTGAATCAAGAAGATGCGTTTGCCGGCTTACCTCGGCCCGGAGCAGCGAATCGCTGATCACACCGGCTTCATTCGTAAGCGTAAGGATGTTGGTGAAATAGTGTTCTTTTTTATAAACGTCGCAGAGCTTTACTTTGCCGAAATCGGCCTTCCACAAAAGAAGGCTGAACATCGGCTTCAGCTGTATGTCAACCGACTGATTCTGCAGTTTGCTGGTAAGTGTGTTCATCTCTTCAAAATCGCCGCTCAGCTTGGTCAGGCTCTTCAGGTAATCCTTCCGCTCGGCCTTCAGGCTGTCGGGATCGAGGTGGTTTTTCCGGGTAAGTTCAAGGGCCTGCCTGTAATCGGATTGCGCCCCCTTCGTATCCCTGAGTTTCAGCTTCACCTCGTACCGGTCGTACCATGCATCGGTGTAATCGGGCAGCAAATCGATGGTTTTGTTCAGGTCTTCCAGGGCACCTTCATAATCGTGGAGGTCCGATTTCAGTTTACCGCGGTAATAATAACTGATGATGTTTTTCGGATCGAGTTTGCTCACAATGTCAAAATCGCGGATGGCACCACGTTTCTCATCCAGCCCGATCAGCAGGATGGCGCGGTTATAGTAGGCGTATGAATTATACGGAGAGATGCGGATAACTGCGTTCAGGTCTTTCAGGGCCGCCACCCGGTCGGGTTTTTTCAACAGGATCAAAGCCCGGTTGAACAGGGCATAGGTGTTTGTTGAATCCAGCGCAATTGCCCTGCCGAAATCGAAGATGGCTGAATCAACCTGGTTCAGTTCGACCCATACCAGCCCTCTTTGTGAAAAGACATAGGCGTTCAGCGGGTTTATTTTACGGGCCTTGTCAAGGTCTTCAATCGCTTCGGTGTACCGCCTGATCTCCTGTTCGGCACTGGCCCGCAGGATGTACACGGCCTCGCCCTCATAATGAAGCTGCAGCGACTTGTTGCAGTCAACAATGCAGGAGTAGGTTTTCTTCAGCAGCAGGTTGGTGCGGGCCCGGTGAAACCAGATCTCCCCGTTTGAACCATCCATCTCGAGCGCCCTGTCGAAATCGGCCATGGCACCCTTGAAGTTTTGCAACTGGCTGCGTACGATCCCCCTGTTGGTAAACACATCGGCAAGATAGGGCGACAATTCGATGGATTGCGAATAGTCCTGCTCGGCGCCGATATAATCATCAAGACCGTATTTGGCATACCCCCTGAGAAAATACAACTCCGGCACGCCCCGCTCTTTTTGGATGGCAATGTTCAGGTATTCAAGTGCTTCGACATACTCCCCTTTGCGCAGGTGGGTTACCGCGGTTTGGCTGAAAGTCGGGCCGGACTGGCCGAATGAACAGGCATGCAGGAGAAAAAGATAGCAGAGAAAACGTATATTTGATGGCATGCAATGGTTCTGAACAGGATGAATAACGGAGAAACCGGGGTTGAAAGTATTGTATTTAATTTTTTCTCAACTTTGCCGCACCTGAAACATCATCCATGGGATATAAAATCATTGAGATCAAAGCCCCCACCGGCTATACGGATGCCGATCTGAAACACACGATCGGCAAGGAGCTCCGGCTGACCGACTTTACCTGGCAAATCGAAAACAAAAGCCTCGATGCCCGGAAGAAGAGCAGCATCCACTGGCTCCTGCGCATCGCCGTATACAGCAAATCGCTCGAAGGGAAGGACCCTGAATCCGCTGAACCGCTGGACATTCCATACAAGGCCAGGAAGAAACGCGTCATCATCACGGGCAGCGGGCCGGCAGGTTTTTTCGCTGCCCTTGTACTGCAGACGGCCGGGTTCGACACCATCCTGCTTGAACGGGGCGCCAGTGTGGGAAAACGCGCACAGGGCATCCTCCAGTTCGAAAAAACAGGCGTGTTCAACCCCGTCGCCAATTATGCCTTTGGTGAAGGTGGCGCCGGCACCTTCTCCGACGGGAAACTCACTTCCCGTTCGAAACATATTTCAAGGGAACGTGATTTTTTTATTTCCAGTTATATCTCTGCAGGGGCCCCTGCAGAGATCAGGTATATGGCATATCCGCATGTCGGAAGCGATAACCTGCGCAGGGTGGTTACAAACCTGCGTGACAGGTACAGCGAGCTTGGTGGGGAGATCCGGTTCGAAACCACCCTGGACGATCTGAAAACAAAGCATGGGCTTGTTACAAATGCCATTGCCGGTGCCGAATCACTTGCGGGCGATTATTTCATCGTGGCTCCGGGCCATTCGGCCTATGAAACCTACCGGATGCTGATGGCCAGGGGAGTTCACTTCCGCACCAAGAACTTTGCCATCGGATGCCGTGCCGAGCACCGCCAGGAGGAGATAAACCGCTCCCAGTGGGGCATCGGGAACCTTGCCGGCGTGAAAGCGGCCGAGTACCGGCTCACTTCCGAAGCCGACGGGCACCACCCGGTCTATTCCTTCTGCATGTGCCCCGGCGGGATGGTGGTTCCTGCTGCCACATACAGCCACCTCAACATAGTGAATGGCATGAGCAACTTCCACCGCAACGGGAGGTTCGCCAATGCCGGGTGTGTGGCCGGGGTCCATCCCGACCAGCTGGCAGGGAGGCAGGTATCTGCACTGGAAGCCCTGCAGTGGCTTGAAGACCTTGAACATGCGTTTTATGCATATACCGGCGGGTTTGCCGCCCCTTTCTGCACCATCAGCGATTTCATCAACGGTACGGAACCCAGGTCAATTCCCGAAACCAGCTACCCGCTTGGCTTGAAACCCGCACCACTGTGGAACATGCTCCCATCGGTCGTCACCAACGCCCTGCGCGAAGGGCTGAAGGACTTCGACCGCCGTCTGCGGGGATACAGCAGCGGGATCCTGCTCGGCCTGGAGAGCAAAACTTCATCTCCCATCCAGGTGCTGCGGGAAAAAAACGGGCTGTGCACCGGCTTTGAAAACCTGTTCCTCGCCGGCGAAGGAAGCGGCTATGCCGGCGGCATTGTATCCAGTGCAGCCGACGGGATAAAGATCGCCATGCAGATCGTGGAGAAGGAGGGGTGAAAACAGAAAAAAAAGATCACCAGCCTTTGCTAAACATGCTGCATCTTAACCAGGTACCGGTCGATCAGCCGGGGAACCGGATATTTATGGATCTCTTTCAGCAGGACCAGGATATAGGGCAATTCGACCATCTTATCGGAATGGAAATGATAAAACCTGGCATGAAGTTTCTGGTGTGTAAGCAAATGAACGTATTGACCGGAAACTTCCAGGAATTCAGGCATGGAGGATTGCATCAGTTCGCTGAAATCAGCGGCTGGCAGCAGGTGTTCTTTTTTGCCCGGTACAGCCTCAATTGAGGGAAAATCGTAAAGGTTTTTCCAGATGTCGCTCCCTTCCCTTTTGTTCAGGTATATGAAATCTGTTCCCTTGTGCGTGACCGTAAGCACCAGGTAGTGAATGAACCGGTTGCGGATGGTTGCCCTGGGGCTCCGTTTTGGTATTTTACCGACTGAATTGTTGCTGAAAGCAAAACAACTCTTGTTAAACACGCAACTGTTGCAACCGGGATTGGCAGGGGTGCAGACCGTTGCGCCAAACTCCATCACTGCCTGGTTGTAATCACCCGGGTTCAGGTGATCCATGTTTTCCGTGGCGATGGCCTGGATCTTTTTCTTTGTCGCCGGCAAATCAATGGAATCAAGGATCCCAAACATCCTGGACAGAAATCTCAGGACGTTCCCGTCCATTACCGCATGCGGCAGGTCAAAACAGATGGATGCAATGGCTGCCGCAGTGTAATCACCAATTCCCTTCAGTTTCCGGATATCGTCATAACCGCCGGGGAAATTACCGCCGTAATCCCTGCTGACGGTCTGCGCCGTTGCATGCAGGTTCCTTGCCCGGGAATAATAGCCAAGTCCCTGCCAGAGTTTCAACACATCATGCTCATCCGCTGCGGCGAGGTCTTCAATGGTAGGGTATGCAGCAACGAATTTCTCATAATAAGGCGTCCCCTGGTCAATGCGCGTCTGCTGCAGGATGATCTCCGAAAGCCAAACCCGGTAAGGATCTTTAGTCAACCGCCACGGGAGGTTCCGCTTATTCTTACCATACCAGAGAAGGAGTTGCAACGTAAAGTTCATGACAGAGTTTTTGGATGGCAAAGGTATCGTTAATAAGGTGTGGTGATATAGTGAAATATCGGAAAAGCGGAATGGTGATTTGGCGAAATAATAAATTTGTAATATTTTTAATATATTCAGTATTATTTCATTGTGTTTCAAAAAAAGTATATCTTTGCAGCCCGTATTTCAGTTCATAAAAGACATTCAGTAACAACAATATATAACTATTAACACACATCAAACATGACAAAAGCAGAAATTGTAGCAGAAATTGCTAATAAGACTGGCATTGAGAAAGTTGCCGTTCAGGCCACTGTTGAAGCTTTCATGGACTCCATCAAGAATTCCATGACCACAGGTCAAAACGTTTACCTCAGAGGATTCGGAAGTTTTATTATCAAGAAAAGAGCTGAAAAGACAGGGAGAAACATTTCAAAGAACACAACGCTTATCATTCCCGCCCACAACATCCCTTCTTTCAAGCCGGCGAAGACCTTTGTAAATAAAGTGAAATCACACGTAAAAGTGAAGTAATTAACTTCTAAAGCTGATTTATTATGCCAAGTGGTAAGAAAAGAAAGAGACATAAGATGGCAACACACAAGCGGAAAAAACGCTTGCGTAAGAACAGACATAAGAAGAAATAGCCTTCCTGCTGCTGCAATTCCTTAAGTCATCCACGGTTACTGGCCTATTGTCAGTACCATTTTTGTAATATACATGGAACGCTGTGAATAAGGAATTAATCATCAATTCGACTTCAACCGAGGTTGAAATCGCCTTACTTGAAGATAAACTTCTCGTAGAGTTAAATAAGGAAAAAGCCAACAACGAATATTCGGTTGGTGATATCTATTTTGGCAAGATCAAGAAGATCATGCCGGGGTTGAACGCTGCCTTCGTGGACGTTGGCTACGAGAAGGATGCATTTTTGCATTATCTCGACCTGGGTCCGCAGATACAGTCGTTGCTCAAATACATCAGGAAAGGACAAACCAACAACGGTGCTGTTTTTTCCATTGGTGATTTTGAGCTGGAAGCAGATATCCAGAAAACCGGCAAGATCACCCAGGTCCTCAAGCCCAATATGGATATTGTGGTGCAGATCGCCAAAGAGCCGATTTCCACGAAGGGGCCCCGTGTCACTTCCGAAATTGCTTTTGCCGGACGGTACCTGGTCCTTATGCCGTTTTCGGATAAAATTTCCGTCTCCCAGAAGATCAAAAGCGCCGAGGAACGAAACCGTCTGAAGCGGCTCATTACCAGCATCAAGCCAAAAAACTGCGGCATCATTATCCGCACGGTGGCTGAAAACAAGCTGGTTGCCGACCTCGATTCCGACCTGCGCAATCTTTACAAGCGGTGGGAAATCATTACCCAGAAACTTGCCACAGCCAAACCGCCGCAGAAAATCATCGGCGAAATCGACCGCACTTCGGCCATTCTCCGCGATGCCCTCAATGAATCGTTCAACAATGTGATCGTCAACGATCCGGGCATCTATGATGAGATCAGAACCTATATCCAGCGGATTGCTCCCGACAAGCTCAACATTGTCAAGCTTCATACCGGGAAGGTTCCTATTTTCGACCAGTACGGCATTGACAAACAGATAAAAAATTCGTTTGGCAAGATCGTCACGATCAGAAGCGGCACCTACCTTGTCATCGAACATACCGAAGCACTTCATGTGATCGACATCAACAGCGGCCACAGGGTGAACCAGGACCAGAACCAGGAGACGAATGCCCTGGAGGTAAATATGGAAGCTGCGACAGAAGTTGCACGGCAGTTGCGTCTCCGCGACATGGGCGGAATTGTGGTTATCGATTTCATCGACATGACCCAGGGACTCAACCGGAGGAAACTCTTTGAGAAACTGCGTGATGAAATGAAACGCGACCGCGCCAAACACTCCATCCTGCCGCCAAGTAAATTCGGCCTTGTACAGATTACCAGGCAGCGCGTACGGCCCGAAATGAATGTCCAGATCCTCGAAAAATGCCCTGCCTGCGATGGTACCGGCAAAATCAGGCCGACAATCCTGCTTACCGATGATATTGAAAACAACCTCGGATACCTGATCAGGGAACAGAATGAAAAAGGCCTCACCCTTGTGGTCCATCCCTATGTACATGCCTTCCTAACCCACGGATGGTTCAACTTCCGGTGGAAATGGTGGCGCAAATATGGCCAGTGGGTCACCATCCAGCCACAAAACGCATCGCACTTCCTGGAGTACCATTTCCTGAATAAAATAGGAGATGATATAAAAATGTAGGGAATGCAGCAATGTAAACAATGCAGGCAATGTAAGCAATGCAAACAATGCGGGCAATGCATACAATGAAGGCATTTCTGGCATGGAATGATTTTGAAATTTTTTATACGGAACACCTTCATCAGAATTTCACTTGTCACTTGTCACTTGTCACTTGTAATTTGTCATTTGTCACTTGTATTTTGTCACTTGTCACTTGTAAATCGAAAATCGTAAATCATAAATCGTAAATCATAAATGGATATCGTCGTCAGTGGCATCAGGCCAACCGGAAATCTGCACCTTGGAAATTATTTCGGGGCGTTGAAGAGTTTTGTGAAAATGCAGGAAGAGAACCAGTGTTATTTTTTTATTGCCGACTATCACTCCCTCACCACTCACCCAACTCCTGCCGACCTTCATGGCAATGTCAAGACTGTCCTGGTTGAATTTCTTGCCTGCGGCCTCGACCCGGAGAAAGCAACCCTCTATATCCAGAGCGACCTGCCTGAAACAGCAGAATTGTACCTGTTGCTGAACATGAACGCCTATATCGGCGAACTCGAACGATGCACATCTTTCAAGGAGAAGATTCGCACCCAGCCGCAAAATGTCAACGCCGGGCTGCTTACCTACCCGACGCTGATGGCCGCCGATATCATCATTCACCGCGCGGCAAAGGTCCCGGTCGGAAAAGACCAGGAGCAGCACCTCGAGATGACCCGTACGTTTGCAAACCGCTTCAACCGGCTCTTTTCGGTGGATTATTTCCCCGAACCCGTTGCTTACAACTTCGGCGAAAACCTGGTTAAAATTCCCGGCCTGGATGGCAGCCTGAAAATGTCGAAATCAGACAACGAGAACAACTCCATTTTCCTTGCCGACTCACCTGAATTGATCCGGAAAAAGGTGATGAAGGCGGTTACCGATGCCGGCCCCGTTGACCCGGCGCAGCCTCGCTCACAAGGTGTTGTAAACCTGTTCGACCTGATGAACTACTTCTCGGCACCCGACGTGGTGAAACATTTTGACGACGCTTATGTTTCAGGAACGATCCGTTACGGCGACATGAAAAAACAACTTGCCGAAGACATTAACCTTTTTACCACGCCTTTCCGCGAGAAGATGATGGCACTGGCCGCAGACGAAGCCTATCTCAGGAAAGTTGCCGCCATGGGCGCAGAAAAAGCACGGGCCTCGGCTGCAAAAACCGTCCGCGAGGTTCGCGAAATCATCGGATTCAAACCATTTTAATGATCGATACTGCTCCCATCAAAGAAACCGCCGTCCTCATCGGCCTGGCAACACATTCGCAGGACCTGGAGCGCACCAATGAATATCTTGCCGAACTGGCTTTCCTGGTCGACACGGCTGGAGGTATCCCGGTGAAACAATTCACTCAGAAACTGGATCGTGCCGATTCCAGGACCTATGTCGGAAGCGGGAAACTGAAAGAGATCCATGCCTGGATGCAGGAAAACCCTGCAGATATGGCCGTTTTTGACGACGAACTCTCTCCAAGCCAGATCCGGAATATCGAGAACGTGCTTCAATGCAGGATTCTTGACCGCAACAACCTCATCCTCGATATTTTTGCCCGTCGTGCCGTTACTTCCTATGCCCGCACGCAGGTGGAGCTTGCACAGAATGAATACCTTCTCCCGCGACTGACCAGGATGTGGACACATCTTGAGAAGCAACGTGGCGGTATTGGATTGCGCGGCCCGGGAGAGCAGGAAATTGAAACCGACCGGCGGATCCTCCGTTACCGGATCAGCCTGCTGAAGGATAAACTGGAAGAGATTGACAAGCAGATGGCCACCCAACGTAAAAGCCGTCGCGACATGGTGCGGGTCGCCCTTGTGGGTTATACCAATGTGGGCAAATCAACCATCATGAATGTGCTCAGCAAATCAGATATTTTTGCAGAAAACAAGTTATTTGCCACGCTTGATACCACGGTCCGGAAAGTAGTGATCGAAACCCAGCCGTTCTTGCTTTCCGATACGGTCGGCTTTATCCGCAAACTGCCGCATTCCCTTGTGGAATCCTTTAAATCGACACTTGATGAGGTGCGCGAAGCAGATATCCTCGTCCATGTTGCCGACATTAGCCACCGCGATTTCCAGGAACAGATCAATGTAGTGAGGCAAACCCTTACCGACATCAAGGCATCAGACAAGCCTACCATCATGGTGTTCAATAAAATTGATGCCTACCGGTTCAAAGAGAAGGACGCCGACGACCTGAGCCCGGCTACAAAGGAAAACCTGACGCTCGAAGAACTGGAACGAACCTGGATGGCACAGGAGAACCTTCCATCCCTCTTCATATCAGCCACTTCGAAGCAAAACATCGACCAGCTGCGGGATACGCTTTACAAGGAGGTCAGGAAGATCATGATGGTAAGGTATCCGGAAAATCAGGCCGACTAGTAAACCGGCGGACAGGCGGACAAGCGGACAGGCGGGCGGACAAGCGGACAAGCGGACAAGCGGACAGGCGGACGGGCGGACGGGCGGACGGGCGGAAACAGCATACAGGCTTTCCGTGGTTGCTGCAAAATATTTACCTTTGTATTTCATTGTAGAAAAAACCTGATTTGAAATTCCGGAAATCCCACCTGATCCTGTTAAGCCTTCTCAGCGGCGCGATCCTTTCGCTCGGGTGGCCCGAACGGGGTTTTCCCGGGCTGCTTTTCGTAGGATTCGTCCCGCTCCTGTTCATTGAAGACCAGATGAGCAGGTATCCTGAACGGTTTGTTAAATTCAGCGCACTTTTTTACACCTATCCCGGGTTCTTCCTCTGGAACCTGCTCACCACCTGGTGGATCGTGAATTCTACTTTTGCGGGTGCAGCGATGGCCATCGTGCTGAATTCACTATTCATGTCCATTGTTTTCCAGGCATTCCACTGGACCCGGAAGAGGCTGGGAAGCCCCGTTGCCGGCTATGCCGCCCTTGTTTCATACTGGGTTGCATTTGAATACCTGCACCTGAACTGGGATCTTAACTGGCCATGGTTGAACCTTGGAAACGGCTTTGCCACATATTACAAATGGGTTCAATGGTACGAATACACAGGAGCGATCGGGGGAACCGTGTGGGTACTGGTTGGCAATATACTGGCATTCATCTTGATAAAAAAAATACAAAATACAAAATACAAAATACAAAATACAAAACCAGTTCAAAATTCAAATTTCGTTGTTCAATATTCGATATTCCTTTTTTTCTGGCTGTCAACACCCATCATCCTTTCTTATTATACGTACGCCAACTATAAGGAACAAAACCACCCGGTAAAATTCGTGGTGGTCCAGCCCAACATCGATCCTTACAACGAGCAATACAACCTTCCTCCGCAGGCAGTGATCGGGAGAATCATGTCGCTGGCGGCTCCGGCGATCGACAGCACGACCAGTTTCCTGGTTGCACCTGAATCGGCCATCCAGGAGGATATGTGGGAAAACGAACTGTCAAAATTCACCAGCATGCGGATGCTGACACAGGCCATCGCCCCCTGGCCGCGGCTGAACATGCTTGTGGGGGCATCCACGCACTACCAGCTTGCCCCGGGAGAACCGGTCCTGCGATGGGCCAGGAAATTCACCGACACCGACGGTCATTACTATGCCTACAATACAGCCATCATGCTCAACAGCAGGGATTCGCTGCAACTCTACCATAAATCGAAACTGACGCCGGGCGTGGAGATCCTGCCATCCTTTAAAGGGTTCAAATGGCTTGAAAATTTCGCCATCGACCTGGGTGGAACCGTGGGGAGCCTTGGCCAGGATTCGGCCAGGAAAGTCTACACCACGGTTGGCGACGTAAAAGTGTCACCTGCCATCTGTTACGAATCAATCTTCGGGGAGTTTTTCGCGGAGTTTGTCAGGAATGGCGCGCAGGTAATGGTCATCATCACCAACGACGGATGGTGGGGCAACACCGCCGGTCACCGGCAACACTATTCATTTGCCCACCTGCGTGC
The DNA here is from genome assembly GCA_026391835.1 of Bacteroidota bacterium. Classification (GTDB taxonomy): domain Bacteria; phylum Bacteroidota; class Bacteroidia; order Bacteroidales; family FEN-979; genus CAIVAT01. Next base: position 23,536 of record JAPLDF010000026.1, read on the forward strand.
CATTGAAACCCGCCGCAGCATCGCCCGTTCCGCCAACACCGGCATCTCCGCCTTTATCAACCAGCGGGGCGATGCCAGCCAGGAAACTGCATATTGGGTACCCGCGGTGATCAGGGGAACATTGAATGCCAGCGACAAACTCACCTTCTATGTAAAACATGGTGACTATATCGCCAGGTTCCTTACTTACCTGGCAGGGGTGTTGATTCTGGCGGCAATCGGAATGGCTGTCAGGCAAAAATATTTTAATCCCGGGCTGAATCCTGAAAAGAGGAATACACCATAAGCTTGTTGAAACACGAATTCATGAAAAAAGAAGCAATCACTGCATACCCGATTAACGAACTGGCTAAAAACCGCTGGAGCCCCAGGGCCTTTCTTGACAAACCTGTGGAACCGGAAAAACTTGTCAGCCTGTTTGAAGCTGCCCGCTGGTCGGCATCAGGTGGCAATGAGCAGCCGTGGCGTTTTGTCGTCGGCCTGAACCACGATGATACCTGGCAAAAAATATTCTCAACGCTTGCCGAAGGCAACCAGGAGTGGAATATTCATGTACCGGTGCTCATCCTGGCTATCGGGTATAAGATCTCTTCGTGGGACGGGGGTGTGAGTGGCTATTTCCAGTATGATACAGGCCAGGCAGCTGCACACCTGAGCATCGAAGCAATGAGCCAGGGGCTTCACGTCCACCAGATGGGCGGATTTTCGGCCGATAAGGCCCGCGAACTTTTTGAAATCCCTGAAGATTACCAGCCACTGACTGTAATCGCCGCAGGTTATATCGGGGAACCGGAAATGCTGTCGGAAAACCTGAAAGAAAGGGAACTCCTGGAACGTAAACGAAAAGAACTGAGTGAAGTCGTATTTAGCGGGAAATTCGGAAATCCGGCAGAAATTTTCTGATCCTGGCACTCCTCTGCACCTCCCAGCGGACAGGTATGGGTGAGGCAGGTGACTAATTTTTAAAGACATCTATGAAAAAAATAACCTTATTCGTAATTTCCCTGGCCCTTATTGCCGGAAGCTGCAATCAGCCTGCAAAACAGGTAACCGCAACACAGGATTCGGTGGCTACGGGGCCAAGGGTTCCGGTACCTGACTTCAATGCCGACTCCGCCTACGAATCGTGTAAAATACAACTGGCCTTCGGTCCGCGGGTGCCCAACACTCCTGCCCATGATAAATGCGCAGCCTACCTGATCGGCAAAATGAAGAGTTATTCCCCCCAGGTGATCGTCCAGAAAGGACAGGTATATGCCTACGATAAAACCGCGCTGAAATTCCAGAACATCATTGCAACCTGGAACCCGGAAACCAATAACCGGATCATGCTTTGTGCCCACTGGGATTCGCGCCCTTATGCCGACCACGATCCGGATCCGAAAAACTGGAAAAAGCCCGTAGCCGCGGCAAATGATGGCGCCAGCGGTGTGGGTGTTCTAATTGAGGTGGCCCGGCAGCTCAGCCTGCTCAACCCGGCAATCGGCGTGGACCTCATTTTATTCGATGTTGAAGATTACGGGCCTCCGCAGGATTACATAATGGACAATTCCGATCAATACTGGGGTCAAGGGGCACAATACTGGGCAAATAACCCGCATAAAACCGATTACTTCGCCAAGTACGGTATCCTGCTCGACATGGTGGGCGCCAAAGATGCAACGTTCCTGATGGAAGGTATCTCGATGAAATATGCCGCGGATATTGTGAAATTAGTTTGGTCGGCAGGAAACAGGATCGGGTATTCCTCCTATTTCCTTTATGAAAAAGGAGGCTGGATCACCGATGATCATGTACCGATCAACACCATCAGGAATATCCCGACCATCGACCTGATCCACCTTGATAAAAACAGTGAAACCGGGTTTTATCCTTTCTGGCACACCACCGGGGATACCTTCGACAAGCTTGACAAAGCCACGTTAAAGGTTGTCGGCCAGACACTGCTGACAGTCATCTATGAAGAAAAATGAATATCGAATATTGAACAACGAATATCGAAGTTTGAAGTTTTCTGCCTGCGGCAGGTCAGGAACGTGGCGGTTAGTTCGAATTTCAAACCTCGTTGATCAATATTCGATATTCAAAAAGAATTTGGGTAACCCACTTTTACAACAATTCATTTGCAAGGTTGGCAAGTTCCGACCGCTCCCCTTTTTCAAGCCTGATGTGCGCGTAGATATCGTGTTTCTTCACCTTGTCAATCAGGGTGGATAGGCCGTTTGACTGGGCATCGAGATAGGGTGTATCGATCTGGTAAATATCCCCGGTGAAGATGATCTTGGTGTTTTCCCCGGCACGCGTGATGATGGTCTTGACTTCGTGCGGCGTGAGGTTCTGCGCCTCGTCCACGATGAAGCACACATTGGAGATGCTTCGTCCCCTGATATATGCCAGCGGCGTGATCACCAGTTTTTCATTTTCGACCGCCTCGGTAAGCACCTTGTACTCCTTGTCCTTTTCACTGTACTGGCTCTGGATGAATTTCAGGTTGTCCCAGAGCGGCTGCATATACGGATCCAGTTTCGATTTGATATCCCCCGGTAAAAACCCGAGATCCTTGTTGCTCAGCGGTACGATGGGCCTTGCCAGGTAAATCTGTTTGAAGTTCCTCTTCTGTTCAAGCGCCCCGGCCAGTGCAAGCAGTGTTTTGCCGGTGCCGGCGATGCCCTGCATCGTAACCAGCTTTACATTGGGATTTAATATGGCATGAAGGGCAAACACCTGTTCGGCGTTGCGCGGATTGATTTTATAACATCCCTTTTTTTCGATTTTTTCAATTCGTTCCGTCAGCGGATTATAAAATGCCAGGACAGAACTTTTACCATTTTTGAGGATGAAGTAGTGGTTCGGAACAGGATTTTTAATTCCGATATCCTCCGGCATGCACCATCCTGCTTCGTATATGATATCGATGATCGGTTTTTCCAGCCCCTCGATCATGGTTTTTCCGGAGTACAACCCCTCCACATCCTTGATCTTCCCCGTTTCAAAATCCTCGGCGGAGATGTTGAGCGACTTGGCCTTCAGCCGCAGGTTCACATCCTTGGATACGAGGATTATCCTCTTGTCGGGGTTTTCGGCAATCATCACCAGGGCGGCATTCAGGATACGGTGATCAGGCTTGTTTTCGCCAAAAACCTTGACGGCGTCAAGCTCGCTGTGTTCATTCATCACCACCTTGAATTTGCCGCCTTTGGGCATTCCAAGGGATATCCACCTGGTCAGCGTGGCCTTGTTCGACAACTTGTCGATGATCCGGATGAACTCCCTGGCTTCGAAATTGATCGTATCGTTGCCTTTTTTAAAATTGTCGAGTTCTTCGAGCACCGTGATGGGGATGGCCACATCATTGTCATCAAAACTTCGGATTGCATTATGGTTGTAAAGGATTACTGAAGTGTCGAGTACGAAGATCTTCTTGGTTTTTAGTTTGCTTTTAGCCATAACCGGGGTTTAAGTGTTTCAAATATAATGTAAGAATCACCGGATCCGGCACCCCCGCCAGGGAAGATATAAACACACGGCTGTTGAAGAGTCGGCCAAAAAAAAAACCGCCCCTTGCGGAGCGGCTTCAAACCAAAAACAGAAAAGTTCGGTATGCTCAATAATTATGGATTGTAAACATTCTGGGTATTCCTGTATCCCGGTTTCGGTTGGAACCAGTCATAATAACTTTGGCCATTCCCTTCAACCCAGGGTACAAACTTCAGGTACACCTGTGTAATCTCAGTTTTTTCAGTCGGGTAGTCAAACCCATCGGAGATATCAAGCGCCCAGGGATGATCGTCGGATGTTACGTAATACCGTCCGCTGGCTGGCAGGCTGTTGTCGGAACTGGTTCCAAAATAGGACATAGTCGCCAGGTCCGTCGGAGGTTTATTGACCAGGTGTACCTCTCTTCCCCGCTCCTGGTTGGTTATCAGGAAAGGATTGTAGGGCGGCGTTCCAATGGCCGACAAGGTTGTGGGCGTGTTGAGTCTGATCACGATATTCAGGGAATGAGGCGGTTCAAAGGTAACGCCAGGAGTCGTATTGACGCCAATCGTCTGATTACCGGGATAAGGCAACAGCTTTTCCCCGTTGTCAAAGACGATGATTGTCGCTTTGGTCTGCCCGGCTTCCGTGCCATTGGTGTTCTGAACGATATAATTTTCCTCAATATCAGTCCCGGTAACGCTGCTGATAAGTGAATGGCTGATTGGCAACTGGATGCCAAAGCCGCTGCGGTAGTTGGCACCCATCGCTTTCAGAATGATGTTGGCATTGATCTGGACCACTTTGTTCTGTCCATTGGTGACCTGGTTGAAACTATACCCCAGCACCATGTCATTCATGTCATAATCCCCGACATTCGGCCAGTTATCTTCAAATGCGAGTGTCCCTGTACTTCCTTCTGCAGGGAAGTAGTTGTTAAACGCCTTGGTCGGATCAGTCGGGTAGTCGTCGAAATTGTCGGAAATACCGTCATGGTCTGTATCGGTCTGCGTGTAGTTCGGCAATGGAAAGTTCGCGGTCTGAACTCCCTGGATCGGGTTTGCCGTCACGTAGAACACGGCATCATTAAAATCATTGTCGGAGGAGCCGTCGCGGCGCATATCTTCAAATCCAAGCAAAAATTTACCCCTGCCGATATCATTGCAAAGGATGGTGTGCTGTTTCTGGGTGAGATTTACTTCCGGGTTGAGATTTTTATCCGAATAGGCAGTCCATATGCCGTTCGTGATTGCACCATTGCGGAAGCCGTCGGCGATAAGTACCCATCCGATGGTTGTACCGGGGGCAAAAACCCCGAGGTGGACCCTGTTGCCGGATGCCAGGCCTCCTCCACTTCCGGTGAAAGAAACATTTGGGAAAATAATATGGAGCGAGTCAATGGCTGCAGGATTGGCAGGAGGGTTCCCTGTATTATATTTGTAATAGCCCAGGACATTCCGGTATCCCGCACCTTCATGCACAAAAGTGACCCACACGTCAGAGGCTTCCTCAATGATGCAATTCTGAACGTTTGTGTTGGTAAAGTACTGAGGATGAGTGCTTAATAGACTATAATACTCAGGAAGTGTGGCGTTGATATCCTGGATCATAAATCCATCAACCGGATCGTTTGCAGCAGTCAGGTAACCGGGAACACCATCGGTATTGTAGTTACCCATCGGGTAGGCATTGTTGATAAGCGATTTGAAGGTGCCACCGTCTTTCAGGTTCGAAACAGGATGCTTTCCACCAAGCAGGCAGGTAAGCGATCCGCTTTTTACGCTGAATTTCTGGGCACTGACAAAGCCAATTGCGGTGGTGGTAACAACAACAGAATCAAGATAGGCAGGGAATACATAATCAAGCTGGTAAACTCCGTTTGCATCGGTTGCTCCGGAAACAAAACATTTGCCGCCGGTTTCAGGAAAGTCGTTGTAAACATTCACCCGGATATTTGAAACAGGATGGTCCATGTTATCAAGCGTACGGATGGTAATCCCGACATCCCTGGTGGTTTTAAATAAAAAGCCTGCGGGAACATGCATGTCTTTGAAGCTGGACCCGTGAGAAATTTCAGTTGCTGACTCTTTCTTGCAGGAGGTGGTGAATACAAATGCAAGTGACAGGATCAGAAAAAAGGAGAAAGTGGATATATTGAGTTTCATATGTCTTTTTTTTGTGTGAGATACACAATTTCAAAGACCATGCCAGCATTCAGATAAATCACATAACGTTGACATTCTGACGTTTACGGTTTTTCACAATAGGACGTCATTCCCATTATGGGAAGTTGTCTGGTTTTTAGACAGCCCATCCGGGTGTCATACATGAAGGAAGGTGTTCCTTATGAGTTCATTTCAAGTTCGATCACCATATCGTGCGGTGCCGTATTGTTTCCGCCGAAATAGGGATACAGCTTGAAACACAGGTTTGGATCGGAGTTGACATTGTCCATCCTGATGGTCACATCGCCCACGGTGATGAAATAGCCCCCGTCCCTGCTGTCGATTTTGCCTGTGATGGTATCCTGGACATGGACCGATTTGATAAAGGTCATGGTAAATTTCTGCCCTGCCTTTTTTTCATCATAGGTATACCCGTAAACCTTGATCATCCCCTGGCTTTCAAAATCGGGCACCCAGGCCAGGCGGACCGAGTTGTTGTGATGGTTGGTTCCAAAACCGATCCCGGCCAGCTTGTTCAGGTCGTAATCATCCTGGTTGCGCGGCGGAGCCCACCAGCACTCCTTGCGAAAAACAAACCGCACCGACAATGTTTTGGTCTTCCACCCAATGGCCCCGATCTTTTCAAAAATGCTCATCGAAGCATAATGATTTCCCTTTTTGATTTCATAAAATCTCATGGCTGTCAATTTTCTCCAAAGTTACATTCAAAGTTCAAATACAAAAAAAATACGCTAATTTTATGCACCAATAAACAGATAAATAAATCACTTGCCATAAATGGAGCAACCAGTAAAGAAACTTTTCCTCCTCGATGCCATGGCCCTGATCTACAGGGCTTATTTTGCATTCAATAAAAACCCGCGGTTGAGTTCAAAGGGTGTGAACACCTCCGCAATATTCGGTTTTGCCAATGTACTCCTCGACCTGCTGAAGAAGGAAAAGCCCACCCATATCGGCGTGGCTTTCGACACCATGGCGCCAACAGTGCGGAAAGTCGGTTTTGAAGCATATAAAGCGCATCGCCAGGAGACTCCCGAAGATATCATCAATTCCCTTCCCTACATACACGAACTAATTGAAGCGTTTAACATTCCCACCCTGTTTGTTGACGGCTATGAGGCCGACGATGTGATCGGGACACTGGCCAAACAGGCCGAAAAACACGGGTTCATCACCTACATGATGACTTCCGACAAAGATTTCGGGCAATTGGTAAGTGACCAGACCTTCATTTACAAACCCGGGAAATTCGGGAGTGATGTCGAGATCCTCGGGGTGAAGGAAGTTTGCGAAAAATTCAGCATAAAGCGGCCTGAGCAGGTCATTGACATACTGGGGCTGTGGGGCGATGCGTCCGACAATATCCCGGGAATCCCCGGGGTGGGCGAGGTAACAGCAAAGAAACTGCTTGCTGAATTCGATTCGGTCGAAAATCTCATTGCCAACGCCGATAAGATCACCAATGAAAAACTTCGCCAGAAAGTCATCGAGTTCCAGGACCAGGCGATGATGTCGAAACAACTTGCCACCATCATCCTGGATGTTCCCATCGAATTCGACGAAACGAAACTGATCATGGAACATCCCGACGAACCGCGGCTAAAAAAACTCTTCGATGAGCTGGAGTTCCGTACATTTTCGCAAAGGTTGTCTGCATTTCTTTCAGGAAAACCCGATGAGACGGCGAAAACCGAAACGCAAAAACCAAAAGCCAAAAACCAGCCCGGGGAGAATGGCCAACCACCGGCACCCGACCTGTTTTCAGGTGAACCCGATTCTTTTAAACCCATTCCTGGCAAAATAATACCCGAAATCGAAAATCGAAAATCGAAAATCGAAAATGGTGAAAATGAATTACGGACCATCGCGACAACTCCACACACTTATTTCCTGGTTGATTCATTGGAAAAGCAGGCCTCCCTGGTATCAAATCTTGAAAAACAGGACTCTTTCTGTTTTGATACGGAAACAACCGGGTTGAATCCAAACACCGCGGAACTCGTCGGAATGTCGTTTTCGTGGAAGCCTTACGAGGCATATTATGTTCCGCTCCCTGAACTTTACAGTGACGCCCAGGCCATCGTTGCGGCTTTTAAACCTGCGTTTGAAAATGAAAAGATCCAGAAAATCGGCCAGAACCTGAAATTCGACATTTCGATCCTGAAATGGTACGACGTGGTTGTAAAAGGAGCACTGTTCGACACCATGCTGGCCCATTATCTCATTCAGCCCGACATGCGCCACGGGATGGACCTGCTTGCGGAAACTTACCTGAATTACAAACCGGTCTCAATCGAGGAGCTGATCGGGAAAAAAGGGCAGAACCAATACAGCATGCGCAATGTCGATGTTGAAACCGTAAAGGAATATGCAGCGGAGGACGCCGATGTGACCTTGCAGTTAAAGGAGGTTTTCGAACCCATGCTCAGGGAGACCGATACCCGCGACCTGTTCGACAAGATAGAGGTCCCGCTGATCCCGGTGCTGGCATCCATGGAAGCCGACGGGGTGAGGATAGATTTCAAAACCCTGAACGAATACTCTGCCGAACTTGAAAAAGAGATCAGGATCCTCGAATCATCCATATATGAGGACGCGGGAATGACCTTCAATGTTTCATCACCGAAACAGCTAGGCGAGATCCTTTACAAAAAGTTGCGCATCGTTGAAAACCCAAAGCAAACCAAGACCAAGCAATTCAGTACCAGCGAAGATGTACTGGCAAAACTGGAACACAAGCATCCCATCATCAGCAAGATTCTGGAGTACCGCTCGCTTACCAAGTTAAAATCAACCTATGTGGATGTACTCCCCACGTTGATCAACCCGCGCGACGGCAGGATCCATACCTCCTACAACCAGGCCGTGGCCTCTACCGGGCGGCTGAGTTCAAACAACCCGAACCTTCAGAATATCCCGATCAGGACCGAACGCGGGCGCGAGATCCGCAAAGCATTTGTTCCACGCAATGACAATTACCTGCTTCTTTCTGCCGACTACTCCCAGATCGAACTCCGTATCATTGCCCACCTGAGCCGCGATGCCGGGATGATCGAAGATTTCAATCTCGGACTCGATATTCATGCAGCCACCGCGGCAAAAGTGTATGGAATATCCCTGCAGGATGTAACAAAGGAGATGCGGCGCAACGCCAAAATGGTCAATTTCGGCATTATCTATGGCATCTCGGCATTTGGGTTATCCGAAAGACTTAACATTCCCCGGAAGGAAGCGGCTGAAATTATCAACCAGTACTTTGTGAAATACCCGGGTATAAAGGCATTTATGGACAGCACCATTGAATCGGCCCGCCACAAGGGATATGTGGAAACCATGATGAAACGCCGCCGTTACCTGCGCGACATCACATCGGGCAACGCCACGATCCGCAGTTTTGCCGAACGCAACGCCATCAACGCTCCCATCCAGGGAACCGCAGCCGATATGATCAAGATCGCCATGATCAACATATTCAACGAAATGGAGCCCCTGAACCTGAAATCCAGGATGATCCTTCAGGTCCATGACGAACTGGTATTTGATGTGCATAAAGATGAGGTTGAAACGCTCAAACCGATTGTCGTCCATGGGATGCAGAACGCTATCCACCTGGATGTTCCGGTACTGGTGGATATGAATACGGGGAGGAACTGGCTGGAAGCGCATTAGAAATGACAAATGACAAGTGACAAATGACAAATGACAAGTGGGATTTGAATAAATTTTGACATATGACATATAAAAACGATATCCGGACGGTAATGACGCTGGATGCAGGCGGCACAAATTTCGTATTCAATGCCGTACAGGCTGAACAGGAAATCCTTGAACCCATTGTACTGCCTGCAAAAGCTGAAAACCTTGAAGCTGTGCTGACAACCATCATCGAGGGGTTCCGGCTGGTTGAAAACAAGCTGGTTCACAAGCCGGTAGCCATTAGTTTTGCCTTCCCCGGCCCGGCCGATTATGAAAACGGCATCATCGGCGACCTTCAGAACCTGCCGTTTTTCAAGGGAGGCGTTGCCCTCGGCCCCATGCTGCAGCAAACTTTTGGCATTCCGGTATTCATCAACAACGATGGCGACTTGTTCACCTATGGTGAAGCCATTGCCGGGATCCTACCCGAATTGAATGCAAAACTTGAAGCTGCCGGGAATCCGAAAAAATTCAGGAACCTGTTTGGCGTTACCTTTGGCACAGGGTTCGGCGGGGGAATTGTAACCCGCGACGGACTGCTTTTCGGCGACAACAGTTCGGGGGGGGAGATCAACCGCGTGCGCAACAGGACATTTAAAAGCTGGGACGCCGAAGAGAGTGTGAGCATCCGCGGGATCAAACGCGAATATGCCAACAACACCGGGCTGAACATTGCCTCCTGTCCCGAACCAAGAGATATCTTTGAGATCGGCATGGGACGAATAAAAGGGAACCAGCCTGCGGCCATCCGGGCATTTGAGGCTTTCGCCAGGGATGCAGCCGATGCAATTGCCAACGCCATCACGCTTCTTGACGGCATTGTGGTCATTGGCGGAGGATTGTCGGGAGCCTACCCCCTCTTCCTGAATACCCTTGTCAAAGAGATGAACTACCCCTTCGATACCATGTCGGGCAAACCAATTGAACGAATGGAAGTCGTGGCATTTGATCTCGAGGATGAAGGAGACCTGGCATCATTCCTGAAATCATCTTCGGTTGAGATTCCAATACCATTTACGAACCAAACCGTGTTTTTTGATCCCAACAAAAAAATAGGCGTTGGAATATCTCGTCTCGGCACCTCAAAAGCTGTTTCCATCGGTGCTTATGCTTATGCATTGAGCAGACTTGATGGATAACCGGCTGTCCGACAGCTTTATTTATTTTGGCCTCCCCTAACAAATTAATTGATTTATTTTTATAATTAATTAATTTTCGCTACCTTTGCGAAGGTAATTTCTCACATAATTTACACAAATTCAGTCCTATGAAAAAAGCACTACTTTCTATTATTTTCCTGATGGCCACAATTTTTGTAATGGCCCAGACAACTCCACGCGACATGGTAGTTGTTGAAGTTGGTACCGGCACATGGTGTACCTATTGCCCCGGCGCAGCAATGGGGGTTGACGATCTCCTTGCAAATGGCAAAAAGGTAGCCGTTGTTGAGAACCACAATGGCGATTCATATGCCAACACTTACTCAAACGCCCGCAACACCCTTTACGCCATTTCGGGCTTCCCGACCGCAACATTTGACGGGAACCTGGCCGTTGTCGGTGGAAATCACACCTCGTCAATGTATAACAGCTATCTCCCGAAATACAATGCTGCCATCGCAGTTGAATCACCGGTTGAGATGACCATGACGGAAACACACAGCGGGCTTGACTATACCATCACCTGTGTCGTTACCAAGGTAGGCACTGTTACTGCGACCAGTGTGAAACTTAATTTTGCTGTCACCCAGTCGAAAATTACGCAGAACTGGCAGGGACAGACACACCTGGAACACGTAAACCGGCTGATGGTTCCCGATCAGAATGGAACATTGGTTGATTTTACAAGCGGCCCGGTTCAGACTATCGTACTTACCTTTTCGATGCTTCCCGCATGGCCCCTTGAAGACTGTGAATTTGTGGCCTGGCTGCAAAACATGGATGCCGGCCAGGGTACAATTGCCGGTTCAGGATCACCCGCTGTTAAAAAATGGACTACCTTCCAGGGCTTGAAACGCGGGGTTATCGACCTTACTCCTGACTTTACAGTTGCTTCAACCTCCGTTAACACAGGTGTCCCTGTAGCGTTCACCAATGCCACCACCGGTGGTTACATTGGAGTTCCTGAAACATATACCTGGGTATTCGAAGGCGGCAACCCTGCCACTTCAACTGAGAAAGACCCGGTAGTTACCTATGACAATTGCGGAACCTACGATGTTATGCTGATCGTTGACCGTGGCAGCCAGATCGACACACTTACCAGGACCGCCTACATGCAGGTTGGTCCCATTGTGACAGTGAATGCCACCCCCGGCCTCACCGCATGCTGGTACCAGACCATTACCCTGGATGCCACTACGACAGGTGCGGTTTCCTATCTCTGGACTCCGGGCGGCGCCACCACCCCAACCATGGATGTTACCTATGCCCAATACGGCATCGGTGCCCACGACTTCACCGTGAAGGTGAACATGGGCAGCTGTGAAACCACTCAGGCCATTTCAACATACCTCGATGCATGCACCGGAATCGGGCAACAATCAAAGGATGTCACTGTATCCGTTTTTCCAAACCCCAGCAATGGCCAATTCACACTGGAATTGAATTCAGCGAAAAATGTCGTTGCCGATCTGAATATCCTGAACAACCTGGGAATTACGGTATATGCTGAAAAAAATGTTGCCATCAATGGTAAAACCCTGAAAAGCCTGAACCTTTCAGGACTCAGTGCCGGATTATATCTTCTTGACATTCAAAACGGAGATCTGAAAATCACCCAGAAAATCCTCATAAAATAATAAGCCGCACATTTTTCATAATTATCGAAGGGCGACCACACTGGTCGCCTTTTTTTTTATTTCCGGGTCAGTTTCATTAAAAATTGTTGAATAATTTGTCGTATTTATTATTAATTTTACCTCCACCATCATCCTGTTAATTTCAGAACAATTCATCAAAACCAAATCCTATGAAGACAAAAATCCTACTGTTTGTTTTGCTTTTTAGTCTCAGTTTGTTCTCCTCCGGACAAACATTTTTCTGGGAATCCTTTGATGCCGGACAAATGCCACCCAACGGCTGGACCATCGACGGGCTGAGTGCCCAGTGGTCTGTGAACAATTCCAACAATGCAGGGGGCACCGCTCCCGAGGCACAATTTACCTACATCCAGCAAACCACGACCACCCGGCTGATCTCACCGATGTGTAACCTTTCCAATGTGACTTCTGTTACCTTGTCATTTAAACACATGTATGACTGGTATTCCAACCCTGCTCCGAAGGTTGGCGTTGCCACGCGGTCGCACAATGGCACCTGGACAACGGTGTGGGAAAAAAGCCCTACCGGGAATATCAGTGCCGAGCAGGTGAATGTGGTCATTTCAAACTCCGACGTAGGTCAATCAGAATTTCAGATCTGTTTTTACCTCAATGGGAATATGTATAACATGGACTACTGGTACCTCGACAATGTACTGCTCTTTAAACCCTTAAATCTCGATGCCGGGGTGATCTCCCTGGGGGCAACCCAGACCTATTTTGCCGATCCCACCCAGGTTAAAGGAAGCATCATGAATGTTGGCACCACAACCATCAACGCCCTTGACGTTAAATACCAGGTGGATAACGGCCCCGTTTTCTCTACCACTTTTACAGGGCTGTCGCTGGCTACCCAGGACATTTATGATTTTACGCTGGACCCGCTGATGACGGGTTCCATCGGTGCACATGAACTGACGGTTTGGCTCTATAAAGTCAATGGTGATATTGATGATGACCATGGCAACGATACTCTCCGGAAAACAGAATACAAAATTTGTTATGTTGTTCCGCGGAAACCGCTCTTTGAAGAATTCACCAGTTCAACATGTGCTCCCTGTGCCACGTTCAATACCGGGTTCGTTCCCTGGTGCAACACCAACGAAGACAGCATTACCCTTGTAAAATACCAGATGAGCTGGCCTGCGCCCGGTGACCCTTATTATACCCTCGAAGGAGGTGTGAGAAGGGCATTTTACGGCGTAAATGCCGTGCCCGACCTCTATGTCAACGGCGGGAATACCGGAACCACCATGCCTTCTGTCATCCAGGCGTTTGCCAATTCAAAGCAGCAGATCGGAATGATGAAAATTGCCGGAACGCATTCGCTCACCGGAACCGTCATGACCATCAATGCAACCGTCCTCCCGTTTTCCGATTTCAACAATGTACGTGTTTACATTGTCGTGATGGAGAAAATTACCCACAACAACCATATGAGCAACGGCGAGACCAGTTTCGAACATGTGATGATGAAGATGGTTCCGGATGCGGAGGGCACCACCACCAGCCTGGTTGACCGGGTGCCATTTTCGATCAACCAGGTCGTTGACCTGACAGGTACCCATATCGAAGAATATACCGACCTCATCGTCGGGATTTTTGTTCAGGATCCATCCACCAAACAGGTATTTCAATCAGCCTACTCCAAGGAGAATGCACAATACAACAACGAAGCCCGTTTGAGTGCGGTTACGGCTGGCGGAACAGCGCTGCCCGGCTTCAGCCCCGATACATTTAATTACACGATAACCCTGTCCGGAGGGGCCACCACCGCTCCTGAAATAGCCGGAACGCCCATCGATGCCAACGAAACTGTTATTGTCATTCCGACTCTCGTCCTTCCCGGTACAACAACCATCGACGTTTTTGCAGAAAACCTGACCGCTCACAATCTTTATTCCATGAATTTCCAGTGGGCTGTCGGGCAAAATGAAGGAAACAAAGACAATGTCAGGCTCTATCCGAATCCTACCAAAGGAACGATTTATCTGTACGGAGCCACCCATGCCTCCGTCGCCATTTATAACAACCTCGGTGATTTAATCACCACGAAGGAGGATTTTACCGGAACTTCACTCGATTTGTCTTCACTTGCCAAAGGTGTCTATCTGCTGAAAATTGAAAAGACGGATCATACTGTAATTCAGAGAAAAATTGTCATCATGTAGACCCCCTGAAACCACAATAATAAAGCATCCCGGAAAAAGCCGTTTTAACAGAGCGGCTTTTTCTTTTTTTCCCCTGCTGCCCTAACAAGCAACCTTTTTATTCGTAACTTTGTCTTTCAGAAAATCCTTACCATGAAAAAAATCGCTGCCGTTTTTGTCTTCTTCTGCATGACACTCAGTACATTTGCAGGAAGTGTTGAAAAAGTTTTTACCTTTTCGCAGGTTACCGTCTCGCAAAATGGCAAATACCAGTCTGTTACGCTCGACAACACCATGCTTGCCGGTCTCAACGGCGAACCGATGTTACCATATCATCAGATCGCCATGATGCTGCCTCCCGGGGAAAAAGCTGTCTCTGTAAACATCGTTGGAGAAGCCCTCACGGCAATCCCGGGAAGTTACGACCTGTTTCCGCAGCAACTGATGCAGCCTCTCTCAAAAGGGCCCGACGGGAAATTCATCAAAAATGAAACAGTCTACAGTTCTTCTGCCAATTACCCGGTTTCCCCAGCCGGTACTTTGATCAACTCATACCTGAATGGCTATGCATTTGCATTGTCAACGTTTACGCCGGTTGTTTACAACCCGGCAAAAAAAACGATTTCATACTATCAAAAAGTTACCGTACAGATCACCACCCGGCCCGATGTCAATGCGGCCCTTGCACTTAAAAACCTCACCTCCTCGGCAAATGCATTGAAAAGGGTCAGGCTGTTTGCACAAAACCCGGAAATGATGGGTCAGTACCCGGCAAAGGGCGCACTCAAAACCGGTTACAACATCCTGATCATAACGCCGGCCCAGTTCCAGGCGGGGTTCCAGGATTTGGTGAATTATTACAACATCAGGGGACAGGCCTCGCAGATTGCCACCACCGAAGCCATCGCGGGAATGACAGGCCAGGACCTCCAGGAAAAAATGCGGAACTATATCATCAGTGAATACCAGGCCAATGGCATCGACCAGGTAATTCTCGGGGGGGATGTTGAAGTTATTCCCTACCGCGGTTTTTACTGCTATGTGATCTCCGGGTCGGGTTATGAGGATAACAACATCCCGGCCGACATCTATTTTTCAGCCCTTGACGGCAACTGGAATACCAATGGCGACAGCAAATGGGGTGAACCCGGCGAAGACGATCTTTTGCCGGAACTGTCTGTTGGCCGCATGTCGTTCAGCAATACCGCAGAACAGGCGAACATGGTGCACAAATCCGTATCCTACCAGGGCAGCCCGGTAACAGAAGAGATGAAACAACCCTTGATGGTCTCTGAATTCCTGTATGACCCCCCTTTAACCTATGGTTCCGACTATCTCGAACTGCTTATTGACAGCCACAACGACAATGGTTACACTACATACGGCATCCCCTCGGCGCAAAACACCATTACCAGGTTGTACGATACCGCAGGATACAACTGGAGTGTCGGACAACTGCTCTCCGATATCAACTCGGGAAAATCATTCATCCATCACTGCGGCCATTCAAATGCCACCTATATGATGCGGATGTCAAACTGGGACATCACCAACCAGAATTTTTTCCAGGTCGACGGGATTACCCATAATTACCAGCTGATGTACACCCATGGTTGCATTTGCGGTGCATTTGATGAATCTGACTGTATAGCCGAACTTAGCACCTCCATTTCCAATTTCCTGGCGGGAGGTGTCTTTAATTCCCGTTACGGCTGGTTTGACCAGGGAACAACCGAAGGCCCGTCGGCCCACCTGCATCGTGAATTTATCAGCGCCATGTACAACCCGGATCCCAATCTCGCCATTACCGAACTTGGATCAGCACATACCATGTCAAAGATCAAAACAGCTCCATGGATTGGCCTTCCGGGCGAATTTGAGCCGGGCGCGCAGCGCTGGTGCCACTACGATTGCAATGTACTGGGCGATCCTTCAATGAAAATATGGACAGACAACCCGGTGGTCGGAACCCATGATTTGACGGAAACGTTCACCTTTTCTGTCTCCCCAAACCCTTGCACTGACCGGATTACCCTGTCATGCAATTTGGCAGGAGCAGGTGTTCTTCATGCAGTTCTACTTTCCATTACGGGTCAGACCGTGTTGACAACCGACCTGGCCATTCCCGGTCACCAACTTGTGTCAACCTTAATTTCCCTGCCGCAACTTGATCCGGGAATTTATTTCCTCAGCGTCACATCCGGAAATGGATCCTTAACGCGAAAAGTGGTGGTAACCAGGTAACAGAATGTTAAAAAAAATCACAGCACTGTTCGTACTTGTTGCCCTGATGGTCAACCTGATGGGATATTTTGTGATTTTTCAATGCACCCAGTTGCTTTTCCGCCACGAGATGGCCGACCAGATCAGGGCCGGCACCTATTCAGGAAAACTTGAAAATATAACAGTTTCAAAGAAGTCATCCGAAGGGAAGCTTGAATTTTCGGATGACGGGGAGTTCTATTTTCATGGCATCCTGTATGATGTGGTGGCCAGCCACTCCACCGGTGATTCCATTTTTTATTCCTGTATCCAGGATAAAAATGAACAAAGCCTGGTCAACAATTTCACCATTTTTCTTCATCAGCATTCCGGTTTGATGGATACCAAAAAAGCAAAGCCGATTCTTGCCCTGATCGAGCACCTGCTCACCCAGGCGCTGGTACAGAATCTTTTTTCACAAAATCCATTTTCCGAAAAAGAGTTTCTTTTCCCAATTTTAGTTTACCGGATCTCTCCTGTATTTATTCCTGATTTTTATCCTCCCCCGAAAGCCTGACGAATGACTGTTTATCGGGGTTTCCGGATCGGACATCCACCCCGGGGCTTATCTGTTTTCCCTGGTAACAGCGGAAAACAGGAAAATTCATTACAAAATCAATTTATTTGTGAAATAATTCACACGGCGGTGCATAAGAAAAGGCAAAATTATTATTTTTGTCTTCCCCCAACCGTGGCAACCATCATTAAATAATTTACCCCATGAAAAAAGTTTATTTATCCTTGTTATTGCTGGCGTTTACAGCCTTTTATGCTCAGAGCCAGACATTTTCCTACCCCGACGTCTCCGGAAAACCCGGTTTCAACCTTGTTGATTCTAAACCAGGATCCGTCCAGGTACGGCATGTCATACCAGCCTTTTCTCTCGAAGATCAGATGGTTGACGGCGCCGCGATGAAATACATCAGTCTTCCGGGAAACTTCCTCTTCAACGATGAAGGTATGCCCAATCTCCCGGGTAAAGGCAAATACATCGCAATACCGCAAGGGGCCACCCCGAAACTCAGGATCGTTTCCCAGCAAACCGAAATCATTCACAATGTGGAAATTGTTCCCGCTCCGCGCATCCCGCTTGACAATGACAACCGCCCGGTTGAATACGCGAAGAACATGCAGGTTTATTCAAAAAATGCATTGTATCCGGCATCCCCGGTCTCCATTTCGGAGGTTTCCCAGGTTCGCGGTGTTGATGCCGTTATTCTGGGGATAACACCTTTTCAATACAATCCTGTGACAAAAGATCTCGTGGTGTATAAAGACCTCCAGGTGGAACTTACCTTCGAAGGAGGAAACGGCCAATTTGGAAATGAAGCATTTCGCAGTACCTGGTGGGACGCGATTTTACAGGACAACCTGCTCAACTACTCCTCATTGCCTGATGTTGATTACAATGCCCGTCTCCACGCCTACCAGAAGACAGCCCTCACCGACGAATGTGAGTATATCATTCTAAGTCCTACCGGTCCCGATTTCCTGGCCTGGGCCGACACCATCCGTAAATTCCGTACCGAACAGGGTATCATAACAAAAATTTTCACGGTTGACCAGGTTGGCGGAAATACCGTAGCCGCAATTGAGGCCTTCATCGACAATGCCTACAACACATGGACCATCAAACCAGTTGCCTGTCTTATTTTAGGAGACTATGGTTCAGATGCGACCAAGAACATCATTTCCCACCTGTATACCCACCCAGCTTCATACCCCAATTTTGCCTCCGACAATAAATATGCAGATGTTACCGGCGACGAAATGCCGGATGTGGTCTTCTCAAGGATCACTGCCAACAATGCCGGCGAATTGCAGATCATGGTATCCAAATTCCTGGCCTATGAACGCAACCCGCCAACCAATCCGCGCTATTATGATAAACCCATTACGGCCCTTGGGTGGCAGACAGAACGCTGGTTCCAGCTTTGTTCTGAAATTGTAGGCGGTTATTTCAAAACTGTTCAGGGCAAGCATCCCCGCCGGATCAACAAAGTTTACCAGGGAACCCCGGGTACGATATGGTCAAGCGCTTCAAACACAAACACTGTGGTCAATTACTTCGGGCCGACGGGATTGAACTATATTCCCACTTCCCCGGCCACCCTTGGCGGATGGGATGGCGGGACTGCCACAAACATCAACCAGGCCATCGATTCGGGGGCATTCATGCTCCAGCACAGGGATCATGGTGAATATTCCGGCTGGGGTGAACCGTCTTACCAGATTTCGAACATCAACGCATTAACCAATACCGACCTTACTTTTGTATTCTCCATCAACTGTCAAACGGGAGCCTACCAGCGTTCAAGTGAATGTTTCGGTGAACATTTTCACCGTTATTTCAAAAACGGCCATAACTCAGGCGCTCTCGGGCTTGTTTGCCCGAGTGAGGTCTCTTACTCTTTTGTGAACGATACCTTCGTGTGGGGCATGTATGACAACATGTGGCCCGATTTCATGCCTGCAGAAGGGACAAATCCGGTATCGCGTGGTGTTTTGCCTGCCTTTGGCTGTGCAGCAGGGAAATATTTCCTGAAACAGTCCAGCTGGCCATACAATTCCGGCGACAAACTTGTCACCTACAGGTTATTCCACATGTTCGGCGACGCTTTCCAGGTGTTGTATACCGAAATACCTGAACAACTGGCTGTTACGCATGACCAGGAGATTAACTTCGGCGCAACCTCCTTCTCAATTCAAACCAACGACAGCGCATTTATTGCCCTGACCATGGGCGACCAGATACTTGCCACAGGATACGGCAGTTCAAACGGGCCTGTCAATCTTACAATTCCTGTAATTCCCGTTGGCTCCCAGGTTAAAGTAACCGTGACCAAGCATAATTTCTACCGGTATAACGACATTGTTCCGGTAACCTCGGCAGCCGTGCTGGCCAACTTTACGGCTAGTTCAACCAGCCTGTGCATCGGAACATCTGTTGATTACAGTGATTTGTCATCAGGGGATCCTACCAGCTGGGCCTGGATATTCCAGGGTGGTACGCCAGCTGCTTCCACCGAACAGAACCCTTCGGGAATCGTTTACAGCCAGCCAGGGAATCATGATGTAACCTTAACTGTTTCCAAATCAACAGGCGATCCTGTCACCCTTACCAAAACCGCGTACATCCAGGTTACCGACATGCCGGCCACCAACTTCAAGGATGTGTCAGGCTGCCCGGGGTTACCCATTACTTTTACAGATTTAACCACTGCAAATGGCGGTACAATTACAAACTGGACATGGGTTTTCGGGGATCCGAATTCCGGAACCAGCAACACTTCCTATGAACAGAACCCTTCACATACGTTCAACGATCCGGGCACATACAATGTTTCGCTGGAGGTGAAAACCAATGGAATATGCACAGATGTCAGGATGAAGGATGTTGTGATAAATACCACCCCTTCAGCTGCAACAAAACCACAGGGTGAAGCAAACCTTTGCAAGGATGTACAGGGTAAAATTTACACAACCGAAAGTGCTGCCGGTGCAACCACCTATTCCTGGCTCACATCCCCGGAAACCGCAGGTACCATCACCGGTACCGGAACTTCAGGAACACTTGCACTTACACCCGGCTTCACAGGTTCCTTCACCATCAAAGTACAGGGGGCCAACGAATGCGGAAGCGGTGTTTACTCGGAAGAATTTCCGGTAACAGTCATTGAAGTACCGGCCGCTCCTGTAAAACCTCTTGGTGCCGACAGCCTTGACGTGAATAAAACCAGCCAGAATGACTTTACAACAGCAGAGGTTTCAGGAGCCCTCGGCTACCTTTGGGCACTCTCTCCTGAAGCGGCTGGAACAATTTCCGGATCCGGGCTGACAGGTACAGCAGTCTGGAACTCCAGTTATCGTGGTTTGGTTTCAATATTGGTGAAGGCTGTTAACTCGTGCGGCGAAAGTGTCTCTTCCGAAGAAAAGATGCTGAATATCTATTCCTCACTTGGCCTGGCTGAAAATAACGGTCTGGGTATTGCTGCTTTCCCGAACCCCAATGATGGCGTGTTCAGTCTCGACATCTCTTCAGCCATTGTTTCGAAAATCAGCCTCGCTGTTTACAACACATCTGGTGTCGTTGTATACGCTGAAAAGGATTTAAAATTCAATGGAAAATTGCACAAGGCCATCAACCTTACCGGTTTACCAAAAGGCGTTTACCAGCTTAAAGCAGAAGGAAATGGCATTTCAAACAGCATAAGTATTGTAATCGGAAAATAAATCTCCGGTGGTCTGTGATCCTTTCACATGATTCCATCCGGTTTTATTTGATTCACAAAAAGAAAAGAGGCCGTCTCAAATGTATGGGACGGCCTCTTTTCTTTCCTGACTTGTGACGCTTTGCGATTTTAGTGCGGTGATGATTTTTAACCAATTGAAGATGAATAATATAAAAATAAATATTTTGACTTTTACCGCACTAACGCCTATTTTTGCTACATGTTTAGGGTTAGGAAAGTCAG
>JAPLDF010000028.1 GCA_026391835.1 Bacteroidota bacterium
ACTTTCTGCATAGAAACGACACCAACTGGGATCTATGTCATAAGGATAAGTAACGGGAATGAATCCGTCACCGGAAAAATAGTAAAGATGTAATGCCTACACCTGGCATTCATCACTTGAGTAAAACCTGGAAGATGTGTCAAATAAAAACCCTGAAACCGTTAGGAATCAGGGTTTTTATTCGTTTTTACCGGAGCATCGGCTGGACTCCGGCCTTCTTATTACTCCTTATAATTTCCCTTCATAAAGATCATAAACCGGGAAAATCAAATCATAGTCGTTCCAGTTGAGATTACCATCAACAATCTGATGTTCCTTAAACTTAGCCTCATACAGATATATCCGGATGGATGAAGTGATGCTTCCAAAAACGGCTTAAAATCAACAAGCCTGTTAACCCCATCAGTAAAGTATACCCTGATAGCATAATCGCCGATATATCTGGCAGATTCAACCCCAATAAAATCTACGTTATAATCAGTATATTCTTCCGTAATTTTCATTTGATCCGGGTGTTAATTTTCTCAAATTCAACCTCTTTATGATAAACATAGTAGTTAATCCATTTTTGAACGATTTGATCTGCGAATTTTCCTAAAAATTCTTAAAAATCTTTGAGCTTGGTTCCTGTCAATGGCTTCATCCCTTTTACAGGCTTTATCTTTATCTCGACAATCTCCCAATCATAAATATAGAACTCTACCTTCCTTTCACATCCATCATGTCTACCATGTACATAAATTGACTCGTGCTCGTTGGAATAGAAAAAAATCAGAATTCCTAAATATTCAAAAATCCTAGGCATTGGATTTTTGTTACAAGTTTAATCTTTCTGAATCATTTTCACAACTCCTGATAGTCCTGAAATGACTTTCAGAAAAAGGAATGTGTTTTGAGTAGTTCCAACTCGTTCCGTATTAAAACTTGCCCAAGACCTGCCCAATTCCCAAAAGAAAAACCCCGAAACCGTTAGGAATCAGGGTTTTTGTTGTTTTTGGTGTGGCATCGACTGGAATTGAACCAGTGACACAAGGATTTTCAGTCCTCTGCTCTACCATCTGAGCTACGACGCCATCCTCAAATGATGGTGCAAAAATAATACAATTTTTTACATTTTCAAATATAATCGTCATCATCTCTGCCGGATTAATTTTTCAGGTGGGTCCTACTTCCATATTATTTAACGGGAAATTATGGTTGCTGTAATAGATTATTTATATTTGCCCGGTTCAAAAGGCCTGGTTATACTTTGTCGGCATAAGTTAAACTGATAAGACGGCAAAGTGAAAAATGCAAAATGCAAAATGGCCAAACAGACAAGGGCGAATATTCCCGGCACAAATAAATATGATTAATCTGAGAACAAGCAACACATGAGGCCATCCTTTTTCAGGCGCGTAAAAAGAGCGGTCAGGCGGGAGTTTCGCCGGATAAAAGATGAGCACCGGAGTACCCGGAGTCACAGGAGAAGACCATCGGCCGGCACAAGGTTCAGACATTGGGTAAACAGGCTGAAACAGAAGGATTTCAGTGTAAAGCGCAGGCATTCACCAAAACCCCATGTGCCGCCTGTTTCGAAAAGGATCGCTTCCTTTCTCCGGAGAGAGCGGGCGAAGTATGCCGTGGTTTTTTCTTCGAAATATTTAATCATCACCCTCAATTCGACCATATTATACCTCCTCTCCTTTTTCCTGGTTCACTTCCTCACTCATTTTGTGACCGCCATTGCCGCATGGTTTTGTGATATCAATACCACAATCACCTATACGGTTGTTGACTTCCACATTCATTACTGGAACTGGACCGAGGAGATGGTCATCATGGTATTTTCCATCCCCGCCATCTTTGCACTCCTCATTGCCTTGCTGGCCACAATTCCTTTTGCAAAGAATCTGAATGTAAGGAGTGTTTTCAAAAGGCTGAGATACTTCACCAGGAAACAGCGCCGCAGACATAGAAAAACCCAACGTCAGCATGAGCTTACCCTGCAGGTGCAACGCATCAATAAATCAACCGAACCTCCTCAAAGAAAGAGATATAAAAAACGGCTATCCTGGCAAATTAGGTTGTTTTTACTCTGGACCCTGTACCACAGCACAACCTATTTTTTCAGCGGCATGCTCTATTCATTTCTCTTTCACCGGCGGTTCGGATATGTTGTCTGGTATGCATTCGACTCAAAAGGGTTTGATTTTTTGTTTTCATTCATCGCATTCCTGTCGCTGGTGGCGATCGGTTATGCATTCTCCGTGCAGTTTTTCAATTCGGGAAGGATGTACCTGAACAATCTCAACGACAAAAACAGGATGCCGTTTGTGGTCAGCCAGGCATTTTTCCCATTTATCATCGGAACGGTCGTTTCAATTGTCCTGCAAATCCCGCTGTTCGATCCCGCGCTCATCCTGCTGAATTTTTCCATCTTTTTCCTCCTGCTGCCGCTTCCCTCACGGGCGGCCCGGTATGAAAACCTCCATTTCGACAGCCAGGAAAAAACTCCTAAAATATTCTGGCACTGGCTGGCATGGTCAATCCCCATTATAGTGGCAATCATAATCTCCCTCAAGATTGGCATCCCGATCAGGTTGCCTTAATCATCCGTCGAACAACAGACTAAAAACCCATGAACCTCATCCTGGACTTCGGGAATACGCAAAAAAAACTGGCACTCTTTAACGCCGGCGAACTGATGCTGGTTGAAAATCATCCCGTTGTTTCAATAGAGATGATCGCGGCGTTTATCAGTGCCCACCCCGGAATAACATGCTGCATTTTATCCTCCGTGGTTCAGCACGACAGGGAAATTACGGAATACCTGCACAGGCGGCTGCATTTTATCTGCCTGGATGAGCATACGGGAATACCCATCAGGAACAGGTACCACACAAAAGATTCACTCGGGAAAGACAGGCTTGCCGCTGCAGTGGCGGGAGCAGCAAGGTTCCCGGGCGAAAATGTCCTGGTCATCAATGCAGGGACAGCCCTTACATTCGATTTTGTAAACGGGCAGGGAGAATACCTCGGGGGATCCATCTCGCCGGGAATGCAGATGCGGTTCAACGCCTTGCATACTTTTACCGACAAGCTGCCGTTATTAACTTACCGGGAGCATGTTGACCTGGTGGGGGCAGACACCCACATGAGCATCCTGTCGGGCGTGATCAATGGAATCGTTGCTGAAATTGAGGGATTTTCACTGCATTACATGGAAAGTTATCCGGGTCTCAAAATCATTGTGAGCGGCGGGGACTTGAATTATTTTGTCAAACGGCTAAAAATTAGCATCTTTGCACTCCCAAATATCGTCATACACGGTTTACAACAAATTCTCCTGTTTAATGTCAATAAAGCCAAATAGCCTGCGATTACCGATCATTCTCTGCCTCTTTTTTTTAAACATCCTGGTATTTTCCCAAATCCGGATCGTTTCACCCTATTCCCGCTTTGGCATTGGCGACCTCTCCGACAACAACAATGCCTGGAACCTCTCCATTGGGCAACTTGGTATCGGCCTGCGGAGCCCGCAGCATGTCAATTACACCAATCCGGCTTCATACAGCGCGTTTGACTCCCTTTCGTTTGTTTTTGAGGGTGGTTTCACAGGGGAATTTGTAAACCTGAAGTCTGACCTCCAGAATGTTAACAGAAATTACGCCTCACTTGGATACCTGTTGTTCGGAATGCCCGTGAATAAATGGTGGAAAACAAGCCTGGGGCTCATCCCGTTCAGCGATGTGGGGTACAATGTGTCAAATTACGAGGAGTATCCCACAGTAGGAACAGTGGTTCGCCTCTATTCCGGTTCCGGCGGGATCAGCCGGTTATATTGGGGAAATTCAGTTCAGTTCCTGAAAAAATTCTCCGTCGGCGCCAATATCTCCTATCTTTTTGGCAGCATGGACCGCGAATCTGTTGTTCTTTTCCCCGACTCAGCCTATTCCATGAATTTCAAGGAGGTGTTCCACGTGACCATGAATGACCTCTATTTCAACTTCGGGGGCCAGTACACCACAAAAATAAAAAACGACATTTCCCTTGTCCTTGGTGCTGTATATTCGCCAACACTGAGCATGTCGTCAAAAACCGACATTTTTGCAAACACGTTCCTGGTAAACGCCTCCGGTGTGGAATCGCCGCGCGATACGCTCATCAGTACCGAGGGATACAAAGGGAGGATTGTCATCCCCATGATGCTTGGCGGCGGATTTTCATTTGTAAAAACAGATAAATGGGTCGTCGGGGTTGACGGAAAATGGCAGAACTGGAAAAAGTTCAAGGCCTTCAACATGAGCGACTCCCTTGTAAACAGCTGGCAGGTCAACTTTGGCGGAGAGATCACCCCGAACATTGACAAATACAACAACTACCTGGCCCGTATCCACTACCGGCTTGGATTTACCTATGGCAAAACCTACCTGCACCTGCGTGGCCAGGATCTCAACGAATATGCCATTACCTTTGGACTGGGCCTTCCCCTGCGCGGAATGAAGACCATGCTGAACCTGGGGGCTCAATATGGTGTAAGAGGTACCACCTCGCAGCATCTCATCCGGGAAAGTTATTTTAAACTGGTTGTCGGGTTCTCCATTTATGAAAGATGGTTCGTCAAGCGTAAGTATTTCTAGCATTGAACCTGCATCCTTTTATACATACGATCTCCGGGCTCCTCCTGCCATGTCTTTTCCTGCTGGGTTCCTGCAGCAAGGCGCCACAATCCAACGATGCCATTAAAATGCATGAGGATGATCCCGTCATGTCTGCCCAAAACATTGAAGTGTTGTTCAGCGACTCGGGATGCGTACAGGCAAAGCTTACCAGCAACCTGATGAACCGCTACGTGGGTGAAAATCCCTATCTGGAATTCCCGAAAGGGTTTAAAGTATACATGTTCGACTCTGCCCGGCAGGTTACATCAACCATTACCGGGAACCGCGGCATCCGGAAGGAACGGTTACATATCATGGAAGCCTGGGGCAATGTGGTGGTGCGCAATGAGAAAAAAAACGAACAGCTCAATACCGAACATCTCATCTGGGATGAGAACCAGCATAAGATATGGAGCGACGTAAAAGTGAAGATTACACGGCCCGACCAGGTTCTGTATGGGACCCGGATGGAGTCGGATGAAGCCTTTACCCACTATTCAATCCTGGACCCAACCGGGGAAATGGATGTAAAAAAAGATTCAATTTAAGTAAAATTGTTCTCATTAGAGGCTCCAATGCTTTGTTGTTTCGTGAATTATCTATACTTTTGCACACTATTTTAAATATAAATATATAGTAGCATGGCGATTATTGGAAAAATCAGACAACACTCAGGGCTTGTAGTCATCATAGTGGGTGTCGCAATTGCTGCCTTTGTGATAGGAGACTTTAGCAAGAAAAAATCCAGAGGTACCAATGACATCGGAACTGTGAACGGCGAAAGTATTCCTTATGCGGAATTCAACAGCAAGGTTGAAAAGAATCTTGAAATTCAGAAAGAGAATTCGGGAACTGGCAAAATCAGCGACCAGGAGACCTACCAGCTTCGTCAGAGCACCTGGACCGTTACGGTCAAGGAACTCCTGATGGGTGAGGAATACGAAGAGCTGGGGCTTACCGTCTCTCCCGAAGAATTGTTTGACCAGGTCCAGGGAAAGCAGCCGCACCGTTTAATCCTGCAATATTTCAAAGATCCGGCAACGGGCCAGTATAACCCTTCCGTGGTACTGAATTACCTTAAAAACCTTGACAAAATGGAACCCAAAGCCAAGAACCAGTGGCTGCAGTTCGAAAAAGCCATCAAGGATGACCGGCAGGAAACAAAATTCAACAACCTGGTTTCCAAAGGATTTTATATCCCAAAAGCCTTTTTAAAGAAAGAATTTATCAACCAGTCGAAAGCACTCAAGGTGATCACCGTTGCCCCTGAGCCGAGTACCATCGCCGACAATACCGTAAAACTCACGGATGCCGATTACCAGAAGTTTTATGACAAGAATAAATCCTACTTTTTCATGGAAGATGCAACCCGTGAACTTGACTATGTTCTTCTGGAAGTAAAACCATCTGATCTTGACCGTAAAAAAACAGCCGAAGATGTGGCTAACCTTTTCAAGGATTTTCAAACAAGCCTGGATGCGATGACATTCACCAATGCCAATTCCGATGTCAAAGCTGACACCATGTTTGTAAAAAAAGGCACTTTCCCGGCACAGCTCGACACCCTGTTGTTTGCTTCAAAACCCGGTGCGGTTTTCCCACCGTTTGAATTCAACAATTCATGGTATATGGCCAAACTGATTGATATCCAGCCACGCCCCGACTCCATGAAAGGCTCCCAGATCCTGCTTGCCTTTGCCGGTACCGGAAACGAAAACATCAAGCGTACCAAGGCCGAAGCCAAAGTTAAAATCGACAGCCTCATGGCAGCTCTTAAAAAGAGCCCGCAGAGTTTTGCCGAAATTGCCAAAAAATACTCTGATTATCCCTCTGCGAAAGATGATGGCGGTGACCTGAAGTGGTTTAAAGACGGAAACCCCAACTTTGATCCATTCTTCAAGGCAGGTCTTGAACTGAAGCCCAACGAGATGAAAGTGGTTGAAACCCGTATCGGTTATTCGCTCTTCCTCCTGCAGGAAAAATCAGCCCCGGTCACCAAGGTGAAAGCTGCCGTCATTACCCGTGCCATTGTGCCAAGCAACCAGACTTTCCAGGATACCTATATGAAGGCAAGTGCCTTCGCCGGGCAGAACAAGACACCTGACGCTTTTGAAAAAGCAGCAGTTGCCCAGGGACTCCAGAAACGGTCTGCCCCCAACGTCAGGGAAATGGACAATTATGTAATGGGACTCCAGTCGGCACGTGAAATGGTCCGCTGGGCCTTTGCCGAAAACACAAAAGTCGGCGAGGTGAGCCCTGTTTTCGATTTAAGCGGGAAATATGGGATTGCTATTCTGAAAAATATTTCTGAAAAAGGGCAGCAGCAACTCAGCGATATTAAAACACGGATCGAGCCCTCTGTCAAAAACATGAAAAAACTCGAAATCCTAGCCGACAAGATGACCAAGGAACTCGCCGGTACAAAGGATTTTGTTGCATTGTCAGCCAAACTGGGGACAAAACTGGATACCGCCATGGTCACATTTTCAGGAATGGGCCGTTCCAGTATCAGCAAGGAACCGGAACTTGTCGGGAAACTGTTCACATCAAAAAAAGGAGATGTGCTCGGACCGCTCACAGGCAATTACGGCGTATATGTGGTCTGTATCAGTGATGTGGTTGAAGCCCCTGCCAAGGAAGATTTCACATTTGAAAAGATGCAGCAGATGCAGAATTTCAATCAACGGGTAACAGGTAATATGTACACTGCCCTTGAAAAAACTGCGAAGATCGTCGATAACCGGTTGAAATTCTATTAGCCAACCGGCCCTGTGCCAAATAAAAAAGGCTGCCTCAATGAAGAGACGGCCTTTTTTTATGCCTCATTGTGAACCGGAATTATTCGGCCAGGACAAGCACCTTATTGTTTGCCACCTCGATAACGCCGCCGTTGATTTCAAAAAACTGTTCTGTTTTTTCTCCCTTGTTGATCAGTTTGATCTTCCCTTTGCGGAGAACGGAAATCAATGGGGCATGGTTGTTCAGTACTTCAAACGACCCGTCGATGCCAGGCAACTGGATCAACCCGACATTGTCGCCGGTAAAAATGGTCGCGTCTGGTGTTATAATTTCAACTTTCAAAATTCAAAATTCATTATTCAATATTCAATATTCGTTATTCGATATTCCAGGGGCCTACTTACTGTCAGCAAGCATCTTCTTCCCCTTTTCAATAGCCTCTTCAATGGTCCCCACCATGCTGAAGGCTGATTCGGGATATTCGTCAACCGCGCCATCCATGATCATGTTAAATCCTTTGATGGTGTCTTCAATGTTCACAAATGCACCGGGGATCCCGGTAAATTGCGTGGCAACAAAGAATGGTTGTGATAGGAAACGCTGCACGCGGCGTGCGCGCGACACAACGAGTTTGTCTTCGTCAGACAATTCATCCATCCCAAGGATGGCGATGATGTCCTGAAGTTCCTTATACCGCTGCAGGATTCGTTTTACGCGCTGGGCGGTATCATAATGCTCGTGCCCGACCACATCGGGAGAAAGGATGCGGGAAGTGGAATCAAGCGGATCGACTGCAGGGTAAATTCCCAATTCCGAGATTTTACGGCTCAGTACCGTTGTTGCATCAAGGTGGGCGAAGGTAGTGGCAGGCGCAGGATCGGTAAGGTCGTCGGCAGGAACATAAACAGCCTGCACGGAAGTGATCGAACCGCGTTTGGTAGAGGTGATCCGTTCCTGCATGATCCCCATTTCAGAGGCCAGGGTGGGCTGGTATCCCACTGCAGACGGCATACGGCCGAGCAGTGCCGATACTTCAGATCCCGCCTGGGTGAAACGGAAAATATTGTCGATGAAAAAGAGGATATCGCGGCCGCCGGATTTTTCGTCACCATCGCGGAAATATTCGGCCATGGTGAGGCCGGACAAGGCAACGCGGGCACGCGCCCCGGGGGGTTCGTTCATCTGTCCGAAAACAAGTGTGGCCTGGGATTTCAGCAGTTCTTCAGGATCGACTTTTGAAAGATCCCACCCGCCTTTTTCCATATCTTCCTGGAATTCCTTGCCATACCTGATAACGCCTGATTCGATCATTTCACGCAGCAGGTCATTTCCTTCACGGGTGCGCTCACCTACACCGCCAAAAACCGACAACCCGGCATATTTCTTGGCGATGTTGTTGATCAGTTCCATGATGATAACTGTTTTCCCCACGCCGGCACCACCAAACAGACCGATTTTACCGCCCTTTGAATAGGGCTCGATCAGGTCGATGACTTTAATCCCGGTAAAAAGGACCTCTTTGGAGGTGCTGAGGGTATCAAATTTTGGTGGATCACGGTGAATGGCATATACATGTTCTTCCGAAACCGGACCTAGTCCGTCAATCGGTTTGCCGATCACGTTGAACAGGCGCCCGCGAACCATATCGCCGACGGGCATCGAGATCGGCCTGCCTTTTGTGACAACATCCATTCCCCGGCGCAAACCGTCGGTGGAGTCCATGGCAATGGTACGCATGGTATGTTCACCAATATCGTACTCGCATTCAAGCACAATTACATCACCTTTCTCATTTGTCACCTCAAGGGCATCGTAAATATTGGGAAGTTTGACATCTTCATCAAAGACCACGTCGATAACCGGGCCAATAATTTGGGAGATTTTTCCGTTATTCTTTGCTTGCATGATATGGCTTAATATTTTATGCAAAGATAAAATATCTGATTGATTAAATGTTTGATGTGGAAAATTTTTACCGTATTTTTGTCGATTGTTCATGAAGAAACCTTACATATTGCCAATGAAGTTATTTAAATTGTGGTTGTTATTGGTTTTTGCTTTCCCGCTTTTCTCTTTTGCCCAGCGGAACGCAGATGCCATTACCGACACCCTGGAAACCCCCAGGGGAACAGTCATCCTCTATAAAAATTTCACCTGGGAATACCTGCAGGATGAGCCTGTGATGATGAGCCAGGAGGATGATTCGACAGGTCTTTTTACCGCTCAATGGATCAATGACCAGATCTTCGCATACCGCCTCAAACCTGATTCCATTCGCGACACGGTGGTCATGCTTACGACAGCCGAACGGATCTTCACCCTGCCTGTTTATGGAAAACTTTTTCGCGGGTTTACTTACTCCCACAAGGGACTGGATATCAAATTAAACAAGGGTGATTCAATCAAATCTGCATTCGACGGGGTGGTGCGTTATGCAAAATATAACCGGGGCGGCTTTGGCAACCTGGTGATTGTCCGCCATTACAACGGGCTGGAAACATATTACGGCCATCTGTCGAAGATCCTGGTCAGGGTGAACCAGGTGGTGAACTCCGGCGATTATATTGCCCTTGGCGGCTCAACCGGGCGAAGCCGTGGGCCGCACCTTCATTTTGAGGTTCGCTATAAAGATATTCCGCTTGACCCGCTTCGCATGATCGATTTCGACAACCAGAAACTTATTGCAAAAACCTTCCCGGTGACCAGGCGGGTGTTCTACCCTAACGATTTTTCACCCAATGCACAGGTTGTCAGGATAAAAAGTGGCGATACCGTTGGAAAACTTGCACGCAAATACCACACATCGGTGAAAGAGATCTGTGCCATGAACAAGATCAAACCGACAACGACATTGAGGATAGGGCGGTCGATCAGGGTAAGATAGAAGAATTTACGATTTTCGGATGACGATTTACGAATTCAGGTCAACTGGCGTTGGATGCCTGTCAGGCAGGGTTTTCGCTCGGTGTTTGATGAATGGGGGTGAAAACTTTTTTCTGAAAGAAGATCAGGATCAAAACACCGGTGGTGATGGATGAATCGGCAATGTTGAACACCGGGCGGAAAAAGATGAATTCTTCGCCTCCCCACAGTGGCATCCATTTTGGGTAGTGGGATTCAATGATCGGAAAATAAAGCATGTCCACAACTTTCCCGTGTAAAAATGATCCATATCCCCCGCCCTTTGGAAGGAATGTGGCAATCTGCATATACGTGCTTTCGTTGAAAATAACGCCATAAAAAGCGCTGTCGAGAATATTGCCAAGTGCCCCGGCCAGGATGAGTGAAATGCACAGGATAAGCAGGTTGCCCGCCCCTTTCTGTGTAACCCGGTATAGCCACCAGCCAATGATGACGACTGCACATATCCGGAAGAGGCTCAACAGCAGTTTCCCGTAAATTCCTCCCAGCTTCATGCCGAAAGCCATCCCTTCGTTTTCGGTGAAATGGAGATAAAACCATTGCCCGAGAATGGCATGGTTTTCACCCATGTAAAAGGTGGTCTTGATCCAAAATTTCAGCGCCTGGTCTATAACCAGTATCACCATGACAATAAGGGCAGCTTTTTTCAAATTTGGTATTTGTTGCAGGAAAAATTATTCCATGTCCGGATCGAATGGACGGGAAGCAACCGGTGCTGCCGCAACCTGAACGCGTTTGGCTTCAATACTGAGGGTGGCGTGGGGCACACTGCGAAGACGGTCGGCCGGAATCAGTTTGCCGGTAACCCTGCAAATTCCGTAGGTTTTATTTTCAATCCTGATCAAAGCATTCTCCAGCGATTTGATAAATTTTTCCTGGCGGGCAGCAAATTTACTGTTCTCCTCCTTTGAAAACACCTGGTAGCCCTCTTCAAGCACCTTGAATGTGGGGGAGGTGTCGCTGATATCATGCTCATTGCCGTTTGTATACGATTCTGTAAGCAACTTCAGGTCGTTGTGTGCCTTGTCCAGTTTCTTCAGAATAATCTGTTTGAACTCCTCAAGTTCCTCATCAGAATACCGGTTTTTTTCCATCTGTGGTGTTCCTGTTGCTTTTTTCATATTTATAGCGTGTTAGTCAACCTTTTTTATTTCAATAAATGTCGAAATCTTGTCTGTTATTTCAATGGCTACTCTTTCACTTTCTTCAATCGTGTCAACAACTTCGAACGATTGAGCCAAAGTTTCCGAGCAAATATATGCAATATTACAATGCACAGCTTCATCAATGTCGGCCTGTGACTGGAATTTTACGATAATTTTATCAGTCACTTCAAACCCTTTATCTTTCCGCAGGTTCTGGATCCGGTTGATCACTTCCCGGGCGAGACCTTCCTGCAACAATTCGGGGGTGAGGGTTATATCCAGGGCCACCGTGAGCGACCCCATGCTTGCAATCTGCCACCCGGGGATGTCTTCCGAAAGGATCTCCACATCATCAACAAGCAATTCAACCGGTTCTCCTTCAACAGAAATGGTAAGTCTTCCCTCCTTTTCAAGGGTATTGATCTCTTCCTGGGTGATGGATGCAACGGCTGTGGCAAGTTGTTTCATCAGCTTTCCATAACGCGGACCCAGTTTTTTAAAGTCAGGTTTGATCTTCTTGACAAGGATCCCTGCTGTATCGGTGATATATTCCAGCTCTTTCACATTCACCTCCGACAGGATGAGGTTCTTCACGGCATCAATCTGGGCGGTGAGATGATCGTTCATGGCGGGGATGAGCACCTTGTTGAGCGGCTGGCGCACCCGCAGTTTGGTTGATTTGCGGATGGAGAGTACCATCGATGCGATCTTCTGGGCAAGTTCCATGCGCTCTTCCAGGTCTTTGTCGATCAGTGAAAGATCGGCCAGGGGAAATTCAGTAAGATGTACCGAATCAACAGGGTATCTGCCGGTAACCTGGTTTAGGTCAACAAACAGCCGTTCGGCAAAGAACGGGGCAATGGGTGATGATAACTGCGCAATAACCTCCAGGCAGCGGTAAAGTGTCTGGTAGGCCGAAATTTTATCCTGCGAATAGTCTCCACGCCAGAAACGGCGGCGGCACAGGCGCACATACCAGTTGCTCAGGTGTGCATCCACGAAATCGGAGATGGCACGGCCGGCCTTTGTAGGTTCATATTCTCCGTAGCAGTCATCCACCGTCCTGATCAGCGAATTCAGCTCCGACAGTATCCAGCGGTCGATTTCAGGGCGTTCGCTGATGGCGATTTCAGGTTCACTGTAGATAAACCCGTCAATGTTGGCGTACAGGGAATAGAACGCATAGGTGTTATAAAGTGTTCCGAAGAATTTCCGCCTGATCTCCTCAATGCCCTCCACATCAAACTTCAGGTTATCCCAGGGCTGGGAATTGGTGATCATATACCAGCGGGTGGCATCGGGACCATATTTGTTGATGGTTTCGAACGGATCAACGGCATTGCCGAGACGCTTCGACATCTTGTTGCCCTTCTTGTCGAGCACCAGCCCGTTGGAAACGCATGTTTTATAGGCAACTCCGTCAAACAGCATCACGGCGATGGCATGGAGGGTAAAAAACCATCCGCGGGTCTGGTCGACTCCTTCGGCGATGAAATCAGCCGGGAAATAGCTTTCCAGTTTCCGGGTTTGTTCAAACGGATAGTGGTACTGTGCATAAGGCATGGCGCCGGAATCGAACCAGACATCAATCAGGTCGGCCTCACGGAACATCGGCACACCATCTTCGGTGACCAGGATGATGTCATCGACAAACGGCCGGTGAAGATCAAATGAATGATAATTCTCATCGGAGGTCTCCCCCGGGTTGAAATTTTCAAGCGGGTTGGTTTTCATCACCCCTGCACTGACCGCCCTGGCTATCTCCTCTTTCAGCTGCGCTACGGAACCGATGCAGATCTCCTGTTTCTCATCGGCGGTTCTCCAGATCGGAAGCGGCGTTCCCCAGAAACGTGAACGGGAAAGGTTCCAGTCGACCAGGTTTTCGAGCCAGTTGCCAAATCGCCCGGTACCGGTAGATTCCGGTTTCCAGTTGATGGTTTTGTTAAGGGCGATCATCTCATCCTTGTAGGCAGTGGTACGGATGAACCATGAATCGAGCGGGTAATAGAGGATGGGTTTATCGGTCCGCCAGCAGTGCGGGTAAGAGTGTTCGTATTTCTCCGATTTAAACGCCTTGTTTTCGTGCTTGAGTTTGACAATGATGTCGATATCAACCGGTGGGCAGTTTCCTTCGGTACAATTGGCATCGTATTCGGGTTTCACATAACGGCCGGCAAATTCGCCCATCTGTTCCGTGAATTTTCCCTGTTTGTTTACGAGCGTAAGTGATCCCAATCCATACTGGCGACCCACACGAAAGTCGTCGGCGCCAAAACTGGGGGCAATGTGAACGATGCCGGTACCGTCTTCAGTGGTCACAAAATCACCCATGACCACACGGAAAGGATCTCCATCTTCGGGTTGTGCATAGGGCAGCAACTGTTCAAAACGGACTCCTTCAAACTCCCTCCCCTTGAATTCAGCCACTACCTGGAAAGGGATATGTTTATCGCCTTCGTGGTAGCTTTCCATTTCAAGCTGGCTGTTCTTCTCGGGAAAATACTGGTGTAAAAGTTCTTTGGCAAGCACAACGGTTTGCTCGGTAAATGTATAAGTATTGAATGTTTTAACCAGCACATAGGTGATGTCTTTCCCCATGGCCAGCCCGGTATTTGAAGGCAGGGTCCAGGGTGTGGTCGTCCATGCCAGGATATACAATTCGCCGAACAGGTCGCTGAACAGGAATTCCGATTGTTCATTGCGGATCACCTTGAACTGGGCAACCACGGTATTGTCCTTCACCATTTTATAGGTGCCGGGCTGGTTCAGTTCATGGGTGCTGAGCCCTGTACCGGCGGCCGGAGAGTATGGCTGGATGGTATATCCCTTGTATAGCAGGCCTTTCTGGTACAACTGGCCGAGAAGGTACCATACACTTTCGATGTACTTGTTTTCGTAGGTAATATACGGATCATCCAGGTTCAGCCAGTAGCCCATCCGGATGGTAAGGTCGTCCCAGAGGTCTTTGTATTTCATCACCTCGGTGCGGCACTCCTTGTTGTAATCCTCGATGGAGATCGATTTCCCGATATCCTCCTTGGTGATTCCCAGTTTTTTCTCCACGCCGATCTCGATGGGGAGCCCATGGGTATCCCAGCCTGCCTTGCGGCTTACATAGAATCCCTTCATGGTTTTGTACCGGCAGAAAATATCCTTGATCGCCCGTGCCATCACATGGTGGATGCCGGGGATGCCATTGGCAGAAGGGGGGCCTTCGTAAAAGACATAGGGAGGTTTTCCTTCCGTCAGTTCGAGGCTCTTTTCAAAAGTGCCATGCTTCTCCCAATAGGACTGGATTTCGTCGCCAATCCTGGTAAGGTCGAGGTTTTTGTATTCTGTGTATCGTTTACTCATCGTGTATCTTTCATCATGCCGGCGAAAATTGTCCGGCGTGTCAGTCATCAATTTCTCTGACTGTGCCCTAAAAAGTGTGCAAAATTACAAAAAATTCTTTTACCCTGATATATAGGTGTATCCAGCCTGAATTTGAGTTACCGGTGATAGCAGATTTACCGGAGCCGAATTAACCCCGGCTCAATCTGAATATTCTTTAAATTTACAACTTAATCCAACCAAGCATGACCGACAGAACTACCATCGTACTTGAAACCATCATGTCGCGAAAAAGTGTGCGCAACTTCACCGGCGAACCCGTAACCAAAGCATGCCTGCTGGCACTGCTGAAAGCAGGCATGGCGGCCCCTTCGGCACGCAACCGCCAGCCGCTGGCGTTCGTTGCCGTTACGGAGCGCAAACTGCTGGATGCCCTGGGTGACGGACTGCCCTACACCAAGATGTTGTACAAAGCCGGGGCATGCATTGTGGTTTGCGGGGATACCTCCACCGATCTCCAGCAGGGAGCATCGGACCTGTGGCACCAGGATGCGGCAGCTGCCACCGAAAACATCCTTATTGCTGCGGAGGCGATGCGGCTGGGAGCTGTATGGTCGGCGCTCTATCCGATGCCGGAGCGTGAAAACCATGTCAGGAAACTACTGATGCTGCCTGCCGGGGTGGACCCGTTCAGCATTATCCCGGTGGGGCATCCTGCCGGCGAAGACCTGCCGAAGGATAAGTTCAGGGCGGAGAAGATCCATTGGGAGAGTTGGTGAACAAGCGGACGGGCGGACAGGCGGACGGGCGGACAAGCGGACGGGCGGACGAACAAGCGGACGGGCAAGCGGACGGGCGGACGGGGCTGCATCTAAGTGTTCCTGCAATAATTTCAGGTCGTGTTCAGGTGTAATCCTGTCTGAACCAAATAGATCACAAATCCACTGGCATTTTTAACCATCTGGTAAATTAGGATAAATCGAATATTCACGAATGACCTGTTCTTACACAAATCAATAAATACCGAATTTTACGTCAGTCATTGTAATTTTATACTGAATTTTATATATTTGCATATACATTTAGGCCGGATTTTATAATTATGTATCGTCGAGACCTGGAAAACAAATTGCTGAACTGGATGGATTTCAGGGAGATCCTGATTATTTACGGGGCCCGGCAGGTCGGGAAAACCACCCTGGTTGACATGTTCACTTCAAAATACGATCATGTCCAGATTCTGAATTGTGAGAATCCTGTCATTTTTGACATTCTCAGGAGCAAAGATCTTGTCAGGATAAAATCGCTGTTTGGCGATGACCACATCATCGTTTTGGATGAAGCCCAGGTTGTAGGACAAATCGGGGCAGTGCTTAAACTTATTTATGATACTTTCCAGGAATACAAACTCATTGTTACCGGTTCAAGCAGTTTTGACTTGCTGAATAAGGTGGCAGAGCCGCTCACAGGAAGAAATATCAAATTCCGGCTGTTTCCTTTATCAACAAAGGAAATCCTTACTGAAAAAAATCCATTGTGGATATACGAACACTTAAAAGACATCCTGGTTTATGGCTTGTATCCTGGAATCATTGACCTTTCACCGGAGAAAAAAATCAAAAAGCTCGAAGAACTTATCATTGATTATCTTTTCAAAGATTTGCTGGCATATGAAAGTCTGAAAAACTCCGGAGTGCTCCGGAATCTGATCAAAGCACTTGCGCTGCAGACCGGAAACCTGGTTTCGATGCATGAATTATCGATCAAACTGGGCATTACCATCCCAACGGTTGAAAAATATATTGATCTCCTTGAAAAAACATTTGTCATCTTCAGTCTTGGTGCATTCTCTTCAAACTCCAGGAACGAGATAAGAAAGAGCCGGAAATTTTACTTTTATGATAATGGAATCCGCAATGCGGTCATCAGTAACTTCAGTGCCCCTGAAAACAGGAATGATATGGGTATCCTTTGGGAGAACTTCTGTATCACAGAAAGAATGAAGATAAATCATCTGAAACCAGGGTTGGTCAACATGTTTTTCTGGCGGACTTATGATGGCGCGGAAATTGACTTGATAGAAGAGACAGACGGGCACCTTACTGCTTATGAATGTAAATGGAATGCAAAAAAACAACCAGGTATTCCCGCCAGTTTTCAAACCAAATACAATACGAATCAACTTCACGTGTTGAATCCTGAAAATTTTCTGCAATATTTTGTTTGACCCTGCCTTTCATGATGAGCAAAACCGATGTGGCATTTCAAAACGACGGAAAAAATCATCCTGCAATGTTGGGCCAGGTGAACAGGCGGACAGGCGGACGGGCGGACACATGTCACTTGTCATTTGTCACTTGTCACTTGTCATTCGTAAATCGTAAATCGCCAATCGTAAATCCCTTACCTTTGTCGCATGTTGACAACCCCCGAAAAGTCCTACTATTCCGAAGTCGAGTCCTACTACAACGAGGATGCCGGCCTCGGATTCGAATCAAGGGCCGGCGGCAACCGAAGCCTTGAAAGGATCCGCAATGATTTCAGGGAGATAACGGTTCGCTATCCGTTTGCCGATGCCCTGGAAATCGGTTGCGGACCTGGTTTCGATGTGCACTGGTTTGCAAATAATTTCCCGGACAGGAAGTTCACTGCGGTTGATATTTCCGCCAGCATGGTGGAACTGGCAAAGGCACGGCTGGACAGGGACCACCTGGCAAATGCCCGGGTATTTAAAAGTGATGAGCGGCACCTGGTTGATCTGTTCGGAAAAGAGAGCTTTGATTTGGTGTACGTTTACTTCGGCGCGCTGAATACCGTGGAAAACCTTGCTGCATCTGCCGGAGAGATAAAAACACTGCTCAAACCGAGAGGAGTGGCCGTGGTGACCTTCGTGAACAAATGGTATATCCGTGAACTCCTTGTCCAGGCTCTCAAACTCAATTTCAAGACAGCCTTTGCCCGGCTGGGCAAGGTTTGGAGCGGTTATTCGGTAACGCGCCACCTGCCGTCGCACTGCTACAGTCCCTCCCTTATTAAAAAAGCCTTCAAAGATTTCATCCTGCTTGAAAAAAAGGGGTACAGCATTTTTTACCCGCCCTGGTATAACGACCACAAAATCAGGAATAAACCAAAGAAGGCCGACCGGTTGTGGAAGATTGACCAGGAAATACAACCAACACCACTTTGGGCGGCGGGTGAGTATTTGCTCTTCGTTTTCCGGGCATAACCGGCACTTACTCCATTAAGCTTTAATCCCCGATTTTTATTCCGTCAAGCATCTGTTCCAGGTTTTGAAAGGGCTGATCGCCTTGCAATTCCGGGTGGCCCGACTGCATCAGGATGTTCGAGGCAAAGGCTTCCAGCGCCTCCTTTTCAAGTCCGCCGGGATAAAGGTTCTTATGATCTGTAACTGTTCCGCCATAATGTCCGGCAACAGCCGCAGCAAAAGATTTCTGTGTAAGTACAATGGGGGAAGATACATTGCAGATACAACTCCCTGTGCAAAGCCGGTAAGATTTCACCATCATCCGGGCTGCATCTGTCAAACTGATCAGCGACATGTAGTTGCTTCCCTCCCCGAACAGGGGTACCCGCATTTGTTCCCGAAGGGGTTTCAGGTAAAACCATGAAAACCAGGAACCATTTCCCAGGAGCCAGGGGAACCGCACCATGACAACCTTTGTTGCTTTCTCGTGCAGAGCCTTCAACACCGGGGCCTCCCCGCGATGGTACTGCCTGGCATAACTGACCGGGTTCAGCGGTGCTGCTTCGCTGTGTGGCGTGCTGCTGTTCCCATACACGAGACTGCCTGAGGCAAAAATGAGCACCGGTTTTACCTGGCAGGCATCAATCTGCGAAAGCAGGAACCGGTTGTACCTTTTCGCCTGGAAGGCCGCTATAATCCGTCCCCATCGCCTCAGGCCTGGAATGACAGGGCGGGCACAATGGAAGATCGCTTCCGGCCTGACCTGGTCGAGGATCCCGGTGGTAAGCGCTTTGATCCCGCCTTCGATGACGGTTAACCCTGTTTCCCCGGGGATTGGCCTTTTGTTTTTCGTGGCAAAAACCTGGAATCCGCAGCTGAGAAGCTCACTGGTTACTGCTGATCCAAGAAATCCGGAACTTCCGATGATGATGACGTTTCCCATTTTCAGATCCCTGTTAGTTCCGTTTTGGTTTCCAGCGCCGACAATATCCGTTTCTGAAAATCGGCAGGATGATTTTTTGAAACATGCAGCGACGTGTGAAAAGCGCGTTCATAGTCGGCCATGGGGAATCCTCTCCGTCTCCATTTTTTTCGCCATTTGCGGTCGGTCAGTCTCATTAAAAAGGCATTGAGCCTTTCGGGACAGAGCAGGCTGATCGTCCGTTCGGCCAGGTGCCTGGCCCGTTGTTTTCCCGCAGATTCAAGGTAGGCCAGGTCCTGGCTGTTGGTTTCATTAGGGAGGAAGGCTTCAATCCAGGTGTTTGCACTTTTCAGTTGTGATATCCGTTCCTTGTTGTAGACAGGGATCAGGGTGGCGAGTTCAATGGCGGTGTACACATTATGATCGGCCATCACCAGGGCTTCGGTATCGATAAAATAGTTCATGCAGAACCAGTGCTGGTATCCGGGGATGAAGGTGAGCTTTTTGAAGATATGCAGCAAACTCCTTGCAATCCACATCCTGTTTTTTTCCGTGATGATAAAGTAGTCGGTATCGGCATCCTCGCCGGCATAATATTTC
Source organism: Bacteroidota bacterium (assembly GCA_026391835.1). Taxonomy (GTDB): domain Bacteria; phylum Bacteroidota; class Bacteroidia; order Bacteroidales; family FEN-979; genus CAIVAT01. The sequence goes on from JAPLDF010000028.1 coordinate 19,510, forward strand.
GACAGGGAACCTGAGATGGCGATGGCATCAACGAACGGGAACGACCTGATGATGCGTGTGAACCGCATGGAACGGGAAAGGATTGCCCCGGCCCTCCTGTTACCGGCTATCCGCCCGAACGACCAATCTTCATGCACACCGATGGAGTAAAATCCTTCCGGGGAACGAACAACTTCGCCCCTGGCTGTCATACCATCGAGGGTGTTCATTGTCTCTTCAGGCGTGCAGCGGCAGAGACTGAACCGATGGATCTCGGCAGGCAGCAAGGGATACCTGAATAACCCGAAATACCCGAGAATTTCAAGGATTCCTGAAGCGATTGCCTCCCGGTATTCATCTGCCGGCATCACTGTTGAAAAAGGATTTGGATGGTGGTTTGAATGAAAATCCGCAGGTCGGTGAACAGTGTCCAGTTTTGAATGTATTCCAGGTCGGAATTCAGGCGCGAATGGTAATCATTTGTGTCATGTATCATGCCGTGAAAGCCCCTGACCTGGGCCAGTCCAGTCATCCCCGGCTTCACAAGGTGGCGGTAATGGTAGCTGGAAGACATCTTTGAGAATTGAATATTCTGACGCAGCATGTGAGGCCGGGGACCAACGATGCTCATCGATCCTGCTAGGACGTTGAACACCTGGGGTAGTTCGTCGATGTGGTATTTTCTTAAAAAACCGCCAACCCTTGTAATCCTGCTGTCGTTAACCTGTACCTGGATCCGGTGACTGTCCTTGTTGATGACCATCGTCCGGAATTTCAAGCAATTGAATGTCCTGCGGCTCCTGCCGGTACGTTTTTGAATAAAGAAAGGGCCTCCCCTGGAATCAAGGGTGATGGTAAGGATTACCAGGGTAAACAGCCAGGGCGCAATGAACAGGATCATCAGCATCGCCATGACGATATCCATCAGGCGTTTGAGAAACCGGGAACCAGGGCTGTTTATGGCAAGCGGAAGCCCCGGGGAGACAGACTGCGCCGGCACGGCTCCTGTTTCAATGTTCATCATCTGCGATTGTCATTTGATTTTCGTTGATAAAATTAGCCGAATAAACCAGGCAAAAGAACACCAGCCCTGCCTGCCTCCCCAACACCGATTCCGTTATAAAGAACACGATGATCATCCATATAAATACGCCAGGCGTAAAACGGCTGCCGCCTGAATGAACTGCAAAGGTAACCAGTATCAGAATTAAAATTACCAGTCCGGGTATTCCTGCCCTTACAAGTGTTTCAACAAATTGATTGTGATAGTTGTAATTGAGGTACCCGGTATCTGTCCCAACCCCGGTACCCATATATAATCCATATTGGCGGAATTTTTGATTTAACAATGCCCTTGACCGGTTCATCCCGACACCCGTAATCCAGGCATGCTGTTCATCAAGTACCTGGATGCCAAACCGCCAGAAAACCAGCCGTAAGTTAAGTCCGTTGGGTTCAGGGCAGTTTTTGAAATTCATTGTAGTTACCATCTCCAGGTTTGGATGGATCAACACCTGTGATCTTTTCAGAAAAGGAGCCGAACCTATGGCGACCAGGATCATCAGAACGACCGACAGGTTCCTGTAATTATTCCAACCCTGTGAAATAAAACGGCGGTAATGCCATGCCAGGAGCGGAAACCCAAGTCCGATCATCAGTTTGGATGCCGACAGCAGCAACAGGAAAATGAAAAACACGGCGATGGCAGCTTTCAGTCTCCGGTGATCCTCCATCCAGTCAGGGTCATCGAGTTTGAAAAGGACAAACAACAGGTAAAAACTAAAATAGATGGCACCGGTATGGAAGGGCCCCGCCAGGGTATGATAGGTAAATTCATCATAATTACCCGAATGGACAAACCTGGAGGCCGCAGCAACCAGCATGACCATGCCGCTGATGGCCAGCGCCGACGCCAGGGCAGTCATGGCGATCTTTGTGAAGGTGTCCTTTCGGATCCTTGTCAGTGTAAAGAGGGCCGGGATTACAAGGAGAGAAAGCATCTGCTCGGTTTCCTTCCAAACAGGCAAAAAAGGCCGCACCCACAACAACTCTTTTGCATACCACAGGAAAAAAACAACCGGGAGACACAGGTACCATATTTCTCTTCTGCGCAGGCCAAATGGTCTCCTTAAAAAAGAAACCAGGATGACCGAAGAAACAAGTATGATGCCGGCGCTTGTCATTTTCAGTGAAAACGGAAGGCTGAACCATACGAGGAACCATGCCGCCCGCTCCGCACTGCTATCTTTCAAGAGCCTGGTAAAAAGCGCTTTCATATTCATTTGTGATATAATCCCAGTTGTGGTTGTTTCTGATTGCATCCAGGTTGTTTCCTGTTTCATACCGATACTGTTCGCCTGGCCCCGGATGTTCCAGCAACAGGGCCAGTTCACCGGCATCCCGGAAATAACCCGCATTGCCCCTGAGCACACTGCGGTTGAAGATATTGTCGTGGGCCATTACCCGGCAGCCGCATGCCATTGCCTCGAGCAGGGAAGGATTGGTTCCGCCTGCTGAGTGTCCATGGATATAAAACCGTGAATAATGCCTGAGGGAGTTCATGGTTTCAGGCATATAATTGGCCTTTTGAAACCTGATAAGGGCTTCATGCTGGTATTTCTTTTTCAGGCGGGTGCCATAGCCGGTTTCATTGGCAAAGACCAGCAAGGGGACTGCCGACTTTTCCAGCAATTTGGCCTCAATGGCCATTTCAATGTTGTTTTCCGGTTCCATCCTTGCAACAAGCAGGTCATACCGGTTGTTTTCAACCCCGAAAGTTGCCGGCACCTGTTCATCGAAGGAATCGGGGATCACGGCCCCGTAGGAAATATAGCGTGCGGGTGTGGCATAGGTCGATTCAAGGTATTCGAGGATCCCTGTTGAATCTGCAATCAGCAGGGTACTCCCCAGCGCTGCCCGTCTTTCTGCCTTTTTAAGGAAAGTCCGGACTACCGGCGCATATTTCGACCGCATCCATTCCATCCCGTCCATGTTGGTAAGATGCCTGGCTTTTTTACTCCACAACCATGTCCAGACGGAGTCGCTGGTATAACCGAGATGGAGGATCACGTCGAAAGGCTGGTTCCGGGAATGCAGGTTGCAGTTCAGGTCGTAAATGAACTGGCCCGGGGTTCCCAGCCATGATTCGGGATTGTACCGGAAACAGAGGCGAACCTTGTTGAGTGTCTCATCCCGGTATTGCTGGTCATGTGAGCAATACACCATAACCTGGTGCCCGCGGCCGACCAGCCGCCGGGAGACCTGCTCGGCAAAGGCCTCGAATCCTCCGTACCTGTTGGGGATCCCTCGTGTTCCGATGATGCCGATGTTGAGCCTATCTTTCATGATCAAGTGCTTTGAGGTATGCAGCATAGGTTTCCCTGGCTGCATGTTCCCAGGTAAAATGCGACAAAATGTAATTGCGGAAGCCGTGCGTGTTCGGTTTATGAAGCTCTGTTTCCAGGGCTTTCCGGATGCAGGCCAGGTCCTGTGCATCGCAAAAGGAGGCATGCCCGTCAAAATACGCCCGGGTGTCGCCACCCGTCCCTACGACCAGGTTGCACGCCATGGCACCCGCCTCCAGCGAACTGAGCCCGGTAGTTTCAAACCAGCTGGGCAATGCATGTACCTTCGACCGGGCATAAAACTGAACAAGTTGTTCCTGGGGCATGAACCCGTGAAACGCAACGTTGCGGTGGGCGATTTTTTTACAGTAATCAAAGTAGGCATGATGATTTGGGGGTGGCTTGCCGATGATGACCAGTTTCACCCCCATGTCGCGCGTTGCTTCAATGAGACGGTGCTGGTTTTTCAGCCCATAGATCTGCCCGACACAAAGCACCTGGTTTTCATCCCGCTGAACGTCGGGGAAAAACCGGAAAAGCCCGGTATCTATGCCGTTGGGAATGACCATGAAATCCTTTTGAATGCCGAAATCGGCCATCAGCCTGTTGTATTCCGACTGTGAATTGGGCAACAGCAACCGTGCCCCCGCCAGTACTTTCCGCACCGCCCGCTGATGCCCGGCAAAGTATGCAAGGCTCATGATTTTATCCTGCCTTTTCATCATCCGGTAGCAGGTTTTAAGGTATTCGGCATGATGTTTACCCGTGGAACGGAATATGAAATTTGGCAACCACCCTCTTCCCATGGTATCAAACCGGGAATAATCGAGGTAAATGGTGCTCAGCACGTACGGGATGCCGGCCCTGGCAATATGGACCAGGTGATCGGCCGGCCGGATGAGGTTGAAAAGGTGCATGAGATCATAATCGCCATACCTGATGGCTTCCGATGCCTTTTTAATATCCACCTCCACGTCCAGTTTTCTCAGTTCGCGGGCTGTACAGAGCACCTGCAGGGTATCGCCCCCCCTCACCGAATCGAAGGTCGATCTGACAATGAAAACAACTTTCATTTTCATAAAGGAGGCTCCTTTCTCCACCGCCCCGTGGCAAGTTCAAATTCGGCAAACCGGGTGCTGAAAATCAGTGCCCAGGCCCCTAACTCAGCCACGTTGACGATGAAACTGCCGGTAAACTGGTAAACAAAAAGGAAAACAAACAAAGTAAACGCGAAAACATTCGCAAAGATCCGCTTTTTCACAAAAAACCAGAGTTCAAGAAACAACTTCAGCAGAAAACCATATACCCCATAGGTGGCAAGCATTTCGGCCATTGCATTCGGGATCCTTACCGTTTCGGCCACCACCCCATGGTACTGGTAATGGTTTACAATGAGATCATGGGCCAGGATCTTTATTTGCCCGGGTCCAACACCAAACAGCCAGTCGTGCCCCACCGCAAGTTCCCGTGCAAACATGAATGAATACACCAGCCGCCCCATGGCGCTGGTATCTTTGCCATGGACAATGTTATCCAGCCGCATGGTTACTGGGTTTCCTGCCCAGGCGAGCATGATCACCACAATTATGACCATAGCACCAAGTCCGCCATAGATAAACACCCTGTGATACATTGCCGGCAGATTTTTCCAATAACATGCCAGCGTAAGAAGGAAAGCGATCAGGGCGGCGCCGATTACCCCGAATGAAAGCGAAAGAACCAATGGGATGACACAGGCCAAGGCCAGCAGAAGGGGATGTTTTTCCTTTTCAAACATGATCCTGTTCAGAAAGTACAAAAAAACAGGGAACATGATGAGGGAATAATAGGACGACTCATACGTGAGCAACTTCAACCTTGGCCACACGTCGATCCCGGCTGAAATCGGTACCGTGTACCAAAACCATCCCTGTAGCCGGGCTATTGGAAAGACAACCAGGGCAATACCGGTCAATATCGTGTTGATGATCAATATCGTCCTGAAGAGATCAGGAATATCTCCGGAGTATTTCCTAAGAACGGTTGCAGCGGTTGGCAGGAAAATAAAAGCTGTGAGCACCAGCGTGGTGGAAACAAGAAAGGTTCGGGTATCAACCCCGTGAATCCATTGAAATGGCATGGGGACCAGGAGCAGCAGCAACCATGCCGCCGACGGGGCGATACGTTTGTACTTATACCACACATAAAGCATCAGGGGACTCAGCAATGTCGTGTACAGCAATCCCTCGGGCAAGAGAAATCCATTGAAAAAAAAGTAGATCACCATGTACGGCAGCATGTGGTAATATCCTTGTCCGTGCTTCATGATACCAGTAATTTCAGGTTGAACCTTGCAGGGGCCAGGTAATACTGCACAAAAGTGACCAGGGCGATTATCGTCAGCCCGGCTGTAAGGGGAACAAGATGGAAATAAATGCTGCACACCACGCACAACGAAGGCACCATGGTTATGACCGTCTCGCCGAAGGGATGATCGTGCAGGATTTTATCATTCACCAGGAAGTACTCTACCGGCATGAGGATTACCAGGGCGATGATCTGCCCGAGCAGGAGGCTTTCACCGGTAGGAACCAGTGAAAAGGCGATGAACATGCCAGCCAGTATTCCCGCTTTGTACATCAGCTCCAGGAAGGTGATAAAACGCAGCATTTTAATTCCGTTCAGGTAAAACTGCGGGACGATCGAAAGGATCAGCATGGTTTCATACATCAGGAAGAGGGCGAAGAATGGTCCTATTTTGGCAAATTTGTCCGCTCCGAGCCACAAGGTAAAAAAAGGTTTGTACACCAGGCTCACCACCAGGATTGCCAGCAGCGACACACCCACGGTAAACCCGCGCAGCGTATGAAAATAGATCAATGTCCCGGGCGAATTTTCCTTTTGTCGCGCCACCTTCGGAAAGAGCCAGCTGGCCATGGCACCGAAGGCCATATGCATGTGGTTGGCAATTGTGGAAGCCAGGATATAATAGCCCGCCACGATCGGCCCCAGCGCGATGGCAACGATGAAACGGTCAACCTGGTAAGCAGCAACCGAAATGATGGTTTGAATCCAGGTCCAGAATCCAAAAATAAAGAGGTCCTTGCTTTCGGCCGGATTTTTATGCAACCGGAACCGGTACCCGGGCAGGATCCGGTGCATGACAAATCCCTGGATCGCAACAATTGCAGAATTAATGCCGAGGCTACCCAGGAAGATGACCAGCAAACCCTGTCCCTTCAGCACCAGGACCAGCTGGAGTCCCAAAACTAAAAATTTGTTAAGGATATTGTATTTCCCCGACAGATCAAACCGCTCGAATCCTTTAAAAACGCTTTGATACAGCAACTCATGGAACTTTACGGAGATCAGCAGGGTGGCTACCACGAGAACCATATCCAGCCCGGGATACGAGAAAATATCACCAACCTTGAACAGGCCTGTTGCAGGCAATGCAACCAGTACAAGAAATGCAAGCATTGCCAGGGAAACTGTGGCCAGGGCAAAAGTGGCCAGGATACGGGTGGAGGAGTTCACATACGCAAACAATTTAACCCGGTCATTTTTCCCGAGGGCTTCGGCAACATGGGCGGTGATGCTGTTGGAAAAACCAAAACTGATGATGTTCACGGCAATAAACACATAGGAATTTACCAGCATCCATATCCCGAACTGCAGTTCACCCATCCGGTTGATGAACACCGGGGTAAGCGCCATAAATGCAATCGGGTACAGCAGGATGTTGATGATGCTCCAGCCTGAATTTCTCAGGTTCTGTGACGAAATGGCCATGTATACTTTTAAGTTTGTTCACAATATTACAATTTTTTCATTCCTTGGAGCCATAAACATGAATTAATATCAGGATGCAGTATATTAGCAGGGAATTTCTATATCATAAATACCAACATCTGAGAATATGGGGGAAATAAAGAATTATCATGATTCGAGGGAAGAAGGGGCAAGGGTATGGGCAGCTTTAACCAGCCAACTGGGAGAAGGTTCAGGGTTTTTCGGCGCCATGTTTTTGAGCTTTAAAAAGCTGCTGAAAAAACACCTGCTTTACATGGTGATCTTCGGGTTGATCTTTGGCGCCCTGGGATGCCTGTATGCATTGATGCAAAAGCCGGTTGTGCAGGCAGAGATGACGGTTTCCTATTCCCAGCTTGAGAAAAAGATATATGCCGACATGCTTTACAAACTCGACGAGTTGCGCAGCAGCGGCCAGTTTGCGGCACTCGCCGCGGTGCTTGGATTAACCGAAGCACAGGCCGGGAGTATTCATCGCATCGACAGCAAAAACATACACAACGAGCCCCTGGTCAAGGATGTCAGCACCCAGAAGGTCCCGTTTTACATCGTTGTTGAAGTGTATGATGAATCTGTTCTGCCCGACCTGCAGAAAGCACTTGTCAGGTATATCAACGAACCTCCCTTTGTCAGGGAGCGGCTGAAACTCAACAGCCAAAACTACCAGGCAGAACTCAGGTTACTCCAGCAGCAACTTGTTTACATGGATTCGCTGAAGAAATATTTCCTGCAAAATCAGAAAAACCCCGATGCCGGGGCGGTTACCGGTTTGAACAGCCTGAACAAGAGCGAGAACGACATATTCTCCCGTATCCGCGACCTGCAGGGAGCTTTGCAATTCAACCAGAATATCGAAGTGATGGATGGGTTTGTTGGCCACCAGGCCCCGCTGACCCGGCGGATCCTCCCCTGGGTGTTTATCGGAATGGCAATCGGCCTGGGGCTAAGGCTTGCGTGGGTGCTCTTCAGATGAAATGGTTCCGCGTTTCTCTTTTTTGTAACTTTGCAAAAAAATCCGAAACTCGTGAGAAAAACCCCTCGTACAAAATCATGGCTGTCAGCCACGTTACCCATTTTATTTGTCTTACTTATCACAAGGGTATTTTCCCAGATTCCTGCCGGGTATTATGACCCTGCCGCCGGGAAAACCGGGGTTCCCCTGCAGGCTGCGTTGCATAACATTATCAAAGGACATACCGTAATATCATATGCCGGTCTCTGGACCGCTTATTACACCACCGATGACAAACCAAACGGCAAAGTTTGGGACATGTACTCAGACGTTCCCAATGGCACACCCAACGGAAACCCGCCCTATTCCTTTACTTTCGGAACAGATCAATGCGGCAATTACAGTGCTGAAGGAGACTGTTACAACCGGGAACATTCCTGGCCCAAAAGCTGGTTCAATGATACCTCACCCATGAACTCAGATATTTTCCACATCTACCCTACCGACGGGAAAGTGAATGGCATGCGCGACAACTATCCTTACGGAACAGTTACCTCCCCGACATGGACGTCGGAGAACGGCTGCAAACTCGGCACCTGCACATGGCCCGGTTACACGGGAACGGTATTTGAACCCATCGACACCTACAAAGGGGATTTTGCCCGGACCTATTTTTACATGTCAACACGTTATTATACCGAAGATTCGGGCTGGCCGGGAAGTCCTGCCGTAACCGGTTCCCAGCTGAAGCCCTGGGCCCTGCAGCTGATGTTGCACTGGAGCACCATCGATCCGGTTTCACAAAAGGAGATCGACCGTAACAATACTGCTTACGGCATGCAGCACAACCGCAACCCGTTCATCGACCATCCTGAATATGCCAGCCAGATTTGGGGAAACCCGGTTGGAATGGAAGACCTTAACACCCTGAATTATCAGCTGGTCGCCTATCCCAATCCGGCATCTGAACGTTGTTACGTCGATTTACCGGCAGGTTGCATTGCCGGCAGCATGAAACTGATGGTTGTTTCCGTTTCGGGAATGAAAGTCACACCTGCATGCTCACAAACAGGCAACACGCTGACTATGGATATCCGGTCAATGCCTGGCGGGATCTATTTCCTGGTTCTCTCCGGCGAATCCGGCACATACCACGCGAAACTGGTTAAGGAGTAAAAGAAAAAACCCTGCTGAACACAGGGTTTTTTCTTTTACGGACTATTCACACATTTACCGGCAAAAACTGTACGATTGCAGATAACGATTGACAAAAATCGCACATCGGATCCGGAAATAAAAAAGGAATAGGCCAACGGGTGGTTTTTACCGTTAAATAGGCTCTTTTTCTCTTTCTAGTAAGCCCACTTCACCCAGATGCTGCCCCAGGTAAAACCTCCGCCGAACGCAGCAAGAATGATGTTGTCACCTTTTTTGAGTTTGTCTTCCCATTCCCAGAGGCATAACGGGATAGTGGCATCGGTGGTATTGCCGTAGCGGTCGATGTTGATCATCACCTTTTCCTTGCCGACACCCATGCGCCGGGCTGTTGCATCAATGATCCGCAGGTTGGCCTGGTGCGGGACCAGGTATGAAATGTCATCTGCAGTGAGGTTGTTCCGTTCCATGATCTCTGCCGAAACGTCGGCCATCCGGGTTACTGCAAATTTAAAAACCGGCTGTCCTTCCTGGTAAATATAGTGTTCTTTGGCATCAACCGTTTCGTGCGAGGGTGGTTTTAAAGAGCCTCCCGCCTTCATGTGCAGGTAGCTCCGGCCTGAACCATCGGTACCGGCAATCGAATCCATGATCCCGACATCTTCGGTAGTAGGCTCAAGCAACAGGGCGCCGGCACCATCACCGAATAAAACGCATGTTTCGCGGGCAGTATAATCGGTAATGCCCGACATTTTATCGGCTCCGACCACAATCACCTTCTTGTACATACCCGTTTCAATATATTTTGAAGCGGTAATCAGGGTAAAAAGCAAGCCTGAACAGGCTGCATTGATGTCAAAACTAAACGCGTTCCGCAGGCCTGTCTTGTCGCTGATAATGTTGGCAGTTGCCGGAAAAGTCATGTCTGGCGTTACGGTTGCACAAATCAGCAGGTCAATCTCTTCGGGTTTAGTGCCCGTTTTTTCAAGCAAACCCTTCACAGCTTCGGCTCCCATGTCGGAAGTGCCCAAACCCTCACCTTTGAGGATATGACGCTCCCGGATCCCGGTGCGTGTCATGATCCATTCATCAGTGGTTTCCACCATGGATTCAAGCTCCTTATTGGTCAAGATATAAGGAGGAACCCATCCATGGACTCCGGAAATTTTTGCTCTGATTTTTGACATGATTTTCAAATATTGTTGAGAGAATATTGTTCAAGGGCATGCTTGATCTTTTGAGCCAGTTTGGCCTCGTGGACCTCCTTGGCCATCAGGATCATCTTTCGGATCGCATTGGCATTTGAGATGCCGTGCCCCACAATTACGGTGGAATTGATCCCCAGGATCGGGGTTCCGCCGTAGGTTTCATAATTAAAACGGTCGAGATAAGTATCTTTGATTCCTCGCTTCGCCAGCACCCGGTACATCGCTTCAACCTGCTTGAGGACAATGTTCCCCACGAAACCGTCGCAAACAATCACATCCACGTTGTCGCGAAACAATTCCCGCCCCTCCACATTGCCAACGAAATGAAAATCCTTGGAGTCTTTCATCAGCTGAAAAGCAGACTGGGCCGTAAGACTCCCTTTTTTCTCTTCAGCGCCAATATTCAGCAGGCCGACCCGGGGGTTTTTCACATGAAATACATGCTCGGCAAACAGTGAACCCAGTATGCCGAACTGGTACATCACATCCGGTTTTGCATCGGGGTTTGTTCCAACGTCAATCAGCACTGACGATCCGCCGTTTTCCTTTGGTATGTATGCGGGAGTACTGGGCCTGATGATCCCCTGGATGGTGTTGACGCTGTAAATGGACCCCACCATCATGGCACCGCTGCTGCCGGCACCCGCAAATGCCTGGATCTCCTTGTGTTTCAACATCCTGAATCCAACCGATATGCTGGAATTGGGTTTGTTGACCAGGGCTTTGGTCGGATGTTCATCCATCTCGATCAGGTCGGGCGCATCCACGATCTCGAACATGCCGGGGCGTACGTTCTCTTCCTTCAGAAAGGCCAAAATGTCTTCCTTGTCACCAATCAAAACAATTTGATCAGTACTGGGAAGGTCCTTATGAGCCAGGATAGCACCATGTATCGTGGCTTTCGGAGCAAAATCACCCCCTAAAACATCCAGACCGATTTTCATTGGCAGCGATTCAGGTTAATAAAAACTATTCCGCAGAGGCCTTCACAACAGCTTGTTTACCACGGTAATAACCGCATTCAGGGCATACCCTGTGATACAAAACCGGTGCACCGCAATTTGAGCAGACAATGGTCGTACGGGCAACTGCTTTGTCGTGTGTTCTTCTTTTATCCCTGCGGGTTGTCGAAATTTTGTGTTTCGGATGTGGCATAATACAATTTATTTAAGATTAATAATTTACATTTTTTGTTTCCGGCGGGAAGGGCCCAAGTTACTGCTTTTTTTTCAATTGGTTCAAGGCTTCCCACCTTGGATCCTGTATGTGACGCTCACTCAGTTCTTTGAGCTTTTTCAACACCAGCGGATCGCACAAACTATTTCCCTCCTCATCCTCAGGATGAACCCTGCGAATCGGGAGGAGGAGGTGAATATATTCGTACAGAAACGGACTCAGATCGAATTGGTGCGCTGTATCAGGAATAACCTGCACATCTTCACTCTCTTCGTAATAATGACTGCCCAGTTTGACAATCAGGCGCTCTTTCCCGTCTACCTCAACATCTATCAGCTCATTGCAGCGGTCGCATGCTACCCTGACCCTGCCGCTGATCTCCATGTGAAGATCCATCATGCGCTCTTCTTTGGCCATGGTAACAACCACCGACACCTGTCCGCCCATGATTTCAGTATCTTCAACCTGTTCAAAGAACTTGTCGCCGACCTGAAAATCGAATATGTGCGTTCCCGGATGCAATCCGCTGAACGCAATTTGATATTGATCTGCGTGATTCACGTTTATGCTAAAAAAGTCTGCAAAATTAAAAATTAATTTGATGAATACCAAATACCTATTAATTATGTAAGTTTGTGCTCATCCTTGAACCTTTAACATGATACGCTTATGATCAACCAATTGATAACGAAAATGCTCCCCCTGATGCCCAAAAAGCTGGTGTGGATATTTTCACGTAAATATATTGCCGGTGAAACAATAGACGACGCAATACGTGTTTGCCGTGCATTAAACGCACAAAAAGTAAAAATCACCATCGACCTCCTGGGTGAATTCATCACGCGGCTCGATGAAGCAACTGAAAATAAAAACGCCTACCTGGAGATTATCGAACGGGTTCAGAAAGAAAAAATCGATGGCAACTACTCCCTCAAGCCAACCAGTTTCGGGTTGCTGATCGACCCGGAGGCCTGTTACCGGAATATCCGTGAAATTGTATCCAAATCAGCATCCTATGGGAATTTCACACGGGTTGACATGGAGGATTCCCAGTGCACCGACCTGGAAATAGACCTGTTCAGGAGGCTGCACCGCGAATTTCCTGCAAATGTCGGGCTGGTCCTGCAGGCATATATGAAACGTACGTTGCCGGATATCCTGAAAATGAAGGATCTTCACACCGATGGTGCGCCACTGAACTTCCGGCTGTGCAAAGGCATCTACGTGGAACCCGAATCCATTGCCTACAAAAAATACCAGGAGATCAATGACCACTACCTTGAGGACCTGGAGTATATGTTCAGGCATGGCATCTACCCCGGCATCGCAACACACGACCGGCCCCTTGTGGAGGGAGCATTCAAACTGATTGAAAAATACGGGATCCCCAAAAACAGGTACGAATTCCAGATGCTTTACGGTGTAACCCCCGAACTGCGTAAATCGATTGTTGACAAGGGGCACACCATGCGGGTTTATGTGCCTTTCGGAAAAGAGTGGTTCGGTTATTCAACCCGCCGGCTGAAAGAAAACCCGAAAATGGCGACGCATATTATTAAAGCGTTGTTTGTAAAAGGGTAAACAGGTAAACGGGTGAGCAGGAAGCTTGTTACAAGGTGTCCCGTTTACCAGTTTACCCGTTTACTTAAACGCCTTCTCCGGCATCCCGTCCCCGCTCAGTTTCAGGCGGTCGAAGTATGCTGGTGCTGGTTTTCCCATGAGTTTATCCACGTACATTTTGGCGAGGTACTGCCCAAGCATGAATCCCTGGCCACGCAATCCGAGAAAGAGTCCGAGTTCCGGATCAATGACCATGCGGGGTTCAACATAGTAGCCCGCCCAGACAGCCTGGAACCCGACCGAAGAGAGCTCCGGGATCCAGTTGGTGAATATTTCAGATGCGATTTCTATAAAATCCTGTGAATTGATCCGGATGTTCTTATCTGCTTCCATGGATTCAATGGCCGGCGAGGCGCAACCGATGATCTGCCCTGTTTCGGCCAGCTGTTGCCCGTAAACGGCGGTGAACCCCTTGTAACGGCGACGGTCGATGAGCATGGGCAATGGTGCACCATTCATGCCCAGCATGGGAAGCCTGCGGGTGATGAACGCCTGGTGTTTTACCGGAAAAAGCCCTGTTTCGATATTCAGTTGCCGGGCAAACTTCTCCCCTTCGGGGCCGAGGGCATTGATAAATATTTCCGTTTCGAATTCGATGTACTGCCGCTGGTGGTCCTGAACCAGGATGGTATAAACCCCGTTCACCTTGTTCACATCGATCAGCTTGCAATCCTCCTCAACCCTTCCGCCTTTGTCGATGCCCATTCGGCGGATGAGGTCGATGACACGCCCCGGTGTCGCCTGCCAGCAATCGCGGGTGATCAGTGCAGACAGGTATGTACCGAGGCCGGGATTGAGACTTGGGGAGATTTCCCTGGTAAAGTCACCGGGTTCAACCATCCTGGCATCAGACCATGACATTGAATCGACCAGTGCCTTGTACATGGCTTCATCATGTGCAAAGGTAACATAGAGGATCTGGCGGTAGTCGATGTTGTGGATTTTCTGGAGATCTTTGAAAATCTCATGGTTATGGGTGGCGATATCCGACAATTCGGGCAACGAGAAATTCGGGCGGCCACCGGCAATGTTGCGCCATGATGCGCCACGGCCATAATTGAGCAGGACAGGCGCCATACCGGCCTCGCCAAGGTAACGGAAGAGGGCGCTTCCTCCGATGCCGCCGCCGGCTACAAGCGATTTGACTTTGATCTTTTTCGGTTTCTGACCGCTTATGCTGGTGATGACATTTTCATGAACCGACCGGGGGTAGAGTTCCCCCATGGCGACCTGGTTTGACAATGGCCCCCGCGGGGTGGGTTCTCCCACGATCGAAATTCCAGATCCGTACAGCGTCGACTTTAACCGTTTGATGCAGCGTTTACCCCGGCATGCACCCATCCCTAGTCGCGTGGTGTGTTTCACCTCATCCACCGAAATGAATTTCCGGTCACCGATGGTTTCAAGGACTTCGTCCATGGTCACATCATCGCAATGGCACACATAGGTGGTCTCTCTCGGCTCCATTGCATATGGTTTGAACTCAACGGGGGACGGGTAGTTTTCTTGCACGATGAATCCGCGGACCTTGCTGAGCCCTTCGCCGTGGACAGTGAGGGAAAGCACCCGGGCGATGTTTGTTTTATTGGGTTTGCGCAGGATTTTCTCCACGATGCCTTCGCCAAGTTTTTCGCCTTGGTTATCAACGAGATAACACGCTGATTTTTCAGCAACCTCGTATTCGATGGGCAGGAAAAGCCAGTCCTTTTTGATATTGTATCCAAAAATTGCAAGTCCCGGGCATTGGTATACGCAATCCATGCAACCGATACACTTTTCAAAATCGATTTCAGGTACGGTGCTGGTCGAGGATTTGGTGATGGCGCCGTGCGGGCAGGCAAAGGCACAGGGGTTGCAAGCGAACCCGTAGAGGCAGTCGATCAGTACAAACCCCTTCTCATTCATCCGGTCGGGAGCAGGCCGGGCCGGTTCGCTGATCACCCTTACCGGGTGTTGCTGCGAGTCAATATATTCTTTCGACAGGGAGAGGTAGGCATCATAATCGAACCGGTCGCCGATTTCCTGGAGTACGTCAAACGCTGCCTGCCTGCCACGGAGAACGGCACTGGTACCCTCCCCGATCCTGATGGCATCTCCGGCACCAAAGCAGTGGCGGCCGAAAATTTCAACCCCTTTGATAAGCAGCTGGTCATCCTGGACAAGGCCGGTACATATGTTGATCGCATCGATGCCATCGATGATCTTCTCCGTTCCGGGGATTGGCTTGAAATCTTTACATTCCGCCACCACGGCACCGGTGATGCCATCGTGATGTTCATTGGGGATCGCCTTCAGCAGGATGTGGGAGGTAAGGATCGGTATTCCAAGCCGCCTTACCCGGTTTGCCTGTACCGGGAACCCGCCTTCGCCGGGCATGGCTTCGAGGATGGCCTTGACGTGGGCGCCAGCCTGCATGAGCTGGTACGAGGTAAGGTACCCGATGTTGCCAGCTCCCACCGTCAGTATATTTTTACCTAGCAGCGTAAGCTCCTGGTTCATCATCTTCTGGACCACTGCTGCCGTATATACGCCCGGCAGGTCATCGTTTTCAAATGCAGGCATAAAGGGTACCGCGCCGGTAGCCACGATCATATAGGCCGCGTCCACGAAATAAATTTCATCGGTGCGGATGTTTTTCACCGCAATCCGGCCCCCTTCAAGGATATCCCATACTGTGGAATTCAGGAAAATGCCCTCATGGTTATCGCCGGCAAGGGTTTTCGCAATGTCAAAACCTCGCATACCCCCAAATTTCTGCTCCTTTTCGAAAAAGAAAAACTGGTGGGTTTGCATGAGGAACTGACCTCCTATTTTGTCATTGTTGTCGATGACAATGTTTGCAACCTGGTGCTTGTTGAGCTCTTCACGGGCGGCAAGACCGGCAGGTCCGGCACCAATGATAGCTACCGTGGTTTTATAAACATTCAGCGGTGTCTCTTTTTGAACAGGGATGCAGTAAGGTGCATAATCATGGGGGATCTCCTTCACCTCTTTCACGCCATCGATGCAGGTGATACAGATGCGCTTGATCTTACCGTCGACCAGCATTTCACATGCACCGCATTTGCCGATGCCGCATTCAAGACTGCGTTCACGATTGCTCAGGCTGTGGCTGTGAACAGGGTGGCCTGCCTGATGAAGGGCCGCTGCGATTGTGAATCCATTATCGCCTGTAACTTTCTGTCCTTCAAATAAAAAAGAAGATTGCTGGCTTGGTTGTATATCCAGGATCGGATGTTTCGTGATCTTATACATGGCAGTATGCGTTTTTGTGGGGCAAAATTACTTATTTTCCCGATTCAAAACCGCTCTTACTGTTAACCGATTCACAAATCAGAGGTTAAAATAAAATCCCACCGAGACGAGGTGCTCCATCTGTACTTTTTTACTTGCCTCATTTTCAAAACTGAGCCGCGTTTGAAGGCTGGTTTTAACAAACCGGTTGATCCTTATCCCGATAAAATTTTTCATGGTGATGTCAACCGGTTTCCGGTAATTTTTAAAGATCAGCACATCGCAATTCCAGTGGACTCTTTTCAGAAAATCTTTATCAGCCAGGAAATGCATGCTGAGCCCGTATTCTAAAATATGGCTTTTTTCTTTTGGCACACCGTAAAACTCCGTGATGTTTTGCCCGGTATAAACCGCCCTGTTGCGAACCCCGGTGAGTTTCGCCGACGACAGCCCGAAACTGAGTGTGCCCAGCCGGGGAAAAACACAGGCAAAACCGGTTGAAAAAGTCCAGACCAACGGGGTAAGAAACGCTGCACTGAGTGTTTTTACCAGGGTTCCCCGTTGATTGGTCGTATACATATAGGAATTGAAAAATCGGGTTGTCAGGTTCGAAAAAACGGTAAGGGTGAGATTTTTCCCGATCATGAAATCAACATGTGTATCAAGTGTGTTTTCATCAGGCTGAAACCGTGAAATACTGTCAAAAAAATACTGGAAACCAAGTTCATGTGTAAAGGAGTTGCTGATTTTAAACCGATTCGCATTTGTAACCCGGAAACGGTACCGGAGTTGATGCAATATTGAAACGAGGTCGGCACTGCTTTCCTGGTGCCGGTTTTTATAAAGCAGTGCCGTGCAGGAAAGCGAATACTCCAGGTCATGCGCCATCCGGAATATTACGGGGGAGATGCCCGAAACCGACGGGCAGGTGAGCTTTGCTATGTTTATCGTGTCGTGAAACACCAAATTCTGAGCACACCCGTTCACCGACAGGAACCCGGCGCACAGCAAAACAAATCCTCCCCTCCTCCTTAACGATTGCACCTGGCTGTTGTTTGACAAGACACATGGTCTGCACGGATTATTCGTAAAAAAAGCTGTTCTAATTAAGTTCCATTTTCTGCTCCTTCGTCAAATTCCAGCTTTCCTGCATATCGACGTTAAGCCATATCGTCCTGATCCTGGCTGTTTTATTCTGTTTTACCGCTTCCGCCAGCTCAAAGAGACGGGCGTTGCAGGTGCCAAGAAATGCCGCCCAGGTGACAAGGACGGTAAAATCAGGATGCCCGGTGACGGGTTCCTGCATGGAATCAGGTTTGACCGGGCGTATCTGGCCAAGGATCCCGCCAAGCTGCAGCCCGCTGGTTTTCATATAAGTAGAATCGGTGCTCAGCGTTCTGATCACCTCATATCCTGACCATTGGCACCGGGAAGTGTCGCGCTGAAGCAGGAATCCATCGCGGTCAAAGACCAGGTTGCTGAACAAATTCTTGCGGAATACAGTGTTCCGGATACTCCCGAAATAAGAGGAGGAGTCGTTGAAAACGAACTGGCAACTGCCGGGGTATTTATGCCTGTCGAGAAAGGAGATGATCTTTTCAGGTGTCAGTTCCCTGGGTTTGGTAATGCCATATCTCCACTTCACGATGGTGACACAGCTGGTAAAAACCAGTAAAATCAGGCATGCAATAAGATGTTTTGGTTTCATTTTGATCATTTTTTATAACAGGAGGCTGACTGAAAAGCCCGTGTGGTCATTTGGAAATGACTGGCCGCTACCTGGCCGCCAGCCTCCTGTCGGGTTGGTTACTTGAAAATGATGGTCAGCATATCACCGTTTGCGGTACAGGGATAGGTGCCGGGAGGTATCATGTATTTACCCTCAATTCCCAGCCTGGACAACACATTCGGATCAAAGGTCATCGGGCCGTCAAGGTGGAATTTCCCGTCTGAAAAATATTTCCCGTATGTTTCATTGGTCATTCCCCTGCCCCGTGAAACTGTCATCCGGATGATCTTGTCATTTAACACAACCATCTCCCCGAAGATTTCACCCGGCCCGGGCTCCATCCCTTCAGCCCAGATATGGCAGCATCCTCCTTTCTCCCTTGGAATACAGGATTTTGACGGACCATCCCAATAAGCCTTTGCCGAAAATACGACATGTACCCCGAGCATCCCGGGCGGGATGGCCTTTGCTGCGACAATGCTGAAGGCAAAAAACATGCTTATGAAAAGTAAAGCTAAACGATTGATTGTTTTCATAATACAGAATATTAAACATTTTCGGCCGTAAATACCGGCGACCGGATCCGGTTTGTTGTAGTATTTTGGAAGTACAACCAACTACCTGGAAAAGGACCGCTCCCCGGCCTCTTTTCCCTCAATCAAACTAGTCCATCATTTTTTCCTCCCTCTTATTATTTGGATTTCTTGCTTAATCGGGGAAGGAGGCAAAAGGTAATACGCCGAATCAATCTTTTTTTTAAAAAAGTCATGAAAAAAATTATAATGAGATATAAATCATTATTTTACACTTTTTGCTTGGAAATTATCCGGAAAATTTTTAGTATCTTTGCAGCGAATTTCAAATTGGGTTAAAATCGAGAGGAAAAACATGGAAAAAGCGAAAGTTTTGTTTGTTGCGCAGGAGATCACACCATATCTGAAAGAAAGCCCGATGGGAACCATCGGGAGGTATCTTCCCCAGGGGATTCAGGAGAAAGGCAGGGAAATCCGCACGTTTATGCCCCGCTACGGCAGTATAAACGAACGGCGGAATCAGCTTCATGAGGTAATACGATTGTCAGGAATGAACCTGATCATCGATGACACCGACCACCCGCTGATCATCAAGGTGGCATCTATTCAGCAGGCACGCATGCAGATATATTTCATTGACAACGAAGATTATTTTCAGCGGAAATATACGTTGCATGATAAAAACAATAAGTTCTTTTCCGACAATGATGAAAGAGCAATCTTTTTTTCACGGGGGGTTCTCGAAACAGTGAAAAAACTTGGATGGGGCCCCGATGTGGTTCATTGTCACGGCTGGATTACCAGCCTTATCCCGATTTACATCAAGAAGGCATATTGCGACAACCCGCTGTTCAGCGACACAAAAGTCATCTTCTCAATTTACGATGATGATTTTGAAGAACTCATGCACAAGGACTTTGCCGCCAAAATTAAGCTGGAAGGGATTAATTCCAAGGATCTGAAACACTATAAAACGCCGAACTACGTTAATGTGATAAAGTCGGCCATCGATTTTTCCGATGGTGTGATCATCGGATCTCCTAAAATCAACCCGGAACTGGTGAGTTACCTGAAGGAAATTGATAAGCCATACCTTGAATACCAAACCATGGATCGCTATGTGGATGCATACAACGATTTTTACGAAGAGATCATTGTGAGCGATCCTGTAACAGTGGACTAACAGTAACTAAAAAATTCCAATCGATTGAAATCTTCCCTGTCAAAACTTACGGCTTCACTGCTGCTTGGCAGCCTGTTCGCCGTTGCCATATTCTCATGTCAAAAAGCTCCGTATGAAATTGGATTTGACCTGCTGCCCCCAAGTGATACGTTGAATGTAAAAACCACCGACACCTGTACCGTTGAAGCATTTTCGGTGAGGCAGGATTCTGTACGCACCGATAAAACATCCACGCTTGTCATGGGATCCATGATGGATCCGTTTTTCGGCAAGACGACCACAGGTTTTTACACCCAGGTGCGGCTCTCCTCCGAGGCGGTTGATTTCGGCACAAACCCGGTGCTCGACTCGCTGGTGCTTATGCTGGTTTATGCCGGCTCTTACGGAACAACCGGTGTACAGCAAAATGTGAAGGTTTACGAAATCAGCGAAGATTTTGCATACGACAGCCTTCGGTTTTCCAATCAGCAGCTTGCAACTTATCCGACGCTCCTCGCTGACCAGGATTTCAAGCCAAACCTTAAAGACAGCGTACTGGTCTACAAAGAAAAGGTTGTGCCTCACCTGCGCATCAACCTGAGCAAGCAGACAAATTACCTTGGACGAAAAATTCTTGAGGCACCAACAGACGCCCTGGCCACGAACAGTGCCTTCATCAAATTCATGAAAGGGCTTTATGTAACAGCCGGCCCGGAAAAAGACGGGGCCCTTTTGGATTTTTCAATCAGCAGCGGGATTTCCAAGCTGGTGGTCTATTTTCACAATGGTGATGATCCGCTGAACGATTCGCTGCATTACAACATGCTGCTCAATGAGAATTGTGCCCGGTTTGTTCATGTCGATCACAATGGTTACAGGGATGCATCACCTGAGCTGAAAGAACAGATCCTGAGCCATGATTCTGCCAAGGGTATCAACAAATTGTTCATCCAGGGCCTGGGAGGGGTGAAAGTAAAATTAAAATTTCCCTATATAAAAGGTCTGGGGAAAGGAAAAGCGATTGCGATCAACGATGCGGTACTTCAACTTAAAAACCTGCAGACCGACACAACACTTGCCCCGCCTCTTTCGCTGACCATCATCAGGCAGGACAGTGCCGGTAGAATCGGCTACCTTGTTGATGACAATGAAGGGTCCTCTTATTTCGGAGGCACCTATGACAAAGCAAACCACTCATATTTCTTCCGGCTTACACAGCATATGCAAAACATATTGCAAAACGCCTATAAGAACCATTATGATCTCTACATGCTCGTGAACACGCCTGTCTCTAGTTTCGTGAAACCGAACCGTATCATGATCTATGGAACAAATCCCCTTGTTCCGGGCGATGACAGCAACCCCCTGCATTTGAAAATGACCTATACAATTTTGAATTAATACTTACGAAATGTGTGGAATTGTAGCCTATATCGGGCCCCGCGAGGCTTATCCCATCCTGATCAAGGGTTTACACCGGCTTGAATACCGCGGTTATGACAGCGCGGGCATCTGCCTCCTGAATGATGACATCAGGGTATTCAAATGCAAAGGAAAAGTTTCTGACCTTGAAGCGTTTGTCGAGGGGAAAAACATTTCAGGGAACATCGGCATGGCGCATACACGCTGGGCTACCCACGGCGAACCCAATACCATCAATGCCCACCCTCATTTTTCACAAAACAGGACCATCGCCCTCATTCACAATGGCATCATCGAGAATTATGCGGTGTTGCGAAGTGAGCTGAAGAACAGGGGGTACCAGTTTACCAGCGATACCGATACCGAAGTGCTGGTGCATCTCATTGAAGATATCATGATCAGCGAGCAGGTTGCGGTTGAAGAGGCCGTGCGTGTTGCGCTCAACCAGGTTATAGGCGCGTATGCCATTGTTATCCTGGCAAAAGAGTTCCCCGACAAGATCATTGCCGCCCGCAAAGGCAGCCCCATGGTCATCGGGATTGGCAAGGGAGAATTCTTTGTTGCCTCAGATGCCACCCCGCTGATTGAATACACCAACAATGTGGTTTACCTGAACGATGAAGAGATCGCCATCATCGAACGGGGCAAAGAACTTAAGATCAAGACGATAAAAAACCAAAGCCATTCGCCGTACATTCAAAAACTCTCAATGAGCCTGAATGAAATAGAAAAAGGCGGCTTTGAACACTTCATGCTGAAAGAGATTTATGAGCAGCCACGATCGATTTTTGATTCGATGCGCGGGCGCCTGCACATCGACCAGGGGATCGTTACCCTTGGAGGGATTCGCGATTATGAACAAAAAATACTGAATGCCAAACGCATCATCATTGTGGCCTGCGGAACATCCTGGCATGCCGGGCTTGTCGGCGAGTACCTGATAGAAGACCTGGCGCGCATTCCCGTTGAAGTTGAATATTCATCGGAATTCCGCTACCGGAATCCTATTCTGAATGAAGATGATGTCGTAATAGCCATCTCTCAATCGGGAGAAACCGCTGACACGCTGGCTGCGATCGACCTTGCCAAGACCAAGGGAGCGACAGTGCTGGGAATCTGCAACGTTGTGGGCTCTTCAATTGCACGGGCCACCCATGCCGGCGTTTATACCCACGCCGGCCCCGAAATCGGCGTCGCATCCACCAAGGCATTTACCGCGCAGGTAGCGGTGCTGACACTTCTCGGGTTACTTCTTGCCCAGAAGAAAGGAACCCTTCCCAACTCTGAATTTCATAAGCTCCTGCTTGAACTTGACTCGATTCCTGCGAAAGTGGAACAGATCCTCCTGCTGAATGAAAAAATCAGGGATATTGCCACCATATACAAGGATGTAAAGAACTCACTCTATCTTGGCCGTGGATACAATTTCCCGGTTGCCCTTGAAGGAGCGCTCAAACTGAAAGAGATTTCGTACGTCCATGCCGAAGGATATCCTGCTGCAGAGATGAAACACGGCCCGATCGCACTGATCGACGAACATATGCCTGTTGTTTTTATTGCCACCCGGCGGGGGATCTATGAAAAGGTGATCTCGAACATCGAAGAGGTCAAAGCCCGGAAAGGTAAAATAATTGCCATCGTCACCGAAGGCGATGAGTCAGTTAAAAATCTGGCCGACCATTGCATTGAAATCCCCGACACCGAGGAGATGCTGATTCCCCTGCTTGCGACCATCCCGCTGCAACTCCTCTCCTACCACATTGCGGTCATGCGGAACTGCAACGTTGACCAGCCACGAAACCTGGCGAAGTCGGTAACGGTGGAGTAGTTTTCAACGGAACTCGGTTGGTCGTTAGGATTGACAAGGGTTTTCAGAGGTCGGGATATAAGATACTTGTCCGACTTTCCATTTTCTTTCCCATTTACCCCATAGAAAACTGGTATCCTGAACTGGATATAAAGTAGGTGGACTTTCTCCTGATGGTCATAATCGACTGTTATCTGGTCAAGAACCGACTTTAAGACTGTTTTCTTTAAGGTATCTGGAACTTCCCTCTGTCTACCGATGTAATCCCCGAAATTGTCTATCCATTCGAACCAACTTTCCTGAGTCCCCAGTTGACGAATGGTGTTTTTTATTTCTTCTATAAGTAATTTGGTGTGATTGTACTGTTTAGTCAGTTCTCGTTTTAGGGAATGGTAGATTTCTTCGGATGGATATTTGTGAGTGAATTTGTTGGTTTCGACTTCAACCAAGGGAGTGTTCAATTAAGTGTGTCAATTCTCTTCATCATCCTCGGTTCCTTGGTGTTTCCCTGCGGGGGGATGACTGGAGGCCGTAGGCCGGAAGGCAGACCCCCGCAGGGAATGGTTAATATTTTATGACAGGTGCCGGA
>JAPLDF010000022.1 GCA_026391835.1 Bacteroidota bacterium
CGGCCAGTTCAAGACTATCTTCGCCGCCGAGAACTTTGCCGTCCTGAGATCCATTATTGAAACAGCCATCAAAAACAAACAAGATGTGCTGAAAGCCCTGAATGTAATCGCGCATTATTAGTAGGACTGATTAGTTACAAATGTTTTAAAAAAGTGATCCGCTAACAATCTTT
Organism: Bacteroidota bacterium; assembly: GCA_026391835.1. Taxonomy (GTDB): domain Bacteria; phylum Bacteroidota; class Bacteroidia; order Bacteroidales; family FEN-979; genus CAIVAT01. The sequence continues at coordinate 174 of JAPLDF010000022.1, forward strand.
TACTTGTCATTTGTCACTTGTCACTTGTCATTTGTCACTGGTCATTCCTCTTCAACCATATCTCATCCATCCTCTGCAAAATTTCTCGGGTATCCGTATGGATCTCATTCCCCAGCGTTTCAAAATCTTTCCGGTTATCTGATTTATGGATCATCAGATCCCGCATGATGTTCACGATTTCTACCTGTAGTTCAGCCAGCCGGATTTCCATGTGAACCCATATGGATATGATAAGCACCAGGAAACTGAACAGGCTGATTGCCTGGGAAAGGGGGAGGCCGAGGAGGGTGGTTTTTGGAGGCAGTGCAGAAGTTCCTTGATATCTGTCTGCAGAATTCGGAATCGTTGGGAACCATGATTGGAGAAAACGGTCACGCTAACCACCTTCCGCCGATTTTGATTGACTGCCCTACAATCTTAGAAATCAAAGAGGTGAGGTGGTCAAGTTGCTCTGGCGGAGGCTGGTCAATGTTAGCGTTTTTTCCACAAGGAGACAATAATTGAGGTTATCGACCTCTACCTTACTTTGTACCAGAAGGAATTCATAACAATCAGAAGCAGTATTGCCCGGCAAGATTTCCAGAATCTGGAATTAGCTGCTTGCAAGTTAAGGGGTATGGTTTCACATTTTTATGATCCGGTGGTGACAGAACAAGCCAGACGACTTGAAAACATGACAAGAAATAATAATAAAATTGAAGTTGGACTTGAAGAACTCTTGGGAGAACTTGAGATCAATCATGTGTTGTTGGTGGAAGAGCTTGAGAAGATGAAGGAAGAACTCATTAAAGATCAAAAATAATTACTGATAAAAAATCAGGTGTTACACCGGTAATCGACAAGTATACTGAAATTCTCATAATATTTCTGAACCATGTCTGATGAAATCCACAATACTGACCTCCGTTTAGATCAGATTCCTCCCATAGATTCTGATTATTCACAAATTGCGGACTTTGCACTTACATTTGATGGATACAATAAAATCAAGGATATCGCTTTGTTTGCCAATAAAGTTGTGGCAGCGTTTCAAAATGGCCATGCCATTGTTGTAAAACTTACGCTGACCGAACTCCGTGCCTGTTTATTTTATGAACAAAGGCGATACCGGCACTTTGGAGAAGACCCTGAGGGTAAAGATCGTGATTACATTAATATTATCGTACTGGAAATTATTAAAAGAGTTGAAGATCATCGCACGGATTAAAGCAATCAAAGCAATTATCGTTTTCATTTTCCTGATCATTCACAAACTCAGGTAACCATGAGTTTTAGATTCTATAAACGGGCCAACCTTGGTGGTGGACTTGGACTGAACGTAAGTAAATCGGGTATTTCACCCAGTTTTCGAACAAAATATGGTTCATTTGGATCAAGAGGATTCTCAATACCCACCGGCATCAGGGGCCTGTATTACCGGGGAGGTTCTGGCGGCAAGAATGCCGGGTTAGTCATTCTGATTCTGATGTTACTTGCCGGCGTGTTTGTTTTGGCTTATTGGCTGATTGTCGGAATTGCCAGGGGTGTTGTTTTTCTATATTTCCGGATTGTGAAGGAGGATCACATCGCCTATGGAAATTTGATCGTATTTCTTTCTGTGGTGCTGGGGATTTTGATGATGGTGTATTTGTCACTTCCGCCAAAGGGTATTGTTGGGAAATGACAGGCTCTTTCATTTGTCCCATGAACTTTTTATCCCGAAGGGAACAGGCCGGGAACAATTCCGGCCCAGGAGCCGGAATTTGAAAATTCTATGAAATAGCGGCAAAACAGTCTCAAAGAGTTGCGTAAATAGCGTTTATTCTCTTAGAAAGCCCGGACGGCGCGAACAAAAAGCAGTGCATCTTTGTCAGAACTCCCCCATCCGCCACCGAAATTGTAGGAATATGCGGTCATCGCATAGTCTTCTGTGGAACTCCAGTACCAGCTGGCAGAAAAACCACCAATAATATCCTTTTTCAGGAACAGTTCATACAGTTCACCGGACGAAGGCAGGAACCAGTCATTGTACCCGTTTAAAACAAGCAGTGCACATGCTGCCGCGGCAGTTCCTGCGTCGCTGCATGAAGATAGGATCAGGTTTGTATTGTTTTGTCCACTGCCCACAGAACCGTTTGTGCCTGAAACCAGGTGGCCATAGCACCCCCAGGGAGAACCTGAACTCAGGTCTGCCTGGGCTGCAATCAATCCGTGCTGCCCGGTTCCGTCAATATAAAAAATCACGCCACCTCCATAACTCTGTCCAACAGCCAATGCCGTTGTTTGACTTGTCAGGGTTGTTGCCATGGAAGCTCCACAGCTGTTAACTGCCCAAACATACCTGGTATATGGGGTGCCTGGAGTTAATCCTGTTTCGGTTTTTGATGTGGCAGTTCCCATGTCGATGGCATTGGCATAGTCATTCGTGGTGCTCCATTTATAACCACTTGCACCGTCAACTGTATTCCAGATCCAGGTGATTTGTATTTGTGAAGCGCTGTGGGAGCCGGAGGATGGGGATGTTGGTGATGATGTACATGTTTCTTTTAAACATCGAAGAGTAAATCCATGCGCTTTATCGTTTTCATATGGGTAACATGCCAGGTTGAAAAAGTGGATTGCAAAAGCATCTATGTTGCTGTTTTGCTTACCGCTCCAATAGTAGCCATACATGCCACGGTTAGCTAAGAATCCATTATTGTTGTATATCACGCCGGCAGCATGGAGTTTCATGCCCGAGTTCCACGGCCCGTTCCAATCTGCCCAATTTCCGCTAGCATCTATATTTGACCATTCTGTTGATGTTGGAATGCGCCAACCCCCGCTGAGTTCAAGATTACAGGGATCGTTGGCGGTTAACCAGTCGGAATTTTCATCCATGCCTGTTACCCAGGTGGTGCCGGGTGTTCTTGTTGTCCCGTCGTGTTTATAACCCTGTTTCCTGTTAAACTGCCAGTACCAGCCTGCCGAAACTTCGGTGGCATCATAAACTGCGGTTGCCTGTTGGTCCGCCCCAAGATTACTTGTTATCCAGCATTTTGAAGGTTCACCGGGTATGTTTGAAACTGTACCATAGGTTACCGTTTTGTTGACCGGAGCCACCATACCTGCAGCATGGTAAACAGTAAGAGTTCCGCAACCAGGAAGAGAACAGTTGGTTGTGGATTGAGTCAAGGACACCGGGGTCGGATTCCCACAAGTGTTGTAAGACCAAACGAATCGTGTATATGATGCATTGCAGGTTAATCCCGTTTCCGTTTTTGATGTGGTTGTTCCCATATCAACGGCATTTGCAAAATCATTTGTTGTGCACCATTTGTAACCCGTGGCTCCAACCACGGAGCCCCAGTGCCACTCAATTTGGTTTTGAGAGGAAATGTGGATGCCTGCTATCGGAACTGTTGGGAGCGGATTAACCGTCAAACTTACCAAATTTGATGATGCCGGATTAGTAGAACAAGGTGCACTTGACGTCATAACGCAAGTCACCGCGTCATTGTTCGCAGGAACATAGTTGTAAGTAGGACTGTTTGTGCCAACAACTGATCCGTTAACCTTCCACTGGTAGAAAGGCAATGTGCCTCCGTTTGTTGGGGTTGCGAGAAACGTGACCGATGTGCCTGCACATGCAGGATTGGATGAGGGCAATATGGAGATGCCTGTACTTGAGTAGGTAGAGCAAGTATCCTTGAGGCAACGGACAGAATACCCGTTATACTTTGGGTTTTCGGCGACATAAAACCAAATGTTGTCTTTTTCGGCATATCGGCTATGAGCGTAGGTCGCATTCACTTCAGTGGAAGACCAGAAATAGGCCCGGTATCCCAAATTGCCGTCAAATGTCCGGTATCCACCGGGGAGAGCGGAGAATCCACTTTCATTAGTAGCACCAGTATTAGGCGATACCCAATGAGTTGTTCCTGCTTCCTTAAGTTTTCCACCAGCAACATCTATACCACCAAGATAATTTACAAGAGTCAATAATTCAGAAGAAGAAGGCAGATGCCAACCACTTGGGCAAATTCCAATAATATTATCAGAGGGTACAGGATTCCAGGATGTAGTATTTGTTGCCCCGTATAGGTATTGTACAACCTCTGCCCATTGATAAAGGCCGCCATAAACATCACAATTCGATTCCAGGTCATTGTAGCAGTATTTCTCTATAGTTCCATTGTTACTTTGGTCTTGGGATCCGTTTATTCTGGTTCCAATGTTCAGGTTATCTTTGAACCAACATTGGGTGCCTATTTGCAAAGTATTGTATGTTTTGCCAGAATATGTTACGGTAGGTATTCCGGGACATGGGGTATTCATCACATTAACCGATATTATGACTACATTTGATGTCGCCGGACTTCCTGTTATACAAGCCTGATTCGATGTCAACACACATTTAACGCTGTCATTGTTTTCCGGCACATAGGAATAGGTTGGCGTATTTGTTCCAACATTGATGCCGTTAACCTTCCACTGGTAGATCGGGTTGCTGCCACCATTTACAGGGGTGGCGGAGAATGTAACCGAAGTTCCGGTATTGATCGGATTTTCAGATGCTGTAACCGTTAGACTAACCGGCAGCATTGCATTAACAACCATGGTTATTGTATTCGAGGTTGCAGGATTGTCTGTGATACAGAGTGCATTCGAGGTTAAAATGCAGGTTACTGCATCATTGTTGGCTGGGATGTAGGAATAGGTAACATTCGTAGCACCTTCAACTGATGTACCATTAACCTTCCATTGATAAACAGGAGCATTCCCGCCGTTGGATGGTGTTGCTGTAATATTAACCAGGGTACCAATGCAAGCAGGATTCTCTGATGCAATTATTGAAACCGTTGGTGCCAATATCGGATTCACTGTCATGGTAACAGGATTGGATGTTGCAGGGTTGCCGGTTGCACATAATGAAGTGACAGTAAGAACACAGGTCACAACATCATAGCTGAGAGGAATATAAGTGTAAGTGGTGCTATTGGTTCCTGCATTGACGCCATTAACTTTCCATTGGTACGATGAAGCCATCCCCCAATTAGTCGGAGTGGCGGTAAAAGTAACTGCAGTTCCGGCACAAACAGCGTTGGATGATGGAGATATAGAAAGGTTTATTGTTGGATAAGCGCTACAACTTGTTGTGAAGGTACATTCATTCCCGTACGTTGTCCCAAGGCTATTCGTTGCATAAGCTCTCAAATAGTAAAAAACGCCGGATGCCAGGCCAGTCACACTGCTTGTAAACAACCCCGCACCGTTACCATTAATGGTCTTACTGTTGATGGTCGTTGGATTTGGTAAAATATTCCAACATACACCTCTTGCCGTTACTGTTGCTGATCCATCTGACGAAACATAACCGCCACTGTTGGCAGAACCAGACGTTATACCTGTTAAAGCTGTTGTGCTGACAATTGGTAGCTGATTGCCACCCCATGTTGGAATTCCGTTGCTCAACGTAAGCACCTGACCATTCACGCCAACAGGTACTCTTACCCACTGCGTCCCATCCCAGTATTGCATATCACCAGGATTCGCTCCCAAAGGCGCAATTACAGCAATCCAGCGTGTTCCGCTCCAGCAATAATAACCTGGAACAACATTATTAGGTGCTGTTCCCGCGGTAGCGGTGTTATAAACAAACAACCCGGAGGCTGGTGAAACCAAGGGACCTGCAATATTTAAGGCGGTGAGCGCCACCCTCGGTGGAAGAAAACCTTTGACAAGTGACTTCACGTCAAGCATTGCGGAACCGTCAGGGGGAGTTCCATCGGAGTTTATCCCAACTTGTGCAAATGAAGTAAAAGAGATGCATGCGAAGAGCATCAGCAGGGTGTAGCAGTGTCTCATTTTAGTCGGTTTTAATGATCCGAAGGTTACCGGGATTGCGGTTGAAAGTTATGAATTATTTGAATCGTGGTTTAAAATATTTCATCTGCAGGAAACAACGGTGCAACTGCTCTCCCCGTGCCGGTTCAGTGTGGCCACTGTATTGGCTATATATCGAGTCGTTTAAGATGGTAAATTATAACGTCTTAAGGTGGAGGAGCAGAGCGGGGTGTCCGATTCCTGTAAATAGCGAAAGATTCCTTCGCATTTCTTGAAGTACCGGTGCCGGATCAGGTCATTGTTGCCAGGAATGCCCATTATTCCTTCGCCGACAAGGTCTTTTCGTGATTTTTTACCAGGGGAGACAGGAGCTTTTAGTTTTCCTGGTGTTTTTCTGTAATGCGATTGATTTGTTAATATATGTTAAAATAAATATTCCAATTTATCGTATATAAATATTATGGTATAACTTTACCGTTTTAATGTCAAAATCCCTAAGTTAAATCTCAAGCTTCGTTAAATCAAAAACATAAAAAAATGAAAACATTTAAACTATGGATACTTGGTTTATTTATACTGTCAACTAATTTATTAATCGCTCAAAGCCGTAAAGACATTATTATTTATTATGACAATGTACAGGGAGGTATTGTCGGAAAGACGCTCCCTACATTTCAAAATGGACAAGCATTTTTTGGGACAAGGATTCCAAGTATTGTTACCAGGGATGTTCCTTCTTCATCACAGGAAAGTAAGGACTTCAAAAACAAGTTTACTCTTGGGATTTCTACCTTGTTTAAAGCCGATAATTTAAAAGATTTTAATGTTGAAGCAACGAACGTGCAGATTACTAACGTTGATAACGATGTTGAAACCTTACCTACTGGAAGCAAAATTGTCATGAGTGCCTTCAAGGCGGACTCGGTTGTAATAACTATGACAAAACAAAGAAAGTACAATCTTTGTAACTAATCAGTCCTACTAATAATGCGCGATTACATTCAGGGCTTTCAGCACATCTTGTTTGTTTTTGATGGCTGTTTCAATAATGGATCTCAGGACGGCAAAGTTCTCGGCGGCGAAGATAGTCTTGAACTGGC
>JAPLDF010000017.1 GCA_026391835.1 Bacteroidota bacterium
AAATAAAATTGAGCAACAGGCCGGTCCATATTTCGTTTTTTCTCTCTGTGGTTCTCTCCAGATCTCCGTGAACCTCCGTGTAATTATTTGTTAAACTGAGAGACATAGTGCCCACATGGAGAAACACAGAGCGGTTAACACCAGATCAATCAATCATAAGGGAAATTGCTATCCTTAATTATTGCTTAATCGGAAAAACAGGAAAAGGTAATCATACTTTTTCGCAATGCAGGAAAAAAAATAAATGCAACTTGTTGAAATTTGACTTTCACATTGTACATTTGTTTTACTGTAAAGGAATGGTCATCGAAACTGGCAGGTCTACATGAAGAACCATACGCTGATTTTGATTTTCTTCTGTTCGAATTACTTTGTATGTGAAGCCCAAAAGTCTGATGCAACCTGGCAAACGGTCGATAAATTTGTCCAGGATTATATGCACTTTTCACGCCTCGGGCCCGGGTACTCCAGGAAAATATCCCAGGAAATCATTGACCAGTATGGCGCGCTTTTTGAAAAGGACGCTTTTTTGTACTGGGACTTGTATAAATCCGCTTCCGACAGCCTGCAACCCCCTTTGCTGCTGAGCGAATATGTTAACCTTGCCAGGAAATTGTATGAACCAAATCAGCCCCTGCTCGATTATCCCGGGATGAAGATCACAGTTCAGACGGATGGGAAACATGCTGTCGTTTATCTGAAAAAGACCAACCAGATCATGGACGCGGCTGATAAATCCATGTACAGGAACAAGATCAAACTCCGGATCGATGTCAACCTGAACAGGGAAAAACCATTGATCCAGAACATTGCAGAAGATAAGCGGCTCCCCTTTTTCAGCAGTATCATTCTCAGCTTTAATTATATTGCATTCTCAAATGTCGTCGCTGCCCTGGCCGGTAATCCCGTTATCCTCACCGGGCCAGGGGAACAATATAAAGAACTAACTATAACCGCAGGAACGTCATTCCAGGCCGGCGCATTGCTTGAAATGAGAGTCAACAGGGATACCAGGGAGGGGCTCCTGTTTTCAGCCGGGATCATTTATTCACGGGTTCCTTTATCCTCAACAATGCAGGGTTATTCAAACAGATTTCCCGATACCCTTGATGTTAATACCGGCAATCCGTTTGCCTGCACCACCAGCGAACGGTCTCCCGGGGTGACGGAAGAAATGGTTGTCAGAAAAGTGGAGCTCCCCCTGTTGCTTAAGGCATACCTGAACAACTGGTTCTTTCTGAAGGGAGGCATTGCGGTGGGATATGTCACCGTAACCGATGATGTCAATTATGAATTAACCCGGGCCGGAGGCGGTTTGGTAACGTTTCTTAATACGCACAACCAGTATTATCTTGACGAGGACCATCAGCTCGAGCAAAAAAAGTATGGCTATTACCGGAATAAGAACTTTCATTTTCCAAAGGAAGCGTTTTTGGATAAAATGACCTTGTCCATCCAGCTTGCAGCGGGCTTTGAAAAAAAAATCAACGATTTCAGCTTTGGATTGGAGCCCAACATTTCCTTTGGGATGAACCCACTGGTAACCAGGTCCATGCCGGATAACTACCGGCTGGGCACTGTTTCAACCTTTCATTCGGTTTTCGAATCAGTGAGAATGCCGGCTTTTGAATTTTCATTCGGCATCCGGCTTTTGGTAAGCTATCTGTTTAAATACTGACAATATGTATCTGGCAAGGCGGAGCGCATTCATAGCTGTTTTCATGCAGGTGAATATCGGGCTGATATTTTGCCAGACCGCCTTAAAGCTGCCGGAAATTTTAACAAAAGCAGAAAAACGGATCACCGTGAATTGCCTGCTTGGCAAAAGCGGCAACCAGATGAACCAGCCCTGGGTTGTTTTTTCCGACAGGGATATGGGCAACAATCATTTTGGCGACCGATACTATGTTGTTGCGGAAAGCGAAACAGAACTGCACGTTTACCAGGCAAAAGGCTGCAGGAACCGGAAACTGACTGCGGCAATGGATAAGGGCTGGAAAAACAAATCGGAATTGCTGGTCTCTTTTGGGGCCGACTTCACCGAGAACTCGCTGATTCACCGGAAGTGCGTGATACTAAACCATCATAAAACGATTGAACGGATTAAGCGGGGTGAACTGAACGAATCGGAAGTTCCCCTGTATAAATCCTCCACCGACCTGAAACCCTTTGACAACCTTCCACTCTATCTGATCTATTTCATTTATAAAATTGAAAATAACAGGTATCTGCTCGGGAAAGATTATAAATTCGATCCCGATCTGCCATTCGCTGATCAGATGGTCGGTTGGGTGGAGAGAGACCGGGTGTTTGATTACAACAACAGGATTTGCTTTGAGCCCAACTTTGATGAATCTGCGGTCGCCTACAGGCGCTGTCATCCGGAATATGCAGCCAAAGTCTTTGCGTTTGAAAGTGACCTGACACGGTTTATGCAGGGCGATACCACGTTGAAGCCGATTTGGATCGAACCGGACTACTATTTTTTCAGAAACCCCAAATACGCCCGGGATAATCCCGGAATCCATGAACCTTTTGAACTCGATGAGAAAAATTATTCTGCTTCATTTGTAAACAGATTATGTGGATTTGACGGCAACATGACCAGGATAAAGGAGAGCAGCATGTTAACCGGGAGGCCGCTGCCGGGAAACAAATTCAGGTTTCCCCTGATACGAATGGAAAACCTGCCGGAGAACATGTTTATCACCGGCGTTACCGGCCGGTTTGAAAATGAGCGGAAAACACGGAGTACACTCTGCGAGGTTCTCAAGGCAGGGAAGTCCCGGATCGCGGTTTGTTTTATCCTTGATAATTCGATCGACCGGGACCGGCTGATGTATGTGATAAGCCAGATACATCAGGAATTTACCGGCTTTCAGAAAAAATACGGGGTATGCTTTTTCCCACGGACGCAACTCGGACAGTACAAGATTTCCATTGATGAAAAAGGTGCGCAAAGCGGCCAGGGCAATTATGAATATGTGCGGGATTTCATTCGGACTTATTCCCCGGATAAGCGATATGAACTTAAAAACGACCATGTGCTGGGCACCCTTAAATATGTGCTCAGCAACGAAAACTTTGATTCCAGGCAGACAAACATCATCGTGATGGTCAGCAACCATAGTGTTTGTGTGCCCGACACGGGCCTGGCGATGCTGCGGCGCGAGATCCAGGATAAAATTGTCGAAAAAAACTGTTACCTGCTGACGTTCGATTATAAAAGCGACAACAACCTGGTGCAGCAGATCCAGGAAATTTCGGTGGCAGCCGCCAGGCAGTATGCCGCCCGGCTGGATATCGGGTCCAAAGATGTGGCGTTCAAACGCACCGGAATCGGGTATGAACTTGAAAACGCCGGGATCCTGTCCATTATTGAACAGGCAGACTCCTCGCAGCTTGCGGCAGTCCAGATGCAGACTTTTTTACAAACCGGCTACGGTAAAATTGTCAGCACGCTCAGCAATGCCATTCAGCGTATCTGCGCCATCGACGACCGGCCTGCGAGCCTCACCAACCTGAACGAAGATCCTTTTCAACGAGCCCTGAGGGATATTCCCGGGATGGACGGGAAAGTTCAGTATATCCGTGCCCTGGAAGAGGGTTACTCCTCCATGAAATTTGAATTGCCCGGTCGTCATGATCACGAGGATATCTGGAAGGCCAATGTTCTGATGACAAAACCGGAACTGGAAGCCCTCGGATCGCTGCTGGATAAAATGCTGGTTCAGTCAAATAATTACGGCTTTTCAAAATCGCTGTATGACTTCTGGATTGCCTTGTTTAACCGGTTTGTCGGCGACAACCTGCTTCCGGCCGATCTTCTACCCATGACGCCACAGGTGATCATGGATAAAATACTGGGAGAAGCATATGGATATGCGGTTACAGATCCGATCAAGCGTTATCCGCTCGAACGGATCCTGGCCAATGACCAGGATATCCAAAAGTATTACGATGACTATAAAGTTAAATTATCCTCGTCCAGAAACAGCATCAGGGAAATTCTGACAACCGGGCACCTGAAGTTTAGCCTGGATGAAGATGCGGCCAATGCAAACCAATCATCGAAGAAAAAAGGAATCTATTACTACTGGATACCAATGGAAATTTTACCTTGAAAAATCCGTACGGCAATGAACCGGAATGTCTTTGAAATCCATGGGCTGGAGTGTGCCTATGACCGCAAAGGGAAAAAGGAAAAAAAAGTGGTCCTGCAGATTGAAAAGTTATCGATCCCGATGGGTAAAGTAACCATTATCCTGGGATTGTCGGGAAGCGGAAAATCAACGTTTATTGAAACACTGGGGTTGATGAACAATACGATCAGCAAAGGGCTGATAACGTATCATCATGAGGAAAACGCTATAGGCATTGGTCCGGAAATATGGAAACGCCCGTCGGAGCTGGCTGAAATCAGGAACCGTCATTTCTCGTTTATCTTTCAGAATGACTTCCTGATGCCGTATTATTCTACCGGGGAAAACATATTGACTGGCAGGCTGATCCAGGGGTTTGATGAAATGACTCCAGCCGAAAACGATGAGCTTAAAATGCTTTGCCTCAAGATGGGGCTGGGTTTTGACGAGATCATCACAAAAAAGCCGGTTGAGTTATCTGTTGGTCAACGGCAACGGTTGTCGTTCATCCGGGCGATCATAAAAAATTTTGCAGTCATTTTTGGAGATGAACCAGCAGGAAACCTCGACGAGGTAAATTCAGCCTTGCTGATGGATGCATTGCACGAATCGGTAAACAGGCAATGCCAGCGTTCTGCCATCCTGGTTTCGCACAACATCCCGCTCTCGGTAGCAAAAGGAGACTGCATCATTGTGCTGTCACGGCAATCGGGCGAACAATATGAAATTCTTCCCGGGAATGTATACAAACGCACTGCAAATGGATGGTTAAACGGGACGAACGAGGTGCTGACAGATGATAAACTCGAAAAAAAGATCAGGGAAGTGGTAAAAAATTAGTCGGATATCTGCCCCTGTTCTGAAAAATCATATGCAAAAAAACAAATCGTTCCGCTCGGTTCTTGTATCCAATGAATATAAGGCGCTGAAAGGCAAATACAATAGCACCATTGTATACTTGTTCGTAATTTTATTCATCATATTTTTAGCGTTTGGTTTTGCGAAAAGCACCCTGAACTACCAGCATAAACTTGCGGGTGATCCTTTTTCAAACTGGATCAATCTCAATTACCATGCAGGTACCCGCGATTCCCTGCGATCGCTGAATGAACAGATCCTCCTGGCGCCGTTCAGAAAAAAATTCCACATAAAAAGCGCCTATTTTTACAACAAGGGAATGGTGCCTGTTTTGACACGCTCCCGTGGAAATTCAGTTATCCAGTATGAAGCGAGGACCATCGACCCCCAAAGTGGCCTTGTGAAAGATCTGCTGACATCCGGTGTGCGCGCGAAGTATTTCCCTGACTCGGTCGGAAATGCATTTGATTATGAACCCAACGGCGTGATCATTTCCCGGAAATTGCTTGTTGATGCCGGGCTGGACCAACGTTCCATCTCATTTATCCAGGTTAGTACCCCGGCGGGCGACCTGGTCCCTGTCCCTGTTCTTGCCGTCGTGGATGAATTGCCCGATATGTCGGATATCGTTTACACCAACCTGTTCTACTGCAAAACCATGAATACAGGGTTCTATGACCGCGAAAATGCATATTACAGGATATTTGTTGAGGACATGGACACGGCAGGAATTCTAAGGGTGCTGGATGAACTGTACAAAGAACTTGAGATCTGCGATCCATCAACAGTTCAGACGACCGTTTTGAAAACCGGCAACAATTCTGTGCTCACCTGGAAGATTGAAATCGGCTTACAGGAAATAAACATTCCGCCAACTGTAAGGAACCGGAAACTTGCAGATCTTGTATCGTTGAAGAACCACCATTATGGCCAGTTCTATGAATTGTCGAAAGATACTGCCTGCGATAACTCCTCTTTTTTTCATGATTACCTGGCCATTGAGTTCATTGATCTCGAAAAAATCAAAGATTTTTCAGGTTATCTCAGGCAGAAACTTTCGCTACAGCTTAACCTGGAGGTGTTGTCCGACAGGGAAAATTATCTCTATACCGGCAATATTGCCTTTGGCTCAATAATCTTACTGATGGCCCTTTCCGTCATTACACTGTCAATATATATTTCCGGGATCATCCGCAATCACCTGCTTAAAATTAAAAAAAACCTAGGCAATTTTCTTGCTTTTGGGATTAAAAACTCCACCCTGATCCGGCTGTACATCCAGGTTGTCGTAAAAATCCTGGTAACCGCCATCATTCCTGCATTTCTGCTAGCATTGATCTGCGGCGAACTTTTTGAAAAATTCCTGCTCGGCAAACTCCTCGTGCTTGACAACGGGCAGGATTATTTTTCGCTGCTAAATTCATGGTTTGCATTTTTCCTCGTATTGATATTATTTGTTGCCCTGTTAAGGACTTTTATCTCGGTAAAAAAAATATTAAAACACACCCCGGGTGACCTGGTCTATGACAGAGATTCCTGATATGGTCAATGAACTTGTAGAAATAAAAGGATGAAGCAATTGGTTATAAAATCAATGTTTTTAACCATTATTCTTCTGTGGATGGCCTCATGCAGGAATGGGGTTGTGGAGCATATCCATGGCACCAGGCTTGTGATATTGCAGAAAATCCCGGTGGAGGCGAATTTGACCGGCAGGAACTTCAACGCCGCACTCGAACTGTTGTATCCCCACGAATGTCACGATACCGCATTTATCCAGGACCATATATTCCTGGAAAGAATTGATATAAAAGAGTCATTCACAAGGGAGTTTGTAATCCATTCGAGCCCTTTGCGGAGCTTTCTCAGCAGGAATGATCCGCATGAAAAACGAACCTTGCGTGAAAACCTGTTTTATTTAAGCGCTGCCTCCTTTCAAAAACACCCGGATAAACCATTTTTAACGGACGCCCATACTGGCAGAGATTACCAATTGGCTGCCATCAGGGAGTGTTTGTCGGAAGTTGAACAGGATATGCCGGTTTATCTCATTGGCAGCGATACAGCAGGCAAAAATTGTGAAATCAACGGTGTTTCAAGGATGGTATACACCGACGTTGCAAAACTGAATTGCAGGATTGTGGAGGACTTAAGGAAAAAAAGCAAGGAGGAGCTTCGCAATACGATGGTCACCATTATTTTACTTCCTCCCGGGCTGCTGGATAACGCAGATGGTTTTGCAGGTATTGAAACGGGTGGTCAACATCCGGGAGTTGATGTGAAAAATTCAGCAGGCAATCATCTGCCGTCTAAAAGATACAGGACCGGCCTTGGCTCGCCATGCCCGCCGGATTCAGTGGTGGCAAAAACCAACAGGAAATATATGTCGGTGATCGAAGAGTTCCGGAATCTGTTGTATTACATTGCAACCACCAGCAAGGATGAAGTATTGAAAACCACCTTCAGGGATGATGCCAATAAGGAGATTCACAATATACCCAACCCCGTAATTGAAGGCATCCCCGGCAATGATCTCAACGGATTTCTGAATTCAGGTTTTTCCAGGAATGTCGTTGTATTCCCGGTCAGTGACAACTGCGGGGTGATTACTGGAATCAGGATTATTCAACAGTAAACACTGTTAATAGATAAATGGGATCAGCCGCTTTGTTTTACGGGTATATTCAACATACTGATTGCCAAATTGCCCGGTGAGCAACTCTTCTTCAGTATGAATTCTTATCAGGAAAGTGATCAGTACAGGAACAAAGACAATGAAAAGGCACAACCAGCTGTTCATCGACAAACCAAATCCGGCAAAAGACAACAATGATCCGGTGTAGGACGGATGCCTGACATATTTGTAAAAACCCCGCTGCATAAGTTCATGGTCCTTGCGGATCGTAATGTCGACGGTGAAGAACCTCCCCAGATGACGGATGGAAACAAACCTGATTATGATCCCGAGGATAATTCCAGCCATTCCAATCACCATGAACCGTTCGTTTGTAAAAATAGGGAAAGAAAATTTTATTGCGGCAAAGATCCCGGCAGTCATTGACACAACAATTGATAACCATATATACAGTTGCGTGTGTTTGTCAGTATTTTGCCTGTCCGTATTGCCCGACCTGGCTTGCCGGCTCAGCCAGATCTCCGACAGCATCCAGACAACGTATGTAAGATTAAGCAGGTTCATATCATGTTTGTTAAAATTGCACCGTTATGGTTTTTCGATTCGTTTCAGGATGTCGTTCATCATCTCGATCTGCACTTTATGGATCTCGAGCACTTCCTGCTGTTCGTTGATGATCAGGTGGTCAATTTTTTCGTGCAGCATCCTGATTTCAAGTTCCGATTTCAGGTTTATCATGTAGTCCTTTTTACCTCTTTCCCGGTCTTTTTCTTCCTGGCGGTTTTGACTCATCATGATGACAGGTGCCTGTATTGCGGCGATGCTCGACAGGATCAGGTTTAACAGAATGAAGGGATAGGGATCGAATCCCCTGTTGCCAAACCAGTAAATGTTGAGGCAGATCCACAGGAAAAGGAACACAGCAAATGATATGATGAAAGTCCAGCTGCCCCCGAAATCGGCCACTTTGTCGGCAATCCTTTGTCCAAAAGTAATGGCCTGCAACTCCTCCCCGTCCAGCTTGTCTGTCAGCGTGGTCTTGTCTTTCATCGAATCGAGTACGGTCTGGTCAAGGTCTGTCAGGCTTCCGATTTGCTTTTTAAGGAATCCTTCGATATACTTTTCCCGGTAAGCGTTTAGTTCGCCGATTGATAAAAATTTATCGGTGGTGAATTGCGGGCTGTCCAGTTGAATTAACTCCAGGATTGACTTCCTTACCGTTCTGCCGGATACCCTGTCGGAAACCGGGAATTCAATGTTTGACAGGTCGCTGAAGAATGTTTTCATTGGTGCAAGGTTCGGTACATTCAAACAAAAGTAAACTATTTCAATTCAAATCCGAAATGACCGCGTTTTCGAAGATATAGTTCACCGAAATCAAAAATACCGGCCTGATAGCAATACCTTAAACAGCAACGGTTGCAGGGAGGCGGCGTATCTTATTTGAAAATAAATCCCTGCGAGCTTGAAAATTATCCGTATCTTGGACGATTACCATAGATTTTATGGTATTAAAAACAAACAAACAATGAAAAAAGACACCTTGGAATACAGGATGATGCAGGAGAGGCAACGATTGAAAATACCTGATTCAAAACTATTATCGGGTTCAACAAGCGACAAGCATCCCGTTATCCTTGATGGTGGAAGAACAATCATATTTATTGACGATAAAAGCCAGGAGTCGGAGACAAGAAAGCGCTATGACGCACGCAGGGGGAATGGACTGATGTCATCTCTGAATAAGCCCAAAGTGTAAATTTTCAGTCAGATTAAAAATGGTAAAATGGTAAAATTGTCCGGATTTTACCATTTTGCCATTATGGATTTTACATCTGAGATATACAGAATCACAACTTCTTTCATCATCTCGTTCTCAAATTAAAACCCAACAGCATGAAAAAAACACTGCTCTTTGCAATTCTTGCACTGTCCCTGAATGCTTTTGCCCAGTTCAACCGGCCTGCGATCAATCCGGAGGGAAATTTCCGGTGTAACAAGGTATACCAGGATAGGAAAACCCACCAGGCCTGTTCCGAACGGAATTTGATACACGATACCAATCCGGAAACACCCGGGCAGCGTGATATAATTTTGATAGATGACAGCAGCCACATGTGGGTATGGGATTCAGTCAATTCCTGGTGGAATTTCGCGAATAGGTCCATCAATATGGTTTACAATGCAAACAGCAAGTTGACAAGTTACACCATACAAAGTTTGATCAGCGGCATCTGGGTAAATGCAACCCAATACAACTATACCTACAATGCCAGCAATAAACGGACAAGATCCACATATTCATACTGGAACGGCAGTGCGTGGGTGAATACCTCGCAATACACGTATACCTATGACACCAGCAATAACCGGACAAGTTACACCTATTCATCATGGAACGGCAGTGCATGGGTGAATTCCTGGCAGTACAATTACACGTATGATGCAAACAATAACCGTACAAATTATTGCTACAGCATCTGGAATGGCATTGCCTGGGAAAACTCCTCTCAATACATCTATGCCTATGATGCCGCAAATAATCAAACAAGTTGGATCAGGCAAACCTGGAATGGTATTGCATGGGAGAATGAGTCGAAAAGCAGTTTCACTTACGATGCGAGTAACAATCTGACAAGTCAATTGCAAACAACCTGGAATGGCAGCACCTGGGAAAATTCCGGACTTTATACCTATTCCTACGATATTCATAATAACCAGACAAGTGAACTGGGGAAAAGTTGGGATGGCAGCGCCTGGGTGAATTCCATACGGGTCATTTCTGCCTATGATGCCAACAACAATCTGACAAATGCTTTAGGACAGAGTTGGGCCGGTCCGCTTTGGACTTCTTCCTGGCAAAATATTTATACCTATGACATCAATAGTAATATGACAAGTCTGTTGGACCAGGAATGGAATGGCAGCATATGGCGGAATATTTCTCAATACCTTGTTTCATACGATGCCGACAATTACTATACAGCCGATTCCTATAAAACTTGGGATGATCTGGGAACCAGAATTACTGGTGGCGATAGTTCTTTTTACTACTATCATACAATTCTTGGAATTGGCGACCTGGCGACGCAGGATGGGAAAATTTCCATTTATCCCAATCCGGGCAAAGGAAAATTTACCATCAGCAGCACCGGCCAAATAGGCTCCCTGGAAATTTACAATCCCTTGGGAGTTCGGATTTACAAGGATCTAAACCTTCGAAATCCTTCAACCGCGATAGACCTGTCAGGCCATGGTAAAGGGATCTACATCGTAAAAATCAATGCCGGGATGAAGAGTTATAACAGGAAAATCGTTATTCAGTAACCACCATCATCCCGGCATCGGCATCGGCATTAATCCTTTGCTGTACCTTCACTTTTACGGGTCAAATATTCGTTGAACGATTTTTCTCCTTCTTCATTCCAGTACTGATCATAATGGCTCCACTTCGAACCAAATGCATGGTCCCTGCAGTTGTTGTCGTCATGCATGTGGTTCCTGTGTCTCCAGGGTCCGAAATGGTGCCGTCCCCGGTTGTGCATGCCCCCGTGATGCATTGAGCCGAATAGGAGCCTGCCCAGGATGGCCAGGCCGACAGCCTGCCAGTATGTGATAACGCCAAGGTGAAATATTACCGGCATCAGCCAGTTCCACAGCCACATCACCACCGCTCCGAATAGAAATGCAAACACGGTAAATCCGACGATTCCGAGGATGATCCAGCCTGCGCGGTGTTTTCGTCCGCCGCAACGACGTCCTGTCATATGTTTATTTTCAATTGTTTCCATGATTTTCATCTTTGATTGTTTGACAATATCTTGTGTAATTTTGAAAGCGCCCGGTGTTTTCGCGAGAGCAGCGTGCCCAGCGGAACATCCCATTCTGCCGAAAGCTCCTCATAGGTCTGGTTTTCATACTCTGTTGCAATGATCACCGCCTGTTCATCAGGCCTCAGTTGTGAAATAGCCTGGCGCAGTGTCTCCGGCGCTATACGTGCATAATCCATCTCTTCCGCTAATGTTTCATCGGTTACCGTATTAAGTAAATAATTCTCGTTGTTTCTGTCCGTGAAGCGCTCAATCGATACGTTTCGTTGCTTTTTCTTCTGGTAGTCGATGATCTTATTCCTGACCGACCGGTAAATGTAACCGGTCATGTTCCCGATCTGGGTATCCAGGTCAAGTTTATCCATCAAACCCAGCGCAACATCCTGTATGATGTCTTCCGGGGAAGCATCAGAATAGCGGTCATCAAGGTTCTTCCTGATGAAATGCACCAGCTTCTGGTACTCGTTTCGGAAGAACCGGTCAAGCGACTTTTTCTGAAGTTCCTTTTCCATGAAGTTAAAGACGGGACGGAGGGGAATTATTGCAGGGAAATTAAAAAAAAATCCGGAATGATGCCATTGACCAGGATAGAATCTTATTGTAAAGGTCAATGGCAAATTCCGGAAATGCGTGAGCCGCAGGGTTATTCAATAACCATTCTTACTTTCGCAGGGCATATTGTGACCTGATCTGTGGCTCCCGGCTTTTGTCCGAGATATATATGATCGTTCTGCCGCCATCAAGTACGACGGGGAATAAACCCACCACCGAGCCGGTCGAGAGTTTTGATTTAGGAACTTTAGTCTGATGATTGGATAACTTCATCCGGTTGTCCATTGCATCGTTTGTCGTTGGATGTCTCATATTTTTCATGGCACCTGAATCGTTAAGTGTAAGTTTATATTTCAATGGGCTGGGATTCCGGGATATTGAGGCTTTCAGAATATCCCCTTTGAAATCACAAACCTTGTATGTATAAAACAACAACTGCACGGAAATATTCTACGCAGGTTGCAGTATTAACTTAAAATTAACAATTGCGGCTTGACGCAGGGGGAAATCCAGTGGTCACTCAATGATAATATGGTATTTATGTGAATCAAGGGTTGAACTTTTAAAATTCAATGGATATAAACAATTGATTGTTAGTAAATTATGAAAATATAAATATAATAAAGCCCTAGAAATCAGTATCTTAGATGTAAGTACCACCAAACATCACGGATATGATCT
>JAPLDF010000034.1 GCA_026391835.1 Bacteroidota bacterium
TCAATGCAATAAGAAATAAAATATTGCATAGACTTTGCGCAGTAATCAAAAGAGAAACTCCTTTTTACACGAATTTCCAAATTGCTTAGTATTTATTTCAAAGAACATTTGTTTTAATCATAGAAATCTCTGTGTAACAAATAATTACACTGAACCACGGAGAAGACACTGAGGGCCACTGAGGAAAATAAACTGTCATGGAACTTAACAGGATTACTGAGAAAATCATCGGATGTGCAATCGAAGTGCATAAACATCTCGGGCCAGGGTTATTGGAATCGGCTTATGAAGAATGTCTGTTTTTCGAGTTACAACATGCCGGATTAAAGGCAGAAAGGCAAAAGCCTGTGCCGGTGGTTTATAAGGAGGTTCATCTGGATTGTGGCTATAGGATAGACGTCCTTGTTGAAAATCTAGTTATTATTGAATTAAAAACAGTTGAGCTATACTCCCCTGTTCATGAGGCTCAAATATTGACTTACATGAAGTTTGCACAAAAAAGTATTGGCCTGTTGATCAACTTTAATGTAACACAACTCAAAAATGGAATAAGAAGATACAAAATATAGACTCCATGGTCCTTTCTTAAAAGGAGGAGGCATTTGCCCGGTGGTGTTATTCAATGGTTTCGTGGTAGATTACGCCTCGTTGTTTGAGGCCGGAGAGCATGTATTCGACGCATTCGGGCTGTTTGCCGATGAATTCAGGCACCGAGATGCCTTTCCGGGCGTAGAGGCCGTCGGCGATCATCCGCAGTGCCACGGTGGCTGAATAGCCGGTTGTACGGGCCATGGAGTGGATCCGGGTTGCCGGGTCGTATTTGTCGAACAGGTCCCAGGTATAGGTGACCTTTTTCCCCTCTTTTTTCCCTGACACCATCACCTGCATCACCGTGATGTCGACCTCTCCCTCTTTCAGCTTCCATTTCGGGAAAAGCAGTCTGGCAGTCAGGTCCATGGGTTTGATCCGGATTCCGTTCACTTCGATCTCTTCCTGGCTGAAGAAGCCGGTTTCGCGTAACACGCGCATTTTTTCGATGTGGCCCGGGTAACGCAGCGTCTTCTCCTTCATGTTGGAGCATGTCACGGTATGGGCCAGCGAACGCAGTCCATCGGTGTTGAAGGCTTCGAGGGTGCCGATTCCTTTGAAGTTCAGCAATTCGGGATCGGAAAGGGCCGGTTTGACGATGAATTTCCCGTTTTCGATGTAGCGTGCAGGGCGGGTGTACTCTTCGATCACATCGACCGGCGAAAACACGGCTTTATATTCGTAGGGCCATTCGCGGACCTCGGGGAGACCGCCGACCATATACAGGATGTTGTCTGTTTCGTCGAGCAGATGATCTGCATAGCCGATGAGCACATTGCACATCCCGGGGGCAACCCCCATGTCCATGATGGCGGTGACATTGTTCCGGATGGCAAGTTCGTCGAGTTCAAAGGGATCTTCGATGAAAAAGGCTATGTCGACCACGTTCTTCCCCGCCCCGATGATGGCCTTGAGCGTCTGAAACCCCATAAACCCGGGCACGGCGTTGATGACCATGTCGAACCCGGATACAAGTTGTGCCACCCTGGCCGGATCGCCAAGGTCAGCCTCGATTGTTTTCAGCCGGCCGGTCCCAGGGTTCTGGCGTTCCACCAGGGTTTGAAGGGCTGAAGGGTTGATGTCGGCAATGGTGACATCGAATTTCGGGTCGTTTGTGAGGTCGAGGGCCATCGGACCGCCGACCAGGCCTGCGCCAAGGACAATAATTTTCATGATGTTGATTTTTAGTTCTGTCAAATCCTCAAAATCAAACCTTCCAGGTTTTTGAGGTTATTCAATGGTCAGTTCCTGGATCTCACCCACGTAATCCACCTTTGGAAACGGAATGTTATCCTGCGAATAAGCAGAGCCGATCCACCATTTGGTGTTGTGAAATTCCTGGGTGATGATGAGCAGCATCTGGTTGTTGGGGATTGACGTGATCTTGTCGTCCATGTATCCAACCACGTGCATCTTATCCTTTGACGGCCCGATGCGCCAGATGATCTTGTCGGGCTGCCAGTCGATCTGGAAATAATAAAAGGGCGATCCGAAAAGCTCATCGTCGCGTTCGGGTGTTTTTTCGGTCAGGGCACGGTAATTTTTATCCCAGCGGTGCGCCCAGAAGGTTTTATCCTCATACCTGACGGGATCGCAGCCATCCCGGAAGCCTGTGGGCTGCCAGCAGGCCATGTCCCAGTTGGTGCATGAAACCATGATCTTGTCATCGTCGGCCAGGATTTCCTCGGGGAACGGCACATTCCAGTTCTGAACATTTTTCTGGTCATCAATGCCATTGCTGTAAGCAGGCGGCAACTGCCACGAGGGACAGTAGGGCACGGTTTTCAGAATCTCAAAATCTATTTCGGAATACCCGACATTCTTTACCCGCTGGTCCTGGTGCCCGCCGTAATAGTTGGCCATGTAGCCGTTGTTGCTGCAGTCGCGGCGGAAGTTCCATTCGGCCTGGCTCTGGGTGATGAGCCAGATGGCGTTGGTGAGCCCGTTCCACATGTTGTTTTTATTCAGCAACTCGGTAAGCTTGCATTTGACGGTATATTTCCCGAAGGTCATCCCGTGGCGGGTGATCACCCCCACATTTTGCTTCTGCCATTTACCGAATTCCGCCTTCGGGTTCCGGAGGGTGATCTTATGGTTCACCGGGTCGGAAATGACGGTTTCACACGGGTGGGCCGTGACCGTTGCCGTGATGGCCACCAGCTCCTCCTTGCGGTAATAACGTTTGTTCCAGTTATAGTCCATCCGCGAGTAGTTATCGTTGAGCACATCGGCAATCACCGGGATGTTGTTCATTTTCGTTGAAGGATCAATAAAATGGACAAACTGTTCAAATGCGGCCTTGTTATAGACCAGCGGGTCCTGTCCGCACACATCTGTTTTTGTTTTCTCCGTAACTTCTTTGGAATAGGCGTTGGGATTGATGTAGATCCCTGCCCCCGGGTCGGGCATGGCGATAACTTTGAGCATGCCGGCATATTTCTGCACGATGGTATTTTTCAACAACCTGCCGGGTCCGTAGAGGAAATAAAAATATGGATTCACAAATCCCGATTCATTTTTAAGGCTGATGTCCTGCACCGCGTCCGCGATCTGTTTCTCCCGTATGCCGGCCTCCGTGGTCACCACCAGCAGGAAACTATAGTTGCCTACCCGCGGGTTGCGTTTCCAGCGGTCATTTTTGCCCTGGTCGTAATAGAGTTGTTCATTCCTGGGGTTTCCGACGATGCGGAACTTGCTTTTCACAAGATGAAATTCCTGGTTGTTTTCGATGATCCCGGTTTCAGCGAATTTAGTGCCTGTATCCTCCCAGCTTCCATAAAAATTCTCCCCCGCGTTCTGGTGCTGCCTGGTGCTGTCGGGACTGTCATGTTCCGGGAATTTATAAGATTCGTTCTGGTAATAGATCTTGTACGAAAAATTCTGCGGTGCTTTCCCGGTATTTTTAAGTTTGAACTCCAGGTCGAAAAAACCGCCCTCAACCTGCCGCATGCCGGGAATCACAAACCCGTGTACGATCGCCTCTTCATAATCGAGAAAAAGGGTTTGATCCTGCTTCCAGTTGACGGTCGGGTTGAAATCTTTCACCACGAACTGATCGCTCACCACTTCCGGCGACCTGGCCGGTTGCCCGCATGAAATGAACAGACAGGGAAGGAACAGGATGATGAGGATATAGCGCAGGGAACAGTTCATGAAGAGATGGTTATTTGTTTACCGGGAACGAATAAAGATGAACAAAATCAGGAAGAACGGATTGATAGTGCCGCGACTTTGCAACACGCCCCATGGCAAGAACGGATCCCGGGGAGGCGTTCAGAAAGCACCCGGTAACGAGTTTCAGTGATTCATAATACTTGGGGTTCTGGTCTTTGTCATAGCCGTGAAAATCAACCGCCGATACAATGGTGAATGCCGTGTCGCTGAACTGGATTTCCTTCAGGTCATACCGCCAGTCGCGGTTATACCTGAAGACAGCTGTTTTGTTTCCATGGGCCGGGATCGCAAAAAAGGTGTCTTCCGGTTTCAGGGTATCCAGACCGATGGTCTTTCCAAAATGGTTCTGTTTGTTGCCTGTAAGATTATCCCAGGCCGCTTGGGAAAGGTTCAGTTTCCGCAGGGAATATGCGTATTTTCCGTCACTTTTGCTCCTTGTCACTGTCAGCAACACATCGCAAGCAACACCCTGCAGAAAATGCCCTGCCGAGATGCCGGCCTCCTGCAGGCTGCGGTCCCACTCTTTGACCGGGTTGCTTTCATCCGATGCCATGACCTTCCAGGTACCGCCGGTTTTACCATCCGTTTCAAACGACATCACTTTCCAGGTGCCGTTGCCGGCAACCCCGAGGATTTCGGACCGCCCGTCGCCATTGAAATCGCCTGCGAAGATGGAAGCTGCGGGAGCATCCGATTTAGAAAGTAGTTTCAGGCTGGTTTGCAAAGCCCCGTCGTTGCTGCAAAGGTTTGCCGGTGGGGCGAGCGCTCCGAGCATCCAGCCTTTTTCGGCCATCACAATGAACTGCTCTGTTTGCCCCGGGATGAATTTCCCTTTTACTATTTTTTTTACCGCACCCAGTGATGCCAGGATGGCCGGGTTGTTGAGGCTGAGTTTCCTGAATTCACGGCTTCCCTGGCAGTATGCATATATTGCCGGTTTACCGGCTTTACTCACAACGAGCAGGGCGTCATTGCCGGTGGCCAGAAAGTTGCCGGCGATTGCATGGTCTTCAGGATCGATATCCGCAGGATTTATATTCCTGCCAAGGGATTCCTTTTCAAGCACCGAAACCGGGAATGGCGGGTAGTTGAACTTTGGGATGAACCCTTCGGGCTTCGTCATGTCAACTCTTGCCGAATCACCCCGGCGGTCGACCGCGCCGCCAAAAGAGATAAAATAATCATCGATGAGGATATCCGTGCCGCTGTTGTTCCAGAAGTAGACCTGGAGTTTGTAGGAGGGTTTGAAGGTGATTTTAGACAGGTCAAAGTAGGTGCTGATCTTAAACCACTTTCCCCTCGGCACTTCCGGATCGGAAAGCCCCACCCCCTGCCAGAACACATTGACACCCACCTCGTTGGAGGCTGTAAACACAAGGCTACCCTTCACATTGGTTTTCGTGGGAAATACATAGATCCATGCACTCAAGGCCACCGCCCTGAGGTTTTCGACGCCCACCTCCCCGGCGGTCCGCTCCACGACCACGCTGAAACTGTTCTGCCCGAAAGCCTTTACCGAGTATTGTCCCGAATGGGCCAGTCCTTTATAAAATCCACCCGGCATCTCTTTCCCGGCGGCAACTTCGAAATCGTAATAGAGGGTGTGCGGAGAGAGGTTGTGCGCTTTTTCGGGGTTTACAAACTCGGATTCAGAAACCGCCGGCATCTTGACCACCTTTGTAAAGGGAAAATATTTCAGTCCCAAAGCAAGCACAACGGCAGACAATAAAAATACCAGGCTAAAAATGAGCAGTCTCTTGTTCTTCCTCTTCATGCGGCGGTCGTTAGCGAATCATGATCATTTTCAGGCTCCCGGCGTAGTTGCCGGATTTCATCCGGCAAGTATAAACGCCGGCCGGCAGGATGTTCCCCGCTTCATCCCTTCCGTCCCACTCCATGGAATAAGATCCCGGCTGCAACGCATCCCGGTTCCAGGTCCGTAACTTAAGGCCCTGCATGGAGTATATTTCGAGGGTGACATCGCGGGTTGATGACACTTCAAACCTGATTTGGGTCGCCCCTGAAAACGGGTTGGGGGTGTTTCCCAGCAGCGTGGTTTCGGTGTATGATTTCCTGTCGCCGACTTCAACCGGGTAGGTCACGTGCAGTGTAACCGGGATCACAACCTTGTTGTTGTAAAGGTCCCTGACGATCAGGCTGCACTGGTAGGTAGCGGGAGCAAGGCCTGCAGCATCGATGGTTGCCGTAACGGTTCCCGTTTGATTGTTCATCAGGCTGCCCGATGCACCGGTGAGCGAAACCCAGGAGTTGGCCAGTCCGAAATTTTTAATTTTCATGCTGCCAGTCTGGGCATGCGGCATGATTCCCGTGCTGTCGCCGTGCAGCTGGTAAACCACGAAAACATCATTCATAAAGGGTTCGCCGATGATACCCGTCACCGAAGCAATGGCTGTTTCACCGGGTTTCAGCACTCCCCTGCCGCCGGTACTCTCTCCGTGCCAGCTGAGCGATGCGCCGTTGCCCACGGTTCCCTGGAAAACAAGTTCTCCCAGCGATCCGCCCGAAAAATTGGTGGCACTGCTGATCACCACACCCGGCGGGAAATCAAGCCTGACATTTTTGATGTATTCGTTGTCGGGGCTTGTGTTGTGCACCGTGAACATCCAGCTGACGGCCTGCCCGGGCACAAACCCTTCGCTGCCGCAGGTTACGTAGGACCCGGAAAGGTTGTCGGTCTGAAGCTCCTTTTTATTTGCAGTCGTATCAAAAACAAGTACCGAGTAGTCGAGGATGCCGCCACCCAGGTTGGTTATATAGACAGGCTCTGTCGTATTCTGGCCGGTGGGCAATGTTTTTTCAATTGAGAGCGGCGTGACAGAAAGGCTTGGAATGGCACCCTCAATGAGTGGGAGCTTGATAAAATCGACCAGGCATCCGTCCCACCCGGTTGAAACTGAATAATCCTTGTGGTAAACCCACGACAAGGTGTGATATCCTTCGGATACCCAGAATGTCTCGGGGCTCCAGGGAATTTCGCCGTCCCAGCGGGCCACTTCAAAATTGTCGATAAAAAAGACCAGGTAGTCGTAATCGTTGTTCCCGCTGGGGTCGTGTTCGCAGGATACATATTTATAGAACGAGATGGGGCCATCGGTGAGGACATGCACGTTGATCAGAAGTTTGCTCTCCATGTTGTCGCCCAGCCAGCCGGAACGCGCGCTGTAGTTCCCTTCGTATTTCACGCCTGATTCAATAAGCCAGGGAGCCATTCCCGCGGTATACCACGGAAATTTGGTTAAGGTACCCGTCTCAAAATCTTCAACAATCTCCCCGGAAAAAAGGTAGATCGTATCTGTATTTGCGTAGTTGTTATTGGCGGTAAGACCCGACCTGATCTGGTAGAGGTGCTCAATGGAAGCCGAATTGCCGGCTGTTGCATGGAACGTGAGGGTTTTGACCGAATCGGGTTTCAGCAGGCTGATACTTGCTGTATTTACATTGAGGGTGAGGTTGGTATCCAGTGAAGTGAGCAGCACATTGATTGCCGAAGCCCTGGCACTTCCGCCATTCCTGAAGGTAACCAGCAGGTCTGCATTCTCGCCCGGTTCAGGCCGGCCGTTGTCGCCATCCATGAATTGCGTTCCGGTAATGCGGAATACGGGTGCATGGGCCATCAGCGGAAGGGGCCGCTGGAACCCCTGTTCCATGGACTGAACATGAAGCATGAGCGTAAACGCATGGTTATCTGGAACTGCCGGGGAAATTTTAAATGAGAGGGCATCGGTAAGCGTCAGGTTCTGGCCGCCGGTGATCACAGCAACGGTTTCGGTACTGTCGACCAGGGTAACATACGGATCGGTTTCGGTGATGGAAAAGACGATCTGGTTCATTGTCTGGGTGCCGACATTGTTTACATTGAGGGTGATTTTTGCAGTCTCCCCGAATTCGATCAGGCTGTCGCTGCCCGAAACGATCGTCTGGCTGATCAGCAGGCCAACCGTGTTAAACAGCAGCACTTTTGTTGAAGAGATGTTGTTGTTGTCGGTTACCCTGAACTTAACCGGCAAATTCTGGTACGAATAGGTTGGCGTCCCGGTAAAATGGCCGTCTTCGGAGATCTGCATTTCGGGCGGGAAACCGCAGGTGGTAAATTTATCAAGGGTGTTGCTGGTAACGGTCGCCCCGTTGTTCAGGGCAGAAAACTGGTAATTCTTGTTATCTCCCGACGACAATCCCCCGGTCCATGTCGTACCGGCCGGAAAGGTCATATCGCCGTAATAATATTCAATGGTCCCGTTTGGAAACAGTTTCACGGCAAAGTTCAGGTTGGTGCTACCCTGCATGCCCGAAAGAGAGGTTTTCCAGCGGATGATCGCATAGTTTGCGTTGCCTTCATACCAGATTCCCTGGCCGGCAGATGGATAGACCGCCAGGTCGCACATGAACGGCGAAATGATGCCGGTTTGTTTGAACAACAGCATTTTATCAACGAGGTAGGGCCATGTGTAGGGCTGATCGTCGAACAGCATATAGCCATCGGCATAAATATAAACCTTGCTGATGTTTTTCTTATAGAAGGGGAAATTGAAATCGAGTGTTTTGACGGCATAGCCGGTATTGTTGTTGGTAAGCGCCAGCTGCTGCGCGGTAACCGAAGGGAACGCAGCCGGGATGGTGGATTCGGGATAGTCGAGTTTTGCGTCCCACAGGTATGGCTGGGTTCCGCCGCTGGCGGTGAGGGTTGCGGAATATGGCTGGTACAGCTGTGCGGGCGGCAGGGTTGCATTGGTAATGGATGGCTTGATGACGCCCAGGGTATAGTTGAGGCCCAGGCGGGTAAGTGTATTGTTCTGGATCGGCACGTTTGAGCCGGCATAGGTGGTCGTGATTGCAGGAGTTCCGGTATAGTCGATGAGCGACCAGCTTACGATCTCCCCGGTTGCAGCGCCGGAAGGATCCGTTTCCTGTACCTGCAGGAAAAATTTCGCAGGCTGGTTGGGGGTAATCTGGTTGACCAATGGAGCCAGGTCGAGCCCGAACTCGATGGTTTTATCCGCTTCGGTGGTGCCACCCTGCATGTACAGGTCGCCGCCCTGGTTGTTGAAGATCGGGAATTCCTGGACATACGATGGTGTTGTGGCCGCAATATCCGTATTCACGCCGGCCGTGATCTTAAGTTTGTTCCGGGAAGTATGTTTCAGGGTAACCTTCATGGTAAGGGCCGGGGAACAGGTACTCTTGACATCGAGCACATAAACGGTATGGTTCCATATGCCGCCGTAGCCAATGTTATCGGCCAGGTTTTTATACATGGTGTAGCAGAACCCGGCGTCGCACCACCCTGGCCCGGCATACCCGTTGGCAAATTTAAGACCTCCCTTTTCCCAGTCGTGCATGTCAACCACACCGTCGTTGTTGATGTCGATGTTGTTTGTATACTGACCGTCGCCATTGAAATCGTAACGGATGGAGTCGTTGTACCCGCAGATGGTCCAGGCATGCGACGGGCTTCCGCCCCAGTAGGTCATCACATATTTGCCGGCGAGGGGTGTGTTGGCGGGCAGGGTTGTGGTGGGCGTTCCAAAGTACTGGCCGTAAATGTTGGCCACTCCGCCCACGGATGCACCGGTAAGATGGTCATAAAGCCAGTATTTAAGGGTTTGGAGTCCTTCGGGGGTATCAACCCGGATGGCTTTCACCGAATTGATGCGGTTGTGCATCCCGCTGTAGTACATGTCATAGCCCGATATCCACCGGGTATATCCGCCGGTATTCTGGGCTCCGCCATACTCCGTGATGTTCATGTTCCCGCAGGCCTTCACGATTTCCCAGGAATCAAAAAAGCTGGCGCCCTGGTAGTTGTTGGCGTTGTTTAAAAAGTCCCACGAAAAATGGGTGGGATATTGTGTCGAAGTCTGGTTTGCGGCAATACCGCGCAAACGATCGATCTCATAGGTAAAGTTGAACGCGATGCCTGCCGACTGTCCGCATTCGTAGCCTGACTGGTAGGTGATGGGGCGGAAATAGGGTTGCGTGGAGTTGTCGAGGGAGAACGGCAGGAGCGGCGCATCCATCCCTTTGTACAATTCAGGCACCTGCAATTCCGGTATATTGGACAGGACAAACAGTTCATCCGGTTTCAGGGAAACGGGCTCGAGGCCCTTCTGATACGGAAGATCCTGTGAAAACGTGCGGCCGGACAGTAGGATAAGAAACAGAATGGCGGCAAAACCTAGGGTTCTTTTCATGACAACGATCATTTGATATGCTACAAATTTACTGTTTCTTTTTCGATTGATCGTAGGAATAAATTGCGTCAAGAAGCATCATCGAATCGAGTGAAATCTTCCGGTCTTTTGCTTTCTGCGTGACCTGTGCGAACCATT
Organism: Bacteroidota bacterium; assembly: GCA_026391835.1. Classification (GTDB taxonomy): domain Bacteria; phylum Bacteroidota; class Bacteroidia; order Bacteroidales; family FEN-979; genus CAIVAT01. The sequence goes on from JAPLDF010000034.1 coordinate 10,110, forward strand.
CGGGATTGAACCGGATACCATAGGTGAGGTGGTAAATGCTATCCCAGTATGTCTTCCCCGGCAGGTTGTCGTAACCGGAACAAAAGGTATAACCGGCATCCTCGCGGATAAGTTCATCCAGTGGCCTACCCTGGAACCGCGCCTTTTTCACCATAAACCGGAACCATGACCTGTCGTTCCTGATATCGTTCTCAAAACCGTAAACGAATGGATCCTTCACTTCGGGATGAAATGCAATGAAAGCCTCATCGGCGAAATTCCAGAAGCCGCAGTGAAGGTTGATCTCCGAAACCATCAGCACCACCGCATCGTAGTTCTCCAGCTTGTCGAGCAGGTTCGACTTGTCGGCGTAAACCGGGGGGTCAAAATTCAGGTAGGGATAGAGATTTTTATTGTAATACCAGTAATCCTGGCTTTTAAAGATGTGCTTCCCGTAATCTTCCACAATGCTCCCGTAGTAACTGTCGGCAATCACCAGCAGTTTTACGGTTTTGGGTGTACTGTCGAACGCTACCAGCGGATACACGCCAAGCACCTTGTTCAGCGGTAGGACGAGGTTCAGCAATTCGCCGATGTCGTTGTCCGTTCCGAGCGGGGAGTCAGAGTGGATGAGCTGTGTTGTTTTAAAGCGGGGCAATTTTGTTCCGGACAATTTTTCGATCGACTTTGCCAGGGTGTCCACCGCAAATGGCACCGCGTACAAACTCCAGTGCATGCCGTTCCGCGGGAAAAGCGCATAGCGGGAGGTGTCCTTCATCTTCATAAAGTAGCCCTGCAGGTCGAGGTAGTCAAGCCCCAGTTCCTTTGACCGCTGCAGCATGTAATCGTAGTTGGTCTGGGTCCGTTTGCCGGGGTGGAAATAGCCGGGGATGTACTCGGGGTAGAAGCTTGCCTTGCCCGGTTCAAAAACCAGCAGCAGCGGAACGCCATGGGCCCTGAGGCTGTCCCTCACGTTCCTGAGCCGCGACAATTTCTTGTCAATGGCCGTTGCCCCGATAAAAAATTCCCCGGTATACTCATGAATGTAATCCTCTTCGTACAGGCACTGCTGCCTGCCCATTACAAAACCTTCGGCATGGATGATCCCGAAAAAGGTATAGTCATACTGGTTCCTGATGCGGATAAGTGAATTGCGAAATCCAAGATGTTCGTTGGCCCGTGCCTGGTATACCTGCTGGAAATCCTGTGAAAACCACCGTTTCCAGGTAAAATATTTCAGTTCCGGCGGGGGTGTTTTACTGAAAAACCCTTTCAGCTTCGATTCCCTTACGACAGGAAAGCGGTACTGCACGGCGGAGACGGCCAGTGTGGCCAGGATGAAAATAAAAATTGTGTATTTCAACTTATGCATCGACCTTGTAGATTCTTGAATTGTCCTGTAAAACCAGGATTATAAATAAACATTGCTTTTACCCGCGGGCATTTGAACTCAATCACAACTTAGCCAATCAATGTGTAAGCGCCCTGTATGATATCCTGAAATCATCCATTCCAAGCCTTTTCTTTTCGGGATTCCACAGGTAGACCTTCAGCAGGTTCGCCGGATCGGTACTCCTGACAATGCCGGAAACCGTGATCGTGTTCCATTGCCTGAGTTTCAGGGAATCGGCAGGCTGAACCCCGGCAATGTAGTATTCCAGCACGACATTTTTCTGTTCTTTGGAGATGACCAGCGTCAGCCATTTTGGATTCAGGGATTCCATCGGGTACACCCTCACGGTAGCGGTGATCATGATGGCAGGATTTTTGGTGATTCCCGCCAGCAGCCCGTAAAACCCGGGGCTGAACTCGGAACCCGTTTCAAACCAGGTATTGCCTGAACTGTCGGTGCGGCAGCTGTCGTTGCCCGAATGATAGGTACGATCGTCGAACGTGTTGGTGTACACCACCACATCCTTTCCCTGGAGGAGATCCTGGTCGGTAAGCACCCGGTAGGTGGAATTGTCAAGGTTGAAATAGCGTTTGTCCAGCCTCCGCACATCGAGGTTTTTCGCCCAGGGAGCGCAGATATACAACATCGGATCGTTGAAGTTGATCCCTGCCTCAATTTTTCCGTACGTATCGTTGATATACATCGAAACCGAAGAATCGGGGCCTTCGAGGGAACTCAGGATCAGGGTTTCGGGCGCAAAGCCCCAGTATACATTTACCTGGTTGCGGTCGACCATCGATTCGGCGAGGATGAACTTCTTTTCGGGATATTTCCTGACGGTTTTTACAAGATTACTGATGTAAGCCTCGCGGTTTTTATAAAATCGTGATGCATCCGCCACCCGGAATACACCGGCAAAGAATACCAGGACCAGGATCACCTGTAAGATAAGTTTCTTCTTTTCGCCCGGAAAAATCACATCCTTCAGGAAGGGGATCAACAGGAGGATATTCAATCCCATGAGGTTTTTCTCCTGGATGAATGGATAATACCAGATGTTGAACGTTGTGAACAGGACCAGTGAAAAGAGCACCATAAAAACCAGGTAGTAGGCAAGCTTCAGGTACTGTTTCATCATGATATACCAGGCCGTGGTGGCCAGGAACAGCAGCAGCGAGAAAAAATATACCCCCAGGGCATGCGTCTTCAGGAATTTATAACTTTCGGAATAGGATACCACCCCGATCCGTTCAAAAAATTCGCCGAACCCCTTGAAGAAAAAACTCTCGTAGCCCGAGGAACTGGTTAAAAATTTAAAGAGCGCGAGTGCGACAATGATCACGCCCAGCAGGTACCCCTCGGGTTTGAACCACAGTTTGTTGTCGATGACGAAAAAACCCAGCACGAAGAGCACGGTAAACATCGACACCGGGTGTGAATAAAAGCAGAGAAAAAGGATTGCCGTTGCCACCGCAAGCCGGATGATCCAGAACAAGGCACCGGGCTTAAACCGCATCGACCAGGTTAAAAAAGCGTAGAAGAGGATCGTGTAAACCAACGCCTGGTGTGTTTCTGTTGAAATCCAGAAAAAGCTGTATTTCACCCCCAGCAGCAGCACGAGTGGTACGGCCAGCGCGAGGCGGTCAAGTTTGAACCCATAGGCGATCAGCAGGTATATCAGGTAATAGAGGAGGACAAATGAGAAGGAATAGACCATGAGGATGGCTTTCAGCGGCAGGTGCAGCTTTATGGCCACCAGTGCAAGGGATTGCGGGAGGACCGCTGCGATGCGGCCTGCTTCAATCACATAGTCGTGGTAATAGAGCAGGTTGAATACAGCATAACAGGGGTCTACAAAACAGGTCCGTTCCAGGTAAAACAGGAGCGACAGGACGAACAGTACCAGGAACATCAGTTGTCCCAGCAGTTTATTATTCAATATCAATGATTTCGCCGACATAGCTGTTTTGGTTAAAACCTGAAATAGATAAACGGGCTGAACCCCGAGGATGTGATGGTCGCCTCGTTCAGGATGAACAGCAGCACCGCGATGATGGAAAAGGTGATGATCACTGCATTTCCAGGGTTGAAGTAGAATTTTTCGATGCGTGTTTCTGCCTGTTTCCACAATCCCCCGAACGAAAATGCAACCGCAATGGCAAGCATGGTCCAGAATTTCGGGTTGAGCCACACCACGTTTTCTGCAGCCTGGAACATGAACATCCTGCGGATGTAAAACCAGGCATCAACCAGCGTGGCAGACCGGAAAAGCACCCACCCGATGGTGATCAGCAGGAATGTAAGCATGACGGAGGGTATCCTGCCTGCCTTTTTCAGGTATTTCAGCAGGATGAGCCGGTCGAGGATGAGGAACAGGCCCATGTAGGCACCCCATACGATGAAGGTCCAGGCAGCACCGTGCCAGAATCCGCAAAGCAGGAAGGTGACGGTGGTGGCGATGAGGTAGATGATCTTGTCGGCCCGCAGCCCGAGGTAGCGTTCCGCAGGAAGTTTCCTGGAAGTTGCATAAGCCAGTGGCAGGAAGATATAATCGCGGAACCACATCGAGAGGGTGATGTGCCACCTCCGCCAGAACTCCGTAATATTCCGGGACACATAGGGGAAATTGAAATTCTCGGGCAGCCTGAATCCCAGCATGCGGGCAAGCCCGATGGCCATATCGGAATAGCCCGAAAAATCAAAATAAATCTGGAACGTATAGGCGATTGCGCCGATCCATGCAATGCCGCTCGACAGTTCATGGGGTGCCAGGGCAAAGATCTCATCCACCGTGGTGCCAAGCACATCGGCGATCAGCACTTTTTTCGACAACCCGATCATGAAACGGATAAAACCGGTGAGTCGGTAATCTACGTTTTCCTGGCTTGAACGGTCGGTAATCTGGCCGGCGATCTGCCCCGGACGCACGATCGGGCCGGAGAGCATCTGCGGGAACATGAAAATATACAGAGCAAAATCCTGCAGCTTTGCAAAAACCGGCTGCTGCCTCTTGTAAACATCAAGCGTATAGGCCAGTTTCTGGAAGGTGATGAATGAAATCCCGACAGGAAGGGCGATCTGGGTCCACCCCATCGGCTTTGCGCCCAAATGGGTCATGACCACCTGGAACTGGTCGAAAAAAAAGTTCATGTACTTGAAATAGAGCAGCAGGGCCAGGTTCAGAAACACAGACAGGAAAAAGAGTGCGCGGCGCAGGTTCTTCTCTTTCCTGTCCATCAGGCTGATCAGAAAATAATCGACGACTACTGAACCCATCACAAAGAACACAAATTTCGGCGCTCCCCACGCATAAAATAAAACGCTGGCCAGCAGTAAAAACCAATTGCGGAATCTCCCGGGAATTAGGTAATAAACCAGCAGGAACAATGGCAGGAAATAGAGGAGGAACAGACTGGTACTAAAAATCATGTGATCAGCTATTTAATGAAGAAGATTCAAATTTTTCGGGAATCAGGTGCAGGACTGGTTTCATCTTTTGCAAAAGTAAGAAGTTTTCAGCGAATCATTGCACGCTGCAGCCTGTCGATGAATCCGTATCCAAGGTTTCCGTACCCGCCATTTGTCTGCATGATGACGATCACATCCTGCCGCAGGATGGTTGCCACCAGGTCTTCGTTTGCGGCGCGCCGGCCGGTATCATAGGAACCGCTGTAAACGTAGTAGTCATAGTACCAGAAATCCCTGTTCCTGAACACATTCGCAATGTAACCCGCCTCCGACCATGTAAAATAGAAACTGTCGCCGATGAAAAGTGCCGATGGCTTTTTCGCGCCGGACGGCTGGTCGTAGTGCACATGCGGATAGGCCATGGGCGGTTGAGGAATGTCCCATAACAGGTTCATCCCCTTACCAAGATCGCCATCACGGCCCCTGATTTCATTGGAGACAAGGATGCTGCCGGCCTCAAACCGGGGAAGGTTGCATGCTTTCCTTGCCCGGATATAGCGCACCAGGGAGTCGAACGCGATGCAGGCCCCGTAACTGCTCCAGTGGATGCCTGTTTTCGGAAACAGCCGGTAAGTTGATGTATCTTTCATCTTCAGGAACCAGTCGTTGAAATCAATGAAACTCACGTTTTTCTCCGCAAGTTTCTTTTTGTACCACTGGTAGTTGGAGATCCTGACCGGGTATTTCTGATAACGTTCGGGAAAATATTCATGAAAAAAAGTGCCTTTGTCGGGAGATAAAGCGATCACAAGCAATATTCCCCGCTCCTTCCAGAGCTGGTCCTGCAACTGTTTCAACTGGCCGGTGCGCGCCTCAACATTTCGCTTGCCGATGAAATCGAGCCCGTACCAGGATTTGATGTATGGTTCTTCAAAAAGATACCCGTTTTTCCCAACCACAACCTTGCGGGCATGCGGAAGGCTGAACAACGAATAGTCTACCTGGTTATTTACCCGTACCAAGGCATTCCTGAAACCGGTGCTGTGATCGAGGTGCCGCATAAACTTGTCCTGGTATGTCCCGTTCCGGAATGAATTCCACGATAATTCCAGGGATGTTTCGGGTTCGGAATATCCATCCAGGGGAGCCAGCCAGATGACCCGGGTGGCTTTTTGAAAGGCGGGTAAAAGAAGGACGGCAACAAGGACGCCGAGAATCACTTTCTTAATGGTAACCATAAACGTACAAGCTATGACAGGCAGCCACCCGGATAAGTTCTTCAATCAAATTCAAACAGTTTAACTTCGATGTCATCCACCAGCACCTCTTTTTCGCCATGCCACCAGAAATAGACCTGGACCGTGCCTGACTGGTCTTCGAGGTAGGGTGTCTTGTAGTCGAGGCACACTTTGTTCCATGTAAAAGGTTTCAGGCTGGCTTTTTCGAGCGGCAGGATCCGGTATTTGTAGGATTTTCCATCCTGGTTGCATGTCACGACCAGTCCACATACAACCTCTTCGGGTTTGCAGGTAAAATAGATATAACCGCAAGCCTGTATCCAGGCAAAATCCCTTTTCGACAACTCCTTATAGGCGATGTTGATCCCCGGCGAGAAAGCCCTGTCCTGATTCATCCGGATTGAGTAAGTCCCGCTGTTTGCAGTATCCCTGCAAAATCCTGCAAGTTCTTCCTTTGACGGGTGCTCAAAGTCATAAGATGCCAGTACCCGGGAGGTGAATTTTTCTGCTGCCGGCAATCCTTCCTTTTCCTCATTGTCAAGCGAAGGCACCAGGTAGCGGCGGTCAGCGTCCTTTACGCTGGTTTTTCCAAAGATCCGCCAGTAATAACCCTTTGTCATCCCCGAGGAATCGAGAATATAATTGTAGTATTGCCACGTCTGGAACAGGTTGAGGGCGGCCAGGAGCAGGATCGTGGTGAAAAACAGTCCCTGAAGCACTTTATTTTTTCCTGTCACCCACTCAAGGAATGTGCATAGCGGAAAAGCCAGGATCATGTAAGATTCCATAAGCGCCCGTTGCCCGAAACTGCCGCCATACCACCATGTTGGCCAGCTTGAAACAAGAAGCAGGTTAACCAGGAAAAAAACAAAAACGGCGGTGAATATCCTGCGATATTTGATAGCCAGCGGGAGAAAGCCCGCCAGGGCGAATACCATCACCGGCGTATAGAGCAGCCAGCCTTTCCTGTATGAAAACAACACTTTTCCAAGGTATGGGGCGATCCATTCGAGTTGTTCCCCCTTTTCGTAGCTGTAATAGATCCATTTCCCGGTATGTGCTTTCCAGTAGAGCAACTGCAGCCCGACCACCAGGCAAAATGTCACGACCATCAACACGACCTGGAGATAATTTCCGGTCACAAGACGCCATTTCTTCTTCCATTCCGGGCTGCCCCATACTCCCCACAAAACGGGTACGAGCACGATCACACCAGCGGTCGGCCTCACAAGGGTGGCGAGGCCGCATAATAAACCGATCGCAAGTGCGTATTTCCACCGCTGATTATCATGCCACCGGATTGTATACCAGGTGATCATGGCGTAGAGCGTAAACAGGTAATTGTGCGGCATCACCCCGTCGAAGGCTGTAAGGTGCATGTAGTTTGTCCCGAAAACAATGATGATCATGCATATGGCAACAACCATGTCGCTGAAGAAACAACGCAGCACTTTCCTGAGGAACCAGAGCCCTGCCAGGGCGTAGATGATGCTGCCAAAGGCAATTGACACCTGGTATGGCATCGTAAAACCATCGGCGGCATAACCAAATATATGCGCGGCCAGGTGACCTATTGCAAAAAACGGGAAATAGAGGATGGCCAGTCCCATCGGGTACTTCATCACATAATCTCCTGCAGGGCCCATGTAAGCCTGGTAAAAACCGATGGTCGGGTGATAGTTGTCAAGCACCTGCTGAACCCACAAAAAATTCCTGAGTCCCAGGTCATGGTGGATGAATGTTGCCGGGAGGTAGAGGTAGTAGCCAAAAATATCCCAGCTGAGGATGGAAAGGACATCGTGGGTATCGAACCGGGGAAGCATGAACCGGCATACCACCATCACAAGGCAAAGCAGGTAAAACACTTTTTTTGAAACCGACTGGCCCTTTATCAGGTTCATGAATTTTTTCTAAAATTACGGCGTAAAAACCAATTGCCCGGCCCGGCATACCCGTCATCAGGGAAATGTACCATCCGGTCAGCAAATATAGGAAAAAGGGAATACATCAAAATTGTGCTGATTCTGCTATGTTATCAATTGAAAATATATTATGTTTGTATTGGGTTTTCTTTATTTAATGACACCAGGATATTTGATATTGTTGTTTCATTTAAAGACCAAATCTCATGAGAACAATCCCGGTGAGGAAAATTACACTCCTGGTAGTTTTTGCGCTATTGCTGGCAGGCAACAACGGATTCAGCCAGTTTATCATGGCCGGAGTGGCCGGCAATGATGACATATATACCGATGTGACTCCCGACTCATCCATGTGTGCGTCCATGTTTGATCCGTTCATTCCGCAGTACAATATGAAAATTGACCTCGACAAGGACGGGTCTTACGATTTGAACATTCATGTTGTCGGGGGTGGAGGGCTGGGCGGCGGGTCAAGTTCCTGTACGGCTATTCCGCTCCTGCCGCACACCTCGCTTGTTGCGCGGTACGATTCAGTCCCCGGAAATATAAGCCCGTGGTATGTCCCAGTTATGGACACCCTGAATCCAGGAGATTCAATATCACCGGCGAACGGGTTTGTCAATGCGTATTGTTACATATGGTCGCAGTCATTTGGCGGGCAAAACGGGCCCAGTGTCGTTCAATGGACCAATACCGGCGAACACTACATCGGGGTGCGGCTGACGCTGACCGGGGAGACACTTTATGGCTGGGTCAGGGTTGCCGCCACCGACCAGTCCTGCATCAGCGTTAAGGACTACGCCTGCAACAAGGGCATACATAGCGCCATCAAGGGACAGGCAGCAGCAGAAGCACCGCTCCTGTTTCCGAACCCTGCCCGGTCCACCGTGAGGTTAACCTGGAGCGGGGCCCGGAGGGAAGCGAAACAACTCAAGGTATTCTCATGCATTGGAAAACTATGTTACCAGGCTACCTGCCCCCCGGCAGAATCCACCACTTCCCTGGATGTTTCCGCGTGGCCGGCAGGCATATACCTTCTGCAGACCGAATCGGGGGGCCTGCATTCAACCCAACGGCTGGAGGTAATCCACTGACAGTAAATTGTAAGATTATTTTTCCTTACTTTTGAAAAAATAATTTCGATTTATGAACTGGAAAGCTTCACTGAAAGCTCCTTCCGCTCAGTTTTTCGCGGATTCGCTACTCATTTTTTTATCAGCCATTGTTTTGTGCAACATGGCTTTCTATAACCAGTTCCCCCTTTTTTTTTCCGACACGGGTACACATTTATGGACGGCGTTCTGGGAATATAAACCCATCGACCGGCCGCTCTTTTACGGTGTGTTCATGAAACATGCGAGCCTGATGACTTCGCTCTGGCTCATCGTACTTGCACAGGCACTCGCAGTGGCCATCCCGCTTTTTTACTGCTTCAAATATTTCTCCGGCACGCCCAAATTCAGGGTTTATTACCTGGCCTATATTTTCCTGATCACCTTTTTTACTGGTGCCTCCATCAATGTTGGCCAGCTCATCCCCGATGTGTTTACCCCAGTCGCCGTGCTTTGCATTGCCCTGTTCCTGTTTGCACCTAAATTGAAGGTCGTTGAAACGATTGTGACCTCATGTATATTCATCCTTGCAGTCGGTGTCCACAATTCACATTTTATCATAACCACACTGATCCTGCTGATATTTCTTTCGGCCTTCATCTTTAAAAAGACCAGGCTTGTCCTGCAAAGAGCACAGGTAAAGTTAATGAGGATCCTGTTTGCGCTGATGCTCGTGGCCTCCTCCTATGTGCTCGTTTCGACCATCCAGTACAATGCCGGGTTAAAGTTCGCAGTTTCACGGTATGGCCATGTTTTTTTCATGGCCCGCCTTTACGATTGCGGCATCCTTGAACAATACCTGCAGGATGCCTGCCCGAAATATCATTTCCATCTTTGCAGTGAACAGGGCAAATTCCCGTGGGATTTTGTGTGGGATTATACAAACAGCCCGCTGTATAAAAATGGCGGATGGGAAGGCAACCGCGATGAGTTCAATGCGATCATCCGCGATATCCTCACAACGCCAAAGTACTGGCCCAGGCTGATCTCCCGTGAGGTGGAAGCTACTGTAAAACAATTCTTTTCTTTCCGCACGGGCGACACCGGTCCCGAATTGGAAGGATCCTCCTCCATCACCGCCATACGAAGCCACTGGCCCGAAAGCGTCAAAGAATTTTTCCAGGGGAAACAACAGCGGAAGTACCTCGACTGGACCATGTTGAATTTGTTCCAGTCGTACCTGATATATTTCTTGTTTTTTTGTACCATGCTGGTTTACTTTGTCCCGGGATTCAATCCGAAATACAAAATGTTCCTGACCTATGTGCTGATTGCCTTGCTGGTCAACGCGTTTGCCTGCGGGGCCATTTCCGGCGTTGTCGAGCGGTACCAGTCGCGGGTGATCTGGCTGCTTCCGCTGCCGTTCATGCTTTATCTTGCCAACCGCGGGGTTTCCTTTTCCAGGTTGAAAAATTTTTTCAGTGATCCCAATCGTAGTGAAACCTGATTGCCAGGTCATCAACATAAAAAAGCGCCCCGTCAGGGTTGTCGATAAACACATTGATGCGCAACGAGGAGTCGTTCACATCCGGGATGATGAATTTTTCCGATACATGGGTCCATACCAGGGGTGCGGCAAAAGGAGCTGAAAGGTCCCTGCTGTCGCTGAAAACAGGGTTGTCGCCCCTGGCAGTGTTGCAGGAGAGTGTTGTCCGTCCCGATCGCCGCCCGGGCGACAGGATCCACAAATCCACATCCATCTGCTTTGGCCACGGGTATTTGAATTCATACATCCCGGCCGAATACAGCGGCGTTCTTTTACTTTTACCATCGCACGGAATGCTGTATTCCCCCGAATGTGTAAAGATCATCGAAGGATGCCTGACCGGGCATAGTGCGAGATTTTCGAAATCATTCTGGTAAGAGTTAATCCTGCTCACCGGTGAAATTACCCCCGACCGCTCAACCGTCCGCAGGTAGTGATCCCAGTCCCAGGTTGATCCGAAATAGCACCGGTCGAGGCGGTACAGGACCGCCGAATGGCGCAGGTTGGCATACACCGTAAAGAATACAAGGAAAAGCACAATGGTTTTAACAACCAGGCTGCGGTTGCTGAACACCCCGGTAACCAGCCAGGCCAGCGGTACCGACAGGATGGTATAATATTCAACGTAAGAACGCTGGCCATAGCTGCAGCCGAAATACCACATGTTCCATGAGGCGCATACCAGGGTGACAAGGATGAAAACCGCCGCGATGAGCCACCCGTTCGATCTCCGGCGCAAAATCATCATGAAAGTCCCGGTCAAGAAGAAAAAGACCATGGGCGTATATGTGAGCAGGCCGTTCACCGGTGAAAAAAGAACTTCGGCAATGCGAGGATGGGACCAGTTGGTAAATCCTTCTTTCCCGTACGAAAAATGAAGCCAGTTCCCCGAGAGGTATTTCCAGTAGATGAGCTGTGGTAAAAAAACGATAAACAGGATCAATGGGAAATAGAGGGCATACGGCGATTTCAGGAGAAGCTTAAGCCGTTTCAGCCATTCGGCTGGGCTTGCAGCATCCCATGTAAAAAACAGCAACCCCAGCAGGATATTCGTGGGACGGATCAGGATGGCCAGTGAAAGGGCGAAGCTGACCAGCAAAAAGTATGTACCTGATTGTGATACCCGGAATTTCTTCAAGGCAAACAGGAACAAAGCAAACAGGAAAAAGGAATAAACATGCGACATCATCCCGTCGATGAGTGCGTAATAGAAGAGGTTGGTCCCCAGGAAAACCAGGATTATGACGAAAAAATTGACAACAGGCTTAAAGTAGTTGTCCAGGAACTTTTTCAGGAACCACAATCCAAGGACCAGGTAAATGACAGCCGCAAGGCTCATCATCCGCATGTACAGCATGGAAAACCCGCTTTCGCTGTCAAAGCCGGCAATGCGCGAAACAAGACCCGAAGCAAGAAAGAACGGGGATGCCAGCAGGGCCACGCCATACGTATATTTGGTGCTGATTTTTTTGTTCAGGGTGTCGATGCTGAATCCGCCGCCGGTCTGGATGTCAAGATCAGCCGGCATCCGGCGGGTATCGAACCGGTAAAAAAATGTGGCGGGAAGGTAAATGTAATAGCCGGCACGGTCGGAGCATAGTTCGCTGGGATCGGTAAAACGGGTGGCATCCTTGTGAAAAAACCAGGAAAGCGCCAGGGAAGCGCAAAACACCACATAGAAAAACCAGCTTCCGGCGATGTGGGATTTCTTCACATGAATTGTTTTCATTCGATCAGATTAATTATGCGTTGTCCTGGGGACCTCAGTGGTTTTTAACCACTAAGGCACTTAGAACACAAAGAAACACTAAGGTTGTTATGAACCTTCAATTGTACAACCAACAAATTTATACGCAACATCATTGATATCCTTATGTGTCATCATTTTTTTCTAAGTTCTTCTTCGTGTCCTTAGTGTCTCAGTGGTTTTTAACCACTAAGGCACTTAGAGCACTTAGATACACTAAGATTTTGGAAGTGCTGCAAATACGTCTGTGACCAGAGGAACCATCGACTCAACAATGTTCTCGCAATGAAAATTTATCAGCAATCCCTTGGGTTTCCCGGTAAGCTTCAGGTAGGATAAAAGTTGTGCTTTAAAGAGTGGTATCATAATATCAACCGCTTTCAGTTCGACAATCACCAGGTTTTCAACCAATAAATCCAGTTTAAGCGTTCCACCCAAATCTTTTCCCTTGTAAATTAAGGGAACATAGACCTGAGATTTGACTTCCAGGCCGAAATTTGTCAGCTCCTCAATCAGGCAGGTGTGATAAACAGATTCCAGTAAACCCGGCCCCAGATTTTTATGAACTTCAATTGCACAACCGACAATCTTATATGCAACCTCATTGATATGCCTCTGTGTCATTATTTTTTCTTTTCTAAGTGCTACTTCGTGTCCTAAGTGCCTTAGTGGTTTATTTCAACTTGGCAGGCATAAAAAATTCAACCTCCACATCATCCACCAGCATCACACCGCTCCCTCGGTACCAGAAATAGGCCTGCACCACATCTTCCTTACCTGCCGCAGCCGGAACACGGTAGTCGATGCTCACCCTGTTCCACTGGTTTGGTTTCAGTTGCTCGTTTTCTAGCGCCACAAACATATATTTGAAATTAACCCCCGAACGGTTGCACGTGGCAACCAGGTTGCATCTCACCTCTTCAGGCTGACAGGAAAACCAGACATACCCGGTTGCCCGGATCCAGGTGGAGTCGGTGTTGAGATCTTTGCATTTGATCCAGAGACCTGGTGAAAACGGGACATGTGAACTCATGACCAGGGATAGTTTTCCGCCATGCCCCCTGGCGGCAAGGTGCGCGCCGGTATCGAGGGCGTTGCCCGATTCAAAATCATAAAAGGCAAAGCGCTTTCCTGTTCCTTCGAGGCCAACGGGAAGCCGTTCCCGCCCGTTTTGTGCCTTCGGATCAAGGGTTTGATGGGTATCCCTGAAGTTCCTGAAGTCATTCACCAGTATGAATACCGCGAGCAGGGCCGTTGCCAAAATTCCGGCAACAATTGTTTTCCGGGAACGACCGTTGTCAAACATATCCTGGCAAGGTTATGGGAATTTAATCATCAGGCCGGCTCAATTGAGCTGTTGTGGCCGAAATCACTTCAGGTATTTTCTGTCGAACACGTTGTATTTCAACAGGCACCAGACCGCTCGAAACGCATCTTTCAGCGCGATTTTCTTTCCCTCCTCGTAGGTCCGGCCATAATAGGATATCCCCACTTCGTAGATCCGTATTTTTGGAAAGCGTGCAATTTTGGACGTCACTTCAGGTTCAAATCCGAAACGTTTCTCTTTGAAGTAGATTTGTTGCAGCATTTCGGCGCGGAAAAGTTTGTAACAGGTCTCCATGTCCGTGAGATTCAGGTTGGTGAACATGTTGGAGATAAAGGTCAGGAGCTTATTTCCAATGGAGTGCCAGAAGAACAGGATCCTGTGCGGTTTCCCACCCATGAACCGAGAACCGTAAACCACATCGGCAAAGCCGTCGAGCACAGGCTTCAGCAACACATTGTATTCGGCAGGATCATATTCGAGGTCGGCATCCTGGATGATGATGAAATCGCCCGTGGCTTCCGCGATGCCGCGGTGCAACGCCGCGCCTTTGCCCTGGTTCACCGGCTGGTTGAATATCCTGATGTCACTTCCCGGGTGATCTGTGATATATTTTTCAACAACGCCAACGGTGCCATCACTGCTGAAATCATTGACGATGATAATCTCCCTGGTCACTGCTTCTATCAGGTCGACTGCAAGGACTTTGTCAAGGATGCGGTGAATCGTTGCCGCTTCATTGTAGGCGGGAATTAAAATACTTAGCTTGCGGGATTCCATAAAACACGGTTCAAAAGGCAAAAATAAGAGAAAATATCAAGGAATACCCTATTCGTAATAATAGATGCGTTTAACCCGCCGCGAAATCCCTGTCAGCACTTCATACGGGATCGTGCCGATCTCCCTTGCCAGTTCGGCAACGGGATGCTGATCGCCGAAGATGATCACCTCGTCGCCTTCGTGAATAACGGAAGGATTTACGATTGACGATTTACGATTTACGATTTGAGAATAGCTATCATCTTGCCGGTACAATTCTGAAATATCAACCATGGTCAAATCCATGCAGATATTTCCGATCACGGGGGCAGGCATGCCATGGATATACAGCTTTCCGTTTCCGTTGCCAAGCCTGCGGTTCAACCCGTCGGCATAGCCAATCGGGACGATGGCGATGACGGTATCCTTTACGGTGTGACCTTTCCGGTTATAGCCAATGGTTTCGCCGGCAGGAATATTTTTGATTTGGGTGATCACCGATTTCAAGGTACTGACGTTCCGCAGCATCAGTTGCTCCGCGGCACTGCTGCCAACACCGTAGAGGCCGATGCCCAGTCGTACCATGTCGAACTGCGCCTCCGGAAACCGGGTGATGCCTGCAGAATTGAGCATGTGGCGCAATACCGGATAATCCAGAACCGCTGTAATCCTAGTGCTCATCTCCCCGAAAAGCCGGATCTGGAAACGGGTGAAATCATCTTCTTCCGGGTCTTCGCTGGCTGCAAGGTGCGAAAACACCGACTGAACACGAAGGGACGGGTTGCGTTTCAGCCGTTCAATCAAAGGTTCAAGCTCTTCCGTGACAAACCCAAGGCGATGCATCCCGGTATCAAGTTTGAGATGTATCCGTACTTCCTGCTGGATAGAGGTCTGGTTGCGCACAACGGCCTCTTCAAGCAGGGTGAGAATGTGAAGGTTGTAAATTTCGGGTTCCAGGTTGTATTTCAAAAGGGTGTCGAGGCTTTGTTCTTCGGGACTCATCACCATGATGGGCAAATGGATACCGGCCCTGCGCAGCTCCACCCCTTCGTCGGCATACGCCACGGCGAGGTAATCGGCCCGGTGGAACTGCAATACGTTGGCAATTTCGTAACTTCCGCTGCCATACGAAAATGCCTTGACCATGGCCATCGTCCTGGTTCCGGGCTTTAAACCCGACCTGAAATGGTTGAGGTTGTGTATCAGCGCATCCAGGTTGATCTCCATGACCGTTTCGTGTGCCTTCTGCTGCAACAGCTGGCTGATTTTCTCAAATTCGAACATTCGTGCGCCCTTCAGCAGGATGGTCTCATTCTGAAATGAAGAAACCGGGAAATGCAGGAGAAATTCATCCGTGGTCGGGAAAAAAGCCTTGTTCATGGGAAAAGCATCCGCATGTTTCACCATGTCGCGGCCAATGCCAATGATGCGGCCGACATTTCGTGATACCAGCATTGATGCGATTTCGTTGTACAATTCATTCTTGTCACGGCCGGTCTGGAGGATGTCGGAAAGGATGATTGTCTTTTTCTGCTGCTGGTTCTGCTGGTTAAGAAAATCGAGGGCGATGATGAGCGAGTTGATGTCTGAATTATAGCTGTCGTTGATCAGCGAACAGTGGTTGATGGCCTCTTTGAGTTCGAGGCGCATGGCAATGGGGGCCAGGGAATTGTAAAGTGACGAATGACGAATGACGAATGACGAATAAATGGTGGGCAGGGAAGATTCGCTGAGGACAATGTCTGTGGCAAAACAGTGGATGGCGTTTTCGATGGAGGCTTCGTCGGTAAAGGGGATGGTAAAGTTGTACAGTTCCGATTTGTACCGGGCCTTGATGCAGGTTTTCGCGTTTTCCTTCAACACCCCGGAAATCACCAGGTCGGCTTCATGGTTTCGGCTCCATGTAAAGGTTTTCAGGTTGCGGTAGGCGGAATCCGCAAGCAGGCCTTCGGTGATCAGTGGATAATCGGAGCAGTAAACAAGTGTTTCGGCATTTGCGAAGAGCTTGAGCTTCTCCCTGACTTTCTGTTGCTGGTTTTCAAAATATTCGTCATGGGCATGGCCAATGTTGGTGAAGACCCCGATGGTGGGATCGATGATGGGGGCCAGGTGTTCCATCTCCCCCGGGCGGGAGATCCCCGCTTCAAAAATGGCCAGGTTGTGTTCTGGCGCCATTTTCCACACCGAGAGCGGCACGCCGATCTGCGAATTATAGCTTTTCGGGCTGCGGATGATCCGGTAGTCGCGGTTCAGCAACTGGAAGAGCCACTCCTTGACGATCGTTTTTCCATTGCTCCCGGTGATCCCGATCACGGGTATGTTGAACAGCCTGCGATGGTATGCGCCTAATTGCTGCAGGGCGGCAAGGGTATCGCTGACAAGGATGAAGGTAGCACCTTCAAAAGGGGGGACAAGCGGACTGGCGGACAGGCGGACCGGGGGATCGTATGGTAGATTCCCAGGAAGTACTGAAACCATAAAACTCCTCACGCCCTGGTCGTACAGTTCAGCGATGTATTTGTGCCCGTCGTTGCGATCGGAAACCAACGCCACAAAAAGGCAATGTTCGGGATGAATCAGCCGGCGGCTGTCAATCAGCAGGTCGTGGATTACAGGATTGTGGCTGCTGGCAGGGTGAACAGATCCGCCACAGATGGAAGCAATTTTTGAAACCGTGCAGGCCGGTTCTGTCATGAACGGTTGTTTTCGTGTTGCGCACCAGCTGGCTTCAATTGATTTGCATGAAGCTCGTCATATTCAAGGCGGTGAATAAAGATATCTCCGGCCAGGTAGAGGGCGTTGCGGAATGCTTCAGGTGAGGCTTCATTTTTCCCGGCAAGGTCGTAGGCTGTTCCGTGTGCCGGTGATGTTCGTATGACAGGCAATCCGGCCGTAAAGTTGACACCTTCGTCGAACGACATCAACTTAAACGGAACCATTCCCTGGTCGTGGTACATGGCGAGGATGCCATCAAAATTCTTAAAATTCGACGCCCCGAAAAAACCATCTGCGGGGTAGGGTCCAAACGCAAGGATATTCTGATCATACGCCTTTTCAATGGCAGGCCGGATAACGGTCTGCTCCTCATGGCCGATCAACCCGTCGTCGCTGGCATGAGGATTCAGTGCCAGTATAGCGATGCGTGGTTTGACAATGCCGAAGTCGCGCATCAGCGAAAGGTTCATCACCTGGATTTTACTCAGGATCAAATCAGTGGTGAGCGTTTCGCTGACTTTGTCCAATGGAATGTGCCCGGTCACAACCCCGATGCGCAACACGTTGTTGATCATGAGCATGAGGTAATTTTCGGTGTTGAATTTCCGCGCAAAGTATTCGGTATGCCCGGGAAAGGCAAATCCCGGAGATTGAATGTTCTTTTTATTGATCGGGGCAGTAACCACGACATCAATATTATTTTTTTGCAGGTCCTCAACTGCGGCTTCCAGCGAAAGAAGCGCCAGTTCGCCTGCAATGGCAGTCGATTTCCCGAGGTCAATCTTAACCTCTTCATCATGGATGTTGACAATATTCGGCCTGCGCGGGTGCGCCTGGTCAGCCTTTTTTACAAGGTTGAAATTGAATTCATTGACATTCAATGCTTTCCTATGATAGGATGCAACTTTCGAAGAACCATAAACCACCATGGTATACAATTCCATCAGCCGTTGATCCTGCAGGGTTTTTATAATTACCTCATAACCAATGCCATTCATGTCGCCATGGGTGATCCCGATGCGTACGCGTCTTTCTTTATCAACAGGTTGTTCCATCTATGCTGGTTTTTTGCAAAAATAACAATATTCCGGGGAACATTGCTGATTGTTGTGTGGGGCGGCGGCGGTTGCAGGGACGCATTATAATGCGTCCCTGCATCAGGACACATCATGATGTGTCCCTACACGCCGGTACCCGCAATTTTTTGAATGTAATCAAACAACAGGCGCACACCGAACCCGGTACCACCCTGCCCGCGGTATGCATCGCGTTTTTCGATGAATGCCGGACCGGCTATATCGAGATGGATATAGGGGTAGGCGGTAAATTGTTCAAGGAATTTACCGGCGGTGATCATACCGGCCTCCGGCGGGCCCAGGTTTTTCAGGTCGGCGAGGTCCGATTTCACCTGCTCGCCATATTCATCCCACATCGGGAATTCAACCAAGCGTTCATACACCTCGTATCCTGAACTTTTTAGGGTTTCCAGTTCTTTTGCAGCTTTTGCCTGCATGGCCACAGCGCCGAACTTGCCGATGGCGCGGACGGAGGCACCCGTGAGGGTGGCCAGGTCGATCACCAGCGAGGGATCGTACTGCGTTGCATAGCTCAGGGCATCTGCCAGGATCAGGCGCCCTTCGGCATCGGTATTGAGCACTTCAACGGTCATGCCATTGTGCATGGTGATGATGTCGCCCGAAACAAGCGCCTTTTCGCCGGGACGGTTGTCGGTGGCGGGCATGAGGCCCACGACATAAATCGGGAGGCGGGCCTTTGCAATGGCATAAAGTGTCGCAGCAACCGCAGCGGCTCCCGACATATCATCCTTCATGTTCAGCATCGAATCGCCCGGTTTGAGATTCATTCCCCCGGTATCGTAAACCACCCCTTTCCCGACAAGCACGATGGGTTTTTTGTTTTTCGCCCCGGCAGGATGCCATTCCATTACCGTAAAAGTGGGGGGCTCATGGCTGCCAAGGTTAACGCCGAGCAGTCCGCCCATTTTCAGGGCCGTAAGTTTTTGCTTGTTCAGCACCTCCGATTTTGCACCCGATTCAACAGCCATTTTTTCAACCTCTTTGGAAAAAACGGTGGCAGTCAGAAAGGAGTTGGGTTCGTTGATAAGGTCGCGGCAGCGTGCCACCGAATCGAGGAGGATGTTCAGCCGGGTGATGCGGGTTTCCTCTTCCCCTGCTTCTTCCGGCATGTTGGTGTATATTTCAATCGTCTCCAGGGTGTTTTCCTTTTCCCTGTCTTTTTTATATTTCAGGAACTGATAGGATCCAAGCACCATTCCTTCAGCAAAGGCAAGCACTTCGTCACTTTTCCCTTCAGGGTCAAACAGCGCGACCCTGGCGGCCTTCTGGGCGTTGAGGAAGCCTGCGACCTTGTCACCGGCCTTGCGGGATTCTTCCAGCCTTTTTGACCGGTCCTTTTCATCCTTTATAAAATAAACGTACACCCAATAGCTGAGCCGGTTGAACGAAACAACGTCCTGCTTTAAGGTTTCAACCTGGCCTTTCAGGTAGGTTTTCTCTGCTGCATTGAAAATGCCGGCCGGCAATTTCGAAAATTTTGTCACAATGACAACCAGGTGGCCGAGTTCCTGTTCTTTATTGGTAAGGATTATGGATGGGATCATGATTTTAAGTAATTTTGAACCGGATTACGAATACAAATTTAGTCAAATTTTGTTGCCCTGAATACACAAATCCTCAGGGACACCTGTTTCCTATGAAAACTGAAAACCTTATATATAAAGCCCTTCACGCTGAATTCCTGACCATAGACGAAGGAAAAGTTCTTTTTGAAACCCTTCCCCTGGCCGATCTGATGCTGGCAGGCAATGAATTGCGAAAAAAACTGCACCCCGGGAAAACAGTGACCTGGATCATCGACCGCAATGTAAACATCACCAACGTTTGCATCTCAGGGTGCAAATTTTGCAACTTTTACCGGACGAGCGGCAGCAGCGATGCCTACATCACTACAATACCTGAATATTGCAACAAGATCGAGGAGATGAAGCGGCTCGGAGGCAACCAGCTGTTGTTGCAGGGAGGGCTGCATCCCAAGCTGAGTCTCGAATTTTACGAAAAACTCTTTTCCGACCTGAAAGGGCACTATCCCGACGTCCGCCTTCATGCCCTTGGCCCGCCTGAGATTGCATGGCTGGCAAAAAAAAGCAAACTTCCCTTTAAAACGGTCCTGGAACGCCTGGTCGCTGCAGGCCTTGACAGTCTGCCCGGCGCAGGCGCGGAGATTCTGGTGTCGAGGGTGCGCAAAGTCCTCTCCCCGGCGAAATGTACCGCCCGGGAATGGCTTGATGTAATGCATGCAGCCCATGAACTGAACCTTACCACCTCCGCCACCATGATGTTCGGACACATCGAAACCATTGAAGAACGCCTTGAACACATGGTCGCACTCCGTGAGCTGCAAGGGCGGAAACCTGAAGGTCATAAAGGGTTCCTGTCGTTCATCCCCTGGCCTTTCCAGGATGACCGGACCGTGCTGAAGGAACAATCCGGTGTGTTCAATACCGTAACGCCTGAGGAGTATATCCGCATGATTGCCATCAGCCGGATCATGATGCCCAATATTCCAAACATCCAGGCATCCTGGCTTACGGTCGGGAAAGAAACGGCTCAGCTATGCCTTCACGCGGGGGCCAATGATTTCGGAAGCATCATGATCGAAGAGAATGTTGTCAGTGTGGCCGGCGCCAACCATAAATTTGATGCCGCGGGCATTCAGCAGGCAATCAGCGAAGCAGGGTTTGAACCGAGGCAGCGGGACCAGGATTTTATTTTACAGGCATGAGTTTCCGGTATATGGCAAAGTACCGTCGTCCCATTTCCCGCTGACCATTTGCATCGAAATGAACGGCAACATAATCGTTGTCGGGCTTTACGATGACAAACGGCAGCCTCGGATCGGCAAAACCTGTGTTTGCAACCCTGTTTACAGTGTTTTCAATGATCTTAGCCAGCAAAACCCGGTTGCTGTCCTGGTCCACCCAGTATGGCACCATTCCGCCAAGGATAAAAGGCACGCTGGCATTGTCACCGGTAATATCCCTCCGCAATTGCACGATCATGCTGTCGAGTTTTTCACGGTATGCGGGGTTGCCGATATCGCTTTCTCCCTGGTGCCAGAGAATTGCAACCAGTTTGCTGTTAAAATGTTCCAGGATATAGTTTGTACGTTCCACTGCATCATTATACAGGGTATCCCCGGGATTCCAGTAGTTTGATGAAAACCCGGTCGAACCCATGCCCCCGGGAATGATGACGACTTTCCGGCCCTTTTGCAAATATTCATTCCGGTATTCTTTGGCAAATGTCAGTGCAAAACCAATGCAATCACTCAGGCTTGAAAAGTGTTCCAGCGGCTCGGTTGCCGGGATTATTTTATAATTGTTATCATTAAACCGGCCAAATTGTTTGATCTCACTGGCAGGTGCATCGAGTTTACGGTTATAGCCCAGTCCCTGGTGGGTATTGGATTGCCCGATTACCAGGATGACATCAAAATAGTTGACCAGTTCCGACCGGGTTGCGGCATCCTCTTTCTTACAGGAAAACAACAGGTAGATCAGCAGCAACCCGATCAATTCCAAAATGAAAATCCATGATTTGATTCGCATACCTGAATGGTTTCAACTATTGCTTTTTTAACTCCCGGAACAGGAACTTATCCGGGTCTTCCCTGAAGATTCCCAGGTCGGTCACCGTTCCGTATCCGCCTTCGCTGATGGTCGACAGCACAGCGGTATGAACATTTTCCGCTTTTACGGTCTTGCCTCCGTACTTTAGATCCCTGGTGGCGCAGGCATCCTGCACGACGATGCATTCGAAACCGAAGTCATGCCCGGCCCGCACGGCCGCCTCCAGGCACATCTGCGTCTGCATGCCGATCACAAGCAGCCTGTTAATCTTGTTATGCTTCAGGTATTCAAGCAAATCTGTCCCCAGGAAACTGTTGACCTCTTCCTTGGTGATCACTTTTTCATTTGCCAAAGGCGCCACATTTTTATGGATCCCGAAACCCTTGCCCGACTTATGGCGGACATGTACAACGAGCTGTTTCTTTTCCCTGAAGATCCGGAGAATCTCCCCGGCATTCAAACTTGCCGCTTCGGCGTTAACCAGGCCCGGTCCGTCACCCGGGAAATAGAAATCCTGGATATCCACGATTACCAGGGCCGTTTTTATGGTGTCGTGCGGCAGTTGGGATACGGCGGCATTCTGAAAAAGAAAAACCGTTAAAATTATGCTCAATACTGTTTTCATGACTATTTATTTTGCAATCACCGGCTTTTTTCTGAAAGTGAATAAAAATACGAAAACATCGATCCACAGCGCTGCGAAACGGCGCCAGAATCCAACCCTGGGATTGTTGCTTGTTGTTTCCATTGCAGAAGGACATGACAGATTGCGTGGCAGAATTAAAAGCCGAAATTATTGATAATATCAATTGAAAACAAACTTTCGTGATTTGTTTTCCGGGGAACTCCAATGCCGGAATGGCTGACGGGACAGACGCTGAAATTCTCAACTTGTGAGTTATTAGTTGTAATTTTGTTCTTTGAACATTGCACTGATATGTACGAGAAAAAAGATAAAAAAACAGGTGATGCCAGATCAGGGCTTACATCCCTTGCCGAGCTGGGTGAATTTGGGTTGATCGACCGGCTGACAAAGAATGTGAAACACTATCATCCCGATACCCTGAAAGGCATAGGAGATGATGCAGCGGTGATCGATGCCGGAACGCGGGTGATGCTGCTTTCAACCGACCTGCTGATCGAAGGGATCCATTTCGACCTGACCTATATGCCCTTCAGGCACCTTGGGTACAAGGCTGCCGTGGTAAATATTTCAGACATTGCCGCGATGAACGGCATTCCCAAACAAATGACCGTTTCACTGGCCGTGTCGAGCAGGTTTTCGGCCGAAGCCCTCGATGAGTTGTATGCCGGTGTCCTGATGGCCTGTGAAAAATACAAGGTCGACCTGGTGGGAGGCGACACCAGCTCGAATGTAAAGGGGATGATGATCTCGGTTTCAATTGTCGGTGAAGCGAAAAAAGAGGAGGTCATCTATCGCAGCGGGGCCGGGACGGGAGACCTGCTTTGTGTTACGGGCGACCTGGGAAGTGCCTATATCGGGCTGCTTATCCTGGAACGTGAAAAGTCGGTATTCCAGGTTGATCCGAACATGCAGCCGGAACTGTCGGGGTTCGATTACCAGATCGGCCGCCAGCTGAGGCCTGAAGCGAGGACCGATATCCGCAACCTGCTCCTCGGCATCGGGGTGATGCCCACCTCCATGATCGACATTTCAGACGGACTGGCTTCGGAAGTGCTGCATATCTGCAAACAGTCCGGTGTCGGATGCAAAATTTTCGAGGGGAAAATCCCCATGGATGAACATACCCGCGAACTTGCCAAGGAGTACAAGATCATCCCGAGCGTTGCCGCGCTGAGCGGCGGGGAAGATTACGAACTCCTTTTCACCGTGAAACAGGAGGATTACGAAAAGATCAAGGATATTGCCGGGATTGCCATCATCGGGCACATGACCCCGGCATCCGAAGGGAAATACATGATCACCCCCGACGGGAAATCCATCCCGCTTACGGCGCAGGGATGGGATGGGATGAAGGGGAGGTGAAAGAATATCGAATATCGAATAATGAATATCGAATAATGAAGTTAAAGGGTTTTTAGGACGGATTCAGTTTGGGAGAGCATTGAATCGCTGAAATCGAGGTGTGTGACAAAACGCACGGTTTGCGGATCAATCGTGATGGCATGGATGTCGTGCTCCTTCAGCCTGGCCAGGAAGTCCATTGCGCCATTTTTTTTCTTCAGGGTAAAAATTACGATGTTTGTCTCAACCGGTATCACCGATTCAACCAGCGGATGGGTTGCCAGCAAACCACCAAGATGGCGGGCCCGGTCGTTATCCATCTTCAGCCGGCCGACATTATGTTCGAGGGCATAAAGTCCTGCTGCAGCCAGGTACCCGGCCTGTCGCATGGCTCCGCCAAATGCTTTGCGCACCCGGCGGGCCTTCCTGATGAAGGATTTTTCGCCGAGGAGCAACGAACCGACGGGAGCACCCAGCCCCTTTGACAAACAAATGGACACAGAGTCGAACAACCTTCCGTAAATCCCGGGCTTCTCACCCGTTTCAGCAAGTGCATTGAACAGCCGCGCCCCGTCGAGGTGGAACTTAAGCCCGTGGCGACGGCAAACCTCTGAAATGGCCTCAAGGTCAGCATATTTGTAAATCGTGCCACCACCCTTGTTCATGGTATTTTCTGCCTCAACCAGCGATGTCACCGGCCGGTGGATGTCATCAGGGTTGATATGGGTTTCAACCTCTCCGGCAGTGATCTGTCCCCGCGGACCATCGAGCAGGCACACCGATGCGCCTGAATTGCGCATGATGGCCCCGCCTTCATAATAATAAACATGTGAAAATTTGTGGCAGATCACCTCATCCCCGGGCCTGGTATGAACGTTGATGGCAACCTGGTTGGTCATGGTCCCGGATGGACAAAAGAGTGCAGCTTCTTTCCCAAACATCGCTGCGGCGTGCTCTTCCAGCGCAATCACTGTCGGGTCATCACCAAAAACATCATCGCCTACCCTGGCCGAAAACATGGCTTCAAGCATCTCCCTGGATGGCCTTGTTACCGTATCGCTTCTTAAGTCTATCATTATTTCGATATCACAACGATTCCAAATGAACCCGGGACAACTGTCCGCTTGTCATTATCCATTGTTACCTCCCCCGAAGGCAGGTACATCCGGTTTGTAGTTTCGTCATAGGTGATGGTGCGTGCACCCTTCCTGGTGGCAAGCGCTTGTATCACGAGGCAGTTGTCAGGGCCATTCTGGCGGATTACGGTAATGGAACCTTCGCCATTGGATGAAACGACCTTGTGTTCGTCAGGGATAAAAAGGAGGCCATCGCATCCTTCGCCCATGGGCAGGCTGGCGACAATCCTGCCGCTTTTGGCATCCATGACAACCACCTGGTTCGATTCGCTGCATGCCGAAAACAACCGGTTGTTCTTCAGATCGAGGGCCAGTCCCGTTGGTTCTTTTGCCGGATCAAGCGGCCATTCGGCATCAATTTTCAAGGTGATGGCGTCAAACTTCACCACGGTGGACTTGTCCTCGATGTTGCAGAATATTTTTCCGTTCCCGTCCGACACTGCGGCTTCCGGCTTGCCCGAAACAGGCAGCGTGCCAACAACCTTGTTGGTCGTTGCATCAATGGCAGTGACGGAGTTTCCCTTGCCATTGAAGGTAAAGACCCGGTTGCTGAACGCATCATACAGGATAAAATCGGGATTTTTGCCTGTAATGACCTTATCGAGTACTTTTAATGTTTTCAGATCGAATATGATGACCGAATCAAGTTTGCCTGCACTGATAAAACCCTTGTTCAGGTCCGGCACAAGGGCAATCCCGTGAACCCCGGTGGTATTTGGTATCTGGCCGATAAGTTTTTCTGTTTTCAGATCAACCACCTCCACGCAGGTGGCATGTGAAACGAATAACCGCTGGGTTTGCTTGTCAACGGTAAGGTAATCCCAGCTGCCGTTCCCTTCGACGGGGATGGTTTTAATTACTTTGAATTCGCCGGATCCGGCCTGCGCGAATGACATGTGCGTTACAAAAATGAAAGTTGCAACA
The DNA here is from genome assembly GCA_026391835.1 of Bacteroidota bacterium. Lineage (GTDB taxonomy): Bacteria > Bacteroidota > Bacteroidia > Bacteroidales > FEN-979 > CAIVAT01. The sequence goes on from JAPLDF010000034.1 coordinate 35,909, forward strand.
AGGAAGAGAGACAGGTATTTCATGGTTTAATTTTTTATCAAAGGTCGGAAAAAACCGGAATCAATTATAACTGATGGAAAATTCCCGGTAAATAATCTTATGAAAATGTTCCAGGCTGCCATGGCTTAATTTTCAGTGCCTGCTTTTATTGTGTAAATTTGTAAGGTTACAACCTGATAAGCATGAAAAAAACTGTTCTGCTGGTATCCATCGCCTGGTTGATGATCATGATGCTGAACAGCTGTCACAAAACAGTGGCACCGGAAGTGATTCCGACCACCATGGACAACCTGGTTGTTCCGCCCGGGTTTGACTGGGAATCGAGCCGCCTGGTCAATTTAACCATCGGGATTGATTTGCTTGCAGTAAATATCGGATCACTTTGCCGGATTTCGGTTTACGACAATTATCCTGATCAGGATGGAAGCCTTTTAATTACGGGAGCTGCCGGGTACGAATCTCCTTTTGAATACGGACTGAGAGTTCCGGCATCACTCCGGAAAATCTACCTCCTGGCAGAAGACGGAACGGGATTTTCAAGGATCGACAGTGTGGCCGTATCTGCGACTGTCCATTATACGTTCACCCAGGCTTCGCTGAAAAACAGCCAGGGCATGTCATCCGATCCCGACTGCAGCGGGGCGACACCGGCGAAAACGCTTTCCGGGGACCAAACCTACACCATCAACAACGGAACCTGGTATGTGACCGGAACCTTTACCGGGACGATCAATTTTGGCTCCGCGGGGGCATCCATCAATGTTTGCGGGACCTTTCATCCGCAAAACGTTAACAACATGGGCACCGGGTGCTTCATCGCAGTAACCCAGGGAGGCACCTTCCAGATGGACAACACCCTGGTGATGGGGAATGGCTCCAGGCTGACCTTGTTCAGCAATTCGCATATCCTGCTCGGCGGGCTGAACATGAACGGAACAACGCCCAGGATTATCAACTATGGCAATGATTTTGTCATCAATTCACAATTTTCGCCAGGCGGTTCACTCGAGAATTACGGTTCAATGGTCATGAACAACGGACTCAATGTAAATTCCAATGCCAGCCTTTTTGTGACAACCGGTTCCCTCACCATCAACGGCAACTTCAACCTGAACACCTCCATTACCAACAACGGGGCTATTGAGGTATTCGGACAGTTTAACCTGAACAACGGAACGTTGTATCACAACTGCAAGCTGATTGTGCACCAGGATATGAACCTGGGCAGCGGGAACCTTACGATGAACGGAGCTTATTTAAAAGAAACCGGGTCCCTGCAGGTCAATTCGGGAGCTACCGTGTTGCTGAAAAACAACTCGATGATATCAACTTCCACTTACCAGCAAAACACCGACATCCAGGGTACAGGAGGAAGAAGCACCATCAAGGTAAGCAATTCGGGTTTGATCAACGGGCAAAACAAGGTCACAGGCTCAATAGAAATGGTAACCCCTTCGGGAACACTCAGTACCGGAGGCAGCGCCAACTTTGTCAACGGGGCGAAGCTTACAAAAATATCGACCGCCACCAATATCATCCCGGTCTCGAACTGCAATCCCGAAGGAATCGGGGGCACTCCCCCTCCTGCCGATGCCGACGCGGATGGCGTTCCCGACATCCTTGACAATTATCCTTCGGATGCGACACGTGCGTTCGACAATTACTACCCGTCAAAATCTGCGTACGGATCCCTTGCATTTGAAGATCTCTGGCCATCAAAAGGCGATTACGACCTGAATGACCTGGTGGTCGACTACCGGTACAGGATCGTGACCAATGCCCAGAACAAGGTGGTGGACCTAAAACCCAATTTTTATGTGCGTGCAGCTGGCGCAGGCTTAAGCAATGGTTTTGGCTTCCAGGTCGACGGCGTACTTCCGGGACAGGTAGCATCGGTTACAGGATCATCGCTCCTGAATGGATACATCTCTGTTGCCTCCAATGGTGTTGAAAATGGCCAGGCAAAAGCCGTGATCATCGTTTTTGACAATTTCAACAATGTCATTCACCGTGCCGGCACGGGTTTTTACAACACCGATCCGGCCAAACCCAAAGGATATGGGGATACCGTGAAGATCACCATTCATTTTACCTCCCCGCTTGCACAGTCGGTGGTTGGGTCCCCTCCCTACAACCCTTTCCTGATAAAAAACAAGGACCGCCCGATGGAAGTGCACCTTGCGGACCACCCTCCGACATCGCTCGCCAATATTGGTTTATTTGGCACAGGCAGTGATAATTCGAACCCTGCAACAGGACGTTATTACAAATCATCCTCCAACCTTCCCTGGGCATTGAACCTGCCGGCGCAATATGATTATACAGCCGAACAGATTCCCGTTATCGAAGGTTACACCCATTTTGCCGCATGGTCGCAATCATCAGGCGGCCAATACCCCGACTGGTACATCAATCAATCGGGATACCGCAATGTCGCAAAAATTTTCCAGTAGGGGCAATTCCAGAATTGCCCCAATTCCAGAATTGCCCTCATTCCGGGATTATCCCGATTGTCCACCCGCGAATTTTCCAACCCCTCCCAATCTTCAACCAGGGAATAAAAGGAATTTTCCTATTTTTACAAAAAAAAATCATGAAACATCTTTTTCTCTCACTCTTTATATTCTTGTGGGCAACCCCCTGCCTTCTGGCGCAAAACCCCGCCGGTCCCGATACCCTGCTCAAAAAGAGCGAGGGAGCCCGCATTGATTCAACGGTTAAAACCGAAGCAGCAGCAACGAAGCAACAGGAGCAGCCTGCCAAAGCACATGTCCGCAGGGATACACGCCCCCTGAAGGACCGGATCAATTTCGACCTGCCTGCCAGCTTCTGGGTGAACCCCAGCCAGATTTTCGGGGAGATCTCCATCCTTGTTTCATACCGTTTTCCGAAGATCCTGAGCATCGGGACCGGCCCGACATATATCTTTAATTACCAACGTGGTGCAAATAAATACCTGAACGGTTTTGGAGGCAAGGTCTTTGTAAAAGCCCAGCTGCTTAAATTTTTATATGCATTTACAGAGTACCAGGGGATCAACAACCAGTATATCAGCAACTGGACCCCGGTTACAGTCAGCAAGGAATACACCGATTCGTGGTTCGTCGGTGCCGGATTCAACATCAGGCTTGGACGCCGGTCCGGCATCAATATGTCGGTGCTGTACGACCTCCTCCATGATTCACACTCACCTTACAATAGTGCAACCACCTATCGTTTTGGATTTTCCTTTTAATGATGACGGCAATTTCAGAAATACTCTCCGATAAACTTATAAAACCAGGGGCGAAGACCGGGCTGTTAAGCAAAATGATCCTTGCAGGCGACCTCGGTGTTGAACAGCTCCTGCAATTTGCTTCAACCGCAAAAGATCCTTCCCTGGCCACCTGCATTGAAGCCCTTGAATTCGTTTCGGCAAGTCAACCCGGATTGATCACCAAAACCTGTTTTGAATTCGTTACTGGCCAGCTCAAAAGCAAGGCACCCCGTGTGAGGTGGGAATCGGCGAGGGTGGTTGCAAATACAGCGTTTCTTTACCCTGCGAGGCTCGATGCTGCCATCACCAACCTGCTTGCAAATACGGAGCATACAGGAACTGTTGTCAGGTGGAGTGCCGCCGGAGCCCTGGCAGCGATCCTGAAGTTAAAGACCTCCCGCAATACCGGGCTGATCCCCGCAGTGGAGGCAATTATGGAGCGGGAAGAAAAGAACAGCATCCGGAAAATCTATGCGGCGGCTTTAAAAAAAACTGTCTGAAATCATCATTCATCATATGAAACAAGTACGACTTTTATACTTGCCGGTCCTGTTCATCATGATGGGGCATGTGGCGTTATTTGCCCAGCCGGCGGCTGATACCCTGAAAATCCACCTGGGCATGATCCTTGACCAGTGGCACCGTGATGCTGCTGAAAGCAACCACGATGCCTACATAGGAGCCATGACCACCAACGGGGTATTCATTGGCACCGATGCCACGGAATACTGGACCACCGCAGAATTCCGGGCATGGAGCAAACCCTATTTCGACAGGAAAAAAACATGGCACTTTAAACCGTTCAGCAGGAATATATATATCGGTGACACAGGGAGCACTGCCTGGTTTGATGAGTTGCTCGACACGCAGATGGGAATTTGCCGGGGCAGCGGATTGCTTGAAAAACAGCACGGGCAGTGGAAGATCGCACAGTATGTCCTCTCGGCAACCATCCCCAATGATATCATGAAAAAGGTTACCGGCATGAAGTCGGCAGCCGACTCCGCACTGGTCCTCAAGAGCATCTTCGACAAGTACCACATGACCGGGACCATCCTGCTTCTCGATCCATTGAAAAACAAACTCTTCGGGTACAACCCTGCACGATGGGACAGCGGCTATCTCCCTGCTTCCACCTTTAAAATACCGAACGCGCTCATCGCCCTGGAAACCGGTGCAATCGACACCGGCTATGTATTCAGGTGGCACGGCGAAAAACGCAGGCTTCCGCAATGGGAAAAGGATCTCAGCCTGGGTGAAGCATTCCGGGTTTCATGTGTTCCATGTTTCCAGGAACTTGCCAGGAAAACCGGCGCAGCAAAGATGAATTCCTTCCTCAAACAAATGAATTACCCCGGCATGGATGTTCGCGCCGACAACATCGACATCTTCTGGCTGGAAGGAAATTCACGGATTACGCCCCGGCAGCAGGTGGATTTTGTCCGACGGCTGCATGAAGAGAAACTGCCTTTGAAAAAATCCGTGATGCAGGCGATGAAATCCATCATGGTCATTGAAGTTACCCCGGAAAATACGCTGGGCGGCAAAACAGGATGGGCCATCCGGAACGGGAACAATTACGGGTGGTTCACAGGCTGGCTCGAAACGAAAGACGGTGTATTCTATATCGCTGCCCTCGTTGAGCCCAAAGACCAGGATAAGGTCGACGACTTTGCCGCTGCGCGGAAGACGGTCACCATGGAGGTGCTGCGGTTTTATGGGATAATCAGATAAACAAGCGGACGGGCGGACAGGCGGACAGGCGGACAGGCGGACAGGCGGACAGGCGGACAGGCGGACAGGCGGACAGGCGGACAGGCGGACGGGCGGACAGGCGGACAGGCGGACAAGCGGACGGGCGGACGGGCGGACGGGCGGACGGGGAAATGATGGTATTTTATTATAAATTTGCAGTCGTTTCTTTTGCCTCCATTATTTCCTGATATTTTATGCTTCGATACTTCCTGCTCCTGGTTTTTCTTTCCCTTGCACAGTTAACCCTTTTTTCACAGACCCGGAATCCCGGAATTGTTTCCGGCAGGGTGGTTGATGCACAGAACCAGAAACCGGTTGAATATGCCAACATGGTGCTGCTCGATTCACTGACCGGGAAAATGGTTGCAGGCGTTGTGTCCGATAGCAACGGGTTTTTTCGGATAGCCAATGTGCCGTTTGGTTCCTATGTGATGGAATACACGTTTATTGGTTATGAAAAACAGCGCTCCAAACCCATTGCGATATCAAGAAAGCATCCGAAAGCCGACCTTGGGGTGCTGAACCTGGGCGCATCATCCATCACCATGAATGAAGTGACCATCACCGCCGAAAAATCGATGATGATCAACAAGATCGACCGGAAAGTTTTCAATGTGCAGAAGGATATCCAGGCTCAAACCGGTACGGTAACCGATGTGCTGCAAACCATCCCCTCCGTTTCGGTGGATATGGATGGGAATATCAGTCTACGGGGTTCCGGGAGCGTGACCATCCTGATCAACGGCAGACCTTCGGTGATGAGCGGTGCGGCAAACCTTGAGCAGATGCCTGCTTCGCTGGTCGAAAAAATTGAAGTGATTACCAACCCCTCAGCAAAGTACAAGCCCGATGGCACCGGCGGAATCATCAACATAATCCTGAAAAAAGAGCGGAAATCGGGGTTTAACACCATCCTCGGGGCCAATGTTGGAAACAACAGCCGCTTTAACACCAACCTGCAGCTCAACTACAATACCGGGACAATAAATGTATTCGGAAGTTACGGCTTCAGGCAGGATTACCGGTACAGGACCAGTGAACTGAAATCACAGGCAATCGACACCTCATCCGGGAAATCGACCTGGCTGTTTCAGAATGGTGCCGGCTATGCCCGCCCCATCTCCCACCTTGCCCAGCTGGGTTTCGACTTGGGTATGAGCAACAAAGATGTAGCAGGTATTTCAGGGACATACAACTACCGCCAGGTCAAACGGCACGACACAACATCAAACCTCTACGAGGATGCGGACCTGCAACCCACCGAGAAATTCACCCGTTTTCACAACGGGAAAGAGACACAGAACAGCGCCGGGATCACTGCATTTTACGAACACACCTTCAACAAGGAGGACGAACACCAGCTGCGGGCCGGTTTTGAATACGAAAGCGACAAGGAGTCAGAAAACGACTACTATACAAATAAATACACCATACCAGCATTGCCTGATACATCCGACCAGTCCCTCACAGCCAACCAGGAGCAAACCATCAATATCACGCTCGATTACAGCCGCCCGCTCTGGGAGGATGCCAGCCTGGAGGCAGGTTATGAAGGCGATATCCAGATCACCGACCAGAACCAGGATGTCGGCCACCTTGATCCCGAAACGGGACAATGGATCCTTTACCAGGGAGAGAGCAATAAATTCCATGCCAACCAAACCGTGCATGCCTTTTTCGCCACGCTAAGCTGCATATGGAAGAAATTCAGTGTGATGGGTGGCCTGCGTGCCGAAGAGACCCTGTTAAACCTCGATTTTAAAACCCTCGATACCACGGCAAAAAATGATTATTTTGCCCTCTACCCGACCATCCACCTGCGGTATGAGGCCGGAAAAAACGAATGGCAACTCAATTACAGCCGCAGGGTAAACCGCCCGGACGGGGAGGATATGAACCCCGTTCCCGAATACCGCGACCCCCGCAACATTTTCGTCGGCAACCCGCACCTGAAGCCGGAGGACATCCATTCGCTGGAATTCGGGTATGCTGTAAAATTTAAGAATGTGAGCCTCGTCCCGACACTTTTTTACCGGCAGAAAGTAAATGGCTTCACCATGGTCACAAACAGTCTCAACGACTCCGTTCTTGTTACCACCATCGACAACCTGGCAAAGGACCAGTCGGCCGGGCTCGACCTCAGCGGAACAGCCCAGGTTGCGAAGATCATCAGCCTGAACTTCAGCGCTTCAGGTTTCTACAGCCAGATCGATGCATCGAACATCGGGTACAGCAGCGCCAAATCAACATTTTCATGGAATGCCAAGCTGAATGCCTCGGTGAGCATCACAAAGACTACCCTGTTCCAGGTGAACGGCCAGTACCGCTCGGAGGTTCTTACCGCACAGGGATTCCGCAAACCAACATGGGTGGTTAACCTCGGATTCCGGCAGGATTTCTGGAAGAAGAAACTGTCGCTGATCGCCACCGTTTCCGACCTGTTCAACTCCCAGTCGATGAAAAACAGGATCAATACCCCAACCCTAGTCCAGGAAACAACCCGCCGCCGCGATGCCCGGGTAATCTATTGCGGTTTTGTATTCAATTTTGGAACAACCAATAAAAAAAACAAAGAGGCAAAGTTCGAGTTTGACAACGGGATGGACCGCAATTGATGGAATTTCTATCTTTACACGCTAAATAAACCCTGCCAGTGAGGTTGAAAACCCGGCATTCTGAAACTGTTTCGCTGAAAACCTTCTGGGTTTTACTTGCAGGGATCATCGTCCTGCGGTTCCTTTTTCCCCGTTTTGCGACGCACGATGTCACTGCATTTCTTTCGTGGGATGTTTTTTCTCATTATCTATGGCTCCCGGCATTCTTCATCCATGACGACCTCGGCATTCATGATTTTTATTGGGTGGAACAACTTCTCAGGAACTATCAGCCAATCATCGGCTACCGGCAGGCCATCCTCCAATCCGGTACATCCGACGAGGTTCTCTCCTCCACCATGGGCATGGCGGTGATGTTCGCCCCATTTTTCATGCAGGGGCACCTCGCTGCCATCATCCTTGGGTTTCCTGCCGACGGCCTTTCTGCACCATACCAGGTCGCCATGGCTGCCGGCGGATTGTGCTGGAGCATCCTGGGGATCTGGCTCCTCCGTAAGATCCTGCTATCATTCTTTACAGATAAAATCGCGGCCATTGCCATGGTCCTGATCATTTTCACAACCGGTTATTTCAACCTTGCCGCCTTTCATGGCGCCACCCCCGAAAACCTCCTGTTTTCCCTCTACCTCCTGCTTCTTATTTTTACCATCCGGCTTATACCCGGCCCCTCCTATGGAATTGCTGCCGGTATCGGGCTGATAGCCGGGCTCATCGTTCTCAGCCGGCCGTTCGACATCATCGTGGTCGTGCCCTGGCTGCTATACCTTGCCATCCGGCTTTCGGGCAAACATGCCCACCTCACTGCCTTCATGGTCCTGTTTTTTCTCTTCCCCGCCTCCCTGCAGTTTATTTACTGGAAGATCTTTGCGGGAAATTTCTATTTCAACACAGGGACACTTGTTCCCCGGCCGTTGCAGGCATTCACGCCATATATAGCCCTGGGGGTGATACCCGTAGGTTATTTCATTCAATACCTGTCGCAAAAGAAACTTTTTTTAAAAAGCGTGTTTTTGGTGGTTTTTTGTTGCATTTCGGGGTGGAGCGTTTGGCATGCAGTAAATGAACAGGCAGCACTCCGCCAGTACAGCGAGGCTCCCGCAATATATTTTTACAGGTACAACGCAGAAGCGGCGATCCCCCGTCCAGAAAGATATGCTGCCAGGACATACCAGGCATCGGAAACGGAGGTTTTAAACCACCCGGAATGGTTCCAAACACGCAGGATATTTTCGCTTAAACCCGGCCTGGTCAGGCTGAATGGCGGATGCCGGTTTTCTCCGGGGATCAATGCCCCGCTGGCGGACTTTTCGCGCGACACCCTGATCGGGCTGAAGGCCCGGGCAAAGGTTTTTTGCGAGGGACCTGTCCGGGATAACCCCGGGCATCTCGTAGTAACACTCCTGAGGGATCGGCAGGTTGTCAACTGGCAGGGAACTCCCTTCGACGCTAAAAGCCTGAAAACAGGACAATGGAACGATATCACCCTTAATTACATGATCCATAACCCGCAGAAAAATGACATCCTCCAGGTTTATGCATGGTACACCGGCAGCCGCCAGGTGCTCATCGGGGTGATGTCGGTCACGCTATTCGAACTTAAAAAGGATGAGTCTCCGGAAAAAACTTCCGGGTTTGTATTTAATTGATTTCAACAATTTATCTGACTGTTAAAATGTTAATCAGCAAAAAACCGGCAGGGTCGACGGGAAATAACAACATCCTCCGGCAGGGATCATGGGCCATTTATATCCTGGCGCTGCTGTATTACCTGGCCTTTATCATCCGGACAGGTTTCCCCGTTGGAGATGTCACCTTCTTCTCATTGTTCGACGATGCCATGATCGCCATGCGTTATGCGCGGAACATGGCTGAAGGCCATGGACTGGTGTGGAATACCGGTGAATACATCGAAGGGTATACCAACTTCCTCTGGACTTTGTGGATGGCGGTGATCCACCTGTTCCCGGTTGCAGAAAGCAAAACTTCGCTCCTCGTCGCCCTGTCAGGGGCGCTGATCCTGCTTGTCAATATTCACATTATCCGGAAGATCGCGTCGGAATTCACCGCCAACCCGTTTGTCATCCTCTCGTCCATGGCCCTGGTTGCTTTCAGTTACAGCCTGATCTACTGGACGCTCCGGGGTATGGAAGTGGGCATCATCTGCCTGTTTTTAAACTATGCCATCCTCCTTGCCCTGCAGCTTCAACGGAAGTTCACCAATAGAAAGTTTGTTTTATTGCTGGCAGTAGGCGGCCTCATGCTGCTCACACGCACCGACTGTCTCCTCCTTTTCATGATTACCGGAAGCTGGGTCGCTTTCAGTGTCGACGCTCCCCGGAAGCGCACAACCATCCTCTTATTTGCCGGGACCCTGGTATTATTCCTGGGCGGGCATACCATTTTCCGCCTGCTTTATTATCACGATCCGTTGCCCAACACGTTTTACCTGAAGGTAAGCGGCACGCCGATGACCGACAGGGTACTCCGCGGCCTGCTCGTATATTTCAAATGGCTTGTCTCATTTTTCATCCCGGTCCTGATCATCCTGCTGACGGGGATCGTCACCCAACTGAGAAAAATGATGGACACCCGTTACCTCCTTCTTGTAACACCTTTCCTCATGATGTCGGCCTATTCGGTATATGTGGGCGGTGATGCCTGGGAATGGATGCCATATGCCAACCGGTATATTACCCTCACGATCCCTGTGCTGCTTGTATTCACGGTGATCGTGCTCCAAAAGACCGTTGCCGGCATGAATTCTATGCGGTTGCTGCTGATCCTCACGGGTTCCTTCTGCCTGCTCTGGTATGGCTATATGATGATTCTCCTCCCTTCGGCGGGCGCCACCCTTTCGGGGTTCTACCCCACGGTCATCTGGCTTTGGGGCAGCCTCAGGTACCCTGCCGGGGTACTGGTTTTATGCCTGGTCCTGACCATGGCCCTCTTCTATTTTAAAACTGATCATGAGAAGAAAGCCAGGCTGTTTGCACCGGGCGTCATGTTGACCGTGCTGATCATCGTTTTCCTGGGCCTCGAAGGACTTTCGTACATTCACTGGTGCAGGTACAATGCCCTGCATGTTTCCGACGACCGCAAGATGGTGAAGACCGGCCTGATAATTCAAAGTCTGACGACACCTCAAACCACCATCGCGGTGGTGTGGGGCGGGGCAATTCCCTATTTTGCACACCGCTATACCGTTGACCTGATGGGAAAAATGGACCGGACCATTGCAAAAAGCAATTCCCGGCTGAAGGAATTTTTTCCCGGCCATACAAAATGGAATTACGGCTTCAGCCTGTTTAAGTACCATCCCGACCTTGTTTTACAGCTGTTTTACAAGACACCCATCGACGACCGGCGGATCGAAGCCATGGGCTACGACCATATCAGGGAAGATCTATTTATCCGCAAGGGCAGCTATGGGAAAATGCGCATCCCGTATGCGCGGACAAACCCGCAGCGACTCTACGAACTTATCATTCAAAAATGAATATGAATTTTGGACTTGTGTTGCCTTTGGCAAATGAAGAAAACGACTTTCAACCTTTTTTTGGCGACCTTGCTGCAGCCCTGAAACCTTATCCCGATGCACGGGCCTACCTCGTTCTTGATCATGTATCCATAGACCGCACCATGGATCTTTGCCGCGATTTTACACTAAAAAACCCACAGTTCATCATCGTTTTTGAACCAAAGAACAGGAATGTCGTGGATGCCTATATCCGCGGATACAGGGAAGCCTTGTCGCACGGGCATGATATCATCATCGAGATGGATGCAGGTTATTCACACGATCCCGCGGCGATCCCGGAGATCCTGGCCGCTTTTTCGGAAGGATGCGCGTGTGTGTTCGGAAGCAGGTTCATCCGGGGAGGCTCCATGGAAGATGCTTCGCTGAAACGGCGTTTCCTTTCGAGGGGTGGCACCTTCCTGGCAAACCTGCTGCTCGGCACAAGGTTGAACGACATGACATCAGGTTACCAGGGATTTACAAAAGATGTAGTTGCGCGGTTCGCCTCGTACCCGCTTCGTTCCAGGGCCCATTTTTACCAGACCGAACTGCGTTACCTCCTCCGGAATTACAAAAGCAGGGAGATTCCGATAAGGTACAGAACCCCCTCTCCTTCGGTCAGGGCCGGATCGGTGCTGAATTCACTGGGGACGCTCTGGTATTATTTTGTCAGAAGGGCAACCGGGAATTCAATATCTTTGTGACGATGAACCCTGAAATCTCTCTCGTCATTACAACCATAAGCCCTCCCAACGAGGTGTTGATTACGTATGCCACGGAGTGCCGGGCCAGAAACATCAGCTTTATTGTTGTCGGGGATCAGAAATCCCCTGCGGATTTTTCACTTGACGGGTGCTCCTTTATGAACGTGGAGGAGCAAGCGCAATCGGGATTCGGCCTTGCCCCGTTGCTGCCGCTGAATCACTATTCGCGCAAGAACCTTGGATATCTCCATGCGATGCGCCTGGGTTCGACGGTGATCATGGAAACGGATGATGACAATGCTCCCAAACCAGGTTTTTTTGACCTCAAACCGGTGAAGCGGATCGTCAACATGTTCAGTGGTGAAGGCTGGATGAATGTTTACAGGTATTTCAGCGACGGGTTCCTCTGGCCCAGGGGTTATCCGCTGCAGCTGATCCGGGAACCCGCGCCACCCAACGCGGGTTTCAGTGAATCGATGGTCAGCTGCCCGATCCAGCAGGGCATGGCCGACGGGGCTCCTGATGTTGACGCAATTTTCAGGTTAACCCGGCCCGAACCCGCTGTTTTTTTGTCAAGGCCCGACCTGGCACTGGGAGAACATGTGTGGTGCCCGTTCAACAGCCAGAATACCGTGTGGGCGGAGCCGGCGTTCATGCTGCTCTACCTGCCATCCACCTGCAGTTTCCGGATGACCGACATATGGCGAAGTTTCATTGCCCAGCGCATTGCATGGTCCTGCGGATGGAACATCCTGTTCCGGGAAAGTACGGTTGTTCAGAAAAGAAACCCCCATTCGCTCATGCACGATTTCGAAGATGAAATCCCCGGGTACCTGAATAATTTCAGCATAGCGGCTGCACTTTCGGCCTTGCCGCTGTCGCCGGGAGAAGAAAATATCTCCGCGAACCTGGTAAAGTGCTATGAAGTTTTCATCGCCATGGGTTTGATGGACCCCTCTGAACTGAAGATGGTTCTGGCGTGGATTGCTGATGTAAACAACCGGGCATGGCAGGATCGTTAAACAAATATTTCTCTCATCTCGAGCCCATTGTAAAGAACCTTCCGCACAAACCGGGGGTATACCAGTATTTTGACGATAAAGGCAAGATCATCTATGTCGGGAAAGCCAAAGATCTCAGGAAACGCGTGAGATCCTATTTCGCCAAGATCAACTCCATCAGCGGGAAAGTGCAGATGCTGGTACGCAGGATCGCCGACATCAGGTACATCGTGGTGGAGACGGAGCAGGATGCGCTGCTGCTCGAAAACAACCTGATCAAGAAGTACCAGCCGCACTACAATGTGGCACTCAAGGATGACAAGACATTTCCCTGGATATGCATAAAAAACGAGCCCTTCCCGCGAATTTTCCCCACGCGGCATGTGATCCGCGACGGATCGACCTATTTCGGGCCCTATGCCAACGTACGACTCATGCATACCCTGCTGGATCTGAGCCGCCAGCTTTACCCGCTGCGCAACTGTCCGCTGGTACTGGCTGAAAAAAGCATCCGGGCACATAAATTCAAAGTATGCCTTGAATACCATATCGGCAATTGCAAAGGGCCCTGCGAAGGACACCAAACAGCTGAGGATTACGACAAGTCGATCGCGGCGATCAAGGAAATCATCAAGGGCAACATCACCACCGTTGCAAGGCAGCTCAGGGAACTCATGATGAGTTATGCCGCCACGCAGGAATTCGAAAAAGCCCATTATGTGAAGGAAAAACTGGCTTTGCTCGACAAGTACCAGAGCAAATCAACGGTGGTCAGCCCGACAATCAACGATGTCGATGTGTTTTCCATTGTTTCGGATGGATTGCACGCCTATGTCAACTTTATGAAGGTAATGAACGGCGCCATCATCCAGGTTCACACCATTGAAATGATCAAAAAGCTTGATGAGAGCCCCGAAGAGCTTCTTGAGATTGCCATAACCGAGATCAGGCAACGCTTTGAAAGCGTTTCGCCCGAAATCATCGTACCGTTTTTAATGGGGTATGAGATCCCCGGCATCACTTTTACGGTTCCCAAAATCGGCGATAAAAAGAAGCTGCTGGAACTTTCGGAACGCAATGTGAAATATTACCAGCTTGAACGGGAGAAGCAGAAGGAACTTGTGGATCCTGAACACAAAACGCGACGCATCCTCGATACGATGATGAAGGACCTGCGCATGCCGGAACTGCCTGTACACATCGAATGCTTTGATAATTCCAACATCCAGGGCGACAGTCCTGTTGCAGCCATGGTGTGTTTTAAAAATGCCAAAGCCGACAAGAGCGAATATCGGCATTTCAACATCAAAACTGTGGAAGGCCCCAACGATTTTGCCTCCATGGAGGAGATCATTTTCAGGCGGTACAGGCGCCTGCTCGACGAAGAGAAGCCTTTGCCCCAGCTGATCATTGTCGACGGGGGCAAGGGACAGCTGAGCGCCGCGTTGAAAAGCCTCCACAAGCTGGGGCTCACGGGAAAAATGACCGTTATCGGAATCGCAAAGAAACTGGAAGAGATCTACTATCCCAACGACTCATTTCCAATGTACCTGGATAAAAAATCTGAAACGCTGAGGATCATCCAGCAGATGCGTGACGAAGCGCACCGGTTCGGAATCACCCATCATCGCCGTCGCCGTGAAAAGGCAACCATGGCGCCTCAGCTGGTCGAAATCGCCGGCATCGGGGAAAACATCAACCAAAAACTGCTCTGGAAATTCAAGTCGGTAAAAAATATCAGGCTTGCATCCCTTGAAGAGATCCAGGCGGTGATTGGTAAAGCAAAAGGAGCCATCGTATTCAATCATTTCCAGGAAGAAAATAACAGGAAAAATCAGTCCAGGGATAAAGGAAGTTCCCCTGCGTAATTTTTAATAAAATATTTGCCCAGGTTCCTGCGTTCATGTATAATTATGAACCTAAAAAACACACACATATGAATCCTGTAGTTCACTTTGAGATGCCCGCAGAAGACCGGAACCGTATGGCCGGTTTTTACACCGACGCATTTGGCTGGAAGATGCACATGATGGGCGCAGAAATGGGCGACTATGTTGTTGTCCATACCAGCGAAACCGATGAAAACGGAATGGTAAAAAACCCGGGAACGATCAACGGCGGATTTTATCCCAAACTGGCAGACGGTTCCGGAGATCACCCGTCGGTAGTCATCGCTGTAGATGATATCCGGGAATCCATGGAGAAGATCGTAAGGGCGGGTGGTAAACTGCTCGGCGAGCCGGTCGACATCCCCATGGTAGGCAAGTACCTGTCGTTCATTGATACCGAGGGGAACAGGGTGAGTATCCTCCAGCCGTCGATGCCGGGGTAATTGAAGTGCTTTGTGTCGCAATGCCACCCAAACAATTACTGGAATCTTGAGTCTGCTCCGAAAAACTATAAAACAAGAACATGCCACTAAGGCACCAGGACACTAAGATACACAAAGTGTTAAATATCTGTACTA
Source organism: Bacteroidota bacterium (assembly GCA_026391835.1). Lineage (GTDB taxonomy): Bacteria > Bacteroidota > Bacteroidia > Bacteroidales > FEN-979 > CAIVAT01. Next base: position 51,224 of record JAPLDF010000034.1, read on the forward strand.
TATACCTGGTGAACCTTTGTGACTTTGTGACTTTGTGACTTGGTGGCGAATTAATACGTTTCGGAGTGGACTCAGTCCTTTATTTTTAATTTTACTCTCCCGGCAATCCCCCACCCGATCAGGCACCCCGCCGCATTGGCTATGAAATCATAGATTGATGCGAACCGCATTGGAATACAGCAGGCCTGAAGCAGTTCCGTGCCCACTGCAAGGAACAGCCCAATCAACAGGGATATCAATACGGCATGCCGCCTGAACAACGGGAAAACAGGCTGCATGGTGAATCCTTTGATCTGAAGGAACACATACACGCTGAAGATAAACAGGTGAATTAACTTATCGGGATGGACCAACTCCAGCAGCCCCGGCAGTTTTGGAAAACTTTGTCCCGGTATGGATGTAAGCAGTATGATGAACAATCCCCACAGGAACGCCCACCGGTTATATTTCAGGAATGTTCGCAAAAAATCCGGTTGATGAAACCGAAGGTCAGGCTCCAATCAAAGCCTGGTATTGCGCCGGATCCAGGAGGTCGGACATTTCGCCTGCATCTGAAAGCCTGATCCTGATCACCCAGCCTTTTTCATAAGGATCCTGGTTGATGATCTCGGGGTTTGTCGTCAGGTTTTCATTGAACTCCAATACTTCGCCGCCAACAGGCATGAACATGTCTGAAACCGTCTTGACGGCCTCAATGGTACCAAAGGATTCGTGTTTCCCTAGTGTCTCCCCAACGGTTTCCACTTCAATAAAAACAATGTCACCCAGCTCATGCTGTGCATGGTCGGTAATCCCGATGTAGGCATTTTCGCCTTCTACCTTCAGCCATTCATGGTCCTTTGTGTACTTGAGATTTGCAGGAACGTTCATAGATCGTGTGTTTTAATGTTTGTTCAAAAATACAATCTTTTTTTCTAATTGCCAAGGGTAAACCGCAACGCGATGCCGCCCTTTGTATTGGAGGTACGATACTGGTTTGATACATAGGGCGTATTGATCACCTTGTCAAAATAGAACCTGACATTGAAACGGGCACTCAGGTTGTAGTCGGCCGAGAAGTTGAGTGACAGCACCTGTTGCCCGACCGAAATCTGGTTGATATCCTGGTCAACACGGCGCAACACCGTTTTATTTCTGCGAACGGAGAAATCGAGCTTGAGGTTCAGGTCGCTGTTGGTCTTTGTTTTTTTACCTCCGCCAAGCACACCGGACAGGTTGAACCGGATCCCCTTTAACCTGTATCCCAGTCCAACGATGAATTCATTGCTGGTAATTTCGGTAAGCTGGTTGTTTGAAAAACTGAGGGAGATATTCCGCGAACGGCGCATTTCGGCACTGGCAAGCAGACTGTTGAGAAAACCCATGTCAATTTTAAACAGCGGGTTGAACTGTTCAGTGATTGAGACAACCGTGGTTTGATAAAGCGGGATGAAATTTCCTGCATCATCCGGGGCTGAAGGCATTCCATTGGCTTCACGGTAAAGGATATTCGAAGTAAACGTGCCGACATTGTATGTTGACAAATATGCATGCGACAACGTGAGGGTACGAAGCCATGTTTTGAAGAACTTTAATTTGACCAGCCCGTCGTATGTGATCCGCCAGTTGGGTAACGGGATGCTTGGGAAGGCGGTCAGTTTGATTTTACCGGGATCTTTCCCCGCGTATGCAGCCAGGAATGCGCTTGTAAGCACCTCCTGGTCGGTGGGGCCATATCCCTGCGGGAATCCGGTAGAGTCGGTGATGGTCCTGGAATTCGGGTTAAGCTCAGCATATCGCTGGGCGATCTGCAACCTGTACCGCTTCATGTCCTCAAAAGTGGGTGAATGGCCTGAACCGTCATCACTCTTAAATGAGGTACCGATGATGATATATGACATTGTAAAGCTACCCTGGTCGGTGGGAGAATAGGAATTGAATTTGCCCTGTGCATCTGCTTTGAAATACTCCTGGTGCGATTTCGAGTATTGTTTTGTGGCAATCAACTCAATGCGCAGGTCTTTGATGGGTTCAATGCTCATTGAGACACTGAGGTTTTCGGTAAACTTTTTATAATATGCACTGTTCAGCATGGTGTCGACACTGATCCAGCCGCGGTCGGCAGCGGTATAACGGATGTCATTCTGACTGCCAAAAACGAAGCCGAGCCCGGGGGCATTGTCACTCCAGTCATTTCCCAGTGCTACCGGTTTTGGTTTGAAGCCTGGCAACATGGTTCCGTTTCCCTGGGTATAGGTAAATTTGGCCGTGCGGATCCCCATAAGAAAACGGAGTGTCCCGTCAAGAATGATTTTGCCTACTTTCGGACGGTTCGGTTGAATCTTCAGACTGTCCTGCTTATCAAGGTTCTTGTTTTTCGGTGGTTCAGGCTTATTTCCCCGTGGATTGGTTGAGGCCTGGTTGATCTTTTTAAGGTATGGGATTTTATTGTAGAGCGTCACCAGGTTCAATCCCCCGTTAAGTGATTTTGAATTGCCGTTTTCGATTGAATTTCCGCGTTTCTGCTGGATGGAAATCGGAGAGCCGATCCAGTGATAGTTTCCCACATACCCGGTTTGAAGCGTGATAAAATCGAGCATCGGGATTTTTCCGATGGGAACGTCCCACGAAACATTAAGGGCCTGGTTGTAATTGCTTGTTGTTCCGAATGAGAAGATCTCACTCCACACCTGGTCGCGGTTGGAACGGTCGATCTGTCCTGGGGGTTCGTTCACAAATGCCTGGGTGTTGGCAACAAGTGTGATCCTGAACGATTTTGCCAGGTCATATTTGAGGTCGTAGATACGGTTCCAGTCCCAGCGCTTGATAAAGAAGGTTTCCATGGGAACAATGGCCTGGCTCTTATTCCTGAACTGCCGCTGGTTGAATTCACGGTTCATATCTGTGCGGAATGAAAAGGATTTTGGCAGGTAGTAGAAATTAAAATCCTTTATCAAAGTGAATGCCTTTGACCTGGTCAAACCCCTGACACGCTGGAATGGCATTATATTTTTCGGCTGGCCGGCAAATATATAGCCGAACCCGCCGGAGTACTTTTTCTTCAGATCGTAAGCGATATCGACATCCCTGTGAAATATTTCGGTATAGGCATAGCTTACATTGAAATTTTCGATATCGTAAATTTTCGGCTTTTTTGACCCTGTCCGATCCTTCCTGACATTCATCAGGTTGAAGTTCTTGGTCTGGGTATAGCCCTGTGTGATCTGTTTGATAGAATCCTGCTGCCGTTTTGTATCAAAGGCATTGATGACATCCTTCAGATAGAGATCGGGATTCAGCGGGTCGTACTTGGGACTGATCTGCATCATTGAATAGTCAAAATGCATGGGGATACGTATCCCCGATTTGGCCGGGAAAAATTTCCCCAGTTCAATATCGGTATCGAATCCGAACGTCAATACCGACTCCATCGGACGCTGGGTCTGTTTTTGTTCAAGGGTTCCGAAACCCGAACTGCTGTATGTGCCGGTCATCTGAACCCTCCCGATATCGGCAAGCTCGACGGCAACCCTTGCGGTGGCAGCAAATCCTCCGTTTTTATTAAAATCGGAAAGACGTAATTCATCCACCCAGATTTCAGCACACTTTGCCTGCCCGTCATCATCAGATGCCTGGATGCTTTTTTTAGGGTTTCGGATACCGATCATAATGGCCCTGACATCACTGATTGTAGGAGATCCGACGACCGTAATTTTATTTTTCCCGTCATATTCCGTATAGGGCGTGGAGGAGGTAAGGTCAATTCCCTTGTCGCGCATGGCGACCAGCCGGTCATATTTCACCTGTACCAGCCGTTCAAGATCGATGTCAAAATCGTTGCTTGACAGCCAGATTTCATCCGGATTACCCGAAGGAGTACCCCATGGTGTGAAATCCAGGGGGATTTCATATTCATAGTAATTCTCCGTAAAATCGGAACCGATACGCATCAGGATGGTGAGGTCGCCCGATTTAAGGTTTTGGTTGCGGATCGATTGCTCGGCATGAACAAACATCTTCAGCCGTTTGAACTGGCGGAAGTCGAATTCCGTGGTTTTATAGGCAGCGCGCGCATCCCCGTCAACAAGGTTGCATACCTTGAATGACATCGACTGCTCATTGAGTTTCTGCATGTTGGTTGAACCCCAGTTGGTTTCGCGTTCAATACCCGGGGGCATGACGTACGGGATGGGTTGCTTGCTGCCGTTTTCTTCGATACTTACGGTTGCAATGTCGAACTGTGTCTGGTTCTGGGTAGCTTCAGGAATATATTCACCGGGTGAAAGCAGGCTGTAGTTGTATTTTCTCCATTCACCGCGGGTTAGTTCCAGGGTGGCAAAACGGCAGACAACCGGACGCTGGAAATTCTTGAAAAACATCCTCATAAACCGGATGGAGGTGAAATCGTTGATGGTGCCGATGGTCTGATCCGGGGTACGGATGGGAATTTTAAACTGGTACCAGTTCACATTGCCACGTGTGCCGTCGGCAAGCGGAATGTCGGTGGCATGATAAACATTGGTAATGTAATTCATGCCGGGCTTCATCTGTTCACGGTTTAAATTAACCACATACTGGTAGTACCGTTCAGTTTCACTCAGCGTATTGTCTTTGTTGATGTCCTCCATGTTTGGGATGGTGGTGGCAATGGTCTGGTAGCTTTCGTTTGATTGCGATGTCGTCGGGCTGTTTCCTTCAGGCCCGTTGTATTTTTTATACCGGTTCAGCACACTGCCGAATGCCGGAAGTTTGTCGTAATCAGAGCCCCTGAAATAATGATAATCATCTGCGGAAGGATCGACCGATACATTCTGATAGGCCGTTGAATTTGCGCCGAATGCGTTTCTTACCCGTGTTACGTAGGATGAGTCAAAAAAAGACAATTCATCATTGTCAGACAGTCCGTCATAACCTACATCCTGGAAAGGACGTGAAGCAGGGGTGTTGTCGAAGGCATCCACCAAAGCCTGGAGTTGCGGCACGCGTCCCCAGATGGTGGTATCAACATCTTTTATCAGTGAAGAGGTTGGCAACCCGTTCTCATAACTTTTCCGTCCGTCACGTAAAATATCCTCCGAAACATCTCCAAGGTTGAAATACATCTGCCCGCTGTTCAGGGAGTCGTAGATAAAGGGATCCATCATCCAGAATTCGATATACTGGATATTCGTGGCGTCGAAATCGGTTGTTTCAACCTTCCGCATCACGCCTCCCCAGCGGGTTTCAGGATAATCGAGGGTTCCATCGGCTTTCAGCCCTTTTGAAAAGGAAGTGGGGCTGATATCATAGTTATAGGGACCGCGCTCACCCGGGTAATAAGCCAGGTTGAGGACCGACAGGTTGACTGGCACCCCGTTCAACGGTTGCTTGTTCGGGAATATTTCCGTTTCCCATACCTGGCGTACATATTGATTTGACAACTCCTGGTTGGAAATATTCGGAGGAAGCAGGCTGGTGTTTTTATCATAAAACAACGGGTCGATGCTGTACCAGGCAAGTTTGGCCCGGTTGTACCCATAAGACATGCCGGTGCCGGGGGCTGCTTCCGGGAACATGCGCATGGTGGTTTGCCCCTGCGGGGTGCTGGCCATAAACCAGTTTCCCATGCTTTTCAGGTCGATGGTTGATTTGGCTCCCTCAAAATCATCGATATAGGTGGTTCCGGCCTTCCCGATGGCCTTGGAATGACCCGGGATAAACTGGGCAAACTCAACATCCACCGCAATGGATGAAGGTGCCTTGGTGGTAAGAAGCGGCAAGGCATCGATGAAACGCGTGATCAGCCTCGACTGTGTACGGTATGAAAGATTCAACCCCCAGATGGTGTTCGACATCGGCTCATCACCGTAGTTCACCTTTTGTGTCAGCGGCCGTTCGTTCAGGTTTAAAATGGTCGCACCGACAACGAAATCCTTGTTTATTTTATAGTCGATGTGCGCCCCCATGAGCCGTTTGGTTTGCACATTGAACATCTCGTTGCTTTCAAGGGAGATGTTGATCACCGTCCCGGAATTGAGGATTCCTTCATTGATGATCCTGACCCTGCCCAAAGTATAATCGACCGTATAATGCACATTCTCCTGGAGCAGGATGCCCCCTGCGGTTACCTTTACCGAGCCGGGAGGGACATTCAGCGCGTTCAGGGAAATCTCGGAACCTGCAGAAGATTTGTAAAAACCATCGAGGACAAATTTGTTTTTATCAGGGTACTGCCGTGCATTTGATTTGGTCATGGTATACAACGAATCAAAGCAGTATTTATCAGCCAGTTCGAGCGATGCTTTCGGGTTGGCCGGATCATAAATGGAATCGCGCAGATCCTTTCCGAAAGGTTCAAGCACCGGGAAGAATATCCTGCCGTTCGATGACTGGATGGTGCCTCCCTGGGTAGCAGCCTGGTCAATAAAGTCAAACATTCCGTCGCCGGGAGGATTGAATTGCTGGTTGACGTTGTCGAGGCTGAGCACACGCAACAGCGGAACCCCCTTGATACGGCCTTCGGAGATATAAGCGGTGGGAACCCCGTTCGCGTTACCCGAATACAACACGTTGATGGTAAAGTCGCTTGGCTGCAACTGGTAGGCTCCCAGCGCATACACATTTTTCATCATGAGGTTCCAGATAGGGATCCTCGTATTCAGCGAAGTGCTCTTCAGCAGTTTAACAACCAGGCTCCGCGGTGAAGTAATCCCCTGGTCGGAAAATTCACCGACCTGGTGAACGGCTGTATCTCCGACTACCTGGTACTGATAGGCAACAGCAAGCGTCTGATCGGAGTTAAGGACCGAGTTCAGGGAGATAAAACCAAGCTTTGGATTGAAGGTATATTCCGAAGGCAGTAATTTACGTGCGCTTTCCACCTTTTCAAAGTCCTCACCCGAAACCATGAAAAAGGGGTTGCCCTTCAGGTAACTGGTAACCGTGTTTATACCGCGAACCTTGGCTGAATCAGTTGCATTTGGCATCAGCACCTGGAACAGGTTGTTCGATTTGTTCGAGGTGAATTTTCCGCCGGGATCACCGGTAAACAACCGGGTATTGTAGGGCTTGTATTCGCCAAGGTCCATGAATGCAACAATGTTCCTGTTCTCGGTCACTGCGGCGCCGATGTTGGTCACCCATACTTCGATTTTTACAATGTTCACATTTGAAGAAACGACCGGCAACTCACTCGTCCCTTTTTTATAGTTGTCCCTGAAATACTGTCCCAGGAAGAAATGCTTGTTCTCTTCATATTCGTCGGCACGGATCCTGAATTTTTGCGTTTGGGCATTGCCCTGTACGACAATATTTTTGGTCTCACTCTTCTGTTGTGAATAGATTGCCGTTACTGTGACCCTTCCGAACCGAAGTTTTGTTTTAATACCAAACAAACTTTCGGTACCGCGGATAAGATTTGTACTGAGCGGCATGTTCACATCCCCTGCCTCGATCAGCTGGATGATGTCGTCCTCTTTGCCTTCATATTTCAATTTCAGCTTGTTCTCGAAATCAAAAGTAGCCTGGGTATTGTAGTTGATTTTAAATTCGATCTTGTCGCCAATCTTGGCGATCACATTCATCTGGATTTTCTCAGTAAAATCGAAGTTGGTCTGCCTCCGCTGACGGGTGCTGAGCATGGGGTCATCGCGCCGGTTCGAAACAATGCCGAAGTCGACCTCGGCAGATCCCTGCGGCCTGATATCCACGGTATTGTTGCCGAAAATCGTCTCAAAAACTTTTCCCGGAATATGTATCTTCGGGATAATGCCCTTTGCATTATCCATGGTGGCAGCCTCCGACCGTTCTTTCCAGTACTGGTTGATCATCGACTGCATGTCCTGGTTCTGAAACTCGTCGAATGACAACGTGGTAGGTATCCGGTAAACCGTTTCGCCAATCTTGTAGGTGTAGTAGTACTGACGTGTTATCGGGTCATACTCGATATTTGTCTTGATGTTTGAGGGATTCTTCAGGTAAATGGGATTTTCCTTCCCGGATCCGGGCATAACCGTTTCATCCTCAAACGGGTACCTGAGTCCGGGGGGTTCGCCTTTTTTCAGACTGTCGGGGGGAGACAAGAATAGAGAATAGGGCCCAAAGCTACCCTGCGTTTCTCGGGAAAAAACCGGGAAACGGATGGTAACCAGGACGGCCAGGCAGATAAGAGTATATAAATCGTGTTTCTTCACTAAGTCCAGCAAGGTCTATGTAACTCCGGAACTGTCACGCTATAAAACCTTGAGCGCGTGTTTGATCAGTTGTTCCACTGTCAAGCCTGTTCCTTCCGATTCGATGATTTTAATCAATGCTTTGTCAGCAAGCATCTTTGGGAAGCCCAGAATGATCAATCCTGATAACGCTTCTTCCTTCTTTGTATTGTGTAAAATTCCTGATTTTTCATAGGGGATTAGCTCTTTTGAAACTTTATCTTTCAAATCAATAATGATGCGTTGCGCAGTTTTTGCCCCGATGCCCTTGATCCGCTGAAGCAATGGTGCATTGCCTTCGCCGATGGCCCTGACAACTTCGTTGGGGGAAAGGGAAGACAAAATGATGCGTGCCGTATTCACCCCAACGCCGGAAACACTGATCAGTAGCCGGAAAAGTTCACGTTCACCCTTTTCGTAAAAGCCATAGAGCAACATATCATCCTCACGCACCACGAGATGGGTGTATAAGGTACACTTTTCATCTTCGCGGAGCTGTGCATAGGTGTGAATGGAAATATTCAGTAAATAGCCTATACCATTGGCATCAACAACCGCATAGGCGGGATTTTTTTCAACCAGCTTTCCCTGAATATAATCGTACATGTGTGCTGCTAACTGTAAAATTTTCCCGGTTTTGCCCCGGAAAAGTGCAAAGATAAAAAATTCACCCGAATACAAAAACCCGCGAATGCCCCTGAATTTCACCCTTTCATATTTGCCTGAAGATGGTTGACCTTTTTTTTTCTTACGGAGATCGTACCTGTAAACTTTAAACAACAAAGAATACAATGAGTTGCACAAATATACCCAATGTAAATCTATGCCGACGGCGGGTTCCATCCTGTCTTTGTGTTAAAAAAAGCCCCCGCAGGGGAATAGCCTTCACAACTATTAATTCAGGAATTATTATACTTCAATGTTTGTTAATTTGATTTTCCCTTTTATCTTTGCCTTGTAATTTTCATATTTCTGTATAACAATACTCATTTAAACCTCCCTTAAAATCACCTTGTCATGAGAAAACTTTTTACCTTTTTTGCCCTCTGCGTGCTTGGGATGAGTTCCCTTTCAGCCCAGGAATTGATAGCCGTTAACCATGTTGCCGGCGGAAGTGAATTTTTTACCCGGCTGGATTCAGCGGTGATCCATTCAGCGAATGGCGATTATATTTACCTGCCGGGAACTGCGCTGATGAACATCGGGAACCTTGTCATCAACAAAGGGGTCCACATCATTGGCGCCGGAATCTTCCCCGACTCCTGCTATGCCACCGGTACCACCTTTCTCACAGGAAACATCACCATCGTTTCAGGCGCCGACAACGGGAGCCTCCAGGGCTTCATGCTCAACGGGGTACTCACGTTTGGCACCAGCCAGGCTAACCAGCATGTTTCATCCTATTATGTTTCGCGTTGCAACCTCAGCACCGTCTACCTTTCCAACAATGGCACCGACACCACCACCACTTCATTCCTTTTCCGTGAAAACATCATCCGCGGGCACGTGTATGGCGGCCACTCCAATGCAAGTTTCAGGAACAATATCCTGGAAGGCCAGCTGAATTACTTCTACGGAGCCACCTTTTTACACAACGACTTCTTATGGGGAAGCAGTAAAACACTTAACTTTTTTGTAAAGAATTCAACCTTTTCCAACAATATTTTTAAAAATCCATGTGTCGCCTATTATGGTTATATCCCGGTATACTGTGTTGACAACAATTATTACTACAACCTCTTTAACGGACCGATTGGGTTTTTCTACGACTATTATGGCTACTGTGTAGCAAACCTGAACGGGTTTGGCAACATGTCGGGGAACCATGAAAGTGTGCCCAATGAGCAGATTTATACCAGCCAGGTTGGCAATGCCTATGATATTCATCACAATTACCACCTGGTTGCCGGCAGCCCGGGCATTAACGGAGGCAGTGATGGCACCGACTGCGGAATTTACGGTGGCGAACCGTTCAAGGACGGCATGCTGCCAGTGAACCCGCATATCCAGTTCAAATATGTGGCCGGATCGACAAACCCCGCTGGCACCCTCAACATCCATTTCAAAGTTGCCGCCCAGGAAAAATAACCCACAATGAGAAAAATATTACTCCTCATTTCATGCCTCCTGGTCATCCCGTTGCAGGTTCTGGTAGCCCAGGCACCCAAAATCATCGCATACCAGTACTGGTTCGATGACAATGATGCCGGGATGATCAGCCAGCCTGTAAGCCCGGCAACTGCGCTGGACCTGACCACTTCTGTGAATGTACCGCCCGTCCTGGTGGGACTTCACCGCTTCAACATCCGGTTTAAGGATGACTCGCTCCGTTACAGCCCTGTTAGTTCTTCCATGTTCTTTTACCCGGTCTCTACCCTGGTAAATGGCTATGAATACTGGTTCAATGATAATTACGCCGGTAAAATTGCAGTCGCTGTGAGCAATACCACCCTGCTTGACCTCACTTCAGCAATCTCCTCCTCCGCACTGACCCCGGGAATGAATACGTTCCACATCAGGTTTCATGACGTTTCGGGAATATACAGCGCAATCACTTCAGCATATTTCGTCATTATGCCGGAGATGCTGATTTCAGGTTACGAATATTGGTTCGATAACGATTACGGATCCAAAACGTCGGTGAATGTCGCCAGTACCCGGTTCCTTGATCTTTCTTCAGCTATTTCAGGAACCTCGCTCCAGCTGGGATTTCACGCTTTTCACATCAGGTTTAAAAACACCCAGGGTGTATGGTGTTCAACGCAGTCGGACATGTTTTATAAACACGGTACTGAAAATCAGAACAACCTGACTTCGTATGAATACTGGTTCGACGACAACCCTGCAGCAAAAGTGTCTGTAGCGATAGCACATCAACCGGTTGCCGATTTAGTTGCCACAATCAATGCAGCTGCCCTGCAGCCGGGGCTTCACAAAGCCCATGTGCGGTTCCAAAGTGGTGACCTTGAGAGTATCGTCTCTTCCGGCTACTTTTATAAAAGCGCAACGGCAAACATTGCAGAAAATGTCATATCGGGATACCGTTACTGGTTCGACAACGACCAGGCAACCATGCGGGTGATCAGGCTGGCGCAACCCGCAGGCAGTATGACCCTGCTTGATTCGGTTGAACTGCCCTACCTGCCCCTTGGAAAACATATGATGAGCATGGAGTTCAGGGATACGGTTGGCAACTACAGCAGTGTTTCCGGCGATTCGGTGGAGGTTTTCACTTGTCAGCCATACAGGGCCGGGAATATCAGCGGGAACAGCCTGGTTTGCAGCGGCATGAGCGGAGTAGCCTATTCCATCCCGGCCATCCTGAACGCCACCGGCTATTCATGGAGCCTGCCTCCGGGTGCAACCATTGTTTCCGGGAACAATACACGGTCAGTTACTGTGAACTTCACGCCGGTTGCGGTTTCGGGAATGATCACCGTATTTGGCACCAACCCCTGCGGTAGCGGAATTGGCAGGACACTTGAAATCAGTGTCACTCCTCCTCCTGTTGCAACCATTTCGGGCGATACCGTTGTATGTTCCGGATCAACCGGGGTTTCATACCGGACGGAGGCCGGGAACACAGGCTATGCATGGACTGTCACACCAGGCGGGACCATTGCAGGCGGGTCGGGTTCGAATTCAGTCAGCGTCAACTGGACTGCTCCAGGCGGAATTCAAACGCTTACGGTAAGTTATGTAACCAATGCCGGCTGTTCTGCGACAAAAACGATCCATGTATCCGTGAAGCCTCTTCCTCCTTCAACGCGAACCCTGCCCGGGTATATTATACCAGCCGGACAAACACTCTGTTCAGATGCTACGGCGACCTTGATTGTTTCGGGTGGCGGCACCAGCCCCTTCCTGGTTCAGAATGGCGGATCAGCGATCCTGGTCGCTGGTGTAAATATAAAAATCAATCCAGGCGTGGTAGTGACACCAGGCGGATTCCTGCACGGCTATATAGCATCTGATTGTTTTTACTGCAATGCAGTTCCCCATACCCTTCCCCAGGTGCTTAAGGAAGAGTCATTTGCCGGAGTATCCGGTGAAGAACCATTCAAAACCACAGGAGACGGTTTTTTCAAGGTCTATCCGAACCCGACCTCCGGAAGTTTCACGCTGGAAATGACCGGCGGGGATTACCCTGGGTGTATGGTTGAGATGTATAGCATGCATGGTGAAAAACTGGTTGGCGAACAACTCCCGGAAGGCCGCAAACATGAACTTTCCCTGCATGACAGACCTGCGGGGATTTACATTATCCGGGTTGTTTCGCCGGAAATGTCAGGTACATCGAGAATAATGAAATATTGATATTTACGATCGGACAATTTACGATTTACGATTGATAAGCCTTAATCGTAAATCGTAAATTGTAAATCGTAAATCAATTGATCAGGTTATGATCTCTCAATGCCTGCTCCAGTTCCATCAGGGAGATGGGTTTGGCCAGGATTTTTTTCTCGCGGTCGAGTAAAAACATGGTAGGCGTGGCATATATGTTATAATCATCGGCCGACTTGCCTGCAAAACCTTTCAGGTCCGAAACATTGATCCAGCTGACCTTCTGCTCCTTTAAAAAATTTGTCCATTCGGTACGGCTGGTATCAATGGATACCGACATCACCTCAAACTTTTTAGGCTGCTGCTTGTCATACAGTTCCTTCAGCCTCGGTGTCATTGCCGCGCAATGCGGACAGGTACTTGCATAGAATACGATAAGTGTGTATTCTGAATTTATCCCGGCTAGTTTGACCGGCTTTCCTTTGACATCCGGCACTTCCAGGTCCGGCGCAATTTTGCCAATGGCGATTTTCTTAAATGTATCGAGTTTTTTCTGAAGGGCCGATTTTCGTTCCTGGTCTTCACAGGACGAAGGATCCTGGAAATTGTCGGCAATATAGGTGATCACTTCATCGAAATGGTATTTGTCGAACCCGCCTACCAGGTAATCGAGCCAGAATTTATACACCACGGGGCTCACCGAAGCTGCGCTCAGCATAAGGGTGACCGCCTTGATGAATTCGGCTTCAAGCTGTTTCTGTGGCATGCGGTTGTTGCTGTACAACGACAGGTAGGCAATGGCTTTATTCACGAACACCATGCTTCGCAGCAGCGCTGTGTCGGTAAAGTCAACCCGGTCGAAATAGTGCTGTTTTAAGAAGGTGATCCGCTCCTCCTTGTTTAACCCGGCAGGGATAAAGGGGGTTTGATAGACTTTTGCCACGCGCACCGCAAAAGAATTCGGCGACAACCTGATCAGTGAATCAAGGAATCGCTGCTGCGACGTTTGGGTCAACTCCAATTCCCGGGTTATGGAGGCATAAAAAGCATCCTTTACAGGATAAAAGTCGACAACAGGCATCAGCAATTGCAGTTTGGTCTGATTTATCCGGTCTAGCCTGGAATAGTTGAGGTTGATTATGTTTTCAAAGGAAGAGATAATGCGGAGGCTGTCTTCTGGGTTTTTTGCCGAGGTGACAAACGACACATCCTCCTGGTTCCAGATGAGGTCGACCATGCCGTCTTTGGCCCACTGAACCCGATACATTCCCGGCAGGCGGTTGCTGATCTTAAACTTGAGATGGCCTGAAGAATCAGTGGTCGTAGAATCGATGGCCTTCGATTTTTCACCATAGATGCTCATCAGGAAAACCTGTTTCCCGTTGCAGGTGAGAATGGTGCCATCTATTGTATTTTGAGCCTGGGCCAGGCTACCGGCCATCAGTAAAATATATACGAAATACTTTTTCATTTATTTCCTTCTTATCGGCTTCTTTTCCTGGGTTGCCGGGCCAAGGACTTCTATAAGCTTGTTGATCAGATCTTCGCCGCGCAGGTTGCGTCCGATGATCTTCTGATCCCGGTCGAGAAGGACATTGGCGGGGATTGAGTTGACGCCATAAAGTTTCCCGGCCGCATTTGCCCATCCCTTCAGATCCGAAACATGGGTCCAGGTAAGCTTGTCGTCGCTCACAGCCTTGAGCCACTTTTCGCGGTTTGAATCGAAAGAACAACCGAGAATTCCGAACCCCCTGTTACCGAACGCCAGGAATGCCTTGACGACGTTAGGGTTTTCGGCGCGGCAGGGGCTGCACCATGATGCCCAAAAATCGACAAGAATGATTTTTCCTTTCATCGAAGATAGTTTTACCGGCTTTCCGGTACTGTCGTTCATTTCGAAATCAGGTGCGATCTGGCCTACCGAAACACGCTTCAGGATATCTACCCGTTTCTGCAGGGCTTTCAGGTATTGTGAAGCGTTGAGATTCGTATCCATCGCATTCACAATTTCTTCCAATTCAGGAAGTTCAAACTGCCAGCTGTTGTGCATTACCAGGTAAGGTGAAACCACCGTTTTGTTGTTGGTTTTCGCAAACTTCTGAAGTTGTTCCTTCACTTCAGCATCCAGCAGGTTTGAGATGGAATCGTTGCGCTTCATGCCAAGCGTATCATGGGCCACCCTGGCTTTTTTCCACTCCTGGTATACAACATCCATTTTTTTATTGACGGCTTCATTCATCGACAAATACTTGTTGTAAATATCCTGGGTTGCCGATCCCCTGATGATTGATTTCTCAATGCTGTCAGGAAGAACCAGGACATCGATCTTTGCATTTTCCATAAAAAGCTGAAGCGCCAATTGATTCTGTTTCAAGACAAGCTGCCACATCTCAGGAATGTCGACCTTTCCTGCAAATTCAAATTCTCCCTTGTTAAGTTTCACCGAGTCGGCATCAACCCACTTTTCCTGGTCGTATTTCTGAAGAAAGATCATGCCCGTATCAATACCTTTCACACTGCCTGTGATTTTGAACTGGTCCTTGCTGCCCTGGCATGATGCAAGAAGTGAACTGATAATAAAAAAGAATAAATATTTTTTCATTTAGTGCCCGCCTGTTATGTTTGCACAAAAGTAACTCTTTTTGAGAAATAAAATAAATCTCTAATTTTACAGGAAATACAATTATCATGATGCGTCACTATTCCCTTGCGGCCGGACTCCTGCTATTAATGATCGGAAATGTTGTAAATGCCCAGCCGGAAACTGCTAAGCCTGCAACCCTTAAATTTGACATCTCCAGGGATCCGGTCCTCTATACAGTCGGGTATGCCCACCTTGATACGGAATGGCGTTGGGATTATGAAACAACGATCGATCAGTATCTTAAAAATACGCTGGATGAGAATTTCCAGCGTCTTGAAAAGTATAAATCGTATGTTTTCACATTTTCGGGGGCCCGCCGGTATAAAATGATGAAGGAGTATTATCCTGAAAAATATGATAGGCTCAAAAAATATGTCCTGCAGGGGCGTTGGTTTGTCGGGGGATCTTCAGTGGATGAATGTGATGCCAATATTCCGTCGCCGGAGTCGGTGATCCGCCAGGTCTTATACGGAAACGGATACTTCAAGGCTGAATTTGGCAGGGAGAGTGTTGATTTCCTGCTCCCCGACTGCTTCGGGTTCCAGGCGCACATTCCATCTGCACTGGCACATGCAGGATTGAAAGGATTCTCGACACAAAAACTTTCGTGGGGTTCGGCTGCCGGGATCCCGTTCAATATCGGCAACTGGACAGGCCCCGATGGCAAAGGCATCGTTGCAGCGCTTAATGCAACCGATTATGGCGGTGAGGTTAAAAAACGGCTTGACACATCATCCTATTGGGTGAACCGGGTATTGGAAAATGGAAAAAAATATGGTGTTTTTGCCGATTACCGGTATTACGGGGTTGGCGATGAAGGCGGTGCTCCCCGCGAAGAAGATGTAAAGAACGCTACCGGCAGTGTTGGGCAGCCGGATGGGAAGATCAATGTATATCTCTGTTCATCGGACCAGCTGTTCCGCGATTTGACCGCGGAGCAAAAGAGCCAGCTTCCCTCCTACAGTGGCGACCTCCTCCTCACCGAGCATTCGTCGGGTTCGCTCACATCACAGGCATATATGAAACGGTGGAACCGTAAAAACGAACAACTTGCCCTTGCCACTGAACCCATCGCCGTAATGGCCGACTGGCTTGGAGGGCTGAAATACCCCCAGAAGTCACTCAACGAAGCCTGGTGGCTTGTTCTCGGAAGTCAAATGCATGACATCCTTCCGGGGACCTGCATCCCGAAAGCATACGAGTATGCATGGAACGATGAGGTGCTTGCCCTGAATAAATTTTCGTCCGGGCTGGAAAGTTCGGCCGGTGCCGTGATCCGTGCCATGGACACCCGGGGGAAAGGCAAAACACTGGTGGTTTACAACCCGCTGTCGGTCAGCCGGAAAGATGTGATTGAAGCTGAATTATCCTACCCCGAAGGTGCACCGAAGGCAGTTAAGGTGTTCGATGCGTTAAACAACGAAGTGCCTGTCCAGATGGTGCAAGTCTCAAAAGAGAGCATCCGCATCCTGTTTCAATGCACGATCCCGTCGCTGGGACTGGCATGCTATGATGTCCAGCAAACCAAAGATGAAACCCCAGCGAAAACATCCCTCTCGGTTTCCGAAAAAATGCTCGACAATGAATTTTTAAAGGTTACGGTCAATGCAGCAGGCGACATCTCGAGCATCATTGACAAAAAATTGGGGAAAGAGATGTTGTCGGCCCCAATGAGGCTCGAATTCCAGAAAGAACATCCTCAATACTGGCCTGCCTGGAATATGGACTGGAACGACCGCAAAAATCCGCCCTGTGATTATGTGAAAGGCCCCGTGAAAGTTACAGTCCTTGAAAAAGGGCCGGTGCGGGGTACCATCAAAATCGAGCGCACCGCACGGAATTCGGTATTTACACAATATATCATGCTGGCGGCAGGCAAAGAGAACCTGGTCATCCGCAATATCATAAACTGGCAGTCGCGCGGTGTAAGTCTGAAGGCTTCATTTCCGCTTACAGCTTCAAACGGGGTGGCAACCTACAACCTCGGCCTGGGAACCGAAGAACGGGAAAACAACAGCGAGAAAAAGTACGAGGTGCCTTCACGCGAGTGGTTTGACCTGACCGATAAATCAGGGAATTTTGGCGTGACCATTTTTGAAGACTCCAAATTCGGATCCGACAAGCCCAACGACAAAACCCTGCGCCTGACTTTGCTGTATACCCCGGCAACCAATTTTTACCATGACCAGGCCACCCAGGATTGGGGAATCCATGAAATTACATACGGATTCTACAGCCACAAGGGAGACTGGCGCACGGGGCTTTCGGAATGGCAGGGTAGAAGCCTGAATCAGCCGCTCCGGGTATTCCAGGTTCAGCAGCATGCCGGTTTCCTGGGGAAGAGCTTCTCGTTTGCCCAGGTGTCGGTGCCCCAGGTTGATATCCGCACCCTGAAAAAAGCTGAAAACGGCAAGGATGTGGTTGTCAGGTTGCAGGAGCTCGTCGGCAAGGATTTCCTGAACGTGGAGGTTTCGATGGCTTCAAAAATCGTAAAAGCCTGGGAAATAGACGGGCAGGAGCACCTGGTTGGCGAGGCGACCCTTAAAAACGGGAAACTGGTGACCGACATGAAGAAATTTGCCATCCGGAGTTATGCCCTGCAGCTGGAACCACCGGTTGAGAAATTTGCCGAGCCCACGTCATTTGCACTTCCGCTCGCCTATGACCAGGATGTGGTATCAGGCACAAGAAACAAAAAGAACGGGCGGTTCGATCAGCAGGGGATCAGCCTCCCGGCCGAACTTTTACCGGAAACCCTGGTGGTGGATGGCGTTCAATTCAATTTTGGCCCGACCGCCGACGGGAAAAACAATGTGTTGTCCTGCAAAGGACAAAAAATAAGTTTCCCGAAAACCGGGAACTTCAACCATGTATATATCCTTGCCGCTGCACTAACTGATACTTCCGGCATCTTTAAAGTAGGCGGTTTGAAATCGACGTTGCGCATCCAGGGCTACCGTGGCAATATCGGGCAGTTCGACAACCGCACCTGGGATAAATTCGGGCGGATCACCGGGTTGCAGAAAGGATTCATCAAACGCGATGAAGTAGCGTGGTTCGCAACACATCTTCACCGCGATACGACGAGGCTGCCATACCAGTATGCCTACATCTTCAAATACAGACTCGATGCAGGCCAGGCAAGTGAAACCCTGCAGCTTCCTGACAATGAAAGCATAAAAATCTTCGCCATCTCCCTGGCCGACAATCCTTCCGACCAGGTTCAACTGGCACAGGCCCTGTACGATGATTTCACCGGGCGTCAAACACTGGCATTGAACCTCGCAAAAAGTTTCGTTACCGAAAACATGGCCCCTGCCGCCAAAGTGATGGCTTACAGCAACCGTAACCTGGCCAGGCTTCCCGCACGCCTCACCATGAAAGATTATGCCGATATCCATCAGCCGAACGGGGTGACTTCACGCTACTATTTCAGCGATGCTGACACCACCCTTTCAGGGCTGATCACCGATGGGATGAATGTGGCTGCAATCAACGACGGCATGTACGACATGCTCCCGGGCGACTCACTCAACGACAAATGGTCGGAAAAGGGGGAAGGGCGGATTTTGATGGACCTGCAACAGGAGATCGAACTCGACAGCATCCACATTTTCACCGGGCAAAGCACGAGGCGGGGCGGACAATCCTTTTCACTCTGGGGCGCCACCGGTGAAAAAAATCCCGCTGTAAAAGGCGACCCAAAGGCTGCAGGGTGGAGTTTCATCGCTTTTGCCCCCCCCGAAGATATCTGGGGAAACAGCAAGGCACTCTACACGGTCCTGCCGCTCCCCGAGAAATCGAAGCAATACCGGTACCTGCTGTGGGTTAGCGAAGATTCGCCGCACGGGCCGTTTTATTTCAGGGAAGTTGATGTTTTTGAAAAACAAAAATAACCTGCCGTATGAATACCCTCTCCTTGTTTTTCAGACTTGCCGGTCACCAGTGGAAAGAGGCCATACGCTCGTCATACTGGCAGAAAACCGTCCTGATCAACATCATCCTCGGGATTTTCCTGCTCTATTTTCTCATCAACCTCATTGTCCTGGGATTTTTTCTTGGTAAGATCCTGGTTTCCGCATTTCCCGGCACCGAACCGGTGTCGGCCCTTTCCGGGATCCTGCTCTATTATTTTATTGCCGACTTCCTGCTCCGGTTTTTCATGCAACCTGCCCCTGTGATTTCCGTGGTCCCATACCTTCACCTGCCGGTCAGGAAAAATTCAATATTCCATTTCCTGCTTATCAAGTCGGGGTTCAGCCTGTTCAATTTCTTCCCGGTTGTCGTCCTGTTGCCCTTCACGCTCCGTTACATCATCCCTGTCCACGCTGCAGGCCTGGGCCTGGCATGGATCTTCACCATCATCCTGCTGATCTTTTCCAGCAACTACCTTGCATTTTTCATAAAGAAACTGTTTTCCGCAAAACCGGCAGTCATTATCGCCCTGGCAGTTGTTACCGCAATTGTGGCCTGGGTGGATTTTTCACATGACCGGGCGATCGCCCTACGCTTCGGGGATAGCCTGATGTATGTTGCATTGCACCCTGCCTGGATCATTGCCCCGGTTATCATCCTGTTCCTTTCCTATGGCCTTTCCTGGCTTTTCCTGCACCGGCAGCGCTACATGGAGGTAAAGGAAAAGCAGGAGAAACAGTATGCTTCGGCCGGCAGAACCCGCCATCTTGCCGAAATCTTCGGGGTGACCGGGACACTGGTAAGCCTGGAAATGAAGATGATCCTGCGGAACAACCGGCCACGATCGTACCTGGTACTGAGTGCATTGTTCATGTTTTATGGATTCATGATCTATCCGAAACTGCCTGTGTCGGGCGGGTTCGGAATGATGCTTTTTATAGGCCTGCTGCTCACTGGGATCATGATGGTACAGTACGGGCAGCTTATTCTCTCATGGGAAAGCAGTTATTTTGACCGGTTGTGCACCGCCAATTTTTCAAGCCACGATTACTTTACTTCAAAATACTGGCTCTTCTTCCTTTTCAACACCGTCACATTTGTTGTTACCCTCCCTTATGCCCTCTACGACTACAGGATCCTGCCGGTAAACCTTGCCGCCTGGCTTTTCAACTGCGGGATCAACATTTTCCTGATCCTTTACCTTGGAAGTTATAACACCAAACGGGTCGACATGAGCAAGGGTGCTTTTTTCAACTATGAAGGAGTCACCGCGGTTCATTTTTTCATGATCCTCCCCGTATTCGGACTTCCGATCCTGATTTCCTGGCTGGTATCCAACATCGTTTCCGATGCAGCAGGAGTTCTTGCAATCGGGTTGACAGGGCTGGCAGGAATCATTTTTCACCGGCAGCTTATCAATATTGTCACCAGGCAGTTCCTTGCCAGGAAACAGAATATTCTTCAAGGTTTCAGAAACGGATAACATATGATCAAGGTACAAGGGATTAAAAAGCAGTACAACAATGTCCTGGCGCTCGACATACCGGCCATGGAGATTGCAGCCGGTGAATCGTTCGGGCTGATCGGCAACAATGGTGCGGGAAAGACCACTTTTTTCCGCCTGATCCTCGACCTGCTTGCGGCCACATCCGGGGCGATCATGTCGAAGGATATACCGGTATCCCGGTCAGAAGCATGGAAGAAATATACCGGGTCATATCTCGACGAGGGGTTCCTGATCGAATATCTCTCCCCGGCCGAATACTTCGACTTCATCGGCTACCTGCACGGGATGAATGCGTCTGACAACATCAGCTTTTTCAACAGCCTCGACGGTTTTGCCACCGGGGAGCTCTGGGAAAACCGGAAGCCCATCCGGACACTTTCACAGGGAAACAAGAGCAAAGTCGGGATCATGGCCGCACTGATGGGAAATCCCCAAATTGTCGTACTTGACGAACCCTTCGCCCATCTTGACCCGAGTTCACAGATCAGTCTGAAAAGGCTGTTGAAGCGGATCAGTGCCGAACAGCATGTCACGCTGCTGGTTTCAAGTCACGACCTTGCCCACGTTACAGAGGTGTGCAACCGCATCGTGCTGCTTGAATCGGGCCTGGTGATCAGGGATTTTGCCACGACAACCGACACATTGCGTGAACTGGAGACTTATTTTACAAGATAAGCCATTAGAAAACTGATCCTCCCGTATCATTTTTTTAATTTCATCTGTTGTTTTTCAGCAATTTTAGCATTACCTTTACATATTATTCCAGGGATTATGATAAACGCACCTTCAGCCAGTTTTGGTCTGACGATTTTTCTTTTTACGATGTGCCAGATCGTACAACCCATGCCCGGAAACCCTCTTCACTTCTGCGGGCAGTTTAATATCATTTATGTCATGACATGAATAAACCGGGCACCGACGATTCATTAAAAGACGACCTGGAAGCGATTCTTGCCAGAATTCAAAACTATTGCGCATACCAGGAACGATGCATCAAGGAGGTTGACAATAAACTCATGCTCTGGAAGGTGTCTGAAGCCAAGATTAAAAAGATCAAGCTCCAATTGACCAAGGAGGGCTTTATCAACGAAGAACGCTATGCCCGCCTCTTCGTGCGCAGTAAATTCCATGTCAATAAGTGGGGACGAACGAAAATCCGGTATGAACTGAAAACCCGGACCATTCCCGAAAACCTGGTCCAAAAGGCAATGGAAGAGATTGGTGAGGATGATTACCTGAGCACCATCCGTGAACTGATTCTTAAAAAAATGTCAGAAATAAAAACCTCAAAACATTTGAATATCCGCCAAAAAATCATCACTTTTGTCACAGGTAAAGGATTTGAATTTGACCTCATCTTAAAAGTATTAACAGAACTTAAAATCTGACATGGTAGCACCTGACCAGCTAAAAGACCTTCAGACAAGACTTGATGTCTTGAGGAGGTACCTTTGACATCGACAACAAACTTTCCCGGATAGCAGAAGAAGAAGAACTCTCGCAAGCCCCTGACTTCTGGAACAATCCGAAAGCGGCCGAACAGGCGCTGCGGGCGATCCGCGATAAAAAACTATGGACAGATGCCTACCTGCTTGCTGTTTCAAGCCGCGATGACCTGCTGATCATGTGGGATTTTTTCATCCAGGGCGAAGGCACCGAAGACGAACTCGAAAACAATTACCGGGAAACACTCCGACTGGTTGAGGATCTTGAATTCCGAAACATGCTGAGCGGCGAAGAGGATAAACTTGGTGCCATCGTGCAGATCAACTCGGGTGCAGGAGGTACCGAATCGCAGGACTGGGCGGAAATGCTCATGCGCATGTACATCCGTTATGCCGAGCGCAGCAAATTTAAAATCACCGAAGTCGATTACCAGGAAGGCGATGTAGCCGGGATCAAATCGGTTACACTTGAATTTGACGGCGACTATGCCTATGGTTACCTCAAGGGTGAAAATGGCGTGCACCGCCTGGTGCGGCTTTCGCCCTTCGACTCCAACCACAAGCGCCATACTTCATTTGCATCGGTCTATGCCTACCCGATCATCAACGATGACATCATCATCGAGATCAATCCATCCGACATCAGCTGGGATACCTTCAGAAGCAGCGGCCCCGGCGGGCAGAATGTGAACAAGGTGGAAACCGCGGTGCGGCTCAAACACGAACCCTCCGGCATTGTGATCGAATGCCAGGAGACACGGTCGCAGGGACAGAACCGCGAAAAAGCACTGAAATTGCTGAAATCGCAACTTTACGAAATAGAACTGCGCAAGCAGCGCGAGAAGATCAATGTGATCGAGAGCGGTAAGAAAAAGATCGAATGGGGCAGCCAGATCCGCAGCTACGTATTGCATCCGTATAAAATGGTGAAAGACCTTCGCACCAGCTTTGAAACTTCCGACACCCAGGCTGTGCTTGATGGTGACCTCACTGAATTCATCAAGGCATACCTGATGGAATACGGGAACGCCGGATAAGCATTGTGCCTGCTAAGCAACAAAATCGTAATTCGTAAATCGTAATTCGTAAATCCTGACTATGTTGCGAATATACCATAACCCATCCTGCAAAAAATCACGGGCCGGCCTGAAATTCCTCCAGGAATCAGGACAAAGTTTTGAGGTCATGGAATACCTGAAAAATCCGTTAACGGAAAAAGAGCTGGAAAAACTCCTGGTGAAGCTGAATCTTAAACCTGCAGACATCTTGCGCACGCAGGAAGAGTATTACAGGCAGAACCTGAAGGGAAAGAATTTCGAAGATCATGAATTGGTCAAAATTATCCTGCAGTATCCGAAGCTATTGCAACGTCCTGTTGTAGAGGGGAAATACAAAGCGGTAGTTGGTGATCCTGTTGAAAATATCATACCCCTGTTAAAATGAATCCAGAAAACTAACCATCCAACATTCCACCATGAAAACACGCATCGAAAAAGACACCATGGGACCTATCGAGGTTGACATGGACAAATACTGGGGAGCCCAGACACAACGTTCGCTCGGAAATTTCAAAATCGGGGAACCCGGTTCTATGCCCAAAGAGATGATCAGGGGCATGGCGATCCTGAAAAAGGCGGCTGCCATGGTCAATGCCGACCTGGGGGTGCTTACCGGGGAGAAGAAGGAACTCATTGTGAAAGCTTGCGACGAAATCCTGGAGGGAAAGCTGGACGACCAGTTCCCGCTGGTGATCTGGCAAACCGGTTCGGGCACGCAAACCAACATGAACCTCAACGAGGTGATTGCCAACCGGTCGCATGTACTGCATGGCGGTCTGCTGGGCGGTGAAGGGAAAACCTTTATCCATCCGAATGATGATGTGAACAAATCACAGTCGTCAAATGATACCTTTCCGGCCGCGATGAGCATCGCTGCATATAAAATGGTTACAGGGGTTACCATCCCGGGCGTTGAACTTCTGAAAGGGACCCTTGCAAAAAAATCCGAGGAATTCAGGGAGATCGTTAAAACCGGCCGCACCCACCTCATGGATGCCACGCCACTAACGCTTGGCCAGGAGTTTTCGGGGTACGTTTCACAACTTGAACATGGGTTGAAAACGCTGCGGAACAGCCTTCCCCACCTCTCGGAACTGGCACTCGGCGGCACCGCTGTCGGCACAGGTTTGAACGCACCAATGGGTTATGACGTGCTGGTGGCAAAAAAAATCGCCGACCTTACGGGACTGCCATTCGTAACTGCCGACAATAAATTTGAATCGCTTTCGGCACACGATGCCATGGTGGAAACTTCAGGAGCACTTAAAACACTCGCCGTTAGCCTGATGCACATTGCCTCCAACATACGGATGCTGGCTTCCGGTCCGCGCTGCGGCATCGGCGAACTGATGCTCCCCGAAAACGAGCCGGGATCAAGCATCATGCCCGGCAAGGTGAACCCTACCCAGCCCGAAGCCATGACCATGGTTTGCGCGCAGGTGCTGGGCAATGATGTGGCAATCAACATCGGCGGAATCAGCGGCCATTTTCAGCTGAACGTGTTCAAACCCCTCATGATCTCAAACCTGCTCATGTCGGCACGCCTGCTCGGCGATGCCTGCGTATCCTTCAACGACAACTGCGCCGTCGGGATCGAACCAAACATGGCTGCCATCAATAAAAACCTGGAAAATTCACTGATGCTGGTTACAGCCCTCAACCCAATCATCGGGTACGATAATTCTGCCAAAATCGCCAAAAAAGCACACCAGGAACATAAAACCCTGCGGCAGGCGGCCATGGAATCGGGATTGATCTCAGAGGAGGATTTCAACAGGGCGGTGGATCCGAAGAAGATGGTGGGGCCGAAGTAGGAGTGACAAATAACAAGTGACAAGTGACAAGTGACAAGTGACGAGTGACAACTGACAAGTGGACTTGCCGGAGAGGGTTTACGGTGAAAAGACCATCTCCTTTTTCAGGTTTTTCATGCGGTAGACAAAGGCCTTTCTGACGGTATCCTGCCTACGGGTAATGTAAATGGTATCGGCCGGCTGGATGGTGTCGAACAGGGTGCCGTATAAAGCAACAGGGTCTTCATAGTCATCGCTCAGGGCGATGTAATAGGCGTCGGAGCCTTTCCGGAGATTGCCATGAATTCGGTTGATCCAATGATATTTATGTATCCGCTCCAGGGTGCCCAGTGCATACACAGGCAGACCGGTCTGCCGGCCTGCATAGTAGTCAAGATTCGCGGCAGGAAACCACCTGAAGGTGAAGATCGGGGAGCCTTTTTGCATACGCGCTCGCCGGGTATCCTGTTTTGCAACCACAGCAAATTTCTCCCCAAGTTGTTTCCAGCCTGTCATGTCGTGTGAAATGTCCTTTACTTTCCACCTTGAAAGCGGGACCCAGCCGTACCCGATCTGCCCGACGGCTGCCACGGCAACCAGCATCAGCAAAGCCAATGATAACACCAAAGGCCAGGGCACAAGGCGCATTTTTGAATGAGGATGCGCCGGTTCCGACAGGTAAGCGGCTGCAATAAGGATGAACCCAAGATAACCGGGACCTGTCCAGTGAGGCAGGGTGCTCCGGAAAAGCGAGAATGACATGAATACCAGCACCAGCGGGACACTGATCCATAGAATGATCCTCCTGTAATCTGCCCGGATGAATTGTCTTCCCCGAATGAGTGCCACGAAGGCCGTAATGATGATCACAACATTCACCGGATTGTTGTAGAATATTTCGCCTGCGATCTCTGTCAGAAAATATTGCAGCTGCAGCCCCGACGCTGTGATTCCCACGCGGTTTTCATGATAAGTAAAACTGATAAAATTATTTTCAATGTTCCACAATACCACGGGCGTGCAGAGCAGCAAATACAGCAGCAGGGCGCCATATGTCTCTGTCGCCCTGAACCATCGGCGGTTATAAATCAAGATATAGATAAAAACGCCGGTGATTAAAAAAACCGAATGATACTTCGACAACATAGCCAACCCTGCGGTAACGCCTGCCAGTAGAAGCAACCGCCTGCTTTCGGGCATCAGTTCGCGGTCGGGCAGCGCTTTCAGCGCCAGGAATAATGTAAGCAACCAGAAAACCACCTGGGGTGTGTCGGGAAGGATGAAAGTTCCGCTGAGAATAAAACCGTAAAATGAGCCGGTAAAAAGCAAAGCCGCATACAATCCTGTGAGCGGGCCCTTTATCTGCCTGCCTATCAGGAACATCAGCCCAGTGCTTATGGTTCCCAGCACGACCGATGCCAGCCGGATAAAAAATTCACTGCTGAAGGTGAGGTTAAACGTAAAAAGCTGGATCACCAACCCTACCATCGGTGGATGATCGAAATGGCTGAGTGCCGGAAATTCAGCATAAGTCAGGTAATAGACTTCATCATTTCCAAGCTCGATAAACCCGGCAATAAAACCGCGGACCAGGGCCGACAGAAAGAGCAGAATGAAAAAAGCCCAGTATATTTTACGGTTTGACGGCATTTTTTAATCAATTTTTTGAAAATGTATAATGGCTAAAGTCCCCTCATCCACCTGTCCGCTTGTCCGCCTGTCCGCCTATCCGCCTGTCCCGCCCTGCAAAGTTAGTGATCCTCAAAAGAAACTGAAGAGCAATTTTATATTCAGGAAGACCACGATCGCACCAACGACCAGCAGCATTGCCTTGGTGGAAGTCGTATTGACATACTTCCCCATCACTTTCTTCGACGAGGTGAGATAGATCTGCAGGAAAATGGTAAATGGCAGCTGTATGCTGAGGATCATCTGCGAAATGATCAATCCCTGGTAAGGATTGCTGATCACAAAAATGAGAAGCAGGGCAAGCACCAGCGAAATCAATACGCCCAGTCGTGAATGGCTGTCGTGGATGTCGTAGGGTTCGCCGAATATCCCGGCAAAAATACTGCCCCCCGCCATGCCTGAGGTGATGGTAGAGGCAATTCCGGCAAATAGGAGCGCAATGCCAAAGACTATGGCAGCATTGTTTCCCAGCAGCGGCTTCAGGATGCTTTCGGCCTGCTGCAACTCATTCACGGGAGTGCGGTGTATGAAAAATGCCGTGGCTGCCAGAAGGATGATGGCACTGTTGATCGCCCACCCTATCACCATGGAAAAGAGTGTATCGAACAGTTCGTAGTCCATCTGCCGCATGATCACTTTTTCATCTTCCAGGTTCCACTGGCGGCTCTGGATGATTTCGGAATGAAGAAAGAGGTTGTGGGGCATCACCACTGCTCCAAGCACGCTCATGACAATGATCATCGAGCCT
Source organism: Bacteroidota bacterium (assembly GCA_026391835.1). Classification (GTDB taxonomy): domain Bacteria; phylum Bacteroidota; class Bacteroidia; order Bacteroidales; family FEN-979; genus CAIVAT01. The sequence continues at coordinate 78,478 of JAPLDF010000034.1, forward strand.
TGGGGAATACTGGGTTTCACCCACCCGATGCCTGCCTGCACCCAGTTGATGTCGACCAGCGTCAGTTCATATAAGAAGGAGAGGCCGATGATGGATACAAAGGCAATGATGAATTTTTCAATTTTCTGGTAGGAATTTGTGAACAGCATGATCATCACTAAAATGAAAGCCATGATTGCTCCAGCAGGGATCGGAATGTCAAACAACATGTTGAGCGCAACGGCAGCACCCAGTATTTCGGCCAGGGATGTAGAGATGGATGCCCCCATGGCAGATATCAGCACGATTCGTGACACCAGCCTTGGCGTATGGATATTGGCGGCCTCGGAAAGGCACAACCCGGTGGCGATTCCAAGATGTGCCACATTGTGCTGCAGGATGATCAGCATGATGGTTGAGAGGGTGACCATCCAAAGCAACTCATACCCGAATTCGGAACCGGCTGCTATGTTTGAAGCCCAGTTGCCCGGATCGATGAACCCAACGGTCACCAGAAGCCCCGGCCCGATATATTTCAGGATGTCAAGCCCGCCGAAACGGGGTTTGTGGTCACGACGCCTGAGGTCTTTAATGAAATCTAAAAACATACAATGCCGGGGTTCAGCTGAATATCATAAAAAAAATCGTCCTGCATCTTTTACCGGGATGCAGGGCGATGTACTGTGCGGTAAGGTAAAAAGTGTTATTCCTTCTCAAATCCAAATTTCCATACAATGGCAGCCAGCAGTGCACCAACAATCGGGGCAATGATAAACAGCCACAGTTGCATCAACGCTTTACCGCCGGCAAATATTGCAGGGCCGAGGCTGCGTGCAGGGTTTACCGAAGTCCCTGTAACAGGGATCGCGACAAGGTGGATCAGCATCAGCGTAACGCCGATGGCAAGACCGGCCATGGTGCCGTTTCCGAATTTCGAGGTAACTGCAAGGATGACTAAAAGGAACAGGAAAGTCATCACGGTTTCGATAACGAAAGCGCTCATGGTGTTGTAACCACCAAGGTAACCTTCGCCCCAGCCGTTTGACCCGAGGGCCCATTCGCCCATCTGGAAACCAGGCTGGCCGCTGCTGATCAGGTAAAGCACTCCTGCACCAAAAATAGCACCACTGCATTGCGCAATGATATATCCAATGGCATCTTTCACTTCCATTTTACCGGCAGCCAAAACCCCAATGGTAACAGCAGGGTTTATATGACACCCCGAGATGCCTCCGATGGCATAAGCCATCGCCACAACGGCAAAGCCAAAGGCAATGGATATCCCAAGCAAACCGATGCCGCTCGGGCCTGTTGAACTTATTCCGGCAATTGATGCCGCCCCGCAACCAAACAACACCAGGCTGAAGGTTCCGATCATTTCTGCGATATACTTTTTCATAGGCTTTTCTGTTTAAATTTTCCCAAAATTAAAAAAAATTCAAATTGCCCGGGTTGAGGTTGCTTCACAAAAAAATTCAAAGCAAATAGCTACCAGGTAAAAAAAACCTCACATATATTCAGATCCTGCAGCATTAACAACCTGCAGGGCCTGCATTATTTCTTTGCAGCAAATTTCAGCAGGCCGTATGTCTGCCAGTCTGCATATATGTATTGTGCAATATTCATTGCCGACTGATCAACATACTGGGGATCTGTAACCGTTATATCGCCGGTCCATAAAGGATCCTTTGATCCATGGGTATACAGGCTGGCCTTCAGGTTTACAACAGCTGTGGTCGTCCAGTATCCCCCGGTTGAAACAGCACCGCCATAATAGCCGCCGCCACCGTAGTAACCGCCGCCATAATAGCCACCGCCCCAGTAACCGCCGCCCCAGTAACCGCCATATCCACCGGTAACATAGGTAGTTTGCGGAACATAACTCTCGGTTTTGTCTGTTCCTTTGTAGGCGAACACAAGGATCGCATCAGCACCCAGGCTGTCACATTTCCGTTTGATATCATCAATCGGATATTTGATGTTCGGATTCAGAAAATCAAGAGAACCGATTGCCTTGAGCCCCTGCTTTTCAAAATAGGCATCTACAGACTGTTCAAACGGTTTCATGTATTCCAGTTTGTCAAACAATGGCATCACCACCACTTTTGATATCTGCGATTTGTTATCCGGGTTCTTCCAGCTGGTCAGGGTGACCGGCGAACCACATGAAGTGAACATAAAGGCAGCAACGACCGCCAATAAACCAAAGTAAATTTTTCCTGTTTTCATAGATTCTGTTTTTGTTGTAAAGATAATAAAATTTAGACAACCTGTTCAAGGTACTGCATGATCTTCTCTGTTGCTCCCTGGTTTCGCGTAACGTAGCTGCTGCAGATGGCCGATAAACGGCTGTGCTCCTGCCGGCTCCCGGTGATATCCCTTACTTTTTGATCCAGTGGTTCGGAAGAAGAGATGCAGAAAGCACCTTTCAGTGCAACGAGTTCACGGGCCTCGCTGAATTTGTGATAGTTGGGACCAAAAAGAACCGGCACTCCAAAGGTGACGGGCTCCTGGATGTTGTGGATGCCGCTGCCAAATCCGCCGCCAATGAATGCAATGGTTGCATAGCGGTACAACCTGGACAGGATCCCTACCGAATCGATGAGCAAAACGTTCGTTGCCGTTGCATTATCACCATTCAGCTCAGAATAGCATACAACCGGAACATTGAGGTGTTCCCTGATAAACCTGATCCGGGCAGGCGAGGTATCATGCGGTGCGATGATAAACTTCATTTCCGTTTCCTGGCGATTTATCAGGGGGAGGAATACGGCTTCATCCGGCTCCCAGCTGCTGCCGGCAACAAATACCTGTTTCCCGTCACAGAATTTTTCGACAAGTGGCAATGACACGGGATGCGCTGCGATGGCAAAAACGCGGTCAAACCGTGTGTCGCCCGCTACGGTAACCTGTTCAATGCCTGCTGCCTTCAGCAAATCTCCTGATTCGTTGTTCTGCACAAAAAAGTGGGACACATGCCGTAAATGACTGAGGAACCATTCCCCGTACCATTTAAAAAAGTGATGGTTTTTTCGGAACAATGCGGAGATGAAGTAAATCGGGATATGCAGGTCATGAATGGTTTTCATGTAGTTGAACCAAAAATCATACTTGACAAAAAACACCATCTCAGGTCGTACGATTTCCAGGAACATCCGGGCATTTGCGGGTGTATCAAGCGGCAGGTAAAAAACGAAGTCGGCAAGTTCATAGTGCCGCCGAACTTCATAACCTGAAGGTGAAAAAAAGGTCAGGAGTATTTTCTTTTCCGGCCATCGTTTTCTGAAGGCTTCAATGACAGGCCTCCCCTGTTCGAATTCACCCAGCGAGGAGACATGAAACCAAACGACGGGGGTTTTCCTGCGGTCAACCTGGCGCAATGCAGCTTCCAGGCTGACGAACAACCCGCGCCGCCCGGCAACCCACTGCCGTGCTTTCAGGTTGAATCGCGCCGCAATCCGAAGGAAAAGTCCATAACAATAAACCAGAAACGAATATATCAGCCGCATGTTTGGTTTTTAATATTTTGAATTGCGCAGCTACAGTCAATCCGCCCGTCCGCCTGTCCGCCCGTCCGCCTGTCTGCCTGTCCGCCTGTCCGCCCGTCCGCCCAAAATCAATACATGTAAAACTCCTTCGGTGCCCTCCTGTAAAGCGGAATAATCCAGCAAACTTTAAAGGTATAAAACTGGCTGCTCAATTTGCGGGTGTCCTGCCTGCCTGTATCGAAATCCCGTTTCCGGTATGGTGTGGTCCAGGCCTGCATGAATTCAAAGGAAACCGAAAAATTCACCAGCCGCATGTTGCTCAGGTACATGTACCCCAGTGAACCGGTAACTGCGGGTCCCCCGTTTAACCGGTCATACCCTTTTTTATAATCGCCAAGGAGTTGCGGGGCGGTGTTCCCGGGGTTGTGTATCCTTATCTTATCCTGTATATATCCGGCCCCGGCAACGAGGGTAAACCCGCAATTGGGATTTGGTGATAACAAAGGAATCACCTTTCCGAATTTTGCAAAGAAATTGAAACCGCGCTCATAATAGACCATATCGGCATAGAACCCGTTTGCATCGATGATGAAACCATCCCTGGTGGAAATGTTACTAAGGAGGGAATCTGTATTTCGCACCGACTGGCCGAACATGAAATTTCCCTCCGCACCAAACAGCCAGTTTTTCTTTGTTTTTAGCATAAAGCCTCCGCCAATGCTGGAGTTGCTTCCAAATTGCTTCGCCAGGTCGCCTCCCGGGAACTGGTATCCGTAAGTGGCGTAGATCAGTGGCGTGAAAATGGTGGAATCATGAATGTTTACCTGGGCAAACAAACAGGAAGTTGTAAGGACAAGCGCGGCAATAAAGGAAATAATTTTGCGGTACATATAAGGGCAATTAGATAGTTACAACCCATAATTCACTACAAAATTACATTTTTTAGCCATGCCGTATCCGCAATAATTTCAAAACCTTATTCAACAAGTTGTTATGTTGGTGAACCTGTCATGAATTTTTTTGTACTTTTGACAACAAAAACAGCGAAATATCAAACCTTCGAAATTCAGTCATTCAATCATTCAATAATTCATTCTCTATGCGGAAATCTTTGTTTATCCTGTTCCTGCTGCTTGCAGGCTTCACTTATCATTCAATGGCCTGTACCAACTTTCTTTTCACGAAGGGATCCACTACCGATGGCTCCGTGATGATAACCTATTCGGCCGACTCACACACCCTGTACGGTGAATTATACCACTGGCCCGCCCGTGACTGGCCTGCCGGTTCGATGCTCGACGTAACAGAATGGGATACCGGGAAACCATTGGGAAAAATCGCCCAGGTAAAACACACCTACAATGTGATCGGCAACATGAATGAGTACCAGGTTGCCATCGGGGAAACAACCTACGGCGGCCGGGAAGAGCTGCAAACGCAAAAAGGGGCCATCGTTGATTACGGTTCCCTGATCTATATTGCACTGCAGCGCTCAAAAACTGCACGTGAAGCTATCAAGGTCTTTGGGGAACTCACGGAAAAGTATGGTTATGCAAGCGAAGGAGAATCATTCTCCATTTCCGATGCCAACGAAGTATGGATCCTTGAGATGATCGGCAAAGGCGAAGGCCAGGTCGGTGCTGTATGGGTCGCCCTGCGGATCCCTGACGGGTATGTATGCGGCCATGCCAACCAGGCACGTATAACTACTTTTCCGCTGAACGATCCTGAAAATTGTATTTATGCAAAGGATGTCATCTCATTTGCCCGCTCAAAAGGCTATTTTGACGGAAAAGATGCCGAATTCAGTTTCTCCGACACCTATGCGCCGGTATCTTTCAGCGGCGCACGTGCCTGCGAAGCCCGCGTATGGTCTATGTTCAACCGTTTAAATTCCAGCATGGGGCAATACCAGGATTATGCCATGGGACATCTTACCAAGGGCACCTGGGGATACACGACCAACCGTATGCCTTTGTGGGTAAAACCTGATAAAAAAATCAGCGTGCATGATGTGATGAACCTGATGCGCGACCACTACGAAGGAACCAAAATGGATATGACCAAGGATATCGGGGCAGGTCCTTTCGAATGCCCCTACCGCTGGCGCCCGATGACGCTCAAGGTCGACAGCATCGCCTATGTGCAGGAACGTGCCACCTCCACGCAGCAAACCGGGTTTGTTTTTGTTGCCCAGTCACGCAGTTGGGTGCCCGCCCCCCTTGGCGGAATTTTCTGGTTTGGCGTTGATGATACATATACCATGGTCTTTTCACCCATGTACAGCGGCATGACGAAAGTTCCCGAGGCCTACAAGGTTGGGAATGGTGATATGCTCCATTATTCGCCCACTTCCGCATTCTGGACATTCAGCATGGTGTCGAACTGGGCTTATACCAAGTACAATTATATGATCAAGGATATCCAGCCCGTTCAGCAGGAACTTGAGCAGAAATACATCGCCGAAACAGCAGGGATCGACAAAAAAGCAGCAGAACTCTATAAAAAAGACAAGGCTGCCGCTGTCAAATATATTACCGACTATTCCGTGAAAACGGGACAGGCAACTGTGAAACGCTGGCAGGAGATGTACCAGTACCTCCTGGTAAAATACATTGACGGCAACATCAAGAAGGAAAAGGATGGAAAATTCGAAACCAATCCCTACAACATGCCTGTGATGCCGTCGCAACCAGGTTATCCCGAATGGTGGCTGAAAGAGATCGTAAGACAACATGGCGATGTGCTGAAACAGATCGGGCCTGCAGGACACTAAGCAGACAATGCAGGCAATGCAGTCAATGTAAATAATGCATGCAATGTTTGGTTTACAACTAAGCAGGATTTAACGGTCGTTAAATCCTGTTTTTGTTTTATCTTTGCGCCATAATTCAGGAAAATTCTGCTTCACATGGAAGAATCAAACTCTTCATCGCGTAAATACAAGATTTATTTGTCCATCATCGCACTCCTTTTACTGGTGCTTCTGTTCTGGCTTTTCATCCAGCGCTCACAGTTGATGAAACTGGTAAAGGAAAAGGAGACCGAGAAGGTCGCTCTGCAGCACAACCTGGATTCACTCATGACCGAACACAATAAGATCAAGGTCTCGTATGGCGCCCTTTCAGATTCCCTGAAGGCCAAAGACAGCCTCATCCAGGTCAATGCGCTGGAAATCAAAAAGCTGCTCGACAATCAATGGGATTACAACACCATCCATAAAAAGTTTGAACGCCTGCAAAAGGTAGCCCAGGGCTATGTTCACCAGATGGACTCACTCTACACGGTGAACCGGGAACTTACTGCCGAGAATGACCGGATCCGGCAGGTTGTGAAGACCGAACAGAACCGGAATCAGAACCTGATGAAGGACAAGGAGGAGCTCAAGGAAAAGATGAACCAGGCTGCCTACATCAAAGCATATGATGTTACAGCCATCCCGTATAAACTGAAATCGGGGGGTACAAAAGAACAGGTTACCGATAAAGCCAGCCGTACCGACCGCATCAGGGTTTGCTTTACCATCGGGGAGAACCCGCTCGTTCCCGCCGGGAAAAAAAATGTTTACATCCGCCTTGTCCGCCCCGACAATGTTGTGGTGCTCAAAAGCAAATATGACACCTTTGTTTTCAACGGGCAGACACTTCCATTTTCACTTCGTGAAGATGTTGACTACCAGGGAAAAGCAATGAAAGTTTGTGTGGACTGGACCAAGAAGGACACCGACAAGCAGGCAATGAAGGGAAAGTATATGATTACCGTGTTTGCTGATGACAAAGAGATAGGGACCGGTTCATTCGATTTGAAATAATTCCATTATTATGCGAATTGGCATTTTAACGGCCGGAGGCGATTGCCCCGGTATCAATGCAGCCATCAGGGGAGTAGGCAAAACAGCCATCCTCGAGTACGGCATGGAGGTCATTGGCATCTCTTCGGGTTTCCTGGGGCTTATCAATGAGGAGTATGTCAACCTCGACGAGAACGTGCTATCCGGTATCCTTACCCTGGGAGGCACCATCCTCGGAACATCCCGCGAAAATCCTTTTAAGAAAAGCAATACATTCAATGCCATTGATAAGCCGAAGCTCATCAAGAAACACTACCAGGAACTTGGACTGGATGCCTTGGTGTGCATTGGCGGGAATGGCACCCAGCGAACTGCCGCACAACTTTCGGAGGTCGGGCTCAATGTGATCGGGATACCCAAAACCATCGACAATGATGTGTGGGGAACGGATATTACATTTGGTTTTGACTCAGCACTATGGATCGCCACCGAAGCCATCGACAGGCTCCATACCACGGCCAACAGCCACAAACGCATCATGGTTATCGAAGTGATGGGACATCATGCAGGGTGGCTTGCCCTCTATTCGGGGATGGCCAGCGGCGGTGATGTGATCCTGCTCCCAGAAATCAATTTCGACATCAACCAGGTTGCCAGGTGCCTGAAAAAACGGGCCATCAACAAAAAACCCTATTCCATCGTCGTTGTTGCCGAAGGAATCCCCACACCCAAGGGAGAAGGGGCAGGCCGGTATGTGGCAAACAGCATCAAGGAACTGACCGGACTCGAAACCAGGGAAACCATCCTTGGTTACATCCAGCGCGGGGGCAGCCCTTCGCCCATGGACCGTGTACTGGCCACCCGTTACGGGGCCTATGCTGTGGAGTTGATCGCGCAGAAAAGATTCGGCGAAATGGTATCGCTCAAAGGCGACACGGTTACTTCGGTTTCCCTAGCTGAAGTTGGTGGCAAGTTAAGGCTTGTACCCGAAGACCATCCGCTGATTGAAAAAGCGCGCCGGATGGGTGTGTGTTTCGGAACAGATGCCTGTTAATCAGCGAACTTGATGTCTTTGATGTTGAGCTGGAGGTTAACTGAACCATTCCACTCGTTTTCCTCGATGTGATAACAGATGTTGAAGGGTATCTGTTTTTCAATCAACCCGAAACGTTCGCCCTGCTGGAAAGCGATGGCTGAAAATGGTCCGCCGGCAATATCCGGGTGTACCACGGAGAGTTTCAGGTGATTTTTTCCCACAATTCTCGATCCGCCGGCATCCATCACACCTTTTGTCATAAACAGCGGCGCCATGTTCCCCGGCCCGAACGGCGCAAACTGCTTCAGTATGCCATAAAACCGGGAATTGATTTTATTCAGCGGAAGCGCGGCATCCACCTCCAGCACGGGAACAAGTTCGATCCCCTGCAAACGCTCCCGGACGACTGATTCAAAACGTGCGCTGAAAGCCTCGAGATTTTCCGGTTTGAGCGAAAGTCCCGCTGCAAATTTATGTCCGCCAAAATGTTCCAGCAGGTCGCTGCACGCATCCACCGCCTCATAAATATCAAAATCCCTGACACTGCGCGCCGAACCTGTAATCAGCCCGTTTGAAAGTGTCAGGACGATGGTTGGACGGTAGTATGTTTCGGTGAGACGCGACGCCACAATCCCGATCACCCCTTTGTGCCAGTCGGGGTGATAAATAACCGTTGACCTGGCCGATTTAAGCCGGGCATCCGCCCCGATCATCCCGATGGCCTGCTGCGTGGCAAAGGTGTCAAGTGTTTTCCGCTCAGTGTTGTGGGCATTGATCTGCACCGCCACATGTTTGGCGTCTTCCAGGTCTTTGGTAATGAGCAGCCTGACTGAATTTTTCCCGCTTTCGATCCTGCCTGCGGCATTGATGCGGGGGCCGATCATGAAAACCAGGTCGGTGATGGTAAGTTCACGGATGAACACACAGCCGCCCAGGCCGTCATCATTTTTCATCATCGCCGAATAACGCAGCAATGCTTCCAGGCCCGGCCTTGGCCTCGTGTTGATCAGCTTCAGCCCGAAATAGGCAAGAATACGGTTTTCACCGGTAATGTCGACAATATCTGAAGCAATGCTGATTGCCACCAGGTCGAGGTATTGGGTGAGATTTTCGAACGGAAGGTTGTTAAATTGCGAATACGCCTGTATCAGTTTAAATCCGATGCCGCATCCCGATAATTCCTTGTAGGGATAGGGGCAGTCGATTTGCTTGGGATCAAGAACCGCAACGGCGGCAGGTATTTCGGCGCCCGGCCGGTGATGATCGCATATGATAAAGTCGACGCCTTTGGACGAGGCATAGGCCACTTTTTCAACTGCCTTGATCCCGCAGTCAAGCGCAATGATAAGCTTGACATTGGTTTCAGCCGCAAAGTCGATGCCTTTGATTGAAATGCCATAGCCTTCGTCGTAACGGTCGGGAATGTAAAAATCGATCTCTGCATGAAAAACATGGAGGAACGTATATACCAGCGATACAGCTGAGGTTCCGTCGACATCGTAATCGCCGTACACAAGGATCTGCTCCTTATTTTCAATGGCCCGGATGATGCGGGCAATGGCCTTGTCCATATCCTTCATCAGGAACGGATCAAAAAGGTTATCCAGCGTGGGCCTGAAAAAGGTCTTTGCCTCATCGAAGGTAGTGATCCCGCGTTGTACCAAAAGCTCGGCCAGAGACTGGTCAATACCAAGCTCCTTTGATATTTCATTAACTTCTTTGGGATCCCCCGGTGGTTTCAGCACCCAACACTTATCCATCATACAATATCTTATGGCTAAATTACTAATTTTTCCGGAACGGGAACCTATTCCTTTAAGAAACTGGTGTTCTTTTTTAAATGGTGAGCAGGTAAACGGGTAAACGGGTGAACTGAAAATCATTATAATCCACCACTTCCCGGCTCACCTGTTTACCCGTTTACCCGTTTACCCCGTTACCCAACACTATTCCCTAAAACTCCGCATTCTTCGGCGTCCTTGGGAAAGGAATCACATCCCGGATATTCGACATCCCGGTTACAAACAGGATCAGCCGTTCGAAACCAAGCCCAAACCCGGCATGCGGGGCTGTCCCGAATTTGCGGGTATCGAGGTACCACCACACATCCTTCTCGGGAATGTTCATCTCGTGAATCCGCTTCAGCAAAGCATCCAGGTTTTCTTCGCGCTGGCTTCCGCCTATGATCTCCCCGATCTTCGGGAATAGCACATCCATGGCGCGAACCGTTTTGCCATCCTCGTTCATCTTCATGTAAAAAGCCTTGATGTCTTTCGGGTAACCGGTAAGGATGACGGGTTTGCCAAAATGCTTCTCCACGAGGTACCGTTCATGCTCGGCCTGGAGATCTGTGCCCCAGTCCACTGGGAATTCCCAGGTTTGACCGGAAGCCATCAGGATTTCAACGGCTTCGGTATAGGTTACCCGTTCGAATTTGCCGCTGATCACCTGCTTCAGGCGGTCGATCAGTTCATTGTCGTACATTTTGTTGAGAAACTCAAGGTCATCATAGCAATGTTCGAGGGCATACTGCATGAGGTATTTCAGGAAATCCTCCGCGAGGTCCATGTTGTCGTTGATGTCGTAAAATGCCATCTCCGGTTCGATCATCCAGAACTCGGCAAGGTGGCGCGGGGTATTTGAGTTTTCGGCCCTGAATGTCGGGCCGAAGGTGTATACCAGCGACAATGCCATGGCCCCGAGTTCCCCTTCAAGCTGGCCGCTCACGGTGAGCTTGGTCTCTTTTCCAAAGAAATCCTGGCTGTAATCGACCTGGCCGTCAGGTAGCAGCGGCGGATTTTTGTCATCCAGGGTGGTTACCCGGAACATCGCCCCAGCCCCTTCGGCGTCGGAGCCGGTGATGATCGGTGCATGGATATAGTAAAAACCCTGGTCGTTGTAATATTTATGAATGGCAAATGCCATGGCATGACGGATGCGCAACACGGCGCCAAAGGTATTGGTGCGCGGCCTCAGATGGGCGATCTCGCGCAGGAATTCCAGTCCATGTCCCTTCTTCTGCAAAGGATAGGTTTCGGGATCGGCTGTACCGTAAACTTCGATGTGCTTTGCCTGGATTTCAACACTCTGCCCCTGCCCCACCGATTCTACAAGAATCCCCTTCACGGCAATGCAACTTCCTGTTGTGACAAGCTTCAACACCTCTTCACTGAAATTCGCAACCTCTGCAACAACCTGTATATGATGGATCACCGAGCCGTCATTGATGGCGATAAAATTGATATTCTTATTCCCTCTCTTTGTACGCACCCAGCCTTTGACCAGTACTTCACTTCCGTATTCTTTCGATTTCAGTAAATCGACGATCTTATTTCTTCTAGTATGTTCCATTGGATTTGATTATTGAATCGGCAAATTTACTCAAATGCCGGGAATTTTAAACCACTTAAACACCAAGATCACCCAGAAACACCCGCAAAAAACCAGTCCTTAGTGTATCTGCGTGTTCTAAGTGCCTTAGTGGTAATAGTTTTTCATTACTCCGACACATCCGGATTGCTTCCGTAACTTTGTATCTTTCCCTGCGTCAAAGAAAACAATCTATACCACCATGAAAAATCATTGCAACGAAAACATGCCTTCCTGGGCCCAGCGGACCGATGCCTGGGGCCGCAAGCATTGGGACAAGGCGAAGCCGTTAAAATCAAGGAACGGCGAATACATCAGTGCCATTATCTTCAACCTGGTATTTTTATGGATCGTCAACCACATTCCCGGCTGGAACCTTGGTTTTATCAAAGACAACTTCATGGTGGTGCTGTGGATCCTCAATGTCAATATTTTAGTACAAATCGGCGGAAATGCGCTGATGCTCCTTTCGGGACTACCAACGATCCGGTACATAGTACAGATCATCATTGAATCAGCAAGTTTTGTGACTCAAATGGTGCTTTTTTATATTTATCCCTTTGATTTTTCACATTTCCACGGGTTGTTCTGGCTCGACTGGTTCCTTCCCATCGCCCTCATCATCGGTATGGTCGTGTCGGCAATTAAAGTCTTTTCGAATCTCTGGAAATTGATTTTCCGGCGAAGCTGAAATCAGTACCTTTGCATTCCATGACCGCTACACTAAACATCACACCTTTCGAAGAATGGTTGCCGGGTTCGGCACAGCCGATGATCATTGCCGGCCCATGCAGCGCCGAAACCGAAGAGCAGGTGATGGAGACGGCATTCGGCATTGCCTCGATCCCGCAGGTGAAGATCTTCAGGGCAGGCATCTGGAAACCCCGTACGCGCCCAGGGGCTTTTGAAGGAGTCGGAACAAAAGGGCTGCAGTGGCTGCAAAAGGTGAAGGAGCAAACCGGGTTGCTGGTGACGGTCGAAGTGGCCAATCCAAGACACGTACAGGAAGCACTTGATCACGGCATCGACATCCTATGGATCGGTGCCCGTACTGTCGTAAATCCTTTCGCCGTGCAGGAAATCGCTGAAGCTATCGGTGACCGTGATGTCCCGGTACTGATCAAAAACCCGCTGAACCCCGACCTGACAACATGGATGGGTGCCATTGAGCGGCTGAACCGGGTGGGCCTGAAAAAACTGGTTGCAGTACATCGCGGATTTTCATTTTTCAACCGTACTCCCTATCGCAACGCCCCCATGTGGGAGATCCCCATCGAACTCAAACGGCTTCATCCGAACCTGCCCATTGTTGTCGACCCCAGCCATATTTGCGGAAACCGTGAACTGATCCCGGCCACGATCCAGAAGGCGCTGGACCTGGAGATGAACGGGGTGATGATCGAAACACACATCAGTCCTTCAAAGGCCCTGACAGATAAAAACCAGCAGGTCACGCCGGCACACCTGGAGGAAATCCTTTCCAGGCTTATCCTGCGAAGGGAAACAGGAAGCAGTGAACTTTCCTATAAACTTGAAGAGTTACGGTCGGAAATCGACAAACTGGATGAAGAACTGATCGACATCCTTGCCCGGCGGATGAAGGTGGTCGAAGAAATAGGAATCTATAAAAAGGTAAACAAGGTCACCATTCTCCAGCTAAAAAGATGGAACCAGCTGAAACAGGACCGTATTGAAGCTGGCATCAAAATGGGGCTGAGCCGTGAATTCATCCTGAAATTGCTTGAATCGGTACACGAGGAGGGCATCAGGCGGCAGATAGAAGTCATGAACAGGGATGAACCCTGATACCGGTCACATCCATTTCTTCATCTTGAAATAGACGAACATTACCACGGCGATACCAAGCATGATCCCCGAAACGATCACAAAGGAATAGGCATGGTCCTGGATCGGGAGTTTGATGTTCATGCCATACAGGCTGGCGATAAATGTAAGCGGCAGCAATACAGATGATACCAGGGTTAAAATTTTCATCACCTCGTTGGTTTTATTCACCTGCAGCGAATCAAAGGTCATCGAATAGCCTTTGATCAACTCCCCGTCATCCTCCACCATGTCCCAGATCTTCTGGTAGTAGTCCATGATGTTGCCCCAGTAATCTTCCATGTTTTCGGCAAACCCCTTGATCACCCCGCTTTGCAATTTATTAAACAAAACCATCTGCGGCTTGAACATGGTGTTCAGCAGGATGACATTCTTACGCGTCATTGATATCTTTTCAATGGTAGCCTCGGCTTTCCTGGAGAAGAGTGACCTTCCGCAATCATCCACATCCTTGTCCACCTTTTCGACAAGCCGTTGCGTGTCTTTCATCAGGTGATCGAGAATTTCATACAACAAGGCATCGCTGCTGCCAACCTCCATCCTCCCGGAGGCAGGCGATTTGACCTTTTCTCGGTTGAACAGGTCTTTGAGCATCCATTGCGACTTACCAATGCTGATGAGGTAATCCTTGCCCCAGAAAAATTTTATTTCCCTGATTTCAACAAACTGCTCGGTGACGCCGAAATCAGGAAAATGGAGGATGATAAAATGGTAATCGTCATAAATATCAATCTTTGGGCGGAGGTTCACCTCGGTGCGGCAATCTTCAAGGTCGAGCGGATGGAAATGGTAGCGCTCCTGCAACGCCAGAAGGTCATCTTCGGTAGGCCGAACGATGTGCGACCACTTGAGGGTTCCGAATTTGATGGTTTCAATCACAGCAGTTTACATTGTAGGATGAGTGATGACTAGTTTTTTTACCTGGGTTGAGCCAAAGGTACCAATAATCCTGTAAAAATATAATCCTGCCGGGAGATCTTTCACGCTGAAAGAGATCCGCTCCAGGTAAGGCGAAACGGGAAAGGTCGCCGCTTCGATGCCACGTGCGTCGGTCAGGACAAGGGTTGCGTTTGTATTGCCGGCAGCGGCCAGTTCGTAACGGATGGTAACCTGGCCTGTTGCAGGATTGGGGACCGGGTCAAACAATTTCACCTGTGCAGGCGATCCGGGCTCCAGGCCGACTTTTGTCATATCCACGACCGTCACGGTAACATCGTCAAAGTAAAATCCGTCGTAGTTGAGCCCTCCGTCGCTTTTCAACAGGAACTGCATCTTCATGGCCTGGCTGGCAAATGCAGTGGTGGTGATCTGTTCCTCGACCCATGAAGGCTGGTTGCCGTCGTACAGGGGTTGCCCGGCTGCTTCCAGGTAAAACCCCGTTTTGGTAAACCTTCCCTTCTGCGGCACCCAGGTCCCGTTGCTTCCCGACAGGTTAAACTGAACATAATCATATCCCTGTTCCGTTCTCCATTTTGCCCAGTAACTGATCACCGCAACGGGTGAATTTTGCAGGTCTAATCCGTTGATGGTGCTGACCGCGGCATTTGAATTATTGCTGTAATTGCCGGTGCGTGAATCGGTAATGGAGCCGGGTGCGGAGTGATACTGTGTTTCCGACACACTCCATTTTGTGGATACCCAGTTGGCCATGGTGGATGCGCTGTCGCGGAAAATGACAAGCGGCGGGCCGAAATATTTTGTCACTGTATCGCGGAAGGTGTATGCTCCATTGTTAATCTCATAGACGAACCGGATTACATCGCCGGAAGTGACCCCTGGTTTCAGCAAATAGGCAATTGAATCGGGACAGGGCTGGAGTTGGACAGGATTCAGAAATGTCTTTGGTCCGCCGGTCGAAACAAACTGGCTCATGTCGAGGGGATGAAGTGAGACGGTATAATTGGCCGGGTTGTCCATGCCATAGCGCATAAAATCAAACTTAAAATACCCCTGTCTGTCCGAAAGGATGACCGGCGACCGGTCGTGCGCCTCGGCATACCGAAGTGCGAAATGGGCAATCATCAGGTTGGAGAACACGTTCTCCTGCGAAAGGGGAATGATGCGGCTGGCAAAAGGCCAGAAACCATCTGAGTCTTTCCCGATCTCTGATGTAAAACAGAGAACTTTGGGTTTAAGGAGCGTATCGCCATACTGCCAGTCAAGGGCATCACCATTGGTGTTGTATAAAATCTGGCCGGGCATGCCGCTCAGGTACCCGTTTTGCTTCGTCAGGTAAGAGGCATAGGTTACCTGCAGCGCACTGTCGGAGGTGATGGCTGTTTGCCAGCACCACGGGTACAGGGTATAATCACTGTAGGTGTGGTAATTCATTGACAGGCTTAAGGTAGTTGCTGCACAGAAATCACGGATGACCTGTGTTTCAGGTTCAGAAAAAGCGCTGGTTCCCCGGTAGGTCTCATCCGCAGGAAACGGAGAGGATCCTATGTTGTCGTACCCCCATTTGTAACTGAAATTGCGGTTCAGATCGACACCAATATCCCCGCTTCCGCTGACGCGCCGGTTTTTACGCCACTGGCCTCCCCCGCCCGGGGAGATGGCATGGTTAAACTCATACCCGTCGGGATTCGCCACCGGGATAAAACAGAGTTCGAGGTTGTCAACGAGGTATTTGACCTCATCGCTGGTGTTGTAATTTTCAAGGAGGTACCACATGAAAAAGATCAGCTGCTGCATGCCCATCGGTTCGCGTGCATGGATCAGGGCGTTATACAGCACCTTGGGCTTGCCGGTAACCTGGTTCGGGGTATTTGAAATCCTGACATAATACACCGGCCTCCCTTCAATGGTATTGTTGTTCCCTGCCGCCATCTTAACAGAAATGAGGTTTGGATAGTGCAGCCGCATGCTGTCGAGCTCGTCAAGCACCTCCTGGAGATGAAGGAACCCGCCCATGGAGCCAAGGCGGAAATGCTGGGGAACGGTATAATCAGCCTGGTCAGGACTGGCGAATTCCTCCTTATGCCCGTTGATATACCCGACCTTGTACTGCATGGCCTCGTTACGGCCGGCAATATACCTGGTATAATCCGCATGCACGATTTCAATGCGAAAGCCGGCATCCCTGGCTTTTTTCAGTTCATCCGCGGATAACACGGTTGTCCAGGTGTCGTCTTTTCCATGAAAGCCATCTTCAACCGCCAATCCCAGCTTCGCCAGTTGCAGGAACCCCTGGGCCCCGGCATGGACCTTCACCTCCGAATAGGTCGGTGTTTGTGCGCTGATGTGCGCGGCTGTTGCAAGCAAAAATAAAATGAACAAGACATTTTTCATCAGGGTTGATTTTAAATTTTTGCCACTATGACACAAACGCTCAAAGATTCACCAGGAATATTTTCCTTATTATTTTCTTTGTGGTCCTTTGTGTCCCGGTGCCTTTGTGGCTTTATTTTTCCAACGGAACGTACTGATCATGTGCTCCATATCGGATTTTAAAAAATCAATGACCGGAGCAAGTGAATCGTTGTTGGGGACATGGTTGAAATAGAGCGCTCCCCTCACAAATTCCGTGATGCTGTCGGTCAGGTAGAACTGGTATGGAGAAGCGGCATCGGCACCCCTTATATCGTACACCAGCCCGAACACCCTGTTGGCGGGATCAATAAATTCGCGCTGGCTGATTGCATTTGCCTTCGGAATATGCTTGTTGACCAGGGTGCGTGCATCATCCAGGTATTTTTCCAGGTTGCCATTGACGACCTTATAGCTGAAGTGGAGGGTGGCATTGAACGGTTTATACCTGATATTAATCCAGTAGGGCTCGGCCATTTTGCTGCTGTCCGCAGAAATTTCAGCATAACCGGGATATTCAAATGTAAATGGGAAGGTAGTATCAAAAACCCTGTAAGAGCGTTCGGGCAGGTCGATGCGAAAATAGCCCCTCGGTTTCGGGGTGTAACTGTCCGTACAGGAAGCAATCAGCAGGAAGGAAAAACAGGTAAATGCGATCAGTCTCATAAGGAAATAGCGAAACAGCGAAATGGTGAAACAGCGAAATTTCGCCATTTCACCATTTCGTTATTTATTAAAACGGAAGATCATCATCGGGGGTGTTCGCCACCGAAATATCCTCTTTTGAAGTTTCACCGGTTTGCGGGGCACCGTTTCCTTCTTCCCTTCGTGGCCCGCCACCCAGCATCTGCATGGAATCGCCCAGGATTTCGTAGATGAACTTTTTCTGTCCTTCCTTGTCTTCGTATTCACGTTTGCGAATACGTCCCTCTACGTAAATTGTGCTGCCTTTTTTGAGAAAACGCTCGGCCACATCGGCAAGGCCACGCCACATCACGATGTTGTGCCATTCGGTATGTGTTGTTTTTTCGCCGTCTTTGCCTTTGTATGCTTCGGTTGTGGCAAGCGTGAAAGCAGCTTTTTTTACGCCGTTTTCAAAATTCTGAACTTCCGGATCCCGTCCCAGATTCCCGATCAAAATTACCTTGTTAACTCCAGTTGCCATGATGAATTAATTTAAGTTAATAACTCCGTGAACAAAAGTACTCATTTTATATGCTTAATCGGGTTTGGGGGCAAAAGGTAATACGTAAAAAGGAAATTTTTTTTATTTTTCTGAATAATATTCTCAAATTTGCATGAACCATCTCCTTGTCCCGGACTGTTTATCGACATCGTTTTTACGCATATACATCTATATAACAAACGTTTACATTAAAAAATGAGCCAAACCACCCGTACCATTGCCGGAGTCCTATTTTTATTTCTTTCAATAGCTGCCATTTCCTTTATCCGGATCAACCCAACTTCATCGACCCCGACGAGGTCGACTGAGTCGCGTACGGCAGGCATCATGGAAGGCGTGGTACAGGGCATCATCATTACCCAGGAACTCACCTCCATCAAGGATTACTGGAGTGCAGTGGAACTTGTATTTACACATTCCGGCAGGAGCAATTCCAACGAGAATACCATTTTACTGCTCGATGCCGGTTACAAGACACTCTTTAAGGAGAGTTTTTCTTCAGGCAATGTCAAAGACGGCGCGTTAACCACATTCCGGTTCGATAAATCCATTTTTATCGGAAAGGGAAACAAGGTGCTTCTATGCCTGTTTTCGAACGATGGAACCCCGACAAATGCGATTTCGCCCCTGCTGAACCAGACTGACTCACTCGGCCCGCTGCATATATCAAAAGTTAACGGGAGCGACCTGGTCAATTCTGTCAAAAACAAGGTAAGGAGATACCGGGGCAGCCTCATGCTCAGAACCTATGAAACCGACAGCAGCCAGTTCTGGCTGATGAAGGGATTTCTCTATTTCATCGGGCTTGTCATAGCAACTGTTATCATCTTTTTTGCTCAAATCAGGTCTCTCCTGGCCAGGACCAGGATCGTCCCGGAATGGATTTTTCTTTTCATCGCCCTCCCGGCAGCAACAATATTTGCCTTTATCACACCTCCATTGCAGGTTCCCGACGAGGGGAGCCATTTTTCAAGGGCCTACGAGATTGCAGAGTTCAACTTTTTCAACAAGGATCAGACAGGGCCTGCATCGATGACCAGGCTCGACTCGGCTTTCGGGCACCTGCACTTTTTGGCCGGTGAAAAAACAAGCCTGGCCGATATTAAAAAGCACATCGGCGTTAAGCTAGAACCGGCATTAAGAGTCCCCATCTCGCCACCGGCCTACACACTCCCCTATTTACCCCAGGCCCTCGGGATTTTTATCGGCAGGGTGACCGATTCTTCTCCCCTGGCCCTGATGTACCTGGGAAGAATTTTCAACCTGCTCATTTCCATTCTCATCATGTTTTTTGCCATCAGGATCATCCCGCAATTCAAATGGATTTTCCTCCTTCTCGCCCTGATGCCAAAAACGCTGTTCCTGTTCGGATCCCTTTCGTACGACAGCCTCACCATCAGTCTCTCGTTTTTTACCACTGCTGTCTTCTTCTATTATGCCTTTGCCTGTGAACGAAACATCCGGATAAAAGACCTTGCCGTAATGGCCTTCCTGGTTTTGCTGCTGCTCTTTTGCAAACCGCCCTATTTTATCCTGGCGCTGCTGTTCTTTTTCATCCCTCCCAAAAAATTCGGATACCTCTATAAATACATCCTTATTTCAATCGGGGTGGTTGTCATTCTCCTGGTCGTCCTGAAAGGAGGCCCGATCGCACTCAACTACTTTTCCGGACCGGATGCAGCCCAGCAGGTCAATGCGGCAACCCCGGCCGATTCAACTATAAAACTGCCCGTCATCAGGCCCGACGACCAGATAAAACTCATCAAAAGTGATATCCCTGCATATTTCAAACTCATTCTCAGGAGCGGGTTTGACTATTACCGGGCCTACATCCTGAAAAGTTTTGTCGGCGTGCTGGGATGGATCGATGTTGAACTGCCCGACCTGCTTACCTACACCTACCTCCTGCTGATCTTGTTTTCGGCGCTGGCTCTTTCCGGCGATAATGTCAAACTCGGGCTGACAAAAAAGACGCTGCTGCTCATCCTGCTGGCAATCACCTTTGTGATTGTTGAAACCGCCATGTACGTATATGCGACGCGCCCCGGCAGGGACAGGGTATTCGGTGTGCAGGGACGGTATTTTATTCCCATGGCACCGCTCTTTTTCATGCTGTTCTACAACCGGTACCTCAATCCGATGCTTAACCTGCTGTTCAGCATGCGCCGGGCCGAGTACAACAAGGCAAAACCCAAGGTGAAACCTGTCATCTACCAGGAAATCCTGGTAAAAGAGCAGCTTTTCGACAAGTCATTGTACCTTTTACTGACCTGTTTCACTTTGTTTACGCTGCTTTATTCAATTTACATGACGTTGATACGATATTATAATATCTGACCTCAATTATAAACAAATGCTTTCTGAATTCCAGCTTACTGTAATCATTCCTGCATTCAATGAGGTTGAAAACCTTGAGGTTTTCCTGCCTCCCCTGATTGATCATTGCAGGGAAAACAACTGGCAGGTTATTCTTGTCAACGATGGTTCGCAGGACCAAACCAAAGCATACCTGAAACTTTTCGAACAGGAGCCTTTGTTTTCTGTCATCCATCACAAGCTGAACAAAGGTTATGGGGCAGCGATAAAATCAGGCATCAGGGCATGCGAAACCGAATACCTCATCACGTTCGACGCCGACGGGCAACACTACCTGGAGGATATTGACAAATTGCGCCGCCGCCTGATGGAAAATGATGCAGACATGGTGGTTGGCTCGCGCAAAGGCCTCAAATCATCATCCCACTTCAGGGGATTCGGAAAAAGCATCATCCGCCTGATTGCACGGATCATGATGACAGTTCCGGTGCACGATATCAACTCCGGGATGAAGATCTACCGCACCGACCTTGCAAAAAAATACCTTTACCTTACCACCGATACCATGTCGTTCAGCGACGTGATCACCCTGGTATTCATCAACAACCGCCACCTGGTGCTCGAGGAGCCTATCAGCATCAAGGAAAGAACTACCGGGAAGAGCACCATCGGGTTTCAGACGGCCTTTCAGACAGTGATGGAGATCCTCCACATTGTGATCCTTTTCAATC
This sequence comes from Bacteroidota bacterium, assembly GCA_026391835.1. Classification (GTDB taxonomy): domain Bacteria; phylum Bacteroidota; class Bacteroidia; order Bacteroidales; family FEN-979; genus CAIVAT01. The sequence goes on from JAPLDF010000034.1 coordinate 99,527, forward strand.
CCATGAAAATCTTCCTGCCATTGTCAATTCTGTGTTTTTTCCTGACCGGGCTGTGGGGCATCCCGCTGATTATCGAAGGCAGGGGGCTGAGTATTGGCAGCCTGCTGGGTGTGATCATGGGAATTTTGCTGTTTCTCCTCGGGCTGATCGCGGAACAACTGTCGCTGATCCGGAGAAACCAGCACGCCTGAAACAGTTTATTGCCCTGAACCGAAAATCGCCTGCCCTTTTTGCAGGAGGCCGTATATAAACACGATCAGCCTGATTTTCACACGGTGTTTCAACAACCGCCCACGGTTTTGATCATACCGCAGGTGGATCCGGTATTGCTCTTCAAACTGCTTCCTGTAATTGATGGAGCTGATCGACTTGCGGTGCACCCTGAAACAGGCCAGGTCGCTGTTGATATAGCCGGGATCGCCCAGTTTTGCCAGCCGCAGCCATAAATCATAATCCATGGCCGTGGGCAGCCCCAGGTCGACAGGGCCTGCTGCCTGCAGCGCCTTTCGGCGCATAAATACGGCAGGCTGCGAAATGAAATTTTCGGTGAGCAGCTTCTCCAGGCTGTATTTCCCGGACATCCTGTTTTTATAGGCCGTGATCCATTTCCTCACTTCGTGATCATGCTCATCAATCATGCGACAATTTCCATAGAGCCATAAACAATCGGGATGCAGGTCAAAAAAGGCTGCCACTTTCTGCAAAGCTCCGGGCAGGTACGTGTCGTCGGAGTTGAGCCACCCTATGATATCCCCGGTGGCCAGGGCAAACCCTTTATTCAGGGCATCCTGCATGCCCCGGTCAGGCTCCGAAACATAGCTGATGGTGTCGCGATGCATGGCAAGGACATCCAGGGTGCCATCCGTTGACCCCCCGTCAATCACGATATGCTCAACCGGAACATCAACCCGCTGGCCCCGGATACTCTGCAAGGTCCGTTCAATAAACTCCGCCTGGTTAAATGTGGGGGTGACGACCGAGATTTTACTGCTTTGCTGCATGGATGGCTTCAATATATACTGTGATCAGTTTCCCTGCCACCACGTCGATGGAAAAATTCTCCACTGCCCTGGTGCGTGAGGCTGCCGAGAGTTGGCGGTGCCGGGATTCATCCGCGGTGATCCAGGCAATTCCCCGCGCGAGGTCGGCGGGATCAAAAGGTGTTGCAAGATAGCCCGTTTCTTTGTGTTTCACAATATCAGGGAGCCCGGTTTGCGCAAATGCCACCACCGGCGTTCCGCATGCCATGGCTTCACTTGCCGCCTGGCCAAAAACCTCCTGGTACGAAGGTACGGCAACCACATCTGCGGCATTGTAGAGCCTGACTAGTTTCGCCTCGTCGGTGACGGTTCCGAAAAAATGTGCCTTAACATTCAGTGGTCTTTCCAAATCGGATTCCACCGAACCGAAAATGATGAGTTCGTACCGGTCAGGGTCGAGCTGGTGAAGTGCTTTTTCAAGCAGGTCAAACCCCTTGATGGTGTTTTTCACGCCACGGATGGCCCCGAAAAGGATCAGCTTCCTGTTTTCAGGAAATCCAAAACTCCTGCGTATCAGTTTTTTATCGCCGGGCTTGTAGAGCGAAGTGTCGAGCCCGTTGGGAATAACCACCACGCGCTTGTTGCCAAGCAGCGGGCTCTCGCGGGCACAGTTCCCGAGCCAGCTGCTGGGTGTGGTGACCGTCAGGTCGCGGATGGCGGCATACGTTTTCGCCTTGCGCAGGAAAATCCTGCGGCTCAGGTCATTTTCACGGGCAGAATGCAAAACCGGGCAGCTCCCGCATGCCTGCAGGTACCTTGTGCATTCAGCCGTATAGTGGCATCCCCCGGTAAAACCCCACATGTCGTGCAGGGTCCATACCACCGGACGGCGGATCTTTGCCAACGTTTCGATGCTGACAAAGCCACCGGTGACCCAATTCAAATGTACCACATCGGGGTTGATATGGTCGATCGCTTCGACCAGCCTGTCGGGGATCATGGAGGAGGAAAAAAGGACCCGCCTGCGTGTCTGGATCAGCGGGATCGCAAAATCAAGGTAGGGCCTGAGCGGATTAAGCAACCCGGACAACGGTGAGGGGACCACCACGACATCCCTGTCATCCGACCTTTTCTCCTGCACCAGCATCTTCACCTCCATTCCCTTGCTGCGCAACCCCTCAAAAAGCCTCCATGTGGCCCGGGCCGCCCCTCCCCTTAGATCATAGGTATTTACAATCAGTATCTTCATTTCCCTTTTCTTTTCCTGAGTCCATTCTGAAAAGTATATGTTCGCTAAAAAGTCACAAAGTTACAAAGTCACAGAGTCACAAAGTCAAAGAGTCACAAAGTCACAAAGTCACAAAGTCACAGAGTCACAAAGTCACAGAGTCACAAAGTTAATCAGGCATTTACTGCGATGTTTACACTTTATTTTTCTTAGTGTCCTGGTGGCTTGGTGGCATTTTTTTGTTTTATTACTTTTTGAGCAGGCTCAACTTCAAATTTTCAAATTAAAAAATCTTCAAATTATCCCAATCGTGCCGCCCTGTGCATGAGTTTTTCAGGCAACAGCCTGTATCCCAGCGAAACCAGGCTAACCCATGCGATGAACCCGGCATGGTACAGCTTTTCGGGTAGCGACAGTTTCCTGTATTTCCTGACGATCTCATACTGTTCCCGTGCCGACCCGGCCATGTTCCGGTTTGACTCTCCGGCAATATTGACAAGGGCTACCGGCCAGGGTACATGCAGGAACCGGCAACCCTGCGCCTTCAGTTTCAGTAGCTGGTCATAATCGGCACCGATCCTGTATTGCAGGTCAAACCTTGCCTTTTTCGCAAGATGGGTCCTCACAAATACCGACTGATGGCATACAACCATACCACGGTCAAGGTCTTCGGGCGAACCTGCCTTTTTCAGTACAGGTCCCTGGCGATAGGCCGCCAGCGTATCCCCGTAAGCCACCCCGACGTCCGGCAGATCTGAAGCCATCAGCTTTGAAACTGCTGTGGTCTCTGCAAAAACATCCCCTGCATTCATGAAATTCACCCATTCCCCGGTCGCCTTGTCCAGCCCTTTGTTCATGGCATCGTAACAACCGGCATCCGGCTCACTGACGGCAATGGCAATCCTGTCGCCCAGTTGTTTGACAGCTTCCGCAGTTCCGTCTGAAGAACCCCCGTCGATCACGATCCATTCAATTCCAGGGTAATCCTGCCCCATGATGCTTCGCGCGGTTTTTTCAAACCCCGCCTTGTCATCCAGGACAACCGTAATGATGGAAACGGTTCTGTTCATAGCCGGTTTATCAGTTTTCTGGCAAGTGTATTTGCAAACCACAGGGTATTCAACCCGTATTCCCCATGATTTTTAAGAAAAAACCGCATGTGCTGCGCCAGGGTGCTGTTCCCGGCATGGACTTCCACCAGGAAATTGTTCTGGTCATCTATTGCATGCGGATAAATTGATTCCAGTTCTTTCATCAGGGCAGCTTCATCATCCGATGCCGGCCTGTGTTCCTGCAACAGCCGCCGGATCCAGTCCCGGTATAGGGTAACCGCCTCCAGCCGTTGCACCACATCCCCGCCCGCCGATACCTGGTACACCGACTTACGCCATGAAACAAGAGGTTCAGGGCAACAGGCGATCCCGCCATCCAGGGCAAGGGTAAACCAGGTTAAATCATCGGTTCCCCAGGCCAGCGGAAGGGCGATAAAGCCCCCGGCCTCGCGGAGTTTCGCTGTTCTGCACATAAAATCCGGGGCGAACTGCAGCCGCTGCCCTTTCATCCGGTTCAGGATGAACTCAGGGCCCGTCTCAAAAACAGGGCACGGCGCAGACACCCGGATCAGGTTTCCTTCCTGGTCGATCTCCCGGACCCTGCAATGGAAGACATTGCAGGAAGGAGCAGCTTCAGGCAGCCTGATCATCTCCTCCAGGAACCTGGGATCGTACAGATCGTCATCGGCAAACAGGATGAAATATTCACCCGTTGCCAGCGAAAGCACCTTGTTCCAGTTCTCTACGATGGGCAGGGCATCGCCTTCAACATACCGTATCCTGGCATCGCTGAATGTACCGGCAACAGACCGGATCGCTTCATTCCTCCCACTGTTGACAATGATCAGTTCAAACCCGGTCCAGGTCTGATCCAGAACGCTCCGGATCGCCACTGCAAGGAATTGTGGTTTAAATGCCGGTAACCCGATACTGATCATCTGCCTGCTGTTTTTTTCTCCTGTTTTTTCATTTTAATACTACCTGCTTTCCAGGGCACGGTATATCTGCGAATGCTCAATGCTGTTTTTGAAATATTCACCGGTCAGTTTCTCCTTACCCGGCATTGCAGCGAGATACCGGTGTGCCTCGTGCACGAGGTCCATGTCATCCGCTTTTCCGGCCGCTTCATCCATCGATTTGAAATACAGGGGATAACCATCGCCAAGATATTCCACAACCGCCTCAAGCGGGTTGACGAGCAGGGGTGTATTGCGTGCAATGCATTCGATCACCGCGTTGCTGGCGCTTGCATCGAACAGGTCGAGGAACACGATGTTCTCCGACAGCCACTGGTCATATTTCCTGTCGGACAAAAAACCCGTTTTCTCTACGCTGTGTAATTCCCTGTTGCCCAATTTATCGCCAAGCTGAAGGTGTTCAAGCTCAAGTTTCATATTCATCTCGGCATCGGCGTCCTGTTTCATCAGCACGAACTTGCGATAATTTTTCACTTCAAGCAAGTAAATGGAGGTGACCTTGCGGAGCCACCAGCCAGACTGGATGATCTTTTTATCCCGGTTTGCCGAAAACCGTTCCGGGCTCCATGTCAGATCAGGAAACGCGGTGGGATGGATGAGATGCTCTACCGGGAAGTCAAACAAAGGGTTGAGATGCTTCTGGTGGTAAGCCGACAGCGTATACAACCCGCGGCAAAACGGCACGCTTTGCTTCCATTCAGGTGTGGCAAAAATCGCTTCATTGGACTGCTGCGAATGAAGCCATTCGGGCACCTGCGGGGGTACATGGATGAACCCGACCCAGGGTTCGGAATAGGTTGTCCTGCGAACGGAATCGGCGGCAAAAGTCCGGTCGATGAAGGCATCCACCAAAATTCCGCCGGGATTGTGCAGCTCACGCAGGCTGGTAACAGCAAAACTCCATCCGCTCCGGTGCGAACCATACATCCGGCCCGCCTGCCCTGCCAGGTTTATCTTTCCATCGCTCTTCCCGGTTGAAAAAAGGGTTCCGGGAAAGATCCTTTTCAGCAGGCTGTTCAGGTCGCCCCGCACCTCATAAAGGAAATAGCGGAGCAACGCCTTTTTTTTATCAGACCGCACAAAGGAAATGAAACGATGATACATGTCGCAGGATATAATACCATGGTAAAAATAGACAAATTTCCGAAAAACCCCGGGCTATTATTTCATCTCCCGCTACTGCACTTTTATCAGAGCATTTTCAATGCCATCACAACCGGGTAGATCATCCCGGTAATCAGGAGCAGCGTGATGAACGGGCGGTTTATATTCTGCCATCTGTAGTTCTTTCGTTTCACTGCATCAACTGCATGGTTGATTCCCGAAAAAAAGAAAAAGAAAATAAAGGCAAAAAAGATGGTAAGCTCAGCTTTGATGCCCCAGCCGGTGAACCAGGTGATGACCGCAATGACTGCATAGGAAAGGAGTGCAATCGACGATTGCCGCTGGTAGTTGCTTCCCACCTCAAAACCTTTGGCTGCTGCCGACTTATCTGCAAACATCACTCCTTCAAAACCCGAGATCCCCGCAATGGCAACAATAATCAGCGGGATCATAAAATGCAGCTGGGCTATTGGATCATAGCCATTTGCATAACCAATGCGGTATCCAAAAAAGAAAACCGCCGAAACAATTAACATTCTTAAAATGTCAAGGATTTTAATGATCATGGCGATGCGTGTTAATGGTTGGTGTATTAAGATGAAATCATGATTGGTTTTTCACGACACACTGGGTTTTATCTGGTAAGGCTTACCTTTGTGAGCACCCCGAAATGGTCCGAAACATTCCCGACCACATCACCGGTAAAGATGATCTGCGAATCAACCACCCGGAGGCGGGGGTTTTTCTTCACGAAGATATAGTCGATCCTGCCGGGAAGACTGCCGCCGATGGTGTTGTAGGTGCTTTGGGCCGGCTTCTGGTTGGCTCCCGGGTATATTTCCAGGAAACTGTCTGAAAAATCGCCACTCCTCACCATGGTGTTATACCCTTCACTCCAGGGATAATCGCTCGTGGGGTTGCCATTAAAATCGCCGCCCACAATCGAAACAGCACCTGGCACCAGGGAATCTTTTTCCGCAACCATCGATTTGATCCTGCTGACCTGTCTGTTTTGTTCTTCATCCGAAACTGTGGTCCGCCAGTGCGTATGTGCCGAGAAAATGTTAAACAGCCCTCCGGGTGACTGGCATGAGGCGAAGATCACTTTTCGGGAAGTGATGCTTCCTTTGTTTGTATCGGACGAGATATACCTGTCCTGCGATTGAATGACCGGGTACTTTGTCATGACGGCAACGCCCTCTTCCCAGATGTCCCAGCCGTAATGCGACCAGTTCCACACAAAATGATAGTTGGCATGATACTTTTCGCTGATCTTGTCAGAAATTACAAGCGCCATGTTGTTTGCCCGGATGATCCCTGAGGAGATCACCGCATTTTTATACTGGGCACATTCCTGGAAACTGATAAAATCAACATCCATCCTGCCAATGACATCCGTGATCATGTTGATCTTTTTATTTTGTTCCGTCTCCTGGTAGGTGTGTAAATTGAGCGTGAGGATGAGGTATTCATTGGCTGCCGTTTTGAACATGCCGGGCCTGATATTTACCAGGGAGGTCTCTTTGAAATCCGGCGAAACGGCAACACGGCGGGTGGTGGTGTCCCCGGAATTATCCCGGGCGGTGACCACCACGTTGTAGGTCGCCGGGTCTTCGAACGCATGGCTAACTGTGAAATCCGCCGGATTATTTCCGGTGATGTGCCCGCTGGCGTTATCGCCCCATTCTATGGTAACATCGGTGACGGTTCCGTCGGCATCGGTCGCGCTGCCTTTGAGGGTGACAACAAGGCCATCAGCCGATTGACTTACATTTAAAGCAGGCTTTTGATTGACATGTGCCGGTTCCTTGGCACAGCCGGCCAGCAGCAATATTGTGAATGTCAATGATGAGAGCCCCGTTTTCATGATTTCTGTTGTGATAGTCGTGCCATCGAATAAAAGGCAAAGTTATGAATATTGAAACCTGTCCCTAACCTTACCCGGCCATGGTCACCCCGATTATTTTGCCGATGCCAAACGTTATTGCTGCGGCAGCCAGGCCAAAAAGCACCTGCCTGAATCCGGAATACCATACATTTTTCCCGGTGAACAAGGTGATTGCCGCACCTATCAGGAACAACCCTGTTGCGCTGAAAGCGACACTGATGGCCACTGCGGTCATTCCGCTTGCAAACATGAACGGAATGACAGGGATGACAGCACCGATGGAAAAAAGTCCAAAGGAATATAACGCGGCCTCAATGGCAGAGCCTTGCAGCTCTTCGGTATTGATGCCAAGCTCTTCCTGTACAAGGAATTGATGGGCCTGGCCTTTATTTTTGATCAGATCGGTGGCCATCTGGTGCGCCTGGGCTTCGGGAATTCCTTTGGCCATGTAAATCAGGACAACCTCCTGCCGCTCTCCCTCCGGGTTTGTGTCCAGTTCCTCTCTTTCCAGTTCTATTTGATTTTCATAAAGTTCTTTGGAACTTTTCACCGAGATCCATTCCCCGAGGGCCATCGACAATGCCCCTGCCAGCAATCCTGCCAGGCCAGCCAGCAGCACGGCACTGTTTCCTGAAGTTGCCCCCGCAATACCCATGATCAGGCTGAAATTGGAAACCAGCCCGTCATTCCCGCCCAAAACAGCTGCCCTAACGGCATTTCCGCCAACTGAACGGTGCCGGCTTTCAAATTTCGACAACTGTTTCCCGGTAACTTTCACTTCATTGTCAAGAATTGACTGCAGGATCTGCACATGATTTGTTTCGTTCCCGGTGATCTCAAGTTTATTCTTTTTCCTGGCGGAGATAATGGAAGAGGAGATGGTTTTTTCAGTCTCCATCACAACACCCAGCACATAATCATACCCGAATACCTTCCCGATGCCGTTGAGGGTTTTGGCCCGCCAGGAAGGTTGTACCAGGTTTTTGAGGCTGATGTTCTCCTTCTTTGCCAACGCCTCTGCATGGCCTTTTTCAATTCCGCTCATTTTTTCAAACACCTTCGCAATGAGGGGGTCTTTTTCGTGGGCTGCCAATACCGTGTATAAATAGCTGGTATCTATTTCTGTCTGGAGATTTTTATTTTTCATTGCCGGAATTTTCATTGGCTGTATTGCCATCTTAACAAATGTAGTGAAATTCAACGGATTTAAGGTTTTAGTTCTTGCCATCATGCCACAAGGCATTGCCGGTGCAGACAATGGAAAGATTTTTCATGCAGCCTGGCGGATGGCTTTCCAAAATTAATACCTTTGGGGCCTGACGGTAAAAAAATGAAAACCTGGATCTCAGGGAGTGGCTGCAGGATCACAAGGATCATCCTTGGGCGCTCAAATGTTTACCTGCTTTCGAATGACATTTACGGAATCCTTATCGACACAGGGATATCCGGTGACGGGAAGAAACTGTTAAAAAGGCTAGGAAACACTGGCATCAGGCCGGATGTCGTGATCATGACACACACCCATTTCGATCATGCCGGCAATGCAGGCCTTATCCAGGAAAAGTACGCTCCGCTGGTCATCGTCCAGGAAAAGGAAAAGGAATTTCTCGAAAGCGGCAACAGCCCTCTCCCCAAAGGGACCAGGGCCTGGACACGCTTCCTCTACAACCTCGGGGCGGAACGTGTTCCGCAGTGGTTTCATGTGCAGGGGGTAAAGAACCCGGTCACCTTCGGCGAAAGATATGACCTTTCACATTTCGGGTTCAATGCCTGTGTACTCCACACCCCAGGGCATTCAGCCGGATCTTCATGTGTCATCGTGGATGATGAGGTCGCCCTGGTAGGCGATACGATGGCAGGCCTGCCGGCTTCAACCTTTCCGCCATGGGGAGATGATGCCGCGGCAATAGTTGCCAGCTGGCATAAGCTGCTAAATACCGGCTGCCGGGTGTTTCACCCCGCGCACGGGTTCCCCGTAAAACGGGAAAGGCTGGAACGCGCATTTAAATTCCTTGAAAATTCATATACTTCGGGCAGCAACTAACTCCTCACAATATGAAAAAGCAATCTCTCCTGGTTATTTTTGCCATTCTTATCGCCATTTCCGGTTATTCCCAGACCAGGGAACCGAAGGCCCAGCGCATGGTAACAACGTTTGAGAAAAGCACGGAGGTGGAATTCCAACCCGGGAAAAACATCCCTCAAACACTGTTTCCGGTACCGGCTGCCTCGCCCCTTACCCCTTCGCTCAACTGGCAGGCTACCGATGCCGCCGCCATCGACAATTGTGTGAAAGTTTCGTCGCAGAGCCAGAAAACGGCTGCAGGATGGGGACTGAACAACCAGCGGCTTTCCCTTTACGGCAGCTCCAATGTGCCCGACTGGGAAGTGCCGTTTACCATCAGCGGCTGGGACGAGGTGATCGACATGACCGAGGACGGCACCAGGATTGTCAACGGGGTGAATGACCAGGTGGAAATATACGGGCCGGGTTCGGCCCTTCCCGTTTGGGCAGCAACGCTTTCACGGACAGTCAGGGGAGTCCAGATACGGAATGACGGCCAGCAGGTTTTTGTTGCAGCAGTGAACCAGGCTACGCAGGATTCTTCGTTCATTTATTGTTTCAATGTCGGCCAGGGCACGCCCGCCTGGGTTAAATCTTTTGCCGGTAACTATACAGCCCTTGTACTGAGCAAAAGCGGGAACCGGCTCCTGCTGGGAGAATACGGCGGCGTGAATAACAAATTATTTGTGCTGAACACCGCCACCGGCGCACAGATTTTCCAGACTGTTTTTGCCGACCAATACCCGCCGGCCATCTCGGATGACGGGAAATACATTGTAAGCGGTGATTTCAGCGGGCATGTTTTTTTACTCGAATACAGTGAAACCGCCGCAACCTATTCCGAACGATGGAATTATACCGTAAACGGGGCCAGCACCTGGGTTGCCGGGATGGGCATTTCGGGCGATGGCAGCACCATTGCAGTCGGAACGCTCATCTTTACCGCGGCCGGCGGATATGACGGCGAGTTGTATGTGTTCAACAACTATTCACCTGTGCCTTTGTGGATCTACCCAAACATGGGCGACATGGTGCAATGCGTGGATCTCAGTTCCGACGGATCGGTCATTGCCGCCGCAGGCTGGGGACCGGTTAACAATTCATCACCGGATATCCTGCTGTTCCGCAAACAAAGCAATGTTCCCTTCCTGTCTGTCAATTCCCCCGGATCGAATTTTTGCCTGGACCTTTCGGCTGACGGGAAACAATGTGTTGCCGGGGGAAAGGCAATACATGCCCGTGCTTTCGGCAGTGGCGGGAAACTTTTCAACATCAGTTCCGACCCGGGAGGAGGAACACTGGGCGGCCTTGCCGTAAAATCAGGTGCAACCCAGCAGGCCGGCGTAAGGGTTGAGATTGTCGGGATGAGCGACTATTTCACCTTTTCCAATGAATCTTCAGCCTATGTCCTGAAATATATCCCGGCCGGCACCTATACCGTGCATTACCGTGCAGCCGGGTATATTACAAGAGAGCTAACCGGTGTCGTTATTGCCGACGGCCAGGTTACAACCCGCGATGTCACGCTCGATCCGGCAGGTATACCGGCATCGAACCTCACGGCAACCCAGGGAGCAAGCCTTAATGTTGACCTGCACTGGCAGCCATCCCCCTCCCCGGGAATCACCGGCTACAACATCTACCGCAAACAATATGCATTTGATTTTTACCCGTCAGCACCCTTGGGAACTGTTGGGGCAGGTCAGTTTACCTACACCGACAATACGGCCCTTCCGCTAACCCATTACTTTTATACTGTCACCGCACAGCTTCCCGGCCTCCTTGAAACCCCGTATTCCAACGATGCCGAGGGCTGGACCGCCACCGGCTTTATCACCAGTGAGATCAGCGCATGGGTGGGTTCAACACCTGTTATCGACGGTGTGATCAACCCCGGGGAATGGAGCGATGCATTTGAGGTTGACATCTCAAATTTCCTGGGGAGAAGGGATAACATTCTCAGGCCGGTCGGCAGCGTGATGGCCTGGTTCAAGGTAAATGCAGCCAAAACCTCACTCTATGTGGCGGTCGACAATACCTATGATGCAGTACTTGAAGACCATGATGAAATTGCACTGTATGTCGACGACAACAACGACGGTGTCTACCCGGCACCGGGCGACAGCACCGAAGGGAATTACTGGGCCGCACATTATGCCTCGGGGGACGTGATCAAATTCCGCCCGATCTATAACAACGGCGGGGTGGGTTCCACATTCTACCTTCCCGCTCCGCAGATCAAGGTATCGGCAGCGACAGGACATGTAGTCTATGAATTTGCAATCCCGCTGGGAACTGCTTCAAACTGGCAGCTGGGGTTCAACAGCCAGAGCCAGAGCGGCATTTTTATTTTCGGGCTCGACGACCCCGCCAATTATGATGGCTGGTGGCCCTGCCTCAACCAGAATATCTTCACAGCCGAGGGGTATGGCGTGATCACCTTCGGAGCCGTTGACGGGATACCGCCTCCGCCGCTGAACCTTGCCCTTGTAAACCCGGTGGCCCAGGATATCATGCTGCTCTGGGACCAGCCGCAGATCACCGATTTCGACCATTTCAACATTTACTGGTCAACCGATGGGGGGATTACCTTTCCAATACTTGACAGCACCATCGGGGTTCAGTATTTCCTTACAGTTCCCTCAAACGGGTTGTACAAGTTTTATGTTACAACGGTTGACAGGGCAGGCCATGAGTCGGTGCCGTCAAACATTGTCGGTACCAATGTGGTGATCGGCATCACGGAGCAGGGAATGGTCAACGGCCTTACCATGGTCAAAATGGGTCCCAATCCGTTTAACCGGCAACTCGACATTGATTTCAAACTCCCGGGTGACTCCCGTCTTACCATCCGGGTTTTCGATATCAATGGCCAACAGGTGAATACCCTGTACGATTCGGAAATTTCGGCAGGCAGGCATCATATTGCCTGGAATGGGTATGATCGTGACGGAAATGAGTTGTCTCCCGGTATTTATATGGTCAGGTTCTGCACGGCAAACGGGAATCCGGTATCTGTAAAGGTGGTGAGGAGCAGGTGACGTTACCCACCGAATTTCATAGTTCCGCCAGCGCGAAGCTCTCTTTCAGCCTGACCCCCTTCTCCGTCGCTTCCACGGTACAGCACTCCCGGTAGAGGTCGTGCTCAAGAAACAGCACAAAGCCGTTTTGCGCCGCTTCGGCCATGAAGGCCTCTTTCTCCTTTAGCGTTATCAATGGCCGGGTGTCATAGCTCATCACCCAGGGCAGTGGAATATGGGCCGCCGATGGAAGGAGGTCGGCCATGTATACAACTGTTTTATCCTTGTAACTGATAAAGGGGATCACCTGCCCGTCGGTATGGCCGTTGAAGATGCGGACGGAGACATTCGGAAAGAGTTCCGTATCGCCTTCAAACAGTTCAAGCCTTCCCTTTGCACGGATGGGCAGGATGTTCTCCCTGAGAAAAGATGCCTTTTCACGGTTGTTCGGACTGGTAGCCCACTCCCATTGCTGGCGGCTTGTATGGTACGTTGCGTTTTTAAACGTAACTTCATAGTCAGTCCGGTCGTTATTCCAGCGAACCGCGCCCCCCACATGGTCAAAATGGAGGTGGGTGAGGATCACGTCGGTGATGTCATCGACAGTAAATCCATGCACTGCAAGGGATTTTTCAAGTGAATCGTCCCCGTTGAGATAATAGTTCGAAAAGAATTTTTCGGATTGCTTTTCACCGATGCCGCAATCGACCAGGATCCTGCGGCCGCCATCAACGATCAGCAGGCAGCGCATCGACCAGTTGCAGAGGTTGTTTTCATCGCTGGGATACGATTTGCCCCAGATTACCTTGGGCACCACGCCGAACATGGCTCCGCCGTCGAGTTTGAGGTTGCCGGTATTTATTGCATATAGGTTCATAGGTTACTTCAGTATTAATGCTATAAATGCAAAATGCAAAATTAAAATGCAAATATTCAGTGACTGGTCAGCTATCACTATAGTTTTGCATTTTACCCTTGCACTTTACATTTTGATTTTTTATCAAATGTACTCCTGCACCGTCATCTCCCCCTTCAGCACCCGCAAGGCGTTCCCTGCCATTGCCTGGAGCTCGTTGTCGCCGGGGTAGAGGAAGATCGGGGCGAATTTTTCAACATGTTCAATGATGTTCTGCACCACGAACTGGCTGTGGGCAATGTCGCCGGTAATGAGGATGGCATCCACATCGCCTTTGAGCACGGCAAACATCTCGCCAATGCATTTGGACACCTGGTAAGCCATCGCCTCCATGATCAGTTTGGCATATTCATCCCCGTTGTTGATGCGTGATTCGATGGCATTGATGTCGCGTGTTCCCAGGTAGGCGGTCACACCTGCACAATGGGTGAGCAGGCACAACATTTCATCGAGTGTTTTCTGCCCGCTGTAGCACATTTTCACCACATCACCCATTGGCAATGAGCCGCTGCGAACCATTGAAAACGGGCCGTCGCCTTCAAACCCCTGGTTTACGTCGATTACGCGTCCCTTGCGATGGGCGCCAACGGTGGTTCCGTTTCCGATGTGTGCCACGATGAGGTTGAGTTCCTCGTATTTCCGCTTGTGTGTTTCGGCATGCATCTTGGCCACAGCCTTCTGGTTGAGGGCATGGAAAATCGATTTGCGCTTGATTTCGGGTGAACCGGTAATCCTGGCGAGGTCATGAAACTCATCCACCACCGTGGGGTCGGCGATCATGGCCCGGGCCCCCGGGATTTCCGTTGCAATCGCATCGGCCAGCAACCCGGCAATGTTGATGACATCCTCTCCCACCGGGCTGTGGAGCAGATCCTGTTTCAACAGGTCATTCACTTCAAAAACCCCCGATTGCACCGGCTTGATCAACCCGCCGCGTGAAATGACGATCTTCAGTTCATCCATGCTGAATTCATTGTTCCTGATCTCCCTCAGCACACTCTCCTTGCGAAACTGAACCTGGTCATAGACGGTTTTGAACGGGGACAACTCCTCTGCCGAATGCTTCCGGCTGATCATGTAAAGAAGTTTGTGATTCTGGTAAACAGCTACCTGGGTAAGGTAATCCTTTGGATTGACAACCAGGATGTTAAACAGTGTCATTTGTCTGAATTTTAATATTTTACATACTGCGCCGGTATTGTCCGCCAACTTCGAACAATGCATCGGTGATCTGCCCGATGGAACAGTATTTGGTTGCCTCCATCAGGCTCTCAAAGATATTACTATTTTTTGTTGCAGCCCGCCTGAGATTTTCAATCATTTCACCTGCCTTGGCAGCATTGGTTTTATGCAGGTTTTCAAGCATGGTGATCTGGTATTCCTTCTCCTCTTCGGTGGCACGGATCACTTCGCCCGGGAGAACCGTCGGGGAACCTTTGCTCGAAAGAAAAGTGTTTACGCCAATGATCGGCAGTTTCCCTGAGTGTTTGAGCGTTTCGTAGTAGAGGCTCTCTTCCTGGATCCGGCTGCGCTGGTACATCGTTTCCATGGCACCCAGCACGCCTCCGCGTTCTGAAATCCGCTCGAACTCAAGCATCACGGCCTCTTCAACAAGGTCGGTCAGCTCTTCGATGATAAAGGCGCCCTGCAGCGGATTCTGATTTTTGGCAAGCCCCAGTTCGTTGTTGATGATCATCTGGATGGCGATTGCACGGCGTACGGAGTTCTCGGTGGGGGTGGTGATGGCTTCATCATAGGCATTGGTATGCAGCGAGTTGCAATTGTCATAAATGGCATAGAGCGCCTGCAGGGTGGTCCGGATGTCGTTGAAGTCGATCTCCTGGGCATGCAATGACCTGCCTGAAGTCTGGATGTGGTATTTCAGCATCTGCGACCTGGCATCGGCCTTGTATTTGAACTTCATCGCCTTGGCCCAGATAAGCCTGGCCACGCGCCCGATCACCGAATATTCGGGATCGACGCCATTGGAGAAGAAGAAGGAGAGGTTGGGTGCAAATTTGTTGACATCCATCCCGCGTGAAACATAATATTCCACATAAGTGAACCCGTTGGAGAGCGTAAATGCAAGCTGCGAAATGGGGTTGGCACCTGCCTCGGCGATATGGTATCCCGAAATGGATACGGAATAGAAGTTCCTGACACTGTTGTCGTTGAAATACTGCTGGATGTCGCCCATCATTTTCAGGGCGAAATCGATCGAGAAAATGCAGGTGTTCTGCGCCTGGTCCTCCTTGAGGATGTCGGCCTGCACCGTTCCGCGTACCTGGGTCAGTGCCTCTTTTTTGATCTTTTCATACACCGCCGGCGGCAGTACCTGGTCGCCGGTAACACCCAGCAGCATCAGCCCCAGCCCGTCGTGGCCGTTTGGCAGGTCTCCCTGGTACCGGGGCCGCTGTGTTCCTGCCTTGTGATAAATTGCAGCAATTTTTTTATCAACCTCTTCTGCCATGTCATGCTGCCGGATATATTTCTCACATTGCTGGTCGATGGCCGCGTTCATGAAATATCCCACCATCGCAGGGGCCGGCCCGTTGATGGTCATTGAAACGGAAGTATTCGGGTTGACAAGGTCAAAGCCGGAGTAGAGTTTTTTTGCATCGTCGAGGCAGGCGATGGAAACCCCGGCATTGCCGATTTTCCCATAGATGTCGGGCCTCATTCCCGGGTCAAAGCCATACAGGGTAACCGAATCATAGGCCGTTGAAAGACGCACGAAGGGCATGCCGAAAGAGACGTAGTGAAACCGCTTGTTGGTACGCTCCGGTCCGCCTTCCCCGGCAAACATGCGGGTGGGATCTTCGCTTTCGCGCTTGAACGGGAAAACACCGCCGGCATAGGGAAATTCACCCGGCACATTCTCACGCAGGTTCCATTTCAGGATGTCGCCCCAGGCTTCGTAACGCGGCATCGAAATTTTCGGGATCTTCAGCCGTGAAAGTGATTCGGTATGCGTCTCCACTTTTATTTCCTTGTCCCTGACCTTGTAGATGTAGTAATCATCTTTATACGATTTTACCTTTTCATTCCAGTTTTTAAGGATATCGTGGTTGGCCGGATCGAGGTTTTTGAGTGTTTGCTCAAACAGCAGATCCAGCTCCAGGAGCATGCCGGTCTTGTTGCAGCTGCCCCCCGTCACACCGTCAGGGGGTTTGGACCCGTCGGGATGGGTGTTCCTTAAAGTTTCAATGGTCTGGGCGATGCCGTAGAGTTGCTGGGCAACCTTTGATTGTGCCGTGGTCCATTGATTGTAGGTGCGCACGGTCTCAGCAATTTCGGCCAGGTAACGGGTCCTGGAAGGAGGAATGATGAATATTTTCTCCGGCTGGTCAACGCCTGCTTCAACCTGGCTGGGCAATTCAATGGTTGTCCTGGTTTTAACCGTATGAATGAGCGCCCTGTAGAGTTCATTCACCCCGGGGTCGTTAAACTGCGACGCCACGGTGCCATAAACAGGCATCTCTTCAACCGGCCTGTCGAACGACTTGTGGTTCCGCTGGTATTGTTTCTTTACATCGCGCAGGGCATCGAGGGCCCCGCGTTTGTCGAATTTATTGATCGCCACCAGGTCGGCAAAATCGAGCATGTCGATCTTTTCAAGCTGGCTGGCCGCGCCATATTCCGGCGTCATCACATAGAGTGTCACGTCGCTGTGATCGACAATCTCGGTGTCGGATTGCCCGATGCCCGACGTTTCAACGATCACAAGGTCAAACCCCGCCACTTTTGCAACATTGATGGCATCTTTCACATATTTCGAAAGGGCCAGGTTCGACTGCCGCGTTGCCAGTGAACGCATGTACACCCTGGGGTTGAAGATGGCATTCATCCGGATGCGGTCGCCGAGCAGTGCGCCCCCGGTTTTCCGTTTGGAGGGATCGATGGAGATGATGGCCAGTGTTTTATCCGGCAGATCAGCAAGAAACCTGCGTACGATCTCATCGACCAGCGACGATTTCCCCGCGCCACCGGTCCCGGTGATCCCGAGAACGGGAATATTCTTCAGCAGGGCCTCTTTTGAGATGTCTTCAAAAAGTGCCAGCCCCTTTTCGGGATAATTTTCGGCAGCGGAGATCAGGCCGGCAATCTCCCTGTAATCCTTGTTGCGAACCTTCTCCAGGTCGAAATTATCCTGGTCGCCAACCGGGAAATCGCATTTCATCAGCAAATCGTTGATCATCCCCTGCAATGACATTTCGCGGCCATCATCGGGCGAATAGATCCGGGCAATGCCGTATTCCTGCAACTCCCTGATCTCCTGCGGCAGGATCACACCTCCGCCCCCGCCAAAAATCCGGATATGACCACAGTTCCGTTCATGCAGCAGGTCGAACATGTATTTAAAATACTCCATGTGTCCGCCCTGGTAGGAAGTGATGGCAATTGCCTGAACATCTTCCTGGATGGCGCAATCGACCACCTCCAGCACCGAACGGTTATGCCCCAGGTGGATGACCTCGGCGCCGCTGGCCTGGAGGATCCGTCGCATGATGTTGATCGCCGCATCGTGGCCGTCGAACAGGGATGCTGCTGTGACAATACGTATATGGTTCTGAGGCTTATACACTTCAGGAATATTCATAAAAACTTTTTCAAATATGGGTTTAACTGATTTTAGAATTTGAAAATTTGAGAATTTGAAGATTTGAAAATGCGGTGTCAACTGGCCGTTCATTTTCAAATTTTCAAATCTCCAAATCTTCAAATCTTTTAATCGTTCATAATTGCACGTGAGATGATCATCAGCTGGATTTCGCTGGTACCTTCGTAGATCTGGGTAAGCTTGGCTTCACGCATCAGGCGCTCCACATGGTATTCCTTCACATACCCATACCCGCCGTGGATCTGAACCGCTTCGGTGGTAACGTACATGGCTGTTTCGGCGGCATCGTATTTGGCCATCGCGCTTGCCGTACCGTAAGGTTTCCCCTCATCTTTCAGCCATGCGGCTTTCAGGCAAAAATAGCGTGCAGCCTCGATACGGGTGCGCATTTTTGCAAGTTTGAAGGCAACATCCTGGTGGTTGATCAGTTCAGTGCCAAAGGCTTTGCGGTCCTTTGAATACTGCAGGGCCCGGTCAAAGGCTCCCTGCGCAATGCCGAGTGCCTGTGAAGCGATGCCGATGCGGCCTCCCTCGAGCGTTTTCATGGCAAATTTGAACCCGAACCCGTCCTCACCGATGCGGTTTTCCTTCGGTACGATCACATCGGTGAACATGACAGAGTGGGTGTCGCTGCTGCGCATGCCCATCTTGTCCTCATGCGGCCCGAGGGTGATGCCCGGCGAATGGCGGTCGACCAGCAGGGCATTGATGCCCTTATGCCCCTTTTCGGGGTTGGTTTGGGCAATCAAAATGTAGGTGGAGGCCGAATTCGCGCTTGTGATCCAGTTTTTTACGCCGTTTACGACATAATGGTCGCCCTTGTCGATGGCCGTGGTACGCTGTGAAGTGGCATCGGATCCGGCTTCAGGTTCCGACAACAGGAATGCGCCGATCTTTTCACCGCGGGCAAGCGGTTTCAGCCACTTTTCCTTCTGTTCCTCATTACAATAAGCTTCAATGCCATAGCAAACCAAAGAATTGTTGACGGACATGATCACGGAAACGGAGCTGTCAATTTTTGAAATCTCTTCCATTGCCAGCACGTAGGAAATTGTATCCATGCCGCCCCCGTCATATTTTGTGTCGACCAGCATCCCCAGGAATCCCAGTTCGGCAAGCGCTTTAACATGTTGCGTCGGAAATTCGGCTTTGGCGTCGCGTTCCAAAACGTCTTTGATCAACTCGCGCTGGGCATAATCCCGCGCCGACTGCTGGATCATGATCTGTTCTTCGGTAAATTCGAAATTCATGGTTTTAGCTTATAAAATGTTTATTATTAATGACCTGGACTTTTCTGAATATAAATTTGATCCTGCTTCGATGCTTTTTTTACCGCGAAGACGCCAAGACGCTAAATTCTATTTAATTATAAATGAATCATTTGCGTCTTTGCGTCTTCGCGGTAGAATAAGTTTTCAGAATGGAACCAAAAATACAAATTAAAATTGATAAAAAAAACCCGCCGGTGGGCGGGTTTCAGCATAAAATCGTAAATCGAAAATTATAAATCGTAAATCCTACTGTTGTTTCTCGTAAGTAATTTTAATGTCCCCAACGGGAGCATGCTCGATGACAACGATTTGTACCTTGCTGATCTCAAGGATCTCAATGGTGAATTTCATTTTATTCTCGATGTTTTTTGCCACGATCAGGGTGCCCTGGCCTTTCATTTTCCAGGTCGCATGCAATGGTTTGCCGGGAAAGTTTTTAATGGCGGTTTTATTGGCAAAGATCTCCATGGTGGCACGCATCTCCGACTGGACGAGCCTGTCGAGCGTGGCATCTTTTCGGGAGGCACCGCCTTCACCGGCAGGCTTGCCTGTTTTTGACTGTTTCTGGGCTGAATTTCCGGCCTGCGTGGCTGCAGCCTTCAGCGCAACGGAGTCGACAATTTTTTCAACTTTGACGGGTTTCCATGTTCCCACAATGAGTTTCTCGTTGGGGTGGGACGTAGCTGCACAGGAAGCAAAGATCACGACAGCAATAAAAAAGGCAATAAGGTTAACGTGTTTGTTTTTATTCATGTTCATCAAATTTTGTGTTAAAACGAATAGTTTGGTTAATTATTTTAATTCTTTTGAAACATCAACGGTCGAATCATGGGTATTTACTTTTACTTCGAACCCCCGTTTGCGGAAAACGGCGATCATGCGCTGGTTGTCGGTGGTGGTCTGGGCCACGATTTTCTTCAGTTTCCCGCCTTCGATCACTTCAAGGCAAAAATCGGTGATGATGTTCCCAAGATCCTTTTGCTGCCAGGCATCCGCGATCAGTATGGCATACTCAACCGTTTCGTGATCGGGATCAGCGACGAGACGGCCGATGCCGATCAGCTTTTTTTGTCCATCCTCGAGGATTTCAGCCACGATCGCGATTTCGCGGTCATAGTCAATGTAGCAATACCGTGTAGCTACTTCATGGGTCTCCCAGTGAAAAAAATAGCGGAACCGGCTGTAAAGCGACTCCTTTGAACAGGCCCCGAGCATCGCCAGCCACAGGGGCTCATCCTCCGGCTTGATGGGGCGTAAAAGAACCGCCGTGCCATCCTGGAGCGTGGTTGATTTTACATATTTCTCAGGATAGGGATGCAACGCAAGATGGGAATAGGGATCATCTTCCCTCCTTGCAGCCAGCGGATCCACAACAATGCGGGCATCAAGGGCGATGACATCTTCGGGGGTGACAAGCAACGGGTTGATGTCGAGTTCGGTGATCTCGGGGTAGTCGGCAGCAAGATATGACAGCCTGATCAGAACCTGGATCAGTTTTTCGATATTCTTTGCAGGGGTGCCGCGATATCCCCTGAGCAGGGGATAGATCTTGAGCGATTCGATCATATGGCGCGCCAGCCGTTCGTTCAGCGGCGGAAATCCCAGCGCCTTGTCGCCAAACAGATCGGCCGTGATCCCGCCCATGCCAACCATGAGTACCGTGCCGAAAACTTTGTCTTTCTTGATGCCAAGGATCATCTCCACCGAATCTTTGGCCGGGGCCATCTTTTGAACGGTCACCCCTTCGATCCGGGCTTCGGGACGTTTCAGTTTGGCCGTTTCCATGATCCGTTCAAATGCAGCCCTGACGAGTTTTTCAGTGCCAAGATCAAGTTGCACCCCTCCCACATCCGACTTATGGGTAATATCGGGGGAGTGAATTTTAAGTACCACCGGGTAGCCGATGCGGCCGGATATTTCAACCGCATCCTCAGCACTGGCTGCAAAATAAGGTTTGGTCGTGGAGATCCCAAAGTTTTCAAGGATGGTCTTGGAGGTGTTTTCAGGGAGTACTGTCTCCTGCCCTGCAATGAGTTGATTGAATGATTCCCTCAGTTGCCGGCGGTCGAGGGTGAATTCAACCGGGATATCTTTGGGCGTTTCATAAAGTGTTGCCAGGTTCCGGTTGTACGCCACCATGGTCATAAATGCCCTGATGGCCTGCTCGGGTGTTTTATACGACGGGATGCCGTGCTCAACAAGTATGTCATCGGCCGCATGCATGCTCTGCCCGCCGAGCCAGGCTGCAAGGATTGGTTTCCGGGTGGTGGAGACAAGGGCGCTGATCTCCTTTGCCGTGGCATCCGGGTTGGTCATGGCCTGGGGCGTGAGGATAACCAGCACGGCATCCACCCCTTCGTCGGCAAGAACGATCTGGGTGGCTTTGGCAATGCGCTTTGCACGGGCGTCTCCCAGCACATCCACCGGGTTGCCGTGCGACCAGTAAGCGGGGAGGTTTTCATTGAGCAGGAGCATGGTTTGATCCGAGAGTTCCGCCAGTACCCCGTGTGCTGCGATCAGGGCATCCGTAGCCATCACGCCCGGTCCGCCGGCATTGGTGATGATCCCCAGCCGGGGCCCCTGCGGGAATTTACCGCGTCCGATCATCTCCGCCACGCTGAAGATGTCGCCGATTTCATACACCCTGGCCAACCCTGCCCGCTGAAAGGCAGCATCATAAACGGCATCTTCAGAAGCCATGGCCCCGGTGTGCGAAGCTGCAACCTGTGCCGACTCGGGGAACCTCCCGGCTTTATAAACGATGATAGGCTTTTTACGGGCAAAAGCCCGCGCAGCGGTCATGAATTTCCGTGCATTTTTGATCGATTCAATATAGAGGATGATGCAGTGTGTCTGCTCATCTTCACCAAAATAGTCAATCAGGTCGCCAAACTCGACATCGATGCTGTTCCCGATGGAGACAAACTGCGAAAACCCGATTTTCCCTTCAATGGCCCAGTCAAGAACCGAGGTACACAGGGCGCCCGACTGCGAAATGAAGGCAATGCTCCCCGGTTTCGGCATGTCGGTCGCAAATGAGGCGTTCAGCTTAAGCCCCGGAACGATGATTCCCAGGCAGTTCGGCCCGATGGCACGCATGCCTTCGTATTTGCGGATTTCCGCACTGATCATTTCTTCAAGCCTGTTTCCCTCTTCACCGGTCTCCTTAAACCCGGCCGACATGATGATGATCCCACGGATACCAAAATCTCCGCACTCCCTGATCACGGATAAAACTTTTTCGGCAGCCGAACAGATAATCGCAAGGTCAGGGATTTTGGGCAAGGATGTCACCGAAGGATAACAAGGAATCCCCATCACGGCTTCATGGTCAGGGTTGACAGGGTAAACCACTCCCCTGAAGCCGCCGCTGACAAGGTTTATCAGCACCTTCCCGCTCACACTGTTGGGATTGGTGGTGACACCGATCAGTGCGATCCGCTGGGGGTTGAAGATGTTGTTGAGTTTGTGGATGTTCATGTAAACAGGTAAACAAGTGAACAGGTAAACGGGTAAACGGGTGAACAGGTAAACGGGTGAACGGGTAAACGGGTGAACGGGTAATTCCGGGTTTTGTCGTAATGTTGTTCCTTCGGGGGCAAATTTAGGGTTAATTTCCGGAACACAAAAGGGTTATGGTTTGGCTTTTACCACCAAGGCACTAAGGGCACTTAGAAACACTTAGTGAATCTTTGTGTTCTACGTGCCTTAGTGGTTCCTTTCGTTGTCTTCTTAGCGCCTCAATGGCTGATATCCTGTTATCAAAATCACAATTGCAAAAAAAATCGCACCTTTGCATCCGATTTTCAAAACCGGCACTTATGAAACACCTGTTATTCATTACTTTATCTTTTTTTCTCGGAACATTCCAACTCCTGGCTCAAAACCCTGCACCAAAAACCGAACCTGGCGCAAAACAGGATGCCGCAGAAGCAAAGAAAGCGCCGCTTTTCGGCATCCATTTTTCGGGGTATGTCAACACGGATATTTTCTTTGATACACGCCAGACCGTGATGGCACGGGAGGGGCAGTGGCTTTTTTATCCCGAAAAGATGAAACTTGATCCCGATGGAAAAGATATCAACGCAAAAGGCACGTATAACATCCTGAGCATCCAGACCAGGGTATCGGGAAACATCACCGGTCCTGATATATTCAATGCCAAAACCTCGGGTTTGATTGAAGGGGAGTTTTATGGAAACATCAATGTCAACATCAATTCATTCAGGCTCAGGCACGCTTTTGTCAAATTAAACTGGGCCAAAACAGAGCTGTTGCTGGGACAGACGTGGCACCCCCTGTATGTGCCGGCATGCACGCCCGAACCCGTTTCGCTGAATGCCGGCGCCCCGTTCGTCATCTTTACACGCAACCCGCAGGTTCGGGTTACCCGGCAACTGGGTAATTTCAAACTGCTCCTGGCAGCTGTCTCGCAGGTGGATGCCACCAGTACAGGGCCCGACGGCCCCAGCCCGAAATACCTGCGCAACTCAATTGTTCCCGAACTGGCTTTCCAGGTGCAATACGGGTTGATCAATGCTGAGAGGAAAACCGAATTCATGATTGGTGCCAGTGTTGATTACCTGATGTTGACCCCACGGCTGGGAACCAAAGTTGTGGTCAGGCCTGCGTATGACTCTGTAAAAAACAATGTAGTGGTCCATGCTGATGCGGTCATTGTGAATTACAAAACCACCGCCAAATCCACCGCCCTTACAGCCAACTTCTTTGCAAAGCTGAAATTGCCAAAAATCACCATGAAAGTTGGTGGTGTTTACGGGGAAAATTGTTACGCATTCAACATGATTGGCGGATATGCCGTTAAAAGCGTGACGGACCCCCTGAAAGGCATTGTTGATTATGCTCCCATCCGTACCGCATCCATATGGGGCGAATTCAAGACCAACGGCCCGAAATGGTCAGCAGGCATCTATGCGGCGTACAGCAAAAACTTCGGTGCCGGAACAGGCCTCTGTTATGTGAAAAATGCCGACCTTTTCCAGGTTCTCCCGATCGCCGGATCAGTTCCCGCAAACATTGCCGAACCGTTCTATTCGCGCGGCGCAAACATCGATTACCTCTATCGTGTAGCCCCAAGGCTTGTGCTTACGGTCAGCAAACTTAAAATCGCGGGGGAACTTGACTACACCGTGGCGGCTTATGGCAAGATAACCGACAAAGGGCTGGTCTCCGACTCGAAAGAGATCGGGAACCTCAGGATCCTGCTTGGGGTTTACTACTATTTTTAAACACTTTTCATTTCCGGGTATTACCTTTTCATTCTTTTCCCGATTAAGCAGGAAAAGAATATGGAAAACAAGCTTTCTGTTTCAGAAGAGCTGCTGGTTCAACGAATTTTTTCGATTAGGGGAAGGAAAATAATGCTGGACTTTGATCTGGCAATGTTGTATGGTGTGGAAACACGTGCACTCAAACAACAGGTGAAAAGGAACCTTGAAAGATTCCCCATCGATTTTATGTTCCAGTTGACAAAAGCCGAATGGGATGAACTTATCACAAATTGTGATAAGTTCCCTGTAAAAATCCGGCACTACCCATTGCCTCCTCTTGCTTTTACCGAACAGGGCGTTGCAATGCTTTCCAGTGTATTACGATCAAAAAGAGCCATCATGGTCAACATTGCCATTATGCGCGCATTTGTCAATCTCCGCCAGCTGATCGATGCCAACAAAAACCTGCTGAAACGGATCGACTCCCTGGAAGAAAAACTGATTCACTTAACCAGGTAAGTAGCCGGATCCACCGCCTTTACACTCCACATTTTAAGAAAGGTGACCACTTTGGCGGTGTCATATCCCTTTACCTGGCAGTGTTCCAGTATGCCTGAATCCTGGATGTGCAGAACCTTCCCGTCGCCATTGAGGATGACGAAAACCGGGTAGCCAAATCGGTTGGGATACCCGAATTCACGGAAAAGCCCGTAATCTCTCTTTTTCTTATCCTGCGATACGTTGGCCATCATGTAAACATAATCCGCCTTTATCAGCGAATCAATAGGCTGCGCCCCATTGGCCATCGCGTGAAACCTGAGGCACCACGGGCACCAGTTGCCGCCGAACTGGATCAGGACATGCTTGTTCTCTTTTTTGGCGAGTGCCGTCGCCTTTTTCAGGTCGGCACGGATATCCTGGTTTTCGTTATAGGGTTTGGCCGGCGTTTGGGCTGATACAGTGACAAGTGACAGGTGACAAATGACAAATGACAGGATGGCTATGGAGTTGATTATTTGTTTCATATTGCGTGTGTTTTTGGGTTGCTAAGATAAGAAAAAGGCTTTTCGGTGCATGATTAAAACGGACCAGGTTTTTTCATGTTACATTTTACCCTTTCCCTTTGGTTTGAACACATTCCTGATGCTGAGGTAATCAAGGTAATAGAGCACTCTCAGCGAAAAGCTGTTCGACTGCGGCGCACGGAGGGTGTTGCCAAGGTCGGCAAAGTAGCTGTGAACCAGCTGGCCGTCATTGGTATTGATGGCATTCTTCCACACAACGCTGATCTCGCTTCCCGGGGCGAAATACCATACAACCTGCAGGTCGATCGTAAAGGCATTGAAGTTGATATCCTTGCCGCTGATGAACCGGGTTGGGGACAGCGACCCGTCTGCTTCAAGGGTGTTGAAGGAGAGGTATTTTGCCTGCGACCAGTAGTGCCGGGCACGCAGGGTGACGGAAGCTTTGGTATTGAAAATGTAGCGGATATTCAGGATGTTGCTGAGTGTTGTGATATCGCGGCGGCCAAAACAGATGACCGGGTTGTTCAGCGAATCGAAACTTGTTTCTGCCCATCCGTTGTTGTTCAGGTCCTTCTCAAACTGGATGTCGAAGGTCACCGACAGCCGGTCGCTGAAGCGGACACGGGGCGTAAACCCTGCATAATACCTGAAATTGTGGTTTTGCGGACTGTTCATGAACCCGAAGTTGTGGTGATACCGGAAACTCTTCCGGTCGTTGGATGCGATGCGCCATTCGCCGGAATAGTTGAGAGGCATTTCATACACCCGGCCCCACACCCTTGGTTCATAGTAGTCGTTGAACCCAAGGGGCTGAATGTCGGCAACCAGCGCATTGATCCAGTAGCTTGTAAAAGTGATTGAATTGTTAATGTTCAAATCCACCGTTTTGAAATCGTAAGGCTTGTAAAGGGTGAGGTAGAGCAGCGCCAGGTCGGTTTGGGAATTGACGATCTTCCCTTTGGGATCGAAATCATACCATGAAAGCCGGAGCCGGTTGTAGGTCTCATTGTTGTAGGTAATGAACCCCATGTCGTTCGGATCGTATGTATCTCCGGTTTCCTGCCTGAGCAGCTGGCACTGGAACCTGCCGCTGGGTTTCGACAGCGCAACAATGTACTGGTGCCCGAACCGTGGGCTCGCTCCCTCCGTGTACTTCTGGCTCACATTGACCCTTCCGAAAACCTGGAACGTGTTTTTTTTATTCTTCACGGTGGTTTCAGCGCCTGTTACATTTGCCGAATAGCCATCGTCCGGGGTCCAGTAATTGGTGTTGATCAGCGTCACGTAGGAGTTGTTCTTCAGGTTCTGGTCAAACACCAGCACATTGTAGTTGGTAAAAGGCTGGGTCATGATCCTGCGCGACAGCCCGGTGACGGTGTCCTGCACACTGGCCCAGGTATTGGTGGTCATCCCGTTGAAAAAGCCAATACCCAGTCCTTTCGCATTTCTCCCTGAAATCTTGGTGGCATTGATGATGCGCGTCAGGTCAGGATTTTTGGTCACTTTTTCGTTCGGCCGGAGGCTCTCGTACGGCATGTAATAATCTTTGGGTGTGCTTCCCACCCGGCGGGTATAGAAAATCTCGCACTTGTTGAAGAGTTCGGTCGCTTCGGTGAAGAACTGCCGCTTCTCATCGTAACGGATCTCGAACGGGGTGAGGTTGAGCACCTGGTCGTCCGACTGCACCTGCCCAAAATCGGGGATGAGCATCATGTCGAGGGTATAACTCTCATTGATGCCATAGCGCAGATCAAGACCGCCCCGGAGGAAATACGACCAGTTCCGGTTCTCCGGGTTCTTTTCAACATATCCCGACACATAGGGGGAAAACGAGAGCCTTACGGGGGGCGTTATCGCGTGGATCCCGGTAAGGGTGCCATAGTAACGGAAGATGTCCTGCGATTTGTTGTCAACCCACGACCATGTCGAGTATTCATGGTACCGGTGGATGTTCCGCCACATGTTGATCCCCCATATCTGGTCTTCGATCTTCGGGAACCTCAATGCGGAATAAGGGATTTTCACCTCGGTGATCCATGCCGAATCGGTAATGGCCGCCGCACTTTCCCATACCGCGTCCCAGGTGATGTCCGTCCCGACGGCCGAATATTTGCAGTCGTTTTGCAGGTTGGCCGGGCTGACCTTGAACTCATACATGTTCAGCCCGTCGTTGTATGGGAGGATGTCGAAGGAGATGTAGTCGGTGTTGAGGGACTCCACCTGGTCGCGCCGGCCCAGTTCCTTGCAGATGCTGTCGGGATGGGGATCGTACATGACAGCCAGGATGTAAAGCGCCACGTCGTCATAGGCAAACCGGATCTCCGTGCGCAATGCCGGCAGGGTGCGGCTCCTTGGAGAATATTCCACAAATTCTGCTGCAACCGGCAGTGTCTTCCAGAAAGGCTCTTTCATCTCCCCGTCGATGCGCGGCGGTGTGGCAATGCGCACCGCCACGATATTTTTCCTGGCAAGCGCCGCTGAATCCAGCACCAGCGCGCTTCCCTGTGCATACAATCCCTCCGTGAGGCAGGCAGGCATCATAACAGAAAGAACCCACAGCAGGAAGCCGCCTGTGCGGAAGAATAAAAAACGTGACACCTTCATGGGTAATAAAAATAGATCATTCCCTGCAGCAGGCAAAATATTTTTGATTACCTCTCAGAAATATCCGTTTGAACACCGAATTTTGACGATTTTAATTCATTGGGTCCCACCTGTCGGCAGATGGCAACATCTAAAATGGCAGGATCTTCCTGCCGCGCGATTCTTCGAGGACTTCGGCCATGGCCAGGTAGATGGCCGAAAGGCCGCAGATGATGCCTTCATAACCGGCAATTTTACCGATGACCGGGGATTCCGCCCAGTCGCGGATGGCCAGCAACAGGAACAGGATCCACAGCGAAAGAAAAACGAACTGCAGCACTTTGCTCTTCCCAAAGGTACCCAGCCACATAAAGAAGGTAAACACCCCCCACATGAACAGGTACCATCCCATGTAGGCTTCTTCCGTTTTAACGCCCTTGCCGCTGCTGATCTCGGGCAGCAGCCATAAGGCCACCAGCGTCAGCCAGAACATGCCGTAGGAGGTGAATGCCGTGAGGCCGAAGGTATTTCCCTTTTTGAATTCAAGGATCCCGGCGATCACCTGGGCGATGCCGCCATAGAAAATGCCCATGGCAAGCACCATGGCGCTTACCGGGAAAAACCCGGCATTGTGGATGTTCAGCAGAACAGTCGTCATCCCGAAGCCCATGAGACCTAATGGGGCGGGGTTTGCTAATTTTTGCTCCATAATGCGTGTGTTTGGGGGATTGGTAAACGGGTAAACGGGTAAACGGGTAAACGGGTAAACAGGTGAACGGGTAAACGGGTAAACTGACAAGCAGAAAAAATCCCGTTCACCTGTTTACCCGTTCACTAGTTTACCAGTTCACCAAAAATTCACATTCCGTATCTTTCAATAATCTCCTGCTTGCTTTTTCCCAAAATCTCATACTTCTTCCCTACCTTTTTAAAAGCCTCAAGCGCCTTCTCCAGGTGATGGATCTCATGCCCTGCCGAGATCTGGGTGCGGATGCGGGCCTGTCCCTGCGGCACCACCGGGAAGAAAAACCCGATGGCATAAATGCCCTCGTCGTAGAGGTCGCGCGAAACATCCTGCGCCAGTTTTGCATTGAACAGCATCACCGGTACAATGGGCGTGTCGCCTGCCTTGATGATCAAACCGGCTTCGGTGAGCCCTTTGCGCCAGAAAGCGGTATTGCTTTCGAGTTTGTCGCGGCGGTCGGTCGAGGCAGAGAGGATTTCGAGCACCTTGATCACACCGGCAACCACCGGTGGGGCTATGGTGTTTGAAAAGAGATACGGGCGTGCCTTCTGGCGGCACATCTCCACCAGCTCTTTCCGTCCCGAAACGCATCCGCCTGATGCGCCGCCCAGCCCTTTTCCAAAGGTGGTGGTGATGATGTCGATTTTGCCCATCACGCCGCACAGTTCATGGGTTCCGCGGCCGGTTTTGCCTATGAACCCGCTGGAATGGGAATCATCGACAAAAAGCAGGGCATCATACTTTTCGCAAAGTTCAGCCATTTTGTCAAGCCGGGCGGTGTCCCCGTCCATGGAGAACACACCGTCGGTGATCACGCATTTCAGGCGCTTGTCGTTGTGAAGCTGCAGTTTCTCCTCCAGGTGCTCCATGTCGGAGTGCTTGAAGGTGTCGTGCATGGCGCTGCAGAGCCGGATGCCATCGATGATGGAGGCGTGTACCAGGCGGTCGGAGATCATCACATCGTCCTTGGTGAGTACCGCTTCAAACACGCCGGCATTGGCGTCCATACAGGATGGGAAGAGGATGGTATCCTCTGTTCCGAGGAATTTGGTCACCATCTGTTCAAGGGTGCGGTGGATATCCTGCGTTCCGCAGATAAAGCGCACCGACGACATGCCATACCCGTGCGAATCGAGCCCCTCATGGGCGGCTTTGACCACTTCGGGATGGCTCGACATGCCAAGATAGTTGTTTGCACAGATGTTGATGACTTTTTTCAAAGGAGCTCCCGACGGGAATTCAACTTCGATGTCGGCAGCCTGGGCTGAATGGATGTATCGCTCCTGCTTGAACAAACCGGCATCTTTCAGCCCGGTGAGGATCTCGGAATACATGCCGCGGGTTTTGTCGTTATAGGCCATTTTTACCTCCTTATTTTACATATTCCCTAACCAGTGCGCAAATCTTGTTCACCGAGTCGAAGGCATCCGGGGTTGCCTTTTCATCGGGGATGGAGATCTTGTACTTGTTCTCCAGGAAGCGTTTCAATGATACCATTGAAAAACTGTCAACGATCCCGCCCGAAATCAGCGGCGAGTCGTAGGTTAATTCGGTGTCGTCCTCAACATATTCTTTGATCACATAAGCTTTGATGATTTCCTGCATTTCGTCCATGGTTTGTTCTCCTTTATTTTAATGGTTACTGACTATTTTTCTTCCGTTCAATATTCGATATTCATTATTCGATATTCATTATTCAATATTCGATATTCCCCTGATCAGTCATTCTCAAGCGTCGACGTATCCCCGATCTCCTCTCCCCACTCCTTCGCATGCAGGATCCGCCGCATGATCTTCCCGCTCCGGGTTTTCGGCAGCGAATCGATGAACTCGATCTCCTGCGGCATGGCGAGGGGCGACAATTTCTTGCGCACAAAATTCATGATTTCGAGGTCGAGGTCCTTGCTGCCCACGAAGCCGGGTTTGAGGGTAACGAATGCCTTTACGACCTCCATGTTGACAAAGTCGGGTTTGGCAACCACGGCCGATTCAGCAACCGCCGGATGCTCCAGTAAAGCCGATTCCACCTCGAACGGGCTCACAAGGTGGCCTCCCGTGTTGATCACATCATCGTCGCGCCCCACAAACCAGAAATAGCCCTCCTTGTCGATGCTTGACCGGTCGCCGGGCAGGTACCAGCCGTTTTTGAACTTTTTCTGGTAGGTCTCTTCGTTGCGCCAATAGGTGCGCATCATCGAGGGCCAGCCCGGTTTGATGGCGATCAGCCCAATTTTTCCCGGTTCGCCGAATGGTTCGAAGGTTTCGGAGTCGATCACGGTCGCCGTGATGCCCGGGAATGGCTTGCCCATCGAGCCCGGCTTGATCTTCATCCCGGGGAAGTTGGTGATCATCATCGACCCGGTTTCGGTTTGCCAGTAGGTATCGAGGAACGGCTTTCCAAATACCTTTTCGGACCAGATCACCGCTTCGCTGTTCAGGGGTTCGCCCACCGAGGCGAGGTGCCGGAGCGACGAAAGGTCATATTTTTTTATCACCTCATCGCCCGCCTTCATAAGGGAACGGATGGCGGTGGGTGCCGAATACCACATGGTGATCTTGTGTTTTTCGATAAACCGGTACCAGTTGTCGGCAGAAAAGCCTGCATCAAGCACGCACTGTGTCACTCCGTTGCTGAATGCGCCGATAATGCCGTAAGAGGTGCCAGTAACCCATCCCGGATCAGCGGTACACCAGTAGATGTCGCTTTCCTGAAGGTCGAGCACCCATTTTGATGTGAGGTACTGGGAGATCAGCGAATAATGAACATGCTTTACGCCCTTGGGCTGCCCGGTGGTTCCGGAGGTGTAATGCAACACCGACGGCGACTCGGCATAAGTGGGATGGATGGTAAACTTTTCCGGTTTTTCGGCCTGTTCCATATCAAAGGCGACTTCGCGGTCGGCCAGCGGTTTGGAAGGGTCGGCATCCACAATGATCATGTGTTTGAGATAGGGCATCTTGTCCATGATCTTGCGGACCTTGGGCGCATGTTTCTTCTGGGTGATGATGGCCGTGGTTTGCGCATTGTCGAGGCGTACAAAAAGCGACTCATCCCCGAATGCCGAGAACAGGGGCTGTGCGATGCCGCCCATCTTGAGAATCCCCAGGAATCCGATGTACAGTTCCGGGATCTTGTCCATAAACAGGCAAACCCGCTCTTCGGGCCGGATGCCGAGGTCGCGCAGGAACTGCCCGACGGCATTGCTGTTGAGGCGGAGGTCGTTGTAGGTGTACCGTTTTTCATTGCCGGCCGATCCTTCCCAGATGAGGGCCGGCTTGTTGCCGAACCCTTTCTCACAGATCCGGTCGGAACAATACCAGCCGATGTTGATGGGGTTTCCCGGTTCGTAGTCCAGCTCTTTTTCGGCAATGTTCCAGTCGAAATTTTTTATCCGTTCGTCGTATGATCCGATGTTTGACATAGGCGGTTGGGGTTAAAACAACGAAATAGTGAAATAGTGAAATGGCGAAACAAAATAATCCTTATACTGGTTAGATAGTTTCCTGGGCATGGGGCGCAGTATCACATTCGAGAATTACGATAGCGGTAGCCATCTCTTTTAGATGCGATAAAGATACATGTATTTTTGAAATTGACAAATCGGTAATCAATTCTTTTGCCTTGCCCGAAACACGGATGAATGGCTTCCCGAGTTCATCGTGGTACACTTCAATATCACCGAACCGGATGCCAAAACGCCAACCGGTGCCGATGGCTTTTAAAAAGGCCTCCTTGGCCGAAAAGCGGGCCGCGTAATTCTCGAATTTGTGCTTTTTTGTTTCGCAATAGGCGATTTCGCCGGGTGTGAAAATCTTGTCCCTGAAGCCGATGTCGCGCGCCATCACCTTTTCGATGCGGGGTACTTCGATGATGTCTGTTCCGATTCCGTATATCATAGCAGGGTGCAAATTACGATTTCTTTAAATAAAAAATTGATCTTCCCGAATTAATTATGCATAAATCCTCCCTATATTTACACTACGAATGCAACGGTCATGAAAAAAATCCTGGTCCCGTTTTTTTTCCTTTGTGCAAATATCCTTGTTTCACAGAATTTCCAGAACATCTGCAGCCCCGGTGGGCGTCCAGCCCTTTACCTGGGCCGATGTGTACGATTACAACACCGGCGATGAGTTTCATTATTACGGATATCAATCCTATGGAACAGCAACCGTCTACTGGAAATCGATCAACCGGGTACTTGGAAAGACCGTCTACAGCAGCCCCGACTCGGTCCGTTACCTGGTGGAAATATGTAAAAAGACCTGGTATCCCCAGCCTCCGCCGAATACCAGCACCCAGCATGATACCGTTGTCCAGTTCTATAATTTCATCCAGCTTGCAAATGACCCTGCCATCGCCCTGATGCCGGATGAATTTTACACGAGTGGCTGGGCTGCCAGGAAGGTCACAAGAGAATACAGTGAATACAACCACCGGCAGGCACAGATCGTTGATGCCGGCGGCTATACATACTACGGGGGGCAAAACTGCTACTCCGATCCGTTTGAATCCTGGGGCCCGGTTTCCTGGTATGTGCCGGGACTGGGTATCACGAAATACATGTATGGATATTCCGACATTACCGTTATGCAGTACAACAACAGCCTTGTTTATTTCAGGAAAGGAAGCGAGGTGTGGGGCACCCCTGTTGCGACAGATTGCAATGTCCTCACCGGCACCGAAGTCATTGAGGTTCCCGGCGGGCCCGCCCTGGAGGCTTTCCCGAATCCGGCCGTATCTGAAACCCGGATCCTCATGCACAATTCCGCGCCGGACGAGGACCTGCGATATATCCTGTACAACTCATCCGGCATGAAGGTTTGCGAGGGTAAAGCCGGATCAAATCCGTTTATCCTCCGGCGCGATCTCCTTCCATCCGGTTTGTACCTCCTGATGATCACCGGCATGAACGGGAAATATGCAGGTAGTGTGAAAATCAGCTTTAAATAATTGATTAACTGGTCCGGTTTTTCTCTCTGTGGTTCTCTCCAGATCTCCGTGAACCTCCGTGTAATTATTTGTTACGCAGACACAGAGCCCATATGGAGAAGCACAGAGGGGTTAACACCAGATTAATTAATTATAAGGAATATTGCTATCCTTAATTATTGCTTAATCGGAAAAACGGGAAAAGGTATTCATAATTTCAGCATTTTATTTTGGCCGGGAAAGATGTATATAAAGAGTAGCCTCCATGGGCAACAAGATCACTCACGAAGGCCTGAATAACCGTATGGTCCTTGCCTTTGGTAACAAAAATGGTCCTTTTTTCCTCAATATCAACGAATAGCGAAACATAGACATGGTTTTTACGAACAGATGTTTCATCAAGCCCAACTATCGTGACCCCGAAATAATCTTCTTCTGCCCGGGCTTTGTTCGTGTACCCTTCAATGCCTAACTCTTTATCTTCGTAGTTGAATGTTGAACCCCGTTCAAAATCAATCCAAATCTCAAGTTTACAGGTATTCTGGTCGAACTTTATCTCATGTACAAACCATGGCTTCTCTACCATCAGTGCTTTTGCGAATAAATCTTTCTGGTTTAACATATTACTGGATTTTAGGGAATATTATTGTATTTTTATTCATTTATTCTCACAAAGAACCGATTATCCCAAATTATTAACCATAAAAAAATGCAGCATGAAAAAACTATTCTTTTTTATTGCAATGCTTCTATTTTTTGGCAATGCAATGTTTGCCCAGGTTGGGATCAATGCCGACAACAGTGCGCCTGACGGCTCTGCCATGCTGGATGTTAAATCAACTACAAAAGGGATGCTCATTCCAAGAATGAACCAAGCTGAGATTCTGGCAATTTCAAATCCTGCTAATGGGTTACAGGTATTTTGTACGACCGACAGTAAGTTGTATATTTATGTTGCAACGGTTGGTAACTGGAAGGAAGTTCCATATGGTGCAGGAATCCTGGGACAAGCTTTTCCTTGTAATATTCCATTCACTATCAATCATATCGCCGGAGTTGTTGCACCGGTTAATAAAACAGTTGCATATAGCACAATGAACGGAATCCCAGGTGAACCTACAAAGTGCTGGATTACCAGCAATCTTGGCTCTAACCACCAGGCGACTGCCGTGAACGATGCCACCGAAGCCTCTGCCGGCTGGTACTGGCAGTTTAACCGTAAACAGGGATATCAATATACCAGTTCAAGAATACCTGCAACCACCTGGCCTGGCAGTATCAACGAAACTTCCGACTGGATAACAGCCAACGACCCATGTAACATTGAATTAGGCGCTACCTGGCGTATTCCAACCTATACCGAGTGGTACAATGTTGACAATACCGGAGCTTGGACTACGTCGGCCGGTCCGTGGGGCTCCGGCTTGAAACTCCATGATGCCGGGTACCTGTTCGGCTCCGATGGTTCACTGTTCAATCGCGGCTCAATCGGCTACTACTGGAGCAGTATGCAGAACGCTGCCACCATCGGCCAATGCCTGTACTTCGACAATGGGAACAGCTTCACGGGCACCCAGGGCAAAGGGTACGGCTTCACCCTCCGCTGCATCAGAGACTAATAATTCATTTAATTTATTTGCCAATTTTTTAAGACTACCACATAGCTGTCGGATTTTTTTCAAAAATGTCATTGCATAAAGATTTTTCTGTGATGTAAATTTACCCATTCAGTTTGTCAAAGAACCGAAAAAAACATACATATAGTCAGGGGATTCAAAACGAGGCGTGCTTTGCTTCGACAATTTTTCTTAACACTTGTACCACTTTTCCTGATAAACCGGATTAAGCCGATAAATTCACTTCATAAACATAAATAATTGATGGAAAAACAAGAAAGTACACAACCATGAAGAAAGAAAAATTTTTACCGGTTATCCCGGAAGAAACAATCATCAACAAGATCTATCTGATAAGAGGGCAGAAGGTCATGCCGGATTTTAACCTGGCAGGGCTATATGGAGTAGAAACAAAGAATTTAAAGCGAGCTGTAAAAAGAAACATCGAAAGGTTTCCGACGGATTTCATGTTTGAGCTTACAATGGAGGAAATAAAAAACTTGAGGTGCCATTTTGGCACCTCAAGTTGGGGCGGTATCCGTTATTCACCCATGGTTTTTACAGAACAAGGCATTGCAATGCTATCAAGTATCCTGAATAGTCATCAGGCGATTCTTGTAAATATCCAAATCATCAGGGTATATACAAGGATGCGTGAAATGCTGCTAACTCACAAAGATATCCTTTTAAAACTCGAGCAATTCGAAAAACAATTAGGAAAAAACACCGAAGACATTCAATTGATATTCAAAGCCCTGAAACAGTTTTTCAATCCCCCGCAGGAACCCAGGAAGCAGATCGGTTACAAACGCAATTCAGAAGAACGACCGGCCGACTCAGCTCATCATCCGTAATTCGTAATTTATAATTCGTAATTTAAATTGCTCCGAGCTTCTTCCCCACCTTCCTGAACTTATCCAGCGCAAACCCGATCTGTTCCATCGAATGGGCGGCGCTGATCTGCACCCGGATCCTGGATTTGCCTTTAGGCACCACGGGATAGTAGAAACCGATCACATAGATCCCCTCTTCGAGCAGTTCATTGGCAAACTCCTGCGACAGTTTGGCATCGTTGGGCAGGTGACCGAACAGCACGGGAACGATGGGATGGATCCCCGGAACAATGCGGAACCCCGCCTGTTCCATGCCTTTCCTGAAAAGTTGCGTATTTTCAAACAGCTTGTCCCTGAGTGCCGTGGTTTCCGAAAGCATGTTGAGCACCTCGAGTGTGGCGCCGGTAATGGCCGGTGCAAGCGTATTCGAAAAAAGGTAGGGGCGCGAACGCTGGCGCAGCAGCTCGACAATCTCCTTTTTGGCCGAAATGCAGCCGCCGGAAGCACCACCCAGTGCCTTGCCGAAAGTGGTGGAGATGATGTCAACCCTTCCCTGGGCATTGCAATGCTCAATGGTACCGCGCCCGGTTTTGCCGACAAATCCCGTGGCATGCGAATCATCCACCATCACCAGGGCATTGTATTTATCAGCCAGGTCGCAGATCTTATCCACTTTGGCAATGATGCCATCCATGGAAAAAACACCATCGGTTACAATAAGTTTGAAATGCGCTTCACTGGCATCCTGCAGCACCTCTTCGAGGTCGTCCATATCGTTGTTCTTGTAGCGGAAACGCTGCGCCTTGCACAGCCTTACGCCGTCGATGATGGAAGCATGGTTCAGTTCATCCGAAATGATCGCGTCCTGTTCGCCGAGCAGCGGTTCAAAAACCCCGCCGTTGGCATCAAAAGCTGAAGAGTAGAGAATCGTGTCCTCCATCCCGAGGAATTCGCTGAGCTTTGCCTCAAGGTCCTTGTGGATCTGCTGTGTGCCACAGATAAACCGCACCGACGACATGCCGAAACCATACCTGAAAAAGGTGTAGTTCGCCCCCGCCATCACCCGCGGATCGTTCGACAGGCCAAGGTAGTTGTTGGCGCAGAAATTGAGGACCTTCTGCCCGTGGTCCGTTTTAATTTCCACCCCCTGGGGCGTGGTCAGGATGCGTTCCTTTTTGTACAATCCTTCCGAGATAATGGAATCGAGCTGTTTCTGGAGATGGTCTTTGAATGTTCCGTACATGGTTTTTCAGTTTGGTAATCAGGCAACAAAAATAAGAATTTACATTGGTTTATTCTCCCACGGAATGCACCCGGATTGCAGAAACCTTCCGGAAATTTATTGAAGGGGACAAGTGGACAAGCGGACAGGCGGACAGGCGGACAGGCGGACAGGTGGACAAGCGGACAGGCGGACAGGCGGACGGGCGGACGGACGGACAACCCCGGCTCCGTAGGAGCCGCATATGGGTAGAAGATGGATAGGCAAAGGACTATTCCGTGCCGTAGGTGCGGAATTATTCGGGAATCTGTTTGAATATCGAATATTGAACAACGAATTTCGAATTTCGAACGTGGGCTGGCAGACAGGCGGACGGACGGACAACCCCGGCTCCTACGGAGCCGTATTATGGTAGCTCGATGGCATTTATGGGATTTTCCGCTCCGTAGGTGCGGAATTATGCGGGAACCGGTTTGAATATCGAATATTGAACAACGAATTTCGAATTTCGAAGTATTGAAGTGTTAAGGAGAGCTACAGAATAGTGGACTGGTGAAAATGTGGTGCATGGGAATTGTACAGTTCGTTCTGATTTGTCAAAATTGTCAGCGCAGGATGCACGGCCCTGGAAGGGCACGATTTCAATAACCGTGGGTGCAGCCCGCGGTTCCGGAACAACCTCGGTTCGTCAGCCCCGACAGGGGTTGTACAAGATTGTGATTCAACCCTTTCAGGGCTGTTCATCGCGGTTGTTCTTATCCCACGGGCTTCACCCGTGGTTATTGAGATTAAGCCGCTTCGCGGCAAACAGTAGAAGATGGATAGGCAAAGGACTATTCCGTGCCGTAGGTGCGGAATTATTCGGGAATCTGTTTGAATATCGAATATTGAACAACGAATTTCGAATTTCGAACGTGGGCTGGCAGACAGGCGGA
>JAPLDF010000016.1 GCA_026391835.1 Bacteroidota bacterium
GGAAAATATCGTTCTAAGGGGTGGTCAATTTGAATCGGCAGGGGGTGGTCAATTTGCCCCGGCGCGAACCGATTTTTACACCGGCACAGGGGTGGTCAATTTGGATCGGCAGACACTGGTCAAAGTGAATGGTTTATCCAAGGGGTCTTCTTGAAAAGAAAAGAATAATGAGAAGAAAGTTAAGTCCAAAAGTGTACCTTCCAAAAAGGGGACTATTTGTTTCATCCCGAATATACCACGTGAACCACTTGATTTTAATAGGTCTTTCCCAAATTGATCGTCATCCTTAAAAAGAGAACATGAGGAGAAGTAGAGAATGTTGGGAAAATCCTTGAATTTCCCCTCACATAATTCCAAAATATCTTCTTTAGTGATGACTTCTTCAGGTAGTTCTAACCCTAAAGAAATTCCATGAAACCCGAAATACGTTACAGTAAATTTTTCTTTGTGATCACAAATTATTCCTGGGTCTTTAAAATAGTATGACAGACTTTTTTTTGAATCTATAAATCGATGATTTATTTTCACCTCCTTTCCTCCGATTAGATATGAAATATTGTTTAAAAATGGTGTAACAGATAGATTATCAAAATCATCAAAATATGTGTTGTTCCAATAATTTTCGAATACTATCATTTTTCTTTCATGTGAATCCCAAAAGTTCTTTGTCTCTTGTTTTTTTTCGATCAGTTTAAAAAATGGTTGATGACCCAAGAAATATTTGAACTTTGTTATCATAAAAGTGGAAGGTTTTCCTTCTATATATTATTGTCAGAAAATGGTTTTCTTAATTCCTTTTATTTCTTAAATACACCTCCCCCCAAAAAATCCCCCCAACCCACCCCACTCCCCAATCTTTCACTTTCTTCCAAACTGAAACATCCCAAAAACCACTTATAACACAGTGAATCAATCCACTGTGACATATCCTCAAGATTATCAATGAATTATACCTTTCACTTTCCTAGAAATAATTTTTTTTTGAAAGAAAACGTCTCCACCTTTGTAGTCTAAAACACCTTGAGGATGAGTTTAATAGGTCAGAGAACCAAGTCGGATTTTATAGAATGGGAAAAACTTCAATCCCTCACCCAAAAACTGGAAAGAGATGGTGATTGGAAATTCTGTACCCTTATCACCGTATCAATGTTTTCTGGTCTCCGTATCGGAGATTTACTCACCATACGGTGGAATGACCTACTGGGGAAAGACCATCTTGAAATTATTGAGAAGAAAACAGGTAAGACCAGGAAGATTTTGATCAACCAACAACTCAGGGAAACCATCGGTAGAATATCAACCAAATTACCAGGAATCGAACCCACTGACTTTATATTCCTGAACCGTTGGAACACCAAACCGATTTCTCCCCAGTTCGTCAACTGGAAGTTAAAATTCTTGATGAAGAAATACGAGGTGGTCAAGGATACCACCAAGATAAAAAGTCATTCCATCCGAAAATCATTCGGACGGAGGGTATGGGAAAATTCTGAAAGAAGTGAAAAGGGGTTGATCATGTTGAATGAAATCTTCAACCACACCTCAATCAAAACCACCAAAATTTATCTGGGGATCAGGGAGAAGGAATTGTTTGATGTTTATCAGAACCTGTAACCAAACAGGGGAAGTGGTTTATATCTTCGTGATGGTAATTTGGGAGATGTAGTCAATGGAGAGGTACTTTTCATGAATACTATCTTCCAGTACAACACAATCATCTTCGATTCTCAATACTTTATATGAACTTGTATCTGTTACTGGATAGTAAATTGTAAAACCTCCACTATTACTGTGAGGTAAGTACACCCTTTTCCCAATCAATTCTTTCAACTTGTTCTTGATTCCATTATTCATAGTAACTGGTTTTTAGTTGACCTGAACCAAAGGTAAGATTAATCCCATAAAACCAGTCAGGTGTTAATCGACCTTCCCATTCTTGGGGTCATCCTTTGGGTTTTCGAACTTCCAGATGTAAAGAGAGTAAAAGAACAGGATGATACTCATACACAGGAGAA
The DNA here is from genome assembly GCA_026391835.1 of Bacteroidota bacterium. GTDB lineage: Bacteria > Bacteroidota > Bacteroidia > Bacteroidales > FEN-979 > CAIVAT01. Next base: position 2,016 of record JAPLDF010000016.1, read on the forward strand.
GTTGACCCCACCAAGAGAACTCATACAATTTCCTTTCAATTTCCTTTAACCCTTCGTAAAGACAAATCCCTACGAAGAAAATCCCACCCATCCAACTCAACATCATCCATATGACAGTACCCACTTTGAGAAGTATGTCCTCATTCCATTTTTGGACTACCCCCTTGAGATTTAACCACTCCTTGTTGTTTTTGTACAGGTAATGACATCCAATGGTAAAACCGATTAGGAAGACCAGTTTCAGTGGAGATTCATATGTTGTAAGAAATTCCATGGGTGGTTTTATTTTAGTGTTGTAAAGAACCTGACCCAAAGTTAAGATTATAATAATCCATTCAGATACCATGTATCCTCTGGAGGTCTGGACAAGTACTTTATATCACCATTTTCCCCATCCTTACCCCCAAAGTCAACCCCTTGGAATCGGTATCTGACTCAATATATCTTTGTAATCATAAACTTTAAAAACAACAAGATGGACAAATTACAAGTGATTATTACAACAACTCTGAGTCTCCTGACACTGATTTTTCTTTACAAACAGTACCGTAATCAACGGTATCGTGTCAAGATGGACTTGTTTGACAAACGATTTAAAGTGTACTCCCATGTAAGAAAATTTATCTGGATGGGGAGTCAGGGGGGGACGAAGTTGGAGGTAGTACAAGAGTTCCTGTCCAACATTCCTGAACACGAGTTTATCTTTGACAATGAAGGTGAGATTGTCAAGTATATAGATGATCTGTGGAAAAAAGGTCTGGATTTATATCACTTTCAGGAAGACATTAAGAATTTGAACTCTTATCCAGTCGGTTCTCATGAACGAGACCAACTCATCGAAGAGAAACGTCCATACAGGGAATTCTTCACCCGTGAATACGAACAGGTAAAATACCGATTCTCCAAATATCTTCACTTAGGGGAAGTCGAAGAAGAAAATCACTTGTCAAGACTGTTCAATAAAATCAGGAAACAAACAGTTAACTATCTGTTTTAGAAATCATAACGAAATTGACATAGGTTTCACTTTGTACCCAAGTCGATTTTTGGGGGAAAAGGTAAGTACGTTATATTCAATCGGTCTTGGGTTCATAATCCACCATATCCACCTTCATGTCGGTAACCGAATGGTTATACTCCCTTGAAAATCTTTTTATACTCCGTAGTTTCTTCGTGTAGATCGACCAGACATGATTTTCTTTGAAAACTTTACCCCTTGGGGTCTTATACCCGTTCCCATTCAACCAGTCGGAAATCTGTTTGAAGTTCCATCCATCATCCTCATGGAGTTTTCGGATGATCCCGTACAGTTCCTGTTGATAAAGGGTATAAGGTGATGTCCAGAGATTAGGTGACTCCAGATCAACCGACATCCTCAGGGAATATCCCTTGTCTGGGTTATATTCATTATTTTTACCCTCCGAAGAAGAAGTCCTGATCACCGTGGAGTAGTTTCCAACAACTTCAAGTTGATCATCAGCACTGACGGGGGCATCCTGTTTAAGGATCAGCTTCTCCCCGCCATCGCTCAATACCTGATGATAAAATCCTGGTTTGTTTTATTGGCAGTGACCTGGGTATAATCAATATAATCCTGGCCGAAGAAGATACCCGGTAATGTACATTTAAAAACAAATCCCGGCTTTGAAGGGGTAATCGTTCCCGACCAGTTTTCCGGAACTGTCACCTGGTAATATCCTGTGCTGTCAGTCATACCGGGTGAGGGATTGCCCATGTTTCCGTTGGAGGCGGTGATGGTTACGCCATCCAGGTCAACATCTACCGGCAGCAGGCGTATGTGGCCGGAAATGACATAGGTTATCGGTGTTGCTGTAAAATCCTGGTTTACCAGGTTGCCGGCCAATGGGGTGTTCATGATGAGGGGACCAGTCAAGGAATAACCGCCTGGCGGGTAAGTCGCTGCCAGATCGCCCGTCCAGCCAGATGGAACATTTGTGATCGTATAATATCCCTGTCCATCCGAAGCGGCATTCCCGCCGCTGTTGCCGGCCGTTATGGTCACGCCGGGCAAGCCATTGGCAGTGCCGCTGATACCCACACGTCCTGAAATGGAAAATACTGCCGGGACAGGAATGGCAATATAGTTCTGATTTGATTGGCTGGAGTTGAGGTTTGAATAGGTGATGGATGAAGGAATAAAGGCACTGTACCCGGCAACAGGTGCCGGTGCAATGGTACCACTCCATCCAAATCCTTCATCAAAAGAGTACGCTCCTGTACCCGTTGATGTCGTTGCAAGAACCACATTCCCCTCCCTGATCTGTACTCCACCGATGCCCTGTCCTGCCCCGTCGGTTACCTGCCCGCTTATGCTGAATGCGGGGAAAGGTATCTTATTGTGTAAATTAAACAAAGGTTTCGTCGGCAGGGAGAAAGTTTGCGCATTGCAGGCAGTACCCTGAGAATCCGGGTTGTTGATTACCAATCCGCCATATGCGGGTCCTGTTGTCCGGCTGAAAAAACTCGCATAGATCTTCCCGTCAGGTCCAAGCTCAATAACGCCAATCTGCCCCGTGGCATAGGGAACAACTGTTGTTGACGGAAAACCGGGACTGGCCAGGTCAATTTGTTTTATCCATGAATTATATGCACTTGCATAGTAAATAAATCGCCCTGAACGGGAAAACTCAAGTCCGTATTTATCAGCTTCTGAAGTATTCGGAATTTCAAAACCCGGACTGACGATGCCAGTTTGATTGTTAAATGGAAATATTTCGATATTCGGGCTTGGATAATTTAAAACCTGGGCGATCTTATCTCCGTTCAGCGAAGCAACCAACTCACCTGCGGTTTGTCCGGGGTCAGTCAGGGGAGTTCCTACAGTGCTGATGACAGGTGTGGTATTGAACCCGTTTTCATTTAAAAGAAACACCTGGAACTGGTTTTGCGGATAGGCATGGGTGATGATCCATAAATCATGTTTGTTGTTGTGAACGACAGCTATGAGCTTTTCGGAAACAGGTGTATACACCAGAACATTTTTATTGGCTGCTCCCGGCATGACCCCGCCCAGCCCGCCATCAAGGTTCATATCGACAATAGAATACCGGAACCCCAAACTTTGGGCATAATGATCTGTCGTAAAAACATAATACTTACCGTAATTTTGATTGATCCCGCTGGCAAGGAACCTGGCAGGTTGCGGAACGATCAGGATCCCCTGTGTGGAACTAATTCCCCCAAGGAGAGAATTCCCGTTTTGCATGACCTGGTTATGGCGGTTGTACAAGGTATGGGATGATCCGTAAAAAAGCAGGTTGCCGTCGCCATTCGAAATGGATGCATCACCTTCATAGCTATCCATGGTCACCGTCGCCTGGCTTACCACCAATGCCTGGCCGCTGTTCTCAAATGAAAAGACATTCTGATCCCGGAAATACCATTGATCGTTTTCCCTGCCCGTCAGATCCCTGAATTCCGGGGACGGGATTATATGGATATATTGTGTCTTGCTTTCGGTAACAGGTACGCCCTGGGAAGTGACGGTGAGTGAAACATTATAATACCCTGATGTGTAATAGGTGACAACAGGGTTTGAATTAGTTGATGTGGCCGGGGTGCCTCCGGGAAAAGACCATTGATAGGTAACGGGAGGAACAAGCGTGATCAATGGGGCAAATGTCACAGGATGCCCTGTCACCACCGTCTGAAAGTTCGAAGAAAAATCAACAGGTGATGAATGACAGTTGCTCCAGGAAAACACAGCAACCAAAATGGCAATCGTCTTCAGGAAAATGATTGCTTTATGCCCGGCAGCGTAATTTTTGTTATAGTTACACATCCCAAAAGCAAATTGGAACGGGTAAAGATAATCAAAACTGCAGGCAAATACAAATTATTGTCAGAGAACCAGGTAACAAGATTAGATGCATTTTCAATATCCATGCTTACATGTTGCTGAATCCATGCTGCCTCGATGCTGCCTCGATGCTGCTTTCTATATGCTTTCTATATGCTTTCTATATGCTTTCTATATGCTTTCTATATGCTTTCTATATGCTTTCTATATGCTTTCTATATGCTATTTCAGGATAAGACAAGGATAAGACACACGTTCATGGTATCAGAGATACGTACGATGAATGACGAATAGGCGAATGACGGATTAGACGCTTTCATTCGTCATTCCTGTCATTCCCATATTCGTCATTCCTGTCATTCCCAACTTCTACAGTCTTCCAGCAACGGCATCCCAATCCACAAGTTTCCAGAAATCGGCGATATAATCGGGGCGGACATTCTGCTTGTCGAGGTAATAGGCGTGTTCCCATACATCGCACGTGAGCAGGGGGGTTGCACCGTGTTTCAGCGGGTTGCCGGCATTGCTTTCCTGGACGATTTCGAGGCTTCCGTCATCCTTTTTGATGAGCCAGGCCCAGCCCGAACCAAACAATGTTGCAGCTGCAGTTGAGAACTTTTCCCTGAATTCGGCAACGGATCCGAAGTTCTTCAATATTGCCGCGGCAAGTGCACCGGCCGGTTCGCCACCACCCTGCGGTTTCATGCAGTTCCAGTAAAAGGTATGGTTCCATACCTGGGCGCCATTGTTGAAAATTCCGGCACCGGCTTTCCTTACGATGTCATCAAGCGAAGCGTTTTCAAATTCAGTTCCGACGATAAGCTTATTCAGGTTATTCACATAGGCCTGGTGATGCTTTCCATAATGAAACTCAATGGTCCGTTTCGAAATATACGGTTCCAGCGCTTCCAGTGCATAAGGAAGCTTGGGAAGTTCATGTATCATAATAATTAATGTTAAAGGTTAATAATCAACTATATAAAATCAAAAATCAAAATGCAAAAATATTAAAATTTCAGGGCTCCTTTTTCCAGGAGTTCCACTGCTTTTAAAAATCCGGGATCAATGGTGTTCAGCACTGGGTAAAAACCGGCGTTATCAAGCATGTTCCTGCCGATGTAGGCCTTGAGCATGGTTTTCACGTACCGGTCTGATTTTGAAAGGTCTTTTCCATCGTGTTTCACACCTTTTTTTACGGCATACGCAACAAAGTCAGCATAGATCGCATCGGCAACAACGAATCCCGTTTCAAACTGGACAGCAGTTTTAAAACGCCGCAGCTGGATCCTGTTGCGGTCGGTATAGTCGAAAGCATACTGGTAAACCAACCCCTTGTTGATACATTGCGTATAATAGAACATCGCGGAGTCCTTCTCGAGCGGTATGAAGATGTCGGGCATGATGCCGCCGCCGCCATAAACCGTCCTGCCTTTCGGCGTTTTGTATTTCAGCGAATCAGGGAACTTTATTGAATCGGCATGCTCAAGTTCACCATTCATGAAACGGTGGTAAGTATCACTGTTGTATACCTCCAGGCCATCTTTGTAGGATTTCTGGATGCAGCGCCCGGTGGGGGTGTAATACCGTGCAACCGTAAGCCGCAACGCGCTCCCGTCTTTAAAGTCAAGTTGTTCCTGCACGAGCCCTTTCCCGAATGACCTTCGTCCAACGATCATCCCCCGGTCATGGTCCTGGATTGCACCCGACACAATTTCAGCAGCCGAGGCAGTTCCCTCATCCACGAGGATGATGAGATCGCCCTTTTCAAACAACCCGTCGGATGTGGCTTTGGACACTTCCCGCTTATGGTTCATTCCTTCGGTATATACAATCAGGTCATCAGTGCCCAGGAATTCATCCGCAACGTCAATGGCAGCTTTCAGGTACCCCCCGCCATTGCTCCGGAGATCAAGGATCAGCTTCTTCATGCCGTCATCCTTCAGGGTTTCAATTGCACGGTGTACCTCTTCATGGGTTGTGGCTGAAAAATTATTAAGACGGATATACCCGATACCGGGTTCGGGCATGTAGGCAATGTCCATGCTGTAGGTTGGAATGACGTCGCGGGTGATGGTGAAATCAAGCAACCCCCCGGCGCCTCTTCTGAAAATGGCCACCTTGACCTCGGTGCCTTTGGCACCTTTAAGCTTCCGCATGACATCGTTGGTTGAGATCTTGATGCCGGCGATATTTTTCCCGTCAACTTTCACGATCCGGTCTCCCGCATGAATGCCAAGTTTTTCTGAAGGCCCCCCTGCGACCGGATTTATAACCGTCACCGTGTCGTTCTCAATGCGAAACTGCACCCCGATCCCTTCAAAACTTCCAAGCAGGGGATCATTTGCATCATGAAACTCTTCGGCCGAAATATACACCGAATGCGGATCAAGCTTTTCAAGCATGCCTGTTATCGCTTTCTCCTCCAGGACCTTCCGGCTCATGGTATCTACATAATTCTCCTCCACGTAATTGATTACCTCCTTCAGTTTATCCTTTTGCGAGGCTAGAAGATTGAAGTTTCCGGTACGGTTTCCTAAAAAAATTCCCAGAATTATTCCGCCGATGAGGACAACGGCAAACCAGATTGGCAAATAGGGATTATTCTTTTTCTCCATGCTGCAAAGATACCATAATTAAAAAAAACGACACCGGGATTCAGATATTGTATTAAATCATATTGTTCAGAAAGATGAGCATAAAACACATTTGCACCCAGTGCATATGTTTAGAATCCGTATAAATAACCGGGTATGCGCCGCGATCGCGGAAAAAACCCGATTTTTGCCGAAAATCATGACACATGAACAAACTGGTGTTGCTTCTATTGCTCATTACTACCCTCAGCGCCCTTGGCCAAATCCCCGGAGGCGACACACAGGCCGGGCCATATGCAAACAGCCACTTTATTGTCATCGATTCAATTTCTATTCATTACCGGACGTGGAACGATAGTTTGATCAAACCGAAAGGCAAGGTTTTGCTTATTCACGGGTTTTGCGGATCCACTTTTTGCTGGAGAAACAATTATGATGCGCTTATCCGGGCGGGGTATATGGTGGTGGCCATCGATCTGCCTGGTTTTGGATATAGTTCACGCTCGGCAAAGATAAACCAGTCACAAAGCAACAGGGCCCGGCTGATCTGGAATTTGATTGCAGGAATTGATCATTCAGATTCATCGAAATGGAACATCGTTGGCCATTCAATGGGCGGGGGCGCTGCAGAGGCTGTTGCGCTTACCAATCCCGGCCGGACAAAAAGCCTGACCATCCTCGACGGCATGATCTTTATCAAAAACGACAATGTAAACATGCGTATTGTCGGCCTGGTAAACCTCCCGGTATACAAAAAGCTCCTCCTTTCCTATACCGAACACACCTATCTCTCATTCAACAATTTCAGGCGTGAACTGAAAGGCACGTATGGGTTTCTCCCCGACACACTTACGGTAAACGGATATTGGGTGCCGCTGCAGATAGAGGGAACAGCCGAAACCGTCGTTAACCTGCTGGCCAACTCGAATGAAATCCAACCCCTTGATGCCATTGGACTGGAACAGTTCCCGGTGTTGGTCATCTGGGGAAAGAAAGACAAGACGATCAGGCTGAAACATGGGAAAAAGCTGAAAAAATACGTCCCGTCCATTGAACTCAGGGTGATCCCGGATGCCTATCATATGGCCATGGAAACACATCCCGCGATTTTCAATGCGCTGCTCACCGAATTTCTTGACAGGAACAACCCGTAATTACATACAAAGGGTTATCCTTTCAACAGAAAACACCTCCTTATTTCTTTTTCTTTGCCCCGGCGATCTCACTGATCCTTTTCCTGGCATAGTCGCTGTAGGATACCTGCTGCGGGACGTTGGCGACAGCCTGGCCCCCGGGATCTGCATTTTTAAGAAACTCCCGGTAGTAAGGCAACCCATCGTAGGGCATCCTGAGGTGAAAATCATACTGGTAGGCGATCTTGAACCGGAGGTTGTTGTTTTGCGGATTCGCCTCAAGCGCCTTCTGCAGAAAAAACACCGCAGTATCGGCATTCCCTTTGGATGTATTGGCGTCGGCAAGTTCACTGTAAAGCGTCGACAGGAACTTCCCGGGCGGCATCAGCAACCTCAGCGTACTGTTGAGGTAAACCAGGCCTGTGTCGACTGCCAGTGAACGGTATGCCGAAACTCCGTAATAAAAACACACCTCCGCATCAGTGGTATCGAGATGGAAAGCTGAACGAAAAAAGGGCAGGGCCGTATCATATTTTTCCTGTTTGTAATACGACAGTCCAAGATACTTCATGGTGAATTTCGAGGAGTCACCAAGTTTTGCACATTCCAGGAACTGCTTTGCCGCCGACTTGAAATCGATGAGCAGGTAATTGCAGTAGCCGCTTTGTTTCAGGATGGGTATATTGACTGAATCCCGGGCCAGGTATACCTGGGCATGGTAAAGTGCCATGGCAATCTCGTCTTCCCGGATAAATATGTTGACAAGTTTGCCCGTCACATAAGGATCAAAGGGAATAATCCGCAATGCCCGCCTGTAAAACCTTATGGCCGAGTCGGAGCGTTTCAGTTCATTGTAACAATTGCCCAGTTGTTTGGCCACAAAAAACGAGGATGAGTCAGACATGTAAACAGGCAGGAGCACTTTTAATGCCTGCCGGTAATTCTCTTCCGAATAAAGAAGGCTGGCCAGCTGAAGACTGAAATACCTGTTACCCGGAGCCAGGGTGCATACCTTCCTGCAGATTGCAATGGCTGTGGCCGGGTCACCAGATTGCCGGTAAACATCGGCAAGTTCATTCAATATCTTAATGTTTGCCGTGTCAAGTCTTTGCGCCTGCAGGAGTACCCCGATTGCCTCCCTGTACTGGTACCCGGCTGCGAGGGCGCGCCCCTTCAGCAGCATCAGGTCGGTGCGGGTACTGTCCCTGGAAAGGAAAAGTTCAGCCAGACCGACGGCCTGGCTGAACTGGCAGGATTCCATCAAAGATTTAACCTGTTCTGCCGGTTCCCGCTCCTGGGCTCCTGAAAATCCCGGGATGAGGAGAAGTAAAAGCACAACAGTCACATGAGGTTTTCCCATGAAATCCTAGTTTTTTGGCTCCTCCTTTTTATGAGAATCCAGCCTGAAATTGATCGGGAGGTTAAACTGAACGTCTACAGGTTTTCCTTTTTGCTGGCCCGGGTTCCATTTCGGCATCAGTTTTATCACGCGCACTGCTTCCTCATCGCATCCGCTTCCGATCCCCCTGAGGACCTTGACTTCATTGACAGACCCATCCGCCCTGATTATAAACGTAATATAAACTGTACCCTGGGTATTTTTTTTAATGGCCTCTTCAGGGTACTTGATGTTGGTGGCAAGAAAATTCACACGGGCTTCGTCTCCTCCCGGATAGGTAGGCATCTTCTCTACAACTTTATATACACCATTTTCCATTACAACAGGTGCTACATATTTTACCTTCTGTTCCTGTTTTTGTTTATCCTGAAATACAGTGACGGGGACCGGAGCAGGAGGAGCAAGTGCCGGGGCAAATACCGGGCTGCCGGCAACCTTCAGCACATCCGCATTGGTGTATGATCGGGCTGTGAGCATAAACAGCAGGACCAGCAGTGCAGGCAGGGCGATGAACAATTTGCCTTTCGCCCATGTTTTCGATTTCGATTTTGTCATCATGGCTATACGTTTTTTAAGTAATGAAACATTGAAATTATTGGTCAGGTTATTCACCTGAATGCCCATGGTCTCATTCAGGATCATTTGCTGGTATAATGGGCGGCTGATCCCGTTCTGCAGAACGCCTTCATCAGCCAGGTATTCATGGATGCTTTTCATTTCGCGGCCGGCCAGCCAGATCACAGGGTTGAACCATTGCAGGAGGGTGGCCAGTTCGATCAGGATCATATCGGCGGTATGATATTGCCGGATATGGATCCGCTCATGTTCAAGAATGGTGGAAAGGCTCTCGGATGGCAGCGCAGCCTCATTGAGGAAGATCAGGTTAAAGAAGGAGAACGGGGAATATCCGCGGTCGACAAAGACCACGCGCTGTCCATTCCGCTTCCTGATCCCAAAACGCCGGGTAATCCTGTGCAGCTGGATCAGCTGAAGTCCGAAACGGAACAGGAAGATCAGCACACCGGTAAAATATACCACAGTGGCAATTTCAATCCATTGCAGGTTCGCCTGGAAAGCATGCGCCACTTTTGAGGGAGTGATCATCACGGGTTCAAGCAATACCACCATGGCTGCCGACGGATCTGAGGGTGTCCAGCGGATGGGCATCAAAGGCAGCAGCACCGAAAGCAGCACCATTGAAAGGAGGTAAAAACGGTTCATCTGAAAAAAGGTTTCCCTCCTGAGGAAGAACCAGTACACAGCGTACAGGGTCGAAACACACAGTGTCGACTCCATCAGGTATAATAACAGCGTGTTCATGATTGTCCCTCCTTCTGTTTTCTGATCTGTGCATCAATTGTTTTCTGCACCTCCTCCAGTTCCCTGATGCTGAGTTTTCCTTCGGTGGCAAAAAAAGATGCCAGCGATTTGTAGGAATTGCCAAAATAATTGGTCATGAAGCCCTTGAAGGAGGATTTGGTATAGGCTGTCTTGCTGATCACCGGGAAATACTCATGGGTGCGGCCGTATGCCTTGTGCCCGACAAATCCTTTTTGTTCAAGGATACGGATGATGGTTGATACAGTATTATAGGCCGGCTTCGGCTCGGGAAATTTCTCCAGCAGGTCGTGAACCATCCCTTTTTCAATTTCCCAGAGGATCTGCATTACCTCCTCCTCAGCCCGGGTAAGGGTTGAAGGAACATCGGCGTTGTTTTTTTTGGTTGACATGGGAAAATGGATAAAATGAATATCGAATATTGAACAACGAATTTAGAATAATGAATAATGAATAGAAAAAGCAGCAACAAATATACAACTAAATATTTAGTTTGTCAACTAAATTCTTAATTTTACACCGAAGATTTTAGGGATTTCACCGAAAAGAATCAGCCTTTAGCCGAAAAGGGGGTCAGAAGAGAGGTATTTGCTGAATGATAATTGTTGACGAAAGTCAAAACTTCATCATTCAACCTTCGTTGTTCAATATTCGATATTCAGATTTTCATCATTCATTTACATGGGGGCAATCGAACGGCACCCCAATCTTTTCGCCTTCCATGATCAGGTCGTCGACAATGGGTTTGATCAGGGGAACGCCATGGATTTCGTTAAATTCGGCATATTCGAATTCCTTTTCACCGGCAACAAGGATTTCATCGCGGCCAACAGCCAGCGGTGATTTCTTCAGCAGGGTGATCATGTCGTCCATATGCATCTTGAAATCAAGGATGGGGCGGAATGCTTCGATGTTGATGGCCATGAAGAAATGAGAAACGCCGGTAGGTTCCGGTTTCCCCGGCCCTCCAACATTTGTAAGGAAATTCCCGCCCGACAGGGCTGAGCAAAGTATCTCAACCAGCACGGCCAGCCCGTAACCCTTGTAGCCTGCCGTAATATCCATGCCGCCAAGCGGCAGTAGTGCCCCGTGTCCGCCTGGTTTGATCAGCGAAGGATCGTTCGTTGCAAGCCCCTGCTCATCAATTCCCCAGCCGATCGGGATGTGTTCATGTTTTTTTTCATACACCTGGATCTTACCATAGGCTACCGCACTGGTAGCCATATCGAGAAGAAACGGGTATGCCTTGTCGGATGGGGCAGCCATCGCGATCGGGTTGGTGCCCAGTACGGCAGTGCGGCCGAATGTTGGTGCAACCAGGGGCTGGGAATTGGTAAGGGAGATGCCGATCATCCCCTGCTGCATGGCCATCAAGGCATAATAGCCTGCAATGCCGTAGTGGTTGCTGTTGCGCACCGTAATTGCGGCAAGGCCTGCGGCTTTCGCCTTTTCGATGGTCATCTGCATGGCTTTGAAGGAGACCACCTGGCCACAGCCGTTTCCTCCGTCGATGAGCGCAGTGGAAGGTGTTTCACTGATGATCTTATATGGGGTCAGCGGATCAATCCAGCCTTTGCTGATGCGGTTTCCGTAATAGGAGCCCAGCCGGTGCAGCCCGTGTGATTCCACCCCGCGGATATCCGCTGTGATGAGCACATCGCCCACAACTTTAGCATCTTCGGCCGGAACGCCCAGCCTTGTCATATATCTTACCACGAAGTCCATCAGGTCTTCATGCTTGAATCGGAGAGTTGTTTCCATAGCTGTAAAAATGAATATCGAATATTGAACAACGAATTTTGAATGACGAACTTATGACATTCGTCACTTGTCACTGGTCACTTGTCATTTGTCATTTGTCAATATAATTATCAACCACCCACTTCGCAAACGGGAAACTGCAGGTAAATGCAGGAGATACCGCGTTGAGCACATGAATGGTGGTATTGTCGCCTTCAACCACGAAATCCATCACCAGTTCGAGGGTTTTGGTATTGAGCAGCTGGGCCCTGATCCCGGGTTTGCTCCATTCGGTAAAGCCCGATTTGTCAATGTTGTGAACCATGCTGGTGGCGAGGTTCACAAAGTAGGATTTGTTGTATTTCTTCATCTCATCATAGGCGAGGCTGCGGAATCCGAAGGCATTCGACAGGAAAAGCCTGGCTTCCCAGCTCAGGACATTGCCAAGTTCCGCTGCCTTGAAATTGTCCATCCCCCTGTAATTCTCCCGCCAGAAAGCCGGTATGGAGGTAGGCCCGATCTTGATGGTACCATCCACCGTGATGGTGTAGTGTACCCCGAGGAACGGATTCTTCAGGTTCGGTACCGGGTAGATGTTTGTCTTGATGGGCTTGTCTTTTTTTGTATACTTGAGGTAGATCCCTTTGAAGGGGATGATGGTATATTGCTGCGAGAATCCAAAGTCTCGGGCGATCTTGTCGGCATAGAGCCCGGCGGTGTTGATCACCTTTCCGGCCGTAAGCATCTTTCCGGCAGTTGTTTCAATGGTATTTCCGTCAATTCTGCGCTTGTAACCTTCGTCGAACAGGAATCTTACGCCGCCGGCCTTCAACTCGTTGCGCACGGCTTTGTTCAGCTCGGTGGGATCAACGGTAGCAGTGTTCGGAGAATAGAGGGCATATTTGAAAGTCCTGGCATTCGGATCGATCTCCTTCAGTTCAGCCTCGGTAATGATCCTGACATCCACACCATTGCGTTTCCCTCGACGGTCGAGCTCATAAAGCGGTTCGAGTTCCGATTCATCCCTGGCGACCACCACTTTCTGGCATTCATTGAGCTTCAGCCCCTTCTGGCGGCAGAAATCCTTCATCGCAAAGTTGCCGTCGCGGGTAAATTTGGCCTTCAGCGAATCGGCGGAATAATAAAACCCTGCATGCAGCACCCCGCTGTTGCGTCCGCTGGAATGGTAAGCCACATCGGGTTCTTTTTCAATGATGGTCACGGAGGCCTCCGGATGGCGCAATTTCAGCTCACGGCCAATGGCAAGGCCAATAATTCCGGCCCCTATGATGAGGTAATCAGATTGTTCTGTCATACATTAAAAGTCAAATACAAAAAACGGTGAAAGTGAAAATAATTGCCTTGTCCAAAGATTTTAATTCGGGGGGAGGGTAACACCGTCGACCAGGTAAACTGTTTCACCGCGCCAGGGAAGTACCCCGTTTTTCTCTTTGTAATGCAGCACAACCATGGTGCCTTCCAGCTTGAGCAGTTGCTCGGCCAGGGCTTTTTCCGGTACCGAAAAGTGAAATTTCTCCGAAGCAAGTGAAACATCCTGGTTGCTTTTCACACTGCTCAGGATCAGTTCACCTTCGTAGGTTTTGAATATAGTCCCTTTGTAGGAAAATTTCTGCAATAGCCCTGAACGGTTGCCTTCGCTGAAGGTGAAGCTGTATTTCCAGTAACTAAACAGAGCAAGCACCAGGACAAGGATCGCCAGGCTCCAATATAAAAATTTTTTCATATTCAATTCTTTAGAATTATTCTACAAAACTAATGGAACTTTTGCAAAAATCAAACTCCGCCTTCAAGAGTTTTTTACTTTTTCGGAATGACAAAAAAAAACACCCCTGAACCCCTGACTTTTTTCAGTAAAAACTATTCATTGACAGGAATTTTTCGCAACTTCGCAAATCAAACGTCTTAACAATGAATGCCAAAACCACGAATCTGATTGCTGTTTTTGAAACTGCCATTCGCGATAACTGGGACCTTACAGCACTTTCTGATTACGGAGGCGAATCGTTTACCTACAAACAAATCGGGGAACGGATCATCAAGATCCACTCCCTTTTCAAAACAGCCGGGATACAAAAAGGCGACCATGTGGCACTTTTAGGCAAGAATTCTGCCCACTGGTGCATGGTCTATCTCGCAACGGTTACCTTTGGTGCCGTCGTTGTTCCCATTCTTCCCGATTTCAAGCCTGCCGACATTCACTACATCGTAAACCACTCCGATTCACTCCTCCTGTTCGCCGAAGAGTCCATCTTCAAAGACCTGGACCCCGAAGCCATGCCGCTCCTCAGGTCGGTCCTGAAAGTCCAGGACGACCCGGTATTGTTCACACGGGAAAGCACCCTGGAAAAAACCGCATCCCTCCTCCTTCATTCCCCTGCACAGGTTTCACCTGACCAGATAAAATTCCCCTCCTCGCACCCCGACGACATCGCCGTGATCAGCTATACCTCGGGAACCACGGGGTTTTCCAAAGGCGTGGTGCTGCAACACAAGAGCCTCCTGGGCAACATCCTCTATGCACACAGGAACATGCCGTTGAATCCGAGGGATAAGATCCTCTCCTTTTTACCGCTGGCCCATACCTACGGGTGTGCATTTGAATTTCTTTTCCCCTTCACCCTGGGATGCGACATTACATTCCTTACCAAGACACCCTCGCCAAAGATCATCATGCAGGCTTTCCAGGAGATCCGCCCGGCTTTGATCCTCTCAGTGCCGCTGGTCATCGAAAAAATTTACAAGTCACAGATCCTGCCGGCGCTAAGGAAACCCGCCGTGCGCATCCTTACCAGGATCCCGGTCATCAACGACCTTGTTTACAAAAAGATACGGAAAAAGATGGTGGAGGTCTTCGGTGGCAATTTCAGGGAGCTGGTGATCGGCGGCGCCCCGTTCAACGCCCAGGCCGAACGGTTTTTCAAAAAGATGAATTTCCCTTTCACCGTAGGATACGGCATGACCGAATGCGGCCCGCTCATTTCATATGCCTCCTGGAAGACCACGCATGTTGGCGCTTCAGGAAGGGCTGTCGACGAACTCGAGGTGCGCATCGACTCGCCTGATCCGCACAGCCGGTCGGGGGAGATCCTGATGCGCGGAAGCCATGTGATGCTTGGTTATTATAAAAACGAAGAAGCTACCAATGCCGTACTCGACAAGGACGGATGGCTTCACTCCGGCGACCTCGGCGTCATCGACAGGAAGGGGAACATATACATCAGGGGACGCAGCAAGAGCATGATCCTCGGCCCTTCCGGTAAAAACATCTATCCCGAGGAGATCGAATCGGTGCTCAACAACCGGTTTATCGTGATGGAATCGCTGGTGACCGAACGCGATGACAAACTGGTTGCCCTGATCTATCCTGATTATGATGCCATGGAAAAGGCCGGACATAAGAAAGAGGAGTTGCCGGGGATTTTCAAAGGCTACATTCACGACCTGAACCACCACCTGCCGAAATATATCCGCATTGCCGATTTTGAAATTGTGTCGGCCGAGTTCGAGAAAACACCGAAGAAAAGCATTAAACGGTTCCTTTACCAGTAGCGAACTAGAAAATCAGCTGATGCCGGCATCCACAAAATACATGTCGATCTCACCTTTGTGTTTTGCCTGGACTTTGCCGCGATAGGTGCACCTGAAATGGGGTTTTACCTTCTCATAGGTTTCGCCGCTGATGTTCACCTTGTTCGGCACACCGCTGTTTTCCATCCTTGATGCGGTGTTTACGGTGTCGCCCCAGATGTCATAGGCGAACTTCTTCAGTCCTACAATTCCCGCCACCACCGGCCCGGTATGAATACCGATGCGCAATTCAAAATAGGATTCCCCCAGGTTGCTTCTTTTCTCTTTTTGTGTAATCATAAATTCCTGGAAATCCATGGCAGCCCTTACCACATCCCAGGCATGGGTATCATTGGCAACCGGCAGCCCGCCGGCACACATGTAACTGTCGCCAATGATCTTGATTTTTTCAATGTTATACCGCGAAATGATGTGGTCAAATTCGGTGAAGTAGAAGTTTATTTCATCCACAAGTTTTTCTGCGCTCATGCGCTCGCTCGCCTGGGTAAAATCCTTGAAGTCGGTAAACATGACCGTGACTTCATCAAACCGCTTTGCTTTTGCCTTCCCCGTTGTTTTGAGTTCTTCTGCCGTTTCATGGGGCAGGATGTTCAGCAACAGGGTTTCCGACCGCTTTCTTGCTGCATCAAGCAACCTGTTCAGGCTTTTCTGTTTACGGAAATTCCAGTAGGCCAGGATAAAAATGATGAATAAGAAAACCACCCCGCCGGCCATCATGTTGCGCTCATTTTTTCCCTGCCTGATCTTTTCCCTGTCTTTTGCGGCAGCCTCCTCCTTTTGCGACCTCTCCCGTTTAACTGCCCCGGTCATGAGCTGGTCCTTTTTCGAAATGATGCTGATGCTGTCATTGATCCGGAGATGCGCTGACGCATAAAACCATGCATTTTTATAATCGCCGGCTTCCTGGTATAATTTTTCAAGCTGACTGCAGGCAGTAAGCATGAATTCAAATCTTCCAAATAAAACATCCGATTCGCCTATGGTATACGACCTGGTAAACTTTTCGACGGCTTCCTTTTTCCGGCCCTGCCGGATAAGAAACTGACCATACCGGTTATAAAAGTTTGACTGGTACAAATGCCGCTTCCCCGGCGCCGTCATCACCAGTTGTTCTGCTTTTTTAAAATAACGGAGGGCCGAATCAGGCTTTTTTTCAAATTCCGCAAAATAGGCACTGAGCCTGTAATACATTTCCGGATCGGTCGCGTATAAATTCAGGAATTCCCCCGGATAGATCTTCTTGTAGAGGCGATAAAGTATATCAACCTGCTCCGATTTGAGGA
The DNA here is from genome assembly GCA_026391835.1 of Bacteroidota bacterium. GTDB lineage: Bacteria > Bacteroidota > Bacteroidia > Bacteroidales > FEN-979 > CAIVAT01. The sequence continues at coordinate 18,932 of JAPLDF010000016.1, forward strand.
GATGTGCGCGGTAAAGGGCAAATGCAAAATCCTTCATCCGGTTGTTCCGTGTACGAATTGTAAAATCAATGATTTTTTTAACACTATCCTCATTTAAACTGTTGTTCTGGTAACGGAGGCTGACCAGGTGCAAATCGCATTGCGCCCACATGAGTGCCACTGAATCGACGGGATGTTCCCCAAGGATGATCTTACCCTCCTTTTGTTTATAGTCGATCGCTTCGTCATACATCATGGCATCCCTGTAAAATGCTGAAAACTGGGAATAGCATTTCCTCAGCAGCAACGGGTCCATGGCTTCCCCGGCGATATTTACGGCATTAAGATAATTCCTGAAGGCGTCGATCTTCTGGTTCATAAATTCATAACTGCTTCCGATATTGAGATAGCTTTGGGCAATCAGGTTTTTATTGTCAATGGTTTTGGCGATCATCAGTGCCTCATTGCTGACAGTAAGCGCATTTTTAAAATCAAGTTTTGAGAGATGCAGCTTTGCAAGGTTCCTGTATACGCGCCATTGCATGGGCAAATTATGGGCGATCCTGTATTTTAACAACGCTTTGTTGGCATAAACAACCGCCTTGTTATAAAAACGCTCATTGTCTGTCGATTCAGCATAACTGCAATAAGCGCTCAGCAGCAAACCCTGGCGATGGCTTCTCCTGGCAAGCGTAATGGCAGCTTCTGCAAGGCTGTCTGACTTCTCCTTATCCTCAATAAAGTCATTGTAGAAAAAGGCAAGCGCCGACAGGTATGTAACCCTGGCGCTGTCGTCCGTTGCATTTTCATACCTGTTCCACAAGGTGGTAATTGTATCGGGCAGATTTGACTGGGAGGTTAGCTGCAAAGGGATCCAAAGGAAAAAGAAAAGAAAAAGAAAGGTCAGCCCAGATAAAACAACTGGTGATTTTTTCCCGCAATGAATCATTCCCTGCACCGGTTGTCTCACCTCCATGACTTGATAAACTTTCTTAAAATGCAAATAAACATAAATTTAACTATATTTACGCGAATTTACTTATTATTGTTAACCCTGTAAATCAACCACAATGAAAAACAAATTTATTTTTTTGGTGTTATCTTTTGCAGCAGGTGCAATCATCGGAGCCGCAATTGTTTGGATGTTATGTTGCAATTGTTGTTCATCGCGCTGCTCCGCACAAAAAGACTCCAGCATTGCAGATTCAGCCGGAATGCGGATAATTACCGTTCAGGAGGCAAATACCTACTTCCATACCTATATGAACCACCCCGACAGTGCAATTCCATTCAAGGCATTTTCAATTAATCTTGAACAATTCAATGCCATGAAACTCATTGCCAACGGCGACACAAGCGTTCACGGCTTCAGGGTATACATGGGAATGGACAGTTTAACACCGGTGAGAATGGTAGTAGGTACCGGCAGTCCTGACAAAGTCAGACTTATCTATATGACTGAAGAGTCGGGTTCGGCTCCCTGCCCGTGGCTGTGTGACGTTACCAGCCCGATCATGAATTAACTGCCGGGTGTATTGATAATCCTGCACATCAGCCGGCCAGATCGGCCCGGTCGATGAACATCACGGGAACCTGGCCGGGGTTGAACATCAGCCTTTCATTCCAATCTGAAAAACCATAGCCGGTGGCTCCCGATGCCGGCATGGTCATGGTCATGATCAGATCTGCGCTGCCGGCATTTGCGAAAGCAATCACCTGGCCCGAAAAATCGGATGCCGACGCTGCAGCATTCAGGGAGAACGGGATGTTATTCTCCCTGAAAATACCGGTCATTTGAGCGATGATCGCTTTTACATTGCTGTTCCCGCCAGGACTTGTTTCAACCGGCTGCAAAAGCCGGATTTCCGATTTGAACAACCTGCTCAACTGCAACACCCACTCTGCCAGGTGTTGTGAATCAGTGTCGCCGTTCACCGGCAGCACAATCCGACGGTATCCGGTATCAAAGGAGCGCTCCTGGACAACCATCACCGGGCATGGGGTGTCAAGTACCACCCTCAGGGCATGGCTGCCGAACAAGTGCTGCAGCCCCTGCTTCCCATGGGTTCCCAAGACCATCATCCTTGGTTTAATTTCACGGACGGTGTTGTTGAATACTTTAAACAGGTTGCCCTCCCTGATCACTGTGTCGATGCTAACCGGGTATTGTTGTTCATACAGTTCCTTACATTTCAACAAATCCAGGCGGGCAACCTCATATGCTGCATCCTCCTTATTATATATGGTGCCGGGCTTAATCCCATATACATGCAGCAGGCACACCCTGTACTGAAAGAGCCGGGCAAGCTCAAGCCCGTGTACAATGGCATTTTCAGCAACCGTGGAGAAGTCGGTCGGAATAAGAATCACTTTGTTTGACCTTGTTGCCATGTTTCTGTTGCCAGCCATTTAATTTTTGTTTAATACCCGGATTGGGGAAAGCGTCAGGCACCCGCTCCGCCACCGGCACACAGAACAGGCAGGTGGGCGTCATTCAACAGCATTGCCTCTTTATATGCTTTCGCCATATAGTAATACTCCTGTGAGGCAACAGACATCATCCACATGGTATCCGCCCCGATCGACCGGGCGTACCTGAGTGTTTGCCTGGCATACCCGGGAGAAAAATCAGTCTGCTCTTCCTTTATCCTGATCATGCGTACACCCCTTTCTTCAAATTTCCGGGTGGATTCCTCGATGTTGGTCAACATCTGCAGGGGCCAGTCAAAACCCGGCTTGTGGATTGAATAGAGGTGCACTTCAACATCATAGATGCCTGCAAAAAGAAGCACGGCATTAACTGCCTGATGAAAATTGTCGTGGCTGCCAACAGGAAGTACAATCCTGCTGAATGTTTCAACCAGCGGAGAGTCTTCCTGGACGACCAGCACCGGAACAGGAACCCTCGCCACAAGTTTCAGGATGTCGGCCCCGAAAAGTTTCTGCCGGATACCGGTAGCGCCATGTGTCCCGATAACCATGAGGTCATAATCCTTTTCACAGACAGTGTTCGCTATCATATCAAAAACACTTCCCTCTTTGATTAACACCTCACAGCTGATCCCGTTATTCTTGCTAATGCTTTCAGCTTCAGCTGTCAGCCTGTCCCTGGTCTCTTCCAGCGTCGCGGCATTATCGTCAATTACATGAAACAATGTTACAGATGCATCTGCCTTCATTGCAATGGCAACAGCCTGCTTGATCGCCTGGATTGCAGCTTTGGTAAAATCAGTGGGAACGATAATTTTCTTTTTCATTGTATACGGATTGAGGCGTTTACATTTTTCAAATTTAATAAATAATGATATATCAATGCATTCTCCTGACATTTTAATTGCCTTATTTTACAGGCATTCCGCGATATTCTGCGTAAATCTGCGCAGTGAGACCAGGGTTTTTCCGCAAGGATATTCCGTTGAAACACCCATGAATATCGGGCATTACGGCGCTTGATTCCACCCCTTGCGCCGTGGTAATTTTACATCACAAAACAAACAACAACCAACCCTTAAAAAACCAAAGCCATGAAAACAACAAAGATTTTCTCAGTTCTCAGTCTTGCACTGATTTTAACAGCGGTTACTTCAGTTTTTTCCGCACCCATTGACAATAAAAACAACCTGGTTTCCGCAACCCCTGTTATTCACTACCGCGTGAACATCACATTATCTGTTGACAAGCCGCTCTGCAACCTGTGGCTGGTTAAAATTCTTGACGAGAACGGCAGAATGGTTGCTCCTGCCAAACCATATACCAACGGCATTACCAAATATGACTTTTACGAGCGCGGTCCGGCTTCGGGTACAAGGATTGCAGTTCTGGTCAAAAATCAGCATGGCGACCCTTATGTTTGCGCAACAGAACTCTTTACCACGCCGGTGGCCATATTTGGCAAATTTTTCAACGGGGAGACCTACAGGTTTGATCTCTATCCGACAACCCAAAATCCAAAACAGTAAAGTTGGGTGATTCTCCTGCCGGTTAGCATGCGAAAAAACCGTCCCGGACACCGGGGCGGTTTTTTTTACATGATAACCAGCTTGTTGCGCAGGGCGAAAATAACAAGGTTGATCACATTGGCAGAGCCGGTTTTCTGGAGCAGCTTGTTTCTGTAACCCTCTACCGTGCGTACACTGAGGAATAATTTATCAGCGATCTCATTGTTTGACAAACCCTTGCACAACAGCCGCAGCACCTCCATCTCCTTTTCTGTGAAGGTGATTTTTTCCACGGCATCGATCTGCCTGACCTTTTTCACCAGCAACCCCATGATCTCTTCCGAATAGTATTGCTGGCCCTCGGAAACGCGGTTGATGGCCTTTTCAAAATCAAGCAGCCCGGAGGTTTTTAATATAAACCCATACACCCCCTTCTCGACCATGGAATACACATACTCCTCTTCACCAAACATGCTGATCACCAATATCTTCAACGACGGATCGATCTTCAGCGCCTTTTCAGTGGCTTCCAGGCCATCCATCACCGGCATCTGGATATCCATCAGCACAATGTCAGGCGTGACTTTTTTAAGTTTTTCAAGGAATATCGCCCCGTTTTCAGCTTCACCAACAAGTTCCACATCCTCCATTTCGGCGATGACCCTTTTCAGCCCTTCCCTAAAAACAGCATGGTCCTCAACGATAAAAACCCTCTTTTTTGTTTTCATCAGTTCGATTTTTTATGATTGCATTTGCCGGCGAAAGGTACATCCAATTTTATTTTTTTACAACAATAACAAGCCTTTTCTTAATGTATTGCGTAAATATACGCAGGACAATGTTGGGGTTATACGCAGGGATAAACGTAAAAACCGTTGTAAAATCAGGCATTTCAGCGCTTGAATCGCCATGTCTCCCGGTTGTAATTTTACATCATCAAACAAATAAACCCAACCTTAAAAAACCAACGCCATGAAAACAACAAAAATTTTATCCATTCTCGGTTTCGCAATGATCCTTACAGCAGCAATTTCCGTTTCAGCCTTCGCCATTGACAAAAAGAATGACCGTGTTTCCGTAACCCCGATGATCAACCATCATGTCAATGTAAATTTGTCACTCGAAAAACATCTGTGCAATGTATACCTGGTTGAAATCCTGGACGGGCAGGGACGTATGGTTGCGCCTGCAAAGACCTTCATACCGGGGGTTTCAAAGTATGATTTTTACGAACGGGGACCGGCCTCTGGCGCCAGGATTGCTGTACTTGTTCTTGCACCCGTGTACGGACATTTTTCCTGCGACACCGAATTGTTTACCAAACCGTTCATTTTAACCGGAAAGTTTTCAGCAGGCGAAACCTACCGTTACGACCTGTTTCCACAAACACAACCCAACAAGGAATAGGCATGCGACCTTCCCCGGATCACAGTGCAACCGGGCTACATGTTGATTGACTAATAAAAGAAGAGTCCTGGAACCAGGACTCTTCTTTTTTCTGTTACCTTATTTTTTCCTTTCAAGAAAATTATCATTCATGATCCTGATGTAGTCTTCAATTGTTGACAACCCAACCTGTTTTCTCCGTTCGTTGAGTTTTTCCGGGTCGGCAACAGGGTCTGGTTTGTAGGACATTTGCAGTGAATCCAGGGTCATTTGTGTCCCGTACAACTGGAACTTCCCGCTATTCACTTTAACCCTGTCATAAAGGTAGGCATAATCTTTTAAGGAGGCATTGCCTTTATCGGCCTCTGCTTTCATTTTCACCAGCACGCTTTCCTGGAAATCAGGATGGAAATCGGCATGCTGGACCAACAACCAGAAATTATGGGAGCTTTGATCACCCACCTGATCATACCCCGGGTAACCATATTTGTCAAAAAGGGGTTTTATGACCAGGTAGTTCAAACTATCCGTTTTACTGACATGCATCATGCAAATCTCAATGGTTACGGTATCAATTTCATGTTTATAAACCCTGGAGGATAAATTTCTCCATTCCTGGTCTGCAACCTTCAGCGAGTCGATTAATTTTGACAAATCGGCGTTGACCTGTCCAAAAAAAGGAAGTGCCTGAAACAGGAACAGAAAAACCAGAATAATGCGATGGTTCATTTTTAACAGATTTTAGCGTTCAATGGTTTAACCTTCAATGATTGTTTTTAAAATTTCCTGGCAATAAATGTCATTGTTTTTGCTTCATCCAATATTTCCAGGACTTCAAAGCCGGCCAATTTCAGGAAAAGCAAAATTTCATCCTTCGTAAACGCACGTAAAGTAGTATAATCATCATATTCCGCCACTTCCCCATTCTCTTCAATCATATATTTCGCATACCAGTCATACGTCCACCCGGTTTCAAGGTTCATTGTTAATTTACTGGTTCGTTGTATGCGTTTATTGTTGTGTTCTATAACCTGCTCGAAATCAGTTAAATTATTAAATATGCCGTTTGCCTCAAAAACGCCGAAAACAAATAACCCATTATTCTTAAGCGATTTGTAAACACCTGCCAATGTATCAATGATTCCCCTGTTTTCGGTCACGTATGAAATAGACCGTCCCGTAATTAATACGGCATCAAATTGCCCGGAAAAAGGCAAATTGCGCATGTCACATTGTACGAATGTGCCTGCCGGGACTTCAGTCCTTGCAATATCCAGCATTTCATTGAATAAATCCAGGCCAAGATAGTTGTACCCGTTTTTCAGAAACCTCCGTGCAAGCATCCCGGAGCCACAGCCTACCTCTAAAATCCGCGTACACCCATTCTTTTTTAATATTGAATCGTAGAAATCAAATTCTTCATCATAATTAAAGATGTGCTGGTACATCTCATGATAGATCTTCGCTAAACTGGAATAGAGCTGTGTCATTTATTTATTGTTATATGCCTGGCAACGTTGTTTCCTTACAAGTTTAACTGCGTTGGGAGAATATGTTTTTCCTTAAATGGAAATTGGCTGTCAAATTTACTTAATTCGATGGCGTCGACGCAATATGATTCATCCTCGTAAAAATTCCCACAGATCCCTTTCAGCCCGTCTTTTTGCAATTCTTTTGCCATAAACGGTTCAAAATTCATCCCCTCTTTGGTTTGTATTCCAAATTCAATTGCATTCCTGAACCCAAACCGATGGTAATAGTCCGGGTTGCCAAAAAGGATTATGCCGGGATAGGCGGATTCTCCTGCTTTTTTAATGCAGTACTCCATTAACCTGGAACCATGACCTTTTCTTTGATAATCATTCATGATGGAAAATGGTCCGGCGCATAAGACCAAATGCTCATCACAACCCGGTTTGTAAACATCCCAGAAAGCTTCCCTTGTCAACTGTTCGGTTTCTTTGAAGTCCTTCTGCATTGCTTGTCTGAAAATTATCTCCATATTTCCTTGTATTGGTGACTGGTTAAAAATCTTATTTTAAAATCGGTTACTGTGCAACTTAGTGCCGCAGGCACAAAATACGGGTAGAAATCGAATGTTCGTATAGCCATTTCGTCCCGTACGGGACGAAACAATGCACCTCTTCATGCCATTCTACCCACATAAAATCCCTAAAGGGATATAAAAACAATTTTAAACAGTCTCTTAGAGTATTCTACAATGTCACCTGGCCGGACCATCCAGCGGGGTATTCCCATGCCTCACAAAACCGGCCACCTTGCCCGGGAGCCGGCCTGTTGAGTGTGCCTTTCATATTATTATGTTTTACCAGATACATGGGATTAGCCTGTACCGGACTTTTTTACAGTAATCTGTATATCCATGCAACTCTTCACGCAATACTTTTTCCTCATCCAGGCTTCGCAGGATTAAGACCATAATCATCAAAGGCAATGTTAACAGGGCCCAATATGAGCCCAGCGATAAAGGAGTGAACAAAAAAAGTAACACCGCAGCCGAATACATGGGGTGCCTCACTACTGAATATGGCCCGTCAGTGACGATTTGCTGTTGTTCTTTTACCTCGATTGTTGCGCTTAACGATGTGTTTTTCCTGAAAATTACAAACAGCAATATCATGGCTGAAATCAAAAGTGCATCCGAGAAAATCCATAACCAACCGGGCACATCAGACCATTTACAGCGCTGATCAAAACCGGAAATGATGTACATTCCGATAAAGCCTGCAGATGCGATACCCTGGATGATCTTCTGGGCTCTTCGTTTTTCTGCCATTGACCCAACCTGCAAACGGCTTTGCAGCAGGTTTTTGTCATTGATAAAAACATATACCGTAATAATAAGCGCTCCACCGAAAAAAATAACAAGGTAATACCATGCCTGGTTATAATGCAGTGTCCCTGGGGGAATAAATATTGACAAACCCATCATCACCAACAGGTTCAAAAAACCAAGGATAGTTTTGATTGCAAGGTGTTTGTTCATCGTTAATGAATCCGTCAATTTAATTTCCGTTTGAACAGCGGAACTGCCAGGATCACTTATATTCGTATCTCGGGGGTGAGTTCCACTGCTGGGTTCCAACAGAACCCTGCGTAAACCCAACGATTTAATTGGTTGTTCAATAATTGGCCAGTTCTAAATTGTATTAACAAATTCAAATACATGTCTATTGTTTCACGGTAAATGCAATTATGTCGACAATTACTTTACAAGGGCTTGTGAGTGAATGATTTTGAAATGCTAGAATTATGTGATCCTTACTGCCCAATTCATCAACCTTGATTGAAATTGCAAATGATTGTGTATTAAGCCTTGTATAGTTGTCCACATAGTTCACTTCACTGGTTTTAAATTGCCAGGGATGGCCCTCCTCAAGAAATTTTTTCTTTTCCTCCTGGCTCACAGGCATGTAAAAATCACACATTTTTCCTGAACCCTTTGGAGAAACTGCCTCAATAAGAAATGAACCTGACAATAAAAGATATTGGTTGCTGGATACACTGGTGAATTTACTCATTAGGCTTTGATAATTCTTTCTATCAACTAAGAAGTCATAGTTGTCAATGAGAACCCGGAGAATTGCATATTTGGCATTCGGTGGTAAGGAATAAACCATAGCGTTCCTATTCCTGCCATTTGCGAAATTTGTATTATTAACAGAGTTTAATACGTAAACATCACCTGAGGCTATGGATACATTATCATAGTCTTTCGCCTCTTGAGCGTTCAAATTATCGCCAATGGAAATCCATATAACAAAAAGAGTTACAAAAATTGAAAGTAAAAATTTAGAACTCATTAGAATGAAATTTAGTTGTTAATATCCATCTCTCTAACCATGTGTGTTTTACGTTGCTCAAACACCTTATTTCATATTAAATCTTTTACCACAGTCGCACCATGTATTGCAATCAACACAATGTTTGGAGTGGTTTTGTCAGAAGTAACAAAAATTAAGTTCGCACAACTGTTCAATCTATATGCTATAGGAGTATAAATACTTATGTCCTTTATTCGGAATAATTCAATTTCTTCGAGATAGTGATTTATAATCCCATGCTTGATAATAAGCCTTTGGTTCGTGATGGTTATACTTGATAATTCAATACTCAAATAATTCCACATAATCCAAATAGCAGGAACCAATATTAAACATCTATAATACCCATGGGCTTTGAAATAAATTAATAGAGCAGTGCAAAACATTATTGAATAGGTAAACAGATACCGAACATGAGAAGTTTTTCCGCTCCAAATAATTTCCTCTTCCATCGTAGTTTTTTAGTTGTTTTAATCACAAAGTTTCCCATAACGCCTTTTAGCCGCCATGTTATGCTTATTTGAACAATAGCCGATATTAAAATTGAAGTCTTTGCAGTAAAATTAATTATTATTGAGATTACCAGAATAATAACATTAAGATTTTTATTTCGATTAATCGGAATCTTACCCATTGACGTGACTTTGATCCTCAAAGACCTTCCCTGGAAGTCCCATTGAAGGCAGCGTTATTCACATCTTTTAAATCAGGAAATACCGATGCTGATCTTTTACACCTGGATCTTTGCAAGTTGAATCCGGGCATAAGAACGGACAATTGACTGAGCAGGTCATCACTCCCTGTAAGAGGATGATCCCGGAGGGATCAAATATCGGTAGCAATGGGAGGACAATTCAACCTACCGGCCCTGTAGGGGTCGCATATATTGGAAAATCAAAATACGACTCCTCCGGAGTCAGGCTTGCAATTTTGTGGTTAAAGAGTAGCCTCCGGGGGGAGTGCGGGAGAAGGGGCCCTCCTGATGGCGATTTAGTGGGTATTTCAGGACAAGACACCTCCGAATGGATTTTTCTTTTTTATTTCCACAATTGAGTCCTCCGTGTATAATGGATAATTGCCACAAGGTCACAAAGACACAAAATTTCACCAGGCATATCCTGCATATGCCTGACAATTTATGCTGCCTGGTGTCCTGCCGTCCTGGTGGCATTTTTTATTGATAGTTTTTCGGAGCAGCATCATAATTTAACGCCTAACTAAAAATAATAGTTGACAAACTATAAAATATAGTTATATTTGTAAAAAAATTCCGGATGAATAAGATTACCGTCAAAGAGGAAGAGATCATGAATTTTTTCTGGGAGAAGGGAGAACTGTTCGTGAAGCAGATCGTGGAGTTCTATCCCGAGCCGAAACCGCATTACAACACGGTATCCACCATGGTCAGGGCGCTGGAGGAAAAAGGGTTCCTTGGGTACCATTCGTTTGGAAACACCTACCAGTACTATCCGCTGATCTCAAAGGAAGAGTACAACAACAAAAATCTCCGGAGCATGATCAAAAAACATTTCGGGAACTCCTTCAAGCGCATGGTATCAACGCTGGTGGAGGAGGAGGATTTGTCGCTGGAGGAACTCAGGGATCTGATCAGGGAAATTGAACAGAAACGTAAAACCAAAAAGTGATGGACGCTTTCATCCTCTATACCATCAAATCGTCCCTGTGCCTTTCGGCGGGATATTTCCTTTACCGGCTCCTGCTCAGGCACGAGACCTTTCACCGGTTCAAGCGGTTTGTCATTCTCGCGATCCTCTTCATTTCGATGGCTGTTCCCCTGGTAAAACTGCAGGTGGATGCCACCGCGGCGAGCGTTCCTGCACAAAAACAGGGACCGGTGTTTTTTACAGCAGAGAATGCCATCTTTGCCGGACAAGACAACCATAAAACCGCTGTGCAACCGGAAACAGGAAGCAGTATCAACATCCTTGCGCTGGTGTATCTTGCAGGTGCCTCCATCCAGGTATTCCTGGTCCTGTTTTCCATGGCCAGGACCATCCTCATCATCCGGAGATCAAAAAAGATCAATTTTCACGGAGTTCCTCTTGCGCTGACAACCTCATCCATGGCTCCATGCTGCTTCGGCCGGCTCATCATCATTTCTGAAAAGGATTTCAGGGAGCACGGGAAGGAGGTGGTCCTGCACGAAACCTCCCACATGAAACAATTTCATGGACTGGACCTGTTCATTTCTGAAATGTGTCTTGTAGTCACCTGGTACAATCCCGTAACCTGGCTGATCAGGCATGAACTCCGGCAAAATCACGAGTTTGAAGCCGACAGCCATGTCCTTAGCCAGGGGATCGATGCATCGGACTACCAGTTGCTGCTGGTGCGAACGGTTGCAGGTGAATCACGGTTTAACCTGGCCAATCAGTTCAACCAGAGCAGTATCAAAAACCGGATCAGCATGATGAACCGCGGAAAATCAAATCGCCTTGCAATCCTGAAAGGGCTGTTGTTCATTCCGCTTATCGCCCTGATGGTGCAGGTTTTTGCGCAGAAGGTGGTACGCCAGGCCTATGCACCGCCCAGGGCGGTTACCCATGGAAAATACCTGGAACTCACGGCCGACCAGCTGAACAGCCTGGGATTTGACTGGAATCAGAACGGGTTGTTTTATAAAAACAGGCGGGTAAACCGTCCCGATAAAAACATTCTCTGCATGTACTTTACCGACAGCATGTACAGCGCCAGCATCATTCTCGGCCCGGGGGAAAAACTGAACAATACGCTGCCCCAGAGAATCCTGAAGAACCAGGCGACCACCAGTTTTGATTTTTACCCGGTGGTTGTTGCCGGCGTGAACGGGTTATACACCCTTGTCATGGGAAACCCGGGAAAGAATCCCGGGGAGAAGCTGTTGCCGGTCCAGGTCAACATGGCCGACCTGAAAGTGCGTAAAAGATCAGACACCCTGGTTTTCTGGTTCAGGCCGACCGCCACAATGATGGAGATACTGTCGCCGGTGGTGAAGGCAGAAGATTTCCTGCAGCCATGTCCGCCCGACATTCGTGAAACGCGAAAAGCACCAAACAGTCATATATGAACCCGAAACTTTTATCAACCATGCTGGGATTCGGCATGTTCTTTATGGTTCACGCGCAGCAGGCAGACTGCATCACTGACTTTAATTACCTGGTCAACAAGATGAAGACCGATTATCCCGGTTATCATGACAAGGTTACGAAAAACACAGAAAAGGAGCTGGCTGACCTGGAGGTAAAACTGAGAGCCAAAATCACTGAGGTTCCTGATTCCTGCGGACGATGTTTAAGGGCGTATACCTCCTGGTTTAAGGATGAACATTTGTTTGTAAGCCGGATCAGGAAGAACAAACAACCCGCACCAGGACAACCTGTCAAGCCGGCGCGGCAACATATCGTCCCTGACAGGGAGACGATCGCCGAACTGGGCAGAAAAAGCACAACCATCGAAGGAATCTGGGTGTCATTCAGGGGTAAAATTGCTGTTAAAAAAGCAGATGGGGAAAACAAATACTACGGAACCGTCATCCAGTACCCCGGGTATGAGCCCGGCCAGGTCATATTCGAATTTATTCCACGGGAGGAGCATCAGTTTTCGGCGAAAAACTACCCGGTCTATAACAATTTCGAACCGGTCGACTGTATTGCTTCCCTCCACCTGGATGACAGGATTTTTGAAATACACGGTGACAACAACCGTTTTGTCCGCCAGTCGGCATCGCCCGTATATGACAAAGCGCTGCTCTACTCATACCTGGCTGAGTACCCCAACGGTGTAAACATCTATCCGCTGGCTGCCAGCCTGGATGACAGCACCTATTACCTCCGGGTTACCGGCTTTGAAGATGACCTGGCAGAGAACCTGGTCAGGCCGCACTGGAAAGAGATCATGGCCCGCCCGAACCTGATCATCGATATCCGACACAACGGCGGGGGGCAGGATGAATATTACCAGGTACTGTCGTCACTCGTATACACCACCCCCTACGAAAGCAAAGGCGTGGAGTGGCTGGCAAGTGAGGGGAACATCCGCAATTTCGAGGAGGCGCTGAAGTTGGGGGATATCAGGAACGGCGAAGAGGGCGTCAAATGGATAAATGAGTTGCTGGCCGTCATGAAGAAAAACGTGGGAGGATTTGTCATCCATCCCCTGATGGGAAAGGATGTGGTGGTAAAAGAGGATACGGTGTATCCATTTCCTAAACGGGTCGGGATCATCATCGATGAGGGAAACGGATCGTCGGCCGAACAATTTATCCTGGAAGCCAAAGAGAGTAAAAAAGTGGTTTTGTTTGGCAACCACAATACCGCGGGAGTTCTTGATTACTCAAACCGCGTGAACGAAGAATTACCCTCTGGAAAGTATGAAATTTACTGGCCGATGACACGCTCAAGACGGCTTCCTGAACACCCCATCGACAATATCGGCATCGCCCCGGATGTGATGATACCCTATCCTGAAACAAAGCAACTTTATGACCGGCTGGATGAATGGGTGTACTTTGTAAAAAAATACCTGGAGTTCTCGGGACAACAAAATTAACACCATGGACCCCGTTATCCTTTAACCGGCAAGGGGATCATTGCCAGCAGGCTACAACTCCTTCCTGATTTTAACCTCTGTCTTGCCTTTGCGGTTGACAAACTGAATTTTCGCGTCGATGAGGTTCACCCGCTGGATGATGTTCCCGACGCCCATCCCCCCGGGTTTTTTATTGATTTCGGTGATGTCATAACCCTTGCCGTTATCGGTATAATCAAGTTTCAACCGGGCGCCGGCGTAATTCAGCTTTATTGTGGCACTGGTTGCCCCGGCGTGTTTGACGGTGTTGTTGATCAGCTCGCAGATGATCCTGTAAAAATGAAGTTCCGTCTGTTTCTGGAAACGCCGCCCCTTCAGGTTGCAGACGAAGCTGATGTTAAAGACCTCCTCGTGCTGCATGGTGTTGATAAAGGAATTTACTGCTGCCTCGAGCCCGAAATTTTCGATGAGCCTTGGCATCAGGTTGTTTGCAACGATCCTCATTTTGGCGATGGCTTCCGACAGCTGGTGGTTGCAGATACCAAGCGTTTCGGTAAATTTTTCGGGGGTTTTCGCATGTTCAAGCAAACCCAGGTGGAGTTTTATGCTCGACAGGATGGGGCCAAGGTCGTCGTGAAGATCTGCAGCAAACTGTTTGCGGTCTTTTTCTTCCGTCTCGATCACCCGGCCCAGCACATATTTTTCGAGGTGTTTCCGTTCAGTAATATCGATGAGGATGGTCATTACCGCGTCCTGCCCCTTATATTTCAGCTTGCTGTTGCGCAGGAGGAAGTTCCTGATGACAACTTTCCTGTTTTCTGTCCTGATCTCAAACTCTTCTTCGGCCACGAATGAATCGCCCGACAGGTTCTTAAAAACCGCCTTGTTTTTATCATCGGCAGGATCAGTCAACAGTGCCGCCGCATTTTTCCCGATGATCTCCTCCTTGCTGTAACCGGTTATTTCGAGGATCAGGTCGTTTGCAAAGACCACATTCCCGTCGATATGGATCAGGATCGGGTTCGGGAGCTGGTTGACCAGTGTCCTGTAGAGCTCCTCGCTTTCATGCAGCGACGCCTCGGCCTGCTTATGTTCGGCGAGGTCCTTGAGGGTAAAAACCTCGAGGGCCCGGTCTTCGATCTGCGCCCTGAGTACTGAGACCAGGTATGGGCTGACCTCCCCGCTGCCGTTCGGGATATGAATTTCGCTGTTGTTGGCGCTTCCCGGTTTCCCCTTGAATACGCGACTCACCTCAGGAGGAAACACATGATCGATGTGGGTCCCGACGACCTCGTGCAGGGGAATTGCCGCGAGATCGCAAAAGGCCTGGTTGGCAAGGACAAAGCACCTCTTTTTGTCCAGGGCAAAGATGGGGTTTGGAATCGAATTAAACACCCCGGGAAGAAATCCGGATTCTGTTATCGGTTTCATTCGTTTGATGTTCTGTTTAACTGATTTAGGTCAGAAAGATACAATAATTGAGTGAAATTTTCACAATTGAGTAAAAATACGCAGCAAGATCAGGCATTCCAGCGCTTGAAACGCCCCTGCCCGCGGATGTAATTTTACATCATAAAAATATTAACAAACAAGTAAAAACAAAGCCATGAAAACAACAAAAATTTACTTCGCCCTGGGAATCGCCCTGATCATATCGCTGGTTAACGGATTATATGCCGGCAACCCGGCAAGCAAAAACACCCAGGTGCCGTCAAACCCGGTCATCCGCTACCAGGTTTACGTCAGCCTGCCTTCTGAAAAAGCACCATGCAATCTTTACCAGGTTGAGATCCTGAACGGGAACGGGTACCAGGTTGCACCCGCCAAAATCCTTGCCAGTGGCGTATCTGTATACGAATTTTACGAAAGGGGCCCGGTAAAAGGTGTCCGTATTGCACGCCTTGTGCTCGCTCCCATTGGGAAAGATGGCGACCACCATTTTATCTGCGACCAGGAATATTTTACCGCACCGGCAGCCCTGGCGGGACCGTTTGAAAATGGCCTGACCTATAAGTTTGAGTTGTTCCCTCAAACCCAGTCACCCAAATGGTAATCATTGAACAGCAAAAAGTTAAAATTACAGAAAACAAAAATAAATCCAAAAATCAAAAGCCATGAAAACAGCAAAATTAATCTTCGCCCTCAGTTTCGCACTGATCTTCTTTGCAGGAATGAGCACCAGCTTTGCCGGCAAAAATCAAAGGAGTGACATCCCGGTTGACAGGAAAGCAAGAATGGTTGCCTATGTCGTCAGAATTGAAAATTTAAACTATATCGCGAATCACGGTTCCCATTTCCTGGTCATGATGACCGATGAGGCCGGCAACCTTGTTGCACCTGCCCAAACCTTTCGCCCGGGTGTATCGGATTACACCTTTTTTGAAGGCGGGACCGTACGCGGCACCAGGATCGCAAAACTGATGAGGCTGCCCATCGGGCCAAAATCCTTTGACATTCCTGCAACTTCAAAAACCGGGATTTTTTACGGAGGGGCAAGCTACCTGTTCATCATCAGGCCTGTGCCTGCCGCAAGCGACACTGATGTTGATAAACATTAATTTTAAAGGATCATCAATGCAACGGTGAAAAGAGCCGCGCGGGAAATCCGGGCGGCTCTTTTTCTATTTGCATACAACCTTGATATGCTGAATGCCCTCGCCGGTCTCAACAGCGAGGATATATATTCCGCTGACGGCTTCTCCCTTAAACAGTCCGGGGGCCAGGTCATATACCTGTTTGCCAGGGTTTACATTTTTAAAGGAAGCTGTGTAAACAAGCCTGCCGGTGATCCCGGTAACGGCCAGGTTGACATCCGACCTCCGGTGAAGGTTGACTGCAACGTGCAAAACATCACCGCACGGATTGGGATATACCGATACAAGATTCCCGTGAAGGTTTTCCCTGCCGGGAACTGCGATAAGGGTGGAGTCGTACCCGCCCGAAAGGCAGGCCACTCCCCCGTTGCGGCCACCAACAACCAACTCCATGCTGTTGTCGCCGACAATATCGGGAATTGCATCCAGCGCATCGATGGGCGTATTGCCGATCACCGATTTCAGCGTTTCGCCATTGCTGCCGTCCATAAAATAGGTGCGGTTGTCCTGGTACAAGGTGCCGATCGCCGCATCACTTGTGCCATCCCAGGTGATATCACCCATGTTGGCAACATTCCATGATTTATCAGCCAGCGGCTTTTCCCACAGGATCGATGCATCATACCCGTTGATCATCACGCCTTTTGCGCCGCTGTGCGCCACCAGGAAATCGGGATGTCCGTCCTTGTTCACATCACCCATATCCTGGAACCGCAGGATGATCGCATTCGACTGTACGAGGGTGGTTTTCTCCCTGAACCCCGTAACGGCGTTGTGAAAGTTGACACTCCCCGCATAATCGCCCGAAGCTATATCTTTGATGCCGTCGCCGGTCATGTCATCGACCTGTAAAAGCGCCCACACGGATGAGCCCGCCGGGATATTGGTCCACATGATGGCCCCGTTCGTACCGTTTATCCCGTATACCCTTGATTGAGCCTGGCTGGCATTGGTAGCGCCGGCCACCACATCCGGTTTGCCGTCGCCTGTAAAATCCTCAACCCCGGTTACGGAAAACACCGCGCCTTCGGCGGGGCATATCCAGATCGGGAGACCGGTGATTCCATCTAGGCAGAACACGCGCCTCGGGCCGGTCATATTTCCGTCATCTCCCGCGCAGGCAAGGACATCGGGGGATCCGTCGTTGTTGTAATCGTATTTTGTATCAACCTGGTACACCCAGCCGCCCCCGCCAAAAGCGTGGGTATCATAACGCCACAGCATAAGCCCGGTCTTTCCCGAAAGGGCTCGGACGGAACGATCGCCGCCGGTAGTGCCAACCACGATATCCCGGTTGCCGTCGCCGTCGATATCGTTGATGGTTGCCATGGCGTTCTGCTGGTATACATTGCCCGAATAGATCTCGGTGGCCCACATCAGATCTGCGTCTCCCGAGGAGTTGCCGTTGAAACCACGTACATAATTATCTTCAGAGGCAATCACAACATCATCAACACCATCGCCGGTAATGTCCTGGAGAGGCCTGATCCCTTTTGGACTGGTATCGAAAGAACCGGAGATAAAGTAGGTCCACAGCGGGGTTCCAACCGGGTAAACCGTATCAACACCAGTTCCCTGCAGGTGAACGATGAACGGATCCTGGGTGGGATCGTTTGAATGAACAGCCAGGGTAGTTGCATAAGGAATCCCTTCGGTTGAATGAAACCAGACACCAATTTTCGTGGTCTGCAGGGGTTGAACCGAAAGTGGCAGCACCACGGATGCGTCAATGATAAAATGGGGATCGGCACAGGTTAACGTACTGATCGTCAATGGCTGGCTACCATTGTTGCTGACATCCAGGTACCAGCGTGAATAAGCTCCTTTTCGCCGGTCGCCCCAGTTGTGTGAAGTGTCGGTGATATTGATGTGAGGGCCTGATATCACTGCGTTTCCGGTAAGGGTTACGGTTACCGACGGGTGGATCGGATCGCCGGAGTTGATATAGGCTTCGGTATTCAGTGCGCCCGGCACTAGCGGATGGTAGGCAAACGGAATGTTCACCGAATTTCCCGGCGCGATGGTCGCGGGCACGGAAAAGGATGTTGAGACAGGCTGGCCCGGGATCAGCCCGATGCTGTTGATCACAAGATTGGCCGTGCCGGTATTCTGAACCTGGCAATTCCAGACAGGTGAACTTCCAACGGTCACCGTTCCGTAATTATGTGCGACGACCGGCACCGTGATAACCGGCGTTCCCGATCCCAGCAGGTCCACTTTATACAGGGTACTGTTCGCCCCCAGTTCGCCTGCGCAGTACCAAAGATAGGTGCCATCGTAAACGATTCCCGAAGGTTTCGGTATTTGCGAGGGATGGCTGTCGAGGACCGTTCCGGTAGTGGTAACTTTATAAACCATGTTCCCGTAATAATCGGCAATCCACAGGTCGCTGCCCTGCAGACAGATGTCCCACGGCTGGGCATTCGGCGACACAAATTGCGACAGAACCGTTCCCGAGGCATTTATGTGGTATACCAGTCCCGGGTCGGGGTAGTAGGTACAAACCCAGTAGCTGCCATTGTCATGGGCAATGCCCGACATGTAATGATCAGGCAGGGTAATGGTCGAAACCTGGCTGCCCGACATGGAAAACTCCAGGGCGACAGCAGGTTGTGAGGAGCTGGACGGCTGGCTGATGGTCACCAGGTCAGGACCTTTGAAGGTAAGTCCAAAGGCATCGTCGAAGGTGCCGGTGCATTGCAGGGCGTAAGTGCCATCGGCCGGGTTGAACCGGTAGATGTTGCCCCCGTTTACGCCATATATCCCGAAATAGATGTATGTCCCGTCCCATGCCAGTCCGGAGGCTTTGCCCGGTATGGTATACGATGCCACCACCGACCAGGAAGCCGGGGATGAGGGTAATGGCGGAATTTGTGCGGCCAGTGAACCTGCCAGGTACAGAATGCCCAGTAACATTGAAAGGGCCGGGTGCCACGCTGAGACTGCTTTTTTCATGGTTCGGAGATTAAAAATCGTTGTTATCTCTATGGTTCTATCCAGAGCACCGAATTCCCGGTGCCGTATTCATTATCTTCCCACAGCGGGTTGGCGGGATCGAGGATCCATTTGTTGTCGACAATAAACTTATAGGTATATTTTCCCGGCCTGAGACTGATGGGGAACCACCACGTTCCCTGGCGGAGTTCCATCCGGTAATCCTGGGTGTTCCAGTTGTTGAAAATCCCGGTCACAATGACTTTATCGGCGTCGGAATGCTGATCCAGCCTGAACCAGTAATTGGGTTTTACGGCCAGGTATGAGTTGGTGATATCGCCCAGGCCAACCGTGTAGGGGTTATTTGGATCGGTAATCCAGGTGCCATCGACAATGAATTTGTATTCGTAGTTGCCGGCGGCAAGCACATAGGGCAACTGCCACCCCCCGCGGGTTTTGTTCATGCCCAGTTCCTCATGGTTCCATGCGTTGAAATTCCCGCTGACAACCACCTTGCCGGCATTCGGATATCCTTTGAGTGTAAAGAAGAGCGTATCGCCGATCCCGAGAAATGAATTCAAATTGCCTTTGCCATCGGGCCGGGTTACTTTATTGGCCGGGTCGGTAATCCATTCGCCATCGACGACAAACTTGTATGCATGGGTTCCTTCCCTGAGGTACATGGATAAAATCCAGCTCCCCTGGAACCTGATCATCCTCAATTCTTTCGGGTTCCAATCGTTGAAACTGGCCGATACCACAACATTCCGTGCATTGGGATACCCGTTCAGCACAAATTTATGGTTGTAGCAATAGAAGATATTGTTATACCCTGCATTTTTATCATCTTCGCGCAGCTTGTTGTACGAATCGTTGGACCATTTGCCATCGATGATGTATTTGTAGGCGTACTTTCCCGGGCGGAGGGTTATGGTAACATTCCAGCCCGAATCGCATGGCACCATGGGTGTCTGAAGGGTACTCCAGGCATTGAAGGTTCCGGAGAGATAAACCTTTTTCGCACTCTTTTGCCCCGGCAGGAAAAACCGCAACCGGTTTCCCGACAATTGTATGATAGAATTGCGTGTAAGCCGGTTCACCCCGTAGGGCACCGATTCCATTTCATAGCCTGATTCGTAGTTGATCCATTTGTCGTCGAGGAGAAATATTTTATCTTTTGAACCATCTTTTACAGCGGTTTTGCCAGGTACGACGGACAATTCGATGTGGTTTGCATCAATTTTGCGGGTTTTCCATACATTACTGCTATCCCTGATCAAGGGTTTTAAGGCAAATGCGTTGGCAAGAAGGGCACTGTCGAGGGCGAACATCCGGGTGATCTCTTTTCGCTGCGCGGCATTCCAGCGTGTATCGAGCGTGAAGGACATGTGGCCATCCACAATGCGGCAAACTTTTTTGGGGTCAAACTGGGCATGAGCATCCAGGGCCGTAACCAGCAAGATCAGCACCAATATCCATGCACCCCGGGTTCTCATTTCCTTGCCTCCGTTTTAAGGCAGATACCCATCTCATTTTTAACTAAATTGAGATAAAACCTGCCTTTCTCAAAAAAATCATATCCCAGCATGCCATCGATGGGATACCCATATTTCTGTGACATGTCGGTAAGACTGCAAATGATGGTTTCCATGGGCACCATCTGATGGTTCCCCATTGAAAATTCATTGAGCGTTCCGTAAAGAACCTCCCCCCGGTTTTCTCCGGCGCCGCTGAGGCCCGACCTCCGCTTAATGGTGACCGTAGCCAGCACATTTTTATTTGCGTCGATGCTCAGCACATTGGATTCGGCTCCGGTATCGAGACAAAAATCCAGGACTTTTCCGCCAATCACAGCCTTTACAAACAACACATGGTGATAAATTTCAATTTTCTGAATGATATCGTATTTAACCACAGGGGCGGGAGGGCCAAGACGGTTTCCGTTTTTATCCAGTTTGAAGATTTGCAATTCATTGCTATTGATATCGAGCACCATTTCAACATTTTTCAGCAGGCTCATGCCAAATAATCCAAGAATCTTCACCCCCCGGCGGTTTTCGAGATGCCCAAGCGGAATGACATCTGCAAAGATCTTTACATAGCTCAGCTCGCCCACCTGCAATTGCTTTACATGAATGCGTGCGACAGACGATGTGGATCCGGTCACTCCCCCGCCTTCTTCATCATCAAAAGTCATGGCACTGCGGAAATAGGTTTTATTCAGCACCAGGCAGGAGGACCCGGTATCGAGGATGAAGTTGCCGGTGATGTTGTCGAGCGTGCCTTCAAGCAGCAGCAGCCTCCCTGCCCGTTTGAGCGGAATGGTTGCCCCGATAACATCTCCCCGCGGGCTGAGCAGGGTAGTGGCATAGATGGTCACGCTTCTCCCCGTTGCCGGCTCCATGCCCGGTACAGCAGGCCTGGCGAGGGTTCCCGGCAGGAACAACAACAGTGTGGCCGTCATCCCGAGAAAAAATCTTAAATATCTGCCTGTCCGGAGGATCATAAAAAGCGTTCCAGCAAATTTTACGCAAGATAATAAAAATGGTTATATGACAGGGAGAAATGACAAGTGACAAATGACAAGTGACAAGTGACAAATGACGGGTCAGGCGTCAGGCCTTTTTGCGTATCTTTGCACGTTTTTTGATTGAGATTGGCATTATGAAAGATTTGCACGATGGAGTAACAAAATGTCTGCTGGTGCAGACAAAATTTTCAGCCTATAGTTTCTGGAATTACCAGGAAGTATGTGAAATGGTTGGAAAAAAATATCCGGCCGCCCCGCTGGGCCTGCTTACCGTAGCTGCCCTTTTCCCCCAGCACTGGCAGTTCCGGCTGATTGATGAAAACGTTGAGCCGTTGCTTGATGAACATATGCAGTGGGCCGATCTTGTTTGCATCGGGGGAATGCTGCCCCAGCAGAACAGCATGCTTGAACTCATCACCCGGGCACATGAACTGGGTGCAGTGGTGGTGGTTGGCGGGCCGGATCCCACATCCCAGCCCGATCTTTACAAAGAGGCCGATTTTCTTGTTCTTGGGGAGGGAGAAATTACCATTCCCCTGTTCCTGAATGACCTGAAAAATGGTGTGACCCATGGTAAATACGTCTCTCCCGACAGGGCAGATATGCTACAGGCGGTTATTCCCCGTTACGACCTCATCAGGTTTACAGATTACATCATGATCGGGCTGCAATTTATCCGCGGTTGTCCCTTCAACTGCGAATTCTGTGATGTGATCGAACTTTACGGCCGCATTCCCCGGTTCAAGAAAAATGAACAGGTTATCGCGGAACTGCAATCTCTGTACGACCTGGGATACCGTGGCCATATCGACATGGTGGATGATAATTTCATCGGCAACAAGAAAAAGGTCAAGGATCTTCTGCGGGAGATCATCGCCTGGACAAAGGCCCGTAAATACCCGTTTTATTTTACCACCGAAGCCTCGGTAAACCTGGCCGACGACGACGAATTGCTGCAACTCATGAAGGACGCCGATTTCAGGTATGTCTTCCTTGGAATTGAAACACCCGACAGTGAAACACTCGCACTGAACAATAAAAACCAGAACGTCGACAAGTCCATTGAAGATGCGGTAATGAAGATCATGTCGTATGGGATGGTGAGCAATGGCGGCTATATTCTTGGATTTGACAGTGACCGTGCACAAATTGCCGACCAGATGATCAACTCCATACAGGATTCGGGCATCTGCATGGCCATGATCGGGCTGTTATATGCCTTGCCAAATACACAACTTACCCGCCGGCTTGAAACGGAAAAGCGGTTGTTCAATTATCATTCAAAGTCGGTGACCGATGGCGATATTGACCAGATGACCAGCGGGTTAAACTTTTTAACCCTTACTTCGCGCGTCGTTATCCTGAGTAACTATATCCGGATCATCGAAGCTATTTTCAAACCATCAAATTACTACAAACGGGTTATATACACCGGTTTGCATGTAAAAACCGATTATAAGCACAAGCCGGATTTCAAAACGTGGCTGGTATACATGCGCTCATTCCTGAGGGTTTGTAAAAAGGCCGGGTTTTCGAAGGCTACCGGGATCTATTACTGGAAGATGTTTTTCACTATTATTTTCAGGAATCCCGTGGGCATTGAACCGGCAGTTAACCTGGCCGCCATGTTCATTCATTTTCAAAAACAAAAAGAGTACATTGTTTCAGTCACAAGGAAGATGATCTCCCGTATTGAAGCTTCAGGCGAAGATGCGTTTAATGAGCAGATGATGGGAAAGGGATGACCGCTGTTGAATATCGAATATCGAATATTGAATAATGAATAATGAATGCTGAATGATAGTTGACGGTATGTGGGGGTGGAAAGATTGTTAAATTTTGAATTAATTTCTATATCAACATGGCAGAAATGGTTGTAGAGCCGATTGAAAAATACGGGCTCAGCAAAGAATCGAGACCCAAGATACTGTTTTCAAAGATAGGCATCGTCGGGTGCGGCAGTGTGGGACAGGAGCTGGCGATCACTGCTTCGAAACACGGCATTGAGGTGATTTTCCTTGAGCTCAGTGAAGAATTGATCCTTCATTCGTTTGGCGAAATTAAAAAAGAGCTGGATCATGAAATAAACCACTGGGGCCTGACCCCGGGCGAAAAAACAGCAATCCTTTCCCGGATAAAAGGGACGCTGTTGTATGCTGATTTCCACGATTGCGAACTGGTTATCGAAACCATCAAATCGAAGCAGGGGCAGTCAAGTTTTGAGTTGCGGAAGGAGGTTTTTCTCAACATCGAGCAGGAGGTGAGCCCGGCATGCATTATTGCCACGAATTCCTCAACCATTGTTGTTACTGAATTATCGTCGGAACTTAAGCACAAAGAGCGGTGCGTGAGCCTCCACATATCCACTACCGCCCCGGGCGCCAGTGTTGTGGAACTTGCTAAAGGACTTCATACCACGAACGAAGCCTATGAAAAGGTGATCAAGTTTGTAAAGCTGCTCGAAAAGATCTCAATACCTGTCATGGAGTCTCCCGGGCTGGTGAGCGTGAGATTGTTCGTGGTGCTGCTCAACGAAGCATGCGAGACCCTGATGGAGGGTGTCAGCTCCATGGAAAACATCGACCTCACCATGCGTTCATGTTTCAACATGCCCCTGGGTCCGTTTGAGTTTGCCGATAAAGTCGGACTGGACAAGGTAGTGCGCTGGATGGAAAACCTTTACAGTGAATTCGGATCCTCCCGGTATATTGCTTCCCCGATGATCAAGAAACTCGTCCGGGCAAACAGGCTTGGCAGGATCAGCGGCATCGGGTTTTATGAATATGACGCCGACGGAAATAAAATTACGGAAGAAAGTTTGTAAACATCCCGCCACCAATGGCTGATTCACCGGCCAGGGTGCAAAAAACACAAAGCGGAAGAGTAAAAAATGAACCTATGAATATTCTCGTATTAAACTGTGGAAGTTCTTCCATTAAATATCAACTCTTCAATATTGAAACCAACCAGCTCTTTGCAAAAGGGATTGTAGAAAAAGTGGGGCTGAAAGGTTCGTTTTTAAGGCATGAGAAGGAAAACGGCGACAAGGTAAAGCTGGAAGGCGAAGTTATTGACCACCAGACAGGGATTGAATATGTGCTTGGCATACTTATCAGCAAGGAACATGGTTGCATCAGTTCCCTGTCGGAGATCAATGCAGTAGGGCACCGGATGGTTCATGGCGGAGAGCGTTTCCAGGAAAGCAGCCTGATCAATGAAGATACCATTAAAGATTTCAAGGCCTGCATCCCCCTGGCGCCGCTTCACAACCCTGCCAACTTAAAAGGAGTGATGGCCATGAAACATTTGCTGCCGGAAGTCCCACAGGTTGCAGTATTCGACACGGCTTTCCACCAGACCATGCCAGCACATGCCTACATGTACGCGATCCCGTATTCCCTCTATAAAAAATATGGCATCCGCAGGTACGGATTTCATGGCACCAGCCATTATTATGTAGCGCGACGGGCCTGCGAAATCCTGGGCGTGAGCATGGAATCCATGAAAATCATCACATGCCACCTTGGAAACGGGACCTCCATGGCGGCCATCAAAAACGGCAAATCGATTGACACTTCCATGGGGCTGACGCCGGTTGAAGGGCTGATCATGGGCACACGTGCCGGCGATATGGACCTGGGTGTACTTACCTTTGTGATGGAAAAAGAAGAACTGAATATTGCGGTGGCCAATACGCTGGTAAACAAACACAGCGGGATGCTGGGTATTACCGGTGTTTCGTCCGACATGCGCGAAATCGAAAAAGAGGCGGAAGCAGGCAACAAGAGGGCCATTCTCGGCCTCGACATGTTCCGCTACCGGATTAAAAAATACATCGGCGCCTACGCAGCGGCACTTGGCGGACTTGACCTGCTCATTTTCACCGGCGGTATCGGGGAAAACGACCCGGTAACACGTGAATTATGCTGCGCCGAACTGGAATTCATGGGCCTGGAATTTGACCAGGAGAAAAATGCAGGAGTAAGGAGCAAAGAGGTCCTGTTGAGTAAACCAGGCTCAAGGGTAAAGGTCATGACAATCCCTACCAACGAAGAGCTTGTGATTGCCGAACACACGTACAGGATTGTTTCGGCGTTGAAGTAAGGGGAGCGGATTTACGATTTACGATTTTGGATTTACGATTGCGGGGAGATTTTTGCTTATTGACTTTATCGTGGCTTTTAGTACCTTTGAATAGGATTCCTGACAAAACCGGAGCATTTATGAATTATAGACAAAAAATGTCTTTCCTGTTCATCTTGTTCCTGGCGGGTGTTGCGTCACACGCCCAGGGCACATGGGAGCGTATTCATGTTGCAACCACCCAGGATTTGAATTCTGTTTGTTTTGTAGACAGTCTGTATGGCTGGGTGGCAGGCGACTCCGGGGTAATATTCCATACCACCGACGGGGGATTCAACTGGGTTCAGCAGGACACCCATGCCACCAATGACGTTGAGGATATCTTTTTCCTGGATCGCAACCTGGGATGGGCTTCCACGTATAATTACACCTCGGTTCCTTATGGCACGGTCCTGCTGAAAACCACCAATGGCGGTGCCAACTGGGCAAGCCATGTCTACCCTGTTGAAAACATCTTTATAACCTGCATCCTGTTCAGAGACACGCTGAATGGCTGGATGGGCGGCAGGCCGCATGCGCTCGTTAAAACGACCGATGGCGGCATCAACTGGATACAGGCTGCGATCGATACCAGCACACTGGCCTTTTTTCCTGTACTGAGCATCCAGTTTTACAACGAAAAATACGGTTATGCCAGCGGGGGGATGTTTGACATTGCCGGAGTGACCTGGCACACTTCGAACGGGGGAGAGATGTGGTATGCGATCGATGCTGACGAAGCTCCCGCCGATGAGGTTCACGGTTTACATATGTTCGATTCGCTGCACGTGATGGGATCCGGCGGAGACCCGGATTTTGGCTATGGGGTCGGCATGATCCGTACTTCCGATGGCGGCCTGAACTGGACCTACGATGAACTTGACATCCAGGGCAATGCATATGACCTGGATTTCAGGAATGACCATGAAGCCTGGGCTCCTCTTGGTACGAGGCGAAAGCTGATTTACAGCATGGATGCCGGTGTGACCTGGGCACCTGTAATCACACCCGATACGACTGCAATCTATGACATGATCTTTCCGGATACCCTGCATGGATTTGCCGTCGGGAAAGAGGGGGCCGTTATAAAATATCATCCACCGGTCATTCCTTCCGTACCGGCTTTCGGCCTCCCCCATGAACGTTACGCGCTTTCCCAGAACATTCCCAACCCGGTACAGGCAAGAACCACCTTCAGGTTTACGGTTCCGCCTGCCTGCACGTACCAGTCCAGTGTCACCCGGCAAACGGCCTTGTTACAGTTGAAGGTCTGCAATATTTTCGGAGAGGAGGTTGCCAGCCTGGTAAATGAAGCACCATCTCCCGGGGATCATGAGGTGGTGTTCGATGCCGGCAACCTGCCTGCCGGGATATATTTTTACCTGCTCCGGCTTTCCACCCCCGGGCAGGAAGTTGTGGTTGCAGGGCCATACCGCATGGCCGTCATACGGTGAGATCCGATGCCCGGTCAGCAGGCCATTGCCCCTGGATCTGACATCTTCCCGTCATAATGTCAAAAAGTATATCCCAGGTTGAGCGAGACAAAGTAATTGCGGGGGGCTCCGGCTTCGTAGTAACGCATATCGGCAGCATTGGTATTTGTAAACCCCACATAAACCTCATCAAAGATATTGCGAATGCCGCCTGAGGCCATCATGCTGAATTTTCCAAATTTCAAGTCGATCCCCAACAGCCCGTTCAACAGGTTAACGGGGCTTGTTTTAACTGTGTTTGCATCATCAACCCAAAATCCGCTGATACCCTGGCAGCCGGCTTTTACAAAGAAACCGAAATGGTTGTTCAGTGAGCGGGAATAAGCAATCGACACATTTACATTGTTCGCGGGAACACCCGGCTCCGTATTCCCCGAATAAACCTTATCGGCTTCGGCCAATACCCCGGCTGTATCGGCCTCAAAGACTTTGGTTTCATATGTGAGATATTCGAAGTGAGACCATGTGTAGGTCAGTCCTAAGGTAAACCCTTCAAACAGTTCAAGGTGAGCGCCCAGTTCCATCCCCAGCCTGTTGGCGCTGGCCGCATTCCGGGCCTGAAACTCCCCGGACACCTCATACGGGACAATCTCGTTGTATATACGCGAATTGAAAAAAGTTGCTTCATACAAAAACCTGTTTAAAAAAGTCTTCTTGCCCCGCACGAGGTCGCCCTTGATCCCCACCTCAAAATTCCTGGATTCCTGTGCTTTAAGATCCTTGTTGAGCAGGGAGTCAGGGTCCGTACTGCGAAGTTCATCTGCCGCCGGGGAATCAAAACTCCATCCGAAAGAGGTATACACGGCAATGGCTGGGGCAATTTTGTAATTGAGCGCCAGTTTTGGTTTGACAGCGTTGAAGATCCTGCTTTCACTGAGCAGGGGCAGTGTCTCTTCGGCCAGTTTATATTTCACGTTGTCATACCTGCAGGTCAGCAACATGAATAACTTTTCCTTCAGCAGTTCGAAATTATCGGAGATATAGATGCCGTTGCCGGAAAGATGCTCGCTTTCAACCTGGTCGATCATGTCCCCCCGCACCCCTTTAAGATTTTTATAAATTGCAGTCCTTGAAGGTTGAGACAACAGGTCGATGCCTATTGAACACTCATTGTGACGCGCTCCGATCAGCGCTTTGTTTATATACCGGGCATTCAGTCCAAATCCATACCGGTTGATCACCCGGTAGTCGTAGTCGGCGATATTAAAATATTTGATGGTGCCGTAAAATGTGACCTCCACTTCATTGTTCAAATTCCCCCCGAAAACAGCATCGTACCTGATACCAACCCTGCCCCTGGTGGTGATCCGCTTTTCGTCGCGGGTTACCGACATTGGATCAGCCTGCCATGGATCCTGTTGAAACTCCTCCCTGGTCAGGGAGCCGGGAAGTTTGCAGGCCCCATCGACAAAATACCCAAGGATTGATAGTTTTGTATGCGCCGAAGGAGTGGCCTCAATCACCATGTTGAGCACATGCCTGAACCCGGTATTGTGTTGCCTGTAGCCATCGTAATTGATGTAGCTGTAGGTTGTGAGAACGCGGTAATTTGCTGTCTTCACCGCTGCTTTAAACCCGTTTTGATGCAACCCGAAGGATCCAAACTGGTTGAACTGGACAACGGAAGACCGGTCAAAACCGAGATCATTGAAAAAACCTGCTACCCCGCCGGGAGCGTTTGTATAGAGCGAGGAAGAATTCCCCTTAACGATCTCAATGTGGCCGATGGCATTAAAATCAATCGCATCGAGGCGGGTTTGCCCGTCGGGTTCCGATTCGGGAATATCATCCAGCGTCACCTGTATTCCCCTCACGCCCGCAGTTGACCTGCTGCCAAATCCCCTGGCAGAAAACCTGACATCCTGATCACCATACCGCGATTGCAGGAAAAGTCCCGGAACCGAAGAGAGTATCCCATCGCAACCGATTTTCCTGTCGTATTTATAGTTCACATAATTCAATCGTACAACAGGACATGGGATATCAATGATCCGTTTTGACACTTTTAACGGTGAAACGGCAACCTCATCCAGGCCCCGGCACAAACTATCGGAAGAGATTGCCGGGGGTCCTTCATGCGTGTTTGCCTGTGCAAAGATGTTGCTGTTGCCAAAAGGCAATATTCCCAAAAGAAAGAATACCCATACCCGGTTCATCGTTCCAATCCCTTTTTCAAATCATTGGTAAAATTATAACTTTTTAGGATGATCCCATAATCGGATGATGATTGACCGGCAACCCGATCCAATTACCTGCCTGCGATGGGTTTTTGTATCCAATCAGTGAAACCGAGAATCTGTGGACGTCCCCGCGCCGATTTTATTATGCTGTTATCTCTTTGAATGTGTGAATTATGTAACTTTTTTCTAAAATTATGTAAGGTCATTGGAAGCAAAGCATTGTATCTTGCATTGGGAATTTCCGGATTTTCTTTAGATTAAAAAATCATCCTGTGGGGAACATTGTAACCATTATCCCAATTCAGGTAAAATAATATGTATTTACCGTTTAACCATAACATATTATGATGGATACAAATGTTAATTAATTGTTTTTCTGAGAATTATAAGTTGAGAAAAGATTCTTTTATATGTTCTATCAATTTATTTTTTTTTAACTTTGCATTAAATAAAATTTATCCTCCATGAAAATGAAAAAAATATTTACTCATGTTATTATACTGATTCTGAGTTGTATAACCTTTGAGCTTTTTGCTCAGGTTGGAATCAACAACAGTAACCTCACTCCTGCAGGCAGTGCAATGCTTGATATCTTTTCTACCGATAAAGGACTATTAATTCCACGAATGAGCACTGTAAGCAGGGATCTCATCCCTTCACCCGCCACGGGGCTCTTGATTTACAACACAACAACAAAATTTTTCAACTATTTCAATGGCGGTGCCTGGTTTAAAATTGAAGGATCTTTCGTTTCGGCCAATTCAGGATCCTCCAGGCCTGGCGGTGGTGTTTCAGTTTCCGCTCTTCCTACCAAGCTTCCTGACAGTTCAGCCATGCTCGATGCGAGCGACCCATCCAGGGGATTTTTACTTACCCGGACCACCCCCGAATCAATTCCAAATCCTGACAATGGATTAATTATCTATGATATATCGGCCAATGTCCTCAAATATTTTAGCAACGGAACATGGTACCAGCTATGCGGCTTCACGACAGGCTCTTCAGGAATTACCGGCATTCAGAATTCTGTGGGGGTCGCGATCTCTATTAGCAACGCCGCTCCTGATCCTTCAGCGATCCTCGATGTTATTTCGTCCAGCAAAGGGGTTTTAATCCCAAGACTCACAAATGCCCAGCGCAATTTGATTGCTCCCGCAACAGGTCTCACGATTTTCAACACAGATTCAAAGGCAATAGAGTATTACAACGGATCTGAGTGGTTCAGGATGAACGTCATGTTTAATGCAGGTATTTCCATTACCGCCAGCGCCCTGTCGGTTTGTTCCGGATCATCTGTCAATTTTACGGCATTCCCTGAAAACGGGGGAGATCCTCCATCTTATCAGTGGAAGGTGAACGGTTTAATTATTTCCGGGGCCACCAATTCGACATTTTCTTATGTGCCGGTCAATTTTGATGCCGTTACATGTGTAATGACTCTTTCATCGCCCTGTGCCATCGGGAGTCCTGCCATTTCGAATACGATGTTAATGACCGTCAGCCCTATTTTGCCGGTAAGTATCTCAATTTCACCTTCTGTAAACCCGGTTTGTTCCGGATCACCTGTCACATTCAGCTCATCGGTAACCAACGGAGGCCCGGCTCCCACATTCCAATGGAAGCTCAATGGCTTCCCGATATCAGGGGCAACCGGCGCAGCCTATACCTTTGTGCCTGCCAGTACCGGCGTTTATACCTGCACGGTAACTTCAAATGCAACCTGCACTTCAGGAAATCCGGCAACATCCGGTCCGGTCACGCTCACAGTCACGCCTAACCCAACCGCCGTTGTATCCATAGCCGCTTCGGCAAACCCTGTATGTGCAGGCACCTTGGTTACATATACTGCAACAAATGTATCGGGGGGAGGAACAACTCCAGGTTACCAATGGAAGGTAAACAACATCAATGCCGGTTTAAACAGCACCACGTTCAGTTACAATCCTGTAAACAATGATGTGATCACCTGTGTGATGACTTCCAGCCTATCATGCGTAACAGGAAGCCCGGCAACATCCAACGCGGTTACCATGACGGTTAACCCGCTTTTACCGGCCAGCGTGAGTATTGCAGCCGTTCCTTCAGGACCGGTCTGTACAGGCACTTCGGTTACATTTACCGCCACCCCTGTATTCGGAGGAGCAGGACCTTTGTACCAATGGAAGAATGGCGCAAACCCGATTGCAGGGGCAACAAATGCATCCTATACTTCCGCCACCCTATCAAATGGCGCAGCAATTACTGTGGTGATGACTTCAAATGCCACACCATGTCTGACCGGTTCGCCGGCAACATCCAACCTGATCACCATGACGGTATACCCCGTAACTTCGGTCAACCTGGTTGCCAATGAAACTTATTGCAACGGAGCAACCACACTGGCAATTGTTTTTAGCAGCCCTGTTTCAGGCACCACCTACGCCTGGACAAACAACACTCCGGCGATTGGCCTGGCTGCAAACGGAACCGGCAATATCCCTTCATTTACCGCTGCCAACCCCGGAACAGCGCCTGTTATTGCCACCATTACGGTAACCCCGACTGCAAACGGTTGTACCGGAATCCCCTTATCCTTTACCATTACCATAAACCCAACCCCGACCGTGAACACGGTTACCAGTCCATCTTATTGCAATGGGGCCACCACTTCGGCAATCACTTTTGGAAGCCCGGTTTCAGGGGCAACCTATACCTGGGCCAACAACAACCCGTCAATCGGCCTGGCAGCGAATGGAACAGGCATCGTTCCTGTATTTACCGCAACCAACCCCGGAACAGCCCCTGAAATTGCAACCATCACGGTAACCCCGACAGCAAACGGATGTATCGGGACACCCCGGTCGTTTACCATCACCGTAAACCCAACGACAACAGTCTTTACGGTGGGCAATGCCGATTATTGCAATGGCGCAACCACCCTGGCAATCACCTTTGGCAGCCCTGTGGCAGGTACAACCTACGCCTGGGTTAACAACACCCCATCAATCGGACTGGCTGCAAATGGTACAGGCAACATCCCCGTTTTTACAGCAACCAACCCGGGAACAGCGCCGGTCATTGCCACCATTACGGTAACTCCCACAGCAAACGGATGCACAGGAACCCCCTTATCGTTCACCATCACCGTAAACCCGACCGCAACTGTAAATGCGGTTGGCAATGCAGCTTATTGTAACGGAGCCACCACCCCTGTGATTACTTTTAGCAGCCCTGTTGCAGGAACAACCTATGCATGGGCAAACAGCAATCCATCGGTAGGCCTGGCAGCAAACGGAACAGGCAACATCCCTGCATTTACCGCAACCAACCCCGGAACAGCCCCTGAAATTGCAACCATCACGGTAACCCCGACAGCAAACGGATGTATCGGGACACCCCGGTCGTTTACCATCACCGTAAACCCGACAACAACAGTCTTCGCTGTAGGCAATGCCGATTATTGCAACGGAGCCTCCACGTTAGCGATCACCTTTGGCAGCCCGGTAGCTGGTACCACCTACGCCTGGGTCAACAATACCCCGTCAATCGGACTGGCTGCAAACGGAACAGGCAACATCCCGGTCTTTACTGCAACCAACTCCGGAACATCCACTGTTATTGCTGCCATCACGGTAACTCCAACTGCAAACGGATGTACCGGAACTACTTTAACCTTTGATATCACTGTATACCCGACAACCACTGTTTTCGCGGTGAGCGATGCCACTTATTGCAATGGAGCCGCCGCTTCAGCAATCACCTTTGGAAGCCCGGTTGCAGGAACCACCTATACCTGGGCCAACAACAACCCTTCAATCGGACTGGCTGCAAACGGAACAGGCAATATTCCATCATTTACCGCAACCAATACGGGAACAGCACCTGAAATTGCCTCCATCACTGTAATTCCGGCAGCAAACGGTTGTACCGGAACGCCCCGGTCGTTTACCATCACTGTAAACCCGACCACGACGGTCTTCCCGGTGGGCAACGAAGCACACTGCAACGGCGCCACCACAGCAGCGATCACGTTAAGCAGCCCTGTTGCAGGAACAACGTATGCATGGGTTAACAATACACCATCCATCGGACTGGCAGCAAACGGAAACGGGAATATCCCTGTATTTACCGCAACCAACACGGGAACAGCACCTGTGGTTGCGTCCATTACAGTTACACCAACGGCAAACGGATGCACAGGTATACCTATTTCGTTTACCATTACTGTAAACCCGACCTCCACGGTTTACCAGGTAAGTGATGCCGTTTATTGCAATGGAGTTTCAGCCGCAGCGATCACTTTTGGCAGTCCTGTTGCAGGAACTACTTATACATGGGCAAACAACAACCCATCCATCGGACTGGCAGCAAACGGAACCGGGAATATCACGTCATTTACAACTACCAACTCCGGAACGGCTCCTGAAATTGCAACCGTCACGGTAACCCCGGCAGCAAACGGATGTACCGGTACTCCTTCATCGTTCACAATAACTGTAAACCCGACCGCAACGGTCTTCCCGGTGAGCAATGAAGCATATTGCAATGGTGCGGCCACTGCTGCCATCACTTTTGGCAGCCCTGTTTCAGGAACAACCTATGCCTGGGTAAACAACACCCCGTCAATCGGCCTGGCACCAAACGGAACCGGTAACATCCCCGTATTTACAGCAACCAACACGGGAACAGCACCTGAAGTTGCAAACATTACTGTAACTCCCACGGCAAACAGTTGCACAGGAACCCCTTTATCGTTCAGCATCACTGTAAACCCCACTGCGACAGTTTACCCGGTGAACAACACCGCTTACTGCAACGAAGCCACTACCGCAACGGTCATCTTTGGCAGCCCGGTGTTGGGAACAACTTACGCCTGGGCAAACAACAACCCATCGATCGGCCTGGCCGCTAACGGAACTGGCAATCTTCCTTCATTCACCGCAACCAATACGGGAACAGCCCCTGAAGTTGCAACCATCACCGTAACACCTACAGCAAACGGATGCACAGGAACACCACTGTCATTTACCATCACCGTAAACCCGACCACAACGGTTTTCGCTGTGAGCAATGAAACATACTGCAACGGCGCCACAACTGCAGCAATCACTTTTAGCAGCCCTGTTGCAGGAACCACTTATACCTGGTCAAACAACACACTGTCGATCGGCCTTGAGGCAAGCGGAACCGGCAACCTCCCGGTATTTACGGCAACCAACTCCGGCACTGCACCGGTTATTGCAACCATCACGGTAACTCCTGCAGCAAACGGGTGCACCGGAATACCTTCATCTTTCACCATTACCGTATACCCTACCGCAACGGTCTTCCCGGTAAGCAATGAAACATATTGCAACGGAGCTACCACCACACTGGTCACCCTGGGTAGTCCTGTTGCAGGAACCACCTATGCCTGGACAAACAGCACCCCGTCAATTGGCCTTGCTGCAAGCGGAACAGGCAACATCCCGGTATTTTCGGCCACCAACACGGGGACGGCACCGGTGGTTGCAACCATCGGAATAACCCCGACAGCGAACGGATGCACCGGAACGCCTTCATCCTTTACCATCACGATTTACCCGACTGCGACGGTGAACGCTGTAAACGATGCAGTTTATTGCAACGGAGCCCTGACAACACTGGTTACATTGGGCAGTCCTGTTGCAGGAACTACATATGCATGGACCAACAACACTCCTTCGATCGGCCTTGCAGCAAGCGGAACAGGCAATATTCCTGTATTTACTGCAACCAACCCCGGAACGGCTCCTGTCGTTGCAACCATCACGATAACTCCGACAGCCAACGGCTGCACCGGAATACCTTCTACTTTTACCATCACGGTAAACCCGACCGCAACTGTCAACACAGTTTCGAATGTTGTTTATTGCAATGGAGCCACTGCTGCGGCGATTACCTTTGGCAGTCCGGTCGCAGGCACTACCTTTACCTGGACCAACAGCAACGCAACGATCGGGCTGGCAGCCACCGGAACCGGGAACATTGCCTCATTTACGGCCACCAACACCGGTGCCGCACCTGTCATTGCAACTATCACGGTAACACCGACTGCAAACAACTGCACAGGAACACCGTTGTCGTTTACCATCACCGTAAACCAGTCTTTACCTGCAAGCATTGTGGTGACACCGTCTGCCAACAACGTTTGTGCCGGTACATCCGTCACATTCAGCACGGCGATTGTTAATGGAGGATCAACGCCCTTGTATCAATGGAAATTGAACAATGTCAATATTACAGGAGCAACCAATGCAACCTATACCTATGTTCCGCTGAATACACAGGTGATCTCATGCGTGCTTACTTCCAACGCGACCTGTGTGACATTAAGTCCGGCCACTTCGAACCTGGTAACCATGACTGTTGTCCCACTGGTACCTGTGCGTGCAGGGATTGTTGCTTCACTTTACGCAGTGATGCCGGGAACTTCGGTTACCTTCACAGCATCTGTCGAAAACGGTGGCACTTCACCTGTATATCAATGGAAAGTGAATAATGTTGCGGTTGGAACAAACAGCAGCACATACACCTATACACCGTTAAACAATGACAAAGTAAATTGTGTCATCACTTCGAACAGCACAACTTATTGTTTGTCAAACAACCCTGCTACTTCCAACAGGCTCAGCATGATTGTCTACGTGACAGGGACTGCCTGCGCAGGGCTCCCCACCGTGTTATTCGACGGGATTACCTACAATACTGTTCAGATCGGCTCGCAATGCTGGCTGAGGGAGAATATAAACAGCGGCACCAAGATACCCATCACCACAGCGCAAACAAACAACGCAATTCTTGAAAAGTACTGTTATAACGACTCCCTCATCAACTGCTCCATGTACGGTGGTTTGTACCAGTGGAATGAAATGATGCAATATGTTACGACACCCGGAACACAGGGTATCTGTCCGACAGGCTGGCATATCCCGACGGAAGCTGACTTCATAACCCTGGCAACCACTGCAGGTGGAGTTGCTGTGGCTGGTGGAAAACTGAAAGAAGCCGGATTCGGACATTTCAGGTCACCCAATACCGGTGCGACCAATGAATTCGGCTTCACGGCATTGCCAACCGGAAGCAGTTTCAACAACGCCGGCAGTATCTTTTATACGAATATATACCAGACCGGCTACTTCCATACTTCTACAGATTATCCATCGCCCAACGGGCCTGTTTTCAGGACTGTTTCACTGTCGGTCGCATCTTTTGGCAGTTATTACAATCTCAAGTCGACCGGGAACCCGGTACGTTGCCTGAAAAACTAACCTTCTCTTAAGTCAGAAAGGAGTAAGACCATCTTGAAATTCCTGTGAATTTCAAGATGGTCTTACTCCTTTTTTTGATGAAACCATGTGCGGTGAAGATGCCGCGTATAACCTGTAAAATGAATTACAACCTGCCGATCAAATCAAGCACACCATTGATGAAGGTGAGCGGATGGGGCGGATTCCCCGGAACATACAGGTCTACATAATGGTGATTGAGGAAAGTCCGGTTCAATGCGGGACTTCCACTGAATATCCCGCTGCTGATGGCATCGGTACCTGCCAATATGATTATTTTGGGTGTAGGAATCGCATCATAACAAATCTGAAGGGCTTCAGCCATATTTTCCGAAATGGGTCCGGTAATGACAATCCCGTCAGCATGGCGCGGTGATGCAACGAATTCAATACCATACCTGCCCATGTCGAAGTTCACATTGCCGGCAGCATTCAGTTCCATTTCGGTTGAATTATCACCACCTGCCGAAACCTGCCGCAGTTTCAACGCATGTTTGAAAAATGAACGGATCTCCTTGCGCACCTTCCCAGGATCAAGCCCTGCAGGTTGATCCCCGCCGGAAACAACTACAAGCCGCTCGCGGACATTGGTGGCCATTTTATAATCGCCGGTAAACCTTATTTTGCCGGGGAGCGCAAATTCACACTCCCGGCAAAACACGCATTTACCAAGATCAATGGTATATAATCCATGATCCGCGTCAGGATTGGCAGGAAGCAAGCCGACAGCCCCGGTGGGGCAGAGGTTCATTGCAAGATGCCCTTCGGCCGGAGTGATATAGTGGCCGATGACCGGCTTCCCGCGAAAAATTTCCGGCAGGCGGACTTTACGAAGGTCGGGTACATATTGACTGCCATGTCGGCGGAATATGTTTATCTCTTTCAGGGGCATCGGTTCATTAAAATTAATTGCTACATCCAAACTTACAGGTCGTTCCCGCAATAACTCAGGTTAAAGCTTTTATTGCACAGCGGGAAATCCGAGATTTCCTGGTTTCTCACGGCAAGCGCCAGGGCCATCCAGTTGTGAAATGACGGATCTTTGGCCTTGTAATGAATCATCTTTCCCGAATCGCCGGTGACTGCAATATGACAAATCTCTCCCCGCCAGCCTTCCACCATTGAAATGGCCAGGGATGAAGGAGCCAGGCTGAGATCGTATATAGGATTTTCGATTTTCGATTTTCGATTTTCGATTTCGGTCGATGTAAAAGTCCTGATCAATTCCCGGATGACCTCCATTGATTTCTCCACTTCCCTTTTACGCAGCATGGCTCTTGACCACACGTCGCCCTTGTGCAGCATCACCGGTTCATACCGGTGACCGGCATACGCCGAAAATGGGTGTGACCACCTGATATCCCGGTACATGCCGCTGCTTTTCGCGGCCATTCCTACGGCACCGATGAGGGAAGCCTGCATGGTTGTCAGTTTCCCGGTTCCCTCAAAACGACCAAGGGCACTTGGCAAGGAGAAGATCCTGTCGGTAACCTGGACATAGCGCTCCTCAACATCCTTCAGGTTTTTCAATATCTCAGCGATGGTTGCACCGGAAAGCGGGTAGTGGCTTCCGCCCGGGCGCACCAGCCCTTTTCCAAACCGGTTGCCGCACCACAACTGTGTCGTATTGATGACAATGGTCCGCAGGGCTTCGTTCACCACCTGGCCCAGCTGGTAAGCGATATCGGTACACAGCGCGGCTGTATCGCCGATGTGCATGGCTATCCGTTCAAGTTCGAGGGCGATTACGCGTTCAGCAGATAAATAAGGAGGAACCACAATGCCTGCAAGTGATTCAACTACGCCGGCATAGGCCATTGAGTGACCAACGGCAGTGTCGCCTGCAATGCTTTCGGCAAGGAGCGACTGGTGCAAAATACCCGGCTTTTCAATAAACAAATGCTCCACGCCGCGATGCTGGTACCCCAGCTGAATTTCAAGGTGCAACACCTGTTCGCCATGGCATATAAACCGGAAATGACCTGGTTCGATAATACCGGCGTGGACCGGTCCGACGCCTACTTCATGAAGTTCCTCCCCGTCGATGGAAAAGAAGGGATAATTGTTCATGATCCTTGATTGATCTGCCCTGTCGAAAGGATAGCGGACGGGTTTCATCCAGGGATGCTCCCGGAAGGTAATCCCGAAATTTTCATGGATCTCCCGTTCGAACGCATGAAACTGGAAGTGCCTGGCAGTGAGCGATTGCAAAGAAAGTGAAGGTTCCAGAGGCTGTTCGTGCGAAAAGATCAGGAGCGCATGGTTTTCATCGGCAGCCATGCAACAGATAAACCGGTATGTATCCGGCTTGGGAAGCACAAAATAGGAAACACAATGGGTGCCCTCCTCCCCCATCAACAAATCAACAAATGCCGAAAATTCAGGATATTGCAATACTGGGATATCAGCAAGTTTTACTGTCCCGGGGTTTGTAAGGATCTCGATGTATCTCTGGTCCATCATTATTTCGGCAGTGACTGAATGATTGATGCGATAAGTTGCCGCAAAGGCTCCGGCTGAACAAAACAGATAAAAATGACCAGCCCGAATAAGACATATTGACTGGCTGATTGCCACGGGTTGACCTTGTACTGCTCATGAAGTGGTTTTTCGCGCGGCTGGGAATATACGATATGCAGCACCCTCGTAAGCAGCGCATACAATACAAAGCAGAGCAGCAGGGCGGTCACTCCCAGCAGCAAATAATCATGGGAGCCTACCATGGCCTTCATCAGGTATAGTTCGGATATGAACATGCCGGATGGCGGGATGGCGGTGATGCACAAAAACCCCAAAAGCAGGGCGGTAGCGCCGGCCGGGTAGAGTGCCATATAATTCCCGGATTCGTCGAGTTTATAGGTTCCCATCACTTTGTACGATTGCCCCATCTGGTAGAACAAACCCGCTTTTGTAAATGAGTGAAGTACGATGTGGAGAATGGCTGCATAGTAACCTATTCCTCCCACACCAAGGGCGATGGCAACAATTCCCATGTTTTCGAGGCTCGAATAGGCCAGCATGCGTTTGTTGTGTTTGGCCTTGAGCATATATCCCGCAGATACGAGCAACGACAATACCCCTGACAGGATCAGCACATGGTTCATGAAGGGCAGGATGGTGGTGGCCGAGAACAGGGCATAGATCCGGAAAATGGCGAGAAACCCAACATTCATCAGGGTTGTGGATATGAATGCACTGATTGGCGGTGGTGAAACCGTATGGGCATCCACTGTGACGGTGTGCATTGGGAAAAGTCCCATCTTGGTGCTGTATCCCACCAGGACAAATACAAATGAGATTTTCAGGTAGAGCGGGTTGGCCATTCTTGCTATTTCAGAGATGCTGTCGAAGGAGAGGTGAAGCAAACGGGCATCATGCACGGTAAATCCGAGGAAGAGGATCCCGAGGTATGCAAGGGCTATCCCAACCGAACAAACAAAGACATATTTCCAGGTAGCCTCCAGCGCCATCGGGGTACGGTCGTGGTAAATGAGGGCTGCCACAGCCAGCGTGGTTGCTTCAACAAAGATCCAGACGGTGGTCATCCCATTTGCAAGGTAGGCTCCCGACATGGCTGCAACAAGGGCAATGAGCGCGGCGTGATAGATGGAATAGACCCGGTTCCCGGCATCCTTTACATAGATGAAGCCATGATAAACGGTTGTGATGGTGAGTATTGACAGGATTGACAGCAACAACACACCGAGCGGATCGAAGGTAAAATAATCAAGCACCGTCTCACCCAGGTGAAGCCATGCATACCCAGAGAAGGCAATATGGGTGGCAACATAGAGGATGGTCAGGATCCGCGCCAGCGGCTTGTGATGCACCAGTCCGACAACAGCACCCGTGAGGAGCGAAATCACAAAAAAACCAATCAATATGTACCCTGATCCGGCCATTAAAATCATTTTCTACCGATGATTCCGCACCTGCGCCGCGGAAAATTAACAATTTCCTTCATTGTTTGCATTGTTTTCATTGCCTGTCAATCATCCTTAAGCATCGTCAACTCATGTGCACTTTGCTTCAGGCGCATCACGAATATTCCCAGGATCAGCACGCTGACAAAAATATCGAGCAGGATGCCGATGTTGATCAGCATGGGCATTTCGCTGCCGATGGCAAGGGAAAGTAACAAAACGGCATTCTCAATGACCAGGAATCCAACCAGGTGGGAAAATATTTTCTTATGTGAAATGATCATAAAGAGCCCGGTATACACGGCAAAAAAGGCAACGATGAAGTATATCATGTTTTCCGGCGTCGTGTTCATTGAAAAGGAGACCACGATGCTCAGCAGAAGTCCGAGGGTGATGAACAGCAGCGAATAAAACCCCGGCAGCGCTTTGTCGTGCACCCTGGCTTCACCGGTTTTGCTTATAATCCGGAATAACAGATACGGAACAACGATCACCTTGAAAACCAGCGTTTCAAGTGCAACGAAAATCAAGGTTGCAAGGGTGATGGCGTGCAGTTCAAGAAATGACAGGATGAATAGCAATGCCCCCTGGAACCCGATGAGCCCGGCATATACCGGGAACCGCTCGGTCATGCTGAGGTAGATCAGTGTGATGGCAAACATTATGATAATCAATACATTCATTAATCAACCATTTTAAACGTGATCAACAATACCAGGATAAATGCTACCAGGGCGATCGAACTCAGGGTAACGATGAATTGCGGGTTCCGAACAAGTTTCTTCCGCGCCCTGAATGACTCCATCAAACCGATCAGCGATGCAAACACAGCCTGTATCATAAAATAAACGCCAACCTGCATCACCACCATCCATCCTGAACCCACATTGTGCAACATTCCTTTTTCACCGTTCATCAGCAACTGTTCACTGTTCGCTATAAGCTGTCCGCCATCCACCGGGACCAGGAAGTTGGCGATGAGCAGTCCGTACATGGCAAATTTCAGGGCGGTGCCAATTTGTATCAGTGCCAGGTCAAATCCGCTATGGTCAAGGATCATCACCTCATGGATCATGGTGAGTTCTAAATGCGTTTTCGGATCATCCACCGGCATGCGGCTGTTTTCGATCATGGCGATCTGGATCAGCAGGTAAACTGCGATAAACCCGATGATGAACGCGTTGTGCCCGGTAAACTGGAACGATTCAAATATTTGCTGCATGGAGGTATGGCCGGTAAGCAATGCCAGCGTACCAAACAAGATAAAGAAAGCCGGTTCGGCCAGCATGGAGTAGAGTGCTTCTCGGTTGGCCCCCATTCCTTCAAAACTGCTCCCTGTGTCTAGTGCACCCAGGATGAACATGAATTTGCCGAGTGCGAGCAGGTAGGCAAAGAGGACAAAGTCGCCGTTAAAGCCAAACAACGATGGCATTCCCGGGAAGGGGAGCAACAGCATGGCGCAGATAATGGTCGACAAATAGATTGCCGGGGCAATTTGAAAGATGTAACTCGTGGTGGTACTGAATACGCTTCCTTTGCGCAACAGCACCAGGATGTTTTTCCAGGGCTGCAGGATGCCGGGTCCTTTCCGGCCACTGGCAATGCTCTTTATCCGCAGGATCAATCCCGGGAAAAAGACGGCAGTAACGATGGCAAGCAAAAAACCCATTATAATATGTTCAGATAGAGTAAAATAAAAATGATCAGCATGAAGACGAAGGCATATAAAATATAGTGCTGGATATTGCCTGTTTGCAGCCGCGCAATTTTTTTCAACGCCAGCATGGAGTAATCGGTGATCTTCGTGAGCACTGTCCGGAATACATCTGCCGGCCGGAGCGTGAAGGAGCGTTTGGCCGGGAAGATGTCTTCTTCATGAATATCCCTGTATTCAATCTTTTTGGCAAAAACCGGGTTGGCAAGTTCGGCAAAATTCGAGGCGTATGACGTTGCTGTGTACTGCTGACGGGAGGTTCCCGCAGTATAGCCACATCCCCAGGTGGGGCCGTATACCACTTTACCCGGTTTCATGACCGCTTTTCGAAGGATCATCATCGCCACCACCACCAGGATGAAGATGATTCCCATGAGGCTCATCTTTGACAGGGTGTGGACCAGGGGCAGCACAATTGGTTCAGGATTCAGCTGAAACTGTGCACCGATCATGCCAAACAGTGGCAGGAGAAATAACACCGGGGCCAGCCCGATCAGCAGTATGACGGACGCGAT
This sequence comes from Bacteroidota bacterium, assembly GCA_026391835.1. GTDB lineage: Bacteria > Bacteroidota > Bacteroidia > Bacteroidales > FEN-979 > CAIVAT01. Next base: position 61,898 of record JAPLDF010000016.1, read on the forward strand.
CAGCAGTTTCGGAAACAACATTGCCGGGCTCACTGCATTTACATCAACATGGATCTCTGATCGGGATGATCCCAGGAAGGTTAGTCCGAAAGCCTTTGAAAACCCGAAGAGGGCCAGCCCGCCGATGAGGGCCAGGGCGATGATTGACATCATCATCGACATGGTCTGAAAAACTGTACTTGCCTGCATTCCGGCGAAGAGACCGTAATAAATGAGAATTTCCGAGATAAACCCGTTGAGCGGCGGCATGGCGCAGATGGCCATGGAACCGAACAGGAACAGCGCTGCCGTGCGGGGCATCCTGTGAATCAAACCGCCCAGTTGTTCGATGTTGCGGGTATGTGTGGCTTTATACACCGAACCTGCGCAATAAAAGAGCAATGACTTGAAAAGAGAGTGGTTCAAAACATGGAACAAACCTCCACCAAATCCAAGGATCATGAGTACAGGGCTGTGCGCTCCCATGCCAAGGGCGCCCATACCAAGCCCCATCCCTATGATCCCAACATTCTCGATGGTTGAATATGCAAGCAGTTTTTTAAGGTCGGTTTGTACGATCGACATCATGATCCCGTACAACCCGGTCAGGGTGGCGATGATCATCATGATGATGCCAATGAGGTAGGCATCGGACTGGACAAAGGTGAGGATGCGGACAATGCCAAAAATCCCCATCTTGATCATCACGCCCGACATGACGCCCGAAACATGCGACGGGGCTGCAGGATGCGCCTCGGGAAGCCATGTGTGAAACGGCACAAACCCGGCTTTCACTGCAAAACCGGCAAAGAACAGGAAGAAGATGGGAAGGTTTGGATGGCTGGCAAAGTACAGTTGCAATCCATCAAAACCGAAATGCCCGGTGGATACTTCCGCCAGCAGGAAGCCAATGATCAGCAACACCAACCCGACGTGCATCTGGATCAGGTAATTGACAGCTGTTTTCAGCGTAGTTCTTTTCTCAGCTTCAAAAAGTATCAGCATAAATGACGAAACGGCCATCAGTTCCCAGGCAATCAGGAATGACGTGCCATCGCGCAGCATCAGGACACTCAGCATGGAGAGGTGCAGCCAGGAGTAACTGAAATAATGCAATGCAAACTGGGCGGGCGTTTTTGTTAACCTGTATGATTCAAGGTACCCGTTAGAATAGAGCAACCCGGTGAGAACGGTAAAATTGGTTACCAGGATGAAAAAAGCGCTGAGACTGTCGATCGTGAACGCAATCGTACCCAGGAAACCACCGGCAATAAAGGTTTGCACGGGGCCGGCGGGATGAACCAACGCTTCAGCTGCTGGCACCGATGTCAACAGGATTATAAAAATGGTAACCCCAAGCGTATATATATAGCGTATCCCGGAAGGGACAACCAGGATGAAAAATGTGAGGATAACCGATGCAAAAATGGCAATATTGTCCATATGGCGGTGCAAAGTAAAGCATTTTCGCGACACCGGACAAAAAAAGCCCCCTCCCTGGGGGAGGGTTACCTCGTCTTAACCAGTTTAATGGTCTCAACATAATCATCTGCAACGACTTTGACAAAGTAGAGGCCGGCAGGAATGCCGGAGAAGCGGAATTCATGGCTCTTTTCACCAATCATCTGTTCGGTCATGATTTTCCTGCCATTCATCGGGTAAACTTCCATCTTCAATGTTCCATAAACTATATCCCCCTTTTGCACAAGGGTGAAATTGCCGCTGGTCGGGTTCGGGTAGATGGCAAAATGGGAGCCGGACGGAATAACCGCCGGTTCATTCAATCCATCTGCAGCTGATACGAACTGTTTGTCAGTTGGTGAACAGAAGGAAGTTGAAATATACCCATGCATATAAGCGCCACTATCAATTTGTGTTCCGGGCTCAAAAAGAATATTCATCCCAGCGATGAAGGTTGCACTGTCACCCGGCATTGCTTCATTAAATGTTGCACCTCCGCCTGCAACGGTAATGGTTAACAGTGCGTCATAACAAGCTTTACCGGGGGACGATCCTGTAACCAACTTGTAATCGCAAATGGGATTGGCTGCCCCTACCAGCCAGGACCCGGTCTTTGAACAGCCATTCCCATCCGAAATGGTCACCGTGTATGTTCCCACCTGAAGGCCGGTGATGTTTTGATCGGTGGCCGTGTTGCTCCACAAATAAGTATACCCGGGAGTTCCACCGCTGACGGTAAGGGTAATACCCCCGTCGCTCCCTGTCGGGCAGTTTGCATTTACCGGCTGGGCAGAAAGTGCAAGGTCCGGCGGCTGGCTGACTGTCCAGCTACCAGAAACAGCGGACATGGCAGCATCAGTAACAGTTACGGAATAGCTTCCGGCTGATAATCCGGCTATTGAGCCTGACGTCTCTCCATTGTTCCACAGGTAGCCATAAGGGGTAACACCTCCGTTTACAGAGATACTGACCGAACCATTGCTGTAGCCAAAACAGCCGGAAACATCACCTGTCGTGGCATTTAAATTCAGTGGTGCCGTTGTTACCGTTATGGTAACGGTGTTTGCTTTAACACATCCGGTAGAAGGCAGGGTAGCCGAGGCTGTATAGGTGATGGTTCCCGGTGGTTTTGAATAAACATTTGCAAGGGATTGCCCGGTATAACTGGTGGTTGCAAGATCATCCGTGTAAAGGTCTGTTAAGGGCGACCAGGTGATATTCGCCTGCAGCGTCCCGGTGAGGGATACATTGTCGATCCCCCAGAAATAACGGTATGCGGCGTCATATTTGAACCGGATGTAAACAACCGGCTGGTTCAGGAATGGCGCAGTGAGCGCAATTGCTGCATGCGAAAAGGCGCCGGGTGCACCGGTGTTGCTGTTATAGGTAGTTAAAGTCGTCCATGTGGCGCCATCGGTGGAGGCTTCTGCCTTGCCTGTACTTGTCCCTGAACTGATTTCATAAAAACAGAAATAGAAGCCAAGGGTCGCCGAGATAAAACCTGATGTGCTGAACGACGGCGACTGCAGGGTGGTGGCTGTAGTGCCGCCCGGACCCTGGGCCTCACTGTTTGACATGTAAAACTGGGTATTGTCATTGCTGTGCCAGGTTCCGTAGGAAGCGTAAACATACCCGTTGGGCCGGAGGGTCCAGGCTGCACTGGCAGGGGTTCCCCCGGTGGAGTTGTTGATGGTCGTCCAGTTGTTGGAAGCAGAATTGAAGTTCTGATCCAAAATTGAATTGTTGGGAACTATTCCTCCCGTGGCTGTCAGTTGCTGAACATCCCCTGATACAATTACCGGTCCGGGAGGGGTAATGTTAACGGGTGAAGGTGATGCAAGTACCGTTACTGTTACCGTTCCTGTTGTGGTACAGCTGGCACCGGGCACACTGGCTGTAACGGTATAGGTGGTGGTGGTTTCAGGACTTACCGTTTGTGTGGCGCCATTCATATTCCCGGGTGTCCACACATAGGTATAGTCCGGATTGGAACTGGTCACATTCAGTGTACTCGAAAAACCAGCGCAAATGCCTGTCGCTGTGGCTGATGGCGTGATTGCAGGAGGAGCTGTGATACTTGCCAGTACAGGAGTGCGTGATGAAACACACCCTGTGGTAATATCCAGTCGGTAGAACCAATAGTTACTTGTGGAGGTAGCTGAATTTTTCCATCCGGAGGTAATGCTTACTGCTCCTGAAGTGGAGATATAGGGGAAGTAAGAGTAATTTGCAGGTTCAAAAAACATGGTTGTAAACCCTGTAAACGCTTTCATGACAAGTTTGTAGTTTGTACCTACCGGAACATAAAATCCAAGGTTGAGAATATTCAGGGTATAACCTGGTCCTGAAACCGCAATAGGTGATGTAACAGCTATCTCTGTACCGGAAGAATTCAACAATGCGATAGTAACCGTTCCGGCACCAGATGTATAAACCGTAGTGGAATTGATAACGATATCCCTGGTTGTACTGAAAACGATGCCATAATTTGTAAAGCAGGTCGAATAGGAGTGAGACACATAGGTTTGCCCGGTAATTTCATTCACAGAGGCCGATCCTGCTGCTGCTGCATAATAGGTTGTTGTAGAACTGATAACAGGTGTAACAAAGGGTGAGCCTGTTCCCAGTGAAACAGAACTGGTTGGAGATGAGTACCATTTCAACACACCACCCCCACCAATCGTTGCCTGAAGCGAAACTGTTCCGGGGCCGCAACGGCTTCCCTGCGTTGTTGATGTAACCTGCGGATTTTCAACAATCAGGGTGAATTGCGGAGTGGCACATTCTGTACCTGCCCCATTTTTTATACCCAGTTGATAGTAGGTTGTTGCTGATATGGAAGGTGTTGTATAGTTCATGTCTGTTGCGCCCGGGATATCTGTGAACACGAGATTGCCGGGCGAACTCCGCCACTGAAAAGTTGCGGTTCCCCAACCTATGGCCGGTGACAAACTCAGAACGGCCGATCCGTTCATGCACAACACAGTCTGTGAGGCGGAAATCGCAGCACTTTGCGGCAAAACTACTATATTAGCCTGTGCGGTATTTATACAATTACTCGCCAGGTGGGTGGCCGTGCAAATATAAGTTATGGATGAAGCAACAGCAGATTTCACATATACGGTTGATGCATTGCTGAGGGGCAGGTATGCAACATTGCAGTCGGCATCGGAAAAGAGATTGGTAGCAGGGTTCCAGGTATAAGTGTCAAAATTTGAAACCGGTGTGTTCACTCCCATTTGATATACCTCGCCGACACAAATGGTCTGCGACGCTGTGATGGCAAGGTCGGGTGGAGGGATTACTGTCGCGATTACCTCGCTGCGCGGACTTGTGCATAAAACCTGTCCGTCGAAAATCATCCTGGGTCGGGTGGTATATGTTCCACCGCCGGTTGAGGTGGCACATAAGGTTTGTGCGGTCATGCTGTTGGCCCGGTAATATGAGACGGACGCATAAGCGGTATTGTCATATTTGACATACACATAATTGCCTCCTGTGTTGTTGTTGCTCCAGCAGGTCTCTATGATGAGATTCGATATCCCGTTCCAGGCAAAAGGAATTGAGAAAGGAATCGTATAGATACCCGAGGTAGGGGTTACACTTGCTGCGGAATAGACACTGGTGAGGCTGGATTGAAATACAGTGGTAAGTGCTGTTAAGGTCGTATGACCCATGCTCAGGTTGAAGGAGTTATAGGTTTGACCTGCGTCACCAACAAATTCGAAGGATAGCGAGGTAAGATTTCCGGCTGTCAACCCTGCCGAATGCAGTTCAGATGCCGATACCAGGTATTGCATTTTTGAACCTCCATAGAAGTGATAGAAAGGATTGGGCGTATACGAATTTGACAAAATGCCGGCTCCGATGTTTACAGTACCGTTTAAATAGGTTTCGGAATCAACATAAAAACTGGTCGTTGCACCGATCGATGGTGTGTTAAACGGGGAACCGGTTCCAATGGATAGCCATCCGGTTAAAGAAGCGTACCATTTCAAATCGCCATCGGTTCCTGTCGCCTGCAATTCAACGCTGCCCGTGTTACACCTGCTACCATTTGTGGTTGAAGTCAGCTGAGGGTTATTTACTGTGATGGTTCGTTGCAGCTCCATGCAAAGGGACCCCGCGCTATTGCTTATTTTCAGTTTGTAAAAAGTAGTGCTGGTAAGGATTGGAGTTGAATAACTCAGGCTCGTGGCTCCCGGGATGTCGGTGAAGATGGAATTGTCCGGGGAATTCTGCCATTGAAAGGTGGCAGCGCCCCATCCTGAGGCAGGGGATGTGGTTATGACGGAAGAGCCACTGACACACAACTCCTCATGTGTGGCGTTAATGGTTGGCCGGGAGGGTAGAACAGTTATCACCGTCTGAACAGTGGCAATGCAACCCGAAGAGGATTTGTTTGCTGTACAGCTATAGGTTGTGGTAATTGCAGCACCCGATTTTACAAACAAGGTTGTTGCACTAGAGACTCCGTCATAAGGAATTGTGCAGGCATTATCTGTGAACAGGCTGGTAACAGGACTCCAAACATAAGTGTCAAAGTTTGACAGCGGGGAAGTTACGTTAAGGGTAGCAACTTCATTGTTACACATCGTTTGGTTGGGGCTTACCGTAAGTTCCGGGGCCGGTAAAACCGTAGCTGCCACCTCTGCACGCGCACTGGAGCATGAAGGATTAACCTGCCAGTCATAGTAATAGAAATAATAAGCGGAGTAGGATGCACTGGCACTGTTTCCGGTGATGGAAATAACCCCGGGGCTGGTATATGGATAAACTGCACCTGCACTATTCAAATAAAGGTTGACGGTTCCACTTGACATATTGATCCTGTAACCTGTTCCCACAGGAATAAAAGTATTGACAGGAATATAGGTTTTTAAATTGACGTTCAGGGCGGTAACCGGGTAGGTGATCGTCTGTAATACGTTGCTGTATTTGTCGGTAATTTTAAATACAACATTACCTGCAGCCCCCGGATACACATATAGCCCCTGGAATTTCACCGGAGTTAGCACATCAAAGATCATGCAGTCGCTCGACTGCGTTGAAGAACCGGCTCCGATCGAATTGGTTGTAGGTCCGACAGAACTTATTGCGCCCACAATTTCCGTTGCAACATAGTAGGACGTTGTTGTATGAAGAACAGGAGTTGTAAATGCCGGACCGGTACCAAGGGCGCTGCCCCCCATGGGCGAAGAGTACCAGTTTAGGGTTCCGGTTCCGGCAGATGCAGCAAGGTCGAGGATTCCATAACCACAGATTGTGTCGGGGGTGGTGGTCAGAATGCTGTTAACAAAGGTAATATGAGTTGGAGCTGAAGTGGCTGAGGCCGGACCGTTTTGGCAGGTGACGATACATTTGAAAAATGTCGCACTGGCAGGTGTGGTGGTATACGTAGCCATCATGGCGCCAGGGATATTGCTGTATACTAACCCGTCGGCAGATTGCTGCCATTGATAGGTAACCCCTGTTCCGGCTGTTGGATTTTGCAACGACAAGGTGATATCCTGTCCAAGGCAGATATTGCTCACACTGGCAAGGGTATTTCCCGCCGCCGGTGCAATACAGGAGTTGTTTGGGATGCCATCATATTCGTCAGCCCCCATATCCGGGGCAAAGCCACCCCCGTTTACCTGTGAAGGAAACCCAGGGTTTCCCTGGCGGATGTTATTGTCAACATCGGTGGTATATCCCTGGATCGGATAACCTCCGCTTTCAATGACAGATGCAGTAGCGCTTAGGTGAAGGAAATTTGCATCTGAACAGGAGGTGCTCAGAAACGATGGCCCGGCAGCATCGGTGAGCGACAGGTTATCACGGGGAGTAACCAGGGCCTGGAAGTTTGCCAGCGTTGAATAAACGGTTGTTTCATCATAAAAAATAACGTTGGATGCGGACGGAACCCCCGCAAAGTAATAGTTGTTGTTGGATGAAACCGCATAGTAATTCATTGTAAGGGGGTTGTAGGATCTGAAAGCTGCTGTAATTCCCGTCCCCTTTGGGGTTGAAGTGTTTACCAAAACATTATTCCTTAAGTCCAGACTTCCCCAATTATTTCTGTAAAGTGCAGCGCTCCCGAAAAGTGAACTTGTACTGGTGGCATTCAGGTAAACCGTATTATAATAGATGTTGCCATTAGTCTGAACCTTCAAATTGATACCATAAATTGACAGATCCTTCGATGAATTAGGGGTGAACAAATTGCCAACCAGGTTGTTATAAATATTAACGGTTGTTGCATCCAAACTGATTCCAATGGCCATACCGCCGACACCGGTTGCGTTGAAGCTGCACATTTTATTACCGAAACAGTTTACACTTGTGCCGTTATAACTCAACATTCCATAGATACTACCGCCACCGGTGGTGGTAATGTTGAAATCATGGAAATTGTTTTGATAGATATTCTTGACAGACGTGACCCCGGAATAGCAATAATAGCCATATAGACTGGCAACCTGGTTTGTTGTAGGCCCCGTGATATTCAAATCATACACCTGGTTGTTGTAAAAAGACTCTGAAGTCTCACTCCCATTCTGATAAAACCCGTAGAGCGTAGAGCCGGAGCCACCCCCGGTAGCATTGATGTTGTTCGTGTAAACAAGATTATCATGACAATTCTGAATATAGGAGGACAAATAAATGCAATACATGGTGGCATAGGAGGTCCCAACACTTTTCGTATTGCCAAACATCGTGTTACTATAAATATTAAGGTTGGTGGAGGAAGTTCCGTTGATTCCGTAAAATGTACCTGACCCGGCAATAGTATTGTTCTTCACTGTATTTCCGTACATATTCACTGTTTCTGCATAGGCGCCATTATAGACCCCGGTGAAAGTACCGGTTGTGGCCGTGGAGTAAGTGCAATTTTCAACGGTGTTTCCAGCCATGGTGATGGTATTGCCGGCCGAAGTCATGCCGATTCCATTGTAGATACAATCCAGGGCAGTTGTGGTACCTCCGCCTTTCAATGTAACTGAATTGTAATTGATTGTTGCACTGGCGCTGGTGCCCGCCTGTCCATAAATTCCGCGAAGGGTGTTCGGGTGGTTCACCCCGGATCCGTTATTGTTGTTAATCGTATTATACGAGATATTGATGCCCCATTGGTTGTTGGCCCTGATGCCGGCGGCAGGGTTGGTGGCGGCAGAAGCTCCCCCGAAATTCAAAATGGTGTTGCCTGTCAAAGCGGAACTCCCCCCGATATCGTTTCCGGTGTCGCCGGCAGTGAATGGGGTTGCAGCAGCATAACCCGAAAGGGCAATGCCGTAATTCCCGTCGTTGAGTGTATTGGCGTAAAACTTATTATAGGAGTTTGTTCCTGCGGCTGTAGTGGGAACCAGGGATGTAACAGCGGCAGTGGGCGTGGCGTTGATCACCAGGATCCCCACGGAACCCTCCACCATGGGCGCCGTTCCCGTTGCATTGTTGATCCGCTTCATATTGAAGGTGCAATTCTGAATCGTGTTGTATCGGGCTCCGTCCGACAAACTGAGCTTAAAGAGTGCTATTCCAAATTCCATGGTTGCAGGATTCGAAGTATTGCCATCTGTAAGGGTCAGCCCGTCAATGGTAATGTAGTCGGCTCCAACGATCTTCAGGATGCCGTCAGGCGAAGCGCTGGCAGGTGTTGCCGTACCAATGCCGGCGTTGAGGGTGACCGTTCCCCCGGCTTTTACAATGGTTACCGAATTGGTGGCGCTCAGCGCTGCATTTAAGGAGGCGCTTCCGATGGTAAGTCCCTTGATGGGTGCAGTTTCCGAAGATCCTGCTGCCAATACAAGGGTCACTGGTCCTGTCATTGCAGTCACCGCATTGAGTGCATTTAGCGCGGAAGCCAGCGAAGTGTAGCTAACGGCAAGATTTGGCGTTGTGTTTGTATTGTTTGTAACAGTCACAACAATGTCGGCTTGTGCGGGTTGGACAAAAAAACACACCGTCCAGAAGAGGACAAAAAACGGGAGCAACAGCTTTTTCATAAAGGGCAGGATAATGATTTACGAAGAAAAGATTTAACCCATAAATCTACATAATTCTTCGTTATCCTCTCATTCAAGTGTCAGTTTATTTTTTGCCTTGCGATCGTGCACCCAGCCGGAAATAAAAAGCCGGAACCCTTGTTCAGGATTCCGGCTTTGCTGGCCCCCTCCCCTGACCCTCCCCCGGGGGGCTACTCTTTATACACATCTTTTTAAAATACATTTTGTGATGCCAAAAGGTATAACTACATACAATACAGTATTAAAGATAATTATTTGGTTTAAAGGATGTATCTTCTTATGCCATTTTTCAGTACTGTAACCTTAAAA
>JAPLDF010000040.1 GCA_026391835.1 Bacteroidota bacterium
AACACAGAGCGGTTAACACCAGATCAATTAATCATAAGGAATATTGCTATCCTTAATTATTGATTAATCGGAAAAACAGGAAAAGGTAATCATACTTTCAGCATTTTTTTTTGGCTGGGAAAGATGTGTATAAAGAGTAGCTCCGCGCGGAGAGGGGGCAGGGGGGTGAGGTATATTCACGAATCAGGCGTCAAAACACATCCGTGATTTAACCGATTCCACGCTGCACATTTTACGTACCTTAATAAGTATTTCTTGCATAGTGAAAAAAATAACAATAATTTTGACGCCTTTTAAATTTGACTTGCCAAAGCCGTATTTTTTTGCAGGCACAGCACACCATCATTGAGTATTCACAATAAACAGAAAACGATGCGACTACACAGGAACTTGAAAATGCTAGCCATGTTTATCTTTTTTGCAGGGCTTCCCATGCTTACATCCGCTGCCGAAGAAGCAGGCAGCACCCTTGCTTCGGGGGTGATCGATGACCAGCAATACAACCGGGCCATTCACATCATGGCCATGCTGCTCATCGGCTTCGGATTTTTAATGGTATTTGTCAGGAAATACGGACGATCGGCGCTGACTGCCACTTTTTTGCTGGTCAGCACCTCGCTTCCGCTTTACATGCTGATCAATAAGTCGGGGATGGGTGATGCCGACAGCGAAATCAGGAGGCTGATCCTTGCCGAATTTGGCGCTGCCAGTTTGCTTATTGCGGCAGGTGCCGTGCTCGGTCGTCTTAAAATGCAGCAATATGTATTGCTGGGGCTGCTTTTTGTCCCGTTTTATATGTTGAATGAATGGATCGTGCTGAACGGCGGTCTTGGGCTCATCAAGGCAGGCGGGGTGGTCGACACCGGAGGTTCCATTGTTATCCATGCCTTTGGTGCGATATTCGGACTGGGTGTTGCCATTACCATGACAACCAAACAGGAGTTTGAAAAGACCATCGAAACCGATTCAACCAGCGACCGTTATTCGATGCTGGGAAGCATGATGCTGTGGATCTTCTGGCCCAGTTTCTGTGCCGCACTGGTTACGCCGGCCCAGATGCCCCATACCGTGGTGAATGTCATCCTCGCACTCTGCGGATCTACCCTCACAACCTATCTTGTTTCTGTTTCCATCCGAAAAAAGATAAGCATTGCCGATATTGCGAATGCAGCGCTGGCCGGGGGTGTTGCAATCGGTTCAACCTGTGCCGATGCAAGCCATACCATGGCAGTCATCATCGGCATCATGGCCGGCGGACTCTCCACCTTCGGTTTTGCCGTGATCCAGTCGAAACAGCAGAAACTCATGAAACTCATCGATACCTGCGGTGTGACAAACCTCCACGGCCTTCCCGGTTTGATGGGCGGACTGGCTGCCCTGCCAATCATCAAGGGACTTCATATGGAAAGCCAGCTCATGGGTATCCTCATCACCATCGTGATCGCATTTGCAACAGGGATGATCACCGGGAAAGTGTTGCCGTTGCTTGGCCGCAAGGTCGAAGCCTACGACGATGCCGATGAATTCCTGGATGCTGAAAGTTAGGTGGACACGTTACCCCGGACTGAAGGCCGGGGATAAAGGGGTGCTACTTTATCACCGCAGGCTGGATTGTTGGTTGCTTTTTCCCAAGGTTGAAATCCCTTGTGAGGCTCAGTGCAAATGAGTAGGCCGGCGTCATCTGCTTCCCATTGTAGTTTTTATATACCGGTATGTCATAGCTGACGGTGATGTTCCACTTCCCGGCAATGCTGTAGCTCAACTGCGGTGAAACGGTGACAAGGTCATACCCTGAATTGATAACCTTGTGCTGGTCTTCAGTGTTGAGGAAGTCCTTGTCGTTGGTCTTCCACTCATTCCGTACCTGGAGGATCCCGAAAAAATACTTCATGATCTTTTTAGAAACAAACACCGAGTTCAGCAGGACGTTCCCGTATTTATAGTCGGTCGGCTGGATATAGTCATTCTTGTGACGGAAGTTATATTCATAGCGGTTGATGGAGAATAACCTGAGCGTAATGGCGGGAAACCCCTTGTTGAAAAAAAGCATTTCGGAAATTCCAAAAGCGTTGGTTGAAGGCTGAACATCCGCGTTCAATTTCGCCCCGTTGACATACTGCGGGTTGGCAGTGAAAGGGAACCGGATCCCGAACCCTGTGGTTAGTTCCACCTGCTGGACCGGCCGGATGATCGTGCCGTATTTGAATGTCAGTGTTCCGTTTGAAAAGCCCGAACCTTCAATGATGTCTCCGCGGTTCCACACCTGGGTCTTGTTGATAAAATACCCGGCATCAAGCTCTATGGTCAGCCTTTTGGTAACCCCGTATGCCGCAGCCAGGCCAACAAAATTAAAGCTTGAGTTGGAAACCTCAGCCGGGCCCCCGGTTTTCGGAACCTGGTGGGTTCCTTCGTAAAAATCAACGGACGAACTGTGCCTGTAATAGGAGATGGCACGCAGGTAGTTTTTGCCAAGCACCCCAACGTATACCGATGCACCAACCGGGCTGCCCGTGGAACAGCACTGTGCCCGTGATGAGAAGGAAGATAGCAGGAAAATACTGCAGACAGCCAGTATCAGCGCCGGCTTAGTTGTGCGACCTGACAATGACTGACTTTGTTTCAGAGTGATCGTACTTGTCTGTAACCTGGCAGGAGATACTGAATTTGCCCACATGGCAAACAGTCCATTCAGCCGAAGATCCTTTGCTGACAGGCTGTCCGTAGGAGGATGTCCAGACATATGTCAACCCGTCGCCGGTGGCATTTGCAGCAATGGAGGTGATGCCGTTTACCTGGATGACGGTGTCCGTTGCCGTCAGGCTTTTAAATTGGAAAGTGGCACCGGTAGCGGGTTCTGGTGTGGATTTGCTCTTGGAGCATGCTGCCAGGATCACGATGGTTGCCAGGCAAAGTATTGTCAGGACTTTTCTCATTTTGCTCGGGGTTTTAAGGTCACAAATATACATATTAGAACAATACAAAAGCAAATGAATACATAAATACATAAATAAATAAATGCAATGTAAAACACACATTTTGTCTCATACATTTGTGTTTATTGCCTTTGACAACGAATTTTCTCAAACCTGGAATATTTCAGCTTAAACTGCTATCTTTGCAGCAATGAAAAGCTTTTTTAAAATCCTGCGTTATGCTTTCCCCTATTGGGGGTATGCCCTGCTTAACGTGGTGTTTAACATCCTGTCCGTTCTCTTTTCGCTGGTCTCATTTGCACTGTTCATCCCTGTTTTGCAAATGCTTTTTCACAGCATGGCGATTCCGCAATCGGCACCCCCGATGCGGTTGGAGATTGATGCGATCAAGGATAATTTCTACTTCTATTGCGGGCAGTTAATTCAGCAGTACGGCAATGAAAGGATGCTGGTATATATCGGGATTACCATCATCGTTTTGTATTTCCTGAAAAATCTTTTCCGTTACCTGGCCATGTATTTCCTTGCCGTGGTTCGCAACGGCGTGGTGAAGGACCTGCGGAATGATCTCTATCTCAAAATTCTGATCCTGCCGTTATCATACTTCAACGAAAAACGAAAGGGCGACATCATCGCCCGGATGACCACCGATGTGCAGGAAGTTGAATGGTCGATCATGAGTTCCCTTGAAATGGCTTTCCGTGATCCGATCACCATGATCACCTATCTCGTCACCCTGTTTGTGATCAGCCCGTCGCTCACGGTGTTCGTGCTCGTATTGCTGCCGGTGAGCGGTTTCATCATCGGCAGGATCGGGAAAAGCCTGAAACGCACTTCCGACAAGGGGCAGGCCAAAATGGGCGTACTCCTTTCGATGATTGAAGAGACCATCTCCGGCCTGCGCATCATCAAAGCATTTAATGCCATCGGTTTCGCCGACAGGCGGTTCCGCCATACGAACCAGGAATACAACCGGCTGATGATCAGGTTATACCGTAAGCGCGACCTTGCATCCCCGCTGAGCGAATTCCTGAGTGCCTGCGTGGTCACCATCGTGTTATGGTACGGCGGAAAACTGGTCTTTACACCGGGTAATTTCCTGGATGCCGCTGCTTTCCTGGTATATCTCGGTATTTTCTCCCAGCTGATGCCGCCCGCCAAAGCAATTACCCAGGCATACTACAACATTCAGAAAGGTGCTGCATCGGTAGAACGGATCGAGCAGGTGCTGGGCGAGCCGGAAGTGATCGAGGAAAAGCCCGACGCGCTCAGCAAGAAAGAGTTTACTTCAGAAATTGAATACCGGAATGTCAACTTTTCCTATGTGCATGAACCGGTATTGAAAAACATCAACCTGGTCATCCCCAAGGGACGTACCATTGCAGTCGTAGGCCCGTCGGGTGGCGGGAAGTCAACCCTGGTGGATTTGCTGCCACGTTTTTATGACAGCATCGGCGGCGGAATTTATATTGACGGTGTGAATATCCGCGATCTTGTCATCCGCGATCTGCGCGGTCTCATGGGCATTGTTTCACAGGAAACCATCCTGTTTAACGATACCGTGTTCAGCAACATCGCTTTTGGCATGGAAAACATCAGCGAGGCCGAAGTCATTGCAGCAGCCAAGGTTGCCAACGCCCATGAATTCATCGAAAAGATGCCGCAGGGATATGCCACAAATATAGGCGACAGGGGAACCAAACTGTCGGGCGGACAGCGCCAGCGGCTCAGCATCGCCCGTGCCGTATTGAGAAACCCGCCAATCCTCATCCTGGATGAAGCAACCTCTGCCCTGGATACCGAATCGGAGCGGCTGGTGCAACAGGCGCTCGAAAACCTCATGCGTCACCGAACCTCCATTGTCATTGCCCACCGTCTCTCCACCATCCAGTTTGCCGATGAGATCATCGTGCTTCACAGCGGGGAACTGGTTGAGCGTGGCAGCCATAACGATCTGCTCGAGAGGAATGGCGTGTACAGGAAATTGTACGAACTGCAGTCGTTTGTTTAATTCCCCGCCTCTACTGCCGCCTGATAACCAATAAACAGAAATTCAAATGCGTGAAAAAACAAAAGGAAGAATCATATTGTTATGTGTATACCTGGCCGCTTTCAGCCTCGGTTTCTGGGTCAGTTCCCTTTGCGGCTATGGCATCCTGCTCAAATCGGCAGTTGCCGTGGCGGTAACGGTGGCTGTTATTTATGCCGGCAGTCTCTTTTTCAACAATTCAAGTGTCTTTGATCCTTACTGGAGTGTGGCCCCGCCGATGATGGTTTTGCTCTATTTAACCGCTATTTTGCAGTCGGAGCCGGTGATCAGGGCGGTGGGCTACGGGATCCCTGTGTTTATAACAGGCTCACCGCGGGTAATGATCCTCTTTCTCCTCACCCTCGCCTATGCCGTTCGCCTTACCTGGAATTTTTTACGCAACTGGCCTGGCATGAGCCATGAGGACTGGCGGTATGTCGATTTTCGGACCAACACGGGAAAAGCCTATTGGATTGTCAGCCTGGCCGGGATACATCTATTTCCTGCCCTTATGGTTTTTGGTGGTACATTGTCCATATGGGTGGCGGTGGTACAGGGATACAGGCCGATGAATTTGGTTGATCTGCTGGCAATCCTGGTAACAGGCTACGCCATCCTGCTTGAAGCAACCGCCGACAGGCAGCTTCGGGAGTTCCTGGCTAAGAATAAAGAGGCAGGGAAAACGATGAACCAGGGATTGTGGTCGCTATCACGGCATCCGAATTACCTGGGGGAGATTTTGTTCTGGTGGGGCCTGTACCTCTTTGCCGTTGCATCCAATCCCTCCTTCTGGTGGGTGATCGCCGGTCCGCTGGCCATCACGCTGATGTTCATCTTCGCCAGCATCCCGATGATCGAAAAACGGATGATGAAACGGAGGAAAGACTACCACGCTTACCGTGAAAAAGTGAGCATGCTGGTGCCGTGGAAGGTTTTGGGTAAAAGGGGAAA
Source organism: Bacteroidota bacterium (assembly GCA_026391835.1). Taxonomy (GTDB): domain Bacteria; phylum Bacteroidota; class Bacteroidia; order Bacteroidales; family FEN-979; genus CAIVAT01. Next base: position 5,914 of record JAPLDF010000040.1, read on the forward strand.
CGGGTAGACAGGCGGACGGGCGGACAGGCGGACGGGCGGACAGGCGGACGGGCGGACGGGCGGGGTTTTAGATTTCGGCCATGGTGATCATGACTGCTTCCAGCTTTTTCTTCATCAGTTTTACCCTGCAATCAAAATTGTTGACGATTAGGGAAAAAATAAGTTTGCGGCCTGTCACTGTTGAAACATACCCTGCAAAACTTTTCACTTTCCCGATGGTGCCGGTTTTTGCATGGATCCTGCCCTCTGCGGCACTGCCTTTCATGGCTTTGTGGAGAGTGCCGGTGAGGCCTGCCAGGGGAAGTGATTCATAAAACACCTGGAAATACGGCGAGGTTCGCATTGCATACAGGGCATCTACCAATTGCTTCGGTGAGATTGCATTGTTCCGCGACAACCCGTTCCCGTCGTAAAAATTCATTCCTTCGGTATCAACGCCTTTCGTCGTCCAGAAATCGAGGATGGCCCTGGCCCCGGCCTCCGTGGTCGCAGTATTGTAAACTTTTCCGCCGATCTTGCGGAGCAACTTTGACGACCTCCAGTTTACACTCATCTGGTTGGTGATCGTTACTTCCGGAATAATCGGCTTCCCGAAATACTCCAGTGCCGCGGCAGTCACAAATATTTTCAGGGTTGAGGCGGGCATCATGAGCTGTTTTGCATGGTAATCGGCTACAACCACGGGATCCTTGGCCGTTACATCCACTACCAGGTACCCGAGTGAAGCGTTTTGGAGCAACGGATCCTGCTGAAGCAGGTTAAATGCCTGGAGCATTGCCGCATAGCTTGGGTTGACAACTTTTTTCTCAACAACAGGGAGGCCTTTGTGTGATACCGGCTTTACATGGTCGTTCTGGCATGAGAACAACAGCAGCATCAATATCAGCAGTGAAAAAAAGAATTGTCGGGCCGGCATGTATCGGTAAATATTATTTGCCAAAGATCGGAAAAAAAACGGCAGGTCGGTCCGGAAATTTGCGGGAACATGTTGTTCAAAAAAACTCCCTGCATCCAGCCGGAATATGTTGTATATTTGAAGGACGTTGGTCGTCTGAAGGTTTATGTGCCGATATCTTTCTTACACAAACCGAATATGATGCGGTACCTGATACTATTCCTGTTCACAGGATTGGCAATAACAAAAGTCAATTCCCAGAATGTATGTGCCGGTATTGCTGCGGATTCTAACTGCATAAAAAACATCGAACCTGATACGGTTCTGCACGCGATTGCCAATTCACCGGATCAGTACCTCACCTACAGCATCGACTGCAACCGCGATGGTGTGACTGATTTCACCATCCAGGTCTTTTCGCTGCTGGCTTCACACGGGATGGGGCAGGAGAGATGGGTGAGAATCGTTCCGTCGGGGATGAATAAAATTGCATGGTCCCGGATCGATACATCTGAACATCCTGCCGGGCAGAGTGATATCCTGTCGTATGTCGCGCAGAGATTTATGCCGGGTGATACCATAAATCACTACCCGGACTTTACAGGAGGCGATGTATACCTTGCAGCAGATTCATGGTATCTCGGGGCCTACAGTATTCATATCAGCGACTGGGTAAACCTGGAAGGATACCTGGGTGTGTATGTTGCGGCAAATGATAAATTCTACTGGATTAAAGTGAACCCGGTGAATGCGTACACCGCTGTAATCATGGAGTTTTTGAACAATTGCCATGCTTCGGTTCCGGGATATGTTCAACAGGAGCAGCCGGACCAGCTGGTGGAATTATTTCCCAATCCCTGCAGTGATTTTGTCTCTGTCCGGATCAGGGTGCAAAACGAACCTTCAACCCTGATTTTGCTTGATATCCATGGTCACGTTATCAAAGCGTTCCCCATCCAGGCAGGGGAAAGCCTGGTAAAGGCCAATCTCACCGGTCTGGTTGCAGGAGTTTACCTTTTCCAGGTCTGCGGGAATTTCCCGGAGAGGCAATTTTCCCGGAAGGTCATTGTCAAATAATTTCCCGGGTTCGGCCCTGTTGCTTTTTTTTACCCTTGTTTACGCCCCGCACTGTCACCACCCTGTTTGCCCATAGTACTTTATCGATCTCGGAAACCAGGAAGAAAAGATTCTTGCCCAGTTTGCAGTGTGGCAGCAATTTTGCTTTACACCACCTGTCGAGCGTTCGCCTGGATATTTTAAGCCATTTGCAAACTTCCCGGCCTTCAAGCCAGTCCCGGTCTCTGAAAATAGAAGTGTTAAGCTCTTCTTCGAACTTCTCCAATCGCAGGAGCAAAACTTCGAGCTCCTTCTCAAGCTGAACTGATGTTTCCATAGGATAGCATGTTTTGATATATATTGCTTAATCGGAGAATAGCGAAAAGGTAATACGGGAAAGTTAAATATTTCAGGATTAGCCATAACTTGTCAGCCCAATTTTGATTTTGCATTTTGATTTTGTATTTTGATTTTGCAATTTGCATTTTGATTTTATAACCATGAAAAATATCCTGCTTGTCCTTATCCTACAGTTAATCAGCACTGTTGCCCTTCCGCAGGTTCACACCACCTACCTGTGGCACCTCGAACAGCCCATCTACTGGCCCGAAGCCAGCACCTGGAATCCCAACGAACACCAGAGCGCCTGGGAGTCGCAGTACCTGAAGTGGAACAACGGGAACTGGTATTCCGACGGTTTGCAGCATCCGCTCAACAACCTGCAGGATATCTTCGGCAACGACGATCGCAAGGCAGTATACCAGTATCGTACGAAAGATGCCGTGCAGTCGCTGCTGCATCTCCCGGAGGCGGGCGCCCAGGTAAACTATTCGGGATGCCTGATGGAGAATGTGAACAGCCTTGCCGGTGCCGGTCAGTGGGGGTACGGCATGGGCTGGCAGAACAACTTTATCACCGCCCGCGGATGGTTTACATCTGCCGGAAAGCCCAGGATGGATGTGGTCGGGTTTACCATGGACCATGCCCTCTCGCCGCTGCTCAGCGACAAGATGCTCCGGCGGCAGATCCAGGCGCACAGGTTCCTGTATAACGAAAATTTCGGGACAGCGCCGACCTATTCCAAAGGTTACTGGCCTGCCGAGTGTTCCTTCAGCGAACGAAACATCAAAGCTTTGGTGGAAGAGGGTTTTGAATGGGTGGTGATCGCAAACAGCCACCTGGCGCGCACCCTCAATGATTACCCGCTCCAATACGGGACTTCCGGCTGCAACATCGACCCGCCCAACAAGGCCGACAAGGTTACCACGAATGGGGTGAACTGGTGGAGCGGCCAGATCGACGGCCGGGGGGGGGCTTTTGCGGCACCTTACTGTTACCAGGCCCACAAGGCAAAATATGTGGATCCGAATACCGGGACAGCATACATCATCAACGTGGTTCCCATGGATGATCTTTTAAGTTATCAGAACGGCTATTCGATGATGGGAACCGGAGACATCGATCAGCATATCGCACCCTACAACAATGCATCCCAGCCATCCCTGGTACTGCTGGCCCATGACGGCGACAACGCCTGGGGCGGGGGGTATAGCTATTACAGCCAGTCTGTCCCGCAATTTGCCGACGAAGCCTCATCCAAGGGATATGTTCCCACCACCGTCGGGCAGTTCCTGGCGCAGCACCCTGTTCCTGCCGGTGACGTGGTGCATGTGGAGGATGGCTCGTGGTTCAATGCCGCCAACGACTGGGGGCACCCGCAGTTCATCAACTGGCTGTGGCCGATGTATACCTCAGGCTACCAGTTCGATCCAAACGGCTGGACCGAGGATGCCCGCAACTGGGCAGTGCTGGTTGCAGCCGAAAACCGGGTGCAGATGGCCGAAGACCTCCAGGGAAGTGTCAACATTGCCGCCATCGTACATCCTTCAGCCACGGCCAACCCGGCCGAGCGTGCATGGCATTTCCTGCTGCCCGCCTACAACAGCGGTTACATGTATTACGGGACTTCCCTCGATATGGAGGTCAAGCAGTCGCTGGCCTGCAACAAAGCCTGCGGGTTTGCCAACCAGGTGATCAATGCCCATCCCGGCACCGACAACACCCCGCCAACTGTCTTCATCCCACAGCGGTATCCCTACAATCCCGGCGGCACCGGTTTCGGTCCCAACTATGGCTACCAGCAGCACCAGAACAGTTCCGACTTCCATGTGTGGACCTTTGCCTATGATGTTTCAGGCATTCAGTCGATCACGCTGAAGTACCGCCTGGTGGAAGCCGGGTACCCCGGGGGCCTGACATACGCAGGCGGACCCGGCACCGGCCCCTGGCAGGACATCCCGATGGCCTACCGGAACTTCCCCACAGGCAACGTGACCAACAATCCCGAGATCAGTTTCTTCATCCTGCCCGACTATATCGCAGGGGAATATTACACGCAGGTTGCCGGGATTGCCGAAAAGCTGGTGGATTACTACGTGGAAGCCGCGGACCAGCATGGGAACATCACAAAAACACCCATCCAGCATGTGTACGTGGGGCCCGTCAACACGGGAGGTACCAGTGGTGTGAGCTGGCTGCCGGCATATCCCGGTCCCAACGATACGATCACCATTACCGAAACCGGGATAACACAGGGTGCAAAGCTTCACTGGGGCGTGAATGCCATTGGAAATGCCTGGCTGTCGCCGATTCCTGCTTACTGGCCGGCCGGATCGGTCCTCTTCAACGGAACCGGCCCGGCGGTGGAATCGCCCATGGCCGGCCCGGCATCGGGGAACATCTCCGTCCGGATCGGGCCGTTTAACAATCCCGCAATGCAGGTCAATACCGTCGACTTTGTGATCCATTACAACGACAACACCTGGAACAACAACAGCAACGGCGATTTTCACATCACCATCAATCACAATCCCACGGGAATCGTATATGAGCGGCAGCATGACCTTATCAGCATCTGGCCGGTTCCTGCGGTTGACATCCTGCATGTGGGTGTTCCGGTGGAATTTTCGCGGGCGCATTTCATCACCATCCGTTCCATAACCGGGCTGGTCCTGGTAAAAAAGGAAATCACGGCCGAAAACTTCATCCTCGACATCAGCAGGTTACCTCATGGATTCTACACTATTTCGGTGGGAGATGCAGAAAATCAGGTAAAAGCGGGAAGGAAGTTTGTTAAGTAGCGGATTACAGCAAGCGGACAGGCGGACAACTACAAGCGCACAGGCGGACAACTACAAGCGGACAGGCGGACGGGCGGACAGGCGGACAACAACAAGCGGACATGCGGACAACAACAAGCGGACAGGCGAACGAGCGGACAGACGGACGGACGAGGAGATTAAGCAGAGTACGAAGATTGAATATTTTTTTTTCAACATTCCGTATTACCTTTTTGTGATTTCTTCGATTAAGCGGAAAAAAGATGAAAACACACAAGGATCTTGAGGTATGGAAAGGCAGTATGAAACTGGTAAAGGAAGTTTACATCAGAACTTCTGGCTTTCCAAAGGCTGAAATGTTTGGGCTTACCGATCAGATAAGGCGGGCGGCTGTTTCTGTTCCGGCAAATATCAGCGAAGGTTCAGCCAGGAAAAACACCAAAGAGTTCAGGCAATTCCTGAGGGTATCTTTCGGAAGTCTCAATGAACTTGAGACCTTACTGATCATTGCCGCTGATCTTGAATACCTGTCCAAAGAAAACTATCTCCTGCTTTTTGAAAAAATCAAACTCCTTACCGTTCAGTTAAGCTCACTGATCAAAGCCATTGAACATAAAATCCAAAACCAAACCACGCTCCCATAGTCCGCCCGTCCGCCCGTCCGCATGTCCGCCCGTCCGCCCGTCCGCCAGTCCGCCAGTCCGCTTGTCCGCTTGTCCGCCCGTCCGCCCGTCCGCCCGTCCACTAGTCTACTTCGAAATTCATCATTCGTTGTTCAATATTCGTAATTCAAATCCATTCCGAATAATTCCGTACCTATGGCACGGAAAACCCCATGAACGCCATTGTTCTACCAACATACGGCTCCTCCGGAGCCGGGTTTCTCCGTCTACCCATACGTCCGCCTGTTTTGTCCCCCCGTCCGCCCGTCCGCCTGTCCGCCTGTCCGCCTGTCCGCCTGTCCGCCCGTCCGCTTGTCCGCCCGTCCGCTTGTCCGCCCGTCCGCTTGTCCGCCCGTCCGCTTGTCCGCCTGCCCGCTTGTTTTCGTCCGCCTGTCCGCCTGTCTGCTTGTCCGCTTGTTTTCGTCCGCCCGTCCGCCTGTCCGCCTGTCCGCTTGTTTTCGTCCGCCCGTCCGCCTGTAATAGTCCGCCTGTCCTCCTGTTATAGTCCCTCGGTCAATTTGTTATAGTCTCCCCTTCTTATCGTTTTCGCGCGTCTGTTCAATTGTTTAACTATTCCCGTCTATTACGGGTTTCCTCATCATGTTAGGTTTATTTTCATTCTTCCGTAATTCATACCTTAAAATGTGTTAACTTTACTATCAATTTCCAAATTGGAAAAGATTTAACGAGCTGATTATCAATGTATAACAATGGATAATAAAGCCCGCATGGGCGTGTTTTGTGCATGGCGAAGGTATTTGCCAATGGCTTTGCCATGGGTTTTGGTGCACGGCGGAATAGGGTTTGCCGGGGATGTTGCTATGGCGGATATGTTTGACGGCAATGACCCCGCACCGGCCCTCCACGTGGATGGAGGAGGAGCAACGGTCAATGACCCCACCCCGGCCCTCCCCTTGGAGGGG
>JAPLDF010000066.1 GCA_026391835.1 Bacteroidota bacterium
AACAGAGGTACTGCCCGATCGGTTCCTCAATTTTCGCAAAAACATACCCAAAGATACGCTTGCAACACCCATTTGCAAAAATCATCTCAACAAAATCAAGGGGTTTGGGGCACTTTTTTTAAAAGTGCGGAAAACAGGAGGATCAGCAAACTTGAAAAGGGACAGAAATGAATCCTTGAAATTTGACAGATTGCTGTTGTAACAGGTTCCTTTACTGTATAGCTTTTCTTGCCTTGAGGATATATTTCGCCGTGTCGAGCGGGCTGATACCTTTATACGGGCGAATTACCCCCTGCTCATCGGTGCATTCGCGGTAGCCGCAAAAATTGGTGGATATTCTTGCCTTTCCGCCCGAACGGGAACTCAGTTTCACCGGGAAGTCAAGCGAAGTGGCCATTGGAAAAATCCCCCCCAGCGTAAAGCGGCCATGATCCATCACCGGGCTCTCAAAACTGCCGCGCATGCGTGTGATATCGCTGGTAACAGGGCCGAGCAGTTCTTCTGAAGCATCAATTTGAAATCGGAGCATCGGTTCCAGCAAGGTCGTCCCCGTGTTGACAAGGCCATCCATGATCCCCATCGGTGTGGCAACTGCAAAATCGCCCGGCCTGGAATGAACCGGGTGGTCCTCCCCTTCGATGAGGGTGATTCGCAGGTCGGTTACTTCCCAGCCCTTTATCCCTTGTTTCAATGCACCGGCGATACTTCGTTCCACTTCGTTCTGATACTTTTGCTGCACATCGTTCACAGGAACATTGCTGTGGTATACAACGCCGCTGCCCCGTTCGCCCGGTTCCAGCATGAATTTCATGATAGCCCAGCAGGGCTTGGGCATCCAGTACCTGACAAACCCTTCACCAGTCATTGCCGGTGTTTCCTGGTAGATCACGGTAGGGTTTTCAAACCGGGCGGCAATCCCAAAGCGGTCGAGCAGGATGCGTTCGAGAATTTCCATCTGGATCCAGCCCATGATCTTCACATGCAGTTCTGCCTCCTCACGAAGCCAGTCAAATTCGAGGGATGGATCCTCGGTTGCAAGTTCAATCATGGCTTCGGCAAGGGCGGGATAGTCCCTTATATTTACAGCCTTCACCTGAACGGTAAGCAACGGTGTTCTCAATTTCACCTCACCGGGAATATTTCCATGGGAGGAACCAAGCAGGTCGCCGACCTGCACACTGCGCAGGCCGCTGATTCCGGCAATATCGCCGGCTTCCACCATACCGGTATCTTCGTACCTCCCGGGAAACATCCGCCGCACCATGGTCACTTTATCCTCAACCTGGCGGGTTGCGTTGAAGATCACCTCGCGGTTGCTGATACGGCCGCCGTACATCCGCACATGGGCGGTCTTTCCCATAATTTTATCGTGGCTTATGCCATAAACCAGTGCCGACAATGGTTGTTCAGCATCACCACCCGGAACAGGAAAATAATTGACTGCGGCATCAAGCAATGCTTCAATGCCCAGACCAAGTTTGGCCGATCCGAATAACAGCGGGTATACATCACAGGATTGGATCAGTTTCGCAAGTTGCAGGTCCATCTCCAGAAATGCTGGCACCTGGTTGTCCAGGTACCTGTTTAGAAGCACTTCGTCGGTGGCCACAATGTGTTCGGTTATAAGATCCTGCATATATGCTGCACTCCACAACCCGCTGACGGAAACTCCGTTTCCGCCTTCTCCGGATGTTTTCTGCAGGCACAACGGCATGATATGCAGTTCTTTCGCGATGGACTTCAGTACTGCTTCACAGTCGGCCCCTACCCTGTCAATTTTATTGATGAACATGATTACCGGTATGTGGCGCTCCCGCAAAGCGGCCATGAGTGTCGCGGTATGCGCCTGGACCCCTTCCACCGCCGAAATTACAAGGATGACACCATCCGGAACACGCATGATCCGCTCGACATCTGCTGAAAAATCGACATGGCCCGGGGTATCGATCAGGTTGATACGGGTTTCATGCCAATGGAAGGAGGTATGTGCCGACCGCACCGAGATGCCCCGCTCCTGCTCAACTGGCAGGAAGTCGGTTTGCGCCGTGCCATGGTCCACATTGCCGGGTCGCGGTGTTTGACCACCGAGAAACAGGAATTGCTCGGTGATGGTGGTTTTCCCGGCATCGGCGTGGGCCATGATGGCAATGTTGCGAATCGGTTGCGGCATGAGTAACTGCGTTCAGGCTGCGAACTTAAACAATTTTACGGCGTTGCGCAGAATTACGCATAAAAAACCCGCTGAATCCGCATAAAGATCAGGTAATTCATCTCTTTCCCAATCGCTGGGACCGGCGTAGGTTTGCATTGTCAAAAACAAATTACAAACGTAAATACACACCCAATGAAAATGTCAAACAATCGTAAAATAACCGGGAAAATGATGATATCTTTTTTAGTGACAATTGGCCTGCAATTGAATTTTCTGTTCGCGGCAAACCCTGTTGAAAATGTTCTTAAAAGCAGATCGGTAAAATGTGAAAACTGCAGCGAAAATGCGCTGACTATCCTGCTCGCTCCTTCAGTACCTGCCGAGGCCACATTTTCGGATGAAGTGACAACTCCTGATATAAATCTTGCACCGGCAACTCCTTCAGAAGCCTCCTTTGAAGAGGATTCTGAACTATCCTGCATTTTTACTCCGGCACATCTTGCCCCGTCAGTCACCGGCGAGGCTTCATTTGATGATGAACCCTCAACCGCCGTAAATTTCAACATCTTTGCCATCGCCCCGATAACACCGGCAGATGACGATTTCAACGACTAATATCGATTAATATCCAGGTATATGAGGGATACACCGGGTTCATTTACTCGGGGCTGCACCAGAAAGTGGCGTGTTCATGTTGCCTGATGGGTTTATCGGCAGAAGTGCGGGAGGTGACCATTTTATCCATGCTGGTCCCACTTACTCCAACGTTGGTGGAGGCTGTCGGATGTTTTTGTACCACCTGCGGGGCAATCGTTATCATAAGTCCGAACCAGATGGCAACGCCGAAAATCATTATCTTTTCCATGGCTTCAGTTTTTAAATTCTATGTATTTGTGAACTATGAACCAAAGCTACATTGAGATGCAGGTCAAAATCAACTTAATTATATATGTCCGCTGCATTTGGCCACAAACCGGTAAAAACCGGGTGTAAATGGGGTTGACCGGGCGGGTGGGCAATTCACCGATAAATTTGGCGGAATTATCCGGGAATTGGATTGACAGGGATCAGAACGTCTCCTGTCCTGAGAAATAGAATCCCTGTGATTGTGCACCGATGGCGAAGTCGAGGTTGAGGTTTGTGCGGAAGTATTTATTGATCATCACACGGATCCCGAATCCCACGGCAGGCTGAACGTATTGAAACAGGGCTACGTTCCTGGCTGGATTATTTGTGGTTGTTGCATTGGCAAATATCACGCCGCCGATGATGTTTGAACACGGCCAGATAGGGAAACGCCATTCAACTTCTCCATAAACCATGTCCTTTCCGCGGAACCTCCCGTTGACATATCCCCTTCCCGACCGCGCACGCTGGTCACCTCCCAGCGAAGGCAGCGTCATGTAGGGCAGGTTTCCGGTCACGTTGAAGTCGCCAAATACCCAGAAACCGATCAGGTGCCTGGGGTTCTTTTTCGACAGGCCCGCATAGGTCCTGAACTCCATCCAGAGTTCCGATGCATCCTGCTCGCTTCCGAGGAGTTTGAAGTTATAGCGGTAGTTGATGTTGGCATAAATTCCTTTATAGGGATTGGCCTGGTTGTCGCGGCTGTCGTAAACCAGGTTGGCGCTGAGTCCCGACACCATATATTTTGTGGTACCGTATTTTTTATCGGTTGAATAGACGTAATGGGGGGTCAGCAGGGTGTCGGTTGGCCCAAGGTGAAGTTTTTCATCTTCAATGGCATAATAGTAATCAAAATGATACCCGATCCCTGCATAAAAATTTTCGACCAGTTTCCTGTTAACAATCTCACTGAATTTTATATAGTTGTATTTCATCGGGAAGGATGCTGAATCCTTTGGACCACCCTGGCCCTCCCAGTTAAAACCGTTCGGAAGGTTGCCCGTATCGGGAGAATTGCTCCCAAGGCCGTAGGTGGGCTGACTGTAAATGTAAAACCGCCAGTCGCCCTGGAGGAAAAACTTATCCTCCCTGGTATAAACATTGGATTTCAGAAATGTGATCAGTTGTTTCCTTGAAGTAACCGCCACAACGAAAGGTGCCGATGAAACCCTGGTATTTTCCCTGGGGCCCATATACCACCCAAATGTCCCGCCCACCCCGAGCAGAAAGCCATTTGATGGATTGGAACTGATATTGGGAAGCACCAGTGCCATGAATTTTTTAGGCGGCTTTGGTGCTTTCTCCTTCTTCCTGAAAAGGTCGCCAATGGCTTGCTGCTGGCAATCCCTGGCAGGCTGTGTTTTCAGGGTATCGGCACCGGCAGCTGTTTTGACAGCCTTATCGTGCCCGGCCCAGAGAGCGGTAACCCAGGGGATGAACAATGAAATCAGAAACAAACGTAACCCATTTTTCATATGATACTATTTACTTTTTTATTTGCCTTATGTTTTTTTATCACCTGATCCCCCTTCTTTACAGCATCCTGGTAACGGTGAACTTTATCCTTTGCCGGACCCGGAACAACCAGGGGAGTTCCACAGTAGCCAAGTTTCTCCATGATGTCAGGGCAATATTGATCGACAAGCCGGATAGTTTCCTGCGTTGGCGGATTTGACAGATGCTCAGGGCAGGGATTCCCGGTGAGGTACTTGTCCATCCTTGCTGAAACGCTGCTGTAATTCCCAAGCCTGAATTTTTCATAGATTTCATTCAAATGCCCCGGGATATCAGCGATAAAATCCTGCATCTTCAATTCGATGAGATCGGATGCCGGAATGTGTTCACGATCGGCAAAGTAGGCGTCCATGGCAATTTTGTATAGCCTGACTACTTGCTTACGGGAGAAGTCAGGGGGGACATCCTGGAGCTGGACCCCCGGAAAGATTGACAGGATGAAGTGGTAAAGAGATTCTATGACTTTGTATGGATGCCGGTGAATAAAGATAAACTTTGCGTCAGGGAACATCTCTTTCAGAAGGCCTGTGCGGGTAAGGTGACAGGGATTTTTCCCGATATACCGGGTGCCGCCGGTATTGTAAACGGCTTTGGCCACCATTTCGTGGTATGCCTCTTTCCATTGAGAAATTTTTTCCTCAGGCAGGCTGCCGGTAAACAGGTCCTGGTCGATGATCCTGTTGAACTCAGCAGGGAAAAGGAAAAATTTATAGATCGTTGAAGGTTGAATATTCATCAACCCGAAATCTTCTTCCTGCGGAAAATCCATGTCCATGCTCACATTGTCAAAGGGCCGCCTGGCCGGGAGCAAATGATTGATTACCGGCTTCAGCCACCACGACTGGCTCAGGCCCAGGTTCGGGAAAACGGTCTGAAAGGTAGTGGTATAGGCAGCTTCCGGATCCTGGCAAAGAAGGTTGTGCAGCAGGGTTGTTCCGCTTCGCCAGAAACCAATGATGAAAACAGGCGGGGCTGTTAACCGGTACTCCCTGATGCGTTTCTGCCACAATATGCGTTCGGCAAGGTTAAAAGGCTCAAGGATTCCGGCGGCAATGCAGGAAAAGATAAATTTTCTCCGGTATTTCGGCTCAACATGGTGCTCGTCGAGAATTTCGAGAATGTTTTTTACCTTGCTGCCTGCAAGTGTGGTGACGGGAAATCTGAAGTTGGTTCGACGCATGATAAATTGTCTGTTTTAAACATTGGTTTTTATCAGCTTATGGTTGCAAATCAAATCAAAAAAAACACTGCCGGCAGGTAAAAGTCGTTCGGCCGGTCAACATTTTTAAATCCTCCGGACAGCACATGTCAATGAACCGGGAAAACAGATTGTAATTGTCAGCAATAGGTTCCTCCCTGGCCATCAGTCCTGTATTTCAGTGTAAGTTCCGGTTCCTTCTACTCTTTTATCAGGGGTTACTGTCATGTTAATGTAGATCAGGGGCGTCATGACAAACCAAAATAACTGTAAATCAATTCTGTAAGTTTCTAACGAAAATTCAATTCAAATATACATTTATACTGTGTCATATGCAATACCTGAGGTTGGGAAATTTTGACCAATAGTATGATTGTTATGTGTTTTTTATAATTGATTGGTTACGAATCAAACCAGGGTATCCAGAAATGAATCTAACAGAGGGTTATAATACCTGGCAGGTGCAATTACCGAATGCACAGGTTCAATAAAATAAGGGGAATACATCATTGTATCTCTGTACACATATTGGTACAGATGTGTGTACAGATCAAAGATTAAATTTCCTCAAGGTACAGGCCTCTCTGAATGTCGAGACACGCTGCAACATCAGTTTCGATGATTGGGCAAGTTTTTCATTTGACGAACTCATCGTATTATCCTCATCCGCAGAAATACCCTGTTCTTCGCTTTTGAATCTGACCATCTCATAAATATCAAAAAACGGTATCAGTTTTTTAATATCACCGGCACTCTCAACCGTCCAGAATCCGTTGTTAAAGATGGTGATGGGAGGCCGGAACATAAAAGACAAAACCGTCCGGTTATCCGGATCTCCCGGAATCGAAAAAATGGGATCTAAATCCATGTGAAAGAGCTTCCCCTGCAAATAGTAATCCTGGCGAATAAAATGAAGTATGGTCCTGTAAAAATTGCAAATTGGCTGTGTCTCCAAATCCCGTGATCTGAGAACATCCCAGCCTGGCGTAAATACAGAACCGAAATGACTGAGATTTATCCTGCAGCATTCTTCATGGATTTCCTTAAAATTCGTCCGCCAGAAATCATTTACATTGATTTTGTGTTCAGAGACTGGTTTGTATTTTGGAATCAACCCGTTGACAGCTTCCCTGAAAAAAGAAATGGGGTGCTTTGTCTGCAGGGCAAAATAGCCTATTATCGGGAATAAAACCGTTGCAAGTGTTGAACCAAAAGCTGCCCGTACGATCGCAAATGGTAAAAAGTACTGATCGTTTTCTTTTAAATGTTCAAAAAGCAGCTCATCAAAATCCCTTGATTTGTACGGCGTCAGCGATCCGCAGGTCAATTTCGCAAGGATTGCCGGAGAATATTTTCTGATGGGATTGTCCAAAGTCAATGTTTTTAGGATCTCATTGCCCTTTGCTATGTATTCTTCCCTGTCATGGTCAGATGGAATCCTGTTTTTTAAATTTATAAGCTGTTCGGGATTGAGGATATGTAATTCCCAAAACCTGCACAGTGATTCTGATAGGTCAGCAACTGAAAAACCTAATTTAGGATCAGGCCGGGTGAATTGTTCCATCAATCCAACATCATTCACGGCAATTCCTGTCTTTTCGAACTTATTGAGGTTGATCCACTCTCCCAGGGCCAGGTTCATAAGGTAACCCGAACTTAATGTTTGCCAGAAGTGCAGCAGTTCATGTATATAATATTGTAAAAACGGGAAATCTTCAAGAAAAGCTGCAGGTGCCTGTATAAACAAGATATCAAAAGGCACGTGCCCGGCATCTATTCCTATTGAAAAAGATTGCCTGTCAAACCTGTTATCCATCTATCTTTTAATTAGTTTCACCAGGTCATCTGCATTCAATGAGTTGGTCATATCAAATTTACTGACAGTTCCGTCCTTTTGGAATACCAGGTAACTTCCCCCTTTCAGGCTTGGCTGTTCGCGGAAGATCAGTTCATCGCCCCTGGCATCAATGATGTATCCCGGATGTTTAAGCTCCCTGACCGTACTGATGATTTTTTGAACGAGGAATGTAAGTGATGCTATGCCGAATATTACCAATAACGGGTCGAAACTCGATTGGGCGTAATCCTGTTTTTCATTTACAGGCGGATCGAATTTGGTGGTTTCACCTTCTACTTTTGCGCCGTTTGCGGTGAATTCATCCTGGCATTTTTTAACCTCGGAACGGCGACTTACCCATTTGAATTTAACTGAATTTTCTTTCATATTTGATACTCTTTTTGAACAATACCACGACAAAGTTTGTTTGAGACCATAAATAAGCCTTATGATTCATCCTGTTCATCATGCAAAAAAAGTCGAAAGAACAGCCATTTTATACATGCAGGACGGAAATTCATTCCGCCTATAGATAATTCATATCAACAGGTCATGCACAAACATCTACCACAAATATAATCAAACCCAGGCAAATATGCAACAAAAAGACATATAAGGAGAGTCTGTTTTTACTAACATTCTACCTGCTTTTATGACGTTTCTACGTGGTTTCTACCTGCTTATACGCAGTTTCAACGTGGTTTAATGACGTTTCATCGTGGTTTCTGCCTGCTCCTCCCGGAGACTACGTTTTATACACATCCTTTTATCAGCCTAATGAAATCCGGCTTCAATTATCCTGACTTCTGACGTTTCTCTATTTGAGTGCGATGACAGTTTTCAAGTAATTGAATTTGAGTGATATAAAATTCATAATTGTGACTTTTAACGTACTAACGCCCATTTTAAATACGAAATACAACGTACAAAACAAACGAAAGTGGGAAGTTCAAAGTTCGAAGGACGAACAACGGCCTGTTAATCCTAAACTTTGTACTTCGTCATTCGTACCTCGTACTTCGCGGTTTACCGCACTAAATGTCATAAGTCAGGAATGATTCCATAGAATCGACAGAACAATATGAATAATGAGAACAGGGTATTACAAAGACACCATGGCTGACTCCGAAGGAGTCGAATATTGGTAGTATTGTTGCCACGGTCACCCATATCGGCCCTGTAAGGGCCGGATTATACGTTATGATACAACAGACAATTACATATCAGAACCTATAATAATTGGTGTGGTTTGCCGACACTTGATTTTTGATTTTACGAAATAGACGCCCCCTACAGGGCCGTTCGTTTGAATTGTCCTCCCATTGCTACCGATATTTAATCCCCCCGGGATCATTCCATTACAGGGATTGATGCCCCCCTTTACCAGTTACCAGTTATGTTACCGGATTCAACTTGCAGAAATCCAATTACAAAGGATTAGTATCGGTATGTCATGATTAAAAAGATGAGAATAACATGCAGCCCCTTCAAGGGCAGGGTTTCGCAGTTTCCAGTTGATTTAATGAGGATCATTGTGGTTAAGCCCTCCGGAACTTCACACCTGTCATCAGTCCATAAAAGTTTATTTGTATATTTAAACTTGGTATTTCATCGCAATTGTACCTGTTCTTCCTGGTGTGCCAATGTCATCATAGCCTGATGCAGGACCCTGAAAGGGGCCGATTATACACGATCGTCATTGGTACAATTGTGATCAATCAGATTAAACTTTTTCTTCAGATTACACCAGGTGTGCTGCCCTTGGAACGAACGACTCCAAAAACACAGTCAGACTGGACAAAATGAAAGATTTCATTGATCATGCAAATAAAAATGAAATAACATTGCTCGACAAGGGCAAATGCCAGTTTTGTGGTGCCAACTGTCAAAAAGGCATATTTGAATGCATGGACAATTTCAACAATGGGCTTAACCTTTTGAACTTTGAAAAGTCGGAATATCAGACTGCACGATTTTTAAGCGTTGATGCACACGCCTTGCAACATCCTGAAATTCACGGACGCTGGAGCAACCATTTTCACCTGACAAGACTGTATTTAATGCTTGACAAAAATCTAAAATGGGACTACAAAAGGTCACCATTATTAAGTGACTATCTGAATGAATATAAATTAAGCAGGCCGAACGAATTTCTCATCCCTCCAAAACCTATGGAAAGGGGGAATATTACAGTGAAGGACCTGGCTAAAGTAACGACAGCAAAAGAATGTTTTAGAATAATTAAAGAGTGGTCCGATGAAGTCTATAAGGCCTGGTGTCCAAATCATTTATTGGTTTCACAAATCGGGGCTGGTTTTTTAGACAAGCGGATAAACAGGAGCATCTGACTACGCTGCGCCGATTTTTGATGACCACAATCCGTGGCCTAAGGCTTTTTTAATGATCGTCGATGCGCTTCCCTGCTTATTTCTTAACAATTTTGATTGTCTGTGTCGAATTTTGCGCTTCTATTTTCAGGAAATAGAAACCAGGTGCCAGGCCGGAGAAATCCTGTTGCTCAATTTGCTTCCCTGACCAGATGGTTTGTCCCAATGTATTGGTCAGATTAAAACGTTCAGTTCCCGTGGTATTTTTAAGGCCGATCCTGGTGGTAAACGGGTTGGGATAACCCTGAATGAATATAGGGTGCCTGGTTTGACCACCAATTCCTGTTGCGTAAAGTTCAATAAAGCCTCCCGGCGTCAGATCTTTCCCGGCAAATGCAGCATAATCAGGGGGATACCGGTATATCCTGAATATTGAATTCAGTGTCTCAAACGGATGAGTGGGGTCATGGGGAATGGTATCGCCCTGCCACAGGGGACCGGTATTATCAACCGGGTTGATGTATTTCCATACAACACTTCCGGCCGGCGTAACCTCCATAAACGTTCCGAGAGGTCCATCCGTGATCAGCGTATTCCCGTTTTGCAGCCGCTGCGCGCCCGAAATATCATGCGCGAACAACGACGAGGGAGGCGTGGCCACATATGTCCATGTAAGATTTACCGGTGCGAAGGCAGAACCGGTTGCAAGGGGATAGTTGCCATTCACATCGACTGGCGGGGTGATCTCATCAATGCTTGAGTAATTGCGATTGACGCCATTATTAAAACACATTATGTTGCCGGCTCCCGGGCAATCCGGCTTGATCCATTCTGCGTCATGCTGCTCAAAATACATCTGACTGGCAACGGTTCCTGCGCCATAGGTTAACGGATTGCCCCAGCGATAAAGAAGATCACCTCCCTTGCCGTGAACACCACCGGAATGACCGGCTGCCTGGGCGGTAGTGGTGCTATGGTCAACAATCCAGACTTCACTGTTGCCCCTTACGCTCATTGCAATCTGGTTAAGTGCCGGGTTGTAGTCAATGCAGTTCATATGATTCCAGAAAAGCGGCAGGTTCCTGTGATCTCCGTCGGTGTCTATGAGTTCCGGATGCGCATTGACGACGCCGTAATTGGATTTTGACGGATCATAATCCTGGATCAGGTGATCCCACACATGCCATTCCCAGACGATTGTTCCTCCAACAGGAAATGTTGGCTGTATCTCTATGATGCAATCGGGAAGCATATATCCCTTTTGTTGTATTTCAGGTTGAAAATTATTCGGATTGAATCCTGCAGCGATAACTTCCGCCATCAGTTTTTTCTCTACAACCAGCATGACGATATTCCCGTTCGGCAGCCTCTTTATATCATGGTGCTGGGTGTAATTATCTGTCGAATAATCAAATTGCCATACAAGGCTGCCATTCCAGTCGTATTCCTCGATCCTGCCACCCTCGCCGCCACCAGAGCCCAATCCGCCTTGAACCATGCAGGTTCTGAGTAAATCTCCGTTCTCAAGAAGATACACCGATTGCCCTGGCGAATAAGCACTTGCCGTCCATTCATGGCATTTGCGACCTTCATTGTTAATAAGGTAGGCCATTGTGTTGTGCTTGGGTGCAAACAGCGTGTAGCCTTTGAAAGCATTCACCGTGTCGTTGATGAACAATCCCATGGTCCTGTTTTGACCAAAATTTGATTGTGAATACATCAGCATAACCAACAACTGCATTGAAATGATCGTACTTTTTTTAAACATGGTTCCTCCTTATTATTATATATGAAGTATTATTTTGTCAGCATCATTTTTATTGTTGAAATGCTGCTGTCCATCTGGAGTTTGCACAAATAGATCCCGGCCGGAAGCTCAGCTGCATTCCAGTTTATTACGTGTGATCCACTGTTCAACCCTTCATTCACCAATATTGCCACGCAATATCCGTAAGAATTGTAAACCTTCATTGTCACATAACCTGGTCCTGTTAATGCAAACTGAACTGATGTGGACCGTTGAAATGGATTAGGATAATTATTGAATTGTTGAAATTCAACGGGTGAAGGTCCACCTCCGTTCATTCCATTAATCACCCCGTTGTAATTCCTGGCAACACGAAAACCAACATGGTACCAGGGATGGTTTGGATCAAGCGGACCACGGAAATATGAGGGATCGCGGTTACTTACCCTGGAATGTCCGTCATTAACATTGTTTGAGTCAATCCCATTGTACCAGTTACCACCCCGCATCGACCTGTATGGTTTTCCATCCGGCATGATGGAACCAGCATCAGGTCCCTTCGGGTTATCGTAGGGACTTACACTGTAGTAGTTGTTCCCGTACCAGTCCCAGATAAATTCCCACACATTTCCCTGCATGTCATAAAGGCCATACCCATTGGCACCATCTGAGGTCTGGTAAGTCGTCGCACTTCCTGGCCAGTTGTAATCTGATTTATTTTTCAATGATCCGTCATAGAAGCCCACAGGCGTGGTCAAAGGCAGGGCGCCTGTTTCATACGGATCGCCGGAATTCGGGAGGTTTGCCTGGGTTATATCAACGGAATTTCCATTCAGATATTTAAAATACGGGTTCAAATGTCCTCCCCGCCCGGCATGTTCCCATTCTGCTTCGGTTGACAGGCGGTAGCCTCCCTTTGTAAAATCGCAGGTCGAGGTGTTAAGGTTGAAACATTCATCCAGCCCATTCTGGTGGCTCAGCCAGTTGCAGAAAGCCAATGCGCC
The DNA here is from genome assembly GCA_026391835.1 of Bacteroidota bacterium. Classification (GTDB taxonomy): domain Bacteria; phylum Bacteroidota; class Bacteroidia; order Bacteroidales; family FEN-979; genus CAIVAT01. Next base: position 12,687 of record JAPLDF010000066.1, read on the forward strand.
GCGCCACATCACGCCAACAACCGGGTGGTTTGCCCTGAAGTCGGCCATTGAAAACACACTCCCATCGAATCCGATACTGTAATATGGTGCGTATTGATTGGTATAATACAACGTATTTGTATCTCCCGTGAGGTGAACCTTGTTATTACTCACCTGCACTGTGCCAGCCAGCATTGATGAATTAAGGAAAGTCAGGAATTGGTCATTTGTAATTTCCGTTTTCGACATATAGATAGAATCAACCTTTACAAGGTGAACGGGTATCTCATCATTAGGATGGCTCGGGTCATAATGGCCATTGTGATCCCCCATTTCATATTCGCCACCGGGGATTGAAACTTCAGAAAAATTCAGGTTGTTATTTTCTGTTCCGCCTCTGACCAGAAGGACATTTTCTTTCAAGGTTTTATCATTATAAGAAACAATTCCGTAATCAACATTAATGTCCCATGCTTTTGTATCCGTTTGAAACATGGTAGTCGTGGACCAGAAATTTCCTGACAAAATAGTTGAAAAAAAGACTTTGTCAAATGATGGCTTGAATAAACCTGCATCATTTAAAGACTGAAGTTCCTTAACATTTGGCAGTCTCCAGTCTGTTTTACCAGCCAGGTTTACAGTTTGGCTGTATGCCAGCGCCTCTTCCCATGTCATCACGTCCGGGCTTTGATTTTTTTGCCAGGTCAGCCCTGTGAAATTATCGGAAATGGTTCCATTACCATTGTCGGTAAAGTGTGCTGATGTAAATAAGGTGGTTACAATATCTCTTACAGCCCTTACGTGAAAGCGCTTGGTTCCCCCGGCGCTGATGGTCTCTGATTTCGGGTGAGCACCTATCCCTCCTCCGGCATTCACAACCCATACTTTTGTTTGGTCGTCTGCTTGCCTTTCGCTTGTCCACCAGTATTCCGCCTGGGTCAGGGCGAAATATCCCTCGTTCAGGGCCGGGTTCAGATGGTTGTAATTGTTGATGCTGAATAACTCGATACCGGTAGGGAGCCTCCAATCGCTGTAACCCGCAAGAGCCAGGTTGCTGCAAAAAATACCGGCATTTTCAACTGTCATTTCGCCTCCGTCGGTTTTTTGCCACATCAGCAGGGTATTGTTGTCAGTGACTGTTCCGTCGCTGTTATCTGTAAAAGCAGGCGGATTGATCGCAAAATCGGAATCCTCTCCCTGGGTGCTGCTGTAACTGTTGGTTTGCCCGGTATCCTGAAGTTTGAAAGGGAGAAGTTTCTGGGCGTTTACCTGGACAAGAGAGGCCAAATAACATACAAGGATGATCGTTTTTTTCATCGTATTTCGGATTGAAATGCTATTTTACACAAATCATTTTTTTACATTTTGAAAAGTTACCGGCAGAAATCCGGTAATAGTAAATTCCGTGATTCAGTTCCGGTTTTTCTGCATTGAACGGAACGGTATATTTTCCGGGCTGCTGGTATTCATTTACGAGCATAGCTATTTCCCTTCCAAGGATATCGTAAACCTTTAACAGAACGTGACCGGCCGATGATATTTCATACCTGATTTTTGTTTCAGAGGCAAACGGATTTGGATAATTCTGGTCAAGCTGAGAGTTAGCAGGGACACTATTGACCGGATCAAACCCTGTAAGGGACGATTTGATCGTATAAGAATAAGCCACTTCGCCGTTGATATGGTTACCCGTCGCTTCGTTCGGAAGATAGGTTTTAACATAATCGACTGTGGCCATTGTATCTGTCACGGTTACCAACAGGAATCCGCGGCTGGGCATCAGGATTCCCTCAACATAACCATATTGCGTCCCGGTGATGGTGGTGATGTTTTTTGAAGAAGGTTGAGGCACTTCCTGGTATACAAGTCCGTCCTTATCCTGTTTTGCATAACAATGGTCGTGTCCATGAAAAAAAATGCTGGCATTGTTATCCACCATCAGGGCATGAATTGGCTTCTCCCAACCAGGACGATTAAAATCAAATCCCCAGGTAAAATCACTATTTTTTCCTCCATTTTCAAAAAATCCGGCGAATTCAGATCCTCCTCTTCCATCATTGCCATTTCCCCCGATCAGCTGGTGGCAGAAAACAAATTTGAATTTGGCTGTGCTGGTGGTGATTACATTCTTAAACCAATTGTATTGATCCTCTCCCAGGGTCCAGCCCCAGTCGGGTTTGACTGAGGTATACCAATAGGGATCAAGAACGATGAACAAGGCATTACCCCATTCCCAGGAATAATAGTTTCCGCGCAAACCAACATAGTTTTCGGGCTTCATATTTCCGGTATAAAATGAGTTGGGGTAAGGGTTCGGGTAAAATAATTTCCTGGTATTGGCAGCCATAACCGGAAGACTGTTCGCCATCCCATTCAGACTCCACCCATTCTCCCCTTCATGATTTCCAATCACCAGGAAGAGTGGAACCGAATGGCAAACCGCCCCAAAATAAGGCCTGTAAAGCATATGGCGGCTCGTAATATTTGCCTGGGTTTTAACCGCAAGTTTCTCCGACATGAAAATATCACCCAGGTCAAGCAGGAAATCGGGATTTTTTGACAGCACATTTGCAAGCGTCAATGAATAAGCATCCGTGTTTGAATTGGTATCGAGATGCGGATCGGCTTCGACGGCAAAAGAGAATGTGCTGCCGGGGATTCTCTGGGTGTGAAACGAATGTTCCGGGCTGGCTGAAAATGCGGAGGATGTTCCCTTTGGCCGGTACCTGGTCCGGTAAAAATATTTAATGTCGGCGGTCAGATTGACAAAATCAACCTCCAACGCAGTATCTATGACCGTAGTATGGATTGGCGTAGTCAGGTTATAGCTTCCCGGTGAATTGCCATATTCCCAATATACCTCCGCCTGCTGATCGAACAGGATGCTCATGGTGACAGAATAGCTGGTGGGCCTGCCTAAGATTTCAGTAAAATTTTGCCCGATAAGCTGATGGCTTACGAAGAGCAGAAAGAAAACAATTCCGACGGTGGATTTCATGAATTCATTCTAGAGGTTAACAATGTTTATTATACACATTGAACCCGTTTTACCCTGATCAAAAAAACATTCCACCCGCTAATTATAATAAATCATCTTTTTAGCGAGTTGCCGGTTATCCGCTTTCAGGGTATAAATGTACATCCCGCTCGCGGCCTGTATTCCATGGTCATTCTTACCATCCCAAATCCGGGTAAATTTTCCTGCGGAAATATCCTGATGCATCAGTGACCTTATCTGGTTTCCGGCAAGATCATAGATTACAAGCGTTACAATTGCAGGTTGTGCAATCTCGAATTCAATGGTTGTACAATGATTGAAAGGATTCGGAAAATTCTGTTCCAGGATGGTTCCTTTTTTATAAATTCCATTATTTTCATGCTCATCCGTGATGGTTCCGGGAGTCCAATAACCGGGAGGGTCCCCGGTCATGGTGGCACCGGGTGTAAGGTCGTGACCGGTGAGCCCGGGATCTGTTGCTGCATACCGGTAGGCCCTGAATACCCCATTATAGGTCGGATAATTATCAACCTTTATCTTTTTGATACCGTCCCTGGTCATTGGGTTGGTATATTCCCAAACGATGGATGTATCGGACGGATGGACCTCGAAGAAATGTCCGTCATTCATGGCGCAGACCAGGGTGTTGCCGTTCGGCAGCCGCTGGGCGCTGGAGCCAATGGTGCTGTAAAATGAGGTGTTGTTTTTACTCGAATATTTCCATACAATCTGTTTCGAAACCTTTTTATTTTCTTTCATCAGGTTAGGATCGGGAGACCCGACAGTGTTATAACCCGCATCAGGAGGGTTAACGAAATTGCCGGTGTTCACCCCGGCCGAATTAAGGTATGGATTGATCTCTATGACGTACGACTGCGGGGTCAGTTCGAACAGGTTCTGGGCATTATCAAACACGAGGAAGTTACCTTCCCCGGGAAGTCCTGGCCGGATCCACTGGATGTCGTGCGAGCCGCCCAGCTGTTTGTTCCCGGCTGTCGCTTTCTCCCAGTTATCAAGAACACTGGGTGGATCGCCCTGGTTGTATTTTGCAGGGTCACCGAACCTGTATTTAAAATCGCCTGCAGTTCCTGCTGCAAGGGCAATGCTGTTTGCAGACTGGTTAGCGATAAATGTATTCCCGTGGTCGATGACATAAAATTCACCGTGAACTGAGTTGACAACTATTAAGTCAAGGCCCTCGTTATAATCCAATGAGTTGCAATGCATCCAATCGCTTTTGACATGATTCCCCCTGATGTTCAGGTTGATCCTTCCGGGCGTATTCGCAATGATTCCATAGGTCGATTTGGCCGGAAACAAATCCTGTACCACATGATCAAAAAAGCACCATTCCCAAATGACGGCTCCCTGCCGGTTCACCTCCACAATGGCATCCATCTGCGATCCTGTGTAATCATACTGGGGATCGCATCCTGCATCCAGGCACTGCTGGGCCGTTAAATCTTTGTTTGCTATATAGAGAAAGGTCGAATCGCCAAGTTTCGGATTATATATCTTGGTAAAATCATGGTGCCCGTGATAATTGCTGCGCGACTCGCTGTATTGCCATACCGTGTTACCTGCCCAGTCAAGTTCCTTCCAGCTATTCTGATTGCTGGGATTACCGCCCACCGCATCAAGGAGCAAACCATCACCTGTAAAGCGGGGATTAGTGCCGACATTCCACGTATGGATTACATGTCCTTCAAAATCAATTAAATACGTGACGCCCCTGGTGCCAAACATGGTATATCCGGCATAGGTTTCTGAATTATCCCAATACCTCGTTTCCGTTTTAACCATGAAACTTTCCTGCGCAAGAACAGCCAGGGAGGCCAGGATCAGGCCTGAAAATAAAAGTGGCTTTTTCATTTTTGTTAACTTTGGTGAACAGCTTATTATTTAAAAGGAATCTTATTGTTTGATGATTTTTGACTGCCAGACCATTGTCTCCTGTGTGATCATGATCATGTATAATCCTCCAGGCCGGTCTTTCATTGAAACTTCTGTTTTATTCACACTGGTATATGTCTCATGCAGTACTACCTGTCCATTGACGTTGAAAATTTTAATTTCAATCTGATTGGGGATTGAACGGTCATCGTCCTTTTCAACAAAGAAGGTTTCATCTGCAGGATTTGGATAAATCCTGAAGGAAGGATCTTTCTTATGATCATTTCCTGTTACAAGATTATTCCGACCGGCAGGAGTTGACGGCATTGATGTTGCATTGGAACTGCAATATTGACCGCTGGCGGTAATGGAGGCATGCAGATATCCTCCGGAATAAACATGAACGGAAGGCAGCATCAGGATGCTTTGTCCGGCAATCAGCGAAACTGATCCTCCGTTCTGAACCGTAAAGCTTTTGCCGCTTCCCGCCATGGTTATAGTCTGAGAAGCATTGAAGCAGGTGTCTTCCCCGTTCAATATGTTTTGATTAAACAGTCCTGAATGGTCAGGAACGGAATAACTTCTTGCTATACGAAAACCGATATGGTACCAGGGGTGATTCGGATCTTGCGGCCCACGGTAATAGGTAGGATTCCGGTTCGAAACACGCGAATGCCCGTCATTAACTCCATTGGTTGTCAGGCCATTGTACCAGTTTCCTCCACGCATGCCCCGGTATGGTTTCCCATCAGGCATAATAAATCCTGTTTCGGGCCCAGTGGGATTATTGTAGGGACTCACACTGTAATAGTTCTGTCCATACCAATCGTTGACCATCTCCCAGGCGTTCCCTTGCATATCATAAAGCCCAAAACCGTTTGCACCGTTGGAAGTTTGATAAGTTGAAGCGCTGCCGGGCCAGTTATACGTTGATTTCTGTTTCAGCGTTCCATTATAAAAACCTACAGGTGTGGTTAAAGGATAACTTCCTGTTTCATAGGGATCACCTGAATTCGGCAGGTTTGCCTGACTGAGAACGATGGTATTGCCGTTTGGGAAATTAAAATATGGATTTTTATGCCCGCCCCTGCCGGCATACTCCCATTCCGCTTCAGTTGGTAACCGGAACCCGTTTTGAGTAAAATCGCAGGAGCCTGTGGTTAAGTTATAACACAGTTCAAAATCATATTTTGAACTTAGCCAGTTGCAATAAGCAATGGCCCCATGCCAGCGAACGCACACCATGGGATGGTACTTTTTATTTGCAGTTATGCTGAAACGGGTTCCATTCCACTGGATCCGACTGTATATTCCCGATGGCCCCGTTTCACAAACCAGGTTGGTATCCCCGGTAATGTATACATTGCTGTCAATGACACTGATCATTCCACCATCATTCATCTCATTTAAAAACATACAAAATTCCTGGTTCGTAAGTTCATTAGGAGAGATGAGGTAAGAGGAAAGGCTGACGGGGTGAACCGGTACTTCGTCGGATGGATGGCCCGGATCAATAAATCCAAAATGGTCACCCATGCTGAAGGTATCTGCAGGGATTTGAACCATCCCGCTGTAAGAGTATTTTTCAATAAAATCTCCCGGGGTCAGATCACGTCCCGTAAAAGCGGCGTAATCGGTCGGATACCTGTAAGCCCTGAAGACTGAGTTCATCTTTTCATCGGTCCTGACCGGGTTTGTCGGGGCTGTATCTCCCTGGAATAAAGGACCCGTATTGTCGGCAGGGTTGATATATTTCCACACAATGGTACCGGCAGGAGTAACTTCTGTAAAGATGCCGTGAGGGCCGTCATCGATCAGGGTGTTCCCGTTTTGCAACCGTTGCGCCCCGGAAATATCATGTGCAAAGAGTGAGGAAGGAGGAGTTGCCTGGTAGGTCCATGTGAGATTAGCCGGGCCATATGCGGATCCGGTCACAAGTGCGTAATTGCCGGCAACATCCACAGGGGGCGTTATTTCATCAATGGTGGAGTAATTACGCCCGATACCATTATTAAAGCAGGTGAGATTTCCTTCGCCCGGGCAATCCGGTCTGACCCATTCGACATCATGCTGCTCATAATATTTCTGATTACTCACGGTTCCTGCGCCGTAGGTTAACGGATTCCCCCAACGGTAGAGAAGGTCGCCGCCTTTTCCGTGCATGCCGCCGGAATGACCGGCTGCCTGTGCGGTTGTTGTACTGTGGTCAATGACCCACACTTCACTGTTGCCTCTTACACTCAGCGCAATCTGATCAAGGGCAGGATTGTAGTCAATACAGTTCATATGGTTCCAGAAAAGCGGCAATAACCTGTGGTCCCCATCGGTATCGATCAATTCGGGATGGGCGCTGACAACGCCATAATTTGACTTTGCAGCACTGTAATCCTGGATCAGGTGGTCCCACACATGCCATTCCCAGACCACTGTTCCGCCGGAAGGTAAAGTTGGATGTATTTCTGCAACATAATCAGGAAGCATATATCCTTTTTGCTGTATTTCAGGATTTAACTTAGCCGGATCAAACCCGGAAGCAAGAACCTGAGCATAGGTTTTCTTTTCAACGACGAGCATGAGAATGTTGCCGTTTGGCAGCCGCCGGATGTCATGGTGCTGCGTGTAATTGGCTGTTGAAAAATCAAGTGACCAAACCAGGCTGTCATTCCAGTTATATTCCTCCAATCTTCCGCCTTCGCCGCCGCCGGTGCCGAGTTGCCCCTGCACCATGCAGGTGCGGAGCAGGTCTCCGTTCTCAAGGAGGTAAACCGACTGGCCGGGGGGATGCGTGCATGAAGTCCACGCATGAACTTTACGCCCCTCGTTGTTGATCAGGTAGGTCATGGTGTTTTGTTTGGGGGCAAACAGGGTGTATCCGCTGAAAGCCTGGATCGTATCGTTCACCATTAACCCGATGGTTCTTGTTTGCCCGCAAACCGGCAGACAACGGAATGCTGTTATCACGAGGATTAAAAATAAAGCTACCCGTTTCATTTTTCTGAGTTCTTTGGATGAGATTTCTTATCAAATGTATCATGCACGAAAGCCGGAAACAACAAGATTCAATGAACGGGTAAATTTTATCAGCGGAATTCAAAATTTAATGGATGGAACCAGCCCCGGTTTTTGCCAAATATTAAAACACGAAAGCATGGTTTACGTCAGGAAGTTTTTATCGATGTATTCCTGGAACCTTGGTTTATACTGCTCGCTTACCGGGATGTAAACGGACCCGTCAAATACGATCCTGTTCCTTTCGATCACAGAAATCTTTGAAAGGTTTATAATAAATGATCTGTGGACTCTCATGAACCGGTCGTCAGGCAACTGTTCTTCTATCGATTTCATGCTCAACTGCGTCATCACCGGTTTGGAATTGATTGAATGAATCCTGACATATTCGCTCATCGCCTCAATATACTTGATCTCGTCAAGGTTAATTCTCAGGATTTTATATTCTGACTTGATGAATAAAAAATCCTTGTTGCTCCTGATTTCGTCACTCTTCTGGTATTGAGCGTCGAACCACGATTTAACCTTGTTGGCCGATTTTAAAAAATCTCCGTACCCGATTGGTTTTAAGAGATAATCGATTGCATCGACCCTGAACCCTTCCAGCGCATATTCACTATATGCCGTTATGAAAACAATTTTAGGAGGATTTTCCAGTGATTTAACGAACTCAATTCCGCTGAGATCCGGCATGTTTACATCAACAAACATAAGATCAACAACCGTGTTTTCCATTAATTCAATGGCCTGGAGTGCGCTTTCGCATAATCCCGCCATTTCAAGAAAGGGAGTTTTTTTCATGTAGCCGGCAATCTGCTTTAAAGCCAAAGGTTCATCATCAATCGCGATGCATCGGATCATAAAGGTACCGTTAAGTTGACTGTAAATAACTCGTCATTGTCTATAATGTCAAGATGGTAGTTATTCCCATATAACAAGGCCAGCCGTTTACGGGTATTTTCAATGCCGATCCCTGAAAATTCGTTTATCTGGCTTTTCTCGGTTTTGCTGTTTTTTATCGTGAACAACAGCTTTTCTTTCCCCGGGATAAGATCAATTGTTATAAAGGAATCATTTTTATAACTGATGCCATGTTTAAATGCATTTTCAATAAACGAAGTGAACAAAAACGGAGGAATTGCGGCATCAGGTATGGTTCCCGGCAACGTAAGGGTGATTCTGACTTTTTCACTGAACCTCAGTTTCATCAGGTTGATATAGCTTTCAAGGAACTCTACCTCTTTTTTCAACGTGGTTTGCTCGGCTTCAGTTTCGTAAAGCAGGTACCGCATCATTTTCGACAATTTGATAATGGCCTCTTTCGCCTCTTCTGTATTTGTATCGACCAGCGAATGGATGTTGTTCAACGTATTCATAAAAAAATGCGGACTCACCTGGGTCTTCAGCAACGCAAGCTGGTTGGATACATTCTCTTTTTCAAGCTTCACTTTTTCATTTTCAACCTCGATCCAGCGCATGCCGGATCGTAAACCTGTATCGAACCCCACAACGAGAAATGAAAATATTAAGAAATTGGCAAAAGGAGGCACCGGTCTTGGCTGACGTTTTCCTGGCTGGGGAGGGCGATGTTCATCCCGGCCGGCAGGAGGCACGGGGGGCGGCTGAAGTTTATTTTCAACGTTGATCTTCTTTGGCGGAGGGGGTTTCATGTTATTGGTATCATAAACATAAGAGCCTATTGTCAGAAAAAGGATAATTCCCAACAATGAAACAACGTACATTTTTATCTTCCCTTTAAACAGGAACTTTGAAACAAGAACAAAACGGTTGATCAGGAACAGGATTGAGAGTGGTACAAGAATTTCAAGTTGGTTCACCACACTGCGCCACATTGGATTATTATTGTCTTCTCTGAAGAGGATCGGGGTAATTAAAAGCACCAGCCAGATAAAAACAACAAGAGCTCCCTCCGTATATTTTAGTTGATTTTCCCTGGTCTTCATTTTACGTTCGTTGTCTTCATAATAAACGTTATACCAAAGATATCAGATTATAAAAGATCGTGAAAGAATTATGAATTGGTTTTTGTCCGGGGCTTGGCTCTTTTTGACAAAAACCCATCACCTGCAGGAGAACCGTTAACAGGACAACAAGCATGATGCCTGAAACCTTTTGTTCTGAAAAATGGATCTTCATAACCGTAGTCTTAAGGGTGCGTTATGATTGTGGCGATGCGTGGGTTTGTTACTTTGATACTGACTTTATTACCAGGATTTTCAACAAACATATAACCAAAAACAGATGAAAACAAAAATGATCAATGAAACGGCAAATAAAACAACCGGATACGGGAATTTTATCAGCGAAGTAAAAGAAATGAGAGAATTTGCAGTGTTAATATCGGCTTATAACAACCTTCTTATTCATTTCAAACGTTGCAGTCAGGATATTCAGAAAGTAAATACCATCTGGAAATGAACTCACATCAATGGTTTTTGATTGTGTTTGCAGCAGGATCCGTCCCAGGGTACTGATCAAACTGATTTGGACTGGCTTTATACCCTCCTGTAAACCAATTGTTAATTTATCATCGGCAGGATTGGGATAAATAATAATCTCAGGAATTGTATCCTGATCGGTGATTCCAAGGGAGGAACATGTCCCGATTGTATAACTGAAAGCCACTTCACGGTTGTGATGGATACCGCTTATGGTATCAGCCGGCAAATAGGCCCTGATGTAGTCCACCTTGACACATGACTCGGAAACAGTAACCTTTACATGGCCGGAGCCATCGAGCGTGTCGGAAACATAGGCATCCGCATTGGCCAGCATGCCGATTTTGTAGGTTGAATCGCTTGGCATGGGGACCTCCTGGTAAACAACTCCGTCCTGTACCTCATGCGCAAAAAGATGGTCGTGCCCCTGGAAGAATATATTCACCCCATTGTCAACAAAAAGCTGATGAATGGGTTTCTCCCAGCCGGTGCGATGGGTTGTGAAACCCCAGGTTGTGCCATTTGCTTCATAGCCGCCCCATTCAAAATATTTCGCCGTGGTGATTCCGCCTCTTCCCTCTCCTCTTGTGTGATGGGCGAATACAAATTTGTATTTTTCGGTGCTGTTTTCCAGCGTGTTTTTCAGCCAGGTATATTGAGGCAACCCCAGCGACCAATCCCAGTTTTTAGGTTTAGCCGAAGTATCGCACTGATCCCGGTACACATCCAGGACGACGAACAATGCATCGCCCCATTTCCATGCGTAATAGTTCTCGGGATGATCCATTCCGTAGGGTTCAATATCGGGGTTACCGGTGTAAAAATTGTTTGGATAGGGATTTGCATAATAAAACTTCCGCCATAAAGTGGCATAGACTGCAATGTTGTCGGGAGGATTCTGCCGCAGGTAGAAGTCTTTTTCCCCTTCATGGTTTCCGAGGCAGATAAACAAGGGAACAGAATGACAAATATTCCCAAGGTATTGTCTGTAATCCTTGTGCAGGGCATCCATTTCTGCAGAGGTAATGGTCGTTGGGTAATGATCGTCTCCGAAGATATCTCCCAACGTGAACATAAAGTCGGGATTATCCTTTGCCTCGTTTGCCAGCGTTATCTGATAGATACTGCGCACACCCTTTTTATCATACAAATGTTCATCGGCCTCCACTGTGAATGAGAAACTGCTTCCAGGCGCCCGCCGGGTATGGAACGTATGTTCGGGCCCGGCCAGGAATGCATTGGATGTTCCATTCAACCGGTATCTCGTCCTGTAAAAGTATTTGGTATCGGGCGTCAGACCGGTGAAATCAACATCAAGCGCCGTATCCTTTGCAGCTATAAAATTAGACGTGGAAAAGCTATATACCCCCTGGTTAATGCCATACTCCCAGTAGACGTCAGTTTTCTGATCAAATAATACACTCATCGTAACGGAGGATTCCGTTGGCCTTCCTAAAATTTCACTGAAATTTTGGGCAGGTAATGAACAGCAAAACAAAGAAGTGCCGAGGAGTATTGCAAAAAGTGTCACTGATCGCATGTGCAATGATTTTTCATGGAAGATTTTAATCGTTAACGATAATACACCAAATTGATCAGTTACCCTGATATTGTCAACTAAAAAAATCGTTACATGTCAGGAGTCCGCTTTACACTGATGTTGCACTCCTAATCGAGTAGGAGGAAAATGAAAAGGTTTTCCTCCTATTTCATTTTCCGTCCTCTCACACCACCGTACATACCGTTCGGTATACGGCGGTTTCTTAATTTACACAACGGACTTGTTTGTAGTAGTCAGAGAAAAAGATGA
>JAPLDF010000081.1 GCA_026391835.1 Bacteroidota bacterium
ACTTTCCACTGATAAGTGGGAGTTGTTCCTCCATTGGTTGGCGTAGCACTAAATGTGACCGAAGTACCCGCACAAACCGGGTTTGCCGAAGCACCAACCGACACGCTCACCGGCAACAGCGGGTTCACCGTCATGGTAACCGTATTCGAAGTAGCAGGATTGCCTGTTGGACAGATCGCATTGGAAGTCAGCACGCAGACAACAGCATCACTGTTTACAGGGATGTAAACATATGTTGCATTCGTAGCTCCGGAAACAATAGTTCCGTTAACTTTCCACTGATACCCTGGAGTAGTTCCACCGTTTGTTGGTATAGCTGTAAATGTCACCGAAGTCCCTGTGCAAACCGGGTTTGCCGAAGCACCAACCGAAACACTTACCGGCATCAGTGGATTCACTGTCATGGTTACCGTATTCGAAGTGGCTGGACTGCCTGTTGGACAGATCGCATTGGAAGTCAGCAAACAGATAACCCCATCGTTATTGACCGGGATGTAAGAATAAGTTGAAGTTGTGGCACCGGAAACAATTGCCCCGTTAACTTTCCACTGATACCCTGGAGTAGTTCCACCGTTTGTAGGTGTAGCTGTAAATGTCACCGAAGTCCCTGCACAAACCGGGTTTGCAGAAGCGCCAACCGAAACGCTCACTGGCAGCAGCGGGTTTACAAGCATGGTAACCGCATTCGAAGTAGCAGGATTACCGGATGGACACCCAAGGCTGGAAGTTAAGGTACAAATAATTGCATCATAGTTGGCTGGACTATAGATAAAAGTTGAGTTCGTTGCTCCGGAAACAGTTGCCCCGTTCACTTTCCATTGATATCCCGGGGTTGTTCCTCCATTGGTAGGCGTTGAACTATATGTGACTGAAGTGCCCGCACAAACCGGGTTGGCTGATGCACTAACTGAAATACTCACCGGCAACAGCGGGTTCACCGTCATGGTTATTGTATTCGAGGTGGCAGGGCTGCCTGTCAGACATGTCGCATTGGAAGTCAATACACAGATAATGGTATTGCCGTTAACCGGGGTAAAAGAATAAGTGGCATTCGTTGCACCGGTTACAGTGCTGCCGTTAACCTTCCACTTGTACGTCGGAGATGCGCCACCATTGATTGGTGTTGCTGTATATGTGACCGAAGTGCCCGCACAAACCGGGTTGGCCGAAGCACCCACCGAAACACTGACCGGCAAAAGCGGGTTCACCGTCATGGTTACCGTATTCGAAGTGGCTGGATTGCCTGCCGGACAGGTTAAATTTGAAGTCAGAACGCAAACAACGGCATCGTTATTTACCGGGATGTAAGAATAAGTTGCATTTGTTGCAGCTGAAACAATTGACCCGTTAACTTTCCACTTATAAGAGGGAATCGTTCCACCGTTGGTTGGCGTTGCGGTAAATGTGACCGAAGTGCCGGCACAAACCGGGTTTGCCGAAGCACCAACCGAAACACTTACCGGCAACAGTGGGTTTACCGTCATAGTTAATGTATTTGAAGTAGCCGGATTGCCGGTAGGGCAGGATGCATTGGAAGTCAGCATACATAGAACTGCATCACCATTGACAGGGATGTAAGAATATGTTGCATTGGTAGCACCGGAAACAATAGTTCCGTTAACTTTCCACTGATAAGTGGGAGTTGTTCCCCCGTTGGTAGGTGTTGCTGTAAATGTGACCGAAGTGCCCGCACAAACAGGATTTGCCGATGCACCCACTGAAACGCTCACCGGCAACAGTGGATTAACTGTCAGTGTCACTGTATTCGAAGTGGCCGGATTGCCTGTCACACAGGTCGCATTGGAAGTCAGAACACAGGCGACATTATTACCGTTTACCGGGATAAAGGAATAGGTTGCATTGGTTGCACCTGTCACATTAGCACCGTTAACTTTCCACTGATATGCAGGGGTGGTTCCGCCATTGACCGGAGTTGCAGTAAAGGTGACAGAAGTGCCTGCGCAAACCGGGTTTACCGAAACTCCGATGGAGAGACTGACCGGAAGGTATGGCTGAACCGTTATCGTGAGTACATTGGTATTCAGCGATCCGCATCCGCCGGATGATGTTTGAACCTGGCGGTAATAGGTCGTTGCGGTTAAGGCTCCAGGGGAATAATTAAGACTGGTTGCCCCGCTGATTGAAGTAAAAGTCACATTATTTGCAGAATTTTGCCACTGATAACTATATGGGCTGCTGCCTCCTGTCGGGGCAATACCTGTTAACAGCGAGGGAACAGTGTTGTAGCAAATGCTTTGACTCGAAGCAATTAATCCTGCATTAAAAGTGATACAGGAAATTGAAAAATTTGAATTGCCGAAATCATAAATTCCACTGTTTGTGGTACTCGATATTTTTACTGAGTAATCATTTCCGGCAGGCTGTCCGGATGGAATTGTCCAGGAATAAGTGCCCGTACTGGCGGTGGATGCAGCTATTGTCAAATTTAAAACTCCACCTTTATACAGCTCGATCCTGACATTTTCGCTGATATTGTCACTCCAGGTGATGGAATGAACAGAACCTTGTTGCCAGCTTTCTCCACCGTTTGGAGAAGCAACCGTAATCGTGGGAATCTGTTCGCCAATAAACACATCATCGAGATAAAGGTTGTTCCCATAACCGCTTACCGATTGGAATTTAACCTGGACTGAGCCACTGATGTATGGTGAAAGATTCACGGAATCAATACGCCAGTCCGTCTGGCCAGATGGAATAAATGGATTTGTAAGATCGGCTCCCGTCGCAAGGACACTGCCCGATTTATTGTAAACAGGGCTTGTTCCCCATGTATTTCCGCAATTGGTCGATATGAATATTTTCAGGGTATCACTAACCCCAGGGTAGGGGCGATAAGCAACTTTAAAGGTTAAATATGGATTGACCGTTCCGGTTAGTTTTACAGGTTCCGTTATCATGTCGTCCACCTGGCCTATTTTGGGAGAGTAATAACTGTAAAAATCCATATAAGCCGCATTGGCACTTACTCCGTTCCCATATGCAGTGGTTATTTTCCAGGTAATTCCTCCGTCGGGGTTGGCAATATTCCAGCTTTCAGGAATTATACCGGATTCAAACGATTCGGTAAGCGGAGAGTTTGTCCCTCCAACTGAAACCGACCTGATTGCATTTGCAGAACCATATGCATTCACAGCGACAAGTTGAATTGAATATACTGCATTGGTGTTAAATTGTACCTGCGGGTTCTGGGAGTTGCTGTTTGTGGAATTCACATAGGTCACAGTGGATGGTGTGAAAGTCCAAACCCACGTAGTGGGATTGTTCGTTGATAGATCTGTAAATTGAACAGTCTGCCCCTGGCACGGGACTAGCGGAGCCGACGTGAAACTCGCTACCGGAGCTGATGCCGGGGCCGAATACAGGTCCGACATCCACAATCCACGACCAAAGGTACCCGCCATGATTTTATTGTTCGAAGGTATGCTGCTGTAATAAATCTCGAGTTCCCTGACATCAACAACCGGCAGGTTTGTGTTAAAAACTGCCCAGTTAGGCATTGTTGAATTTTTAAATAAAACCCCTGTCTGGGTTCCAATATACAGTCCTTCACTGCTGTTTTTATCATATACGATGGTATTGACCGGAATATTGGGCAGTGCTCCCGCGACAAGTGTCCAGTATGCCCCTTTATCCGTGGATTTATACACTTTTGAGCCTGAAACTGCATAAACTGTGTTTGCCTGGGTTGGATGAGCTTCCATGTCGGACGGAGTAACCCCGCCAGGCAGCGTGCATAAGGTCCAGGTTGGCATGGTTGCATTTGCGTTATCGGTTCTTTTCAATGAATCGTTGCGAACCACATATAAAATGTCAGGATTGACAGGCGATTGTTCAAGAACAGAACAATCGGCAGTTTCATTCGTTGAAATCTTTGTCCATACAGGACTTGCTGTAGTTACATCAGCGCATCGCCAGACATTCTGGTACCCGGCAAACATTTTTTTTGGGTCGTTTTCACTGAGGATAAATGGTGTTACCCAGGCACCTGATTCAGTGATGCCAAAAATCCCAATACCAGCAACCTGGAGTTCATTCGCATTGTCAGTTTTGCGGAAAATAGAGCCAAGGTACTGAGAATGATAAGTATACGATGAGTTTTGAAAGTCCACCGCACATTCCATTCCATCCCCGCCGGCGGTCACTACCCAGCCTGTCGGTAAATTTGTATGTGTGCCATTGTCCTGCAAGCCACAGATGGTCTTCAGCGGATCGGTCTGTCCCTGGCCAATCTTGTAAATCTGACCAATGGCCATCCCCGAAGTACAATCAGTCCAGGAAGTACCTCCGTTAGATGTATAATATATTCCCCCATCGTTTCCTGAATACAGCCTGCTATTTAGCGGAGAGAAGCCGAGGAAGTGAATCTCCGAGTGAACGGCAGCCACACTGCACTCGCCATTCCAATGAGTCTTGATCGTCCAGGTGCTTCCCCCGTCGCTGGATTTCCATATATTGATGCCCCCGACATAGAGAATTTCTGAAGAGGCGGGATCAGCAGCAATCGCAAGGTCATGCCAGCCTTGCCCACTGGTTCCGCTGCCATCACAAGATGCATCCAGGATGTTGGGTGTAGTAGACCTTGTGGTAAATGTCGACCCGCTGTCGACCGACCGGTAAACCCCCTGGAATCCTCCGCTGGAATTTGATTGAATAAAATAGACATAACTTGGGTTTGCCTCCGTCACAGCAATGGCACCACGTTCATCAATTGGATATTCAACATACGGCAATCCGTTGATAATCAGGACGAAAGTAAGCCCGTTGTCCGTTGAACGGTAGAAATTCCCCTGGGAGGCCGCATACACGATATCCGGATTGCCGGGCTTGAAACAAACATCCTTGAAACTGCCTGCCTCGATGAGTGTCCAGATGGTACCACCATCCGTCGTCCTGAAGATGCCGCTGGTCGTTACAGCCAGGTAAACCTGTGAGTTGCCGGGGTGCTGGATTATCTTGCACACAGTCACATTACCCATCCCGGTCTTTGAAGCTGACCAGGTTGAACCTCCGTCCGTGCTTTTAAACACACCCATTCCAGGAGCGTCACCATGGTCCCGGTCGCCGGTACCCATCAAAATAACATTTGAATTTGAAAAATCCACAACAACTGCAGAAACCCCCAGTGTGGGAAGATTATCGGTGGCAGGACTCCAGGTACCCCCGTTATTATTCGTTATCCATAACCCTCCGGATGGCGCACCGGCATAAACCTTGTTTTGATCTGTAGGATGGAATGCAATCACGTTCAACCTGCCCAAACCCAGGTAGCCGGCCGGGCCCGGCAAAGGAACGGTTGAAGGTCCAAGTGAGACCCAGTTTCCGGCAGGAGAACGGTTGACTTGCGAAAATGAATTCCACTCATTGAAAATAGCATCAGGTGCAGGCTTCGTGCCATCCGCAGCAACCCTGCCACGCATTATATATTCCCATCTTTTAAATACCTTCCAGCCCGTCAGATTTGTATTGGCTTTGTTCTTCCGGTATTTTTCAAATGAATTCACGGTCGAATAATAGTTGGCATTTGGATCCTGCATCAACTCAATCCAGGATGGGTTACCGGTATGTTCGGCTTTGAAATCCCCGGAAATGGCTTGTCCCGAACTTTTTATTCCCGGCAGGATGAATAAAATGATCGTGATAATCTTTGTCCAAAACTTTATACTCGGTTTCATAATCTGATCAGTTATTGTCAATAGTTTTCATAGATAATCCAACAGCATCAAAGACGCCGGGAAACAGTAAAGGTATCCCGGATAAAAGTGCAAGGCAATGGCGGAAATCCGTAATTATATCTTACGGAAATCTGCATGAGAAGTTTCCGGGAAAATGGGCTTTATTTTCAGGATATCACCCTTAATTGAAAGGAGCTGTCTGTGCATGGGACTGCCTTCATCGGACTGGATTGGTCCTGAATTGTTTATTGGAGGATAAGGCTTGTGGTTTTAACTTTCGTTTCGGTGGTAACCCGGATAAAATAAACCCCGGCCGGTTGGTTGGATAGTGAAAAAACATGGCTGCTTTCACCGTTTAGTTCTTCTGTAATGAGGTGTTCACCCTGTAAAGTATAAATTTCCACACGGAAATGATTCTTTCCGGATTTATCACCGGATTCAACTGTGAAATTGCAGGAAGTTGGGTTTGGGTATATCTTTATGGACAATTGAGGCTGCTGATCTGTCATGACTTTTCGGGCAGGTGATGTTGCGGCAAATTCCTGATTTGGACGGGGCAGGCTCAAATTAATGCACGGGATGCAATGGTTGGTGATAAAGGCATGGAGAATCCCGGTTTCCTGAACAACTGTTCCTGGCAAAAAACGGATAAACTGGCTGGCTGAAAGGGTTGCTGAACCTCCGCCTTCAATAACGAAAAAAGTGCCGGAACCCGCTGTCGATGACAGCCCCCCGAGGAATTGACCAGAGATAAGTCGTTGCATTTGAAATGGTATCAACCGTATAAGTTATACCCTGCGACCCTGCACAAACCTCCGCAGGCCCTGTAATGACTCCGGCTGGTTCAGGTGTGGCCAGAATATATACATTCAACACTGTTGCATCCTGCACCGTTTCCATAAGTCACTGTAATTGTTTGATTACCGGGAGAATTCCAGACTATGGCTATGGTATTGGTACCTGCACCTAAGATAATCTGTCCGCCTGGCGAAACATTCCAGCTATATCCGGTCATACCGGGTGCCGTGGTATAGGTTTCGGCAGTATTGCCTATGCAACCCGTTATTGCTCCTGTGATGGCCGGAACCAGCGAAAAAGTCGACATGATGACCTGGTTTGAGGTTGCGGGGTTTCCTGTTGTACAATTCGCGTTGGAAGTAAGGGTGCAGGTGATCACATTATTGTTAACCGGGTTATAACTGAATGTCGGGCTGTTTGTTCCGGCATTGATCCCGTTTACCTTCCACTGGAATGCCGGAGTTGCACCGCCATTGACAGTGGTTGCTGTGAATAACACTCCGGTATTCGCACAAAATGGATTTGATGATGCGGCAATGGAGATGCTTACTGGTAAGGGGGTACAGGGTGTCCCGGTAATCAGCAGGTCGTCAATTCCCCAGTAATATCCACAGGTTCCGCTGTAGTTCCATTTGAATTTCACCTGTGGCTGACCCGCAACTGCATTGACCGCCTGGCTGAAGATGGAGGGATTGGAAGTGCTTGTCACGGCAACCGTGGCAAGCGCGGTCCACGTCGACCCATTGTTGATGCTATAAGAAACGGTGCCTGAAGAGCCTGTGTAATACCTGAAGTAATGATTAAAGGCCAGGTTCACTGAAACATATCCGGCGAGGTTCAGTGTCGGGGTAACCAGGTCGGCATTTTGCGAAAGCCCACAACTCCCCGTTTCCTTGCAGGTCGATCTGTGACCAGCAGCCCGGGAGAGTGGTGGCTGTGAAATTTTCAGAAAATGGCAGGATGAATTCGCCGCAGGATGTCGTAAAAATAACATCATCGCCGTAATATGTCCACGCCCGGATTCGTTCCAAATGCCCTGACATGATAACTGGCAGAGGATGACAATCCGGAAATTGAACTCGTGAAACTTCCGGTTCCCGAACCATCTGTCGTATGACTGCCGGTAACCGTCGGGTTGACAGATGTACCCCAGCAAACAACATGTGCGGTTATTGCTGATCCTCCATCGGAAGTGATAGTCCCGCCCGAAGTTGCTCCGGTGGTTGTAATAGCCGAAACGGCTGCTGTAGTTAAGGTTGCGCTTCCAGGGATAAATGTCAGGTCATTTCCATACGACGTTCCTGCAATATTTGTACCTGCGACCCTGAAATGATATGTTGTTCCCGGAGTCAGTCCTGTTATTGTGGATAAAACACTGACGGCACTGGTCCCCGATCCTGCTGAAACGGTTCCGGTTGTATTTCCATATGATATCGACGTTCCCCATTCAAAGTGGTAATTCGTGGCCGCCCCGTTGGGGTTGACAGATCCGTTCAGGCGGGCTGATGCCGGCAGTTTCAGCTTTTGTGGCATTGAATAGGATCTTCACCTGCGCATGCGAACTGAAAGATAATATCAGGAACATGAGGATGATATGAAATCTGGACATAGGAAGCGTTTTGGAAACTGGGGTATGTTATGTCAGGCTATATCAGCGGTTGGTCTTTGATTCAAGGTTTTTGTGCTGTTACAAATTACTATAACGCTGATAATAAAACCATTATGAAATTGTTTTAAGGCCGGGTAAAAGACGGCAAAGGTAATCAAAATCAGGTTCGATGCAGTTGTAAAGTATTGGAAGTCATCCTGATGAGAACTGAATATACAGGAAATACACAGAACAGATAACGAAAAAGCCGGGATCTCTCCCGGCTTGCATCGCAGATTTACATCGGTTGTTATATGCTGCCAAGTTTAAATGCCAGTTTATTCTTCTTCAAACTGGCCAGGTAACTTCTTTTATCCTTGTGCAGTAAGTCGGCAAGATTATTTTCAGTATTCATTGCAGATAATAAGTTGTTGTCAAATGGTTTTGCCGGATCAATGTCAAAATTGGCATTCAGAAAACTACCTGTTTTGGGCATCGCCAGATTAAAGGTGCGAAACGAAGTTGAACCCGTTAATCCTTTGACAATATCAGTTGCATTTGATAATACAGCAGGTTGTGTCGTCTGGACCAGGGATTTGTACTTTTCCTGAATTGAGGATATGGCTGCATTTTTTATCTGCACTCGTTCCCTGTTGATGTATGTTACATCAGCATCAAGGAGTGCATTGCCTTCAATCCACATTGTTTTGGAATCTCCAAACAATTTAGCTATCTCCGATTGGTCCTCGGTAAGCTGTATTTTGTCCAGGTTACCAAGTGCATCGGAATATTTTTTAAACCAGTTGGAATTTTCATCATCGCCTTTCAACGGCTCAAATGAGATGTTAAATACGATGTATGTGTTTTCTACAAGTTTAGTGTTGTAATATAAGGAATCTCCCCTGAGTTCAAATTTCGTTTCATCCACATTTGAAAATGGAGATCCGTCATTGGTTGAAATCATGATCAACATCCCTTTCGTCAATTTGCCGATGCTTACAGGGTTGTCTTCGGATTGGATGCTGATAACGCCGGCGTAACTTGCTTCCAGTTGCGCCCTGGGATCAGAATCTGTAAATAGATTTTTTACAAGCGAAGTAATGGTAAATACTTGACCAACAACAGTTGGGGCCAGTTGTAGCGCTGCCTGGTATTCCGGTTTATTCAGCATGTCAAATTTGGCTTGAAGCAAATCATTTTTGACTCCTGTCATTTTTACATCGATCGAAATCGCATCTGCGTTTGCCGGTATTTTAACTGCAATATTCCTTTGCAATCCGAGATTAATAACTTTATTCACAGGTACTTCTCTCATATCCTGAACCGATGTAGCTTCAATTAACTCAACACCCTTGTGGTATTTCAAAGTAGTCGCCAATGCAATCTTGTCCCAACCTCCGAAGGTCGATTGCCAGAAGTTTCCTTTTGACATATAGTTGACAGAGTGCAATTGTAAATTGATATAGCCGGAATTTTTGAGTATTTGATTCTCCTTTTGCGAGGAAGATGCACCTGGTGCCGGCTTCCAGAACTTTTTTGTTCCTAAAACTGTCATAATATTGATTTTTAGGTTGTTAGTAAATTATACTTCATTGTCGTCCTCTACCTGGTCAAATGCCAGGAGTGGTGCATCCGGATTATTTTTCAGCATCCGGTAGGCAAGATTTCCTATCCAGTATGGAGCAGTATTCTCTTTTCCTACCGCACTATTGTTGCCATGTCCAAAAGTTTCGTTTTCCGCAGCATCATCCAAAGCGTGAATACTTTCATGAATAATTGTTGCCGCAATATCCTCTGTCTCCCTTTCAAGCTTTTTAAAGTTAAGAAACAGGGTATTGGGAAACCTTCCATCCGTAAAGGCGAATGTTTTTCTATATTTAATAGATTGTAAAACATTCGGATAAAAAATTTCAATCTTAAACTCCAGATCAGATTTCGCCATCAGGTCTGCAATGATCTGCGGACTTGCCGTGCTTAAATCAAAGGACGGATGATCAGAAATTGCCTTAAAAAAAACAGGGTTTTTCAGAATCCCGTTTGACAACGCTGTTGCTGCTTTTACCCTGGTATGTTCGTCGTTGAATATTATAATCATAGCTCTAAATTATTTAGGTTTAGTTGATAAATTGATGTTGTTTGCATCATTTCAAATAACAGGATTACTGAAATGAACTGAATTGGGTTTGATTTAAAGTTCACAATTCATAAGTTTATGATACAAACATGAACAGGTATTGTATGCAAATGTAATGTAAAATATACAACAATAATATTCCATCAGTATTTATTATCCCAATTCTTCCGGCTGCAAGTGGGAATAGAAGAAATTTTTTCCGGTGACAAAAGAATTAAAAGGAAAAATGCCGGGAAAAGCTTTATTTTGTAAAAAAAACTCTGGTGTCATGTACGCGGATCGGTTTTGCTTTCTTTCAGTGGTTGTTCTGACAATATTGTTTTCATATTCGGTGGCAGCACAATCCTGGGATTTTATAAAAGAAAAAGATGGTATAAAGATTTATACCCGGAAGGAAGCCGGGAAGACACTGAAATCCTATAAAGGGGTTGCCGATATCAATGCCCCGGCTGAAAAGGTTTTCGCCCTCATCGAAGACGTCAACAACACCGATTGGTGGGATAAGAATTTCAACCAGATCAAGGTCCTGCTTTACGAAAAAAGCAAACGGGCGCAATACTACCTGGTATATGATCTGCCCTGGCCTGTAATTGATCGTGATCTATGTGTGGATGTTACAGTTACAACAGATCCGGTCGCAGGAGGGGGCAAAATTACCGCAGTTCCGCTCCCTGGTGTCATTCCAGAACATCACAACATGATACGCATCAAAGAATACAGGCAAACCTGGACTGTCAAACCCGCCGGCAAACAAATGGCCCATGTTGTCCTCGAAGGCTATGTCGACCCGGCCGGAACAATACCCGATTGGATATCCAACATGCTTATCGTTGATTCACCAGTCAAGGTCTTCTGCGGAATTAAACAACGACTTGAAAAAAAATAGGTCAGGGTGCCAGCCTCCCTGCCTTTTCTTTCTGCTTAAATTTCGTTAATCCAGCATTCTCCTCACAAACATTATATTTTCAATTCGTTACCCAAGCGGTATGTCTGATTAAATGTGTGAATGATGTAACTTATTCACAAAGTTATGTAAGGGTTTCACGAATGAAACGACATATTTTTGCTGACTCAAATAATAACAATATCTTATTGTAAATAAGCAAGCAGTCAAACCAGACAAAATGAAAAAAACAATTTTTATCCTCGCTATAACTCTATTATCGGCTGGAGCAGTATTAACGGGCTGCACGTCGTCGGCTACGAAAGTGGAAAATGCCAATGCCAGGGTTGACGATGCCATGGATAAGGTGGAAGTCGCTCAGCAGGAACTGGACCAGGCGATAAAAGATTCGATTCAGCAGTTTAAAAAGGAATCGGAAGAAAAAATCAACCTGTATGATGAAAATATTGCCGAGTTCAAAGTAAAAATAGCAAAAGAGAAAATTGAAGTCAGGGCAGCCGACGAAAGAAAATTGGCCATACTGGAACAGCAGAACAGGGAAATGAAACAGAATCTGGCAGATTTTAATGAAGAAAGAAGTGACCAGTGGGTTTCATTCAGGAATAAATTTAACCACGATATGGAAGAACAGGGTAAGGCGTTTAGAAATTTTTGGGGAATCAGACGGTGATAATTACCAGAACCGACACATTTTTTTTTATAGGCACCCAATTAGCCAAATCAATAAAAGTAATCTAACCTTAAAGTCATTGAAATCATGAAAAAAATCATTGTAATGCTATTAGCATGCGTGCTATTCGGTTTTTTGGGATTTACCCAAACAATTGCACCGGAGAAGGTTCCGGCCCCGGTAAAGGAAGCTTTTGTGAAAAAATTCCCTGCCGCAACTTATGTTAAATATGAAATGGAAAATAAAGACTATGAAATCACTTTCAAGGACAAGGGGGTTGGTATGTCTGCCAACTTTAATGCCAAGGGTGAGTGGCTCGAAACGGAAACAATCATGATCGAATCCGATCTGCCCAAAGAGGTATTAACTTCCGTGGCGACAAACTTTATTGGCTCTTCAATTACAGAAATTACAAAAATTGAGGGTCCTGACAATGTGTTGAACTATGAGATGAATTTAAAAAAGGGTAAAATGGGTTACGAAGTAAAGTTTTCCCCCAAAGGTGAAATCCTGAAGAAGACGCCTTTAAATAAATAGCATCACAGGATTGAATCTCCCTGGTCATGAAAGGGCGATTCTTTTGAATATTGAAAACGCCTGTCTGGACTTCCAGACGGGCGTTTTTTGTTTTGGTTCCGGCATACCCGTAAAGGTGTTCCGTTAAATCTGCTTGGCAATCCTGGTAATTTTTTGTAAAGAATATTAATTTTCCCATGACTTAATTATAGTACCTTTGTTTCGTTATTCTACGAAATACAAAACGAAATGATGGCTGAAAAGAAATATTATACACAGTCTCAGGAGAAAATGGCCAGGTATGCCAAGGCAATTGCGCATCCGGCAAGGGTATTCATCCTCGACTTTCTAGCCGGTAACATTGATAAATGCTGTTACAGCGGCGACATGGCCGAAGATATACCCATTGCAAGGTCAACATTGTCAGAACATCTGAAGGAGTTGAAAAAATCCGGGCTTATCCAGGGCGAGATCAATCCGCCTTATATAAAGTATTGTATCAACAAAGAAAATTGGGAAGAAGCCAGGTCAATGTTTGACAGTTTTTTCAGAAAATAGAATCAGAAAAGATAATCAGGACGATAGCTAACAGATAATAAATCGTAAATCCAAAATCGTAAATCCAAGATCCAATGATGTCAATTAAAATTTTAGGTCCGGGTTGTGCAAAATGCAGGACACTGGATAAACTCATCAGGGAGGTGGTTGAGAAGAACGGGATCAGCGCATCAATAACCAAAGTAGAGGACCTTATGGAGATCATGAAATACGGCGTGATGTCAACTCCGGCAATGGTTGTTGATGAAAAAAGTAGTGCTGAAAGGCCGCATCCCTTCGCATGATGAATTAAAGCAATTGTTAACCAAATAAACAAACATCTATGAAAAGGATCATTGGGTTGTTATTTCTTCTTGCCATTATAACCGGCAATTATTCCTGTAATACGGATGCTTCCTCAGCTTCAGGCGGATCTGCATCCATCGGCACTGCGAAAAATATTACCGTCTACTACTTCCATTTCACAAGGCGTTGCATGACTTGCAACAATGTGGAAAAAGTATCGAAGGAGGCTGTGGATGGTATGTTGAAATGATGGCGGAAGCTCAAATTTCAGGGAATAAATTCGATTTCATCCATTCATAAGCACATTATGCAATACCTTCAGGCAATTCTTGAAAATTCTCAGTATGCTGCTTTAACAGCATTTATCCTGGGCTTAATGACAGCAATCAGTCCCTGCCCTTTGGCAACGAATATATCCGCAATCGGGTTCATCAGCCGTGATATCGAAAACCGCAGGCGCGTTTTTATCAAGGGGTTGGTATATACACTTGGCCGTGCCATTTCATACACCGGCCTGGGGCTGATTCTTTTTTTTGGAGCCAGCAAAATGCATATCACAATGCTTTTCCAGGGATGGGGTGAGAAATTGCTGGGACCATTGCTGACCATCATCGGCCTGCTGATGCTCGATTTTGTTAAGATTAGGTTTCCCGGGTTTTCAGGTCTGACTGAAAAAATGGGAGAACACAGCAAACGAAGCTACTGGGGCACATTGTTGCTTGGAATGGTCTTCGCGATGGCATTCTGTCCATACAGTGGAGTGTTATATTTCGCCATGCTCATCCCCATGACCATTACCAGCGTCAGTGGTTTGTATTTGCCGGTCGTTTTTGCCGTTGCAACCGGACTGCCCGTGATCATCTTTGCATGGTTACTTGCATATGCGGTTGGTAATGTGGGGAAACTGTACGACCGGATCAAAATGTTTGAATTGTGGTTCCGCAGGATTGTAGCAGTATTGTTTATTCTTGTCGGAATCTATTACATCATTGTTTTTTTCATTTGACCATGGGAGGTTTTTTCGAGAAGACCGGATTTGAAAGCAGCGGGATCCGCAACCTGACGCCGAGACAGGCTTTGACACTCTGCCAGCAGGGAGCTATACTGGTAGACGTACGCGAGGAGTATATGAACTGCTTTAATTACTGGATGTTCCGGTGATTTTCTATTGCCCTTACAGCATGCTGAAAGAAAATTACCAGGATCTCCCGGCTGGTAAACCATTGATCTTTGTCGACGCTTCAGGGATACACAGCAGGGAGGCAGTAAAGTTTTTAATGGACAAGGGGTTAAATGGCATGGTTGCCAACCTGGCCGGTGGATTGGTGGAATGGGAAAGGGATGAAATGCTCCGGGTCATTGATCGGAGCGGACAATTATCTGGTCCGTGCATGTGCCAGCTCAGGCCGGTAAAAAAAAAGAAATAAGCTTTTTTTAGATACAATTTCGTCTTTCGACGAACAACGAATCAGCAGAAAAAATGAAATCTTACAAATGGTTCTTGCCGATAATACTCCTGGGATTTTGGATACTGTTTTATGTTAACCTACAAACTATTACCAACTGGTTGGTTGACGAAATCCTGAAATTACCCCGGGGAAAGCATCTTACTGAAGCATTTCGGTTTTTCATATTTGAAGTGCCTAAAGTACTCATGCTATTGGTCCTGATTATTTTCGTGGTAGGTATTATCAGGAGTTTCTTTACAGCTGAGCGGACCAGGAAAGCGTTGGAAGGCCGGTCGTTGTTTGCCGGCAATGTGATGGCCTCGTTACTGGGAATCGTAACCCCTTTCTGCTCATGTTCTGCAATACCCTTGTTTCTTGGATTTGTTGAGTCTGGAATCCCGTTGGGAGTAACCTTTTCATTCCTGGTTGCCGCCCCGATGATCAATGAAGTGGCTGTGATATTGCTTTTTGGACTGTTTGGTTGGAAAGTGGCTGCAATTTATGTTTTTACCGGGCTTGTCATTGCCATCACAGCCGGATGGGTAATCGGCAAACTGAAAATGGAAAAATATGTTGAAGGCTGGGTCTACGAAATCAAGGCGGGTCACGGTGATGGTGACGAAGAAAAAATCCGGCCAGGCGATCGGATCCAGGCAGGTTATTCTGCAGTGAAGGAAATTGTCGGGAAAGTATGGATTTATATCATTCTTGGAATTGCAGTCGGTGCCGCAGCCCATGGATATGTACCAGAAAACTTCATGGCAAGCCTTATGGGGAAATCTTCATGGTATGCAGTGCCTTTGTCAATTTTAATTGGTGTTCCGCTCTATTCCAACGCGGCCGGGATCATCCCGATCGTGAGTGTACTCATCGAAAAAGGTGTGCCTTTGGGTAAGTCCTTTCGCACCTTATAAAAGTTTCAGAACGAAAACTTATTCGATGTAAACTTTCCTGGTAACTATTTCCTGATCGATTAGTAGTTTGAATATATACATACCCTTCGGTTTGGATGTCAGATCAATACACTCTGAATCTTTGAAAGTGCCTGTCAGTATTACTTTTCCTTCAAGATTTCTTACTTCAACCAATGCAGTTTTACCAGAATATGCATCCAAAGAGATGTGTATCAGCCCGCTTGCCGGGTTGGGGAAAATGGTAACCACTGGCTCTTTCAAATGTTGAACTGCAACAGGTACTTTTACATTGAGTTTAAATGTTCCTGACGCAAATGCTCTGGCAGTATCAATCGCTTTTACCTTGATATTCAGTGTTGCGGCAATGGCAGGTGTTCCTGAAAAGGTGCGTGAAATGCTGTCGAAAGCCAACCAGCCCGGTAACGGAGTCCCACTTGTAAGTTGTGCGCTATAGGCAAGTGTATTGTTGCCATCATCATCAAAAAAAGTGCTGTCGGGAATTGTATACGTAAAAAACTGCCCGGTATAAGCTGTCTTGGCTGGTATAGGGTTTTTTAAATATGGGACGAAATTGGTGTACTTCAAACTGTCTATAAAACTTGTAGAAACCCAATACAGGTCTTTATTTGACCCATATGTCATGTATAAACCGTCTGGTGTGATATCTCCGGACGTTTCATCCAAGGGAGTGTTGATGACATTTCCCAGGTTTTTCGGGTTGGTCCAGGTACTGTCCTGCCTGAAATAAGAGATGTACAGGTCATTTTGACCAAATCCGCCGTCACGGATCGATTTTATGATCATGTAGCTTTCGTCCGGTGAAACATAAGGATCGCCCCATGTCTGAGAGCCAATGAAATTTACCGGGGTTGGAAGTATTACCCTGTTTTGATAGGTGCCGTTGAGGAATTGACACCTGCAAACATTTCCTGTAAAACTTGAAAAATAGATGGATGTATCACCAACAATGCATGGATGATACTGGTAGTCCTCCGAATTTGGTGGATTGCCAAGGCTGATGGGATTGCTCCAGGAAGCCCCTTGTTTCTCGGAATAGCTGAGATCAGTAATCCCATGGTGATTGATGGCATTGGTTGCATACATGTATAAACGGTTGCCATTGTATGCAAAAAATGGCTCCCCGGTTGACCGGCCTACAGAGAATGGGATGGTATCAGGTATCGTCCAGTGATTGTTGGCATAGGTGGTGAACAAGGTATATGGCTCTTCGGGGGTAGGATATTTTTCGATATAAAAAAATGCGGATGCCCCATCAGGTGAGAATGTGATCACGGCCTCATTCCTTCCGGGCAATGAAATTTTACCGGGTGCGAAAATTTGCGGCGTGTTACCCGGTGGGATTTGCCCAAAGTACAAACTATCCGGGGGAATTGGTTGTGCCGATCCAATAAGGCCAATCAATAAAAGTAAGACTGCGGTCAAAGCCTGGTTTTTCATACGGTCATAGAATTTGGTTGTCTTTTTTTTGCAAAAGAAGCAGGAAGGCATGTCTCTTTCGACCTTTTACATGTAAATGGACCTTATTTTTTATCACCTGCAATGAAATACAACACTTATGTGTGAATTATATAAAGATTTAAAGTAACTGTGTAACATATTGGGTATAAAAAGACTGAATATTTGCCAAACTATATTCAGCATACTTTCATCAACCACCGGGGTGTGCCTGGAAAAC
Organism: Bacteroidota bacterium; assembly: GCA_026391835.1. GTDB lineage: Bacteria > Bacteroidota > Bacteroidia > Bacteroidales > FEN-979 > CAIVAT01. The sequence goes on from JAPLDF010000081.1 coordinate 17,205, forward strand.
AATCCGGTGTATAGATTATAAGGTCAAACAATTACAGTTTTTAACCAGACAATAAATATTATGAAAACCATACGAAAAATAAGTGAACAGGATTTTATTGACAACAGGTCCGAGATATCAAACCGCCAGGTTATGGTTCCCAGGTCTAAACTTTTAGCTGGCTCATTATTAGATAAATACCCGGTAACCCTCGACGGAGGTAAAACAATAATCTTTATTGCAGATAAAAGCAAAGAGTCAGAAACAAGACAAAGATATGAACTGCAGGTAGCCAACAGATTTATGAAGTTTATTAAAAAGCCTAAACCTTAAATGTGTTACCAGGAATGCAGTTTCCTTTTGATAGTTAATATGACTCCGCTAACAAGGTGTGAATTATGCAATGATTTGCTGAAATTGTATAACACGAATAATTGTGAAGATGTTGACCTTTGACTTGTTGTGAAAATTCAGGCATGACATTAAACCACTTGAGATGAAAAAAGCAATCATCAACACTTTTGCAATTTTAGGACTGGTGTTCCTGACTTCAATGTTCTTCAACCATTCAACCGCTCAATCATCGGCAAAAAAAAGTATTGAAGGCAAGCCGATTTCGGCCGGGATAATGGAAATTGCTGAAAAATCGTGTGTGAAATGCCATTCAGAAGGTGGAAAGGGAATAGCTATGATGCATCTTAATCTATCAGACTGGAATAACATTTCTATGGAAAAACAGGCCGGTAAGGCAAAGGAGATGTGCAAAATGGTTTCAAAAGGCATGATGCCTAAAAAAAAAATCAGGGAAAAACAGGCAGATGGGGTTCCATCGCAGGAAGAAGTAAAAACAATTTGTCACTGGGCACAATCGATCCAGTAATGAAAAATCTTTTTTTCCTTGTTTACTGATGAAATGCTGCCGTTACCGGCATTTGGGAAATTGATATTGAATGCAACCGCCTGGAAACGATTAATGAATATATGGCAAATATGTGAATGATGCAATCTATTTAAAGAATTATGTAACACATGGCATCTGTTCATAATTGACCTTTGCCGGAGTAAACTAAAAAAAAACATCATGAAAAAACTTGTACTATTATGCATCTGCCTGGCATTTGCATCAATCATCAACGCACAAACCGAGGACAAAAAATGGAACATCGGTTTACACGGGGGAATAACCCAATATGCAGGCGATCTGGGTACTGACTTCTATAAATTCGACCAGTCATGGTATGGATTTGGAGGAATATCTGTATCCAGGTATATCGTAAATCATTTCGACATTAATTTGCTCATTACCAAAGGAACATTTGGTTATAACCGCAACAGCGAATACTTTAACAGTGGCTTTACTTCAGCTCTTCTCAATTTCAGGTTTAATTTGCTATCAACAAGAAACGCTGTAAATCCTTTCATATTCGTTGGTGGAGGAATCATGGTATTTGATAAAGATCTGGAAATCAGTCCTACAAAAATAGATTTTGCGGCTCCTTCATTCGGAGGAGGAATAAATTTTCGGTTTGGTAAAACCATTAACCTCAGTTTACAGGAAACCTTTATTTATTCAACATCCGACAAGAGAGATGGAGTCTCGGCAAGAGAAAATGATTTTTACCTTCTTCATACAGTTGGATTAACATTTAATTTTGGCAAGAAAAAAGATGCTGATAAAGACGGTGTTTCAGACCGTTACGACAAATGCCCCGATACACCTTTCAAAGTTGCCGTTGATAAATTTGGATGCCCGCTCGACAAGGATAATGATGGTGTTGCCGACTATTTGGATGAGTGTCCGGATGTTGCAGGCCTTAGTACTTTGAAAGGCTGCCCTGATAAAGACAGCGATGGTATTGCTGATAAAAATGACCGCTGTCCGGATGCTGCCGGCCCGGTAAGTTTAAAAGGTTGTCCGGACAAGGACGGCGATGGCGTGCCTGATATTGATGATCAGTGCCCGGATACACAGGCGGGATTTAAGGTTAATGCCAGCGGATGCCCGATGGACAATGATAAAGATGGTATTGTAAATGAGAATGACCGCTGTCCCGATTTGGCCGGTCCCGAAAGTCTGAAAGGATGCCCCGATACCGATGGGGATGGTGTGGCTGACATTGATGATCGTTGTCCCTTGATCCAGGGAACAATTGCAAACAAGGGCTGCCCTGAAATTGCCAAAGAGGACCTGGTAAAGATTACCAATATAGCCAGCAAAATTTTCTTCGAGACGACCAGCGATAAACTTAAAGTTGCATCCCTGTCGCAATTGGATGAATTGGTGTTGATACTCAAAAAGTATGAATCTGCGAATTTATTGATCGAAGGGCACGCCGATAGCCAGGGCGCCGACGATTACAACCTGACACTCTCACAAAAGAGAACCGACGCTGTTAAAACCTATTTAATGGGCAAAGGCATTATGGAATCAAGATTGACAGCCATTGGTTATGGCGAATCCAGGCCAATTGCCGACAACAATACTGCTTTGGGCCGTTCGAAAAACAGGAGAGTTGAATTAAAAACATCTTACGGTGAAAAATAGAGGGATATCCTGGTCGACAAATTGTTGAATCGAGTAGGAGGAAAATGAAAAGGTTTTCCTCCTATTTCATTTTCCGTCCTCTCACACCACCGTACATACCGTTCGGTATACGGCGGTTTCTTAATTTACACAACGGACTTGTTTGTAGTAGTCAGAGAAAAAGAT
>JAPLDF010000007.1 GCA_026391835.1 Bacteroidota bacterium
AATTTCAAAGTGTACCTCAGACCAAACTAAAGGATGGAATAAATTTTCCAGGATTTAAACCGGTCTTTGCTAAGATTGTATATTTGCTCCAAAGTTATCTGTTCTGACGTTCGTTTGACAAAACGTGAGGACTAAAGGGATATAAAACAATTTTAAACAGTCACTAAAGATGATGCAAAAGTATAAAAATATTTGACATAAATCGCTTAAGTATCACCATTGCGTTGATTTTATTTTCATTTTTCTTCTTTTTGTACCAGTTTTCCACGTTTCCGTTGCAGGTAATATCATTGTTCGCCACTCTCCGGGTCAAGCGAAAACCTTCTGCCAGCGGGCAAAGGACGATCGTGGCGAACATTTCGCAGCAAAGCGGCACAATTGTTTAAGAATTGTGTTCATCAAGAAAATTATTTTTTATTTTTGTTTGTAAATGTTCATCTGCCGTAATTGATTAAACGATATCCTATGAAAAACGGAGCTCTGGCCATGTGTTTCAGCCTGGTTGTATTTTGCGGATTCAGCCAAACCCTTAACCTGAGATTTGGGGCCTCGGTATCAAACCTTAACTGGGTTAATTCTGCCTCTGTCGACCAGGTGTTCAACAAGAACAATATCGGCTTTGATCTCCTCCTGGGTCTTGATTACCTTGACCACACCTATTTCAATTTAAGTACAAACCTGGGATATGTGCAAAAAGGCGGGGCTGGTTCACTGCTGAACACCAGTTTCCAATCCCCCGAAGGATTTACTGAAACAGATGTTTCAACAAAACTGAATTATGTGACGGTCAATACGCTGTTCGAGGTAAAGGTACCTGTTAAAAACCTGGTCGTTCCTTTTATCCATGTCGGTCCACGGGTTGACTACCTTGTTTCATATACCCAAAGCTACAACCTTTTTGAGCATTTTACCTTGGATGACCAACTGCATAAAACCATCTACGGCGTTATTGGGGGAGCAGGCATTGACTTCAGGATCAAACGGTTTAAAGTAGGAGTTGTGTTTGATTATTACTGGAATTTCAACAAACTTGTTGATTACACAAATGATTTTGACAATTACAATCAAGTTTATGATCGCACCTTCACCCTGAACCTCCAGGTTGGATACAAGTTTTAATCTATGAAAAAACTCGTTTTTCTGTCATTTTTACTGCTCGTTTCTGTCGTTGCAATAGCGCAATGGACCTGGCTAAACCCCTCCCCGACCGGCAACAAGCTCTTCTCGGTCTGTTTTATCAGTGCGGGTACCGGGTTTGCCGTGGGTGACTGCGGAACTATCATGAAAACAACGGATGGAGGTCTGAGCTGGATATCGCAGCCGGGGATCACTTCAAGCGTGCTGCATTCGGTTCATTTCCCGGATGCCGTTACCGGGTATGCCGTGGGAAATGATGGTGTGATTGTAAAAACCACCGACGGCGGCGACACATGGTCCTTGGTACCTGCAGGAACACACTACTGGCTGTATGCCGTTTTCTTTACCAGCGCCAACACGGGTTATGTGACCTGCAACAATGGATCTGTGCTGAAAACAAGCGACGGAGGCTCCACCTGGACCACTTTAACAACCGGGACATTCCACGAACTTTACTCCGTTTTCTTCACCGATGCAACTACCGGATTTATTGCCGGGGAGAGCGGCACCATCCTGAAAACCACAAACTCCGGAACAACCTGGACGGGCATGCAGAGCGGGACCACAAGTGGGTTGCAATCAGTGTATTTTACCGATGCCAGCACAGGTTATGTTGCAGGTGATGGCGGGACCATCCGGAAGACCACCGACGGGGGTGTCACCTGGTCGCCCCTGGCGAACGGAAATTCAGCCACCCTCTATTCAATAAGGTTCATCAATCCTGTCATAGGTTGTGGGGTGGGCGAAGGAGGAACCATCGTCAGAACCACCAACGGCGGCACAACATGGACAACAATTCAGGCAAATCCCGCGCTGAAGTTATCTTCCCTTTGCTTTACCGCCGACAGCATCGGATATGCAGTTGGTGAAACCGGGGTGATCTATGCCACCCGCAATTCCGGCGCTACCTGGAGTTCGCTGTCACACAGCAGCACCCTTGAAGGCCTGGTTGGGGTTTCTTTCCCGGATGACAGCAACGGTTTTGCCGTCGGCGACAATGGCTGGATACTCAAAACCACCAATGGCGGGGCCACATGGACCCCAAAACAGAATCTTCATTCACATTCCCTTTATGCGGTACACTTTCCCAATAAGGATACTGGATACGCTGTGGGAGGTTACCAGACCATCCTGAAAACATACGATGGCGGCATCACCTGGACCGGCCAGGACAGCTTTGATTCAAAGTACTATGCCTCGGTCTGTTTTACCGAAGCCAGGACAGGCTATGTGGCTGGGTCAGCGGGGACCATCCTGAAGACAACTGACGCCGGGCTGCACTGGGCCGCATTGCCAACCGGGACAACCAAAGATTTACAGTCCATCTGTTTTCCGACAGCCACCACCGGTTATGCAGGAGGGCGCAGCGGAACCGTCGTAAAAACCACTGACGGCGGTGCGACCTGGTCGGCAGTTGCTTCCATGCCGGACGACCTGGGTGCCGTATTCTTTACGGATGCCAACACCGGTTATACTGCAGGTTATGGCGGATACATCGGTAAAACCATTGACGGAGGGTTAACATGGAACAGGGTCAATACCGGTTCCTTTGTCACGATCAGATCCATATTTTTCACGGGGGCCAATATCGGCTATGCAGTTGGATATGAAGGCACCATCCTGAAAACTTCCAACGCAGGAGCCTCCTGGGAGAAATCGGTCAGCGGAACCAGCCTGTTCTTAAAATCAATCTGCTTCACCAATGCCAATACCGGTTATGCGGTTGGGGAACAGGGGACAATTTTAAAAACCACCAATGGCGGAGGTCTTTTCGTCGAAGAAAAAGGCAGTCAACAGGAGGCATTCACCCTTTATCCAAACCCGGCCAACAGGGAAGTTAACATTGACAACGGGAGCAATAGCTCAAAAGATCTGTCAGTTACCATTTTTGATGTACAGGGAACACGGATCATGCAGGAAAAATTCAGGAATAAAAACCGCGCCACGATTGATGTGAGCACGCTGAAAAAAGGATTTTTCCTGGTGAAAATTGAAAACGGAACTGCGATCGAAACGAAAAAACTGGTTATCCGGTAACGGGTATTTCCCTGGAACCGGGAACAGGAAGTGTTCATTGAATATTCATTTTTCATCATCCAAACATGAAGCGTCATGAAAACTATCTGCATCATTTTTTCCGCATTAATTTTCGCCGGTTCTGTATACAGCCAGGTATATTATCCAACAGTCGGCGAGGATAAAACCTGGAGCGTTCTTGCTGTTGTTTCCTGTGTGCCTTTTGACACATCTTACTCCACCATCAGTTACCAAATGGCGGGAGACACCATCTTCAGTTCCGGCACATATAAAAAAATGTATACATCCCAGGGACAAACTCCCGGTAACTGGAACTTATTCTGTTATATGAGGGAAGATGCCAGCCGCAGGGTGTGGTATAAACACAGCGGGACAGAGAACGACCGTCTGATGTACGACTATTCCGTTCATGCAGGAGACAGCGTGCTGGCGGGTATGGAGCCTGTTTATTTATATGTTGACTCGGTTACCCAGGTAACTATTGATGGTTCCGCCAGGCAGAAGTTCTGGTTGTCCTGCCAGGTATTCCCGGACTATAAAGAGACCTGGATTGAAGGAATAGGCAGCAGCAGGGGTATCATTTTCAGCGGGTCCGCAATGCTTGTCGGCGGATGGTACTGGTTTCTCTGCATATCGGAAAGCGGGCAGCTGACCTATATGAACCCGGCTTATAATTCCTGTGACCTGATCAGTGGGATACCGGCAGAAAAAAACAATTCATCTGTTGTGGTGTTTCCGAATCCCGCACATTCCCGGCTCAATCTTGAAGTGCCTGGATCCGTCAAACCTGGATCAATATGCCTTTCATCAGTTTCAGGTGCCTTTTCCAGGGAATTCCCCCCGGAATCAGCTTCTCTTGACATCGGCGAATTCCCTGCAGGTGTTTATATCCTGAGGCTGGAATTTGCTCATGGCGGGATCATCAAAAAAATTGTAATTGACTGATTTCGATTTGAAAACTTCAGATAACCCGTCCCGTTTTAAAAGGCTCATCATTTTTGGTTCCAGGTTCATTGACTATAAAATGGGAATGATGGGTGCCATAGTGCTGGCATGCATTGTTTTCGGCATCAATTACTTAGACACGCTTGATCTGGCGGGCGCAACAACGGCTGCCCTGAAGCAGGGAACCTATACTTTTCTTTTTGGTGGAACCATCATGCGCGGATGTGAAACCCTTGCTACCACCATTCAAAAAAAAGCGGTGGCACTGGCAGCGGCCACGATCATTCCTTCGGCGGTGGCGATCTGCTTAACCTTTGGCGTGCATAGTTTGAAAGGTACTCCCATGCCGGTGGCATCCACAATACCGACCGCGGTAATGGTTTTTCCTTCAACCTTTATCTGGGGATACAGGAAACGGAAACAATTGCCGGCATACAACCTGCTGCAGGATAAGAAAGAGCAACGGTGAAATTATTTTGTACATTTGCCTGATATACAATCCGGAGAATGCCTCAACAGAAACACCCCAGGCTGAATTTATTCCCGCTGGCATTGATTTGCCTGCTGTGGGTGGCTGGATTTCATGTTCATGCGCAATCCTTTGACGGCCCCCCGACCGTACAGGATTGTCTCGGTGCCATCCCGGTGTGCCAGCCCGTTTACACCACTACCACCTCCTATACAGGGCATGGGAATGTATATCCTGAGATCAGGAACAACAGCCTTTGCCCCCTGTGCATGGACGGTGAAAAAAACGATGTGTTCTATGTGATCACCGTGCAGACCAGCGGAACCCTGCGGTTCACCCTCACGCCCAACAACCCGTCGAACGACTATGACTGGTCGCTTTTTAACATGACCAATGCCGGGTGTGACCAGATATATACCAATGCGTCAATGTTACAGGTAAGCTGCAACTCATATGGTGTTACAGGTACAAACGGGCCTACCGGCATCAACACGCTGCTTGGCAACAACCTGAACTGCAATGGCCCTGGAGCATCCGGACAGAAATTCAACAAAGATCTCACCGTGCTGAGCGGGCAGACCTATGTGCTGAATGTGAGCAACTGGTCTTCGACAAACCAGTCGGGATATACCCTGGATTTCAGCGGGTCGACCGCCTCCATTTTCGATATCACGCCGGCAACAGTCGACTCCATACAGCAAACCGTATCCTGCGCAGGTTCCGACAGCCTCTTTGTCCGTTTTTCGGAAAACGTAAAGTGTACTGATGTTTTCCACCGGCCCGAAAAATTCAGCCTCACCGGCCCGGCAGGGACCTATACCATCACCGATGTGACCTCTGCCGATTGCCGCACAGGTGCCAGCAACGGCAGGAACTGCACCCTTAAAACCTCACCTGCGCTCGCAGCAGGAACTTACAGCCTGCATATCATTGGCGATATCCGCGACCTATGCGACAATATCTGCGTCTACCGGGACTATCCATTCCAGCTGACTGAAATCAACGCGCCGGTTGTTTCGGCCGGGAACGACACTTCCGTTGCCAACGGGGCCATCATCACCCTTCACGGGTTGGTTTCGGGTGGTGCGGGTCCATACAACAGTCACTGGGAGCCGGCCGGATTGCTTTTGAACCCGAATGTATTACAACCCGTTACCATCAACATGGGAGCCTCCACAAATTTCATCCTGAACGTAACAGATAATGCAGGGTGCCATGGCACATCGGATATCCTTGTCACTGTTGTCGGAGGCCCGCTCGGGGTATATGCTGCAGCATCCCCCGGAACCATCTGCGCGGGAGCATCTGCCTTACTCAATGCCATGGTATCAGGAGGAAGCGGCAATTATTCCTACTCCTGGACCTCAAATCCCCCGGGTTTTACATCGAACCTTCACAGCCCGACAGTTTTCCCTGTTTCAACTACTGCATACTCCGTCCAGGTCAACGATGGTTTCAGCAATGTATCAGGAACGGCAACGGTAGTTGTCAACGCCAAACCGGTTGCCGGGGCGGGATCAAATTCCAGCATTCCATACGGAACCAATGCCCAGCTGAACGGTACCGGCTCAGGCGGGTCGGGAGATTACAGTTACTACTGGACATCAAGCCCCCCGGGGTTCTCTTCCACAGAGATGGCGCCGTTGGTGGTTAACCTTTCGGTGACGACAATCTTTTCACTGGTAGTTACCGACAATGCCACCGGGTGTGTCAGCGAGCCTTCCCTCGTCATGGTTTCGGTGACCGGAAGTCCGCTGGCATGCAATCCCGGCGCCTTCCCTCCTGTGATCTGCGCGGGAGAGCCTTGTAAGCTGCATGCCATGGTCGGGGGAGGTTCCGGCAACTACACCTATTCCTGGACATCAACACCGGCAGGATTTACATCCCAGGAGGCTGACCCCCAGGTCACCCCCGGTGAAACCACAAATTATTTGCTTACCATCGGCGACGGGTTCAACGGGGCAACCGGCCAGGTGAATGTGCACGTAAACCCGGTTCCGAAGATGCTCAACTGGCCTGCCGACACAACAGCATGCATTTATGAAATAGTGAAACTTGATGCCGGGAACCAGGGTTCTTCCTATTACTGGTCGAACGGGGCAACCACGCAATCGATTGAGGTGCAAACCACCGGACTGGGCTTCGACACACAATTTTACCGGGTGAAGGTAATCAATGAATATGGCTGCCTGGATTCGGCAGACTCCAGGGTGAGTTTTTCATTTTCGGCCTGCGCTGCGATCGATGAGATCATTCCCGGGGGAACCCTCAGGGTTTACCCCAACCCCGGTAACGCTAAACTTCACCTGGAGATCAGGTCCCCCGGGCAGTTCCTGGAAATAATCATCACCACCATCGTTGGAGAGCCGGTACTCACCGACCGCATTGATTTCACAGGAGGCGAACTGACCGGGCGTGATTACGACCTTTCGCAGTTCCCCAAAGGACTTTACCTCGTTACTGTGAAAAACAATGAATTTTCACGGGCGGTTAAGTTCATCAACCGGTAACCGCAAGATGCTGAACCGGGTATTATTCTTTGATCAGCCGGATGGCCTTCGCTGAACTGCCACACATGACTTTCAAAATATAGGGCCCTGCCGGGAGACCGGAAAAATTTTTCCGTTCGATGTGTTTTCCTGACCAGACGGTTTTCCCGGTCATGCCTGCAAGCATATAAAATTCATTCCCGCTGCCATTCTTCAATGAAATGCGCTGTTTAAAAGGATTCTGGCAGATGGCCGGAGGCGTGTGATTGTTGCCGGCAATTTCCGGGTTGCCTGTTGGCAGGTTTATCCCTATCCCCGTGTCACATTTTTTGAGCCTGTAGCACCGTTCAGGCCCTGCGACTTCGTCAACTTCGGTATAGTAAACCAGCAATGAATCACTCGTTGCCAGTGTTTCCGGATCACTCCGGATGCCTGTGGAAGGATCGGAAATCATCCTGAAAAACGGCGAAAGGCTGTCAATTTTCGCAATCCATATTTCACCCGGAACAAAGGAGTTCTCATATTCAGACGAAGAGGCCATGAAGGTTATGTAAGATTGGCCGTCGTACACGCAGGGCTCGGGAGATCCGATCTTGTTGTAGTCGGGGTTTGACGAAGGACTTGTAAAAGTCATGTACAATGTAAAATTATTGCTGTTGGGTGCTACTTCCCTGAAGATATTGATCTGCTCCCCGTTGGCATTGGCAAACAGCATCCGTGCATCCTGGTGCTCGGGGGCTCGCCAGATAAAGGGGCGGGAATAAACTTTCGCGTAATCGAATGTCAGCTGGACAGGCGTGTTCGGGTTTGCCGGGTCAAACAATCCTACCTGGTGGTTGTTTTTAAGCACGCCTGTTAAAATCTGTTCATCATTTGCCCAGTGCGCATCCTTGAAATCGTGAATCCAATATTCGTGCGCCGGGTTGCTGATGAACTTGTATTTGGTATAGTTTGTCAGGATGGTAGAGATATAATGAATGGCAACAAATGAATCTGCCGGGTTCCTTGAAGCGTGCGGGTTCATCCGGTGCGGGGCATCGGTAAGGGTGCACAACGACCACGACGAACCGGTTTCAGCTGCCAAAGCGATGTACCGTTTCCTGGATATTTCCTTGTTATATACGATGTAGGTCCCGTTCCGGTCATATCCCCATTCCCCGCTGTTTGCCGTATTCGCGATGGAAGCCAGGGAACTGTCGATGAGGATCTCTTTCCCATCGGGAACTGTAAGCGCCCATGAAACGGTATCCAGGTGGCATACCCACAATTTGTCATCATCCGGCGATTGCCAGCAAATCCTTTTCTGCAATGGATCGATTTCAATATCGCATATCCTTGCGTTCTGACTGCTCACCAGAACATCATGTATGACAAATGGCTGTGTTTTTCCAGGCGAAACAATCAATACAAGCAGCATGAAAATCGTGAACCGGTATACCATAGGAATAATTACAGGAGCCTCTCTTTCTATTTAATTCACAGATTCTTAACGGGTAACCGTGAAAGAAGAGACTCTCATAAACAGCAGGAATGAGATGCCTGGTAGGGAAATGAGAAACGAGTGCGTGAGAAAAGAATCGAATGAGGTGTCAAAGATAAAAATATATTTTAATTTTTATCTGGACAAATTATTAATAGCTGACAAATGAGCTTTTTATTGTTCAGATAGCATCCCTTAACCTATTTTTGTTCAGGGAACCAAATAAACCATAACAATAAAAAAACCTTATGAAAAAACTTACATTTCTTACGATGATGATTGCGGTGTTATCACTTGGATTTCACAGTGCCGGCAACGGACAAACCTTGCTGGATGAAAACTTCGACTATCCTTCGGGCGATTTAATCACCGCCCACGGCTGGTTTCCCCACTCAGGCGCAGGCACCCAGGCCATTACAGTCGGGGCACCAGGGCTTGTATTTCCGGGATATATAAACTCAGGCATAGGCAACGCCGCCCTGGCTGACAATAGCGGGGAAGACGACAGCAAAACATTCACAACCCAGGCATCAGGTACAGTCTATACCTCATTCATGGTCAAGGTTACCACTACTGCAGCCGGTTATTTTTACCATTTTGCACTCAACCCGATCACAACCACCTTCAGGGGAAAAATATTCATGGATGCCACCAATCACTTTGGCATCAGTGTTGGCAGTAACACAGGTACTTTTGCCGCTTCGACCTATACAGTCGGAACAACCTACCTGCTGGTGGCAAAATATGAGATTATGCCCGGGACGACCAACGACCGTGTTAGCCTTTTCATTTTTAACGGGGCCATCCCTCTTACCGAACCGGCAGCTACCATAGGCCCACTCACCGATGCCACCCAGTCAGACATCAATCCGGGTTCCATAGCCATCCGCCAGTTTATAGCAACCCAGAATGTGACCATCGACGGCATCAGGGTTGCCACAACATGGTCTGCCCTGTTACCTGCGCCACCAGCACCGATTCCCACTGCATCAGAATGGGGCCTCATCTTTTTGTTTGCAGCCCTGCTCATCATTGGTGCTGTTTATATCATGAGAAGAAGAAATTCGGAGTTGCCCGTTTAACCTGGGAAGTCCCTGATACTGCGAAAGCGCAAAGGCATGAAGAACTGAAAATCAATGATTTTCTTTTCATGTCTTTGCGCTTTTTGCGTTTTAGCTGGCAAGCAGTGTTTAGCCCTCCAGCAGCAGAATTGCCATTGTATCCTCCGCCTTGTGAACGGATTTCAGATCTCACATCTCACATTCAAACAACTTATCAACACAGCCTTCAGTTTTATGCCACAAGTATAACCAACCCGTATTTTCAATTGCCTGCAACGGGTGCGACTACGGCACCCTGTTTCGTCCTTAATCCTTCCTCATAATAGTTTTATGCCCAGGGATACCCCATAATACCATTTTCAAGAATGCAACATGCTGATGTTTAGACTGACGATCTTGCTGATTGGTGTTTGAGTCAAAGCCAGGAAACTATGTTTTCCGCATTGTACCTGGTATGAGTGTGCTTGATTATAAAGAAAATGAGGCTGTCCTAAAAAGCGGGACAGCCTCATTTTTCTTTTACCTGGTTTTTACAAGTTTGAAGGTTTCAACATGATCATTGGCATATACTTTAACAAAATAGAGTCCGGGGGGAAGGTCTGAGAACCAGAACTCATGCTTCTTCTCTCCTACCAGGTACTGGTTCATCAATCGTTCCCCTCTCATTCCATAAACCTCAACCTTCACTTTCTCATACGCCTGTTCACCCTTTTGTTCCAGGGTAAAGTTCGCATTTGTGGGATTCGGATAAATCATGAAGTAAGTCTGTTCTGAACTTATAGAATTCTCCTCTTCCCCTGCAACAACATTTACAATAGCAGGGGCTTGTCCGCAGTACTGGTTATTGGTTGTGATGTAGCCATGCATATAGCCGCCTGCACGTACCGAAGTACCCGGCAGATACCGGATATTCTGCCCGGCAATCATGGTTGCACTGCCACCACTATACACGGTGAAGGATGTTCCGTTGCCCGCGATGGTGAGCGTTTGGGTTGCATTGTAGCAATTGGTCTGCAAGTTAAGAACCTCGCCAGTTACGGTAACTGCAACCGGAACCCCGGTGACATCCATCATCACTGCATTCGATGAAGCCGGGTTGCCCGAAACACAGGATGCATTTGACGTAAGCACACAGGTTACCACATCGCCGTTGGCCGGGTAATATCTGTATGTATTGATGGCGGTATTGGATCCGGCATTTACCCCGTTCACTTTCCATTGGTACAACGGTGCAGAACCTCCATTCACAGGAGTGGCGGTGAATATCACGGCAGTACCCGTTGATATTGGGTTTGCCGAAGGTACTATAGATACACTTACGGGTAACTGGGGCTGAAGCAGGATCTCAACACAATTATCCATTGTGTTGATACAATGGGTCGTTGCATTTTCAGCTATCACATAATAACTTCCGACAGCCGTTTGCGGACCAAAGAAGATCTGGCCTCCGGTGCCCGGAATTATGCTGCTCATGCACACGATGCCTTTCCACAGTGTATAGTTGACTCCAATTTGTGAACCATTGATCCCCAAAACCAGGCCCGGGCCACCAGGGCAATAATACCCGCTTCCAATGCCTGCGTATATTGTTGGCAATGGGTTTACAGTGACCTTCACCGGTTTTATATCATAACATCCCGATGCTGTGGTGGCTTTTATGTAGTAAGTGCCGGCAGAGGCCGATGTGTAATTAACCATCGGTATCAATGCAGCTGCATCCAGCCAATAGGTTAAAAGACCACCCTCAAGGGAGCTTCCTGCCGTGACAGACGGGTCAGAAAGATTGACTTTATTCGGAGAACAAACTGCTGCCGGGTTTGTGATGACCAGCACAGGTTTTGGATTGACCAGCACATGAACACTATGTGAATTGGTGCAACCAGTCGCCGTCACTGTCTCAGTTAAGTAGTAGATAGTGGACGTCAGAGGGTAAACGGTCGGATTTGCAACTGCAGATATGAATCCCGCAGGTACAGACGTCCAACTGTAGGTATTGCCTGCAACAGCTGCCGCACCGATTGTTGTTCCCTCACTTAAGCAAATGGTCCTGTCGGTACCTGCAGTTGCAAGTGGCAACGGATTAACTGTGACCACCACGCTATGGGTATTGGTGCATCCGGTGGCCGTGATCGTCTCCGTTACTGTATAAGTGGTGGTTCCCAAAGGTGTCACATAAGGATTGGCTGTTGTCGAGGTAAATCCTGCAGGAATCGAGGTCCAGTGATAGATATTGCCCGGAACAGGCGCAGCACCAAGCTGGGTGGTCTGGTTCAGGCATATTGCCCTGTTCGATCCCGCTGCCGCAACTGGCAATGGGTTGACTGTTACCGTTACAGGCTTGATATCGTAGCATCCCGGGAAGGTTGTCGCCTTGATGTAATAAACACCCATCCCCGCCGAGTTATATGCAATCATCGGGATCGTGGCACCGGCATCCATCCAATAGCTAAGAGCGGCACCATACAATGTGCTGCCATTGGTGATTGTAGGATCAGAAAGGTCAACCGTGTTGGGTGTGCAAACAGCAGCAGGGTTCGTGATAACCAGCACCGGAAGCGGATTAATGCCAACGGTCGCAACGGCTGTTTCTTTACAGCCATGAGAATCTGTTACGGTTACCGTATAGGTGCCGGCGGCAAGTCCAATTGCTGTTGCAGTGGTTTGTCCATCACTCCAAAGGTAAGTATAGGCCGGAGTTCCGTTTGTGACATTAACTGACAGGATTCCATCACTGAATCCATTGCACTTCACATTTGAAACAACAAATGCAGTTGCAACAGGATTCGGGTAGAAATGAAGGACCATGGCATCACTTGCGTTCTGGCAGGGTGAATTGGCAATGAGATTCATCGTCAGGACCACACTTCCGGCATTTATATCTTCAATGCTGGGAGTATAAACCGGGTGAAGGATATTGCTGTTGTCAAAGACCCCGTTGCCGGAAGTCATCCAGATTATGTTTCCGTAGTACATTGCTGTGGTACCGCTTAACACATATTCCGTCCCCTTGCATATCATATCATCCGGTCCTGCATTGGCCAATGGAATACGGCTGATGCAAAGTCTCATCGTGTCCGTTACTTCCTGGCATGAAGAATTACCCATCAGATGAAGTACCAGGTAAATACAGCCTGCATCAACATCAGCCTGACTTGGAATATAAACCGGGTTTAGGATGTAATTATTACTGAATGATCCGGTTCCGGTTGTTTCCCAGTAGAAAGATGTATAATTTGAAGCAGTTGCATTGCAGATGAAACTGGTTGAAGTCTCACAAATGGTCGCATCCTGACCAGCATTGGCCACAGGAATTGGAACAATGCTGAGAACCATTGCATCCGTTGAACTCACACATGGCGAGGCAGATTGGCCGGTCAGCATCAATGTTACAGTGCCGGCAGCGATATCGGCTGCACCTGGCGTATAAACCGGGTGCAGTGTTGCAAAGTTGCTGAACGTGCCTGTACCTGAAGTGGTCCATACCAGACTGGTTGTATAAACCGCTGTGGATGTCCCAAGGGTGTAGGTTCCGGTTTCACAGATCGTGGCATCGGTGCCTGCTCTGACAATGGCCTGGTGTTTGATGTTCAGCACCATCGCATCGGTGGAACTTACGCACGGACTTGCTGACGTTGCTGTCAGGGTCAGGGTTACTGTTCCTGCTGTGGTGTCGGCTGCGCTTGGCGTATAAACAGGGTTCAGAACCGTTGCACTGGCAAACGTGCCTGTGCCGCTGGTGGTCCAGAGATATGATACTGCATGCTGCGCCGTGGCGCCGGCAATTGCATATATACCTGCTGTTTCGCAGATCGTGGCATCTGGTCCTGCATCTACAGTAGACTGCGGGGTGATCGAAAGGGTCATCGCATCACTGGTGTTGATGCATGGTGCGTTGCCCGTTACATTCAGCGTCAGGATCACTGAGCCTGCCGTGATATCCGCTGTACTCGGTGTATAGACCGGCGTTAAGGTTGTCGCGGTATTGCTGAACGTTCCTGTTCCGCTGGTGGTCCAAAGATAAGAGGCGTAATTGGTTGCCGTTCCTGATAAGGTGTAAGAAACTGTGGCTTGGCAGATCGTGGCATCACTGCCGGCGTTGGCCGTGGCCGAGCCGTTGATCATGATCTCCATCGTGCTCACCGCTGCGGTACATCCGCTGGCTGCACTGGCCGTCAGGGTCAAAGTCACCGCGCCGGTTTGAAGTGCTGTCGGGGTGTAGGTCGGGGTCAGTGTCGTTTCTCCTGTTAGAGATCCTGCACCTGTTGCTGTCCAGAGAAGCGTTGTATAGCTGCCTGCACTGGCCGTGCTCACCGTGAAGGCAGTGCCCTGGCAGATCGTGGCATCACTGCCGGCATATGCCACTGGCTGACCGTGGATGGTCAGAACCATTGCATCTGTCGAGCTGATACACGGTGAAGCGGACGTTCCCGTCAGGGTCAGGGTCACTGTGCCTGCGGTGATATCGGCTGTACTTGGCGTATAGATTGGATGCAGCGTCTCAAAGTTGCTGAACGTGCCAGTTCCGCTGGTGGTCCAAATTAAGCTGGTGGAATAAACCGCTGTAGACGTGCTCAGTAAATAGGTGCCTGTTGCACAAATCGTGGCATCGGTACCCGCACTTACAATGGCCTGGCGTTTGATGTTCAGCACCATCGCATCGGTGGAACTTACGCACGGACTTGCTGACGTTGCTGTCAGGGTCAGGGTGACGGTTCCGGCGGTGATATCGGCTGCGCCTGGTGTATAAACAGGGTTCAGAACCGTTGCACTGGCAAATGAACCTGTTCCGCTGGTGGTCCAGAGATAGGTTACTGCATGCTGCGCGGTGGCGCCTGCAATCGTATAAGTACCTGCTGTTTCACAGATCGTGGCATCAGCACCTGCATTGACAACAGCCTGCCGCTTGATTGTCAGGGTCATTGCATCACTTACATTACTGCATGGTGCATTGCCCGTTACATTCAGCGTCAGAATTACTGATCCTGCCGTGATATCCGCTGTACTTGGTGTATAGACCGGCGTTAAAGTTGTCGGTGTATTGCTGAACGTACCTGTTCCACTGGTGGTCCACAGGTATGATGCATAGTTGGTAGCTGTTCCTGACAATGTATAGGAAGCAGTGGTCTGGCAGATCGTGGCATCGCTGCCGGCGTTAGCCGTGGCCGAACCTTTGATCGTGATGGTCATTGTTGAAACAGCAGCCGTTAAACAGCCTGTTTTAGGGTTGGCGGTAAGCGTCAGGGTGACGATACCCGTTTCTCCTGCCAACGGTGTGTAGGTCGGCGTGAGTGTTGAGGCATTTGTCAATGAACCTGGCCCGTTTTCTGTCCATCCGTAGGTCAGATAATTGCTGGCTGTCGCCCCGCTCACCGTATAAGCCGTTCCCTGGCATACGGTGGCATTTGATCCTGCATTTGCCAATGGTGCCTTATTGATGTTCAGCGTCATGGTACTTGTTGCATTGCCGCAAGGCAGGTTACCATACGAAGTCAGCGTTAAAATCACACTGCCGGCATTGATATCGGCCTCACCCGGTGTATAAACAGGATGGATTATCTCAGGATTGTTAAAAGTTCCGGTACCTGAGGTGGTCCAAAGCAGTGAGCTGTTATTGGTGACTATTGCCAAACTAAGCGAATAATCCATTGTTTCACATATGGTGGCATTTGCTACTCCTATGTTAGCCGTAGCTGGTGTCTTGATGGTAAGGACCATTGAACTCACTGCACTGGTGCATCCTGATGCAGCGCCTGCAGTAAGTGTCAATGTGACTGTTCCTGCAGTGATATCTGCTAAACTCGGATTGTAGATCGCATGAAGGATTGTGGCATCAGTGAACGTTCCTGTTCCTGAACTGGTCCATAACAAACTGGTCTGATACATGGATGCTGAACCGGTCAGAACATAAGACGGCGCAGTGGTGGCGCAGATAGTAACATTAACACCTGCATTGACAATTGGCTGACGATGAATGATCAGCGTCATTGCATCAACTGAATTTATACACGGGGAAGCAGATGTTCCCGTCAGGGTCAGGGTCACTGTTCCTGCGGTAATGTCGGCTGCACCTGGAGTATAGATTGGATGCAGTGTCTCAAAGTTGCTGAATGTGCCTGTTCCACTGGTGGTCCATACTATACTATTTGTATAAACCGCTGTGGATGTTCCAAGGGTGTAGGTTCCGGTTTCACAGATCGTGGCATCGGTGCCTGCTCTTACAATGGCCTGGTGCTTGATGTTCAGCACCATCGCATCAGTGGAACTTACGCACGGACTTGCTGACGTTGCTGTCAGGGTCAGGGTTACTGTTCCTGCTGTGGTGTCGGCTTCGCTTGGCGTATAAACAGGGTTCAGTACCGTTGCACTGGCAAATGTGCCGGTGCCGCTGGTGGTCCAGAGGTACGATACTGCATGCCGCGCCGTGGCGCCGGCAATGGTATAGCTGCCTGCTGTTTCACAGATCGTGACATCTGGTCCTGCATCTACAACAGACTGCGGGGTGATCGAAAGGGTCATCGCATCACTGGTGTTGATGCATGGTGCGTTGCCCGTTACATTCAGTGTCAGGATCACTGAGCCTGCCGTGATATCCGCTGTACTTGGTGTATAGACCGGCGTTAAGGTTGTCGGTGTGTTGCTGAACGTACCTGTTCCATTGGTGGTCCACAGGTATGATGCATAGTTGGTAGCTGTTCCTGGTAGTGTATACGCAGCTGTTTCGCAAATCGTGGCGTCAACTCCTGCACTGGCAGTTGCTGCTGCGTTGATCGTGATCTCCATCGTGCTCACCGCTGCGGTACATCCGCTGGCTGCACTGGCCGTCAGGGTCATCGTCACTACGCCGGTTTGAAGTGCTGCCGGGGTGTAGGTCGGGGTCAGTGTTGTTTCTCCCGTTAGAGATCCTGCGCCGGTGGCTGTCCAGAGCAGCTGTCCAGAGCAGCGCTGTATAGCTGCCTGCACTGGCCGTGCTCACGGTGAAGGATGTGCCCTGGCAGATCGTGGCATCACTGCCGGCATAGGCCACTGGCTGACCGTGGATGGTCAGAACCATGGCATCTGTCGAGCTAATACACGGTGAAGCCGATGTTCCCGTCAGGGTCAGGGTCACTGTGCCTGCGGTGATATCGGCTGCACCTGGCGTATAGACAGGGTGCAGCGTTTCAAAGTTGCTGAACGTGCCTGTGCCTGATGTCGTCCAGGTTAAGCTGGTGGTGTATACCGCT
>JAPLDF010000075.1 GCA_026391835.1 Bacteroidota bacterium
CGGTTGTTTATCAACTTTTAAAATAATAAATGTTAGTATGTGTTGGATTTCAAAAAATCAAATTATTTTCAGAAATCAACCTGTTCATTTCAGCCAAATCCTGTTAATAACCCTTATTTTTTAACCACTGATTAGTTACATAACAGATTCAATAAAATCATGCTTAACAAATAGTTACACAGAGGACCACAGAGAAATCACAGAGAAACTCAGAGAAAAATAATTAGGGAATGTTACTACGATGGTTGTGGAATCTACCAACTTTTTGATAATGGTTAAGTATTATTACCAGGTTACGTAAAACAAATACAGAAAAAACTCTGTGGTCCTCTGGGGCTTCTCTATGGCTCTCAGTGTAATTAACAAGATGTGTATAAAGAGTAGCCTCCAGGGGGAGGGGAAGGGGAAAGGTCCCTGTCCATCCTGATCAACCAAATTTTACACAAGCCCGAAATTTTGCTTGACATTTATTCATATTGAATATATCTTTACCTGTTATTTTAATAACAGTTCAAAACCATACTTTATCCTGCCCTAAATCATTCAACCATGAGAAATCTTGTCTTTTTTCTTGCCCTGCTTCTGATGACGGGCAGTGCCCTGTTTGCCCAGGTCGGTATCAATACAGACAACAGCGCGCCCGACAATTCGGCGATGCTCGATGTGAAATCAACAACCAAAGGATTCCTGCCGCCCAGGGTTGCCCTGACGGCTGCAGATGTCGCCGGTCCGGTAATTGATCCGGCAACAGGGTTGTTTGTCTATAACACCGCAACCAGCGGAACGGCCCCGGACAATGTCGCCCCGGGTTATTATTGCTGGAACGGAACCCGGTGGGTGGCCGCCATTTTACCGCCGGGAACCAACGCGGGGGATATGCTTTACTGGAACGGAATTCAATGGATCAGCGTACCGGTCGGTGTTAACGGACAGGTCCTGACCCTGAATAACGGGGTTCCGGCCTGGGGTGGAAATCAGCTCCCGACTGTCAGTACGACACCGTTAACAGGCATCACAACAGTTGCTGCCACCAGCGGCGGGAATGTGACTGCAGATGGAGGAGCAACCATCACAGCCCGGGGGGTCTGCTGGAATACCTCTTCAGGTCCCGTGGTCACCGGAAGCCATACTACTGATGCCGGCACGACAGGTTCTTATAGCAGCAATCTTACCGGCCTGGCGGCAGGAACGCTCTATTATGTTCGTGCTTATGCAACCAACAACCTCGGAACCACTTATGGAAACGAACTGACCTTCAATACGCTTGCCCTTCCAATAGTTACCACGACAGTTGTAACAAGTATAACCACGACTACTGCTGCGAGCGGGGGGAATGTGACTTCCGATGGCGGATCCCCGGTCACCGCGCGGGGCGTCTGCTGGAGTACTTCGCCAGGCCCAACCACGGCGACCAGCTTTACGACAAACGGGGGGGGATCCGGTACCTTCGTAAGCAGCCTTACCGCGCTCTCGCAGGGAACGACCTATTATGTTCGCGCCTACGCCGCAAACAGCGTCGGAACCGCTTATGGAACCGAGGTAACCTTCACCACACTTACAACTCCCACCATCACCACCACGGCGGTAACCGGTATTACACAGACCACTGCCGCCAGTGGCGGAAATGTATCTTCAGAAGGCGGAATTGCCGTTACCGCCAGGGGCGTTTGCTGGAGTACAACTTCGGGTCCTGTGATCGCGGGAAACCATACGACAGACGGCGCTGGAGCCGGAACCTTCGTTAGCAATCTTACCGGCCTGACAAAGGGAACGCTCTACTATGTCCGGGCTTATGCCACCAACAGCGTCGGGACTGCATACGGCGACGAAGTGAGTTTCACGACGTTGCCCTGTGGAGATCCCATCACGGTCAGCCATCTGATTACAGGGGGTGTGGCGCCGGTTGACAAAACGGTTACCTATGGCACAGTAACCAATATCCCGGGAGAAACCACCAAATGCTGGATCACAAGCAACCTGGGAGCCGACCACCAGGCTTCCGCCGTGAACGACGCCACCGAACCATCTGCGGGCTGGTATTGGCAGTTTAACCGTAAAAAGGGTTATAAGAATGATGGCACAACAGTCACGCCTTCCTGGACGATCACCAGCATCGACGAAGTTTTCGATTGGATAACAGCGAACGACCCCTGTGCAATAGAACTGGGAGCCGGCTGGCATGTGCCGACTTCGACCGAATGGACCAACGTGGATGGGGCTTCCGGAGGAAATTGGACAAACTGGAACGGTCCCTGGAACTCCGGACTTAACCTTCATGCCGCCGGGTACCTTGAAAAGATAAACGGGGCGTTGACAAGCCGCGGGAGCAGGGGCAGTTACTGGTCCGGTACACAGTCCAGCAACATCAACTCCACCTACCTGAACTTTTTGAACACCATCAGCAACGTGTTGAGCCGGGAAAAGGCCTACGGGTATTCTGTCCGCTGCCTGCGGGATAATTAAAAGTCGGCCTGACGCAAAACTATCCTCAAACCCCGAACCTCATGAAAAAGTTCTATCTTTTAGCAGCTATATTAATTCTGACTGTTGCCCGGACCACCGCCCAGGTTGGGATCAATGCCGACAACAGCGCACCCGACAATTCGGCGATACTCGATGTAAAATCAACCAGCAAAGGCTTCCTCCCCCCCAGGGTGGCCCTGACGGCTGCAAATGTTGCAAGTCCTGTGACTGCCCCTGCCACCGGATTGTTTGTCTATAATACATCAATTAGCGGAACAGCGCCAAACAATGTCATTCCCGGCTATTATTACTGGAACGGAACCCGCTGGATGGCCGCCCTGGTGCCACAGGGAACAACAGCAGGTGACATGCTCTTCTGGAACGGGACGCAATGGGCAAAACTGCCGATTGGTCTTGAAGGAGAGGTTCTGACTCTGAGCAACGGAATTCCGTCCTGGGGTGGCAAGCGTCTCCCGATTGTCAGCACAACGCAAATATCTGGCGTTTCCTCCATTTCTGCCATCAGTGGCGGTTATATAACAACAGATGGAGGGATTCCTGTTACGGCCCGGGGAGTTTGCTGGAGTACAGCTCCGGATCCTGTTGTTTCAGGCAGCCACACCTTGGATGGCAGCGGAACAGGAACATTTACCAGCAGCCTTACAGGACTGGCAGCTGGAACTTTATATTATGTTCGTGCCTACGCTTCCAGCAGTACCGGAATAACTTACGGATCCGCGATCAGTTTCACAACAGTTTTATGTGGTGCGTCCATCACCATAAACCACTATATTTCAGGCGGTGTGGCTCCGGTTGATAAGACGGTTACCTATAGTTTGGTGACCGGTATTCCCGGAGCGCCCTCCAAATGCTGGATTGCCAGCAACCTTGGCGCCGACCACCAGGCCACTGCTATGAGTGACCCCACAGAACCCTCTGCAGGCTGGTACTGGCAGTTTAACCGGAAACAGGGTTATAAACATGATGGGACCAACTTAACCCCGGGTAACACCTGGGTTTATTCAATAGTTGAAAACAGCGATTGGCTGCCTGGCAATGACCCTTGTACACTTGAACTTGGTGTATACTGGCGAATCCCAACCAATGCAGAATGGTATAACGTGGATGCAAACTGGTACTATTCATATGGACCCGATCCTTGGAATTCAGCATTGAAACTTCATAGTGCCGGGGCCATTTATAGTGGGTCTCTGTATGATCGCGGTTCCTGGGGCTACCAGCTGAGTAGCACACAGGCTGCCCTCAATAAGGCTGTTACCAGGCTATTCTGCCCTGTAGTCTATTACAATAGTAATCTGTTTAAGACTGATGCCTGCTCCATCCGTTGCCTCTGTGATGCCGGCACTGCCGGCTTAATCCCAACGGTTACCACGTCACCGGTTATTAATATAACTTCATCCACTTCAACAAGCGGAGGTAGTGCTACTGTTGATGGTAATGCAACTGTGACTGCAAGAGGCGTCTGCTGGAGCACCTCTTTCAACCCAACTACGGCCGACAACCATACAACAGATGGAGGCGGGACCGGAACATTCACGAGCAACATAACCGGGCTTACTGCAAACAATCTTTACCATGTCAGGGCTTATGCCACCAGCGTCTCAGGTACTGGTTATGGGGAAGAAGTGACTTTCACCACGCTCTCCGCAATTCTTCCCTCGGTATCCTCTACAGGGGTATCCTATATAACCACTACAAATGCCATTATCAGCGGTAATGTTTCTTTTGACGGTTATGCAACTGTGACCGCCAGGGGTGTTTGCTGGAGTACCTCGCCGAACCCCACCTTTGCGGGCAGCCATACAACGGATGGCAGCGGTACCGGAATATTTACCAGCAATCTTACCGGGCTTACGGTAAACACTCGCTACTATGCCAGAGCATATGCCACCAACAATGCCGGAACAGGGTATGGGGACTACCTGACCTTCAACACACTTCTTTCACCGCTACTCCCCACGGTAACCACTGCGGCAGCAACCAGTATTGCGCTGTTCAGTGCAACCAGTGGAGGAACTGTGATTTCCGATGGGGGGGAATCGGTTACCCTACGGGGTGTTTGTTGGAGTACCTCTTCAAATCCTACCACGTCAAACAGCCACACAACAGATGGCAGCGGCACGGGAACATTCACCAGCAGCATAACAGGGCTCACTGCCAGCACAATTTACCATATAAGGGCTTATGCCACCAACACCATCGGAACAGTGTACGGGGAAGACATCACATTCACCTCTCTTTCGCCTTCGATTCCCACAGTGACAACCTCTGAAGTGTACAACATTACTGTGTCGGTTGCCACAAGCGGAGGGAATGTAACTTCCGATGGCGGGGCCACCATCACCGCCCGGGGTGTTTGCTGGAGTGCATCCCCCGGTCCGTTAGCCACGGGAAACCATTCCTCTGAGGCCGGAACGACAGGTTCCTTTGTAAGCAGTCTCACCGGCCTGGCACCACAAACACTCTACTACGTTCGTGCCTATGCTACCAACAGTGTTGGAACAGCCTACGGAGATGAAGTTAGTTTCAGCACGATCTCCTGTGGCGCATTCATCTCTGTCAACCATCTGGTTTCCGGAGGCGTGGCGCCTGTCAACAAGCTGGTTACCTACGGCACGGTTGGCAATATTCCGGGTGAACCCGATAAATGCTGGATCACCAGCAACCTTGGCGCCGACCACCAGCCCACCGCTGTCAATGATGGAACAGAACCATCCGCCGGCTGGTACTGGCAATTCAACCGTAAGCAGGGCTATAAACACGACGGTACAATACAAACACCATATGTTACCTGGAATATTTCAATAGATGAGAGCGGTGACTGGCTGGCGAGCAACGATCCGTGCACCCTTGAACTTGGCGCCGGCTGGCGGATCCCAACTTATGAGGAATGGACTTATGTGTCTTATCCCGACGGCGGCAACTGGACAGACTGGAACGGTCCATGGAACTCAGGCTTGAAACTTCATGCTGCCGGGTATATCCCTTCCAACGGTTCACTGAGCAATCGCAATTCACAAGGCTACTATTGGAGTAGTGAGCATGGTCTTTTTAATTATAATGGACGTAACCTGTTCTTCGACAGTGGGAACTGCTTTTTTATGGAGTTTATGGACAAGACAAACGGCTTCCCGCTCCGCTGTCTCATCGATGATGGTTCTAGTTCACAAATCCCTTCCGTCACCACATCACCTGTTACCAATGCCACCCAAACGGCTGCCTCCACCGGGGGAAATGTTACGTTTGCCGGCGGGGCCATGGTTACCGCCCGGGGTGTTTGCTGGAGTACCTCTTCAAACCCCACTACAGCCGACAATCATACAACGGATGGCAGCGGAACAGGTGTCTTTACGAGCAACCCTGTAGGGCTTTCGCCGGGGCTGAACTATTATATCCGTGCTTATGCCACCAACAGTGCCGGAACAGCCTACGGCAACAAGGTGATTTATACGCCTTTTGCCTGTGGCAGTTCCATCACAATTAACCATTTGGTCTCTGGTGGAGTGGCGCCGGTTGACAAATTGGTTACTTATGGGACGGTGAATAATATCCCGGGCGAAATCGCCAAATGCTGGATCACCGGCAACCTGGGCGCCGACCACCAGGCCATCGCGGTCAATGACGCCACCGAAGCCTCGGCCGGCTGGTACTGGCAATTTAACAGGAAACAGGGCTATAAACACGACGGCACCATACGAACCCCAAATACCGCCTGGATTACATATATAAATGAAGACTTTGACTGGCAGGCTGCCAACGATCCCTGTACCCTTGAACTTGGTGCCGGCTGGCGTATTCCGACTTATGCAGAATGGAACAATGTGAATGCAGTCGGAAACTGGTCAAACTGGAACGGCCCGTGGAACTCCGGATTGAAACTGCATGGAGCCGGGTTTTTATACAACACCAATGGTTCGCTGGGTGGTCGCAGTTCACAAGGCCACTACTGGAGTAGTAATAATGGGTCATCCGATTTGGCATGGGTATTCGTCTTCACTGGTGGTTTCACTCAAATACCGGTCGAGGATAAGGCGAACGGTTTATCTCTCCGCTGTCTCATTGATAATGGTTCTGCAATGCAAATACCTTCTGTTACTACCTCCCCCGCAACCAACATCACCCTGACCTCTGCCACAAGCGGCGGAAACGTCACTTCCGATGGCGGAGCCACAGTCACGGCCCGGGGCGTCTGCTGGAGTACCTCGTCAAACCCCACCACGGCAAACAGCCATACGACGGACGGCAGTGGAACCGGGACCTTCACCAGCAGCCTTACAGGACTCACGGCCTACACCCTATACCATGCCAGGGCCTATGCCGTCAACAGCATCGGGACTGCCTACGGGAGTGAAATAACCTTTGCTACGAATGTAATTCCCACGGTTACCACCGCAGCGGTCACAGGTATTACACAAACCACGGCGGTAAGCGGAGGGAATGTCACTTCCGATGGCGGAGCCGCCGTCACCGCAAGGGGCGTCTGCTGGAGTACCTCTTCGAACCCAACCACGGCAAACAGCAAAACGACGGATGGCAGCGGAACAGGTACCTTCACCAGCACTCTAACCGGGCTTACGTTCAACACCTTCTACCATGTCAGGGCCTATGCCGTCAACAGCGTCGGAACTGCATACGGAACCGAAGTTACCTTCACCACGCTTCCGGGTAATCCCGCCGTGACCACTCTTGCGGTATCCGGTATTACGCAAACAACTGCTGTATGCGAAGGAAATGTGTCTTCAGATAATGGAGCCACCGTCACCACCCGGGGTGTTTGCTGGAGCACTTCTGCGAACCCCACCACGGCGAACAGCCATACAACAGATGGCAGCGGGACAGGGTCCTTCACAAGCAACCTTACCGGGCTCACCGCCAACACCCTCTACCATGTCAGGGCCTATGCCACCAACAGTGCCGGAACAGGATACGGGAGCGATATGACCTTTACTACACTTCCCCTGCCTGTTCTTCCCACCGTGACCACTGCTCCGGTAACCAATATTATGCAGACGTCGGCTTTAAGCGGCGGAAATGTGACTTCAGATGGCTGGGCCACCGTTACTGCCCGTGGCGTCTGCTGGAGTACTTCGCCCGGCCCCACCACTTCAAACAGCCATACGACGAATGGCGGCGGAACCGGCACTTTCACCAGCAGCCTTTCCGGCCTGACCAGGGGAACCCTGTACTATATCCGTGCCTATGCCACCAACAGCATCGGAACAGCCTATGGCGCCGAATTGAATTTTACGACGTTACCCTGCGGAGATCCCCTCCCCGTAAACCATGTGGTGTCGGGAGGTGTGGCGCCGGTAGCCAAATCGGTTACCTACGGCACGGTGACCAACGTGCCGGGTGAAACCGCCAAATGCTGGATCACCAGCAACCTGGGGGCCGATCACCAGGCCACCGCGGTAACCGATGCCACCGAACCATCTGCCGGCTGGTACTGGCAGTTTAACCGTAAAAAAGGGTACAAGAATGACGGGACCGTGACACCTGCGTGGTCGATCTCCAGCATCAGCGAATCGTTCGACTGGCTCTCTTACAATGATCCCTGTATGATAGAACTGGGCACCGGGTGGCATGTTCCTACTTCCTCGGAATGGACCAATGTGGATGCAGGCGGAAGTTGGACAAACGGGAACGGTCCGTGGAATTCACTCCTGAAAATGCATTACGCCGGGTACCTTGACAAAGGAAACGGGGCGGTGGGCAACCGCGGGATCTCCGGAGATTACTGGTCGGCTAACCAGTCGGCCCTCACAACCGCAAACGACATGGACTTCGGGAGCAGCAACAGCGGAGTGGTGGTTCGGGACAAGGCCTATGGTTTCCCTGTCCGCTGCGTGCGGAATAATTGAGAGGCGATAGAAAACAAAATTCCGGGATCGGTTGGAAAAAATGGGGGCGGAGTCAGAAGATCTGAAACGTGAAATGCGAAATGCGAAATGAAAAAGGCAGACGATCCGCCATCACATTTCGCATTTCGCATTTCGCATTTGATTTGTTGACCCACCAGGATTCGAACCTGGGCTAAGTGAACCAAAATCACTAGTGCTGCCGTTACACCATGGGTCAGGAAAAAATTACGAATTACGAATTATGAATTACGAATAATATTAAGGGTGTATCGTTTATTCACTTGTCACCTGTCATTCGTCATTCGTCATTCGTCATTCGAATGCGGCTGCAAAGGTAAAAAAAAAATATTACCGCCCACGGTTTGCAGGTAAATTTGTACTTTTGCCGCGCAATTCCAGCAAAATACAATTCTATGAAGAATTTCCAGAAACTGAACAACATTTTCGGTTGGGCCACTTTTATCATTGCATCAACGGTTTACCTTCTTACCATTGAGCCCACTGCCAGCTGGTGGGATTGCGGTGAGTATATTGCCACAGCATTTAAACTGCAGGTTGGACATCCTCCCGGAGCCCCATTGTTCCAGATTATCGGACGGTTTTTTTCACTCTTTGCGTTTGGAAATGTTTCACATGTTGCCATGATGGTCAACATGATGTCAGGAATCTCAAGCGGCTTTACCATTTTATTCCTTTTCTGGAGCATTGTGCTGTTCGCCAAAAAAATTGTCGCCCCCAAAGGAGAAATGACAACCGGCCAGATGTTTACCGTTTTTGCTTCCGCTTTTATCGGGGCAATGGCCTATACCTTCAGCGATACTTTCTGGTTTTCGGCGGTCGAAGGTGAAGTCTATGCCATGTCCTCGGCTTTTACAGCCATTTCCTTCTGGGCTATCCTGAAATGGGAAGATGTCGCAGACGAAAAGCATTCCTATCGCTGGCTTGTCTTGATTGCCTTTCTGATGGGGCTTGCCATCGGTGTTCACCTGCTGAACCTCCTGGTAATTCCTGCAACCTGCATGGTCTATTACTACAAAAAATTCCCGAAACCCACCAAAATGGGCATGTTGCTCACGTTTGTCCTCTCGATCCTGATACTCGCATTTGTGATGTTTGTCATCATTCCGGGAACGGTTCAATTGTCGGGCAAATTCGAATTGCTTTTTGTCAATTCACTGGGGATGCCTTTCAACTCCGGTACCATGTTCTATTTTTTACTGCTGATCGCATTAATTATCTGGGGCTTGTATATCACCCGTAAAAAGGGTAAAACCATATTGAATACCATTATTTTATCCTTTGCATTCATTCTCATTGGCTATTCGTCATTTCTAATGCTGGTGATCCGTGCAAACGCGGATACCCCGATCAATGAAAACGCGCCAAAGGATGCGATCAGCCTGCTTTCATACCTGAACCGCGAACAATATGGTGATTTTCCGATTGCCTACGGACAATATTACAATGCCCCGATTGTCGATTATTCCGATGGAAATCCTATCTATCAAAAGGATGCGAAGGCCGGTAAATATATCATTATCGACAACAGAAAGGGAACGGTCCCGGTTTGGGACCCGAATTTTACCACGATATTCCCGCGCATGTGGAGCAACCAGCGAAGAGGGTCGGGCGAATTTTACAAAAACTGGGGCGGCGAAGGTGTTCCTGTCGAAGTTACGACACAGGATGGAAAACCGGGGACACTCAATCGTCCTACTTTTGGCGAAAATCTCAAATATTTTTTCTCATACCAGATCGGGCACATGTATATCCGGTACTTTATGTGGAATTTCGCCGGGCGCCAGAATGATGTACAGGGATTTGGCGGCAGCAAGGAAGACGGAAACTGGATCAGCGGGATCCCTTTCCTGGATAAGATGAGGCTTGGCAATGACCAGACCAACCTTCCTGACAGCAAGAAAAACCGCGCTGCCAATAAATACTATTTCCTGCCATTGATACTGGGGCTTATCGGATTTTTTTTCCACATGGGCCGGGACTATAAGGGTACCATGATCATCTCGCTGCTGTTTATTATGACAGGGCTGGCGATCCTGGTTTACCTGAACCAGCAGCCTTATGAACCCCGTGAACGTGATTATGCCTATGCCGCCTCATTCTATGCTTTTGCCATATGGATAGGGCTGGGAATCATTCCGTTGATTAACTTCCTGCAGAAAAAGCTTTCGGAGAATATCTCGATTGTTATAGTGTTTGGCCTGTGCCTCCTGCTGGTACCTGGTATCATGGCAAAGGAAAACTGGAATGACCACGATCGTTCAGGTAAATTTGCCTGCCGCGATTTTGCTGCAAATTACCTGAAATCATGCGATCCGCAGGGAATTCTATTTACAAACGGGGATAACGATACATTCCCTTTGTGGTATGACCAGGAAGTTGAAGGCATCGGCACCGATGTGCGGGTGGTAAACCTTATGCTTGCCTCCGGTCCCTGGTATATCAACCAATTGTACAAAAAGGCCTACGACTCGGATCCCATCCCGCTCACCCTTGACCAGGAACAATACAGGCAGGGAACAAACGATATTCTCCCGTTTTATGATATCGGAATCAAGGGATATGTTGAGCTGAAAGACATGATCGACTTTATCAAGAGCGACAACCCGCAATCCTACCTTACCCTGCAGAATGGCGAAAAAATGAAATTCTTCCCTTCTAAAAAGGTGAAAATTACCGTTGATTCGGCAGCCTGCGTGAAATACGGCATTGTTCCTAAACACCTCCGCGGGCAAATGGTTGATTCAATATGCTGGACCATCAAGTCAAATCAACTGTACAAAAACGACCTGATGCTGCTTGACCTGCTTGCATCAAACAAATGGGAACGGCCAATCTATTTTGCAGCACCTTCAAGTGTGAGCCATTGTGTGGCGATCGATTCCTTCTGCCTTGTCCAGGGCTGGGTGTACAAGTTTATGCCGGTCAAGGCCGACCCGGCTGATTACATACAGGGGATGGGCGGCGTGGACGCCATAACTTCATACGATATTCTCAAAAACAAATGCGCATGGGGGAACCTGAATGATCCGCATGTGTATGTCGATCCTGAAAGTCTCAACAATTCAGTACGGCCGAAGACCAACTTCATGCGTGTTGCGCAAACATTGCAGGAACATGGGAAAAATAAGGAGGCCATTGAGATGCTCGACACCTATATCAAGTATTTTCCCGATTCAAAGGTGCCGTTTGATATGTACATGCTTCCGTATGCCGAAACCTATTACAAGGCCGGCGCACCTGAAAAAGCGAATAAACTTGTTGAACGCGTCGCTGAGATTTGCAGCCAGAACCTGGATTATTACTATTCATTTTCCCCTGACAATTCGCAATATTTTGAACAGGATATTCAGACCGCCCTGGGGATCATGAAACGGATGTCGATGGTGGCTTCTGAAAATCACCAGCCCAAACTGGCCGCAAAGATCGATACCTTGTTTAATATGAAGATCAGGGAGTTTAAATAAAAAGTGACAAGTGACAAGTGACAAGTGACAAGTGAGGGACAATAAATTGTCATTCGTCATTTGTAATTTGTCATTCGTCATTTGTCATTCGTCATTTGTCATTTATCATCCGTCCATATGGTAATGTTATCCGTTGTTTGGAACCCAAGTCCTGAAATTTTCGAAATAGGTGGTTTTGCCGTGAGGTGGTATGGCCTGTTTTTTGCGCTTTCGTTCTTTTTTGGTTACCTGATCATGCAAAAGTTTTTCAACAAGGAGGATGTTCCGATTAAACTCCTTGATGAACTTACCACCTATATGATCATCGGAACAATTGTCGGGGCGCGTTTGGGGCATGTTTTCTTTTATGAGCCGGCGTGGTACCTGGCACATCCCCTGAAGATTTTCAAGGTATGGGAAGGCGGGCTGGCAAGTCACGGGGCAGGGATTGGCATTATAACGTCAATACTTATCTTCTCCTATGTCCGCAAGAAGCCTTTCCTCTGGGTGATGGACAGGATTGTGATTGTTGTTGCACTGGCCGGGTTTTTGATCCGTATGGGGAACCTGATGAATTCCGAGATCTACGGGTTGCCTACCTCCCTGCCATGGGGATTTCAGTTCCTGCGCTCGACCACACCATCTGACGGATTGTTGCCGCGTCATCCGACCCAGATCTATGAAGGGTTGTCCTATCTTATAATATTCCTGGTATTGTGGCGGTACTACTATAAAAAAGACGGCAAGCCCGCATTGGGGTTCTTATTCGGCCTTTTTATGGTCCTGGTATTCGGACTTCGCTTTGTGGTTGAATTTATCAAGGAACCCCAGGTAGGATTTGAGCAGGGATTATACCTGAATATGGGGCAGTTGCTTTCGATACCCTTCATCATTGCAGGTATTGTCTTTATTTACCTGGCTTCAAAGAAGGGGGCGCCGGTACAGTCAGTTCCCTGATCATCTCCACTAAATCCCGGTAGTTGTTCCGGATGACCATCCCCGGGAAGTTTTTGGACATCTCAAGGGCGTACAGCAGGTCAAAATCACGCTGGTTCATCGAAAAATAGATTTTCTTTTCCATCAGGTACCTTGAGAGGTATTCCTGTTCCGGCTGCCCGGGAGTAGGGATGAAGATAGCTCTTTTACCAAGGGTGACGATGTCCATGATACTCGAATAGCCCGAACGGCAAATTACCATCGCCGACCTGTTGATCAAATCTCCCAATTTTGCGGAATCGAGGTGGGCGAAAACATGAATGCGGCCGTCCAGCACATACGCTTCTTCCGATTCGGGCATGCCGCGCACCATTGCAACCTGCATGTTGATACTGACGAGTTGCCGGAGAATTTTTTCTTCAAGGATTGACCGCTGAGGTTCCGGTCCCGATAACATCACCAGCAAGTCAAAATCAGGCTGGATACTTTGGGTAAACGGGTCCGGTGGTTCGGAAAAACGGGAAAGAATGCCGATATACCGTGCATTCGGTGGCAACGTCACGGGATGGGACAATGCGCCTGCAAGACCACGGTGAGGCTCAAAATCCGGGATCCAGCATGCCTTGTACTTTCGTATAAACATGTAGTTCAGCGAATTGAGCGCTCGTTTTATCCACGTTGATTTAAAGGGTATCTGTATGTTTAATTGATGGGTGATGAACACAGAAGGTATTGACGCGTGCCAGCACCCGTACCTGTTATCAGAAATGATCAGTGTTGCCCCGGACTGGGCGGCAATCTTTTTCAGCAGCCGGTGTTCATGCCAGGTGCCATGGATCAACCTGGGCAGGAGTGTGAAAATTTTCATTCCGATCCGGTTGCTCCTGGGATAGTTTATGGTGACACCCGGGAAATCAATGACCGGGATGCCGGGATACTCTTTCCTGATGAATTCCAGCGGCCGGCCGCTGGCTGCTACAACTACTTCAAATCCGAGTTCCATCAACTTTGAAATCACGGGAACACAACGTGTTGCATGACCGATTCCCCAGTCCAAAGGACAGATGAGCACTTTTTCTTTCCCTGCCATAACAATCAGCACCTATTCAGACCAAATTTATATTAAAATCTTCTCCGGCCTGATAAAAAGTTATTCACACTGCATCACCTTTTATGAACGAAAACGATAAAGCGACGAGATGATGGTTGATATGACAGAAGATAACCTGGTTTACCAGATCGCATTAACGCTTCTTCCGGGGGTAGGGGATGTCCTGGGAAGAAAGCTGGTGACGCTTTGCGGAAGTGCCGAAGCGGTTTTCAGGGAACCAAAGCACATCCTTAAAAAAATGCCGAGGATTGGAAATTTGCTGGCACAGTATGCAGGAAACAGCGAGATTTTGACGCGGGCCGAACAGGAGGTGTCATTTATTGAACGGTACCGGATCACGCCTCTGTTTATCCAGGACAAGGGCTATCCACACCGCCTGAAACATTGCCTTGACTGCCCCGTCATGCTGTTTTACAAAGGAACAGCCGATTTGAATTCAGCCAGGATCATCGGGATTGTAGGTACGCGAAACGCAACGGATTATGGGAAAAGTGTCACACGTGAACTTGTTGGAGGGCTTGCCAGGCAGCAGGTTTTGGTTGTCAGTGGCCTTGCGTATGGAATTGACAGCTGCGCACACCGTTTTTCGCTTGATTTCGGGCTCGATACCATTGGTGTACTTGGGCATGGCCTGGATACTGTATACCCATGGCTTCACCGGCCGCTGGCTGAGAAGATGCTGGCGCAGGGCGGGCTGGTAACTGAGTTTTTAAGCAAGTCCAGGCCCGACCGTTCCAATTTTCCAAGGAGAAACAGGATCATTGCGGGGTTGTGTGATGCCGTTATCGTTGTTGAAGCGGGTCGGAAAGGAGGGGCACTCATCACTGCTGATATTGCCAATTCGTATAACCGTGATGTGTTTGCTGTTCCGGGAAGAATAACTGATCCGTTCTCAGATGGTACAAACTATCTTATCAGGACAAACCGGGCTGCCCTGGTCCAGAAAGCCGATGACATTGAATACCTGATGGGATGGAAGGAGCAAACCAGAACCGCTCCTGCCGCCCAACGGAAAATTTTCATTGAGTTGACCCCTGATGATGAAAAAATTGTCGGCCTCCTCCAGGAAAACGGACAAATGTGTATCGACGAAATATGCGTTCAAACAGCAACTCCGATGAGTAAAGTCTCAGCTTCCCTGCTGAACCTCGAATTTGAAGGAATTGTAAAGTGTATGCCAGGCAAACTCTATTCTTTGCTTTAATGGTTCGGGATTGGAATTGTAATTTATTTTATACTTTTACAAATTAAAGCAATAGCTCAGGCGAAATGCGAAAAAATCGGGATCTCACCTCGGAGTAGCTTAAACATACATATTAATCTATCAGTTGGAAGGAATCGTTGTTAAGTCGACAGGAAGTTGGATCATCGTGCGTTTGCAGGATGGTACGCGGCTCGATTGCAAGCTGAAAGGCCAGTTCCGCATGCAGGATATCAAACACACCAACCCGGTGGCAATAGGGGATAAGGTGCATGTGGAACACCTGCCGGGAGACAGCCATGGAATGATTACGCAGATAGAAACCCGTGATAATTATATCATCCGGAAGGCGACAAAACTGTCGAAGGTTTCTCATATCATTGCTGCCAACCTCGATCATGCCTATTTGATTGCAACCCTTGCACAGCCCAGGACCTCAAACGGGTTTATCGACCGGTTTCTCGTCACAGCAGCAGCATATTACATCCCGGCCAGTATCATTTTCAACAAAATTGATCTTTACGACGAGCCACTGCTGAACGCTCTTGACGTGTTGAGCAATATTTATGAAAATGCCGGCTACCGCTGCTACCGCACCTCTGCCACCAGGGGTGATGGCGTTGCCGGGATCAGGGACCTCCTTGAAGGCAAGGTGAGCCTGTTTTCGGGCCATTCAGGAGCAGGAAAGTCTGCATTGATAAAAGCCATCGACCCTGCCCTGAACCCGCGTGTCGGGATCTTGTCGGCAATGCATCAGAAGGGGATGCATACCACGACCTTTGCTGAAATGTATGAATTGGCAAACCATGGATTCATTGTCGACACCCCCGGGATAAAGGAATTTGGCCTGATTGATTTTGAAAAAACTGAAATTCACAGGTGTTTCCCGGAGATGGACCGCCTTTTACCGTTTTGCCAATATAAAAATTGTTCTCATACACACGAACCGGGTTGCGAGGTTAAAGCAGGGCTTGAAACCGGTTCAGTGAGTGTTTTACGTTATAATTCCTACCTTAGTATCCTAAATGATAGCTAAACAATTAATTACCAGTCATATTATCCCGCTTAAAAGAACCGATACCGGTGTCTTCGCCCTTGCACAGATGGATGAGGCCCGGCTGTCGCACCTTCCTGTTGTGGATGGAGATGAGTTCATCGGGGTGATCTCCGACAAGGAAATCCAGGCAGTTGATGAACCGGAATACGAAATCGGTCAATTTAAAATATTGTTAACCAGGGCTTTTGTAGCGGAGGAACAACATGTTTATGAGGTTCTGAAACTGTTCTCCTCACTAAACCTGACCATGCTGCCTGTGGTTTCCGAAGCCAACCAGTATGTCGGGGCCATCATTCTCCCGACCTTGGTGAATGTACTCGCGGAGATGGTGGGCATTCAAAACCCGGGTGGTGTCATCGTTCTGGAAATCAATGATAAAGATTACAGCCTGGCTGAAATCGTACAGTTGATTGAATCGAATGATGCCAAAATCCTGAGTTGTTTTGTCACCTCCCAACCGGATTCAACCAAGCTGGAGGTTACCCTGAAAGTCAACAGGATCGAAATCGGACCGTTACTCCAGGCATTTTTCAGGTTAAATTACACTGTAACAGCTTCATGGTCAAAGGAAGACCTGTACCATGAAGGACTTCAGGACCGTTTTGATGCCTTGATGAATTACCTGAATATCTGAGCAATGAACCGTTTATGTTCAGGGAGGTTCCTTTTAATCTTATTTATCAGCTGCTTTGCGATCGTGCTGAATGTCCAGGGTACTTGTGCACCTGGTCAGGATAATCCTGTTGCACCGGGAATTAATCCGGACACTGTAATTATCCACAAAATCTACATTTCGGGAAACAGTGTTACAAAAAAGGGAATCATCCTCCGTGAATTGAGCTTCAGTGAGCAGGATACCCTCCCGGTTTCGTTGTTTTCAGCATTGCTGCTCAGCAGCAAGCAAAATATTTTCAATACCAGGCTTTTTAATTTTGTATCGGTCGACACATCCTGCAACCCTGAACACACCATGGTTGACGTCAGAATTGCATTGGTTGAACGATGGTATATATGGCCAATTCCCTATTTGGAGATATCCGACCGCAATTTCAATGTCTGGTGGGAAACACGCGACCTCAGGCGCCTGACATATGGCATTGACTTCACTTTTTTCAACGTCAGGGGAAGAAATGAAACGCTCAAAATAATGACCCATTTCGGGTACAACCAGAAATACGGGTTTACCTATAAAATTCCCTATGTCAATAAGAAGGAAACGATTGGTATAGGGTTTGGGGCTGCACTGGAACTGAATCATGAATTGTCCGTTTTCACCCGTAACAATGAGCCATTCTTTATCCGGAGTAATTCCGTTTATCTTAAAAAATTAATTGGCGCTTACGCTGATTGCAGCCTCAGACCTGATTTTTTCAGCACCCATACCTTTCGACTGGCTTATGCTCATTATAATTTTGATTCTACCATCCGAAAGATCCCCGGATATGTGGTTCGGGAGAAAAATGTACAACAGTTTATCAGTTTCACCTACCTG
Organism: Bacteroidota bacterium; assembly: GCA_026391835.1. Classification (GTDB taxonomy): domain Bacteria; phylum Bacteroidota; class Bacteroidia; order Bacteroidales; family FEN-979; genus CAIVAT01. The sequence continues at coordinate 17,607 of JAPLDF010000075.1, forward strand.
TATAAAAATGATCATCGAGATGTCCAGTACTATCCATTGAAAGGTTATTGCCTGGATATTGAAGTAAACCATTCAGTTCCCTATAAAACAGCATATAACAGTTATGTCAGGACGAACCTGCGGGTCTATTCGCAACTTTATAACAAATGGTACTGGGCATCGGGGTTTACGGGAAAACTGAGCTTCGAAAAAGTACAGCCGTATTACCTGCAGCGGGGGTTGGGATACTTGCGGGATTATGTGCGTGGTTATGAGTATTATGTGGTTGACGGTCAACATTTCGTTTTACTGAAAAACAATATCAAATTTGCCCTTATACCGCAACGTGTGGAGAAACTCGGATTCATCAAAACCACAAAATTCAATACCATACCCCTCGCCCTTTATATGAATGCTTTCGTTGATATGGGCTATGTGTGGCATTATGCGCAGCCTGTTCCCGCCAATACGGATATGGGCAATACCCTGCAAAACACTTTCCTGGCCGGATGTGGTCTTGGCCTTGATTTTACCACTTACTATGATGTGGTAATCAGGATTGAAGGAGCCATGAACCGCATGGGCAACCCGGGGATCTATTTGCATTTTATTGCACCGATATAACCTGCCGGCGTTTTGTAAATCAAAAATAGCCGTACCTTTGCACGCCGAATTAAAAAAACCTAAAACCCCATGAACATTGCCCTGTTTGGAAAAACTGTCACTGATACAGTTCTCCCTTTTGTCCAGGAATTGGTCGATGCCTTGTACAAACTGAACGGGGTTACGCTTATTTACCAGCCTTTTTACGAAAGCCTGGTCAACAGGATCATTTTTCAAAGAGAACCCGTTTTATTTTCGAAACAGTCGGAAATCGAACATAACGTTGACTTTTTGCTTTCGATAGGAGGTGACGGAACAATACTGGATGCTGTCGGCCTGATTGGCAATTCAGGGATCCCGGTAACGGGAATCAATATGGGAAGGTTGGGTTTTTTATCCAGTATCTCGAAGGAAAGGATACTGCCGGCCATAGAGGCGATTCAAAACGGGTCTTACCAGATTGAAAAAAGGACATTGTTAAGACTTGATGCACCGGAACTGTTGTTTGGCCCTATCAACTACGCCCTGAACGATCTTACTGTTTCCAAGCCGAATGTGATGTCGATACTCACGATAAAGACCTGGATCAATGGGGAATTTCTCAACGCCTACTGGGCCGACGGGCTGATAGTTGCCACACCTACCGGGTCAACTGCCTATTCGCTGAGTTGTACCGGGCCGATCATTACCCCGGATTCTGAAACATTTCTGATTACCCCGATAGCCAGCCATAACCTGACCGTCAGGCCGATTATCATCCGGGATGACTCCGAGATCAGGATCCGGGTGGAAGGGAAGAATTCCGAGTTCCTTGTCAGCCTGGACTCACGCACCGAAAAAGTGGACCATTCAGTTGAACTGGTAATTCGCAAAGAGTCATTCAAGATAAACCTGCTCCGTTTGACAGACAAAAACTTTTTTCAAACAATTCGTGAAAAGTTAAATTGGGGATTGGACAACAGAAATTAGCAAATATTATTTGCCTGACAGCAATTTCATCAAATAAAATTGTGATCTGACCGTTAATCAAAGTTATAGAAAGAAAAAGATCAAATTACAATATTCAAACTGCATGTATACACGTATCAGGAAACCAATTTTCTTGACAGTCTTTTTTCTTTCCCTGGTTATTTCAGTGAATTCACAGGACCTGGAAGTTGGCTTCACGGCAGGAGGATGCTATTACCTTGGGGACTTAAACCCGGGAAAACATTTCCTGAATACCCAGGTTTCCTATGGCCTGGTCGCCCGGCTTAACCTTGATACGCGCTGGTCGGTCAAAATCAGCGGCACACGCGGGAAAATAATGGGCAGTGCAGCCTCCAGCACATTTCTCCCCGACCGGGGATTGTCGTTCACCAGCGATTTGACTGATATTAGCGGTGTTGTTGAATTTAATTTCCTTCCATATTTTACAGGCAGCCGTATGAACGTAATATCGCCGTATATTTACAGCGGTATTTCTGTCTTCTTTTTTAACCCGGTCAACAATGGAATTTCGTTGCGGACATTGGGAACGGAGGGCCAGAATATCGGGTATGAGGGGCGGAAACCTTATGGTTCTGTGGGTGTTTCTATTCCATTCGGGCTGGGTGTCAAAGTGAGCCTTGCAAAACGAGTAGGCATGCAGGTGTATTGGGAAATGCATAAGACGTACAATGATTATCTTGATGATGTGAGTACGACCTACTATCTTGATGGTCGTACGCTTGCCAAAGATGATCAAACCGGAGTCGCATCGGATCCGACACTCAACCATGAACCCGGTATGCAGAGGGGGAATTCTTCAAACAATGACTGGTATGCCTTTTTTGGGGTCGCCTTCACCTATAAATTTAATTTGCTGTCGTCTAAAAAATGCCGGGATTTGAAACATTAAGTTTCAGAATTTCAATATGATAGAAATCAAGGATCAAATTGATAAGAAAAAATTACCGGGTCATGTAGCTGTGATCATGGACGGGAATGGCCGCTGGGCTAAAAAACGCGGTTTCATCCGGACGATCGGGCATGAAAAGGGCGTTGATGCTGTTCGCAACACAGTTGAAGCTGCTGCCGAACTTGGCATCCGGTATCTGACCATGTATGCCTTTTCAACTGAAAACTGGAACCGTCCAAAATATGAGATTGATGCACTGATGGGAATTCTCGTTAATTCACTGCATAAGGAGATGAAGACGCTGATGAACAACAACGTCAAGCTTCAGGCTATCGGCGATTTAAAATCGTTGCCTTCCAAAAGCTACCGTGAATTGATGAAATCAATTGCTGAAACAGAAAAAAATACCGGGTTGACGTTGATCCTCGCACTCAGCTACAGTTCCCGGTGGGAACTTGTTGAAGCTGCCAGGTCAATTGCACGAAAAGTGGAATCAAAAGAGTTAACGCCCGACCAGATCGATCTGTCGACATTTACCTCTTTTTTAGCTACTTCCGCCTTTCCTGATCCTGAATTGCTGATTCGTACAAGTGGTGAGTACCGTATCAGCAACTTCCTGCTGTGGCAAATTGCCTATGCGGAATTTTATTTCACCAATACACTTTGGCCTGATTTTGGTAAGGACGATTTTTACAAAGCTATTCTTGATTTTCAAGGAAGGGAGCGAAGGTTTGGTCTTACAAGTGAACAGATCAATGAATTTGAAGGTAAACTACGAAAATAACCCTGGATGAGACTTCGCAACCTGCTGATTTTATTTTTTTTACTTCTTGCTACACTTCCTGTTTCGGCTCAGATCAGTCTCGGTGAAGGTCATGTTACGGATTACAACAGCCCGAAAGAATATTTTATCGGTGGCATCACTGTAAGCGGTGTGAAATATCTTGATGGAAATGTACTCATCATGTTGTCGGGCCTGACAGTTGGCGATAAGGTCAAAGTTCCAGGCGATAAAATTTCACAGTCTGTCCGTAAATTATGGGACCAGGGGCTTTTTGAGGATGTTAAAATTTCCGTTTCCAAAGTTGTTGATGACCAGATTTTCCTGGATTTTTATCTCAAGGAGCGCCCCCGGCTTTCAAAATTCCAGTTCAATGGTATTAAAAAATCAGATGCCGACGATATCCGGCAAAAAATACGTCTTGTCAAAGGCGATTATGTAACGGATAATCTCCTGATCAAAACAAAAAATATCATCCGTAAATTTTACAATGACAAAGGTTTTTTGAACGCCGACGTGGAGATCCAGCTTAAGAAAGACAGTGCCACAGCCAATGAAGTGACGATGTATATCAACATCGACAAAAACGAAAAGGTGAAAGTTTATTCCATCAACATCCATGGGAATAAGGACGTAGGTGCGGACCTGATCAAGGCATCATTTAAAAAAACCAAGGAGAAGAGCCTGTTCAACCCCATGAATGACATGGACAAGGTCGTTTATAACACTGCAAAAGAAGCGGCAACCCTTGATTTTGTTGAAATAGGCAATGTACTGGGACAGCAGGCCACCGATAACATCCGGTTGAGGATTTTTAAATCCTCAAAATTTATCGACGATGATTACCAGGCCGACAAACAGTTGCTGATTGGCAAATACAACTCGCTTGGTTATCGCGATGCACGCATTCTCAGGGATTCTGTTTCAAAAAATGATGATAATACCATCAACATTGACATCTGGATTGAGGAGGGCCCTAAATATTACATCAGGAGCATCACATGGGTTGGCAACACAAAATATACATCCAGGTTCCTCGACAGGATACTGAAGGTCGGTAAAGGGGACGTATATGACCAGGCTGCGCTTGAGGAGGCCCTTACATACAATCCAAACGGTGCTGATATCCGTTCACTTTATATGGACGACGGATACCTGTTCTTTGATGTTGTACCGGTGGAAACCAAGGTGCAGAATGATTCGATTGATCTTGAAATCCGCATGCATGAGGGGAAACAGGCCACCGTTAACCGGGTTACCATTAAGGGAAACACCAAAACCAACGATCATGTGGCATTGCGTGAAGTTCAAACCCGCCCTGGGCAGCTCTTCAGCCGTGACCGGCTTATCAGGTCGCAGCGGCAACTGGCCCAGTTGAAATATTTTGATGCAGAGAAATTAACGCCCAATGTGAATCCAAACCCAGAAGATGGTACTGTTGATATTGGCTATGAAGTAACAGAGACGTCAGCCGACCAGATCGAACTTTCCGGTGGCTGGGGATATGGCAGGATCGTGGGTACACTTGGTTTGTCGTTCAACAATTTCTCATTGAAGAATATCACGAATTTGAAATCATGGAAACCAATCCCTGCCGGCGACGGACAAAAATTAAGTCTGAGGTTTCAAACATATGGGAAGGGTTACTACAGTTATAGTTTCTCATTTACCGAACCCTGGCTGGGAGGCCGGAAACCGCTTGCCCTGAGTTTGTCGTATTATCACTCAAAATACACCAATGGCCTTGCAGCCAATGACGTAAGCTATGCGTTTTTCAAGATTGACGGGGTTTCGGTGGGATTAGGCTCCCAGTTGCGGTGGCCGGATGATTACTTTTCGCTGTACCAGAGTCTCAACTATAACAGGTATAACACATTCAATTATGCGTCCATCTTCACGTTTGGCGGGGGAAATGGAGTTTATAATGCATTGAGCTATGGCATTGCACTTTCGCGCAATTCGGTTGACGCTCCTATTTTTGCAAGAAATGGATCGGAGATCACGATCGGGCTTGATGTAACTCCTCCTTACTCGTTATTTCGCGGGAATGTCAACTACAAGACGATGCTCCCGTCGGAACGATACAAATGGGTTGAATACTATAAGATCAAATTCAAGGCAGCCTGGTACATCGACCTGATTGAAAAATTGGTGATGACGCCCCGGATCAGGATTGGTTTCCTGGGAGCGTACAACCAGGACCTCGGGGTTACGCCGTTTGAACGGTTCTATCTCGGCGGTGACGGACTTTCGGGGACAAACAATATGGATGGCCGTGAACTGATCGGAATGCGCGGATATGCGAATAATTCGCTTACCCCGGGATATCCGACGACAATCGGCGGTACGGTGTATACCCGTTACACGCTTGAACTGCGCTACCCGATTTCGCTCAATCCAAGTGCCACCATTTATGGACTGGGATTTGTTGAGGCAGGAAATGACTGGTTGCGGTGGAGTAGTTTCAACCCTTTTAACGTGTACCGTTCTGTCGGGTTCGGTGTGAGGGTGTTTTTGCCGATGTTTGGCCTTCTCGGTCTTGACTGGGGATATGGTCTTGATGCTGTTCCGGGTGTTCCGGGTGCCAACGGGGGGCAGTTCCATTTCTCGATAAACTCCTCGATTGACTAGAAACCATCGGGTAAGTCATCCGGTAATGGGTTGTGCACGTGATTTGATTATCTTTGCAACACCATAAGTTTGTATCTTTTACTTCAACGGATAAGTGACTTTTTTAACTTACAGTATATGAAAAAGACAGTTTTAGTATTTTTGGCAATCATGTTTACTGCTGCTATGGTCCACGCGCAAAAGTTCGCGTATGTCGACACGCAGTACATCCTCGACAATATTCCTGAATTTGCAGAAGCGCAGTCACAGCTGGATGAAATTTCAGTTCAATGGCAAAAGGAAATAGAAACCAAATTTGCCGAAGTAGATAAAATGTATAAAGATTACCAGACGCAGGCTGTTCTTCTTCCGGATGACATGAAGAAGAAAAAGGAACAGGAAATTGTTGATAAGGAAAAGGATGTCAAGAACCTGCAGCGTAACCGTTTTGGTAAGGACGGTGATTTGTTTAAAAAACGCCAGGAACTTGTGAAGCCGATCCAGGAGAAAATTTATAACGCAATCCAGGAACTTGCTGCCAACAACAACTATGCAGTTGTTTTTGACAAGGGGGGGAGTTTGACGATGATGTATGCCAATCCGAAGTATGACATCAGCGATGATGTCCTCGATAACCTCGGAGCAAACCTCAATAACCGGAAGGGCAAGGGGAAAACAGGAGGATCGACGTCGTCCGGCTCAAAAGCAGGTGGTTCAAATGAGGGGAATTCGGGTTCGAAGCAGGGGGGGATAAATGAAGCGCCTTCCGGATCGAAACCAGGTGTGATAAATGATACACCTCCCGCAGGAACTGAGTCGCGGGAGCCTAAGAAATAAAAAAAAATGTTTACTTTTGCATCACCAAATCGTAGTATAAACCATTTAATTATTGAAAATGAAAAAAATAGCTAAGTTCTTTGCCGTTGTTGCTTTAATCATTGGTTGTTCTTTCGCATCACAGGCGCAAAACCCGGTCAAGATTGGATATATCGACTTCAACACGCTTTTAGCAGCGATGCCTGGTATTGATTCGGTTAAAATCAAACTTCAGACCTATCAAAAAACACTAACAGATCAGATGGATGCCATGAAAGCTGAGTTTGAAAACAAGTACCAGGATTACCAGTCACAGGCTGCAAGTATGTCGGATCTTATCAAGCAGACCAAGGAAAAGGAATTGTCAGATCTCCAGGGACGTATTGACGCATTTCAGCAGAAGGCCAGCCAGGATCTCCAGGCTAAACAGCAGGAACTGGTTGCTCCCTTTATTGAGAAGGCAAAAGTTGCTATCAAGGATGTGGCTAAGGAAAACAAATTCACCTATATCTTAAATGCCATTGAAGACGTTGTCATCTATAAGGATGAAGCCGATGATGTTATGGCACTTGTCAAGAAAAAACTGAGCATTCAGTAATCAGAACTGTTATAATAGAAAAAAAGCCGGTATTCATTGAATTACCGGCTTTTTTAATGGTTACGTTCGATCAGTTCCCTGCCAACGTAATCTCCTTTTTCCTTTATGTTATGGAACCTGGAGCTTAAAAAATCGGGGAAAAAGAAGAGGCGCAGAACGAAGAACAAAATGAATATTTTAACAAGAATGATCACCCAGAGACGTTTCCCTACAGTCATATTGCGGAATCCATCGTAATAGAGCAACCAGATACGTTTTAACAGGCTCACCTCTTTTTTTTATAATCTAGCTTGTCCTTTTCTCAATTATACCATTTTGCCAATCTGCCATTTGAGATTACCAGCTACCGCCAGCCCCTCCGCCACCAAAACTACCGCCACCAAAACCGCCAAATCCGCCGCCACCCCCGCCGCCGAATCCTCCGCTGCCAGAGCTGAAATCGGTCCATGAACCACTGTGGCCCCGGCCCATTGAGCCGAGTAGCCAGAAGGCTGTCCAGAACGGCAGGCTCTTTCCTACGGATGTTCCGGATCCATGGCTGCCCCGCATTAAAAGGAACACAACCACGATAATGATAAGGGGAATCAACAGGCCGTAAGGACTGGATTTTTTCTTGATTCTTTTGTTGTATTGCTCTGCTGTATATTCACCTTTGGCCAGGGAGATCATTGTTGTTGTTGCGGCATCAATACCTGTAAAATACTTACCCTGGACAAAATTCGGGATCATCTCATTTTCAACGATTCGTTTTGCCAAAGCATCCGGGATAGCCCCCTCGAGCCCATATCCTGTCTGTATACAGGCTTCGCCTTTTTCGTTGGCGTATTTGGGCTTCACCACTAAAACCGCCCCGTTATTCTTCCCTTTTTGCCCTACACCCCATTTTTCTCCGATTAACCGTGCAAATTCATTTTTGTCAAATCCATTCAGGGATTTAACAACAACAACAACGATCTGGGTAGATGTAGAATCGTTGAACATGACAAGCTTCCGTTCGAGACCCTGGATTTCATCAGGGGTCAATACACCTGCAAAATCATTCACCAACCTGGGCGGATCCGGCCTGGCCGGGATATCCTGTGCATTTGTCGTTCGCGAAAACGCAAACAACAAAAACAACATAAGCAAAACCCCCTTATATCTCAACATCTGTCTCAATCTTAACACTTAAAACTTAGCACTTAACACTTAACACTTAACACTTAACACTTAACACTTAACACTATTGCGTATCAATCTTTCCCGAAAGAAATATCATCCGGCAGTTCGTTGACATCGTCGCGGTGATGAGGGAAATGTTTTTTCAGCTGAATGCCGGTTGAGGTTATAGCTTCGATGAGACCTTCGGTAAACCTGTTTTCCCTGAATTGGTTCAACATGTTTCCTTTGATATCATTCCAGAAGTTGCCAGGTACCACACTGTTTATCCCACTGTCGCCAATGATGGCAAAACGACGGTTTTTAACTGCAAGGTAAATCAGCACACCATTGTGAAGCACTGTTTTATTCATGCCGAGTTGTTTGAAAATGAAAGCGGCCCTGTCCATTACTTCGCCGGTGAACGTATTCTCAATATGAACGCGAATTTCGCCGGATGTATCCAGTTCAGCATTCATGATTGCTTGTTTAATGTCCTCTTTCTCCTGTTTCGAAAAAAAGTCTTTTGCAGAAGTTCCCATTGATTTTGTTATCTGGTGGTTTATCTGGTGTTTTGAACGCCGCTTTTTCTTCACGTCCCCTGCGTTATTTTAAACCACAGGGGACGCAAAGGCTTTCCAAGGCATATAGGATTTTGTGATGGTAAAGCCGTAATGTTTTGAGCTAGAATTGAACCTGTGGTGCTTTCTCGGCTCCGGCTTGTGCCTGGAAATAGGCTTTCTTCTGGAATCCGAACATGCCCGCAAACATGCTGTTGGGGAAGCGCCGCAGGTAAGTGTTATATGCCTGGGCTGATTCGTTGAACTTCATGCGTTCGACAGAGATGCGGTTTTCGGTACCCTCGAGTTGTGCCTGTAATTCCGAGAAATTTTGTGTAGCCTTGAGTTCTGGGTATTTTTCCACAACCACCATGAGTCTACCGATGGCAGAACTCACACCATTCTGGGCTTCCTGGAACTTTTGCAGGGATCCTTCATCCAGGTTCTTGGGATTGATCTGAACGCTGGTAGCCTTTGCACGTGCTTCAATAACCGCAGTGAGTGTTTGCTGCTCAAAATTGGCAACACCTTTAACAGTATTCACCAGGTTTGGGATGAGATCAAGCCTCCGCTGATAAACGTTTTCCACATTGCCCCAGGCCTGGTTGACACCTTCCTCCCTGGTTACCAAACTATTATTGATACCAGTAATCCATACCGTGAGCAGCAGAACAATACCGACGATCACAATCAAAGCGATCCAACCTTTACTTAATTTCATGATTTGTAAGTTTATGGTTAATATTTGCTTAATGTTAAATTGGGTGACAAAGATTCAAGTATAAATTGCAAAATTACGGATTATACCATCTTCTCGGTACTCCTCCTGATAAACTCTGCCAGTTCCTTGCCTTTCAGCATATTCTGGGCCAGTAAAGCAAGATCGAGCAGTTGTTTGATGGTATCTGCCTGTTTGTCATTGTCGGTTTCGGCAAGGATTTTACCTACCAGCGGGTTATTCGAATTTACAACCAGGTTATAATTTTCGGGCATTTCTCCCATAAAACCATATCCTCCGCCACCGCCAAGTGCCGACATATCCTTCATTCGCCGCATAAACTCATTCTGGGTGATCAGCAGCGGTGATTCTTTTTCACTGAGGCTTTCGAACACAATGGTGAACTTTTTACCGTCGATTTGTTTTTCAAAAACCTCCTTAAGCAATTTCTGCTGATCATCGTTCAGTTTGGAAGGAAGGGCATCCTCCTTTTTGATCAGTTTTTCAACTGATTCAGCATCAACGCGCGTGAAGCGTGTTTTATCCAGTTTTTGCTCCAGTGTGTTGATAAAATGGGCTTCGAGAACACCATCCATCATCAAAACGTCATATCCCCGGTCTTTTACAGATTCTATGAAGGTATACTGTTCATGCTGGTTTGTGGCGTAAAGGTAGATGAGTTGCCCTTCTTTGTCTTTTTGAGTAGCCTTGACATGGTTTTCATACTCTTCGAGGGTGAAATATTTGCCATCGACATTTTTCAGCAGGCAGAATTTTTTTGCACGGTCGTAGAACTCAGGCTGGGAGATAATGCCATACTGGATGAATACTTTGATGTCATCCCACTTTGCCTCAAAATCACCACGGGTTTCTTTGAAAAGCGACTCAAGCTTGTCAGCCACCTTCTTCGTGATGTGGTTTGAAATCTTTTTCACATTCGGATCACTCTGCAGATAGCTGCGTGAAACATTGAGCGGGATGTCCGGGGAGTCAATCACACCATGCAGCAAGGTCAGGAAGTCAGGTACAATCCCTTCAACGGAATCGGTGACAAATACCTGGTTGCAGTATAGCTGGATTTTATCTTTTTGTACTTCGAGGTTCTTTTTTACCTTGGGAAAATAGAGTATGCCCGTCAGGTTGAATGGATAATCTACATTGAGGTGAATCCAGAACAGTGGTTCGTCGAACGAGTAAGGGTAAAGTTCCCTGTAAAAACTCTTGTAATCTTCTTCCTTGAGGTCAACCGGTTTCTTTTTCCAGATCGGGTCAGTATTGTTGATAATGCGTGGTTTTTCAACTTCAACCTGCTTGTCATTGCCGTCTTTGTCTTTCTCGCCCACAACTGTTTCCCACGTTTTTTCAGTCCCAAACTGAATGGGAACCGGGAGGAACTTGCAATATTTTTTAAGGATTCCAAGAAGTGTATGTTCTTCCAGGTAGTCCTTTGAATCGTCGGCAATATGGAGAATCACTTCAGTACCCCGGTCGCTCTTGTCGCAATCATCCATGGTGTAATCCGGGCTGCCGTCACATTCCCATCGAACGGCTCCTGTTTCACCTTTTTTCTGGTATGTCTTTGTAAGAATTTCCACTTTCTTGGAAACCATGAAACTGGAGTAGAAACCCAAACCGAAATGGCCGATTATGGCATTCATTTCTGATTCCGACTTGGTTTTAAACTTTTTAATGAACTCTTCCGCACTCGAAAATGCAATCTGGTTGATGTATTTATCCACCTCAGCCGATGTCATTCCAATGCCCTTGTCCTTTATGGATATGGTTTTTTTCTTTTTATCCAGGGTGACCAGGATGGTAAGGTCAGTGATGTCACCATTGTATTTTCCAAGTGCCGCCAATGTCTTGAGTTTTTGTGTGGCATCAACCGCATTTGAAATTAATTCACGCAGGAATATTTCGTGCTCCGAATAGAGGAATTTTTTAATAATCGGGAAGATGTTCTCAGTCTGTACGTTTATTTTACCTTGTTGCATATGGATAGTAGTTTATGATTGTTGAGACCGTACTTGTCAAAGGTGGTGCCACGATGGTGAGGCTGACAAAATGACAATGCGCGGGATGCTTTGATTTTTTTTTCATTATGATAATTTGAAACGGAAAATGCTTAATTTTACAGGGTGCATTAATAAAATCCATTCAACTGAAACCACAGCCGGGAGCATCCCCGGCGATAAAAACTCATCGATATGAACCCGATAGATTGGAAAAACTTACCGTTTGGTTATTTTAAAACGGATTACAATGTCCGTTGTCATTATAAGGATGGAAAATGGGGTGAACTGGAAGTTACCGACTCCGAAACCATCACAATGCACATGGCGGCAACATGCCTTCATTATGGACAGGAAGCCTTTGAAGGGATGAAAGCCTTTACCGGCAAAGACGGCAAAATCAGGATTTTCAGATTGGAAGAAAATGCCAAAAGGATGATCAGGTCGGCACAGGGTGTGATGATGGCTGAAGTTCCCGTGGAGCTCTTCACCGAAGTGGTACTGAAGGCGGTAAAACTCAATCTTAAATATGTACCTCCCTATGGCGAAGGAGCATCGCTGTACATCCGGCCATTGCTGATCGGTACAGGTGCACAGGTTGGTGTCAGTCCTGCAAAGGAGTATATGTTCATGGTATTCGTCGGCCCGGTCGGCCCTTACTTCAAGGAAGGATTTAACCCGGTGAAGATGCAGATCGTTCGTGATTTTGATCGTGCGGCGCCCCTGGGAACAGGCCATATTAAAGTGGGGGGTAACTATGCCGCCAGCCTGCGGGCCGGCCAGCGCGCCCACCAGGACGGTTATGCCTCCTGTATATTCCTTGATGCCAGGGAGAAAAAATATATTGATGAAGCCGGTCCTGCCAATTTCTTCGGAATTAAAGACAATACATATATCACGCCCGATTCAGTCTCCATTCTCCCGTCCATCACAAACATGTCCCTGCGCGTATTGGCCGCTGAAATGGGTATGAAAGTTGAACAACGCCATATCCCGGTTGAAGAGCTGGATGAATTTGAGGAGGTTGGTGCCTGTGGCACAGCTGCCGTGATCTCGCCGATTTGCATGATCCATGACCGCGATACCGGGAAAGAGTATAAGTATTGTAAAAACGGGCAGCCTGGTACTGTTTCGCAGAAACTCTACAGCAAACTCAAGGGAATCCAGGAAGGCCTGGAACCTGACACCCACGGGTGGATCACGATTGTTGAATAAACGCTTTACGGAATTGTTTAAAGCCGGGATTTACAAAGTTCCGGCTTTTTTTATGAGGTGTTGTTCCATCTCTGCCTGTATGTTCAGGGCTTCCTCTCGTGCTTTTTGGGCAAAATCGGTACCTTTTGATGCATAGATGATGTTCCTGGATGAATTTACGATGAGCCCGCATTCCCTTGTCAGGCCATATTCAGACACTTCACGAAGGCTGCCGCCCTGGGCGCCTACGCCCGGAACAAGGAGGAAATGATCAGGCACGATTTTTCTGATATCGGTCAGCAGTTCTGCCTTGGTCGCACCAACCACATACATCATGTTTGCATTGTTGCCCCATTCCCTTGATTTTGAGAGTACCTTTTCAAAAAGGTGATGATCGGTGTCTTTGGCAACCTGGAAGTCTTCAGCACCTTTGTTTGATGTCAGGGCAAGCACAATGATCCATTTATCAGGGTAGGAGAGGAAGGGCTTTACGGAATCTTCACCCATATAGGGCGCAACTGTCACGGCGTCAAAGTCCATCCCCGATGAAGCCGGATCGAATACAGCACGGGCATATTGCTGGGATGTGTTGCCGATATCGCCCCGTTTGGCATCCGCGATCGTGAACAACTGTCCCGGGTATGTGAGGTTGATGTACTGAATGGTCTTTGTCAGACTTTCCCATCCCTTCACCCCATAGCATTCATAAAAGGCGAAGTTTGGCTTGTATGCGATGGCAAGGTCGTGCGTGGCATCTATGATCGCTTTGTTAAACTCAAACATAGGATCTTCGCACGCCAGGAAATGAACGGGAATTTTTGACAGGTCGGTGTCAAGCCCGATACAAAGAAATGATTTTTTTGAAAAGATAAGGTTGACAAGCGATGTACGGTTCATCTGTTCAGGATTAATCAATTATTGATATTGACACTTCGCCCAATTCGCCGGTTAGTTCGTTCCCGCTTCTTTCAGCCTCTCCGCATTCTCCGCAAGCTGAAGAGCTTCGATCAATGGCTCAACTTCACCATCAAGCACCACAGGCAGGTTGTAAAGTGTCATATTGATGCGATGGTCGGTAACACGGCTTTGGGGGTAATTATAGGTACGGATCTTTGCTGAACGGTCGCCGGTTGATACCATGGTTTTCCGTTTTTTGGATATGGCATCGAGATATTTCTGGTGTTCCAGTTCGTAAAGCCTGGTGCGTAACACCTTCATGGCTTTCTCGAAGTTTTTGATCTGGGACTTTTCGTCCTGGCAGGATACAACAATGTTTGACGGGATATGCGTCAGCCGGATCGCCGAATAGGTCGTATTGACTGATTGTCCTCCCGGTCCTGATGAGCAGAACGTGTCTTTCCGCACATCGGATTGTTTTATTTCAACATCAAACTCATCTGCTTCAGGTAAAACAGCCACTGTTGCAGCGGATGTATGTACACGGCCCTGCGTTTCGGTTTGGGGAACACGTTGTACACGGTGTACGCCCGATTCATATTTCATGAGGCCATATACATTCTCCCCCATGATATTGAAGATGATCTCTTTAAAACCACCCATGGTGCCCTCGGTAAAATCGACCAGTTCCACTTTCCATCGCTTGGTTTCAGCGAATTTGCAATACATGCGGTGCAGGTCGCCGGCGAAAATACTGGCCTCGTCGCCTCCTGTTCCGGCCCGGATCTCGATGACGGCGTTTTTACCATCTTCAGGATCTGCAGGAATGAGCATCATCCGGATCTCTTCCTCGATTCTGTCTTTTTCGGCAGTGAGCACATTGAGTTCTTCCTTGGCCATTGTCCGGAACTCCTCATCCTTTTCGTTGTGGATGATATCCTTGGCATGGTCAATATTGGACAGGGTCGTTTTGTATACTTCAAAAGCCTCCATGATTGGCTGAAGTTCCTTGTAATCCTTGTTGAGCTTGATATAATTCTTCATATCGCTCATCACCGAAGGCTCATTCATCTGCCGCTGAATGTCTTCGTATCGTATCTTGATGGCCTCTAATTTATCTAACATGTGTGAATTTGAAATGGGAGTGCAAAGGTAAACATTTCGCGCCACTTCAGCAAGCATGGCATCCCGCCTGCAGTTGCGAACGACAGCATGCGTTTTCCCCGGTTAATGATTAATAATGAAATTCTCCGAATTCAGAGCGTATGGTAAGTTGTCTGGATGAGGCTGGTTCACAATGCCCGATCACCTGGGCATCGATATTGAATGTGGCGGCTATACCGATAATTGCTTCTGCAAGATGTGCCGGAATGTAGAACTCAAGCCTGTGTCCCATGTTAAAAACCCGGTACATTTCCTGCCAGGGGGTCACTGATTCTTCCTGGATGAGCCTGAAGAGGGGAGGAACAGGAAACATGTTGTTTTTAATGATGTGCATGTGACCGGTGAAATGGAGGATTTTGGTCTGTCCGCCTCCGCTGCAGTGAACCATGCCATGAATTTCGTGCCGGAACTGGTCGAAGATCTTTTTTACCACCGGGGCATACGTCCGGGTGGGGGATAGGATCAGTTTCCCGATATCAACCCCGTGAACTCCCGAGGGATCAGTGAGGCTTTTACTTCCTGAATACACAAGGCTTTCCTGGATTGCCGGGTCATAACTTTCCGGATAACCGGCTGCATAGGATTTGCCCAGGACGTCATGTCGTGCCGAGGTGAGTCCGTTGCTGCCCATTCCCCCGTTATATTCCTTTTCGTAACTTGCCTTTCCCGACGAAGATAGTCCTACAATTACATCGCCGGCGCTGATCTTTGCGTTGTCGATGACATGATCTCTTCTTAACCTGCAGCTGACAGTCGAATCTACGATGATAGTCCTCACCAGGTCGCCGACATCGGCGGTTTCGCCGCCTGTTGACCAGATGCCTATTCCCTGGTCGCGCATGTCGGCCAGGAAATCTTCCGTTCCCTTGATGATCTCTGAAATGACTTCACCCGGGACCAGGTTTTTATTGCGCCCGATGGTCGAAGAGAGCAGGATGTTGTCGGTTGCGCCGACGCAAAGGAGATCATCAAGATTCATCACGATCGCATCCTGGGCGATGCCGCGCCAGACGGAGATATCCCCGGTTTCCTTCCAGTACAGGTAAGCCAGCGAGGATTTTGTTCCGGCGCCATCGGCATGCATGATATTGCACCATTCGTCGTCTCCTCCCAGGAGATCGGGCACAATTTTACAGAATGCTTTCGGGAACAATCCTTTGTCCAGGTGCTTTATGGCTTCATGGACGTCTTCCTTGGATGAGGATACTCCACGTTGCGCATATCTGTTGGGAGTGGTCATTCGAAGATTATCTCGCCTGTTGCATCATCAATATTGTACTTGCCGAATTTTTTCAGCAGGCCGTCCCCGAACTGAAGGGATTGGATTTTCTTGTTTACCGTGGCTTTAACATCCCTGACACTGTTCTTGCCGATCCTGATTTCTTTGAGTGTTACCACTGCTTTATCAGCAACCGTGCCGTCCCCGAGGATTTTGGTGGGATCACCGTCAAAACTTGTTTTATCGATGACGCCGTCCTTGAGCAATTTGAGTGTTACAACAGGTGAAATAAAGACCTCTTTTTCCTTGGAGTCAAAGACGAAATCAGTTGTGATTCCATTGATATAACTGGTGGCCTGTCGCAGTCCATCCTTGGTTTTTGTAAAGGGAACGTTGTTTTCTTCGGGTTTCACCACCATTTCAATTTTGGCAGAAGGAACATTTTTGGAGATTTTTGTTTTTGGGACAAAATCGTTCCTGAGAATAGAAAATTCACTCCGCCTGTTCAGCTGATGTGCTGCCTCCTTAAGGGTAGTGGTCGTCAACAGGTTGATAATGGAGTCGTTGAGCACGGTCCCTGTTTTGATGGTAAATCCTTCCCTGATCACATCCTTGTTGAGTGTCCGGGGAACGCGCTCGCCATAACCCCTGGCCACAAGGCGATCAGGATCAATACCCCTGGAGATGAGGTAATCCACAACGCTTTGTGCCCTTTTCTGGGACAGGATGTCATTTCGTTCATCGCTGTCGCGTGAGTCGGTATGAGATGCAAGTTCAATCACGATGTTTTCGTTGGCATCCAGGGTTTCTATCAGGCCCTGCAGGGAGTCACGGTACTGGGGCTTCAGATCCCATTTCCCAAGGTCATAGAGGATATCGGGCAGTACAACAGGTTTTCGCGGGATGGGGCGCAATGCGAAGTTGCGAACCAGGTCTTTGCTTCGTTCAATTCCAACCGTTGTTTCCCTTCCTTTCTCATTGAAATAGTCCTTTTTGGTCACAAGAATATCATAGGTTGTTTTGGCCAGGATCTGCATTTTATTGAAGGCATAATGTCCTTTTTCGTCAGTATTGTATTCGAATGCCTTGCCGTCGGTTCCCACGATTCTGACCTTTGCCGAGGCAACAGGTTGCAGCGTGCGGTCATCGGTGATAATTCCTTCAAGGGTGTAATATACCGGGGGAATAATGAAAGAGTAGACATCATCCCGTCCTTTTCCCCCGGGACGGTTTGACGAAAACAGTCCTTGTTCCAGTTCATCCCCGTTGAAAACGATGCCGAAATCATCGGCAGGGGAGTTTATTGGCGATTTCATGTTCATTGGCTTGCTCCAGTGGTCGGTGGTCATCGCACCACCTGGTTTGTATGAACTGGTAGTTGCCCCGCTGGCATTGGAAAATGTGTTGTTGCCGAGCGTACTTTGCCATTCGTAATTGGTAGAGCCGTCGATATTTGCAAATGTCTTGTTTTCAAGGGCACTCTGCCATTGATAGGTGTTTGCGATACCTGATTTTGACCGGGTTGAAACGAAAATATCGAGCCCGCCCATTCCCGGCAGGCCGTTGGATGAATAATAGAGGATACTGTCGTTGCGGATAAACGGGAAAAGTTCATCGCCCGGTGTATTGATCTCAGGGCCAAGATTTACCTTCACATATTTCCCGCCTTTTTTATCCTTTTTTGCCATCCAGATATCTTTTCCGCCAAAGCCGCCTGGTAAGTCGGCTGAGAAAAAGATGGTTTCATCGGAGCCGACACTCGGGTGTCCCATAATGGAGGATGAATCGCCTCCCAACTCTACTTTTTCAGGTTCCGACCAGGTTGTTCCGCCCTGGCGGCTGGACTTCATGATCGCGCATCCGTTTTTCCGTTTAGGATCATTCCAGCACCGTGTAAAATAATAAGATGAAAACCGGGCATTAAACTGCCCAACGCCGTCATTGGCCTTGGAGTTGATCATACCTTCGGCATCGGCAAGCACCGGCTTGCTCCAGTCTCCCTTGCGGTCGACACGTGAAAGAAAAAGGTCGGAAAATCCTAGTCCTGTCCAGTTGTCAACAACCCTTCCCTTGGCCCCGCTGCGGTCGGATGTAAAAAGAATTGATATGTATTTCCTGTCGGCATAAGCTGCTGCAAAATCATCCTCTTTGGAATTCAGCAGTTTTTCCCATTTCACGCCATATTTTGTAGGGTTTTCTATCCACCCTTTTGCCGTGGTACATGTAGCAATTCCAATATCGGCGCGGGGATCTGCAGGGCCTGCCAGTTTGTAGGCTTTATATTGTTTTATAGCTTCTTCATAATTCCCGTTTGCTTTAAGCATATCGGCATAAACAAGCAGGATCTTTGGATTGTCTTTTATGTAATTTGCATTGTTTACAAGTCTTTTATACGATGTTTCCGCCTTTTTGGTATTGTTCATCATCCGGTAACATTCGGCAATCCTGAGGGAAACACGATCGCGTTCTGCTTTGTTCTTTTTAATCTTTGAGTAGGCTTTCTGATATTTCTGCAAGGCAAGTAAAAACATTTGGTCAGCATAGGCCGCATCTGCAGCTTTTGAAAATTTATTCTGTGCAAATGAGCCGGGAGCAGAAGCCAGTAATACCAGGATCAATAGAGATAATATCGTGTAACGCATGTAAACGCAATTTGGATTGCCTAATTAACGCACAAATATAGATAAAAGTCTTATGAAGGCCTAAAAAAAATGGCTATCCCCTTGTTTTGGGACAGCCATTTCCTGAAGGAATTTAAAAGTTATTTGGCTTTGGTTTTTAATGCAGCCAACTCTTTCTTTTCATTGCGGCGTTTCTGCCACATTAAAATGTCGTATGCAACCGGTGTTGCGTTAAACACAGATGAATAGGTACCGATGACAACCCCTACGATCAACGCAAAGGTGAATCCCCTGAGAACTTCACCACCAAAAATAAAGATGATGATCAATGTAACGAGGGTTACACCTGATGTGTTGATGGTACGGCCAAGAGTGCTGTTGATAGCTGCATTGATATTCATGCCGAGGTCACGTTTCGGATAAAGCGCCCTGTATTCACGGATCCTGTCAAAGATAATAACTGTATCCATGATTGAATACCCGATGATGGTGAGCAGGGCGGCAATAAAGGATTGGTCAACCTCCATGCCGAATGGCAATATCCCGTAGAACAGGGAAAATACCCCGATGATGATCAGGGAGTCATGGAACAGAGCCGTAACACCTCCGATACCAAACTGCCAGTTCTTAAAACGAAGAGCAATATACACGAAGATAATCACGAGGGAGAACAACACCGCCATGACCGCTTTCCAAATCAGTGAGTAGGAGATGGTGGGGTCAACGCGTTGTGAACTGAGTTCCCCAACGATTTTACCAGGTGTGTTGGCTTTAAAGTCCGACATGGTGAGAGGGGCTTTGTAGAACCCTTTTACACCGTCAAAAAGCCTGCTGTTGACAATCGAATCCGATTGTTGTCCACGTTCGTTGATCATAAACTTGGTGGTGATCTTAACCTGGTTTTTAGGTCCGAAAGTTTTCACTTCAGGAGATTCACCAAATGTTTTGCGCAGGGATTCTCTTACATCACTGGTCGAGACATTCTGATCGAAGCGGACAATGTAGCTGCGGCCGCCCGTGAAATCAAGACCCGGGTCTAATCCGCGAACTGCAAGACTGATGAGACCAGGGACAATGATGGCAAGGGAAACGATGTACATTTTTTTACGCAACCCGATGAAGTCGATCTTCGTGTTCTGGAACAGGTTGAATGTATATTTGTTCCCGGTTGTGATGTTCATATTCCTGTCGAGCATCCATTCGAATACAAGCCTGGCGATGAAGATGGATGAGAACAGTGACAGGAGCAGACCGATAACAAGCGTGGTGGCAAACCCCTGTACCGGGCCTGAACCAAAGATGTACAAAACGATACCTGTAAGAATTGTTGTAACGTGGCCGTCGATGATGGCTGACAATGCATGGTGGAAGCCATCTTTGACTACAAGACGCATTCCCTTGCCCGCCCGGATTTCCTCTCGCATTCGCTCATAGATGATAACGTTTGAGTCGACTGCCATGGCGAGTGTCAGCACGATACCGGCAATACCAGGAAGTGTGAGGACTGCGCCGATAGAGGCCAAAACCCCAAAAAGGAAGAAAACATTCGCAAACAGTGCGACATCGGCTACGTGACCTGCTCCGTTGTAATAGAGGGACATGTAGAGAAGTACCCCGATGAATGCAATGACAAATGAAAGCAAACCGGCATTGATGGATTCCTGTCCGAGTGACGGCCCTACTATTTCCTCTGCAACGATCCTGGCAGGGGCCGGGAGTTTACCGGCTTTGAGAATGTTGGCAAGGTCAAGCGCTTCTTCAACCGTCATTTCGCCACCAGTGATGGATGACATGCCGTTGGGGATTTCCCCGTTTACATTCGGGTAACTATAGATATATCCATCAAGTACGATGGCAACCTGTTTGCCTACATTTTCACCGGTGAGTCTTTTCCAGATACGTGCACCTTCGCTGTTCATCGACATGGAGACTTCAACACGGCCGTTCTGATCATAATCCTGGCGTGCTGCAACAATCACATCACCGCCCAGAGCCGGGGAACCGTCTCTCGAGGTAACTTTCAAGGCAACGAGTTCAAGTACATCCTTTGCTTCAGAACGTGGTTTAACGGTCCAGGCAAGTTTCATGTCGCGGGGGAACATGCTTTTCGTCAGGCGAAGCATGTAGTTGATCCGTGCGGTATCTTTGATAAATGCACGACCGACCATGGCTGTCTGACCTGCCACATACTGTCCTTCCTTGTTCTGGTAAATTGCCGGGTTCAGATAGGCAAACAAGGGGTTCTTCTTGGCATAGTCTTCGAATGACTCTTTTTGCTTGTTGGCTGCCGAAGCTTTTGAGGTATCCTTGTCAAGCTGTTTGAGCAGGGCGTTGCCTTTGGATGTATCTGTTTTGGCAGTGTCGCCTTTCTTCAAGGCACTCTTTTTAGCAGGTTCCTTTTTCTCGGCGAAATCCTGTTTTGAAGCAATCGCCTTCGCTGTTGCTGCAGTATCTGATTTAAGTGTGCTGTCGGCCCTGGTGGAATCCTGGGTTGCAGAGAGGATCGATTTCAGTTTTGTATTGGCCTCTGCAAAGAAAGGCTGGAGGTCAGGGAACTGGTATGTTTCCCAGAATTCAAGTTGCGCGGTGCCCTGCAGGAGTTTACGTACACGCTCGGGATCTTTGATACCCGGCAATTCGATCAGGATACGTCCGGCAGTCTGAAGCCTTTGAATGTTGGGCTGAACAACGCCAAACCGGTCAATACGCGTTGTGAGGATATTATAGGTGCGGTCGATGGCCCCGTTGCTTTCCTCGCGGATGACCTTGATTACCTCATCGTTTGTGGAGTTGTAGTTTATTTTATCTTTAAGTTCGACTGTGTTAAAGATGGCAGCCAGTTTGGCATTCGGATCCGTTTCCTTGAATGACTCGGCAAACAGGTCAACGAAGTCACGGGTACTTGTCTTTTCCTTGTTAATAGCCAGCAGGAGAGCTTTTAAAAATGTAGGATCCTGGTTGTATCCCGACAATGCACGAATCACATCGGGCACGGAAACTGCCATTGTCACGTTCATGCCGCCCTTTAAGTCAAGACCGAGATTGATTTCGCGCTCACGCACATCTTTCAACGTATACTTCTTCAGGAGAATATTGAAAACGTTGACAGAGGCCATGGAGTCGTTAAAATATTCCAGGCGTGATTTAGAGATGGAGTCGTAATAGTATTCTTCTTTCAAGGAATTACCTTGCGCCAAGTTCTTGGCCATCGCTTTCACCTGTGGGGAGTTTGCGTAATCGTCGGATTTGCCTGAGTAATAGTAGCTGATGAACGTGAACGATAACTGGAATAAACAAACCAAAATGAAGGTGATCGCGAAAAATTTAACAACGCCTTTGTGCTGCATGAGTTCTAAATTTAAATGGATTGTATTTCTTAAGCCTTTTTTTTGAGGGTGCAAAATTATAAAATTCCTTGGAAATAACCAATAGAATTAAAATTCAGATGCGATTTGTGATTAAAACATTTGATTTATCAGGGTTTCATGCTGTTGTTGATTTCAAAATAGAGCTTTTTAAGCATTTTCTGACCGCGGTTTTTAAATCCGGCGGTTTCTTCGTTCATGCGCCATTCAATTGAATCTGCCAGTTCTTTTTTCAGGTCGGGTTCAATCTGCGATATCCTGTACAGAATATCCATACAGTATATTTTGGCTGCAATTGCTTCACTCGTTTCCAGCAGCCATTCAAAGCTGATCATAATTAATTTGCCAAGATGGCTTTCTGACGGCAGCGGGGAACGTGCAAGAATCCGCATGGAATGTCTTTTGAGTCCATCATGCCGGAATGTCGGCAGCAGGTCAATGATTTCAAGGAGATGCGGGGCGATTAACTCCGGGTGTTTTTCTGAAACGGTGTCAATCACCCATGCAGCCCGCCTGCTGACAGGTTCAGTGTTGTTTGCAAACGTACGGAACAATTCTTCAAATAACTCAGGTTTCTGGCAAACCAGGTCAGCTACAAGGTCGGTATTGCGCCGCGACATTTCCACGAGCAGCAAATCATCCAGGATTCCAGGTCCACTCATTAGCTTTATCGGTAAGGTAATAGCTGCAGATAAAGCGTATTGCTTCATCCTCTGCTGGTTTTACCGCCCAAAAATACAAACATTAAGGAAAACCTGTAATTTTTTTCGTTCTCACGGTCATTTCTTTTCTGCAATGATTTAACTTTGCATAAATTTATCAATCCGGGTGATTTACATTGTTCCTAAAAAGATGATCCGGGTAATTTACATTCAATAAATGTCCAATGAAGAATAAATATATTGATCTGATTGAACAAACGTTTGAGTTTCCTCAACCTGAGTTTGAAGTGGTTGATAATGAACTCTATTTCCATAAAGTTCCATTGATGGATATCATCAAACAATATGGAACTCCACTTAAAATTAGTTACTTACCCAAGATAAGTTCGCAGATCCAGCGTGCAAAAAGGTTGTTCAACGTTGCCATGGCCAAGGTAGATTACCAGGGCGACTATCACTATTGCTATTGCACGAAGAGTTCACATTTCAGTTTTGTACTGGAAGAGGTACTTAAGAATGAGGTCCACCTGGAAACCTCCTCGGCATTTGACATCAACATCATCGAAGACCTGGCCGAACGGGGATTGTTCAATAAGGACCGCTATATTATCTGCAACGGATTCAAGCGTCCGATGTACATCGAAAACATCGTGCACCTTGTGAACAATGGGTTTACAAACGTGATACCGGTGCTGGATAATATTTTTGAGCTGGAAAAAATAGAGACGGAAATTCAGCATAAAGTAAAACTGGGCATACGTATTGCATCAGAAGAAGAACCCAAGTTTGATTTTTATACCTCACGGCTGGGTATCCGGTACAACGATATCGTACCTTATTTCCTGGAGAAGATAAAAGACAATCCCAAGTTTGAACTGAAGATGCTTCACTTCTTCATCAATACCGGGATTAAGGACAAAGCATACTATTGGAATGAGTTAACCAAGAGTGTCCAGGTATATTGTGACCTGAAGAAACTTTGTCCTGAACTCACTGCATTGAACATCGGAGGAGGGTTGCCCATCAAGAACTCGCTCGAGTTTGTTTACGATTATGAATATATGGCCGAGGAGATCATCGCGCAGATACAAAGCATATGCGAACGAAATGAAGTTCCTGAACCCGATATCTTTACGGAGTTCGGATCGTTCACTGTTGGCGAAAGCGGTGCAGTCCTTTATTCCATTATTGACCAGAAGCGGCAAAATGACCGTGAGATTTGGAACATGATCGACAGTTCTTTCATGAATACCCTTCCGGATACCTGGGCGATCAACCAGAAATTCATCCTTTTGGCCATCAACAACTGGGATGTGGAGTATGAACGGGTATTCCTGGGCGGACTGACTTGCGACAGCGAAGATTTTTATAATGCGGAGGAGCACAGCAATGCGGTATACCTGCCCAGGTTTAATCAAAGTGAGCCGCAGTATATCGGGATGTTCCATACAGGGGCCTACCAGGAGGCGATCGGCGGCTACGGCGGAATCCAGCATTGCCTGATCCCTGCCCCGAAGCACGTCCTGATCGACCTCGATGAGGAAACCGATGAAATTACAACAAAGCTATGGTCCAAGGAGCAAAGTTTCAAATCAATGCTTAAAATACTTGGTTACTGATTTGTGTCCCTGAGGTAAATTAATTTATTATTTTTGACAAAAACTTCAACAATGAAAAAGAGTAAAAAATCAATTTTAAAAGAAGAGGTAAAGCACATTGATATCAAGGCGATCAACTCTACCAAGATCATCGATGCAATGCGCGACATGTCTTTCACATCGCGTGATACCGCCGCCGCCGCTGACATCCTGAACATGATGATCAAAGATAAGGGATGCACGGTATTCCTTACCCTTGCAGGCAGCACCAGTGCGGGCGGATGCATGCAGGTGTATGTTGACATGGTGAGGAGCAATATGATCGACGCCATTGTGGCTACAGGTGCTTCTATTGTTGATATGGACTTTTTCGAAGCGCTGGGTTATAAGCATTACAAGGGAACGCCCTATGCCGATGACAAGGAACTGCGGGCCAATTACATCGACAGGATCTATGATACGTATATTGATGAAGAGGAACTGCAGCATTGTGATGCCACCATCAATAAAATTGCGAACACCCTCGAACCCCGTCCTTACTCGTCGCGGGAGTTTATCCGTGAAATGGGTAAATGGCTGGTGAAGAATTCGGTAAAGAAGGATTCGCTTGTCCAGGCCTGCTATGAGCACAATGTTCCCATTTTCTGCCCAGCTTTCAGTGACAGCAGTGCCGGTTTCGGATTGGTAAAACATCAATGGGATAACCCCAAAAAGCATGTTTCCATCGATTCTGTCAAGGATTTCCTTGAACTTACCAAGATCAAAATGGTTGCGAAAACATCAGGGCTGTTTATGATCGGGGGGGGGGTACCAAAGAATTTTGTCCAGGATACCGTTATTTGCGCTGAAGTTCTTGGGAAAGAGGTCCCGATGCATAAATATGCCATTCAGATCACCGTAGCCGATTCACGGGATGGAGCCTGTTCCAGTTCAACGCTGAAAGAGGCCGCCAGCTGGGGGAAAGTAGATACTGTTTATGAAAAAATGGTATATGCCGAGGCAACCAGTGTGCTGCCGCTCATCGCCAGTTATGTATATCACAAAGGAGACTGGAAGAAACGCAAAAAATACGAGTGGACAAAAATGCTGGACAAATAGATAAACCAGGTTTATTATTTATAGCGGATCCACTTCCACAATTCCTTATAGCTTACTTTTTTTCCGTACATCAGGATACCGGTGCGGTAAATCCTGCCTGCAAGCCATGTTGTGCCGAGAAACCCGAGCAGGAGCAGAACCATCGATAAAATAACCTGTATATATGGTACTCCAAAGGGAATCCTGATCATCATAATTACCGGTGAAGTGAGCGGGAATATTGAAAACCAGAATGCCACCGGACCATCAGGATCCTGGATGATATATTGAGCCATGACGATCGAAAGGATCAGCGGGATGGTAATCGGTAACATGAACTGCTGTGTGTCGGCTTCACTGTCGACCGCGCCTCCGATTGCTGCAAAAAGTGCTGCATAGAGCAAATAACCTACAAGAAAGAAAAAGATAAATGCCCCGATCATCACCGGGAAGTTTACTGAGTTCAACGCTTCCATCACGCCACCCATTCCCTCATCGGATTTTTCATCCTGTGACGACGCTGCCTGTGAAACTGCGGAACCCATACCCTGTTTCTGGCTCATCATTTGTTCAGTGGCCGATTTCCTGATACTTCCTGAGGGCATGAAGGAGGTAACCACGGTCACAATTCCGAAGGTGAGCACCACCCATAGCAGGAATTGTGTGAGACCTACAAGACCAACACCGATGATCTTGCCCATCATCAGCTGAAAAGGTTTTACCGAAGAGATGATCACCTCAACGATCCGGCTGGTTTTTTCCTCGATTACCCCGCGCATGACCTGTGCTCCGAACATGAAGATAAAGAAGTAGATGAGGATCCCCGAGAACATACCAAGAACCATGTTGATCTCGGTATAGCTTTTTGACTCCTTCCCGTCTTCGCCGATTTTCATGGTGTTGATGTCCACCGTGGTTTTGATGGAACGAAGGATATCATCCACCGATACCGGGTTTTTCTTATCCGTTTGAAGTTCACTGAGCCTTGCCTGGAGCTTTAACTCCTCGATCTGCTTGCTCATCACATTTTTAATGTAGGAGGTTACATTGATATTGACACTCTTCTCAGAATAGAGGATGGCATTGGTGGGCAGGGTAACTTCCGTCTTGGGGATGAAAAGCAGTGCATGGTCGTCACTCTTCGAAAAGTTGGCTTTTGCTGTTGCAATATCACTCACGAGGTAATGAAAGCGGATGTTGTCGGAATCCTTGAATTTTTCGTAGAAAATACCGGTTTCGTCAAGAACGGCAACAGTTTTGGTTTCATTGGTCCGGGTTGCAAGATAGATGGGGACCACGATGGTGGCAGCCATCAGCAATGGCCCGAGAATGGTCATTACAATGAATGAACGTTTTTTTACACGTGTGAGGTACTCTCGCTGTATGATGAGGAAGATCTTTTTCATATCAGTCTTTGGTTTCGGGCTGTGAAGTTTGTTGGGTGACTGCCTGGATAAAAATGTCGTTCATGCTGGGGATTTGTTCGTTTACCGAATATATGGTAACAAACGGGAGCACGGCACTGATCAGGTCATTGGGTGTTGCCCCGTCAGGAAGTTTAACACGCGCGTGCCGGTGATCCACATCCTGGTTTTCGGAGAGCACCTGGAATGAAGCAGGGAGAATGGATTGAAGAGTTCCTTCGTATGAATTGTAGCTTATTCCGAAGGTATTGGTCTTAAAAGTCTTTTTAATATTTCTGACAGCGCCGCTTAACACGACCTTTGACCGGTTGATCAATGCAATATCATCGCACAGTTCTTCAACGGAGGACATGTTGTGCGTCGAAAAGATGATTGTAGCTCCTTTTTCTTTTTGCGCGAGGATCTCATCCTTCATGATACTGGCGTTGATCGGATCAAAACCACTAAAAGGCTCGTCGAAAATCAAAAGCTTTGGTTCGTGGATGATGGTAACCAGGAACTGCACTTTTTGCTGCATCCCTTTCGAGAGCTCTTCAACTTTCTTATTCCACCAGCCTTTGATCTCAAATTTGTCAAACCAGTAATTCAACCGTTTTTGTGCTTCATGGTGGCTCAGCCCTTTAAGCTGGGCCAGGTACATGGCCTGCTCCCCTACGGTCATTTTTTTATACAACCCGCGTTCTTCGGGAAGGTAGCCAATGAAGGCAATGTCGTTTGGCTGGAGTTTGCGTCCCATAAAGATAAGTTCGCCTTCATCGGGGGCGATGATTTGGTTGATGATGCGGATAAGTGTTGTCTTACCGGCACCATTGGGCCCGAGAAGTCCGAATATATGATTATCCGGAACGCTGATGCTTACTTTGTCCAGGGCTTTGTGATTCGCATACTGTTTTGAAACAGCCTGCGCGGAAAATAGGTCCATGAAGTGCGTTATTATTGTTCAAAAAGATTTTTCATCCGGGAAAAAATGTTCTTGTCATGTGTTCCCGGGGTGGGGTGGAAATTGTCGGAATTACCCAACTTTTCAAGCATTGACTTTTCCTCTTTCGTCAGCGTTTTCGGAGTCCAGATGAGGATGCTGATCAGCAGGTCGCCTTTACCTTCGTAACCGTTGATGCTGGAAAGACCTTTCCCGCGCAGTCGGAGTACTTTCCCGCTTTGCGTGCCCGGATCAATTTTTATTTTTACTTTTCCGTCAAGGGTGGGTATTTCGGCATTGCTCCCCAGTGCAGCTTCCGAAAATGAGATGTAATGTTCATACAGGAGGTTGTTCCCGTCACGTTCAAACCGCTCATGGGCAACTTCTTCTATCTGGATAAGGAGGTCACCGGCAACTCCTCCACGGGCCGCGGCATTGCCTTTTCCTCCCATTGACAGCTGCATGCCTTCGGAAACGCCTGCGGGTATCTGCATGGAAATCACCTCTTCGCCTTTTACCACGCCATTGCCTGCACAGTCGGTGCATTTATCAACAATGATCTGTCCTTCGCCACCGCAATTCGGGCAGGTCTGGGTGGTTTGCATCTGCCCGAGAAAGGTGGATGTTACCCGCGATACATGTCCGGAACCACGGCAGGTCGAACAGGTGGAGTATGAACTTCCGCCTTTTGCGCCTGTACCTTTGCAGGTATTGCATGAAAGGTATTTGTTTACTTTGATTTTCTTTTCAACGCCATGGGCTATCTCTTCCAGTGTCAGTTTAACTTTAACGCGCAGATTGGACCCGCGGTTCACTGTTTTCCCCCTTCTGCCGCCTCCGCCGCCGCCGAAAAACGAACTGAAAGGATCGTTTCCTCCACCGCCGCCGAAAATATCGCCAAAATGGCTGAAAATATCTTCCATATTCATGCTGCCGCCACCAAAACCGCCATTGCCGGCGCCTGCGTGCCCGAACTGGTCATACCGCTGACGTTTGTTTGGATCACTCAGAACTTCGTATGCTTCAGCAGCCTCCTTGAATTTTTCTTCAGCATCCTTTTTCCCGGGGTTTTTATCGGGATGAAATTTGATGGCCTGTTTCCGGTAGGCCTTTTTCAACTCTTCAGGCGATGCGTCTTTGCTGACTTCCAGTATTTCGTAATAATCTCTTTTCGACATATTTTTTCTTTAATTTCCAACCACCACTTTAGCATACCGGATCACCTTACCATTGAGGAGGTAACCTTTTTCAAGTTCATCAACGATCTTCCCCTTCAGTTCCCTGGTAGGAGCAGGAATGTTGGTAATGGCTTCATGAAAATCGGTATCAAACGGTTCGCCGGCGGTGCGCATCTGTTCCAATCCCTGCTGGTTCAGGATGGTAGTAAATTTATTGAATATCAAAATCATGCCATCCTTTACTGCCTGTCCGGCTTCGGCGTTGGCATCGAAGGCCTTGATGGCACGGTCAAAGTCATCGAGAACAGGTAAAAGTTTTATAATTATATCAGCGGATGCATATTTGCCCAGTTCAATCTTCTCTTTCAGGGTACGTTTCCGGAAGTTATCAAAATCCGAATACAGACGAAGGTATTTATCGTTGAGCTCAGCATACTGGTTGTCTGAACCCTGGTCGGCCGGGGGATTAATATTGGTTGCGGTGCTTTCCGCAATTGGCGTGGTTTCGTCAAAATCCTGTGGTACTACCTCTTCGGGGGCATGCATATTTGTGGTACTGTTCATATTGGGTTTTCCTTCTTTTTTGCTTTTACGGATCATAAAATAATAATCTTCGAATAAATTCGGTTAAAACGGTATCAAAAAACTTGCCAGTTGGTAATTTGCGACAAATTGTCAGCCATTGATCCGGCGTATCTGCGCTCCAAGTTTCTGAAGCCGGAGATCTATTTGCTGATAACCACGGTCAATCTGTTCAATATTGTCGATGATGCTGGTACCCTCTGCCGACAAGGCTGAAATCAGAAGTGCCACCCCTGCCCGGATATCGGGGGAAGACATCCTGATCCCCCTCAGCTGGTATTGGTGGTCGAGCCCGATCACGGTTGCCCTGTGCGGATCGCAAAGGATTATCTTGGCACCCATATCGATGAGCTTGTCAACGAAAAAAAGCCTGCTTTCAAACATTTTTTGATGGATGAGGACGCTCCCCTTGGCCTGTGTTGCGATGACCAGCACAATGCTGATCAGGTCGGGTGTAAAACCGGGCCAGGGTGCATCGGCGACGGTCATGATGGAGCCATCCATGAAGGTTTCAACCTCGTAATGTTCCTGGGCGGGTATGTAGATGTCATCATCCCTTTTCTCAAACCTGATTCCCATGCGTTTGAACACTTCAGGAATCAGTCCGAGTTGCTGGTAGTTGACATTTTTAATTGTGATCTCCGATCCTGTCATTGCAGCAAGACCGATAAAACTGCCTACTTCAATCATATCAGACAGCAGGGTATGATCACAACCATGCAGTTGGTCAACCCCTGTCACCGAGAGCAGGTTTGATCCGATCCCTTCGATTTTTGCTCCCATGGAGACAAGCATCCGGCAAAGCTGGGAGACATATGGCTCACAGGCTGCATTGAAGATTGTGGTGGTTCCGGTTGCCATCACGGCGGCCATCAGGATGTTGGCGGTTCCGGTTACCGAAGCCTCATCGAGCAGCATATACGCGCCCCTGAGGCCAGAAGAAGTAACAGTGAACAGTTGTTCCTGCTGATGATATTCGAAATTTGCCCCCAGCTTCTGGAGTCCCAGGAAATGGGTGTCGAGCCTTCGCCGTCCGATTTTATCGCCACCCGGGATGAAAACGAATCCTTTGCCATACCTGGCAAGCATGGGCCCGAGGATCATGATGGATCCGCGGAGACTGCCTACTTTGTCCCGGAAATCTTTGGTACGGAGATAGTCGAAATTGATTTCGGTAGCTTCAAAGGTGACCGATGATGATCCGTTTCTGGAAATTTTAACGCCAATGGCTTCCAGCAATTCGATCAGTTTGTTAACATCACGAATGTCGGGGATGTTGTGAATGGTAACCTTTTCGGAGGTAAGGAGGCAAGCGCATATAACCTGTAGCGCTTCATTTTTTGCGCCCTGGGGAATGATTTCACCGCTTAGTTTTTTACCTCCGATGATTTCAAAGGAACTCATTGGGGTTTGTTGCGGCCGCGCAGGTTGTTGAAATTCTGTTTTGGGTGGCTCGGCTGTTGTTTGTTGAAATTCCGGTCAGGTCCCTGGCGGAAAGGTTTCCGTTTCTGGTTCTGGGCAAGAATATCGTTGGTATGGGTAAACCTGAAATCCTGGTTCAGTTTGAGCTGGTCCTTGGACAGCACGCTCAGGTGTTTTTCGATCAGTTCATCATTCACCGATTCGCGGTTCCAGTTCAGATATGATTTCTTCATGTGGTTGGCGATGGCTTTGATAAGCGCATCCTTCTCGGCACCTTCCTCATATTCGGTGGCTTTTTCAATCATCAGGGCGATGTTTTTGCCATAATGCTTGAACTCGATTTCCTTGTCGTGGTATGAAAGATGCTCGGGTTTGGTGCTCAGTGACAGCGGTGGCGGAGGGGGGTAGGGGGCGTCGACATCAAGTTTGAAATCGGCAATGATAAACAGGTGATCCCATAGTTTATGCTTGAAATCGCCCGATTCCTTCACTGTCGGATGGAGCTCGGCCATGACATTGATGATGAATTTTGCTGCCTTGTTGCGCTTGTCACGATCTTCGATTGTGCAGCTGTACTGAATCATCCGCTGGATATTCCGGCCATATTCCGGGATAAACATCAATTCGCGGGTGGTATTGTATTCCATGTGTTCGTTCAAAATATATTTTTTTGCAAAGATAACAATTATTTACGATTGGGCGATTTGCGATTTGCGATTGGACGATTTATGATTTTAGAATAAATCGCACATCCAAGGATGTAAATTAATTCACGATGCGCAGTTTGGCAAACCGCAGCAACAACTGCTTCTGACCGATTTCGGGGAAAAAAACCGTTGCTTTTTTATTGGGGCCTACGCCTTCAAGGTTCACCACTTTGCCTTTCCCAAAACGTTCATGGATCACTTCCATACCTGTCTGAATATCTTCAACCTCAGATGGCGGGCCTGCTGGTGACGGCCTTTCAGGAGTGCTGCTCACACTGTCTACTCTCTGGAAATTCTTTGGAACCACCGGTTTTTTCGGGGGCAGGTTAACGCCTGGCAAGGATGCTGACCAGTTGTAGGCCTTCGAAAACCCGGTGTTCGCAGTAGAAATTTTCCTCGGAAAATCAATGAATGCCTCAGGGATTTCACTGATAAAACGGCTGGGCTCACAGGTGGTCGGTGTTCCCCAGCGATACCTGTTTTCGGCAAATGACAGGGTGAGTTTTTGCTGGGCACGCGTAACCGCCACATAAAACAGGCGGCGTTCTTCCTCCAGGTCAGTCCGTGAATTCAACGATTGGATGCTTGGAAAGAGGTTTTCTTCCATCCCCACAACGTAAACATACGGAAATTCAAGCCCTTTGGCAGCATGGATGGACATCAGCGTCACCCGGTCAAGGTCGTCGGGGTTTCCCTTGTCGGCATCGGTGATCAGGGCTATATCCTGCATGAATTCATCAAGTGTGCGAACCACACCCGGTTCGATTTCACCTGTTTCGATATTCGTCCTCGGTGATTCTGAAAATTCCTTGATCGCGTTGAGCAACTCTTCGAGGTTTTCGAAACGACTTACGCCTTCAGGGGTTTTATCATCGTACAACTCTTTCATCAACCCAGAAGAACCTGCGATGTGTTTTGCCAGTTCATATGCGTTCCTGGAATTGATCAGGGCTGTAAAACTTTTAATCATGGTCACGAACCCGAATACTTTCTGGGATGTTCCCTCAGGCAGTCGGATATTGTTTTCGGCCGGATTTTCGATCAGTTCGAAGATGCTTTTCTTATGCTCATCTGCCATGACAATGAGCCTTTCCATGGTGGTCTTGCCTATTCCGCGGGCCGGGAAGTTGATCACCCGCAGCAGGGCATCTTCATCCCTGTGATTGATGGTAAGCCGGAAATAGGAGAGCAGGTCTTTTACCTCCTTGCGCTGGTAGAAGGAGAGGCCTCCATAAATCCGGCAGGGTATGTTCAGGCGCCGCAAGGCTTCCTCGTGGGCGCGTGACTGTGAATTGGTGCGGTAAAGAATTGCAAAAGCGGTGTTTTGCAGCTGATTGTTCATCTTGTTCTCAAAGATCGATTGTGCCACCAGGTTCGCCTCCTCATTGTCGGTGGAAGCCTTGATAAGCTGAATGCGGGGACCCTCTTCATTCTCGGTCCAGACCTCTTTGAAAATCTGATTTTTATTATTTTCAATGATCTTGTTGGCCGCGTTGACAATGGTTTTGGTTGACCTGTAATTTTGCTCCAGTTTAAATACCTTGTGATCGGGGTAATCGCTTTTAAAATTCAGGATGTTCTGGATGTTGGCTCCCCTGAATGCATAGATGCTTTGCGCATCGTCGCCCACAACACATATGTTTTCATTGTTGGCTGCCAGGTTTTTGATGATCAGGTACTGTGCAAAGTTGGTGTCCTGGTACTCGTCCACCAGGATGTATTGAAATTTTTGCTGGTATTTATACAATACATCCGGAAAGTCGCGCAAAAGCACATTCATGTTGAACAGGATGTCATCGAAATCCATGGCCGATGCCCGCCGGAGCCTTCCCTGGTACTGGGTGTAAAGGAGCCCTGTCTGCGGTTTCCCGGCTGAAGCGTCATATTCTTTCAATTCGGGGCTTTGATTGTATTCCTCCGCTGTAAGCAGACTTGTTTTTGCAGAGGAGATCCGGTGAAGAATATATCCTGCCTGGTAAAGCTTATCATCCAGGTTGTTTTCCTTTATCAGGTTTTTGATCACCCGTTTGGTATCGTCCGTATCATAGATGGTATAGTTGGGAGGATAACCAAGCAGATGGCCTTCGATGCGCAATACCCTGGCGAAAACTGAATGGAATGTTCCCATCCATACATTTTTGGCTTCGGGGCCGACCAGGCTGACGATGCGTTCTTTCATCTCCCGGGAAGCTTTGTTGGTAAAGGTGAGGGCTAGAATGTGAAAGGGATCGACCCCCTTTTCAACAAGATGTGCCACACGGTATGTAAGCGCCCTGGTTTTCCCGGAGCCGGCGCCGGCAATGACCATCACCGGCCCTTCCGTAGCCTGCACGGCTGCACGCTGGACGTCGTTGAGTTCGTTAAGGATGTTTTTTGACATAGTTAAATTTGTGGTGCAAAATTAGCGTAAAAATGGAGACGGCAGTTTTTTTGGAATGATGAGATGGTGATTGCGATATTGGTTTTTATCCCCTCATTTCATGGCTCAATAGCAATATAGATTATAAAAGTTCGGAAAATGTTTTGAAATTGTTAATTATTGTATATTTGGAGGAAGGAAGTTGGGAACGTATACAACCAGGCATCTCTGAAAAAAATATTTCCAATGAAAAAGTTCGTTTACATATTGATTGTTTTAAATGTTGGTTGCTTCCCGGGGTTTAGCCAGAAACCAACTACGCTCAATGATTTCTACAAATCCGAGTGGTCCAATTTTAAAGATTATATCAAAATTAGAAATGGAAGAGGAAACACCGATACCACTTTCAACATTACCTTTTATTATTTAAAAGCGGATGTATCCCTTGATGCAAATGCTAAATATATCCGGGGAAACCTGCTTTGCAAATTTAAATCCAGTGTCAATAACCTGGTCAGGATTGTTTTGAGCCTGCAGGATGATCTGCATGTTGACAGTATTACCGGGAATTCTTCAACCTATTCAATATCCGGTGACAGCATTAACATCATGCTTGACAGAACTTACAGCAATGGCGAGGCTGCTGAAATTCGGATCTGGTACCAGGGAGTTCCTCAACTGGCAGGTGGTTACAAAGGTTTAAGGTACGAAACCCATCACAACGGGGAACCGGTGATTGCCACGCTGTCAACCCCCTACCTCGCGCATTACTGGTATCCTTGCAAAGACGGGCCCGAAGACAAGGCTGATTCGGTTTACCTTGATATTACGGTTCCTGATACCGTTATAAATGGTAATAAGGCAATTGCGGTTTCTAACGGATTGCTGGAAAATGTAACAACTGTAAATAACAAAGTTACTTATTGCTGGCGGCACAGGTACCCGATAGTTACATATTATGTAATGATGGCCATCTCAAATTATTCACATTTTCAGCAATCGTTCATTGGCCCGGATGGTGAATCCTTTCCTATAGACTATTTTGTTTTCGGGGAACATGATTCAATATCAAGGTTAGGTGTTTCTGAAATGCCTGATGTTATGCAATTCTATTCAAATCTTTTTGGGAAATATCCTTTTTGGAAAGAAAAATACGCGATGTCGGAACTGGGTTACTATGGAGCGATAGAAAATCAAACCAACACCATTACCAACAGTATGGATATTTCATGGTTTTATGTATCAGCGCACGAGTTGTCGCATATGTGGTTTGGTGACATGATTACCTGTGCTGACTGGCATCATGCCTGGATGAATGAAGGCTTTGCAACATATGCCGAAGCTTTATGGACAGAACATAAAAACGGGATGGCGGCGTATCATTCTTATTTAAACTCCACAGCAGCTTTTATGGGAGGCACGTTATACCTGCAAAACGACCTTGATACCTTCAATATTTTCCAGGAAATAGTATATTCCAAAGGTGCCTGGGTATTGCATATGCTGAGAGGTGTTCTGGGTGATCAGACTTTTTTCAATTGCCTTAAATCGTATGCAGGCAGCCCGGGATTTATGTATAAAAATGCTTCAACAGAAGATTTCAGGCACCTGGCAGAAAATACCAGCGGGAAGAATCTCGCTGCGTTCTTTAATCAGTGGGTATACGATGCATACTATCCAATGTATCATTTTAACTACAAACAGGATAGCTCAAGCAAGGTATTGACACTTCACATATTCCAGGCCCAGGCCAGCATCAGCAACTGGCGTGAGGTGTTCGAAATGCCACTTCAGGTTAAGATTACCGATGTTAATGGGAATGACACAATTATAACGGTTCAGAACAACCAAAAAAACCAGGAATACCAGTTTCGGTTGACAGGGTATGTAAACCATGACTATACTTCTGTCGTTATCGATCCTGATAAATGGGTGATCCGCAAGACATATTTCAAACCAAATCTTCCGGTAGGCCTTCCGGAGGTGCCTGATGAAAGGATGGCATTTAATTTATATCCTGACCCTGCATCAGATCAACTTAACATTGGGTTTCCGCAACCGGTCAAAAAGGCCGCTTTTAAAATATTCAATCAATTCGGTGAACTTGTAAACAGCGGATTTTTAAAATCAACAGTATCCAGTATTTCGATAAATAATTTGAGCAGGGGATTGTATTTTATTGTAGTTGATGACGGGAAAACTCAGCATTCCGAAAAGTTTATGAAACTTTAGGAGGTCATTTTGGTATGTGATACTTTGAATTGTTGACCGGACCAGGAAAGATTTCTAAAATCAAGGCTTGATGTTACCTTCGGCAAATATTAATAAATTTGCCCTATAATTTTTTTAATGAACCTTTCCATTTTTCAGATAGTCAATTACCTGTTAATCCTCATCCTCCTTGTACTATTTATAAGGTATTTGTGGATTCAGTATGTGGTTCGTGATGATGAGCCTGTTCAATGGCAGTATGCAGTAAAGAACAAGCTCATTCCATCCCCGCTTAAAAGGATTAAGCGCGGATACCCGGATAAAGTTCGGTTTTTCAACTGGTGGTTCCAGGTGGAAAGACTGAAAAACGAGCATGTTCCCGGTGTGTTTGTCGAGCTGGGTGTATACAAAGGTGACAGCGCCAGGGTTATTCATCACCTTGATCAGGACCGTCATTTCCACCTGTTCGATACCTTTTCGGGTTTTACAGCCGGAGACCTGCGTGTTGAAACCGGAGAGGCGGCAACCTATACACCTGATCATTTTGCCGACACCAGTATCCCGTCGGTTCTGAAGAGAATCGGGGGCAATCACAATATAATCATCCACCAGGGGTATTTCCCGGAAAGTGCGCACGATTTCCGTGAGCAGGTATCACTGGTAAATATGGATGCAGATCTTTACAATCCGACAAGGGCCGGACTTGAGTTCTTCTATCCTTTGCTAGCTCCCGGGGGAGTCATGATGGTACACGATTACAATTACAGGTGGCCGGGGATTATCAAGGCTGTGGATGATTTCGTGAAGACAATCCCGGAGAACCCGGTCCTCCTGCCGGATGTGAACGGAACTATGATGATTATCAGGAACAAATAATTTTTTAACTTTTTTTCACAATTTCCTTGTTCGGTCCAAAATAAGTTGTACTTTTGCACCCTCGAAAACCATATTATGTTTTCGATTGAATTACAAGCCGGAAACGGCAAGGAAACCTGATAAAGTGAAACAACTATAGGTTTCAATCGCAGTCTAACCGATGACTGCGGTAGAAAGTTTCGCGAATTTCAATCCTTCCTTATTATTTCCAGCCCACTAATTCAGGGATTATTCCCGCTGTTTGGAACGGTTTCAAACCTGTCCGGACAAATAAAGTTTTTATCGTAAAATGTTGGTAGTGTAAAATTAATTTGTACTTTTGCACTCCCGTTTTGGGGAAATTGACACTAAAGTTTTATAAAACCATTGATATGCCTACGATTTCGCAACTGGTTCGTAAAGGAAGAAAAAAATTAGTAGATAAAAGTAAGTCTCCTGCTTTGGATTCCTGTCCGCAGCGCCGTGGCGTTTGCGTTCGTGTTTATACCACGACGCCCCAAATTCGGCCATGCGCAAGGTAGCCAGGGTTCGGCTCACCAACGGTAAGGAAGTAAATGCCTATATCCCCGGTGAAGGTCACAACCTGCAGGAACATTCAATTGTAATGATCCGCGGCGGTCGTGTGAAAGACCTTCCAGGAGTTCGTTACCATATTATCCGTGGTGCCCTTGATACTTCCGGTGTGGAAGGTCGCAAGCAACGCAGAAGTAAATATGGTGCCAAGCGTCCAAAGGAAAAGAAATAATTGAGATTGGCGGGTTTAACCCACACGGATAAAAAAGATTGAAAGAAGCGGGGTAAAACCCGCCAAGACAAAACAAATACCATGAGAAAGTCAAAACCGAAAAAAAGACCCATTCTTCCCGATCCAAGGTTTAGTGATACCCTGGTCACAAAATTTGTGAACAATGTCATGATGGCAGGAAAGAAAAATATTGCCTACGAAGTCTTTTATGAAGCCATCGACACGGTCTCAGAAAAGACTAAGGAAGATGGCCTTGAGGTATTCAAAAAGGCACTTGCCAATGTCACTCCTTCCGTTGAGGTCAGGAGTCGTCGTATCGGGGGTGCTACTTTCCAGATCCCCTCAGAAATCCGTCCGGGCAGGAAAAGTTCCATTGGCATGAAATCGCTTGTGAACTATGCCCGCAGGCGTCATGAAAAAAGTTTTGGTCAGAAACTGGCGGCTGAAATTATGGCTGCTTACAAAGAAGAAGGAGCCGCTTACAAACGTAAAGAAGATACACACAGGATGGCTGAAGCCAACAAGGCGTTCTCCCACTTCCGTTTCTAACAATAAAAATGTAAGGACATGGCATGCCATGTCCCAACGATCAAAAGAC
The DNA here is from genome assembly GCA_026391835.1 of Bacteroidota bacterium. Taxonomy (GTDB): domain Bacteria; phylum Bacteroidota; class Bacteroidia; order Bacteroidales; family FEN-979; genus CAIVAT01. The sequence goes on from JAPLDF010000075.1 coordinate 56,118, forward strand.
AAAATGACCGGTAAATTAGAAAATACAAGAAACATTGGCATAATGGCGCACATCGACGCGGGTAAAACCACGACGACGGAGCGTATCTTGTATTATACCGGCAGCAACTATAAATTGGGAGAGGTTCATGATGGTACTGCCACCATGGACTGGATGGTTCAGGAACAGGAGCGCGGAATTACGATAACCTCTGCTGCAACAACTGTTTACTGGGATTACAGGAATGAAAATTACCGGATTAATCTCATTGATACGCCAGGACATGTTGACTTCACAGTAGAAGTTGAGCGTTCACTTCGCGTACTCGATGGAGCTGTTGCTATTTTCTGTGCAGTTGGTGGTGTAGAGCCCCAGAGCGAAACAGTATGGAGACAGGCTAATAAATACAATGTACCGCGCATCAGTTACATCAACAAGATGGACCGTACCGGTGCTGATTTTATGCATGTTGTTGATCAAATCAGTGACAAACTTGGTGCAATTCCTGTTGTTATCCAGTTGCCAATTGGTGCTGAAGAGGATTTTGCCGGTGTTGTCGATCTGATTACAAATAAAGCTTACGGTTGGGATGAAGCATCTCTCGGTCGGGAATATTTTGAGATTCCTCTTCCCGGTGAGATGAAAGACATGGTGCACGAGGCGAGACTGAAACTCATTGAAGGCGTTGCCGAAGAGAGTGATGAACTGCTGCACAAATTCATGCAGGATCCCAATTCAATTACTGAAGATGAGATCATTGCAGAGATACGCAAAGCTACCATCGCAGGAAAGATCACCCCGGTAATTTGCGGAGCCTCCTTTAAAAACAAAGGTGTGCAACTGCTGATCGATGCAGTTATTAAATTCCTGCCTTCTCCGTATGATATGCCTGCCGTGTTGGGTATGAATCCGTTTACCGAAAAGGAAGAGGTTCGCCATCCTGATCCCAACGAACCGTTTACTGCCTACGCTTTTAAAATTGCAACTGACCCATTTGTTGGCAGAATTGCTTTTTTCCGTGTTTATTCCGGAAAACTTGAAGCAGGTGAAGTGGTACTGAATACCCGTACAGATAAGAAAGAACGTTTACTCCGCATCATGCAAATGCATGCCAACAAGCAAAATCCTCTCAAGCATATCGAGGCCGGGGAAATTGCAGCTGCAGTTGGTTTTAAGGATATCCGCACCGGTGACACATTGTGTGACCTTAAACATCCTCTTGTCCTGGAGACGATGGTTTTTCCTGAGCCAGTGATCAATATGGCGGTTGAACCAAAGACACAGGACGATCTTGAAAAACTTGCTGTTGCCTTACATAAGCTTGCAGAAGAAGATCCTACGTTCCAGGTGAGGGTTGATGATGAAACCGGTCAGACGCTGATCAGTGGAATGGGTGAATTGCACCTGGATATCATTGCCGACCGCATGCGTCGCGAATTCAATATTGAAGTGAACCGTGGGAATCCGCAAGTTGCTTATAAAGAGGCTATTATCAACACGGTGATGCACCATGAAGTTTACAAGAAACAGACTGGTGGCAAAGGCCGTTTTGCAGATCTTGTGATCGAAGTAGGACCTGCAGATGCTGGTTTCAAAGGATTGCAGTTTATCAATGAGATCAAAGGCGGCAATATTCCACGCGAATTTATTCCATCCATCGAAAAGGGTTTGAAAGCGGCGATGACCAATGGTCCGATCGTTGGATTCCCTATGGAAAGCGTCAAAGTACGTTTGATCGATGGTTCTTATCATAGTGTCGATTCTGACGCACTTTCATTCCAGGTTGCTGCAGGTTTTGCTTTCAAGGAAGCGAGTAAGAAAGCCAAGGTGGTGATCATGGAACCAATTATGAAATTTGAAATTATTACACCCAGCGAATATATGGGTGAAGTAACCGGTGATATTACAAAACGCCGCGGTCAGGTTGAAGAGGTGGAATCCCGCATCGGAAACCAGGTAATCCGTGGCAGGGTGCCATTGGCAGAAATGTTCGGTTATGTGACAACTTTGCGCAGTCTTTCTTCCGGCAGAGCTACGGAAATGCTGGAATTTTATAAATATGATATTACGCCGAAAGAGATACAGGACGAAGTATTATATAAAATCCGGGGATATGTTCCCGCATATTAAATTTATATATGAGCCAGAGAATTAGAATTAAACTGAAGTCTTACGATTACAACCTGGTTGACAAGTCAGCCGAAAAGATCGTAAAAACCGTAAAGGCTACGGGTGCTGTTGTCAGCGGACCGATTCCTTTGCCAACGGACAAAAAGATCTTCACTGTGCTGCGTTCAACCTTCGTGAACAAAAAGTCACGGGAACAGTTTCAACTATGCACTTACAAACGGTTGCTCGACATCTACAGCACGACCTCGAAGACAATCGATGCACTGATGAAACTTGAACTTCCAAGTGGTGTGGAAGTTGAAATTAAGGTTTGAGTGTAATTAGACAAGTAAAGTTAAAAACGTAAGAAACGTAAGAAATGTCTGGATTAATAGGTAAAAAAATCGGAATGACCAGTATCTACGATGCAAACGGGAGAAATATCCCCTGCACCGTGATCGAGGCTGGCCCTTGTGTCGTGACACAAGTCCGGTTAAAGGAAAAAGACGGATACGAAGCCATCCAGCTTGCTTTCGATGAAAAGAAAGAGAAGCATACGACCAAAGCTGAAATGGGACACTTTGCCAAAGCCGGGATCACTCCCAAAAAGGTGTTGGCCGAATTCACCCGTTTTGAAGTGGATCACCAGAAACAGTTTGGTGATATCGTTCAGGTTGACATTTTCGTTGAAGGTGAATTAATCGATGTGGTTGGGATATCCAAGGGTAAAGGTTTCCAGGGAGTTGTAAAACGTCACCATTTTGCAGGTGTCGGTGAAGCAACCCACGGACAACATAACCGGTTGAGAGCTCCTGGTTCGGTTGGCGCATCATCATGGCCTTCAAGGGTTATGAAGGGTCTCCGCATGGCCGGCCGCATGGGTGGCGACCGCGTGAAGGTTGTAAACCTCCAGGTGTTAAAGATTATTCTCGAGAAAAACCTGATATTGGTAAAAGGCGCAGTTCCGGGACACAATGGTTCATATGTAAAGATTGAGCGATGGAAGTAGTAGTATATAATATAAAAGGAACAGAGACAGCCAACAAGGTTGTTCTGGACGATTCGATCTTCGGGATTGAACCCAATGACCATGCTATTTATTTGGATGTGAAGCAATACATGGCAAATCAGCGTCAGGGGACACACGATACACTGGAAAAGTCAACAATTTCAGGAAGTACCCGCAAACTTCATAAGCAAAAAGGTACCGGAGGTTCCCGTAAAGGGAGTATCAAAAGCCCGCTGTTCAGAGGTGGAGCCCGCGTTTTCGGACCTCATCCCCGCGATTACAGTTTTAAACTTAACAAAAAACTGAAACGGTTGGCACGTAAGTCTGCCTTGAGTTATAAGTTGAAAGACAATCACCTGACCATCCTGGAAGATTTTACGTTTGACACCCCCAAAACGAAGAATTTCACCGAACTGCTGAAGAACCTTCAGCTGACCGGAAAAAAGACTTTGCTTGTGATCGCTAAGTTTGAAGAAAACGTGTTGTTGTCTTCAAGAAATCTGAAACGGGTGAAAGTTGTAAACGCTGCAGATCTGAACACATATGAAATACTTGATGCGACGCAGCTGCTTATCACTGCCGGTTCCATCAAGGAAATTGAAAAAATACATCAGAATTAAACCGATTAATTCGATATACCAATGACAGTTATTATTAAACCGATCATAACCGAGAAGATGACGCAGTTGGGCGAGAAGCTCAACCGTTATGGGTTCATGGTTGACCGGAAGGCAAACAAGCTTCAGATCACGAAGGCCATTAAAGACCTCTATGGAGTGGATGTTACTTCTGTCAACACGATGGTGTTCTCCGGTAAAAACAAGTCGCGCTTTACGAAGAGCGGTGTAATCTCAGGAAGAACCAGTACATATAAGAAAGCCATTATTACCTTGGCTAAAGGCGAAACAATTGATTTTTACAGCAATATTTAAATAAATGGCGCTTAAGAAATATAAACCGACAACACCCGGTCAGCGGTTTAAAGTAATCAGTACTTATGATGAAATAACTGCGGACGTTCCCGAGAAGAGCCTGTTGGCTCCGTCGAAAAGATCCGGTGGCAGAAACAACGAAGGGAGAATGACCATGCGTTACCTTGGTGGTGGTCATAAACAGATGTACAGAATAATTGACTTCAAGCGGGACAAGGAGAATATTCCTGCTGTAGTAAAAACCATCGAGTATGATCCGAACAGGACATCACGCATTGCCCTGGTGGTATATGCAGATGGGGAAAAAAGATACATCGTAGCCCCTCATGGATTAAAAGTAGGTCAGACAATTCTGGCAGGAAAAGGTGTAGCTCCGGAAATCGGAAATACATTATACCTCAGCGAAGTGCCTTTTGGAACTGTAATTCATAATGTTGAGTTACGTCCGGGTCAGGGTGCAAAAATGGTTCGCAGTGCCGGCGCACATGCTCAGCTGATGTCGCGTGATGGTAAGTTTGCCATTCTGAAGATGCCCTCTGGTGAAACCCGCATGATCCTTCAGACTTGTAAGGCTACAATTGGTATGGTGTCGAACATTGACCACAGCCTTGAGTCGTATGGTAAGGCAGGTCGTACCCGCTGGCTGGGACGCCGTCCAAGAAACCGTGGTGTTACCATGAACCCTGTTGACCATCCGATGGGCGGGGGAGAAGGTAAGGCTTCCGGTGGACAGCCACGCTCACGCAAGGGTGTTCCTTCAAAGGGTTATAAGACACGTGCCCGTAAAAATCAGTCGAATAAGTACATCATTGAACGCAGGAAGAAGTAATCGATAATACATCAGACTATGAGCCGATCGCTTAAAAAAGGTCCGTATATCCACTATAAGCTGGAAAAGAAAGTAACGGAACTTCTGGAATCCAAGAAAAAGACCGTCATTAAAACCTGGTCGCGTGGATCCATGATCTCTCCCGATTTTGTTGGGCAGACCATTGCCGTGCACAATGGCAATAAATTTATCCCGGTCTATGTTACCGAGAATATGGTTGGCCATAAGTTGGGCGAATTTGCACCCACCCGGATTTTCCGCGGTCATGCAGGTAATAAAGATAAAGGAAAGAAATAACCTCTTAATTAAGATAGATTATGGGAGTTAGAACCCGCACCAGAGCCGAGAATCGTAAAGAGGCTAAAAAGAATGTGGCTTTTGCCAAACTGAATAATTGCCCGACGTCACCGCGTAAAATGCGTTTGATTGCTGACCTGATCAGGGGAAAAAGGGTAGAGCTTGCTTTGCACATCCTGAAGAACAATGCAAAACAACCTTCAGAGCGTTTACGCAAATTGTTATTGTCGGCGATTGCAAACTGGCAGACAAAAAATGAAGGCCTGCGTATTGAGGACAGTGACCTGATCGTTAAGGAAGTTTTTGTTGACAGTGGCAGGCAGCTCAAGCGGTTGTTGACCGCCCCCCAGGGACGGGCCCACAGGATCAGGAAACGTTCAAACCACGTGACTATTCTTCTTGACAGCCGGAATAAACCGGAAGTTGAGGTCGAGGAAACTGAAGAAGTTGAAAATAAGAAGTAATAAAAGTTAATAAGCAATAATTAAAAGTAAGTTTTAATGGGACAAAAGACCAATCCGATTGCTAACAGGTTAGGCATCATCCGCGGCTGGGATTCAAACTGGTTCGGCGGGAAGAATTTTGAGCCCAAGCTGGTCGAGGACGATAAAATTCGTAAGTATTTGAATGCCCGTCTGGCCAAGGCTGGTATTGCGAAAATAGTCATTGAACGTACCTTGAAGCTTGTAACTGTTACCATTCACACCGCACGACCGGGTATTATTATCGGAAAAGGTGGCCAGGAAGTTGACAAATTGAAGGAGGAGTTGAAAAAGATCACCAAGAAGGAGATCCAGATCAACATTTCTGAAATCAAACGTCCGGAAATCGATGCAGTTATTGTGGGCAATACGGTAGCAAGCCAGATTGAAGGCCGCATATCTTACCGTCGTGCGATCAAAACTTCCATTGCCTCAGCAATGAGGATCGGTGCCGAAGGTATTAAAATCATGATTTCAGGTCGCGTCGGTGGTGCTGAAATGGCACGTCGCGAACAATATAAGGAAGGGCGAATTCCTCTTCATACATTCCGCGCTGACATTGATTATGCCACGGCCGAAGCCCATACAACCTATGGTATTATTGGTATCAAGGTATGGATTTGCAAAGGTGACATTTATGGTCGTCCTGACCTGGTGCCCGATGCATCTGCAACCAAAGTAAAGCCTGCACAACATCGTGGCGGCGATCGTCCGGGTGACCGGGATCGTGGACGCGGCGATCGTGGCGGTGACAGAGGTGGAGATCGTGGCGGAGATCGTGGCGGCGACAGAAGCAATGACCGTCGCGGTGATCGTGGCCCTGCCAGAGATGCCGGAAGTTCACGCGGAAGAAGATAATTGATAGCAACGTAACCAAAAATATAATTGAATAATGTTACAGCCAAAGAAAACAAAATACAGAAAACAGCAGAAAGGAAAGATGAAGGGCAATGCCCAGCGTGGTCATCAACTCGCTTTTGGCTCATTCGGTATCAAGACACTGGAAGAAGCATGGATCACTGGCCGTCAGATTGAAGCAGCCCGTCAGGCGATCACCCGTCATATGAAACGTGAAGGTCAGCTTTGGATCCGCATTTTCCCGGATAAACCGGTCACCAAAAAACCTGCTGAAGTCCGTATGGGTAAAGGAAAGGGAGCTCCCGAATATTTCGTAGCCCGTATCAATCCAGGCAGGATTCTCTTTGAAATCGAAGGCGTACCTATGGTTATCGCGAAGGAAGCTCTTCGCCTTGGAGCCCAGAAACTCCCTGTGCAAACCAAAACAGTTATGCGTAAGGATTACGTAGAAGAAGCAATATAGTGAGATGTACGGGTGATTCATAGAATTTCCCAACAACAAAAAAGAAAAATGGAACAGAAAGTTATCAGAGAATTAACATCGGCTGAAATCCTGGAGAGGATGGATGAAGAAAAGCGTCAGCTTACCAAACTTAAGCTCAACCATGCTGTTTCTCCATTGGAAAATCCAAATAAAATCAAGGCGTATCGTAAGACTATCGCACGTCTTGAGACGGAATTACGTCGCCGAGTGCTGAAGGGTGAAACAATCACTAAAACTGGTAAGATTTAGTAAAGACGCACCGCAGTGCGTCTCCAAAAGAGACAATATGGAAACGAGAAACCTCAGAAAAGAAAAAACCGGTATCGTTGTCAGCAACAAAATGGAGAAATCTGTCGTCGTTGCGGTAGAACGTAAGGTAAAGCATCCCAAATACGGAAAGTTCGTTAAGAAATCTTCCCGGTTCATGGCCCACGATGATCAGAATGAATGCAGCGAGGGTGATAAAGTGCGGATAGCAGAAACCAGGCCGCTCAGTAAAAATAAGTGTTGGAGACTTGTCGAAATCATCGAAAAGGTTAAATAGCTATGATACAGCAAGAGTCAAGATTAACAGTCGCAGATAACAGCGGTGCCAAGGAAGTCCTTTGTATTAAGGTACTGGGTGGCACGCGCAAACGGTACGCCAGGGTTGGTGACCGGATCATTGTAACGGTGAAGCACGCGCTGCCTTCCGGTAACATTAAGAAGGGTACAGTGTCGAAAGCTGTTGTCGTAAGAACTAAAAAGGAGACCCGCCGTGCAGATGGTTCCTATATCAGGTTTGACGACAACGCCGTGGTGTTGCTCAACAATGCCGGTGAAATGATCGGTACCCGTATCTTTGGACCAGTTGCCAGGGAGTTACGCGAAAAACAATTCATGAAAATCGTTTCTTTAGCACCTGAAGTGCTTTAAGCATATACACAAATTATCATGCAGAAGAAGTTAAATATTCGAAAAGGCGACACAGTGATGGTTATTGCCGGTGATTCGAGAGGTCAGCAGGGGAAAGTGCTGCGCATCGATACCGATAAATTCAAGGCCATCGTGGAAGGGGTTAACATGGTATCGAAGCATACCAAGCCAAACGCCAAAAGTCCACAGGGCGGCATCGTGAAAATGGAGGCCCCCGTGCATCTTTCCAATCTTAAAATCGTTGACAACTCGGGCAAACCGACACGCATCGGAAGAAGGTTGGATCCCAAGACAGAGAAATTGGTACGCTATTCAAAAAAATCAGGGGAGGTTATAAAATAATGGATTATTCACCAAGATTAAAAGAGAAGTACCTGAAGGAGGTTGTTCCTGCGCTCACAAAGCAGTTCAACTATAAAAGCCCCATGCAGGTTCCACGGATCAACAAGATTTGTCTCAACCAGGGATTAGGCATTGCCAATACGGATAAGAAATTCATCGACAGCGGAATCAATGAAATGACGATGATTACTGGCCAGAAAGCAGTATCGACCAAATCCAAGAAAGATATTTCGAATTTCAAACTTAGAAAAGGCAATCCAATCGGAGTGCGCGTTACCTTGCGCGGCGAACGGATGTATGATTTTCTTGACCGTTTGATCTCCGTTGCCCTCCCGCGTGTCCGTGATTTCCGCGGCATCAGCGACAAGGGATTTGACGGACGCGGTAATTATACGTTGGGTGTTACCGAGCAGATCATCTTCCCGGAAATCGACATCGACAAGGTTACCCGTATCAACGGAGTTGACATCACGTTCGTGACGTCAGCACGCAATGACCGTGAGGCGCATGCCTTATTAAAAGAATTTGGAATTCCCTTTAAAACAAAATAAAGTTATGGCAAAAGAATCAATCAAAGCCAGGGAACGCAAGCGTGAAAGACTGGTTGCAAAATTCGCCGAAAAACGTAAGGCTCTTAAGGATGCCGGAGATTATATCGGCCTTCAGAAACTCCCTAAGAATGCTTCCCCAATTCGTTTGCATAATCGCTGCAAACTTACAGGGCGTCCCAAAGGATACATGAGGCTGTTTGGTGTTTCACGTATAAATTTCAGGGAAATGGCCAACAATGGCCTGATTCCCGGGGTAAGAAAAGCCAGCTGGTAATTTATAATATTGCAGGGACGTGCCGCGGTACGTTTCATCAAAAGAATTAACAAACAAATTAAAACAAAAATAGATGGTTACGGATCCCATTGCAGATTTTTTGACTAGAATAAGGAATGCCGTTTTGGCCAACCACCGTGTTGTCGAAATTCCCAAGTCGAAAATCAAAGTTGAAATTACCCGGATTCTCTTTGAAAAAGGATATATTCTCAATTATAAAGTTGAGGATGAACCCCGCCCAGGCATCATTAAAATCGCGTTGAAATATCATCCGGTCTCAAAACTGTCAGCTATTAACAGCCTGGTCAGAATTTCAAAACCCGGTTTGAGAAAGTATGTGGACAATGAGCATTTACCCCGCGTGTTGAACGGACTGGGTATTGCCATCCTGTCAACTTCTCACGGTGTTATGACCGATAAGGAAGCCCGCACACAGAATGTTGGCGGTGAGGTATTATGTCACATCAGTTAATTAGGAGAAAATAAACATGTCAAGAATAGGAAAACTACCGATTGCAATACCCGCTGGCGTGCAGATTTCTGTCTCCGAGTCCAACCTGGTTACTGTAAAAGGTAAATTAGGGGAACTCCAGCAGCAAGTGGATCCTAAGATCACATTGAAGATAGAAGCTTCCACCGTCACCGTTGAACGCCACTCTGAAGAGAGGGATGACCGCTCTAAACACGGACTGTATCGTTCACTTGTTTTCAATATGGTGAAAGGTGTTTCTGAAGGTTTTACCACCGTACAGGAATTGGTTGGTGTTGGTTATAAAGCTACTGGAACAGGCCAGATTCTCGAACTTGCACTCGGTTTTTCTCACAATATCATGCTGGAACTTCCGGATGCTATCCATGTTGAAACCACAGCTGTAAAAGGGAAAAACAACTCAATTATTCTAAAATCCGTCGACAAACAGTTGCTCGGTCAGGTTGCAGCAAAAATTCGTTCATTCCGTCGTCCGGAACCGTACAAAGGTAAGGGCATCCGCTTCCAGGGTGAGGAGATCAAGAAGAAAGCTGGTAAATCTGCTGCCGGACAATAAAGTTAAGGGCGATTTTTAATTGTCCCAACAAAATAGTAAGGGTTATTCTCAGAATTTCCCAAACGATAAAACGATAAAAAAATGGCTATCAAGAGTAGAAAAGAATTTCGCAGGTTCAGGATCAAAAAAAGGATACGTAAAATCGTAGAAGGGACTCCTGACAGGCCTCGCATGACCGTATTCCGCAGCTGTAAGTCTATTTACGTGCAACTGATCGACGATCAGTCCGGAAAAACGCTGGTTGCTGCTTCATCCATGGAAAAGGGGATGAATGACCAGAAAGGTACCAAGACCGAAATGGCAAAAAAAGTCGGAAAGTTTGTTGCCGAAAAAGCTATTCAGGCTGGTATTGAGAAGGTCGTTTTTGATCGTAATGGTTATTTATATCATGGCAGGGTAAAATCTTTGGCCGATGCTGCCAGAGAAGGTGGCCTAAAATTCTAAGGAAGATATGACAAACACTAATGTAAAAAGAGTAAAGTCGAGTGAAATCGAATTTAAGGATCGCCTGGTCAGTATTCAACGTGTGACCAAAGTGACCAAAGGGGGACGTACATTCAGTTTTTCGGCCATCGTGGTCGTTGGAAATGAAAATGGTGTGGTTGGTTATGGTCTTGGTAAGGCAAAGGAAGTCACCGCGGCAATCGCCAAAGGTGTTGATGATGCCAAAAAGAACCTGATTAAAGTTCCGATTCTTAAAGGTACGATTCCTCACGACCAGTTAGGCAAATACAGTGGTGCACTTGTGTACCTCAAACCTGCCGCCCCTGGTACCGGAGTAATCGCCGGTGGTGCTATGCGTGCGGTGCTGGAAAGTGTTGGCGTTAAAGATGTTCTTGCGAAATCAAAAGGATCTTCGAACCCGCACAGTGTGGTGAAAGCCACGATAAACGCCCTGATCAAGCTCAGAGATCCTTATACGATCGCACAGCTCAGGGGGATAGAATTGAATCAAGTATTTAATGGCTAATTTATATTGTTAAAGGCTGTTTGGAACAATGGAAAAAATTAAAATAACACAGGTTCGCAGTGGCATCGGAAGACCGTTGCGTCAGAAACGTACCCTTCAGGCACTGGGATTGAAACGGATTCGCCATACGGTGGAACATGATGCCACTCCCCAGATTTTGGGTATGGTCAATAAGGTGCTTCACCTGGTTACATTCGAAAAAGTATAACAAAGTTAAACGATACTGAAATGGATTTAAGCAATCTTAAACCGGCAAAAGGTTCGACAAAAAAGGTAAAGCGTATCGGCAGGGGACAGGGTTCCGGGCACGGTGGTACATCCACCCGTGGTCATAAAGGAGCAAAGTCACGTTCGGGATACTCCAAGAAATTGGGATATGAAGGTGGACAAATGTCGCTCGTCAGACGCGTACCCAAGTTTGGGTTCAAGAACTTCAACCGGGTTGAATATAAAGGAATAAACCTTGATTTTCTCCAGCTATTGGCTGAAAATAAGGGATTAACGGTAATAACCCGTGATGTACTTATCGAAAGCGGTTATGTTTCGAAGAACGAACGGATTAAAATCCTTGGACGTGGCGAATTGAAAGCCAAACTCGAGGTTACCGTACATGCTTTTTCTGCCACTGCCCGGAAAGCAATTGAAGAATTAGGTGGAGTCGCTAACACACTTTAAACTTGTTTGAATGAAAAAACTGATTCAAACCATACGAAACATCTGGAAGATTGAAGACCTCCGCAAGAGGATACTTTATACAATCGGAATAATCCTGATATATCGTCTGGGATCTTATGTGGTACTTCCAGGTGTTGACCCAAGTATGCTTGCCAGCCTTCAAAATCAGACCAAATCGGGTCTTTTGGGGCTGCTGAATATGTTTTCAGGCGGAGCATTTTCCAACGCATCAATTTTTGCGCTGGGAATTATGCCTTATATTTCTGCATCTATCGTCATGCAGTTGCTGGGTATGGCAATTCCATATTTCCAGAAACTGCAGAAAGAAGGCGAAAGCGGACGTAAGAAAATCAACCAGATGACCAGGTACCTAACCGTTATCATTTTGATTTTCCAATCACCTGCCTATATTGCCAACCTGGCATCACAGTTGCCGGCAGAGGCGATTTCGCCTTTTAATCCCAATGTTACACACCATTCTGTGTTCTCATTCTTTGGTATATCTTCAATCATTATCCTTACAGCAGGTTCCATGTTGGTGATGTGGCTCGGTGAGCGGATCACGGACAAGGGAATTGGCAATGGTATTTCGCTGATCATTATGATTGGGATTATTGCCCGTCTGCCGTTTGCATTGTTTGGAGAGCTTGTCTCAAGAATGGAACAGAAAGGCGGTGGTCTTGTATTCTTTGTTGTTGAAATAGCATTCCTTGTTCTGGTTGTCCTTGTTACCATCCTGCTTGTTCAGGGGACCCGAAAGATACCTGTACAGTATGCCAAGCGTATTGTTGGCAATAAGCAGTACGGTGGGGTCCGCCAGTATATACCTTTAAAGGTAAATGCAGCAGGTGTTATGCCGATCATTTTTGCCCAGGCAATCATGTTCCTCCCATTGACGATTGCAGGTTTTGCAAGCAATGAAACACTCACAGGGTTTGCCAGGGTGTTTACGGATATCAATGGTCTTGTGTATAACCTTACATTCTTTATCCTGATCATCCTGTTTACTTACTTCTATACGGCTATTACGGTCAACCCAAATCAGATGGCAGAGGATATGAAAAAGAACGGCGGTTTTATTCCTGGTGTTAAACCTGGCAAAAAGACAGCCGAATTCATTGATGATGTCATGTCACGCATTACCCTGCCCGGGTCTATTTTTCTTGGATTTGTGGCTGTGATGCCTGCACTGGTGCGAATGGTAGGAATTACTTCCCAGTTTGCCCAGTTCTACGGAGGAACCTCTTTGCTGATTTTGGTAGGGGTTGTTCTGGATACATTGCAGCAAATTGAAAGCCACCTGCTTATGCGTCATTATGATGGATTGACAAAATCGGGCAGAATTAAAGGTCGTTCTTCTTATTCCGTTACCGGCCAGTAACTATGTTTAACAAACAGATGACGGTAAAATCGGGCGAAGAGATTGAATTACTGAGAGAAAATGCCATCATTGTAAGCAAGACGCTTGCTGAAGTTGCAAAGTACATTAAACCTGGTGTCAGCACGTTGACACTTGACAAAATAGCTGAAGATTTTATCCGGGCTCAAGGTGCAATTCCCGGGTTTAAAGGTTACAGAGGTTTTCCGGGAACCTTGTGTGTCTCCACCAATGAGGAGGTGGTACACGGAATACCGGGTAACAGAGTTCTTAAAAATGGTGATATAGTTTCGATTGACTGCGGATGTCAGAAAGATGGTTTTTTTGGTGATTCGGCATATACCTTTCCGGTTGGAGAGGTTTCCGATGAAGTTTTAAAACTTCTTCAGCGAACCAAAGCATCCCTGTATATGGCAATTGAAGTTGCCGTTGCCGGGAGAAGGGTTGGTGACATAAGTGCTGCGGTTCAGGAGTATGTTGAGGGTTTTGGCTATTCGGTTGTGAGGGAGCTTGTAGGGCATGGGATTGGAAGCCAGTTACACGAAAAGCCTGATGTTCCCAACTACGGACGACGGGGATCAGGCATCAAAATGCCGGTTGGACTGACAATCTGTATCGAACCCATGATCAATATGGGTGTGAAAACAGTAGTTCAGGATAGTGATGGATGGACAATCCGCACTGCAGACAGGATGCCTTCGGCACATTTTGAACTTACGGTAGCTGTGAGAAAAGACAAAGCAGATATTCTCTCAACGTTCCGTTACATTGAAGAAGTATTAGGATCAAGTAGTATATAGTATGGCAAAACAATCGTCAATTCAACAAGATGGCACGGTCATTGAATCCCTCGGAAATGCGATGTTTCGTGTTGAATTAGAAAACGGGCATGTTATTACGGCTCATATCTCGGGGAAAATGAGGATGCACTATATTAAAATCCTTCCGGGCGACCGGGTACGGATCGAAATGTCACCATATGATTTATCAAAAGGAAGAATTACGTTCAGATACCAATAGACAAAAAGCAAACGTATAATGAAAGTAAGAACATCGATTAAGAAAAGATCTGCTGATTGCAAGATCGTTCGCAGGAATGGCAAACTATATGTCATTAACAAAAAAAATCCTAAGTTCAAACAAAGACAAGGTTAAGATTTTACAAACATAAAATTGGATTAATATGGCCAGAATTGCAGGTATTGACTTACCTAAAAATAAACGGGGTGAAATTGGGCTGACCTATATCTTTGGTATTGGAAGAAGCAATGCTCAGAAGATCCTTGATTTGGCGGGCGTGGACAGGAACAGAAAAGTCCAGGACTGGAATGACGAGGAGCAGAATAAAATTCGTGCTGTCATCAATGATAATTTTAAAATCGAAGGAGCTCTGCGCTCCGAGGTTCAGATGAATATCAAGCGATTGATGGATATTGGTTGCTACCGCGGAATCCGGCACCGTTTAGGATTGCCCGTTCGTGGACAGAGTACCAAGAACAATGCACGTACCCGCAAGGGCAGGAAAAAAACCGTTGCCAACAAGAAGAAGGCAACTAAGGGTTAATCGTTCATGCAAGTAGTAAAATAATATATGGCAAAGACTGAAAAAAGTTCAAAGAAAAGGGTTGTGAAGGTTGACACCATAGGGAAAGCCTATGTCAACGCCTCATTCAACAACCTCATCATTACCCTGACCAACAACGGGGGCCAGGTAATCAGCTGGTCATCGGCTGGTAAAATGGGGTTCAAGGGATCAAAAAAGAATACTCCTTATGCTGCACAGATGGCTGCACAGGATGCTTCAAAAGTTGCTTTTGACCTGGGGCTCCGTAAAGTAAAGGTGTTCATCAAAGGACCGGGAGCAGGCCGCGAATCAGCTATACGCACCCTTCATACAGCAGGAATTGAAGTTATGGAGATTGTTGACATCACTCCGTTGCCACACAACGGATGCCGTCCGCCCAAAAGAAGAAGAGTTTAACACTTAATTATATCAATTACCATGGCAAGATACATTGGCCCAAAATCCAGAATTGCAAGAAGGTTCAGGGATCCCATTTTCGGACCTGATAAAAGTTATGAGAAAAAGAATTATCCACCGGGGATGCACGGCCAAACCAAGCGCAGGGCAAAGGTTTCGGAATATGGCACCCAGCTCATGGAGAAACAAAAAGCCAAATATACCTATGGTATTCTTGAGCGTCAATTCAGAAATGTATTTTTGAAAGCTGCCCGTAAAGGTGGCATTACCGGAGAAGTGTTATTGCAACTTATCGAATCACGTCTCGACAACGTGGTATATCGCATGGGCATCTCACCAACCCGTGACGGAGCGCGTCAGCTGATCGGACACCGTCATATCCTGGTTAATGGTAAAATTGTGAACATCCCTTCAATGGAATTAAAGCCCGGTGACCTGGTTTCGGTCAGGGAACGTTCAAAGTCTCTGGAAGTGATTACAAATTCTTTGTCCGGACGTGGTAACCAATACCCATGGCTGGAATGGGACGGGGGAATGATGACCGGCAAATTTATGAGTTATCCCGAGCGTGATCAGATTCCTGAAAATATCAAGGAACAGCTCATCGTCGAATTGTATTCGAAATAATTTTATGGGTAGAGACGCAGCATGCTGCGTCTCCACACGATATATCTAACAACAAAAAATAATAATATGGCAATATTACCGTTCCAGAAACCTGACAAGGTAATCATGGTGGAAGCCGATGAGTGCCGCGGGGTATTTGAATTTCGCCCTCTTGAACCTGGTTTTGGTGTAACCATCGGAAACTCACTCAGAAGGATTTTGCTCTCTTCATTGGAAGGATTTGCGATCACTTCAGTGAAAATTGAAGGGGTGGAACAGGAATTTTCTACTATAAAAGGAGTAATTGAAGATGTAACGGAGATTATCCTGAACCTGAAACAAATAAGGTTTAAACGTCTTATTGATTCCGAAAATTCCGAAAAGGTTTCTGTAATTATCGCCCAGCAGAAGGATTTCAAAGCTGGAGATATTAACAAGTTCCTTTCTGTTTTCCAGGTGCTGAACCCGGAAATCGTCATCTGTCATATGGAATCCAATGTCAAATTAACAGTAGAACTTTCTGTTGACAAAGGTCGTGGTTATATCCCTGCTGAGGAAAATAAGACACTCAGTTCATCCCTGGGCAGAATTGCCATTGATTCGGTACATACCCCGATCAAGAACGTAACGTTTAATGTAGAGAACTTCCGTGTAGAACAAAAGACCGACTACGAAAAATTGGTCCTGGAGGTCGTGACGGATGGCTCGATTCAACCTAAAAATGCACTGAAAGAGGCTGCGAAAATTCTTATTCATCATTTTATGTTGTTTTCCGATGAAAGAATTACACTCGATTCCTCTGAAAAAGCTGTCACTGAAGAATTTGATGAAACCTCACTGCATATCCGCCAGTTGCTGAAAACCAAACTGGTAGACATGGACCTTTCGGTCAGGGCATTAAATTGCCTGAAGGCTGCTGATGTTGAATACCTTGGCGACCTTGTGGCTTTCAATAAAAACGACTTGCTGAAGTTCCGGAATTTCGGAAAAAAATCACTCACTGAACTCGAAGAATTGGTGAAATCCAAGGGACTTGAATTTGGTATGAATACGACGAAATATAAATTAGATAAGGATTAATTGCGATGAGACACCAAAAGAAATTTAATCATTTAGGAAGAAAAAGTGCGCACCGAAAGGCCATGCTTTCAAATATGGCTGCCTCACTGATCATTCATAAAAGGATCCATACAACCGTTGCAAAAGCGAAAGCACTTCGTATTTTTGTAGAGCCCCTTATAACGAAATCAAAAGAGGACACAACGCATTCACGGCGTACAGTATTCAGCTACCTGCAGAGCAAGGAAGCTGTAACAGAACTTTTCCGCGAAATATCGAAAAAAATCATGGATCGCCCGGGTGGCTATACCAGGATTTTGAAAACAGGAAATCGTTTTGGCGATAATGCTGAAATGTGCCTGATCGAACTGGTTGACTACAACGAAGCCATGTTGTCGGTGAAAGATGACGGAAAAGGAAAAGCGACACGCAGAAAAAGATCCGGTGCCAAGAAAAAAGAGGGTGAAGGTTCTGAAGTAAAAGAGGCTGCGAAAACCGTTGTTGAGGCCAAACCTAAAACCGTACCTGAAAAGGCTGTGGAGCCGGTAGCTGAAAAAGAACCGGAAGTCCTGGCAGAAGAAGGGGAGGAAAAAACCGAAGCATAACCATTGAAAACAATTTTTTAGAACTGTTTATAGAAAAAGGATAACGTAAGTGATTATGTTATCCTTTTTTGTTTTATAATTTATAACAATTTAAAAATACGACAATGAGTACTATTTTATCAACCCATGCCAGGCAGATTCTGGATTCAAGAGGTAATCCGACCATCGAAGTCGATGTAATTACCGAAAGCGGCATTATCGGAAGGGCAGCCGTTCCATCAGGTGCTTCCACAGGCGTGCACGAAGCTGTTGAGTTGCGTGACGGAGATAAGAAGGTTTATCTCGGCAAAGGTGTTTTGCAGGCAGTTCAGAATGTGAATACTTTGATTGCCAATGAAGTTCAGGGCATGTTCGTGACCGACCAGATCGAGATCGACAAAAAACTGATCGAACTTGACGGCACACCCAACAAGGCCAAACTTGGTGCAAATGCAATTCTTGGTGTATCGCTTGCAGCCGCACATGCGGCAGCCCAGGTTACCGGCCAGGAATTGTATCGTTACATTGGCGGAGTGTCGGCACAAACACTGCCAATCCCCATGATGAATATTTTGAATGGCGGATCACATGCTGATAATTCTATCGATTTTCAGGAATTTATGATCATGCCTGTTGGAGCGACTTCCTTCAGTGAAGCCCTTCGCATGGGCGCCGAAGTTTTCCATAACCTGAAGGCTGTTCTGAAAAAAGGCAAATATTCCACAAATGTTGGTGACGAAGGTGGTTTTGCCCCGAATCTGAAATCGAACGAAGAGGCTTTAAAAATGATCATGAAAGCAATAGAGATATCTGGTTATGAACCAGGAAAAGATATCTATATTGCACTTGATCCAGCCTCTTCCGAATATTATATTCCTGAGGAAAATGTCTACCATCTGAAGAAATCGACCGGTGATAAATTGTCACCGGCCGAGATGGTTGCTTTCTGGAAAGACTGGGCAAAACGTTATCCCATCATCTCTATCGAAGATGGAATGGCCGAAGATGACTGGGATGGATGGAAACTGATGACCAAAGAGATGGGAAGCAAAATCCAGCTGGTTGGTGATGATCTTTTTGTAACCAATGTTGATCGTTTGGCCATGGGTTTTAAAAAAGGGGTTGCCAATTCCATCCTGATCAAGGTGAACCAGATCGGTACGCTCAGTGAAACCATCAATGCGGTGAATATGGCTTACAGGAACAGTTACACAGCTGTCATGAGCCACCGGTCGGGCGAGACGGAAGATGTTACCATTGCGGACCTTTCTGTAGCATTAAATACGGGGTTGATCAAAACCGGGTCAGCTTGCCGTACCGACAGGATTGCGAAATACAACCAGTTGCTCCGGATTGAGGAACAATTGGGTGATACTGCGAAATACCTGGGAAAAGATTTTAAATATGCCCGGTAGGTTTTAGGGGACTGGCGGACAAGCGGACAGGCGGACAAGCGGACAAGCGGACAGGCGGACTTAGATTTACTTCGTTACCTTGTTACTATGTTACCTTGTCCCCTTGTCTCCAACTCTGTGAAATCTTTTAATATTTTCACCAGCAGCCCGGTGACATGGCCGACATTTTCATTAAAAACACGCAGTACATCTTCCCAGGTGACCGGTTCTTCATCGTGTTTCCATGAATCATAATCAGTTGAAAGTGCAATAGCAGCATATGGGATCCCGGCTTCCATGGCCAGGCTGGCCTCTGGGGCAATGCTCATGTTGATCACATCCGCACCGAGAAGCCTGAACATTTTTGACTCTGCCCTTGTTGAAAATCGCGGACCTTCGATGGTAACAATGGTGCCGGTTGGATGGTATCGTACCCCTGATTCTTTACAACCCCTGATAAGCATCAACCGTAATTTTTCGGAAAACGGATCTGCCATGGGAGTGTGCGCCATCTGCCCGGGTTCAAATTTGTCATAAAACGTGTTGATCCTGAGCCTGGTGAAATCGATGAACTGATCGGCAATCACCAGGTCGCCACGGCCAATTTCCTCTCTCAGGCTGCCGCATGCGGTTGTAGCAAAAATATACTTACAACCAATTTGTTTCAATGCCGAGATATTGGCCCTGTTGTTAACCTGGGTTGGAGGAATTGAGTGGTCGCGGCCATGGCGCGAAAGAATGAAGACTTCACAGGAGCCGACCGCTCCGGTAAAAAATGTTGAACTCGGTGTGCCATAGGGCGTGGAAATGCTGATTTCTCCCGAAGTGGTGAAAATGTTCAGTTTCTCAAGTCCTGAACCTCCGATAATGCCAATTTTGACCATGGTTGTAAATTTTTGCGAATATAAGATAAAGGACCGGGAGTTGTATCGCAGCCGGGTATTTAAATGGTAACATCAGGATAGCCTTTCCTTAAGGCTTCTTTTACAAGCATTTTAATGCACAGCACCTCCCTGGTTGCCGAAGTCACCCGGTAGCGGTGATCAATCCGGTGTCCGAGGATCCATACAATATGCTTCCCGGAACAGAGCAGCCATGTTTGCTCTTTGTCCTTTACAGAAAATTTCTGATCGATAAAAAAATCACTCAACTTCTTCTTTTTCTTCATCCCCAGCGGGAAAAAAGCATCACCCGTTTGCCATGTTCTTAAAATGAGTGGAAATTGAAGTTTGTCAAAATCCAGGCTGGCGATAGTACCGGTTGCGGGGATTTCATAACCACCAACCTCCCGGTTCCTTTCAAACAAGAGAGGAAGTGGTTTCCTGATTTTTTTTTTATGGGCAAACAGCCCGATTTTGGAAGGTTTTAATTGGATTTTCTCTTCAACCGGGCTGACAACGATCCTGCCTCTCTCCAGAACCATACTGTGGCTTGACGAGTGAAAGGTTTTTCTTTTGCCGGGTACCAGGCAATCAAGAAGATTGGAAACCTGGGTTTCATTGAATCCGAAGGGCGACAGCAAAGCCCACGCATATGATTCAACAGGGTCAACCTGTAACAGGCAACCGGCATCAAAGATTATGTCTCTCCCGTCCTTGACAAGTGCCGATTTGCACCAGTTTTCGAGGGCCAGGTTGCCGATTTGTTCAAACGCGCTGAGCCGTTTAATTGTCCCGGATAATCCCTGGGAAAACTCAGGGTTGATGCTGCACAGGAGAGGAACCAGGTGATGCCTTATGTTGTTTCGCAGGTATTTTGCCTCATTGTTCGATTGGTCGGTACGATATCCGATTTTATGTTTGCCGGCGTATTGATCAATATCTTTTCGGAATGCGAATAGCAATGGCCTGATGATTTTTCCGTTTTTAACAGGAATACCGTGCATTCCTGCAATTCCGGTTCCCCGGATGAGATTGATCAGGAAGGTCTCTACCTGGTCATCGAGGTGGTGGGCGGTTGCAATATAATCATACCTGTTTTCCTGCCTGGTTCTTTCAAACCATTCATACCGTAAGTCCCTGGCAGCCATTTGAATCGATATCCCCCGTTGTAATGCGATCTCTGAAGTGTCGAATCTTACAGAGAAGTATGGAGCCTTTAGTCGGAAGGCCAGTTTTTTAACAAATTCCGCATCATCATCGCTCTCTTTTCCACGCAAGCTGAAATTGCAATGGGCAATTCCAAACCGGAATTTCGCCTGGTGAAAAAGGTGCGCCATCACCGTTGAGTCGATGCCGCCGCTCACTGCCAGGAGAATATGCTCCTGTGGTAAAAACAGGTTTTGATTTTCAATGAATTTGATAAAGGTATCTGAATTCATCTTATGCGGTTCTGTGAAAAATTAGTTGATTCCCGGGATTTTACTCGTCCGGCACAAAAAAGGCCACCGGTCAGGCAGCCTTCATTTTGTTTCTGACGGTTGTTAAATTTCCCAGGTATCTCCGGAATTCAGCAAATCATCTACGCATTTTATCTTGGAAGTCTCTTTGGCGTATTTAATCTGTTCTTCTACGAGATCATCATATGTCGGGTACATGGCCGACCTGATCACACCAAAAACCATCGGGAAGTGAGGTGGTGCAAGTTTGGCAAGCATGAGTTGTATTCCGGGATCCTGGTTGTACTGGTCATGGATGAGGATATCATCAATGGTAATGCCATTCTTCCCGATTTCAACCACTTCAAGCATGGTGTCTTTAAGGCGGAGCCCCTTTTCATTGTTCTTGCCGAAAACCATCGGTGCTCCGTTTTTTAGAATAAGCATGTTCTCGTCTTTAACATCCTTTCCGGTTACCGGGGCATGAGCTTTGTCGGCGAAAATAATGCAGTTTTCCATGATCTCGGTCACTGATGTTCCATCATGCTTGGCTGCTTCGAACATGCACTCGGTCATCAGGGCGATGTTGTTGTCGGGCACACGGGCGAAAAATGTACCCTGGGCTCCCATGACAAGTTCGCCAATGTTAAACGGATGTTCAATGGTTCCCATCGGGGAGGTTTTGGTAACTTTGCCCATCGGGGTGGTCGGCGAAAACTGGCCTTTGGTAAGGCCGTAGATCTGGTTGTTGAACAGCAGGATGTTCAGGTCAACATTGCGGCGGATCACATGGATAAAATGGTTTCCTCCGATGGCAAGTGAATCGCCGTCGCCGGTAACCGTCCATACACTTAACTTTGGGTTGGCAATTTTTACGCCTGTGGAGATCGCCGCAGCCCGCCCGTGGATGCCATGGATTCCATAGGTGTTCACATAATAGGGAAACCTGGAAGAGCACCCGATGCCGGACACCATACAGAAATTCTCCTTGCGGTAACCTATCTTCGGGAATACACGTTCCACTGCAGCCAGGATGGCATGGCCACCGCATCCCGGGCACCATTTAACCATTTGGTCGCTTTCAAAATCTGCTTTGCTGAGTTGAACATTTGTGCGTTCAACAGTCATATTTATGAAGTCCATCTTATTTTTCCTCCAGAAGTTGGTTAAACTTATCAGTTAACTCGTTGATCATGAATGGTAAACCTTGTACCTTGTTAAACTGGGTGATATTGGGCATGGGGAACTTCATGCGGAGGTAATTTACAAACTGTCCGCTGTTAAGTTCACAAACCACAATTTTCTTGAAGCCTTTCAATACCTTCCCGGTGTTTTTGGGAAGCGGCATGATGTAATGGAAGTGAGCATGGCTGATATTCCTGCCTTCCTTCTGCATCTGGCTTACGGCTGAATGAACGGCACCATAGGTTCCCCCCCAGCTTACAACCAGCAGATCGCCTTCGGCAGCGCCATCAATCTCCTGCTCGGGGATAAAATCGGCCACCTTTTCAACCTTCTGGGCGCGCATGTTGGTCATGACCTGGTGGTTCATCGGGTCGGTTGAAACCACACCGGTGATATTCTCTTTTTCAAGGCCGCCGATACGGTGGCGAAGACCTTCCGTTCCCGGGATAGCCCATTGGCGAACCAGTGTTTCAGGATCGCGTTTGTATGGTTTGTATTCAGGATCATTTGCCTGGGCGATGGGCGGGTTAATCTCAGGCATGTCGGCCATCTTCGGGATACGGAACAGTGTCGAACCGAAACCCAGGTAACCGTCGGTGAGCAGAATGGCCGGCGTCATGTGTTCCATCGACAGTTTTGCCGTCATGTATGCATAATAAAAGCAATTTTCGGATGATGAGGCGGCAACCACGATAACAGGGCATTCCCCGTTGCGGCCAAACAAAGCCTGGTATAAGTCACTCTGCTCCGATTTTGTGGGCAATCCTGTTGAAGGGCCACCACGCTGGACATTGACGATCACCAGCGGGAGTTCAGTGATCACTGCAAGGCCGATGGCTTCACTTTTCAGGGAAAGCCCGGGTCCGGAAGTTGTGGTGCAGGCCATGGCACCTGTAAAGGATGCCCCGATCGCAGAGCATATCCCTGCAATTTCATCTTCAGCCTGGAATACTTTCGCACCCAGTGATTTGTGTTTTGAAAGCTCCATCAGGATTTCGGTGGCCGGGGTGATGGGGTAGGAGCCCAGGAACAGGGGGCGTCCTGATTTTTCGGCAGCAGCAAGCAGCCCCCATGCAGTGGCAACATTGCCGGTGATGTTACGGTAACGGCCTTTTTGCATGTTTGCAGCTGAAACCTGGATAACCGATTCAAGGGCCTCGATGGTATCAGCGTAATTGTATCCGGCCTGAAGAACGATCTTGTTGATTTCAACCAGTTCGGGCTTTTTCTTGAATTTTTGTTCAAAATATTTGAAGGATGGCTTCAGGTCGCGGTTGAAAATATAATAAAGCATGCCCAGGGCGAACATGTTTTTGCTGCGTTCGGCAGTTTTGGCATCAGTTCCCAGTTCTTTAAGGCTCTCCTTCGTGAGTGTTGTGATAGGGGCCTTGATCATGTTGAAACTGTCGAGCGAACTATCGGTAAGGGGATCGACTTTGTATCCTGCCTTTTCTATCGTTTTGTCATCGTATGCATCAGTATCCGTGAGGATGGTTGCACCTTTTTTTGCCCATTTCAGATTCGATTTGAGCGATGCGGGGTTCATTGCAACCAGCACGTCAACAAGGTCGCCTGTCGTGAAAATCTTCGAACTGCCCATATGCACCTGGAATCCGGATACGCCTGCCACCGTATTCTGCGGGGCACGGATCTCAGCCGGGAAATCGGGGAATGTAGCAAGGTCGTTTCCTACAAGGGCAGCCACATCCGAAAACATGCTGCCGGTGAGTTGCATGCCATCGCCGGAATCCCCGACAAACTTTACAACCACCTCTTCACGTTCAATAACAGGTCTTTTTTTCTTTGCCATAGCTTCATTGAGTTTAGGGATACAAAGGTACTTAATAATGTTAAAAGGCAAAGTCCAAAGAATAAAACTTAATGCCAAAATACATTCTCAAACATCCTATATCCGGGAAAATATTTATCTTTGCCATGAAAACCGCTTTATTAACTCGTCCTGAAAAATAAGGGACCTAAACTCAATAGATCATGGCTTATAAAATTAATGATGATTGTACCGCTTGCGGAACCTGCATCGACGAATGCCCTGTGGAAGCTATTTCTGAAGGTGATATCTACAAAATTGACCCCGAAGTTTGTACTGATTGCGGCGCTTGTGCAGATGTATGCCCGGTTGAAGCAATCCATCCTGAGTAATCCGGACAGGAATTGATTTGTAAAAAAGCAGCAGCCCATCGCGGGACTGCTGCTTTTTTTGTATTTTGCCCCTAAATTTCCTTCATGCGCCAAAAGATATATTTTGCTTCAGACTTTCACCTGGGGATTCCTGATCATGACAGCAGCCTGAGCCGCGAAAAGAAACTGGTAGCCTGGCTTGAGATGGCGCGCACCGATGCTTCGGAGATTTTCCTGATGGGCGACCTTTTTGACTTCTGGTTTGAATACAAAACAGCCATACCACGCGGGTATGCACGGCTCCTGGGGAAACTGGCCGAGGTTACTGATGCGGGTATCCCGGTGCATTTATTCAGGGGCAACCACGACATGTGGGCCTTTGATTACCTTACAAGGGAATTGAATATTCAGCTTCACCGCGATCCTGAATTTCATGATTTCAACGGAAAACACTTTTACCTGGCCCATGGCGACGGCCTTGGACCTGGTGACAGCGGATATAAATTCATTAAGAAAGTATTTGCAAGTCGTTTAAACCAATGGCTGTTCCGTCAATTGCACCCCGATTTCGGGATCAGGATGGCACTTTTCTGGTCGCGAAAAAGCCGCAGTGCCAGCATTGAAAAGGAGAAAAGGGTCCAGGACATTACCCTGAAACTCATCCGCGAGCGCATTACCGCCCATTCAAATGAACTGGTTAAACAACATCCTGACCTTGATTACCTGATATACGGACATTACCACTATCCGCTCGATACTCCCATTGGAGACCATGCCAGGCAACTGGTGCTTGGCGACTGGATAACCCACTTTACATATGCAGTATTTGACGGTGAAAACCTGGAACTGAAGCGGTTTGATTGACACATTCCTGGCGCATACTATTTTGAAATAAATAATTGGAATGCCCGCTAATTAACCTGGTGCACTTTATTTTTTAAATCCAAAACCCGCTGGTGATGGAATTTCACGTGTTTGTTCTCCGGGTAAATATTGAATAATGCTGAATCCAGCCTCTGATAATAGATAGAATCCTCTACCGGGCTGAGTACCGGGCTCATGCCGAAAGCATAATTTAAAACCACCAGTGCAGCCAGCGAACCTGTGTGGTTGTTAATAAAGGCTGTTTCATAATTCCGCTGGTTTTCCCATATATCCCTGAAATTTGTGTCAAGTTTTTGTGTAAGCTGGTAATAATCTGAACTATCCTGGCGATCAATTAACAGCATTTCCAGGGAGTCAACCTGCCGCTCATTGTTTCTTGTGTGGCGATAAAACTCATTCAATAACATGGCTTCTTTCGGTCCTTCCATAACCACATTGTCCGGAAAATCACGCATGCTTCCTGTCAGATCAACCTGGTCGCCGGCATTCAGGAAAAGTACCAGAATTTTTCCTGAAGGCGCTTTAATAAGCCAGAACCCTGGCTCTTTGATGACCGGGCTGAAAACGAACGTTCCGCCTTGGTCAGGAACAACCGAATCAACTGAGTGGATCTCATGGGTATCCATCTCCTGGAAAATAAGTTTCAAACCGCCGGCATCAGTAAAAGTACCACTGACTGTGGCAACGCCAACCGAACCATGCTGGCAGGACGAAAAAAGAACCACGAACAGAAAACCGCTGGCAGAAGTGATCTTTACCATGCTCCGTGCAATGGCGGATAAGCAGAATTTTATCATTTTATAAGTTTACCATTTTGTCTTGTTGCCATTTCTTCAACTCTCCGACAATAAACTGATCGATCGGAAAGGTAAAATCCTCCTCCTTCAAGTGTGCTATTCTTATCCATCTGAAACATTGAGAGCCATCAATGTTCGGGATATCGTTTCTTTTTAGTGTGGTTTCAAAACGATAGGGTTTCGCGGCTGTTACCAGGTAGTAGATGTTGAAAAGCTGCATTTCTGATGGCAGGAGCGTCGTAGGCTGGTAAAAATCGGTGGTGTAGAAATGTGAAACGATTTCAATCTCAGTACCCATCTCTTCCATAAATTCCCGTTTAAGGCATTCGATGGTACCTTCGCCAAATTGCAGGCCACCTCCGGGGAACTTGGTCATATAAATTCCCAGCCTGAATTCATCTGTTACAAGAATGTTGTCTTGTTCGATGAGAAAACCATAAACACGGATATTGAACTGGTTTACCTGCATAAAATCGTTTGCCGGCAAAATTAGCTGAAAAAATGAATACATTGCAGGAAGGTGTCATTATCCTTTGAATGGACCATCTCGTCAATTCAATAGGAACTTTTTTCAATGCGGCATAACCATTCAGTCCATGATCTGAGTGGAACCTTCCCCGATCTGGTCCATGCCTTTAAATTTTAAAAGTATGTTCACAATTGTCGATACATCTTTCCGGCAATAGCTTACAATGCGCGCGAGATCATTCTCCTGCCAGTAAACCCTTGCTACATCGCTGCCTTTTATATCGTCTTTCGGGGTTGGAATGCCAAAAACTGCGGCAAGCAGTTCAAGGGAGGTGTAACTCTTGTAGTCCCCGAATTTCCAGAACTCCATGGTATCGAGATGACTCACTTCCCATGGCTTTTTCCCTGAAAGATCAAGAATGGAAGGTACCCCCAACCCGTTTATAAGCAGCCGCCGAATGATAAACGGGTAGTCAAACTCTTTTCCGTTATGCGCGCACAGGTAATTGATTTTTTTCTCCTTTGATTTATTCAGCATTTCGCTAAACTCGGTAAGCAGTGCCCGCTCATCGTCACCAGAATAGGATTTGATCCATAAAGATTTGTTTCGCATGAGCCCTGTGGAGATGCAAACGATCTTTCCGAATTCGGCATAAATCCCGGCACGGTTATAAATATCCTCCGTTTCGCAGGGAAATGTTGCACCCACTTTATCAAATCGACCCAGCTGTCCGGCTTTCTTGTCCCACAGGGCCCTAAATCCTGACGGCAGTTGAACGTAGTCGGGATATTGGGGTACAGTCTCAATATCCAGGAACAGGATATTTTCAATGTTATAGTTTTCCAACATGATATCAATGCTTTAATCTTTTACAACATAATGATCTTAACCACCCGAAAACGCAAGGTTTCCTGGTGCTTAATCCATGAAAAGTAAAAAGGTAAGAAGCATTGTTGAAAACTTTCCCATTGCAATAATATCCCAGTCGCAGATTGCTTTATCCACGCATTAAAGCTTTAATAATGAGGATAAATTATATGCGCTTATTTACGTCGCAGGAATGGTTTTGGCCTGGCATCGAAAATGACCTGCTGCGCGGGCGTAAGGAGGGTTCGCAATTCCTGGTCATGACGGATCATCTCTTTCAGGATACCCGTTTCAATTTTCCCCAGTTCTTCGGCTACCTGGTCGGATAGTTTAATTTCGAATGGTGTGGTCGTGAGTATCGTTTGCAGCCGTGCTTTTTTCTCCCTGACCTGGTTGTGCATTGGCGTCATGATTTTCATGTGGTCCAGGCCGGCCTGTTTGATTTTTTCAAGTTGCACATCAGTAAGATCGGGCAGGTCGAGGGCCGGAGGTGCTGCAGGCGGGATATCCCCGATTGGAGGAGGAGGGGGCGGGGGCGGGGCGTCGGGAGGAGTAAGGGCCTGTTCCTGGTTTGCTTTTTCAGGATGGCCCGGCTTATAAGGTTTTTGGGCAAACACTGCGGTGATTACCAGGCTGAGGATTAATGTCGTCACAATCGTTGTTGCATGTTTAGTTTTACTTTTCATGGCAAATGGTTTTTATATATGAATAAACAAGTGTAAAATTTTTAATCATTGTTTTCCGCCCGGTGGCGGAGGCGGCATGGGGGGCATGGGTGGCATGGGAGGGAGAGGCATGACACGTTCAAGTGCCTGGTTGAATACCTGGTGAAATTTCCTGCTCTGTTCTTCTGTGAGCAGCAGCCTCAGTTGCCTGAAATGTTCGAAGGTGAGCAGTTCCATCTGCCTGCGCAGGCCTGCCATGGAATCTGCAAGGACATTTACGGTCAGAGTATCGGCAGGAATAAGAAACAATGATTCGAAAAAGAGGTCATGAAGTCTTCTGTCCTCTGCCTGCAGCAATGACAGTTTTCCCCGGTGCTCCTTCCGGAGTTTGCCAAATTGATCCTGCTGGCCGGGTGTCAGTTTCAACTCATCGATCAGGTATTCAGCAGCCTCGCCGCTTACAGGCATCTGCCCCGGCCGTGGCCGTCCAAACCACAAAAACGCCAGGGTTCCAAGGTTGACCATTACAAGGATGATGATTGTGATTTTGTAGAACCGAATGTTATTCATGGCATCAGAGTTTAATGGGTCCGAGGTAAGATAGATAATCAGCTGATAGGGATGAGGAGACGTTGCCGGAGTGATTATTGGCACGATGGTGATATAACATGCCGAAAATATTCAATGCAATCAAGACAGCGATTCCTGCTGCAACAGACCAGTAAAAGGGCCGGTTTGCCTGCACTGTTTCAATTGGCGGATGAATTGACTCAGCCGGGATTTCCTCGAAAATGTCAGGATTGCAGGTGGCGCGCCTGACGCCGTCCAGCGAATGCAAGGTGTCTTCAATCCAGGTTTCCTTATCTTTCATGTCATTTTGATGTTATCGGGTTAAAAATCCTGCGCTCACCGCTCATTTTTTTCATAATAGTCTGACAAAAGTTCCCTGAGTTTCCTTAGCGCCCTAACCATAAGCGATTCAACCGATGAAACTGAAACAGTCATGATTTCGGCTATTTCGGTATGGGATAGCCCTTCCACTTTGTGCAGAATAAATGCGGTACGCTGGTTGACAGGCAGCAATGCGATGGACTTGAACAGGATAGCACTTCGTTCTTTGTTTTCAAGCTGGATGCCGGGGTGATAAAAAGGTGTATCCGTTGAGACATTTACCTGGTCCTCCCTGCCAAACAGGCTGAAAATGACACCCGAGCGTTTCATGCGCATGCTTTTTCGGATATGTTCCAGTGCTTTCTGCACGGTGATGCGGTAGATCCAGGTAGAAAGGCTGCAGTCACCCCTGAAACGTGCGATCGAACGGAATACCTCCACGAACACTTCCTGGGTAATATCTTCGGCGTTTTCATGGTGTTGCAGCAATCCAAGGGCGGTATTGAACACGCGGTCGCGGTACTGGTTGACCAGTTCGCGGAAAGCCTGTTCATCACCTGCCCTGAGTTTTATGATTTCTGCAGAAAAAACCATTACCTGTTTTACATATTGAGATGCTGCCGGTGAAAAAAACCTGCGGAAAGGAATAAAAGTATGAATTAAATTTTTATTGCCCGCAGGATATGTCTTTTCCCGGGGGGGCCGGGTAATTTCTCAGTGTCAAACCCTGCCGCATGCAAAGCCCTCACTACAATACCTTTTACAGAATAGGTTACCAGGATGCCCCCGGGGGAAATCCCCATACCCAGGTTGCGAAAAACTGGTTCAGTCCACAATTCCGGCTGGGCATCCGGTCCAAATGCATCGAAATAGACAAGATTATAAAATCCACCTGGGGGAACATGGGCTTCGATGGTGCCATTGATCTTATGAAGTGTGAATTGCGGCGTAAGCTTTACAGGTTCGTTCCAGGCTGCCATATGAATTTTCGCAAAGAGTTCCGATCGATCAGCGGCATCTGCAAGAGTCGGATAATTCAGTTCCCTCCAGTAAACTTCTTCCAGGGGAAATGCTTCAATGGCAGTATAATATACACTCATTCCATGTTCTGCAGCTGCTTCAAGTGTAAGGAGTGCATTCAGCCCTGTACCGAACCCTGCCTCAAGGATGTTGATCTTGCCTGATATTTGGCCGTAAACGGGATGAAACCCGTTAACGGCAAACAGGAAGCCTGTTTCAATAAAAATATGGCGTGATTCCTGTACAGCTCCAAAAGTCGAATGGTAATGCTGGTTCAGGTCAGGCCGGTAAAGCGTGTCGGAACCATCGGCAGTGGGAACAATTTGAAGATTTGAAGATTTGATAATTTGAAGATTAGTCTTGTGAACGTATCAACGATTATCAGTTTTAGTGTTGCTTGTTGGATGCCTTTCTACCAGATCCTCGGATACTTGTTGGGATTATATTCGTGCATCATCTCATACACCGTTTCGAAAACATCCTCGGCATTTGGGTTTGAGAAGTAGTCACCATCGTTGGTATAGGCCGGGCGATGGTCGTTGGCGGTGAGGGTGCGTGGCTCGGCATCAAGGTAGCGATAGCCGCCCTGGTCTTCCATTACTTTTTGCATCATGAATGCCGTGGCACCGCCGCTGCCGTCCTCATCAAAGAAAAGTATCTTGTTCGTCTTTTTCAGTGACTTCAGGATTTCGTGGTTGATGTCGAACGGGAGCAGGGTTTGCACGTCGATCAGTTCAACAGAGATACCAAAATCAGTGATCTGCGGAAGCGCTTCTTCTGCAATTTTAACACAAGATCCATAAGTGACAATGGTAATGTCGGAGCCTTCGTGCAACACATCCGGAACTCCCAGGGGAATCCGGTAGTTTCCGATGTTGGCCGGCATTTGTTCTTTCAAACGGTAACCGTTTAATGGTTCAATGACCAGCCCGGCATCATCAGAAGCCATCATGGTGTTGTAAAAGCCCGCAGCTTGCGTCATATTGCGGGGGACCATGACAAATATTCCCCTGATGGAGTTGATCACCATGCTGAGGGGAGAACCTGAATGCCATATCCCGACCAGGCGGTGGCCACGTGTGCTGATGATCAGCGGGGCCTTTTGACCGCCTACCGTCCTGTACTGGGTGGTGGCGAGGTCGTCGCTCATAACCTGCAGTCCGTAAAGCAGGTAATCGAAATACTGTATTTCTGCAATGGGACGCAATCCGCGAAGGGCCATGCCAAGTCCCTGCCCGATGATGGTGGCCTCACGGATGCCGGTATCTGAAACACGCGTTTCGCCATATTTGAGCTGCATCCCTTCAAGGGTCTGGTTCACGCCGCCAATCTTGCCGACATCTTCGCCAAATATGAGGGCAAGCGGGTTGGATTTAAACAGAATGTCATAATTGGCATTGAGCACCTCACGGCCTGTTACAACCGGTGAGTTTTCGTTGAAAACCGGCGGGATGCCTGTTACTTTGAGGGCACTCTGTTCCGATTCGCTGTACAAATGGGAACTGTATCGTGCCACATTGAGTTTGCGCTGTTCGGCCATCCATACATCCAGGTCGGCTTTCATCGGTTTCTTCATGCTGCACGAAGTACAAACGTCGCGCATGATCTTCTTGGCAGCTGAAATAATGTCTTTTCGGATTGGCTCGGCAATGGCTTCAAGATCAGCCACAATCTTGTCGATCCGTGCCTGTTTTTTACACGGGCAGTGCGTGGTTTTTACAACACTGATCAAATGCTCGCGTTCTGCCTTGAAAGGCGTTAGAAAGGCTTTCCAGCCCCGGTCGCGTGCGCTTTTTGCTGTTTTGACAGCATCGGCTTCAATAACATCAAGTTCTTCTGCCGTGGCAATTTTTTCTTCAAGAATCCATGTCCGCATTCTTGGGATGCAGTCGTGATCTTTTTCCCAGGCAAGGCGTTCAGCCGATTTGTACCGTTCGTGCGATCCTGAAGTTGAATGTCCCTGGGGCTGGGTAAGCTCCCGAACATGAAATACGACCGGCACCATCTCCTTCCGGCAAACCGCGATACCCTCTTCATACATTTCGTACAATGCCGCATAATCCCATCCCATGCAGGAGTAAAGGCGAATGCCCGGATGCTTGTCATCAGCAACAAATCCTTTCAGCAGCTCGGAAATATCTTCTTTGGTTGTCTGGTATTTTTTCGGAACGGAAATGCCGTAGCCATCATCCCAGATTGAGAGTGCGATGGGCACCTGCAGGACACCTGCGGCATTGATGGTTTCAAAGAAATGGCCTTCGGAAGTGGAGGCATCGCCAATCATGCCAAAAGCAATTTCGTTTCCTTTAACAGTGAAATTTTTAGCAGCATCCCACATCTCCGGGCTGTTGCGGAACACCTTGGAAGCAAGGGCAAGACCGAGCAAACGTGGCATCTGTCCTGCAGTGGGGGATATGTCACCCGATGAATTCTTTTGTTTTGTAAGGTCCTTCCATTCACCATGCTCATCCAGGCTGCGTGTGGCAAAATGTGAATTCATCAAACGGCCCCCGTTATCGGGATTGCGCGTAATATCAGTATCACCGTATAGCTGTGCAAAGAAGATATCAAGGTTGGATAGCCCGGCAGCCATCATGAAAGTCTGATCACGGTAATAGCCCGAGCGCCAGTCGCCGTTCTGAAAAAATTTCGCTTTGATAATCTGCGGAATCTCTTTCCCATCGCCGAAAAGTCCGAAATTGGCCCTTCCTCCCAATACCTCACGCCTGCCGAGTAAACTTACCTGGCGGCTCTCATTTGCAAGTTTGTAATCCTGTAAAACCTCTTCTTTGCTGAATTTACGTTTTTTTGACATTGGCTGATTGCTTAGTTTTTGTGTTGTTTTGGTGAACGGGTGAATGGGTGAATGGGTGAGCGGGTAAACATTGTAAACGGGTAAACGGGTGAGCGGGTGAACATGGCAACTGTTAATTGATAGACCTTTTACGTTTGATCACCCTGTTACCCTGTCACTTGTCACTTGTCACTTGTCACTTGTCACTTGTCACTTGTCACTTGTCATTTTCCTAATAATTCTCCTGCAGAACTTCAAAATACCCCAGCGGGTGATTGCATGCCGGGCAGTTCTGAAGTGCTTTTACGCCAAAATGGATGTATCCGCATTTGCGGCATACCCAATATGTTTTTTCATCCTTTTCAAATACCCTGTTTTTTTCAAGATTGTTTAAAAGTTTCAGGAAGCGTTTTTCATGATGTTCTTCGATGGTGGCGATCAGGTTGAAGGCCATGGCAATTTTTGGAAAACCCTCTTCAGTAGCCACTTTACCAAACTCCGGGTAAAGTTCTGACCACTCCTCATGCTCTCCGTCGGCGGATGCTTTCAGGTTTTCAGCAGTCGTGCCGATTAAGCCGGACGGATATGTTGCGGTGATTTCCAGAGGGCCTCCTTCAAGGAAACGAAAAAAAGTCTTTGCATGACTTTCTTCGTTCAGTGCGGTGTCGGCAAAAAAAGCGGCGATTTGCTCAAATCCTTCTTTTTTAGCCTGTTTGGAAAAAAAAGTGTAACGGTTTTTTGCCTGGGATTCCCCTGCAAATGCCTTCAACAGGTTTTTTTCCGTGCGGGTTCCTTTAATGCTCTGTTCCATAGTTACTTCTTTTACAATTGGAGCATCAAAGTTAACGAATTTATCCGAAACCCCACCTTCAGCATCACCTGTTCCTGGTTCCTTCTACCTCATCATGATATAATCCTCCTTACCTACACCACAAACAGGACACACCCAATCGTCAGGAATATCTTCGAAAGGCGTTCCGGGTGCGATACCAGAATCAGGATCGCCAGTCAGCGGATCATAAACATGGCCGCATACGGTGCATTTGTATTTGGGGAGGGGAGACATAGAACGGAGTTAATTAGTTAAATACGAAATTATTTTTTTTCTATCCATGAGATGATCTTGTCGTCGAAAGGCTTATCGCCTGGAGAAGCAAAATCAACAACATGACCGTTCTCGTCGATCATAAATTTCTGGAAGTTCCATTTTACCGGGGCTTCAAGTACGCCGTTCTGGTCTTTGGAAGTAAGCCAGTTGTAGAGCGGGTCAATATCCTTGCCTTTCACTGAGATTTTTGCCATCATTGGAAAGGTAACCTGGTACTTGATCGTACAAAATTCTTTGATCTCTTCGTTGGTTCCTGGTTCCTGGCCCATGAAATTGTTAGCGGGAAAACCGATTATGACGAAATTCTTATCGCTGTATTTTTTATAGAGTTCCTCAAGCTGGGCATATTGCGGGGTGTAGCCGCATTTGGAAGCCACATTGACGATCAGTACCTTTTTCCCTTTGAGGGTTGACAGGTCGAATGGCAGGCCGTCAATGGTGGTTGCTTTAAAATCATATAAGGTTTTGCTGTTCTGTGCGTTGGACAACATGGTCATGATGATGAAGGTTAAGACAAGGAGGGTTGATTTCATATTTTTTTGCGTGTTTGAACGGACTGTTTAAATGTGGTGCAAAGATAGGGGATTTTTTTATTTATTTGGAAGAATTCTAAATAAAATGCCCGTCAAGTGCAATCTTCGGTATAAACTTTGAGGTTCAATGCCTCACCACAAATTTCTGAGTATACGCTTTTTCCCTGAAAGCAATTTCCATCATGTAAATTCCTTCAGGCAGATAAGAAACCACGAGGCTATCCCTGAGAATCCGGGGGCTGGATGATTGAAACACCATTTCCCCCAGAATGTTGTAAATGCTGATTCTTTGAAAGGCCAGACCTGCTTGTTTTATTTTAAAATGCAGCGTTTCATCAACCGGGTTCGGAAAAACAACGATATCATCCTGGTTTAACGATTTGTTGTCAATGTCCCCGGTTACATCTATGCACCCGTTGAAAGTGGTCAGCAGTGCATTGGCAATAACAGGATGCAGTGAAGTCACGAGAGTTGCCGGCGTTGTGGTTGTAACTGAAACCGGGATAAAACTTAATGTACATGTGTCTGACAAATTCCCGGAAGGCTGCACGCAGTTATTGCTATTGCCATTGGCATCAGATTTGATAATCCCGACCTGGTACCCGAACTGTCCACTCATTTTAACACCATATATAGGGCCATTTCCTATCTCTACGAACCCATGGTCAAGGGATTCGATCACATCAACTGCATTCAGCCGAAGTTCTCTCGTCCAGGATACGATTCCGGCGGAGTCAGTTTTCACAAGGTTCCCGAAGTAGCCTGATGTAACAAAGGCAAACCCGCCATCATGGCTGCGTTGCAGGGTTGGTGCCGGACTATTATCGGTGTAATACCCGATTGATCCTGCACCACAATACCTGCTCCATGTTACATTCCCTGAGAAATCGGTTTTAACCAGGACTGCACAGGTTCCCGGAACATCCATAAAGCATACATAACCTGTCGCTGTGACGACAACATCCAAACCATTTGAATAAGCATAAGGAGGAAAATCGAGTTTTTTTGACCAGGAAACGGCTCCTGCTGAAGTCAGTTTGATCAGGATCGCTGAGGCTGTTTCAGAACTGTTTTGCATGGTACCAATCAGGATATACCCACCATCGGAAGTCTGTTTCACGGCATAGCCCTTGTTTGCATAAGTCCCGCATGATAACAACGCCGACCACCCCGGGTTTCCCAGCGAGTCAAGTTTAACAAGCGCAATTTTATAGTAAGGGGCGGTTACATCCTGGGCGCTGTATCCTGCAACCAGGAATCCATTGTCGCTGGTCTGATACACCGTGTTGGCAAATTCCTGGAACCCTAAATTTATTGATCTGGACCAAACCGTATCTCCGTTTAGCCTGGCTTTCACGCAAAGCATGTTGTCCTGATCCATATTGCCAACCGCAACAAAACAGGAATCATGTGTGGAAATTATCCTTGAAAACCAGGTGGATGAAGTGCCAGCGAAACGCAGTTTTTTATCCCAGAGAATATTTCCAGCCGGATCGATTTTAAACACAAGTGCATCGTAAGACCTTGATCCGGCAACCAGGTAATTCGAGTCAGGGGTTTTTACCATGGCACAACCCTCAGCGGGATCGTACTCACCCCCGAAAACAGTTGTAAATGTTGGCTGCTGGGCAACCATCGTTGTGGTGAATTTGAAAAGAACCAGGCTAAGCAGGAAAATCCGGGACTTTGCTTTCATAATCAGGGCTTTTGACAACACCAATTAAGTATAATCTCCTTATCCTGTCAAAGTTAAAACAATAAACCTACAAGGTTATTTTTTTTTCTTCTTTTTTTTGCCAGCCCATTCTTCACTCCCGGCAAAGGGATTGTCGCCTTTTGATTTTATCCAGGATTTGATTTCCTCGTCTTTATCTTCAGGAGACTCCTTTTTCTTTTTGGAATCAGCGGGGCTTTTTTTAAAGTCACCGGCACCCTTCTTGAAGTCACCGGCACCCTTTTTGAAATCGGGCGTGCCTTTGAATTTCCCTTTCTCCTTGAAAGACCTGCGTTCACCTGCATCGACCTTAGCCTCGCCTTTTGCAATACCAACAGATAGCGTGGCACCCTTGAATTCTGCTTCACTTAAGGATTGGGCGAGAAATTTGGCATATTCCGAATCGACTTCAAACACCCCGTCATTCTTTCCAAGGGTGATGTCTCCGATGCGGATTCTTTTCCCCGGGCTGTTGGCATTGATGAGTTCTATCAGGTTATTGGGATAAAGTCCGTCTCCCTTGCCGGCGTTGATTACCAGGCGGGTAAAATCGGTCACCTCTTTGCGGGAATCATTGCGGCCGCCTTTGTCGCGGAAAGACTCTTTGCCGCCCCTGTCCCTGAAAGATTCCTTGCCGGGTTTGTCGCGGAATGATTCACGTCCCTTTTCTTCAAACACATTGATATCCTTTGCATTCCGGTAATATTCAAGGAAACGGTTGAATTCAAGTGCAACGAATCGTTTGATAACTTCCTCTTTTTCAAGCCATTCAAGTTTTTTGTAAATGGCCGGAAGGAATGGATCAATGTCGGAATTCTCAATCTCAACATTTTCCATCTTGTTGATCAGGTTGAACAGCTGCTTCTCGCAAATTTCACGGCCTCCGGGAACTTTTGCAGCAATAAAGGATTTGTTGATCAGTTTCTCGATCTGCCTGATGAGATGTTTTTCCTTCAGGTTGATGATGGCGATGGATGTTCCTGCCTTCCCTGCACGCCCGGTGCGGCCGCTGCGATGGGTGTAAGCAGAAAGATCATCGGGCAGGGCATAATTGATGATATGGGTCAGGTCGTTCACATCAAGTCCGCGTGCCGCCACATCTGTTGCAACCAGCAACTGGACATGCCGTATTCTGAATTTCTGCATCACACTGTCGCGCTGAACCTGCGACAGGTCGCCATGCAGTGCTTCCGCGTTGTAGCCATCTCCTATGAGCTTGTCGGCGATCTCCTGGGTGTCGATGCGGGTGCGGCAAAAAACGATGCCGTATATGGAAGGATAAAAGTCGACAATGCGCTTCAGCGCGGTATATTTATCTTTGGCATGAACAGTATAATAAACATGCTTGATATTCTCAGCGCCTGAATTGCGGTTGCCGATGGTGATTTCAACCGGCTTGTTCATGTATTTTTTGGCGATCACCGCAACCTCTTTGGGCATGGTTGCGGAAAACAGGAGTGTACTCCGGTTTTCGGGCACCTCGGCCAGGATATCGTTGATGCTGTCGAGAAAGCCCATGTTGAGCATTTCATCGGCCTCATCCAATACCACAGACTGAACGTCACGTAATTTGATCGCTTTCCGGTGCATGAGGTCAATCAGCCGCCCCGGGGTTGCTACGACGATTTGTACGCCTCTTTTCAATGCTTTGATCTGAACGTCATAGCTGCTCCCTCCGTATACCGGCAGGACATGGAGATTGTCAATGTATTTTGCATAATCATTCAGGTCGCCGGCAATCTGAACGCAGAGTTCACGTGTCGGGCAAAGAATGAGTGCCTGCGGAAGAGAATTTCCGGTGTCGATTTGCTGGATGAGAGGCAGTCCGTAGGCTGCCGTTTTTCCTGTACCTGTCTGGGCAAGTGCAACGATGTCAGTCTTTTCACCTAAAAGGAGCGGGATGACCTTTTCCTGAACAGGCATTGGGACTTCAAAACCAAGGTCCACGAGGGCCAGCACAATCTCTTTGCTGATACCCAATTCTTCAAATGTCATCATGTAATTTTTTTATTGTGTGCTTTCGGGATTTCCGGGATATGCTCAAACCAGGGGAAACCTGATGGTAGGACGGTGCCATTGGCACAACGCCTGTTGAATGTGCGGGCGGGAATACGTAAATCAGAACTATCTGACCTCAAACACTGATTATTAGGCGGCAAAGATACGATTTTATTTCGGATTTCGTCATTTGCAGTTTGTCATTCCTGTTGTTAGCAATTTTCCGGCAATTTGTAAATACTGTTGTTCAATATCCCCATTTCAGGGTTTAACCTTTTATTCCCAGTACGGCCAGTCCCCCTTCTGCTGTCTCCCTGTATATCCTCGGCAGATCATGCCCGGTCTGCTTCATGGCCTGGATAACCCTGTCGAAGCTTACGAGGTGGTTCCCGTCGGATAAAAGCGCGTACATATTCGCGTCGAGTGCGCGGGCGGCACCAAAGGCATTGCGTTCGATGCAGGGAACCTGGACGAGCCCGAACAGCGGGTCGCAGGTTAACCCGAGAAAATGCTCCATTGCAATGGATGCTGCATATTCAACCTGCCCCGGTGTTCCGCCGAACATCTGTTCGGCTGCTGCCGCAGCCATCGAACTTGCGCTGCCGATTTCTCCCTGGCAACCTACTTCGGCGCCCGATATGGATGCATTGGTTTTGATCAGGTTGCCGATAAGGCCTGCAGTGGCCAACCCGCGTAAAATCTTTTTCTCATTAAAATCGTACTGTGTTTTCAGAAGATAGAGGACTGACGGCATCACCCCGCAGGAGCCACAGGTAGGGGCCGTGACAATTTTCCCGCCGGCAGCATTTTCTTCAGAAACGGCCAGGGCAAATGCAAATGTAAACGCACGGCGGGCCAGTGTTCCTTTGAAACTGCGCGCTTTGGTGTAATAGGATGAAGCTTTCCTGGGCAGGTTTAACCGCCCGGGCAATACCCCCTCGGCCTCTATACCACGTTCAACAGCATCCTGCATCACCTTCCATACTTCGGCAAGATGGTCCCAGATTGCAGGTGTTTCATGCATTTCAACGAATTCCCACATGGTGCGGCCATTTTCCCGGCACCATGCAAGGATTTCATCCATGGTGGTAAGTTTGTAAATATTCGCCGTAGGATCCCTTTTACCGGTGTCGCTGATGTCGCCTCCCCCGATGCTGTAGGTAATCCATTCGTCCCTGGCATTGCCGGCTTTATCCAGTGCTTCAAACTTCAACCCATTTGGATGGGCTGGCAAAAATTGATCCGGGTACCACAGGATCTCCGTGGAATACGGAGCCAGTGCATCTGTGATGGCCTGGTCCGTCATGTGCCCTTTGCCTGTTGCGGCAAGGCTTCCATAGAGCGTGATCCTGAATTTTTTTATCCCGGGATTGCGTGACAGGAAGATTGATGCCGCCTTACTGGGGCCCATGGTGTGACTGCTTGAAGGACCATAGCCGATCTTGAATATTTCTTTGATTGATTCCATGAATTGCTGTTTTACACCGCATTAGTCACAATAGGACACAATAGAAACAGACTGTAGTAATCCAGAATTCAGGGTGATTGTCCGGTAATTGCAGGAAGCTAAATTGCATTGGAGCCCTGTTGTGCCTGTTCCTGGTTTATTCAAGTCAAATTTATGAAACAATATGAATCAAATTACCGGATAAAAAAAAAGCCGTCAGGTATAAGACGGCTTTAAATAAAAATAAACGATAAAATGCTTAGCCCATTTTGACCACAAGGTCGGCAAGGCGGCACGAATAACCGTATTCATTGTCGTACCATGCAATAACTTTCACAAGGTTTCCACCCAATACTTTGGTGAGTTCCGAATCGTACACCGATGAATGTGGGTTGCCGATGATGTCACAACTTACCAGTGGCTCGTCAAGATATTGCAAAACACCTTTCATGGGGCCATCTGCTGCGGCTTTCATCGCTGCCTGGATTTCATCGCGTGTAACATCGCGGTTGAGTTCGCAGGTAAGGTCGACAAGCGATCCGTCAGGAGTCGGAACACGGACGGCAAACCCGTCCATCTTTCCTTCAAGTGCCGGAATAACCAATCCGATGGCTTTTGCCGCACCGGTTTTGGTCGGGATAATTGAAACAGCAGCTGCACGTGCACGGCGCAGGTCCTTGTGCGGGGCATCAAGGATGATCTGGTCGTTGGTGTAGCTGTGGATTGTATTCATCAGGCCTTTTTTGATGCCGAAACTGTCATTCAATACCTTGGCGATAGGAGCCAGGCAGTTCGTGGTGCATGAGGCATTTGAAATAAGCTTCATGTCGGGAGTCATGGTATTGTCATTCACACCAAGGACAATCGTGGCATCAACGTCATCTTTATTATCCGAAGGAACGGATAAAAGGACTTTTTTGGCACCTGCCGTAAGATGCTTGCTCATTTTTTCGCGTGTCCTGAAAATCCCGGTGCACTCAATTACGATCTCAACGCCCAAGGCGGCCCATGGAAGATTTGCGGGATCTTTCTCCGCCATTACTTTAAACTTTTTACCGTTCACAACAAGGCTGTCTCCCTCAACGACAACTTCGCCGGGGAATTTTCCATGAACAGAGTCATATTTTAGGAGATGTGCCAGCGTTTTGGCATCGGTAAGGTCATTGATTGCTACGACCTCTACATTTTCTTTTGCTAACAGTGCGCGGTAGGTAAGGCGTCCGATACGCCCGAATCCGTTAATTCCAACTTTGATAGTTCCCATAAGATATATAATTTTGAATTGAATAAACTTTGTTAATCCATTTTGCAAAATTACAGATTTTAACAAAGGAAAAAAAATCAATTTTTTGTTGCACAGGACCAAGAATAACTATAGTTTTATCATCAGCATCAATCTGTTGATATGTTTAAAATTTATGCCGTTTCAGATGGTACAGGACGCACTGCAAGCCAGGCTTTGCAGGCAGTCCTCACCCAGTTTAAAAATCGTGAAGTTGAGATTATTTTAAAACCGGAGGTTAGATCCGAGGCACAGGTTGAAGAAATCGTAACAGAAGTTGCGTTACACAGGGGTTTTATTGTCCATACACTTGTTTCCGAGGGACTTCGGGAAAACATTCTAAGAATCTGCCGGATTCACAATGTCGATGCAATCGACCTCATCGGCCCACTTTTACTAAGGCTTACACAATTCCTGGATGCATCACCGCAGGGAGAACCCGGGCTTTTTTTTACGAACAACAAAGAGTATTTCAAACGGATAGATTCAATGCAGTTTGCGTTTAATCATGATGACGGGCTGCGTGACAACGAGTATCATAAGGCTGAGATCGTACTGGTCGGGGTTTCACGGACATTTAAAACCCCGCTGAGCATATTCCTTGCATACAAGGGTTGGTTTGTGGCCAATTACCCGGTCGTGATTGGTGCGGAACTCCCGGAATCACTGTCAAAAATGCCTTATGGCAGTGTTTTTGGGCTCACAACCCAGGCCCATGAACTTTCGTTGTTGCGACGCGCCCGTCAGGAATATCTGGGCGGTGCTGCTGAAGATTATGCCACAGTCGACCTGGCGCGAAAGGAACTAAATTATGCCCAACGCATCTTTAACCGTTTTGAATGGCCTGTAATCCAGGTCACCAATAAGCCGATAGAGGAGATTGCCTCTGAAATTCTCGCTGTCAAACGCAGGATCGACCGGGAATGATGAGATTTACGATTTACGATTTTTGATTTAAAGACATTTCGTGCCTGGCGAGCATTTTAAAATCAAATACAGAAGGATGAGTTTAACTAAATCGTAAATCTAAAATCGTAAATCGTAAATCATAAATATTATTGGCGTAATTTTGTGCGGGTTCCGAACTTCAACCAAAAACTTAATGTCAAATACCAAATACATATTCGTCACAGGCGGAGTTACTTCTTCTTTGGGAAAAGGTATCATCTCCTCCTCAATCGCCAAACTCCTTGTTGCACGCGGGTTCTCAGTTACCATCCAGAAACTTGATCCCTATATCAATATTGATCCGGGAACGCTTAATCCATATGAACATGGAGAGTGTTTTGTTACAGAGGATGGCGCAGAAACTGATCTTGACCTTGGGCATTACGAGCGTT
This sequence comes from Bacteroidota bacterium, assembly GCA_026391835.1. Lineage (GTDB taxonomy): Bacteria > Bacteroidota > Bacteroidia > Bacteroidales > FEN-979 > CAIVAT01. The sequence goes on from JAPLDF010000075.1 coordinate 98,323, forward strand.
TTTCAAATGTGCCCACTTCACAGGCAAACAATGTCACCACCGGGGTGGTTTATCAGTCGGTGATCACCAAAGAGCGCCAGGGGCAATACCTCGGTGAAACAGTACAGGTAATCCCGCACATCACGGATGAAATTAAATACAGGATCAAGCTGCTTGCCAACAGGGGCGATTATGATTTTATCATCACCGAGATCGGCGGCACTGTCGGCGACATCGAGTCGCTGCCTTTTATTGAAGCGGTGCGCCAGCTGCGGTGGGAGCTTGGGCGGAATTGTGTTGTGGTTCATCTTACACTTGTTCCTTACCTGGCCGCTGCCGGTGAGTTGAAAACCAAACCAACGCAGCATTCCGTAAAGACTTTGCTGGAATCCGGGGTGCAGCCTGATATCATTGTTTGCCGCACCGAAAAGCATCTGTCCGAGGGAATCCGGAACAAAATTGCCTTATTCTGCAATGTGAGCCCTACATCTGTCATCGAATCCATCGATGCCGATTCAATTTATGAGGTTCCCATCCTGATGCGCGAGGAGAACCTGGACCTGGAAATTCTTAAGAAAACAGAAATGCCCTATGACCAGGAACCCGACCTTACCGACTGGGAGCAGTTTTTATATGCACTGAAACACCCGTCGGGCGAGGTCAATATCGGGCTTGTGGGGAAATATGTGGAGTTGAAAGATGCCTATAAATCGATCAATGAGTCATTTATCCATGCCGGAACTTCAAACGGAGTGCGGGTGAAGGTGCAGACATTTCATTCTGAATTCCTGAATGAATCAAATGTTGCTGAAAAACTGGGTAAACTGGATGGAATTCTTGTTGCTCCCGGCTTCGGCGAGCGGGGTATTGAAGGAAAAATTGCAGCGATCCGGTTTGCCAGGGAAAATAAAATTCCTTTTTTTGGAATTTGTCTTGGCATGCAGTGCGCAGTTATTGAATTCGGCAGGAATGTGCTTGGGTATACCGGTGCCCATTCCACTGAATTTAACAAACTAACCCCGTACCCGGTAATCGATATGATGGAGATGCAAAAGAAGATTTCCGGGCTTGGGGGAACCATGCGGCTCGGATCATATCCATGCAAACTGACTCCCGGTTCAAAAGTCTATCCTGTATACCAGCAGGAGAATATCAATGAACGTCACCGTCACCGGTTTGAATTCAACAACGAATACCTCGATGCGTACAGCAAGGCAGGCATGAAGCCTGTCGGGGTGAATCAAAAGGACAACCTGGTGGAGATCATTGAACTTGAAGACCATCCCTGGTTTGTAGGGGTTCAGTTTCATCCTGAATATAAAAGTACTGTTGCCCGTCCACACCCGTTATTTGTGAGTTTTGTAAAAGCAGCAAAGGACTACGCCGACAGGTAATAACATTTTTTGTACCTTTGCACCCATTTTTCCAATCATAACTATGAATAAAAATACCATTATAGGCCTGGTCCTGATCTTCGGGATTTTCATCGGTTACAGTTACCTGGTGAGCCCGTCGAAGGAACAATTGATGCAGCAAAAACGAAAATCCGATTCGATTTACCTTGCCACTGAGGCCAAAAGGGAATCTGATATCAAAGCGGTTGCCCGTGACCGCGCCATCAGTATGGCAAACCAAAAAGAAAAAGTGCTTTCCACGGGGAAAAAACTTGATTCGCTGACGGTACTTCGACTCACCATGAAAGATGCACTTGGTGCATTTGCGAATTCATCCGTTGGGAAAGATACCACGTATTCTATTGAAAATGATGTTTTTAAGCTGAATATTTCTTCTTTGGGTGGAAAAATTTCCACTGTTGTACTTAAGGATTACCGCACATGGGATCAGAGACCACTTGAACTCATGCACAAAGATTCACTTCAATTCGGGCTCTCCTTTTTCTCCAACAACAGGATCATCAATACCAACAAGCTCTATTTTCAGCCCTTCTGGCCCGATGCGAAAAATACCGGCCAGCCGCTGCTCAGGGTGGCGGGAAATGATTCAGTCCGCCTGGGCATGCGATTATACATGGCTGCCTCTGACACAACGATAGATCCGGAAAAATATATTGAATATGTTTATACAGTAAAAGGCAACGAATACATGCTCAGGTACAGCGTGAAGTTTGTCAACATGACCGACTTCATCGATCCTGCCACAAAATACCTTGTCCTCAACTGGAATGATAACCTGATCCGCCAGGAAAAAAGTGTTAACATGGAGCGGATGACTACAGGACTGTTCTATAAATATGCGGAAGATAAGGTCGATAACCTGTCAGAGGCAAAAGACGAGGAGAAGGTGCTGAAAAATGAACGGCTCAAATGGGTGTCGTTTAAACAACAATTTTTCACAAGTACCTTGATTGCAGATGATTTTTTCAGTGATCCGAAGTTGCGTTCCGCCACCCTCCCGGGAGGAAATCACTATTTGAAATCGATGGCGGTGGAAGTTGGAATTCCTTTCATCCCCAGTGAAAACAAAGCAGTTTCCATGTCGATGTATTTTGGCCCGAACAAATATTACGGGTTGAAAAAATACCACCAGGATCTCGAAAAACAGATCCCGCTGGGCTGGGGATTTTTCCTTATGGCCTGGATCAATATTTATGCGGTAATTCCCGTATTTACCTTTTTCGGGAATTTTGGCTGGAATTATGGCATCATTATCCTGATCCTGACGATCATTCTTAAAACGATCCTGTTCCCGATCGCCTTTAAAACCTATAAATCCTCTGCCAAGATGCGGGTGCTAAAACCCGAAATCGACGAACTGAACAAGAAATTCCCGAAAAAGGAAGACGCCATGAAGAAGCAGTCTGCCACCATGGAACTGTACAAAAAAGCCGGTGTGAATCCGATGGCTGGCTGTATCCCTTTGCTGCTGCAGATGCCTATCCTGATCGCGATGTTCCGTTTCTTTCCTTCTTCCATCGAACTTCGCCAGCAGGCGTTTCTGTGGGCCAAAGACCTTTCGTCGTATGATTCAATCTATACGTTTCCTGGTGGCTTTTCCATTCCTTACTATGGCGACCACATCAGCCTTTTTGCTTTGCTGATGACCATATCCAGCGTGATCTATACCAGGATCAACGATCAGATGATGGGATCACAGCAATCGCAGATGCCCGGTATGAAAACCATGATGTATCTAATGCCGGTAATGTTCCTCTTCTGGTTTAACGACTATTCTTCAGGGCTTAGTTATTATTACCTGCTGGCCAACCTGCTTACTTTCGCGCAGATTTACATCATCCGTGCGACCATCGACGAGAAAAAACTGCACCTGCAGATCGAAGCAAACAAGAAAAAGACGATTAAAAAGTCTGGTTTTCAGAAACGACTGGAAGACATGGCGAAGAAACGTGGTTATCCGGCTAAAAAGTAAATAGATTTCAGAAAGAGATCCAGCCCTTCTTTTTTCCGGTCATCAAATTCGTAGGAGATATTGTTCTCAAGATAGTCGAGACAGTCGCCGCAACCGGGCAGTTTATCACGAAAGTATTCGATACACTCCTGCTTGTGGCTGATGCCGTATGCAAGTGAGCGGGTGAACTGGACCAGCACACTGTCAGGCAATCTCTTGCGTGAAATCCAAACGGCAAATACGAAAGGCAGCCCTGAAAAACTGATCCAGGCCTCCGCCAGGTCATACACAAATGGAAAATGGGGGCGAAGCTCAAAAGTTTTATCCCCGATAGCCACCAGTGATTCAACATCCTGCAGGCTGCCTGTTTGACCTGGCATCAGGTTTTCCCATTGCGGGTTGATGTGCCAGTGTTTTTTTGCCAGAACCTTCACCAGTTCAACCGAAGTACGCGAATCAAAATCCAGGTAAATATGCTTGATTTGTTCCAGCGGAACCTTCGACAACAACAAAACAGTTTTAACCGCTCCTACAGCACCAATACAGAAATCGGAGATATAATGAAATTTGCCCATTTCAGGCAATGCCCCAGCCGGAACCAGTGCTATGTCAACCCTGTCGTTCTTAAGTTTTTCAGCGCAAACTGACGGAACATCAAGTTCGAGACTGAAATTTTGTAAAAGTCCGGACTCTTTAAGCCCAAAAACAAACGGAAAAGTATTCAGATAGGAGACGGCAGAAATTTTAATCAATTGCATGTGACGGGTTTCTCCGGCAAAAATAGGAGATTTGGCGTTTACCTGCCCGATATATGTAATTTTCTTTATCTTTGCCACCCAAATTTGTGCCCGGAAGTTGAAAAAAGCGCTGATATTTACCCTGCTGATCCTGTTCCTGTTTAACTCAATAGGGTACTTCTACCTTTTTGAGCTGAATAAAAACTCGGCCAGGAAAGAAATGCATGCGATCATGCAGCTTTCGAGTCCTGAATTTTTGGTCCTGAAAATTTCAAGTGTTGCCAATAACAAGGACTTTCAACGGATTGATAAAATGGAGTTCAGGTACAAAGGCATCATGTATGATATTGTACGTGAAATCAAAACCGGGCAGTCCACTGAATTCATTTGTCTGCATGATACCAGGGAATCCAGGCTGTTTGCAGGATTCAACAAGGTTAACCAGAACAGGTTTCACATTGCCATGCCGGAACAATGGGACATCATTTTCATAACTGGTCCCGCTTTCGACATGAGTTCTGCATTTTTTTGCAATATGACCTTTCCCAGGATTATTATTTCATTAAAATCCTCGATGCTCCAAACATGGAGTCCTCCTCCTGAATATTCCTGAAATTTCCGGTTTCCAAAACCTCTCTCCGGATTATCCTGAAAACTGACAGGTCCCCGATATCGATTTTTACCGACAAGACACCTATGCGATGGCATTGGCCTGCGGTCCTTATTGTGTATAATCATTTGTTTTTTTTTGTGACCTGGTGTTTTTTGGGGATGCATTAAAATTACCTGTTCCATCCGGAAATTGCAGCAACCCTTAACAGGGCTGTACGATAGAGGTCATCGTAAATGACACAATTTCATTTTTTAGTAATTTATAAAACTGATTTCGAATGAAAATAACTACAATTATAACATTTTTCCTGGCCTTTGCCGCTGCAGCCCTTCATGGCCAGCAGGTTAAAGTCCTTGACAAGTCTGACCTGCAGCCGATCAGCCAGGTCAGCATTTCAAACCCAGGCAAAACCCACATGGTGGTCACGAATTCCGACGGAAATGCCGACCTCACAGGCTTTGCGGCCGGGGATTCGCTCTGTTTTTCACATGTAGCATTTCAGACATTCAGCGTATTGAAATCTGCAGTTCCTTCTTCCTGGTCGATCTACCTCACCGAAAATATCATCAAACTCGACGAATTCGTCATTACCGGTAACCGGACTGAAGAGAAAAGGTCCGATCTGCCCAATAAAATCGAAGTGATCCAGGCCAAGGACATTGCCTTCAAGAACCCTCAGAACGCAGCAATCATGCTGGAACAGACCGGGAATGTTTTCGTTCAGACGAGCCAGTTGGGCGGAGGAAGCCCCATACTCCGCGGGTTTGAAGCCAACAAGATACTGCTGGTCGTTGACGGCATCCGCATGAACAATGCAATATATCGTGCCGGCCACCTGCAGAATGCCGTCACGGTTGATCCGTTCGGACTTGCCTCCACTGAGATCCTTTATGGACCGGGATCCACCATTTACGGGAGCGATGCACTGGGCGGCGTGATCAACTTCATCACCAAAGACCCCACACTTTCCACAACCGGGAAAACTGAAGTCCACGGTAGTCTGCTTGGAAGGTACTCTTCAGCTGACCAGGAAAAGACAGGCGGTGTCAGTGTCAATATCGGGGATGAAAAAATGGCCGTCCTCCTTAATTTTTCTTACAGCGATTTCAGTGATTTGCGCGAAGGGCGGGTAAGTGATCCCAAGTATGGAACTTTTGGCAAACGTAATTATTATGCAGTGCGCATCAACGAGGTTGACATTACCCGGAAGAATGACAGTTCATGGATACAGAAGCAATCAGCATATTCCCAATATAATTTCCTTGGAAAAGTGCTTTTTCAGCCTTCCGTTCACAGCAAGTATATTCTGAATGTTCAATATTCGAACTCGAGCGACATTCCCCGTTATGACCGCCTTACCGAAATGAAGAACGACAGTACGATGAAATATGCCGAATGGTACTACGGACCACAATCACGTTTATTGGCCTCTTTAAAGGCAGAATACACGGTAAACGGAGTAATTTTCGACCATGCATCATTCATTGCCGGATACCAGAACGTCCACGAGGATCGTATCCAACGCGATTTTGGCAGTTCAAAGAAAAAGTTCAACATCGAAAGGGTTGACGTGTTTTCAGTCAATGCAGACCTGGATAAAAAAATCACTTCCAGGGATATCCTGTATTATGGACTTGAACTTGATTATAACATGGTTGGTTCAACGGCATACAATGAGAACATCCTGACGGCAACAACAACACGTGACCGGGCCACCAGGTATCCCGATCAGAAGGCCAATATGATGTACCTTTCTGCTTTTGCTTCCAACAACTGGAAAATAAATAAGATGTTTTCATTTTCCCAGGGGATCCGTTTCAATTATGTGACGCTTAATGCAGCCTATTCCGATACCATGGTCAAGATTGCGAAGGTTCCTTTTAATCCCGACATTGTGCAGAAAAATGCAGCTGTAAACGGCTATATTGGTTTAAATTTCACTCCCGGACATGACTGGAAAATTTCCGTGGTAGGTTCGACCGGATTCAGGGCCCCGAACATTGACGACCTTACAAAGATCAACGTTGTGGAGGCCCATACCATTGTTGTACCCAACCCTGACCTGAAGCCCGAATATTCCTACAATGGAGAGCTTTCTGTTGCTAAAACATTCATTGGGAAAATTCGCCTTGAAGGCACTGGTTTTTACAATTGGCTGCGCAATGCCCAGGTGATAAGTCCGATGGCCTATAACGGCCAGGATTCCATTACCATTGACGGAGATAACTATCAAACACTTGCACCTGAAAATACCGGCAGTGCATACATTTACGGAGTTCAGGGTAGTATCCTGGCGCAGGTGACACGTTCTTTGTCCATTTTAAGTAACCTCACCTATACCTACGGTTTTGATGAAAAAGGCAAGGTGCCTCTGGATCATATCCCACCGGTATTCGGCATGACCTCTGTCCGTTTGGAGGTTCAGAGATTCAAAGGAGATTTTTATGCAATCTATAACGGATGGAAGCGCATCAGCCAGTACAGCAACAGTGGTGAGGATAACGAGCAATATGCCACCGCCGATGGAATGCCTTCCTGGTATACCTTAAATGTTAAACTAAGCTACCAGGTCGTAAAATATCTGAACATAGAATTAGGGATGGAAAACATCCTGGATAAAAATTACAGGAAATTCGCTTCAGGCATCAGCAGTCCCGGACGCAATGTCATCGTTGCCCTTCGCGCCAATCTCTAGCAACTTCTGATGAATGGCGAGAACCTGCGGGATAACCATTTCGGAACCGTCATTGATGATCACGAAATCGGATAACCGCGACTTTTCAGCATCGTCCAGCTGAAATTGCATGCGCCGGAGAACCGAATTGCCATCGATCCTGTCTCTTTTAATGACACGGTTGATGGCAATTTCTTTGGGGCATGAAACATCCACAATGTAATCGAACTCCTGGCGGAATCCACTTTCAAAAATGATGGCAGCTTCCTGCATTACATATGGTAAACCGCCATGAAGCGAGGCCCAGTTGCTGAAATCTCTCATGATCCTCGGATGAAGTATCGAATTTAACAGGCTGAGAGCCCGTTCATCGGTAAAAACCAGGGTAGCTAGCGACCTTCTGTTGATTTCCTGGCTATTCGTAAGGATCCCATAACCGAAGTGCTTGAGAATTTCATTTTTCACGGCAGGATCATCCAGGAATTTTTTGGATTCATCATCAGCGTGATACACAGGAATACCCAATGTCGAAAACACTGTTGAAACAACTGTTTTTCCGCTCCCGATATTTCCGGTAAGTCCGATTTTCAACATTCCCTCAGTTTTTTTTGAAAATATCCTTATGCGTGTTGAGATGTTTTATTGCAGTGTCGGAGCGAATAAGCAGGGTGTCTTTCCCTTCAATATTCATCCTGATCGCATCAGTTGCATTGCGTGATACCATCCTTTTCACCGGCTGCTGTTTCTCGAATTCAAAGAAAAGGGTATCTGGTGAAACGAAATAAACTTCACTGGGGAAATTCGACTGTGAAATAATCTCTTTGCCGATCCTGTTGGTCAATAAATACCCGAGGGTATGCTCCCCGAGATAGCGTAACCTGACATTGTGCAGACTGACCTCGTATTCCCGGTACTGTTTGATAATGAATTGTTCCGAGAAAAATTCAAAACCCTGGAGTTTTATCCGCAGGATGATGGTTGAATCGGGACTGGCAATGATTTTCAGGTTCGCAGGAACCTGAGTGTAGTTGAGGTGGTACTCAATCGAATAGTAATAATCCTTGGAAAGCCGTACCAGGGCCCAGATAAATATAGAAAGCACCAAACAGACCAGGAAGATATACAGTTGGTTCCTGTACTTCTCACTGCGTCGTTGCCGTGCATTTCCGATGAATTCAAGAAAGTCGGATTTCATCGGTCCAGGTTGTTTATTGGTTATTTTGCTTCAATGGTCTGACTATTGTCCATCGCAACGGCAGTTTTCTCAATGCGGAGCCTTACATTGTTCTCAACTTCAATTGTTACCGTGGTTTCCTGTATTTCTACAATCCTGCCATGAATACCGCCTATGGTAATCACTTTCTGCCCTTTCTGAAGGCTTTCCTTGAATTTTTTCTGATCTTTTGACCGTTTCATCTGGGGACGGATAAAGAAGAAGTAAAACACGACAATGATCAGAACAAGTGGTAAAAATGAATACCAGCCACTCTGCTGTCCGCCCTGCCCCCCCTGGGGAGCCATTAAAAGAATGCTTAATAAGTTTGTCATTTGGATTTACGATTTACGATTTACGAATTTTTTTCTGTGATACTTTTAAAATGCTTTTTCAATTTCTGATGGTTATTTTTCCGTGCTTGGATTCACCACCTGTGCCTTGATCCTGATCACGGTTGTATTGGGTTGGGTGTTCGAAGCAACAATAATGTTCTTTGACTGGTATCCCCGCTTCCCATTGCTGTTAAATGCCACCTTAACGGCACCGCTTTCGCCCGGGCGAATTGGTGTTTTGGGGTAGGACGGTACTGTGCATCCACAGGATGTTGATACTTCGGCTATGATTAGGTCTGATTTTCCGGAGTTGGTGAAATTAAAAGAATATGAAACGGATTCCCCTTCAATTATCCGGCCGAAATCATGTTCAACTTCCTCAAACTGAATGACCGGCAGAGATCCTTTCCCGGCAGTGCCGCTTGCTGAATTCGGGTTGTTCACCAAGTCAGCAGGAATGGTTTCCTTCCCGTTTTTCCCCCCTGCATTGCATCCTGATAATACCAGCAGGGCGGATAGAACAAAGTATAAAGGGAGTGTTTTGGCATTCATGGAGACAGCATTTTTAGCGGTGCAAAGGTACTATTTTTTTTCATACTTTTACAGCGATGCGCATCTACCTGATAGGATATATGGCTTCCGGCAAATCGAATCTGGGCAGGCTGCTGGCTGAAAGGCTGGGCTATGGGTTTCTCGACCTGGATTACATGTTTGAAGAACGGTTCAGGATTAGTGTGCTCGATTTTTTTGAAAAATATGATGAACCAATTTTCCGGAAAATTGAACGTTCACTGCTCCAGGAAACAATTGTCCTTGAAGATATTGTAATTTCCACCGGAGGAGGCACACCCTGTTTTTACGACAACATGGAGGTAATCAGGAAGGCCGGAACATCCATATACCTCCGCTGGGACATTCCTGCACTCGTGCACCGGTTAAAAATGGTAAAGCGCAAAAGGCCTCTTTTAAAGGATATTCCGCATACAGAACTGGAAGGCAAGGTCTCCATTCACCTGGCTGAGCGGGAGTTTTTTTACAACCAGGCAGATATAAAAATACAGGGTGAAACATTTGATATTGATCACCTCCTGTTCCTGTTACAAAGCCGTGTAACCGGTAGTTAATCCCTGATTTTCAGCAAGGCGATATTTTCAACATGCTGCGTATGGGGGAACATATCAACCGGCTGGCAGTTTTCCATAACATACCTGTCGCTCAGTATGGCAATATCCCTTGCCTGCGTGGCGGGGTTGCAACTTACGTATACTACCTTTTCGGGGCACACTGCCATGATGGTTCGCACAACCTTTTCGTGCATGCCATTTCTCGGGGGATCTGTGATGATGATATCCGGTTTTCCCTGGGCCGTGATAAACTCAGGTGTCAATAATTTTTCAACTTCCCCGGCGAAAAAAACCGTATTGGAGATGTTGTTGATCTTTGAATTGATTTCAGCGTCGGCAATAGCCGCTGCAACCGATTCAATACCGATGACTTTTTTTACATAAGGTGCGATATAGTTTGCAATCGTTCCGGTACCGGTATAAAGATCATAAACAAGTTCGTCCCCTTTGAACATTGCAAATTCAGCGGCTATCCTGTAAAGATTTATCGCCTGGAATGAATTCGTCTGGAAAAAGGAGGCGGGGCCGATGCGAAACTCGATCTCTTTGCCCCCGGGCAAAAATGGCGGCATCTTTTCAGTTATGTACGGATCGCCTTTGAAAAGGTTGAACTCAAGGTCGTATATGGTATCATTCTGTTTTGGATTGATCACATAAAAGAGGCTGGTAATTTCAGGAAACAACCCTGCCAGGTGTTCAAGCATCGGCATCAGATGTTCTTCGTTGTTTCGAACCACCAGGATCACCATAAGTCCGCCTGCTTCAGTGTTGCGTATGATCAGGTTGCGTAAAAAACCCTGCCAGGTGCGCACATCATAGAAAGTGAGGTGATGGTCCATGGCATATTTCCTGGCAGCGGTACGTATGGCATTTGAGGGATCCTTCATGTGAAAGCACTCAATGATATCCACGACCTTGTCATAAAACTGCGGGATATGGAACCCCAGAGCATTTGTGTTGGCAGTTCCCGGTTCAACATTCCTGTCTTCATCGGTAAGCCAGCGGTGGTTTGAAAATGTATAGTCGAGTTTGTTGCGGTAATACCTCGTTTTTGGTGAGGGCAGGATGGGGGAGATCACCGGGTTCTCAAGTTTACCGATCCTGGTAAGACTTTCATAAACCTGTTTTTGCTTGTAGAAGAGCTGTTCTTCGTATTTCATGCCCTGCCACCGGCAGCCACCGCAGAGGCCGAAATGGGAACAATGGGGATCGGTTCTTTTTTCGGAATAGTGATGAAAGTGTACAGCTTTCCCCTCGAGGTATTTCTTTTTCTTCCTGGTTATCTGCACATCCACCACATCACCGGGTACCACAAAAGGCACAAACACGATCTTTTCGGCGATCTTGCCAACTGCCATGCCTTCTGCTCCGGCATCTATAATCTCTACATTTTCATAAATCATACGTTTCCTTTCTGTTCCGGCATCAGATATTTTGTGATGACGGCATACAGGTCATCTTTCCTGAAGGGCTTTGACAAATAATCATCCATGCCTGACTCGATACATTTTTCACGGTCTCCGGGCAATGCGATGGCTGTTAATGCAATGATCGGAATATGCCGGCCGGGGCCTTCCATACTCCGGATTTCCCTGGTAGCCTGGAACCCGTCTTTCTCAGGCATGTGCACATCCATGAAGATCAGGTCAATCTTGTTGTTTTTGTATTGCAGGATTGCCTCGTCGCCATTGATAGCCGACAGAACATTAACACCTGTTTTCAGCAGCATAACACTCAGTAATTTCATATTGATGCTGTTATCCTCTGCAATCAAAATATTCTTTCCCGGCTCCACCTGCAAATTTTCCTGGCCGGATGGCAGCGGACGGTCTGATCTTTCACTGGAACCGGACCTTCCCTGGTGGAGAAGTTCAAAAAAGTCTTTCATCTTTACAGGTTTGGTAAGGTATCGATCAATTCCGAGGTTTTTACACCTTTCGATGATATTGTCTTTTTCTACAGAGGAGTACATGAAAATGACCGGGTCGCTCCTCAGGTCATGGTTTGCCCTGATCTTTTCAGCAACTGCAAGGCCATCCATACCTGGCATATGCATGTCAACGATTACGAGGTCGAAACCCTGCCCGGGTTGGTCAGCGGTTTTTAGCTCTTCCAGTGCATCGTGTCCATTCGAACAAACCGTAGAATCAATTCCCCAGTAAGTAAGCATGTCCTTCAGGATCTTGAGGTTCGTAAAGTTGTCATCAACAACCAAAACCCTGCTGATATCCGATTTTGGCAGCTGTTCCGGCCTGTGTTCCGTGGCAACCTTCAAAGGCAGCTCACAACTGAAGGTACTGCCGATACCAGGCTCACTTTCAACGATCAGCCTGCCGTTCATTATTGTTGTAAGCATCTTTGAAATGGATAAGCCCAATCCCGTACCTCCATATTTTCTTGTTGTGGAATTATCAGCCTGGGTGAACTGATCGAAAATATGCCCCTGTTTGGATTCCTCTATTCCGATGCCGGTATCTTTCACACTGAATAATATTCTTTCATTGCCATCAGCAGCTTCATAGCCGGGTTGTCTCCGGGCAGAAATACAGATTTCCCCTTTTTCGGTGAATTTTATGGCATTGCTGATAAAATTTACCAGAATCTGGCGTATGCGCAATGGATCGCCATAAAAATACTCCGGCAGTCCCGGCTCAATTTCACACAATAGCTCTAAATTCTTTTCGAATGCTTTGACTGTCAATATATCAACACTTTTTTCCAGGACATCGTAAATGTTGAATTCCACATGCTCGATTTCAAGTTTTCCGGCTTCGATTTTTGAAAAGTCAAGAATGTTGTTGATTGTATCGAGCAGCAGGTAGGCTGACGTCTGAATTGATTCAAGGTAATCCCGCTGGCTTGATGAAAGGTTTGTAGTGAGCGCAAGTTCAGTCATCCCGATCACCCCGTTCATGGGTGTCCGGATTTCGTGGCTCATGGTTGCCAGAAATTCTGATTTAGCAAGGTTGGCCCTTTCAGCTTCTTCTTTTGCCTTCTGCAGCGCCACTTCAATCTGTTTTCTTTCAGTAATATCAATAAGGATGGCGATTATAGCCGGTTCGTTGTCGAGAATAATGGTGTCGCTCCTGATGATTGTATCTTTGACCTCGCCCCGTTTTGTAATGGCCTTAATCTCGTAATCTCTTACCTGTTCTATTCCCTGAGCCCGTTTACGCAGGTTTTCTATCACAGTCGGTTTTGATTCCTCCGCAATAAAATCCATGATATCGGTTTCAAGTATTTCTTCCAGCGAAGTTCCCATAACGGCGAGTGCAGCATCATTGGCGAAAATTATTTTTCCCTTCCGGTGTATGATAATAAGATCCGGCAGTTTATGTACCAGGGTTGAATAACGTTGATTGCTGTCAAACAGTGCTTTTTCAACTCTTTTCCGTTCTGTTATATCCTCAAAGCTTTCGATACCGCCGATGATGTTCCCGATCGGATCCCTGAGGATGTCGACATTTTTCGAAATGGTTATTATTTGCCCTGATTTGCTTTTAATAGTGCATTCGCGTCCGTGTATCGGCTTGACAATAGTCTGCTCAAACAGGCCGCATCGCTCATTGCAGGGAGTTTCAGCAAAAGCATGGCAGGAGTTCCCCATCATCTCCTGTTTGGAAAAGCCGGTGATCTCTTCTGCCTGTTTGTTCCAACTGGTTATTTTCTGGTCGCAATCCACTGTGAAGAGGGCGCTTGGTATTACCCTGTAAAGCAATTCCGCAAATTCCTTTGCCTCTGTCAGCGCCTTTTCAGTATGCTTCCGTTCAGTAATATCTTCTTTGATGGCGATGAAATTTATTACTTCACCATCCTGGTTTTTAATCGGGGCGATACTGGTTGATTCCCAGAAATAGTCACCATTTTTCTTAACGTTGTAGATCTCTCCTTTCCATTCATTTCCCGATGAGATCGTTTTCCACAGATTCTTATAAAATGCATCATCCTGGAAACCTGATTTTAATATCCTTGGATTTTGTCCGATGGCTTCAATCGGCAGATAGCCGGTAAGTTCGGTAAAGCGTTGGTTTACATACTCGATTCTGCCATTTGGATCGGTAATCATGATGGTATTGGCACTCTGTTCCACCGCAGTTGACAGCTTCCTGATCTGTTCATCTGCCAGGTCTTTTTCTGCAATTTTTTTGATCAAATCGGATTGCTGGGTGTTAAACCTGCGCAGGAGCCGGGCAATATCCCCGAACTCATTTTGCTTTTCAAGGATATCCTTAACATAGCCGATATTCCCGTTCGACAGACTGGTCGTTATTTGTTTGAGCGGTGTTGAAACCCACCTGTTTATCCAGTATAGAAAAATTAAAAATACGAGTATGAGGATGAGGGCACCTGCAACAGCAAAATAACCCAACATATTCAGTTCGCTGGACAATTGATTGTTGCGCTGAAAACTCAGGAAACCCGGCTTGTTTCCTTTTGTGTCGGACAATTCATGGTATATCAGTTCAACTTCACTTTTTAGCTGATCAAGCCCTGTCAGGGCATGGTGGTGGATTTCAAGTTGAAACCCGGTTGCTTTTTCGATCTCGGCGCAATAACCGGCATTCCATGTTTTTGCTGCAACCAGGTAGGCATTCGGGGAGGTCCGGTGCGCAATATCATAGGTAGGTACTACCGTTGCACAAAATATCTCATAGAGTTGGCCGCGTTGAAACATGAAACAGCTTCTGAAACTGTTTCCCGAGAAAAGATCTTTGATTTCTCCGGGAGTCAGCGAAAAGCCATTGTCACTGAAATCATCGACTGCAAACACAGGCAGCCCTCTCAAATCATAGATGCCCAGATAACTCATACTGAATGTGGAGAGAATGGGAGGCAGGTTGTTTTTGGCCCACACCGTATCCTTGGTTTTAGCGGATAACACCATTTCGTCCCAGGCGGAATTATCCTTTACAGGTTTTAAAAAACCCTCCATCTTGAATTCAAGGACGGTTCGTATTACCTGGGCGTCACTGGTTTGCTTTGACACCATGTACAAATGCTGCTCTTCAGCCCTGATATAAAAGAACCCCAGGGCAAATAATACAAAAAAACCCAACAAGGCTATAAAAAGTAGTGTTATCTTAGTCTTGGTTCTCATAAATCACCGCTTTGGTGAACAATATTAATCAAAATTCCGGTAGTATCCAACGAATTATTTACTAAATTAGTCAACTAAATCGGGTTCGCCTTTCATGGGAAATGAACCATTTGAACTTTATGTATATGATAGATAAACAGGAATTTAATAACAATTTTCAATATTTCGACGCAGCAACAATCGTCGATGTTATTGATTTATTTGCAATTCAGCAGCCCGAACTTATCAGGCTTCTGGAGCAGCATATAGCTGAAACCAACCTTGTTCAGATTAAGTTCTTTGCGCACAAACTGAGAGGCCCCTGCCTGCAATTCTTTGATCCCGTTTCATCGAATCATGGGGAAATAATGGAAGAGGCTGCAAACCGGAAAATCATCGAGGTGGTTGATTTGCTCATCCCGGACTATCCCGATTCTCTGCGGGATATGCGGCAGGAGTTCGATGAGATTGATCTCATTCAAAAAAAAATTGCTCCTCGTCTTTCGCTGAAAGCATTTCTTTCCGGGTTTACTGATTCATTTTCAGCTGAAAAGGCCTTGAAACTGGAAGATTTGGAGAAGAACAAGATTGCCGACGGGATGCCCCTGATGTTTGCTGATTTGAAGGCATCCTCTTCCGAATTGCTTGCTGAACTATTGGCAATGAAGAAGGAACTCATTTCCTGATTGGAGTGCTCTTCACAAGTCAACATATGCAGGTTCAAACCATCACAAAATGTCGATACCATGAAAACATTCATCTACGGCCTGTTTTCCGAAACCGGTCAAATTGCCAATTACCTTGTTCCTGATCAGAAATTTGCCAACATACAGGGTTCTGTTTATTCCGGCGGTTACCTGACTGCTACACGAGGTAACAGGAATTTATACCTTCACCACCGGATATACAACCTCGCTGAGATCGGATCAAGGTTGGGCTTTTCGTCAAATGATCCTGCCGGTTTGATTTTCGAATTAATTGAAAAGGAAGGAATCCGGGGCATTGAATTGGTGAATGGCAAGTTTACGATTATTATCAGTGAGCCCGGAAAGACAACCATTTACCGTGACCGGAACGGAGAGGATCGTATGATCTACTTTACGAAGGAGTTCTTTACGGATTCATACCAGGCTTTGAAAGAGTTTAAGAGTTTTGTTGCAAGGCCTGACCTCACAGGGATAACAACCTTTCTCAAGGTAGGCTATATCCCGGCTCCGTGCACTTCCCTTGAAGGTGTCATGAAAGTCCCGGCAGGAGAGGTTTTTACAATTTCCAGGGAGGGTGTCAAGTCCGAAAAACTATTTGATTTTCAATCGATGTTGCATGCCAAACGTGACCCTGTGTCGCTGGAAGATACCGTAGAACAGTATCGTGACCTGTTGAAAAAGTCACTGATCCGCAGGATTGATGGTGCGGATGTTGTGGGTGCGTTGCTTAGCGGCGGTTATGATTCCGGTGGAAACATTGCAATGCTCCGGGATGTTCATTCAAAAACAATTAAAACCTATTCCATCGGCTTTAAAGATAACCCTGCATCAGAATTGCCATATGCAAAGATGATGGCCGAACAGTTTGGTGCTGACCACCACGAATACATAATGGATGGAACAGAGATTGAATTTTTGCCCGACATCATCGATTATATGGGTGACCCGTTCTCAGAATCGGGATTCATGCTCAATTACGCTGCCATGAAGATGGTGAGTAACGAAAACCTTCCTGTGACCATAGGCGGGGATGGCAATGATCAGTATTTCGGTGCTGAGATCAGGGATACTGCCATGTATTTTAAATTCCACCAGTCAGGACTTGCCCCGGTATCTGCTCTTTTCGACAAACTAAGCGACAACAGCCTCTTCGACAATGACAACATCCTTTTCAGGATTCAATTCCAGAATCAAAAAATTGCCAAAGTAATGGAACCGGTGACTTTTGGGCTTCATGATTTTCAGCTGAAAAAACTGTTTAATATGAAGAGCATTCCAACTCACCCTTACCTGAAAGACATTCCGGGGAAATTTTCCACCTATGAAGAGCTTTTTCTGCAGCGAAACTATTACCTGAATCTTCGCCATGCAGTGAATGAAGTCATTATTTTTAAAGCTTCCAGGCTTTCGGAGAAATTCGATGTTAACCTTGCATTTTCTTACACCGACCTTGATATCTATAATTTCCTTCAGCATTTACCCATCAACCTTCGCGCGAAAGGAACCATAAAAGAGACCATGAAGGGGAAAGGTGTGTCTAAGTATATTCACAAGCAATTGGTAAAACCCATGCTCCCTGATGCCGTCACCAACCGCCCCAAGCAGGGGGGGTTCTCGCCACTTGAAATATTCTTCAATAGCCGTGAACGGCGTGAGAAAATATACAGGTATGTCCGGAATTCCGCTTTTGCAAAATCATTGAAAAATGCTGAGTATTTGGAGCAGTTTTTCAAACAATATGAGTCATTGTCGACCGGGAAAGGCTATTGGTTCTGGTATAAACAAGTCAAATCAAACCAGATGCTAAACCTGCTGATCATTTCCTTGTGGTGGGACAAAGTCATCCAAGGCAAAAACAACAGCAAATTGTCTGATTACCTTGGCAATTAACCAGTGTCCGGCAAGATCAGTCACCTGCTGTTTTTTTTATGAACCTTCCTGACAGGTTCTGGTTTCCGGCTCTTAAAGTATAAAGGTAAATCCCATTTGGAAGAGTCCGGATGTCTGTTTTCCTGGTGTTGATTCCTGCATTCAACAGGCCCCAATCCCAAGTTCCGTGAAGGATTCCCCGTGTATCATAGATAGAAAAGGTGATGTTTATTTGCCTGAATAACCGGAACCGGATTGTAATAGAATTTTCAGCCGGGTTCGGGAACAGATCAACAGTTGATTCAGAAGGATTCTGATTGAATAAAACACCCAGGTACGCCGGATCGTATTCATGAGCCCCGATATCAAATTGACTCCCATAGAGCCGGTTATGGTAAAAATAATCAATGGTTATTCCTTTGCCATCTGAATACCCGGCATCGATAAGCGGTGACAGGGGCAGAAGGGCATAGTTGGCCCCCGAAAATCCGGCGCTGTCCCCGGTCCTGGCTAAATAGTTGTTCTGCATGTTAACTGATGAGGTCGGGTCGGTGACCATGATGTAGGAGTCCTTGCCTTTAAATCCTGTATGCCCGTGCTCGTAATAATCAAAATTCCCGGGGTTGATGATGGCATTGGAAGCGATCAGGCTGTTCCTGCTGTGGTTACTTGAAAACCTGATCCCGTCAGACTTCGGATTAATAATGTCATTAAAAAGAATGTCGAATGATGAATCCTGTAGAACAGTTACATCAGTGACGAAAATTCCATATTTCATGTCGGAAGAATCACCCGGGGAGTACATTTTACCAGCATTAACAATAAGGTTGTTGTAGATCCTGTAACCACCGAGGCCATGGCTTTCGATGCCATTGCCCATGCCATCAGAAATAGAATTGTTGAAGCAGTCACATTTTGAACCTCCTCCGATCAATATCCCCGACATTTGATTCTGAGATTTGGCCTGGCTGTCAAACATTACTAAGTTATTGAATATCTGGCAATCTGATGAAGCAGAACTTACCTGCACACCATCCCAGCCGGTGTATTTGATAATATTGTTATACACCCTCACCCCCTTCAGCAAACTCGGCATAAGCAAGGTGTCTTTACCGTTGCAATGCACAACTTGCCCGAAGTACTTGGTGCTCCCGATATAGAGACCTTCAAAACTCACACCTGATATAAAGTTGTCATGGATGATGGTGTTGAACTGCGTGAATTTATCACGTGTAGTCAGGAAGGTACTATCGGGATCTGTTTTTGCACTCACGCCAACTCCCATGCAATTTTCAATTGAAATATGGTCAATTTCAAAATCGGAACACATGTCTCCGATGCCAAAACCTCCTCCATTGCCTACCCTTGAAATCATAAATCCATAAAAATGGTCTACATCTCCGGTACCTGTAAACCTGAAATACCTGCATTTCCTGATAGAAATACCGTAATAGTGGTCGGTATCGAACATCACAACCCCGCCATTGTTCATCATAATGATCGGACGGTCTTCAGTACCATGGAAATTACGGATCAGCAGGAATGCACGACGCCCATGTTCAAACAGGAGGGTGTCCCCGGGAACGACCTGATTGTAAGGAGTTAACGCTCCGTCGATTGTTGTGGTAAGTGAATCTATATGATAGCCTTTTGGCTGTGCATGAACAAGCTTACCGGCAAATAAAAAAAGCAATATCAGTTGAAACAGGATGATTCGGTAAAGAAGGGACATTGTTTCAGGATAAATTATTTTCCGCGCTTGGCTCTTTCCCAGTTAACGGATTGTGAACCTTTGTAATACCGTCTGAACCCAAGGAAAACCGACAGGTTCATGATGAAAAAATAATAGGGAACAAAGAGTAACTTTACTTTAATGGACCTGTTTTCGAGGTACCATCCCAGCAAGGCGGCAAGATAAAAGAGAACCTGCAGCCAGAACAGGATACTATAAAAGCCAGTCTTTAAAATTCCCTCGTTCAGGGCAAGCGTAAACCCGATGATCAGCATCAGCAGCAATGAAAGAGGGGCGAGGGTCCAACGAAGTACCCTGTGAGAAATATACTGGAAAGAGAGTGTCCCATACCTGAAAAAGTTCAGGAGGGATCTGAGTCTGACAACCGATTGAATTCCCCCTGCGGAAATCCGGATTTTGCGTTTAAACTCTTCCTTTACGCTGGCAGAAGCAGTTTCAATGGCATATGCTTCCGGATCATATTGAATTGTGTAACCTTCCTGGGCTATCCTGAGTGAGATAATAAAATCATCGAGCAGGGTATCTTTTTCAACATCTTTGTACAATTCGGTGCGGATAGCAAATAGTTCTCCGGCCGCACCAACCACCGAATAAAGCTCTGCATCCCATTTTTTCAGTGTGGATTCATATTTCCAGTAAATTCCTTCACCCGCCCCGGCAGCAGATTCCTTTTCTTTGCTGAAAATCCGCTTTTCTCCTGAGACACAACCTACTTTCGGGTCTCCAAACAACCGGACTATCCTGCGTATCGATTCTGGTCCAAGCATGGTATTCGCATCGCTAAACACAACAATCGGGGTGGTTACGAACTGCATTCCACGGTTCATTGCCCCGATCTTACCACTTCGCTGTGGCAGATGGTGAACCTCCATGCCCGGGTATTGACGCAATAGATCAGGAGTGCCGTCATCAGAACCATCTGTTATCCAAACCATTTTCAATTTTTCCTTTGGATAATCGAGTTCCAGCGAATTGTTCACTTTGCCTTCAACAAAATCCTTTTCGTTATATGCGGCAATAAACAAGGTAACATCGGGCTCATAATCCGGTGTTGCATTGACAGTTTTATGCCCAAACAATCGCTTGATTTTTACAAGGATAAATAGTAGAATTCCATATCCGATATAGGCGTAAAAAACGATGAACAGGAGAACCCAGAAGGTGATTTTTAATGCCAGCATTGTACGATTCAGTTAAGTTGGGTTTGTTTGATTTTTTTTGCAAAAATGTTGAATTCATCAACTATTCCGAATTCAAACGTGGCCAGTTTACTCAATTCATTGTTAATGAACTCCTGGCGAATGTACCTGTCTTCAATGACAAATGTGATATTCGGATATTGCCTGATGAACGTTTCGGCTCCCCTTAGAGCTTCGAGCTCCATGCTCTCAAGGTCAAGTTTTACCAGAATATGGTCCTCCTGCGCTATATTGAGTGAAGGCAGGATAGAATCAAATGTACGTATTTCAACCTGGCAATTCGCAAGGTCACCCTCCTGAGCAAGGTGGGAAGCTCCGGTATTGACCGGGTTGAAAACAAAGTCAGCTGTATAGTTCCGATCACCCAGGCCGTATGGGATTGCAACGCCATTGCGCGCGAAAATATTCAGCTCCATGTTTTTTACAAGAACCTTGAAATTCTCTGTGACCGGCTCAAATGCAATGCACCTTTTATTATGCCTGGCAAGTAATATACTGTAATCTCCAACGCAAGCCCCCCCATCAATAAAAACCGAATAGGAGTCGAGGTTCTCAAGCAGGTACTTTTTAACCCCCCATTCATATTTGTAATTGGCAAATTGAAAATCGTTGGTGTTTTTCCTGCAGAAAAAGATCCCGATAGTGGTTTTAATTATCCTGTCTTTACCATGGGAGGTCCTGAAGAGCATATACTTAATCGAATAAATAACCGACATGAAATCACCATGTTTCAGATATTCAAAAAAATATCTGAAATAGGTAACCAGGTGCTTTATCATTCGGTTCATTGCTGCCATGAAATGTTTTAAAATCTGAATTGATCCATTCTCAAGCCGTCGGTTTTTCCCACGTACCGGTCGATGGGTTATATTGTTTGATAACCCGGGCAGGATTTCCTGCAGCTACCGAATAAGCAGGTATGCTTTTGGTTACGACAGAACCGGCTGCAATAACCGAATGTTTTCCAATTGTGACACCTGCAACAACCACAGAATTTGCCCCGATCCATACTTCGTCTTCAATATGAATGGGTGATTTGGTAACTGGTTGGTTTTTTATGGGTGTATTGATGTCCTGGTAACCGTGATTCAGTCCTGACAATACAATATTCTGAGCGAAAATGACGTCTTTGCCAATATGGACAGGCCCGATGATTGTATTTCCCATCCCGATCCTGGAGTTATTGCCGATCAAAACATCGCCCACGCCATTGTTGATCGTAACGAAATCCTCAATGGTGCAATGATCCCCGGTGTTAAACTTGTTCCAGGGAAAAACATCAATCCTGGTATATCGCCGGATTACGGTTCCGCTTCCTTTTTTATGAAAAAAAGGATTGATAAACCAGCGAGCCCACAAGCGGGGGCGGGGATTCTGCTTTGAGGTAATTAACCACAACGCAAATTCCTTGATCCGGGGATCTGATACAACTTTTTCTTTTATTGACATGATGCTTATTTTTTTGCCTGAAAATAGATGCTGATACGTTTTGATTCTTTTAATATCCTGGATGATATTATGTTATAGAATGAGCCACTCTTTTCAACTGTTCGCGTTCCTGTCCATGCCCTCGAATTTATTTCGGTAACCCTTATGAGTTTGCCTTTTTTTAGCAGTGCCAGTGCCATCTGACCGTCTTCCATCCTGGAATTGCTTTTGATAAACCCGATTTTCATCGCTTCTTCTGCAGGGAAGCAGAAATTCATACCAACCACAACCAATTCGGGGTGCTTGATGTTACGCAATGCGTGCACGAGATTTCTGAAAATTTCATAGAACGCGTACCTTATCCTTATTTTTCCGCTGCCTGGAATGAAAGAATAGGTGCCAAAGCTGGCAATTCCCTTTCCTGCCAGTATTGGGTTTACCATGCAATCAACCCAGGTAGGAGGGTAGATTGTATCGGCATCCCCGGTTAGAATATATTTTCCGCGGGAATGCTCCATGGCGGTCTGCCGGGCAAAACCATAACCCTGCTTGGTTTCTGAAACAGGCGTTATTCCGCATCTCCGAATCACTTCGGAGGTTTTATCCCCGGAGTTATTGTCGACAAATATGAATTCGACAGGATAACTGCTTTTCATTGCACTTAGTGAGGAGAGGTTTCTGAGTATGTTGGCCTCCTCATTCCAGGCGATGATGTTGATGGATACGAGTGGTGTGTCAGTCTTCTGAGCAATAAATCCCGCCCTGATTTTCGCGAAAACCTCTTCGGGAATATCTTCAAGTTTTTGATGATCATACCAATGTATCAGGATATTATTTGGAACTACCGGGTGAAACATATCGTAAGCGTTTATTGGTTTGTACTTCCTTTAGACTGTTTATTTTAGCAAGACCGGGCCATTTGCGAGGTTCATTGTTTCGCTTCTTTTGTAGTTTCTACAGCCTTAAAAATCGCACGGACATTGTTGGCCCAGGTGTGTTCCCGGGCAAATTCTTTCCGTTTCTCCTGCATCTGGCTGTTATCTTCCCGGAGGGCCTTTTCAATAAATTCAACATATTCGGCTTTATTCTCAGCGAGATACGTGTAATCTGCAAATACACTCATTGCCTCAGTTTTGGTCGCTACCGTTGGTTTGCCCATCGCAAGGTATTCATCAATTTTTCTCGGGTAGTTTCCTATGGTTACAGGACTGATTATCTGAGGATTAATGGCGATGTTAAAACAATTTAAATAAGCAGGCAGTTCATTGCCGTTTTTATTGCCTAAAAAATGGACATTGGCCATTTGATGAAGTCTGCTTGCCCTGAACGTGTCATCTTCGGGACCAACCAGCACGACGCTCCATTCGGGACGTGATTCGGCAATGTGTTCAATAACCCCGACATCCAGACGCAGGGCGTATAGAACCCCGATATAACCGATGATTGGCCCGGGGATCCTGGCAATGTCGGGAGGGATCGTTGAAACAAGGCTGGTATCAAACAATGCCACATCACAACCCTGTCCCACGTAGTATGAGTTACGGTTAAATTTTTTGGCCAGGGAAGCAAGATAGGTGGAATTTGCAACAACCAGGTCAGCTTTTTGCATGTGAAGCGCTTCAATTCTTATTCCCTGCCTCTTCCAGTAATCCACTGCTATGAGGTTGTCCCGCGTATAATAGATATAGGTTTCCGGTTTCAGAAACTCCTGCAGATAGTAACCAAGAAACATGGAACTGTCATTGAAAAGTATGTAATCCGTGAATCCGAGCCGACAGGTTGCCGATTTGATTGCTTCTGCAAATATTCGGTTGTTGCGCTTATTCAGCAGATCGTAAAACCAGGGTGACTGAATCCAGTTGATTGATTCAACCAAACCTCTTGGATATAGATTCCAGAGATTCTCATTAAGCTTTACCAGATCAGGTTCCTTTTCCTGTTGGATTCTGATTCGTTTTTGAATCCTTGGTGTATTTTTCCCTTTTTGCCTGCTAAACCGATCGAGCGGGGGATTGATATAAAGTACACGGTTGTTACGGGCAAATTCCTCTGCAATGTTTTTGCAATTGCTGCCGATCTCAATGTCCCAGGGCTGAATGCCGATTACCACAATATCTCTGTTCTTCATCATATTTTCATTATCTGTTTATCAGGTCAACCCTTTCCCGATTTCCTGGTATTGGTTAAGAATATTCGAAGCAGTGGACTTCCAGGTAAATTTCGCAGCCTGCAACAGTCCTTTGGCAATGTATTGGTCCCTAAGTTTTACATCAGCAGACAACAGGGCCATGGCATCTGCAATCTCACCCGGCAGATAAGGATCGACAAGCAATGCTGCCTCCCCGGCAACTTCGGGCATGGATGACAGGTTTGAAGTTATTACCGGAACACCACATGCCATTGCTTCAAGGATCGGAATGCCGAAACTCTCCCTCAAAGAAGGGTAGAGAAAAAGGGTACTCAGGCTATAGACGGCAGGCAGGGAAATGTTGGGTATATAGCCGGTAAGCAGAATCCTGTTCATCAGGCTCATAGCTCCAATTTCTTTAAGAATTATTTCGACGTTTGACTGGTCATAATCGGCAATTACCAGCTGGAAATCATTGTCTGTTTGTGTTACAAAAGTCGAAAATGCCTGTAACGTTCCTTTGACGTTTTTTTTGGGATCGGTATTGCCCAGAAAGAAAAAAAAGTTGTCGGGCAAACCATACCTGTTCTTTGCAAGTTGCAATTCCATGGGATAAGTAACCGGCCTGAAATGCTCGCCTACACCATTGTATACAAATGCAAGCCGGTTATCATCCCGAATGTTAAAAAAAGAGGCAATCCGTTGTTTTTCAGCCTGTGAAACTGTGATAAATTTTCGGACTTTGTTAACCAGCCTTGGTACGATAAATTTCCGGTAGTTATTGCCAAATTTCTGGTAAGGTGTACCGGTTCCTGTGAGAAGTTTTATGTAGCTGGTTTCCATGTAGATGATATCGTGAAGTGTGATAATCATCGGGATTTTGCAGATAATGGGTCCTGTATTGCCGGTACAATGCAATATCTGGCAGCCGGCTTTTTTTGCTGCCTCAGGTAATGCGTACTGTTCCCATGCCGGATAGATTCCGCCCGCCAGCCTGGCGATTTTAAAATTACCCGTTTCTTTGAGAACAGAATCATCTTTGTCAGGTTTGATAAAGATGACATATTCATTTTCCTGGTCTATTTTCTGCAGACTACGAATAAATTCCAGGGCAAAGATATCCATGCCATGCTTCTTTTCCCTGAACAATCGTTGAGCCTCGATTCCTATTCGCATTTCGCTTATTCCTTAAACCTGGTCACTGTTTCTTTGAATTCATACCCGAAACGCCATGCTGTGTATGAATAAATGTTTTATTGGCCCCTTTGAGCCTGAAAAGTAATTTGAACATCAGCCAGAAACCCATCGGAAGCGTAAGGATGGCTATGAGGGTTTGCCTTGTATAAAATTTTCTGTGAACCGAAAAAACAAATGCCAGGAAAGTGAAAATCCAGATGATAAGCCATGCATGGAAAGATATGGCAAGCAGTTCTTTCAGCCATTGAAAATCAAAAAAAGACAAGATTCCCATGACGAGTGTAATTATTGTCACTGCACCCAGCAGCAGAATCCTGGGTGGCATAACCATCTGGTATACTTTGTCAAGAAAATCAATGTTCAGGTGTGTAAAAAACTGCACAACTCCATCCCAGGCAAACCGTTTGAAATATATGAATTGTGCGGCCAGCCATCTCCTTCGCTGGTTTTCGAAAACAGCTTTGTCCTGGACCTTTTCATCCAGTACTGCAGCATCGTCGAGGTATTCAATTTTAACCTGGTCGCGGAGCAATGTAAGTTCCAACTCCTTGTCAAAACCGCCGATCGCTTTAATTTCCGACATCCGCTTTTTGAACATATCGTATTGAAAACACATTCCTGAGCCGATCAGTCCCGAGGCAAGTCCGGCAACCCGATGCCCTTTGCGGAAAATGTGGTTATTGATCTCCTCACTGATTGAGTCGAGTACCGCCATGGAGTTGTTCATGTTTTTGGCCATCCGGTGGCCCTGAACGGCCGTAAAACCAGATTCGAAAGCCTGGTTGATCTTTTCGAGGAAGTCGGGAGCCATGATATTGTCGGCATCCAGGACAACAGCCACCTGGTAGTCATCCCCGATGGCTTCCATTGCAGCATTTAAGGACTTGGATTTGGTACTCTTTTCAAAAACAACCTCAACCACTTTTAAGGGAAGTTTTTTCAACTTCGCGATCGTTTCCGGTTTAAAGGAATCTGCAATAATTACAACATCATATGAATCAGATGGATAATTTTGATTAAGGGATGCTTCGGCTACTTCCAGGATAACAATGTCCTCTTTATATCCTGGAATTAATACCGCCATTTTTCGCAGGACAGGAGCAGGATGAACTTTCCCATGGTAAGGGAAAATTCCTAAAAATGCAAAAAAGAGGAAGTAAACAGCAGCGATGCCAAGATAACCAAACAGAACTATCTCGATAACGTTAACCAGCAATTTGAAAATTTCCATGACAGGTATTATAAGTGCATTTTACGACAAAGGGAATTCAACTCCCCAAATAACTTTTTCACTATGTAAATTTAATAAATAAATCGTCATTTATAATTAAAATGCCAATTATCATAAACTATTCACTTATAATTATTTCATAGGCTTATACCCGGTAAAATTTCGAATGTATTTGTGATATGTTCAGAATTGAATGATTCTTTAATAATTTTCATGGAGCCGAATAATATATTATGTAAGTTTGTTAGTGGAAAAGTTTGCTTTCCCAGATGTTTATGGCCTTCTTGAAGTTCATTATCACCGGGGAGATGTCTTTTACTTTTCGACTTCAGATAAGGTAAACTTTTTTTGATGAATACCGTTTTGTGCGTACCGGGTAATTTTAGAAATCAATATGGCAAATTCAGACGGCAAACAGAATCCCGGCAAAGTTTACTTCCCCGGGATGAACGGGATACGGTTTATTGCGGCATTTTCAGTTATCCTCCATCACATTGAACAAACAAAATTCTGGATAAACGATCCGGCACTGAACAACTATCCGAACATCTGGCAATCGATGTTCTGTGATAATATTGGCCATAAGGGAAGGATCATCTTTTTTGTACTTTCCGGTTTTTTAATTACCTACCTTTTTCTTGCAGAGATAAGAAAGACAGGCACATTGAACCTGCAAAAATTCCACACGCGCCGCGCCCTGAGGGTTTGGCCTGTTTATATATTGGTCGTGCTGTTTGCATTTATCGTCCTGCCCAGGTATACCAATATTCATTATTACAACGGTACCAGCTTCAACGACCAGTTGTACGATGGATACTGGCTTAAGTTTGGCATGGTCGTGTTTATGATGGCGAACTTTGCCAGGTTTTTGTTCAACCCGGTGCTGGGGGTCACTCAATTGTGGTCTATTGCTGTTCAGGAGCAGTTTTATCTTGTATGGCCGTTCTTAACCCGTTTCTTCAAAAAATATTTCCTCAATTTTGTGGTAATATTCATTGTTTTTAAGGTCTCGATTGAAATATTGATGAAAATTTACCTTAAGAATTATTCCTCTTTCCCAAGTGAAATAATCACATCAACAAGGCTCGTCACCATGATAAAATGGTGGGAAATCTTTGCTGTTGACCAGTTGGCAATTGGCGCACTATGTGCCTACATTTTCATCAACAGGAAAGAGAAAATCCTCAGGTTGGTGTATAACCCTTTCCTTGTCGGGCTTGTTATTGTTGTTTATGTCTATCTGTTTTTCATCAAGGTTGACTTTTATGGTCATACATTCGTTGAAGGGATTATCGCAGCGGTACTGATGATGAATATTTCAACCAATCCCAAATGCCCCGTCAAACTGGAAAACAGGGTATTCAACTACCTTGGCAATATATCTTACGGGATCTATCTCTTCCATAATATTTGTATTATCAGTATTTTAAATGTGTTAATTTACTATACGAACATCTCCGGGAATGTAGTCCTGTTTAACATAATCCTATACGCGGGATCGATGACAGCCACACTTGTTCTTTCTGGATTATCATATAAATATGTTGAAAATTATTTCCTCAAACAAAAAATGAAGTTTGAGGTGATAAAGAGTAGCAGAAACGAAGGAGCCGAATAGAAGCAGCTGGGTTATAAACCTTAATCAGCATTGAAATATGGGTGTAGAATCATTTTATTTTGAAGAAATATCTCTGTTGATCACACACTATAACAGGAGTGTGTCTCTTGAAAGGTTGCTTAAATCCTTTGAAGAGAGAAAGATACGGTTCAGGGAAATTGTTGTTTCCGATGACGGAAGCCAACCGGGACATATAAGTTACCTGGAAAAGCTGAAACCCCGCTTCGGGTTAACATTGGTCCTTGCTGAAAAAAATGGCGGACTGGCCAACAACATCAACAAAGGGCAACGGGCTGTCATCTCACCGTTTACCTTATACGTGCAGGAAGATTTTATTCCCACCGAAAAGTTCGCCAGGAGTTTAACCGATGGGTTGAAACTGATCCGGGAAGATCCGGCAGTTGACCTCGTACGGTTCTATGCCTACCGGCAACACCCTTATTTGAAACCGGTCAGGGACGGTTTTTATGAAATGAGATTTCATTTCTGGCGGTTTGATACTTACCAGTTCAATTGTTACAGCGATCATCCTCATTTAAGAAGAAGCAGTTTTTTAACTAAATTCGGTGATTATACCGAAGGAATAAAATCTGACAGGGCTGAATTCAAAATGGTGATTTCCTTCCTGCAGCATAAGGGAAAAGCCTTGATACACAAAGACTTTCGGGAGATATTTATTCAGGAAAACAATGCAGCGGAACCGAGCCAGATATCCCGGAAAGAATTAAGAAAGCACTTGCAACTATCTGATTCCTTTATGATTTCGATAGCCAGGACTATCTACAGGAATATTAAATTCAGGCTGGACTACCTTTTTTTGTAAATTGGTTAATTAGATGATCATGTCGAACGCAATCACGATTTTTACAGTATGTGACAACCATTTCACGGTTTTATTGGCAGCATTGATAAAATCGATCGAGGTCAACCATCATTCTGATGAACATGTTAACCTGTATATTGTTGGAGACAAACTAACTCCGGCCAATAAGAAAAACCTAGAGAAG
Organism: Bacteroidota bacterium; assembly: GCA_026391835.1. Taxonomy (GTDB): domain Bacteria; phylum Bacteroidota; class Bacteroidia; order Bacteroidales; family FEN-979; genus CAIVAT01. The sequence goes on from JAPLDF010000075.1 coordinate 127,578, forward strand.
TGCGCTGAGTCCGAAAAATTCTCATTTTTTTGGATTGAGATCAAAGACGTCATAAAGGATAAATCTTCCCTGCCTCTTGATGGTTCTTCATTCCCGTTAATCGTTTACATCCGGTTGTTTTTTCCGTTGTTCCTGCCGCCGGAAATTGATAAAGTGATCTATCTTGATGTGGATATGATCGTTAGAAAAGATATTTCGGTGTTGTGGCAAACTGATCTGGGCGATAAAATTATTGCCGGGGTGCCGGACCGTTCCGAAAAGGTAAGTTGCTCGTGGGGAGGAATAGCCAATTATGCTGAACTGGGTATTGATCCTGATAGCAAATATTTCAACAGTGGCCTTTTAATGATGAGCCGCAGGAAGTGGGTTGCGTCCAACATCACAGAAAAAATCATTGATTGCATTGCGGCAAATAAAAAATATGCAAATTTCCCTGATCAGTATGGATTAAATGTTGTTTTCGCCAACCAGTGGATGGAACTGGACAGGCGCTGGAATTCATATTCTATGATTGAAACAGAGGATCCGTATCTGATACATTTTATTGGGATTAAGCCCATTTTCACTTCCTATAGTTACGTAGAGAAATATAAAACAGAGTTTTACAGGTATCTGGAAATGACGCCCTGGGCCGGATACAAGCCAATCGGCAACTATGTGCGCTTGTTAAAAAAGGTGCAGAACAAGGTGTTTAAAAAAGGCTATCGTCTTATATCTTCTGTAACCCGGATACTCTCTTCAAAATAGGAATCCCGGACGCTTTTTAACCCGGACGATTCATTATCTGCCCTGCCCCGGGTCCGGTAAAATAGCGGGTGTATGTATAGGGCAAACCTCATCGTCAAATTTTTCCGGACTCATTACAAGGGCCATGGATGTATATATCAGCATGCTCGTTGGGATTTGACCCAGCACCGCATTGCCGTAAGATGCCACCATAATACCCAAAATTCCTGAAATTAAAGCCGTCATCGTATTTTTCACATCCGGATCCCTGATTTTAAACATGATCAGGTAGGATCCTTTCAGGATGATATAAAAAAGAATAAAAAGGTGCAGGACAAGTCCAACAACCCCCTGTTCGGCCCAGATCATCACATACCAGCTGTCGGTGGCAATATTTGCGAGAAATGTATTTGGAAGGTTCTTTTTTGCTTTTTTTCCTGCATGTCCAAGTCCGCCGCCAAAAGGCCGGCTTGCAAGGTACACAGAAAGTGTTTTTTGATTGGCCAGCCTTGTCTGAAGCGAAGCATCATTGGGGTCAAAAGCAGTCCGCATACGCCGGATCTGTTGATTATCCTGGCCTATCGTTGTATATTTGAAGAAAACGAAGACAATAGCCAGGAGGGCGATACCTGAAATAAGAACCATCTTATTCTTTTTCAGCACAAAATAGAGCATAAATCCAGCCAGGGGAACACTCACTGCACCCCGGGTTCCCGAGAGGAACATGCCATAAATTCCCATCAGGCCTACAAAGATGAAAAAAAGTTTTCGCCGGATGTTTTTCTCACCAAGTGACAGGATAATAAACACCACCCCTGTGTAGGCCTGGTTCGCGCCAAACTGTCCTGCATCGCTGAGAAAGGAGAACACCCTTAGTTTCCCGAAAATGATGTGTGTCGAATAGGCTCCGGCATCAAGCCATGCTTTTTCCCACTGGTCAACGCCAACGGTTGCCTGTATGATCCCTTTGAATGTGGCTATTAATGAGAAAATCCCCCATACGTATAAAAATAAGTTTATCCTCCTGGTCGTGGTGATTAACAGCAATGTCAGTGTGACTACAAGAAACATATATACATTTACCCCCCGGAAACTGGCAAGCCATACCGCCATGTTCCTGATTTCAGGATTTGCAGCACTTAGCAGTCCATAGATGAGCCAGACAGCTGCCAGCAGGGTGACATCTTTTTTTGCAGGTTTCCAGTCAAACCCGGTGTAAAAGTTTTGGAAAAACAGCGCTATAAAACTGAGTACCAGCACCCCGTCAATGCTTATGCCAATCATTGGAAGGTCGGCATAGCGCATCATTCCAAGGATGACAAAACCAAGACTGATGGCGGTGTATATGCCAAGAACCGGGTTTCGAAAAAGAATGTTAAAATAGAGAACCAGGAATGGTAGTACCAGTAAACCCAGTCCGCCAACCAGTCCGACTTTTCCGACAATCCACGCTGCAAATACCGATACTGCAAGCAGCGGGATGAAATATCCTGGTGACCCAAGTTTTAAGGAGCCGGTATTACTTTCAAATGGATTCAGGTTCGACAACTTCTATCTGCGTTACAAAATCTTTTTGCTCTGAAAATCTGTTAAACCAAACCTGGTTTGCAGTGATACAATGGTTCATATCCCCTGAAATTTTCTATTTCGCATCTTTTTATAGATATCCTTATAGAAACCCAGCCCTTCAGAAAATACTTTACGGTAGTCCAGAACCAGTTCTTTACTCAGGTAATAATAACCTACCCATACACCAAGGGCCGTAAATAATACCGAGGCCAGGGCAATCATCGCCAGTGATTTGAAAATGAAAACAGCGATCAGGTCGCCGATCACATTGGCAACAACCATAACGATAACTTTCCATAAATTTAAATCCGGCCTGTTGATGCTGTCCAATCCGACGCCGGTCATCCGGTCGAGCGGCAGAAGAAGGCCATAAATGGAAAAAACTCTAACGATATTTGTTACACTTGCCCTCGTTGTGGGATCAGTTGCCATATATTTGCTGCCACCTAAGATCAGCACAAATATGTCGGCAAACAGGAACGTAACTACACTGATTATTATGAACAGGTAGGTCATGGCACCTGAATATGAATAAAACAGGCCTTTTACTTCATCGACTTTGCCAAGGATGCTTGCTTTGGACAACTTCGGAAAAGCAGTTGCCGCAAAGCTGCGCAGAGGGATTTGCTGAAGTTCTGTCAATTTCAGCGGGATGCTGTATAAAGCTACAGCTGCTGTTCCCATCGGGCTCAGGCTGATGATGAGTGTGTCGGCAGTTCGAAGCAGGTTGGTGCCGATGATTGTAAATGTAGTGTACTTCCCAAAATGCAAAAGCAGTTTATTGGTTCTGACGGTCGCTTTGGTTATATACCTTAGTCCATCCCACCCTTTGAGCACACAAATGGCAGAAGTCAGCAGGTTGATTCCGAGTTGCACCCAAATCAACTGCATTAGCGACATTTTGAAAACCAGGTAGTTGAGCAATAAAAGCAGGAAGAAACCGCCACTGTTCACTGCTTTTATCCATAAGAGCGTGGAGAACTTTTGATCTGCCTGCATTACGACAACAGCAGTGTTGAATGGCAAGGTGAAAAAAGCCAATACCGGGTACCATGTGAAAAACAATTCGTAACCTGCATGCCTGATCGGCTCGCCAAATGCAAAATGACAGCTCCAGATTATAATAGCCAGGCCAATGGTTGCAATAAGTCCGATCAATCCGTTGGATCCGATAAACCTGAGCCGTTCATCTTTATCAACACCCGACAGGTATCTTACAATTGCCGTATTCGTGATGCCGAAGCGGAACATGTCAATGAAGTTGCCGGTAGAAATATACAAAACCCACTGCCCGAATATTTCAATGGGGAAACTTCTTGTAAGTACTGCAAAACTTGCGATGCCAAAGAAAGCAATCGTAATATTACCAGATAATGATAAAAAATTGGCTTCCTTGATTATTTTCAGAACGGCACCTTTCATGAACGGTTTTGCTAAGGATGATAACGGGTAAAAACCTGAAAACGGACCAGTTTTTTCAAAATTCTCCGGAACCGGCTGCGCCGTTTAGGCAAATCGCCCAGGACGGATTCAATAACTTGTAATTCAACACCATTGAGCAGGAAGAGGGGGGCCGAGACAGAGAGTTTCATAAAACTATCCAATGCATTCTGGTCTGCCGGGGACCAAACGTGGTTGGCCCTGCATACCAGCAGAGCAATATCGGCAGATGGAACGAGATCCGGTGGATAAGGGTAATAGAGGATAGGGGGGAGTTCAATCAGCACAAAATCGGGTTTATGTGATAGTACAAAGTTGTTTTTAGAAAGTATTTCAGTATAACTGGCAGTGGAAAAAAAGTCGGTATCTGCACGGTAATAAAACAATTCCTCTGAAGTGAAATTCCCATCGGCCACATCCAGGAATGGGCTGTCGTAATCGACCCGGGTATCGCCATAACCGATCAACTCACTGAGGTATGAAATTTTACCGCGCTTTTTGTGGTCTTTTGAAACTGAAGAAGGTGGTTGTGTTTCGGCATAGCCAATTTGGGAGACTTCGGTTTTATGCAGCGATTCGCGCGCATAATTCATTACAAGCACTGTTTTTCCTTGTTTTTTCAACTTCAAGGCGAGATTTCTTGACATCACCGTTTTTCCTTCATTATCTAAAGTACTAAACATCAAGATGGTCCTGGTCCCATTCCTGGACGGGTTATCCTTTGGATATAACCCAATATCCTGGATAATCATTTCAAGAAGGCGGTTTGCGATAAAAAGGAAATTGAGTGATCCTGTTTTCAGGTATATCTTGGGAAATACACCCACCGGAACCAAATTTAGAATTTTAGCCGCTTTCCTCGGATTTCTGAGTGTCTCATCAAAATACTCCATGGCAAGAATGGTTGCCAGGACAATAATGAACCCAACCAGTGCGGCAACGATGATCAGCAGTTTACGCTTTGTTGGATTTGGTGACAACGGAAAGAATGGCGGATCCACCGTTTTAATACTGGAAGAAAGCTCGGCATCCTGCATTTTTAATTTGGCAAGGTTCAATCCATGCAATAATTCAAGGAACTCCTGCTCCGCAACATTGATTTCGCGTTCGATGCGTTTAATGTTTGCGCCAGCAGGAGCGTAAATAGCATATTGTTTCTGGAAATCAATTATCCGGTCACCCAGCACCTCCAAACCCGCTTTTGTCTCTTCGTACTGGATTACATTTGTGAGCCAGTCATTCAGCAGAGTAGCTACCGGCAGTCCTTCTGTCGTATTGCCATAGTTGTACAAGTTGCCAACCGAACCCCGCATCTCATCTTTGAGCTTATCTGCCCTGACCTTCAGCTGAACTAGTTCCTTTTCGTTGATGGAGTCTCCATATCCAATGGTTTCTGCCATTGCAATTTTGGAATTAATGTCGCCCAGCTGGTTCCGTTTTTCAATGATCGAAGCGCTGGTGAGTTGGATTTGCTGCAGGTTGCCAAGCTTTTCTTCAATCCTTTTGATCGCAGCTTTTGCACCAGCCAGTTCGATGCGTTTGTTGTGATAATTGACATCAAGGTCTTCCTTCACGATGGCGACTGCTTTACTTTGCTCGTAATAGTTGATAATATTATGGTCCTCATTGAATTTCAAGAGTTTGTCTTCTCCAACCTTGAGCCTGGCAGCCGCCTGCTTTACCTGGAATTCAAAATATTTCACCACTGCATCTGACCTGTTTTCCTTGATGTTTTTATAATTCTGAATGCAAACGTCAGTAAAAAGCACGAGTGTTTGCCTGCAAATCCCGGGATCATCAGAATCGTATTTTAATTTTACGAGGTCACTACTCCCGATTCGTTGCACGGTCACATTTGCAATTGCATTCAGCGAATAATGGGGATGGTTGAAATTGAGCAACTTATAAACAAAATTCGTGTCACTCTTTGCCATGTAATCTTTAAGGTTCTGAACGGTTTGTTCATAGGCTTCAGGATCGATTGACGGAGGTTGCAGTGAACTCGTTTTTGACGTGTCGAGATTACTGAAAGAAAAAGTCTCTTTTACGGCAAGTGAATCATTGGTGGTATCAGAGATGACTGTGCTTTTTTTATGATGGCTCTTGATTTCACTTTTTGCAGAGCCTGGATGACTGCTTTTTGCAATAAGTTTTTTGATATGGGCAGGCGTAATATTTCTGAGGCTGGCCAGGGATTGGTAAGAAATGTACTTTGGATCAGGTTTGGTAAGCATCAGGTGCTGGGCCAGTAACCGGATTGCAACTTCCTGCTGGGTCTCTCTTGACTTGATGACATTGATCAGGTTATCGAAGGCGGTATTATTGGCAAAAAAACTGAAGGACTTGTCCATTTCAACGCTTGAACCTGAGGCAATTCCAGTGTAGAGAATGGTTTCGGAAGAAAACGTGTAATTGGGTTTCCTGGTAAAATAGATCACAAGCAGTGCCATCAATACGGGTATTAAGAGCAATAATACCAGGTGCTTTTTGAGCAGTCGCAATATTTCAATTATGTTCATGACCCTCCCGTATGGTGTTGAGGATGTTAAATTTCATCCCTGTTGTTTCCTCCAACATCATGTATGCATTTCTGAACTCCATGCGTGCGTTCTCAAAAGCAGCTTCGGAATCAAAAACAGTAGCAGACATATTTGTAAATTCAGTCAGAGGTATTACGCCATTCCTGAACTCCTTTTCCACCATCTGCATATTGACTTTTACAGTTTCGGTTTTCGCTGCAGAGAGGATCATTAGCTTTTGTTTCAGGAGGAGGTCATTATACTCAATGATGACAAGTTTTTTCAGTTGATTGACCTTTTCATCATAATCACTTCGGGCAATTTCAACTTCTGTTTTGAACATCCCGATCTGGTTTTTCCGGTCCACAAAGTCGTTGATTGCAAACTTTAAAGTACCTCCAACACCATACCTGAATTCACTTTTGTTTGTAGAGACTGCTAAATTGGTAATTTGATCAGTAGAGTAATTGGTAAAGGTACCATAACGTACATCCGCGGTCAGGCTGAGATTTTTGGTCCAGGAATTTGCATAGGCTTTCAGGGCTTTGCTGTTCACACCAACCGCAAGCTGGCTCGATTTTAATGCCGCATTATGGGCTATTGCTGAATCGATCAGCACCTCCAGGGGAGGGATCAAATTACTGATGTTGTCTTTTTCAAGGTCAAACCTTTTGACGGGCTGGCTTAACCCGATCGCAGTAATAACGAGGCAGTGACTGAAAATAAGGAATGCAGTGAACAGATGTCTCATAACCCGCAAAGATACTAAAATTCAAAGTTATAACAATTGAGTCTGACCCGGAATTCGGTTCCGGCAAATAGTCTCCTGATGCCTGATAATGAAGTGCTCATGGAATTTTGTTTTCCGTGGATTTGGTTAAAATGTTGGTTGTTCATGGATTTCCCTGGAAAACATATGGGTCATGTGCCAGCTAACCGCGTTTCTATAGGCCCTGAAATGGTCAAATGAACCCCTTAAAAGAAAGAGCAGGGCGTTCTTTGGCATGGCAATAAGCAACTGGTATAGAGCTGCGATCACAAAGGTAACACCGGAAATGTTGCGCCTCAGAAAAATCAGTCGTGAGCGGTTCATATAATAGGTTTTCAGGGGACTCAGTTTGCCGGTGGAAACGGATTCCTTGTGATAAACAAGTGAATTGTGCACATACCACATCTGATATCCTGCACGCCTGATCCTGGCACCAAAGTCGTGTTCTTCATAATACAGGAAATAGCACTCAGCCATCAAACCTACTTTTTTGATAACCTTGATGGGAATCATCATTGCAGCTCCGTGGCAATAAGAGGTCAGTGCATCCTCTTCAAACTGTCCGGTATCCCTGACGCCTAAACCCAAACTCCGGTTACGGATAGTATATGGATTGAATTCTGTAATGCCTGAGAATTGAAGGGTGCCCGGCGTGTGGTAGTATTTGATTTTGGGGCTTACAGCACCAATGCGGGGGTTTGTTTCAAGTTTTAACACCATCGGCTCCAGGAACCCCGGATCAACTTCGGTATCATTGTTTAACAGTAAGATGTATTTGCCCGTTGCCAGCCTGATGCCCAAATTGTTGCCACCTGCAAATCCAAGGTTTTCCTTGCTGCGAAGCAGGGTAACTTCAGGATACTGCTCCTTTATGCAGGCAGGGTCATCATTTGGGGATGCATTATCGACCACGATAATCTCAATATTCGGATAAGAAATTTTTCGCAGGGAGGCAAGTAACTGGCAAGTTACTTCCGGGTGATCATAATTAATAGAAATAATTGATACGAGTGGAAAATCCATAGGCGTTCATATGCAATATTACTGAATTACAATGCCAATGTGCTTATAAATTATCATGAACATTAAGGTCGGGTATCCAATGTTTTCAATTAGTTTATACTGAGTCCTTCTGAAATAAAGCACGGGCGGTTCTTAAAATAAGTTTTAAGTCGTACCAGAAGGAGTATTTTTTCCCAATCATATGTTCGGTATAATATACTGTGTCAAGACGTTTTCGCTCCTCTTCAGACATATCTCCGCCGTTTCCCCTGAGTTCGACCTGCCAGAGACCTGTGATGCCTGCCGGTGCCAGGCAGCGGATGGCAGAATCAGTGCCAGGCACGCTGTTGGTAAGGAGGCGTTCAACTTCATACAGGGGCAGGGGGCGGTTTCCAACGATTGACATGTCGCCTTTAATAACATTGATGAGTTGAGGCAATTCATCAATACTGGTATTGCGAATGAACTTTCCAACCCTTGTCACACGCGGATCGTTGGATATCTTGTTAAAAGTAGGCTTCGTTTTATTGATCTCTTTTAATTGCCGTCTGTATTCGTTTTCGCAAATCTCTGTGCCATAAATGTATAATTTCGGGGAACATGATTCGCCCGGCGGAAACTTCGCACACTCAGGACATTGCCGGGTAAAATCGATGCCGGTTTGATGCTGTTTCACGGCATATTGGTTCTTTTCCCTGGACAGTTTTTCCAGTTCTTTGTCCGCACCGGTGCGCATGGAACGGAGTTTGTAAAAATCAAAGTCATGGCTGCGGCCGAATCTTTTGGACGTATAATAAACTTTCCCTTTTGACTCAAGCCTGATCGCAATTATGACTATCAATAGGACAGGGGAGAGCAGCAGCAAAGCAGTTCCTGCCACAACGATATCAAAGATTCTTTTGGAACGGGGCATTTTGAATTGGATGTCCTCGGTAAAATGTGGTGGTTCAACCGGATACTTTTGGCGAAATGCATTTAAAAACCGGATCCGGCCGATGAGGTCCCTGGGAGATTCCAGTCCCGGAAGTTTATAATCACCGCTCTTTTTTTCAAAAAGAGGCAGCACGTAAAAATCATCGATTCTTTTATTAAATGCTTCGCGGATCAACTCGGCGGTGAATTCATGTGTTAACAGGATAAAAGCAACCGCGTTGAAGGTTGGATCATGCCGGAGTTTATCATGCAATTCAATTCCGGTACCGCCCGAAAGATATTGTTCACTGATGATTGCATTTGGTTTCTCATTGGTTTTCAGATAAATTTCAGCGGCCTGAAGATTTCTGCATACAATAAGGTCAATTTCTTCACTTAGAGCCAAATGATCGATGTCATCAGATGAAACTCCAATATAGAGAATTGATAATTTGTTTTCCATAATTGCAATATCTGTTTCTGAATCAATACATTGTGATGATAAAAGGTTGTTTAACGATATTACCATTTTCGTGAATGGTGAACCGGATTAAGGTTTTTGTAGATCAATGCGTCCAATTCTTCAGGATTAAATGGTTTACACAGAAAGTCCTGGGCCCCGAGACGATAACACTTTACGCGTTCCTTGCTGTTTTCAACACTTGAAAGCATTATAACTGGCGTATGTTTTGTATAACCGCGCTGACGAAAATTTTCAAGGAACAGGTACCCATCCATAAGCGGCATCTGAATATCGCAGATCACGAGATCCGGAAGATTTCCTTCCAGCCATTCAAGTGCTTCATTTCCATCTGTTTTTACAACGACTTCGTAATTTTTTGAAACAAGGAACCTGTCCAGGATCATTCGGATGGTTGGTTCATCATCAATTACAAGAATTGTATTTTTCATAGAACATGTTTTTTTACAATCGCCTAATAAGAATCGAATGCAATATACAGTAATTAGCTTAAAAGGTTACATAAGTATTAAGGAACAAAAATGCAATTTTTTTTTACGAAAATTTGTAAGGGTTCCGAAATTTCTATGAAAGGCAAATGCTGATTTTTATGTAGGTGTTTGCCCTACAAAACTATTGCGGAAGGTGTGAAGAGTAGGAGGTTGAAGTTACCTGGCTAAGTGTTTCTTTCTGAATGGTGTTTGGAGTCTCCCCACTCACCATATCCTATGGTGTCACCGGCCATATGGATGCGGGCCTCCAGGCAGCTTTTACACTCTTCGGCCTCTTCATCAAGGCATGGCTTGTTTTCGTAAAGCAGGTAATCCTGCCTGTATTTGACAGGCGTCAGGTTGGGCATGATCACGTTGGCCCCTACCATCAGGGCTTTTTCGCGTCCCTGCTGGTCGATGGTCTGCATGGCCGTGGTGGCTGCAATGTTGATGTTCTTCATCATGATCCTCAAAATGGCGACCATCTTCAATGACAGGTCGAACCGGGTTTTCAGCGGCAGCAACTGATCTTTGTATTGGTAAAGCGGAGTATCCGCATGCTCAATGTAAGGGCCCATCCCGGCCATGTCGATGTCAAAATCCCTGAAAAAGAGAAGGTCGTCGGCAAGATCGGAAATGGTTTGAAAGGGCAGCCCGATCATTACACCGGTCCCCACCTGGTATCCTGCTTTCCGGAGGGTTTTCAGCGCATCAAGGCGTCGGTGGTAATCATGACTCAGGTTATTCGGATGAAGTTTACTGTAAAGGGATGGGTTTGAAACCTCAATTCTCAGGAGATACCTGTGTGCCCCGGCTTCAAACCACCGGCGATAGGTTTCTTCGCTTTGCTCACCCAGCGAAAGGGTCACATGGATCCTGCCGTCTGTCTGCTGGTGTATTCTCCTCAGCAGGGATTCAATTTTAGTTACAAATGCTTTATTGGTTTGCTCTCCCGACTGAATCACAATGGAGGCATAATCATTCCTGTAGGCATAATCCACTGCCTCCAGTACCTCGGCATCCGTCATGCAGTACCTGGCAAACCGGCTGTTTCCCGACCGGATGCCGCAGTAGTAGCAGTTTTTTTTGCAGTAATTCGAATATTCGATCAAGCCCCTGAAATAGACCTTTTTACCCACAAAGGCCGCTTTCACCTCTTTGGCTTTTTCAAAAAGCATGAGGCGCTCTTTATCACTGGAATTGAGCAGGCAGATCAGATCTTCTTTAGAAAAGGAGGATTGTGCAAGGATTTGTTCAAAAGGAGCCACGGGGTAAGGTTACAGAAGCGATAAGGATTTACGATTTAGGATTTACGATTTTCGATTTAGGAAAGGTTAAACGTTGAAACGGATGTGTAAAATATCTCCGTCGCCGACAACATAATTCTTCCCTTCAATCATGAGTTTTCCATTTTCCTTGCAGGCGTGTTCCGAACCGAGCCGCATGAAGTCATCGTATTTCATAACCTCGGCCCGGATAAATCCGCGTTCGAGGTCGCTGTGAATGACGCCGGCTGCCTGTGGCGCGGTCATCCCTTTTTTGATGGTCCAGGCCCGGATCTCCTTTGGTCCGGCTGTGAAAAAACACTGCAGGTCGATGAGATGAAAGGCAGAACGCACGAGCCTGTTAACCCCGGGTTCTGACAGTCCTGCATCTGAAAGGAAGGCCAGCCGGTCCTCCTCGCTTTCAAGTTCGGCTATTTCCGATTCCATTTTCGCAGCGATCACGAGCACCTCAGCACCCTGGCCTCTGACAGATTCAATAAATTTGTTTGAATAGTCATTCCCTTTTGTCGCAGAAGTATCGTCAACATTGCACACATACATTACCGGTTTATCACTGAGCAGGAACATGTCCTCCATAAAACGCCGGTTATCGATGGAAATTGGCGCGGTTCGGGCAGACTCGAAAGATTCAAGATGCTCTTTGAGAACCTGCAGCACTTCCACCCCGTGCCTGGCATCCTTGTCACCGGCCTTGGCCAGCTTTTCCATCTTTACAATCTTCTTCTCAACCGACTCAAGGTCCTTGATCTGCAGCTCAAGGTCGACAATTTCCCTGTCGCGAACGGCGTTGATGGAGCCTTCGAGGTGAGGAAGCTGTGGATCGTCAAAACAACGGATCACATGGATCAGGGCATCCACGTTGCGGATATCTGAAAGGAATTTATTGCCCTCGGTCTGGCTTCCGCCTTTTGAAAGGCCGGGAATGTCGACCATTTCAATGGTGGTTTGTATGACTTTGGCCGACTTGATGATATTATCGATGGCCTGGAGACGGGCATCAGGAACATTCATCACACCCAGGTTCGATTTTGTCCCTGAAAAAGCTGCCGCATGTGTTTCAGCCCGGTTGTTTGAAATACAGTTGAATAATGTTGTTTTTCCCGAACCGGACAGTCCGATGATTCCGCATTTTAATGGCATATGGATATTTTAGTGAGCCTGCAAAGTTATGAAATTAAAATGATCAACAGCCTTGGCGGGAGTCACTGGTGATGTTTGTAACGTCACTTTTTCTGACAGGAGATCCTGAGCAGGATCACCATGATGGCAAATAGCACGAAATATTCGCCAAAATAAAGATATGTACCATACTTTACGTTAAAAATCCGGGTATTTCCCAGCAAATACCCAAGAAAACCGCACCCGATCAGGTAAGCCGACCCGGTAGCAACCAGCCATGACGACCATTTCAGAAATGAATTCATAAGAAGTTGTTTTGGAAAAGTTCGCAATATACAAAAATAATAAAAATCACATTCCTTACCATGAAAGATGTCATTGCCTGCCAAAACTGTAAATCAAAAATCCTAAAACGTAAATCGTAAATCGTAAAATGTTTACGCCCATCCATTTGTCCTTTAAAATATTTCTTCCTATCTTTGCACCCCATTTTCAAGGGGTGAGAAATGGAAATCGTTCTTTATATAAATCCCTACCAGTTAACCAAATGTTAAACCCGGCCAGTGCAATTGCACTGCCATAAAGCAAAAATGAATGACTCCTGAAGAAACGAATGAGAACGTGGAGCAGAATGCTGAACCCATTGTTGAACAAATTGTGAATGCCGAAACCGAAGTTCCTGTTGTGGAAGAGGTTGAAGCGCCAGTAGCCGAGCCTGTAACTGAGCCGGTTGCAGAAATTGTTGCCGAACCTGTTGCAGAAATTGCTGCAGAGCCGGTTGCAGAAGCTGTTGCCGAACCGGAAGCAGTTGTTGCTGAACCTGTTGCTGAAGTTGTTGCAGAACCTGTTGCTGAAGTTGTTGCAGAACCTGTTGCTGCAGCGCCCGTAAGGTCGGCCAGGAAAACGCATGTGGCACCTGTTGCCCCTGCCGATTTTGACTGGGATGCCATCGGGAAAAAACACGAAATTTACACGAGTGAAGAACGTACCAAACTGGAAGATGTCTACGATCAAACCCTCCGGGCAATCCAGGATCATGAAGTGATCGAAGGTACAGTAGTTACCATGACCAACCGCGAAGTCATTGTCAATATTGGCTTTAAAAGCGATGGTGTGATTCAGATGAACGAATTTCGCTACAATCCCGAACTGAAGATCGGTGATAAAGTTGAAGTTTACATCGAGAACCAGGAAGATACCAGCGGTCAGTTGCTGTTATCACACAAAAAAGCACGTATCCTGAAATCGTGGGAACGCATCAACGATGCCTACGAAAAACAGGAAATTATCAAGGGTTATGTGAAATCCCGTACCAAAGGTGGTTTGATTGTCGATATTTTCGGTATCGAAGCTTTCCTTCCGGGATCACAAATCGATGTAAAACCTATCCGCGATTACGACGTTTTTGTTGATAAAGTTATGGAATTCAAGGTTGTGAAGATCAACCATGAATACAAGAACGTGGTCGTTTCCCACAAAGCCCTTATCGAGGACGAACTTGAAGCCCAGAAAGCAGAGATTATCAAGAAGCTTGAAAAGGGACAGATTCTCGAAGGTACCGTTAAGAACATCACCAGTTATGGCGTATTTGTTGACCTTGGCGGTGTTGACGGCCTGGTCCACATCACCGACCTCAGCTGGGGACGTATCAACCATCCTGAAGAGATCGTTAAACTTGATCAGAAAATCAAAGTCGTTATCCTTGATTTTGATGAAAACAAGAAGCGTATTGCCCTTGGTCTTAAACAATTAACACCTCACCCATGGGATTCATTGAGCCAGGATCTTAAAATTGGCGATAAAGTGAAGGGTAAAGTTGTTGTCATCGCCGATTACGGTGCATTTGTCGAAATTACCACCGGCGTTGAAGGACTTATCCACGTTTCCGAAATGTCATGGTCACAGCATCTCCGCACTGCGCATGATTTCCTCAAGGTAGGTCAGGAAGTGGAAGCTGTTATCCTCACACTCGACCGCGAAGAGCGCAAGATGTCGATGGGTATCAAACAACTGATCCCGGATCCATGGACGAACATCAGGGACAAATATCCCCTCCGTTCAAAACATACTGCCACTGTTCGCAACTTTACTAACTTCGGCATTTTTGTTGAACTGGAAGAAGGTGTTGACGGCCTGATTCACATTTCCGACCTCAGCTGGTCGAAGAAGATCAAGCATCCTGCCGAATTCACCAAAATTGGTGAGAGCATTGAAGTGATGGTTCTTGATGTGGATGTCGAAAACCGCCGCCTCAGCCTGGGCCATAAACAACTCGAAGAAAATCCCTGGGATGTATTCGAAAATGTTTTCGCAGTCGGCTCAGTGCATCTTGGAACCATTGTCAGCTTGAATGACAAGGGCGCCATCATCGCCCTCCCGTATGGCGTAGAGGGTTTTGCACCACTCCGCCACCTTGGCAAGGAAGACAACAGCATGGCACGTGAAGAAGAAGCCATGGATTTCAAGGTGATCGAATTTTCGAAAGAAAACAAGAAGATCATCCTGAGTCATAGCAAAATCCACCAGGATGTTGCCAATGTTGAGAAAAACAAAGATGCCAAAACAGGGCTGAAAAAGGAAAGCGATACCAAAAAGGCTGTTAAAAAACTCAAGGACAACCTCGAGAAAACGACCCTTGGCGATATTGATGCCCTTGCAAACCTGAAAGCTGATATGGTGAAGGCCGAAAACCTCGCCCGTGATGCAAAGTATGCAAAAGGAGAAGAGGTGACACCCGATGAAGAGGCCACCACCGAAGAACCGGTTGCAGAAGAATAACACATGAACTTCTCGTTGACAGTGCTGGGTAGCAATGCTGCCATCCCGGCTAACAACAGAAACCTAAGCGCTCATTTGCTCAATGCAAATGAGCGCTTCTTTTTAATTGACTGCGGAGAAGGCACACAGTTCCAGCTTAGAAAGTACCATATTTCATTTCAACGGATCAGGCATATATTCATCAGTCATTTGCATGGTGATCATTTTTTTGGGCTGATCGGCCTGCTTAATTCCATGCATTTGCTGGGGCGCAAAGAAGAACTGCACGTATACGCCCCTGCCATGCTGAATGAGATCATCAACATCCAGATGGAAGTATCCCAGACTACCTTGAACTACCCATTCATATTTCACCCGCTGTGCATGGACCAGTTTGACCTGATCCTTGAACATGAGCGGATCTCCGTACACAGTTTCCCACTGTTGCACAGCATCCCTGCATGCGGTTTTGTGTTTCGTGAGAAAAACCCACCCAGGAAAGTTTCCGTAGCCAGGTCCTATGCTTATTGCAGCGATACACGCTATTCAGAAGCAATTATCCCGTATATCAGGGAGGTTGGACTCCTTTATCATGAAGCTACATTCATGCAGAACCTGGCAGCTGCTGCCGCAGAAAAGTTCCATTCAACGGCCATTGAAGCTGCAACCATTGCCTCCAAAGCACATGTGAAAAAGTTGCTTATTGGTCATTTTTCAGCCAGGTATGAGGATATCGGACCTTTGCTTGCCGAAGCCAGGTCTGTTTTTTCAGAATCATATGCTGCCGGGGAGGGAATTATAGTTGACATCTGACAGCTTTTCAGTTTTTTTTATACTTTTGCAGTGAATTTGTTGCTGGTTCACTTTCTGAATATCTTCAGGCAGTGTGAAAAGGGAATCCGGTGAAAATCCGGAACTGTTCCCGCAGCTGTAAGCTCCAGAAAAGTTTTCGACCTCTTTTTGTCACTGTCCTGCTCCGGCAGGACGGGAAGACCTCGAATAACAGAGCAAGCCAGAAGACCTGCCATCAGCGATTTTCGTAGCTTTCGGGAGAAAAGCGAAGAACTTTAATCTAAAAACCAATCATGACGACACGACTTAACATTTTTGCATGGGCATTGCTCATTACTACACTGATACCCGGATGTAAAAAAGATGATCCACCAGTCTATGTCCCTGCAGAACCATATGCAAATGGGGCATTTATATCGAATGAAGGAACCTATGGCCAGGCAAATGCTTCGGTAAGTTTTTACGATTTCGCAGGTGACAGCGTAAGAAATTCAATTTTTACAACCGTTAACAATCGTCCGCTCGGTCAATTGCTCCAGTCAACCTATGCCGTAAACGGGAAAGTATATATGGTATTGAACCTTTCCGACACAGTCGTGGTGGCATCTGCCGGTGATTTCAAAGAAGCAGGTGTCTTTACCGGTCTCAGTTCGCCACGTTACATGACCTCATTCAACAACAAGGGCTATGTTACACAATGGGGGGGCAGTGGGGAGGTCAAGGTCATTGACCTGGGCACAAATGCCATTCTCAAATCAATCAGGGTAGGTACAGGCCCGGAACAGGCGATTGTTGTCAATGGAAACATACTGGTATGCAATGGGGGAGCCTACGATGTTGATTCAACCATCTCAGTAATTGACCCTGTTAACGACTTGGTGGTTAAAACGATAACGGTAGGGGACAACCCCAAGGAAATGGTTGTTGATAAAAATAATGATATCTGGGTGATTTGTTACGGGTACATTAAATATGACGGATCATTTAACATAATTCTCGAAACACCGTCAAAACTTGTGAAAGTGTCGGGCCAGTCCTATCAGAAAACTGCCGAGTACATAATTTCTGCGACACAGCACCCGCAGCATATCGATATCAGCAAAGATAAATCAACAATATATTATGGTGGCGGATTTGGTTATGCCGGGATCTACGCAATGAATATCACGGCGGCGGGAACCCCTTCTACCCCGTTGATCGATGGCAGTAAATATTTCTATGGATTCAACGTGAACCCTGCCAATGATGAAATATATGCGCTTGATGCCACTAATTTCACCACCCCGGGAACACTCTTCAGGTATTCGAACCAGGGAAACCTGGTTAATCAATATACTGTTGGAATTGCGCCAAACGGAGTTCTGTTCAAATAACTGCGTGTTAACACAGTGAAATTAGCCGGTTCTGCTTATTCTGTGCAGCGCCTCAAAATCAAGGATTTCCATCTCGTTGTCAGTAAGATGTATAATCTTGTCGTTTTGAAATTCACGCAGGATCTTTACTGAACTGTCTTTTGACATGCCCGATAATTCAGAAATATCCTGCCGCGAAAGATACATGGTGAATTTTGGTGATTCAAAGATCTCTTCACTGAGGTAGATCAGTGTGTCGGCCATTCTTCCTGGCATTTGTTTCTGTGTCATGCAAAGAAGCCGGTTATATACAGAAAGGATACTTCTGCTGAAATCCTTCATGAATTCGTTTGAAAATATTTTGTTTGTGTCAATAATCTCTTTGAAAATTGCCACGTCAATGAAACATACCGTTGTGTCCGTCAGGGCAGTGACTGAAAAATGATGGCGCTGATCAAGATAAATCCCCGGCCCGCCAATAAAATTTGTCGGTTTGGCGATTCGGATAATGGCATTGCGGTGTTCAATTCCTTCGAGGTATAGCTTTGCAAGCCCTGAGTTCACCGAAATGACATGCGACATGTAAGTTCCCTGCTTTCGTATTGTTTCTCCCTTGTTGAAGTGTACCGTAATTTTATTTTTGTCAATGAGTTTCAGTTCGGCATCACTCAGGTAGCAGAAAAGAGGTGATTTAAACTCACACTCGGTGCAGTTTCTCAGAGGATTTTCGCAATTGCTTATCATAGGTTTGGAAAAATATTCCTCATGTTTTTTTATGTTCGGGCCAAAGGTAAAATTTTTCACACGAAATATCCCTTGTTAAACACGATTTATTTCCTCTGGTTGACGGAAAATTCATTGTGAAAATTGCAAATAATATTTTTTCATCATGTATTATTAAGACTAAATATACATAAATTTGCAACAGAACTTAAATTTAAATTAGCATTGCCAATACAACCACTTGGTATAATCAGGCTGGCCAAAGAAAAGATGCTATGCTGCTTTGAAACATTCTAACGATTTAATTTGAACAACGACTTAGCAATCAGGAGGAAAAAATATGAAAAAAAATAGTACCAATTCAATAAATCCGGTTGATGGTGCAGGTGGCTCCAGCGGTTTGAGCCTATACCGGTTATCGTTATTAACCATCATCTTCATCTTCTCTTTTTTATCAATAAAATCGGTTGCCCAGGTTTGCTGTCCCGATTTTAAATTGCAGGATGCTGTTGAAATTTGCGCTTCTGACCAGGCGTGTGGTACCGGAGGTGCCGGTGGCCAGGGGCATGCCATGGTTGCCTGCAAATTAAGCGCTCATACTTATACCGTATATCCGAATTCTGCACCATACACCTATACCTGGACTGTTACCGGAGGAACCCCTGCCGGCCCAACCACAGCCAATCCACTTACAATTTTGTGGGGAAGCGGTGCAACCGGTTATATAACCGTTGTGATCAATGGGGGAGGTTGTCACGATTCGATCACACAACAAATTTGTTTAATAGATGGTCCGCAGGCAAATTTCACTGCGGTACCCAATCCTGTGTGTACGGGTACCCCTGTACATTTTAACAACACTTCCTCCGGAGGAGGCAGCTATTTATGGGATTTCGGCGACGGAACGACTTCCACGCTTGCAAATCCCCCTGATCATGTATTCCCCGGACCAGGATTCTATACGGTTCTGCTTACTGCTTATGACATGGGTGCTCCCAAAGCGGTGCCTGATCAGAGAACCCCCTGCGGCTGTACTGATACTATTTCACTGGTTATTCATGTCCTGAGCGGTGCCGGTCCCAGCATTGAAACAACATGTTGCTATGGAACCGTATGTCCCGGTGATACATCTTCCTTTTGTACCCCGGTGGTTTGTGGTACCTATAACTGGACAGTAACAAACGGGGTTATCATTTCCGGAGCAGGGACAAACTGTATTAAAATAAAATGGAATGCTGTTTATACAGTGCCACCCACCGTATCACTTGCCGTACCCGGATGTGGTGCAGCACCTTGTCCCGGCACTACAACGCTGAACGTACCTGTTCTATATCCGAATCTCCCGATTTCAGGGCCGAATCCACTTTGTGTGGGCTCTGCCGGAACTTTTTTCATTACCTCCATGCCTGGGACCTACTACCAATGGACGACAACTGCACCAGCGGGATCATATACATTTAATGATGATGACAGGAACGTTGCCAATGTGAACATGACATTCAATGCTGCCGGAACATATACAATTCAATGCAATTACAACAATCCGCTGGCCGGTTGCAGCGGAACCAGCAGTTTTACGGTGAATGTCCTTCCCGTATATTCAATCTACGGATCTGACGCGGTATGCCAGTATTCAACAGATTTGTATTCCGGCAGTGGCCCGGCCACATGGACAGTTACCGGGCCTGGTGGAGTAGTTATCGCTCCAATTTTTGGCAACCCGACGAATATCACATTTAATGTGCCCGGTACATACACCATTAAGGCCACACCACCTCCGGGATTCTATTGCAACCTGGATGCCATAAAGATCGTCAAGGTGGTTGCCATACCAATCCTTGGTCCGATCGTCGGCCCTAACCTGGTTTGTCCTGGCAAAAATTTAACCTATACCATTACTTCCAACCTGGCGGGAAACCCCTTTACCTGGTCTGTTTTGCCTGCCGGAACAGGGACTGTTCAAACCCAGTTTGGAACCGACCGTTTTACATCGATCATTAAATTGAACGGAATAGGTCCCTGGACCATCAGTGTAATCCAGCAGGTTGAGATCATTCCTGGCGTTTTTTGCACATCTTTACCGCAAACACTGCTTGTTAGCAAATACGGGCCGCCTGCCATAACTCCTTCCGGCCCCCTCAATGTTTGTGTTGATGCGACTACTACCTTCACTGCAACAGGACCTTTGCCGATCCAATGGACTGTAACTCCCCCGAACAGGGGATCGATCCTCAACGGGCAGGGAACCAATGGTGTGACGATCCGGTGGCATGGACCTCCGACTATTGCTACTGTAACAGCATCACATTGTGGTGGCAGCAATTCGGTCACGGTTAACATACTCAATCCTCCTGTAACACCGGTTATTACGGCAAATGGCCCCCTCACATATTGTTTGCCGAGTTTTCCTACGGCAACCTTCGCATTCAGTGTCCCGGCTGTTTATACATCTTATCAGTGGTATGGTCCCGGCTTGACACTCATCCCGGGCGCGACCAATCCATCATACACGCCAGGACCCGCGGCGTTTAATCCACCTGTAGGTGGCTCATTTATCTATACAGTGGTTGTTTCAAACGGGATATGTACAGCAACTGCAAACGTTCAGGTATTAATCGGAACATGCGGGGTAGGCGGAGGTCCTCCACCGAACCCGATCAGTTGTGCCATTGACTTTACAATCAACCCGAACCCTGTTTGCGAAGGGCAGCCTGCCACGTTTACTGCAATACAGGTGTTGCCAAACATAACCGATCCTGGCTTCAGTTATCAGTGGGCCTTTGGTGATGGTTCCACTTCGTTCACATCGCCGACACAACACACTTACCTCGCAGCCGGATCTTACAATGTTACGCTGACTGCCACACTTGGAACCTCTGTTGCTACCAAGGTTCACCAGATCATTGTCCGGCCTACACCAAACCCTGTCATAACAGCTTCTGATACAATGTACTGCCCCGGCGGTTTTGTGACACTGACTACGCTACCCGTGGTACCTGCTTATCCCTCATATCAATGGTATAAAAATGGTGCTTTAATAACAGGTGCGACCAGCAGCAGCTATAATGTATATCAATATGGTGATTACTATGTGGAAACATCAAATACCTTCGGATGTACAAACAAATCAAATTCCATATTCGTCTACGAAAAAGCTTTACCAACTGCAAGAATAACCGGGGAAGGCCTGGTTTGCTCATCTCCCGGGGGCACTGCTACTTTCAATTTGTCGTCATTTTATGATCCCAATTACACCTATTCATGGTCAAGTAATCCGGCCGGAGCAACATTCAGTCCCAATAACAGCAATGCCGCTTACTATACAACTGTCAACATCACCTTGCCAATGGCATTGCCATATAACGCAAGTTTCATTGTTAAGGTAACGGATATTACCACAGGATGCGACAACTACGATACACTTTGTATCTGGTTTTACGAGACACCACAGCTGGGTTTTGCTTTCTACAGCGGCTGTGAGGGGGCACCTGTAACATTGGCTCCCACATTCCCGCCTGCGAATCCGGGGTTGTATCATTATCAGTGGAGCAATGGTAAAACAACCACTTCAATAACGGTAAAAAACGCCGGGACCTATAGTTTGACAATTACCAATAAGCAAACAGGTTGCTCTGCCACAGCCATTGCGGCCATGATCCATCCGAAGCCTGACTTGAGTCTTTTCCCGCGTGGATGCGATACAATATGCGATACAGCTACGTTCCACCTTTATATCCCGCTGCCGCTGAATGCACTTCCGCCTTTCAATACATACGCTGCTGCCTACCCGGTCATTAAATGGTTTGACAATGGCAATTATGCCACTCCCATCGGGATCGGACAGAACCTGTTCTTCAATACTGCTGTGCTCGGGAATCACCAAATCTCTGTTGTCGTTGGAACGGTATGGGGATGCACGGATACTGCCGGAGTATTTTGCCTGACCGTCAGAAATTGCCCTCCATTTACCGGATTGGATTTCGGTGATGCACCTGATAGCCAGTCAGCCGGGTTTAATTATCAAACCCTTCTTCCCAACGGGGCTCGTCATAACATAGTTCCGGGTATTTACCTTGGTACCAAGGTTGATCCTGAGCCCAACGGCCAGCCCAGCATTGGTGCCGATTGCGATGACAACGATTGTGTATATGCTTCTCTTGGTGATGATGAAGACGGTGTCAACATGCCGGCAGTTATCGAGATCGGCAGTACCATTAATATCAATGTAACTGCTTCGGTAGCCGGTTTCCTGGATTTGTGGATCGATTACAATATAAATGGAAACTGGACAGGTCCTGGTGAGCATGTCTTTACCACCCTGCCAGTAGGCCCCGCGCTAAATGCACTTTCATTTGTTGTACCAGCAACTGCTACCATCGGACAATCTTATGCACGATTCAGGTTCCGCAGTACGGCCATCTCGGGAGCAATTAGTTTCAACGGTTTGGTAAATGATGGCGAAGTAGAGGACTACCCTGTTTATATCAATGATTGTTCAGAAGGCAATGAACTTGACTTCGGCGATGCTCCTGACAGTCCGCTTGTCGGATACAACTACCCGACACTGCTCGCCAGCAATGGTGCACGTCATACCAAGTATACCAATATCCGTCTTGGTGCCCTGATTGATGCTGAAACCAATGGTCAGCCCAATATCACATCATTGGGTGATGACATGGCTATCAGTGATGATGAGGATGGAGTGCAGTTTGTCGGCCAGATGTATGTCGGAAGGCCTGCCAGCATCCAGGTAACTGCTTCGGTACCCGGTTACCTCAACGCATGGATGGATTATAACCAGGATGGTGACTGGGCAGATGCCGGTGAGCCGATTTTTACCAATCAGCCCCTGGTTGCCGGTGTCAACAATCTCACTTTCATGATCCCTGCCACTGCATCGCAGGGTAAGATCTATTCAAGGTTCAGATTCAATACCGTAGGAGGTTTGAATTACTATGGCCTTGCACTGAATGGTGAAGTGGAAGATTACAGGGTGCATGCCTGCCCTTACTGGTGGCCTGTACATACCAATTATAAGCACTACATCACCATTCCCCACGACCTTCCCAATCTTTATCCCGGTGATGTTATCGGGGTGTTTTACCATGATGCAACAGGAGCGCTGGCATGTGGAGGCATATCCGAGTTCAATGGAGCAGACGATCAGATTATGATCGCCTATGGTGATAATCCTTCTACAACAGTCAAAGACGGTTTTGCCGTTGGCGAGCCTATAATCTGGAAACTATGTTCCATTGTCAAAGGTGATGCAAATCCGGTTGATGTCATTTATGATTTCACCTATCCCAACACGAATGGCCTGTTCGCCATAAATGGCATCTCAGCACTTACAGACATTGTAGGCCTGCATGTTACTGCAACAGCTACTCCTGCCTCTATATGCAGCGGGGATGCTGTTCAGCTCCATGCCGATGCCGGTGGTGCAAGTGGTATCTCATTTACCTGGACTTCGGTACCTGCAGGATTTGTTTCAGACGTGCAGAATCCTGTTGCTAATCCGACGGTAAACACCTCATACCACGTTGATGCATTTGACGGGGTGTTCCATGCAACTGCAAACGTTCCTGTAACTGTTACCCAGGTAAATCCGCTGGTTGAGGTATTGCCGCTCAACAACATTGGCATTCCTGCAGGTCAGAGCAATTGCTATAATGCGACGCTCACCATCACTGCAGGGGCAAATGGACCGTTCATAGTTGAGAGTGGAGGATCTGCCTCCCTGATTGCAGGGCAAAAGATCAGGCTGCTCCCCGGTACCAAAGGGAACAGCGGATCATACGTACATGCATATATCACAACAACCGGGGCATACTGTTGCAACACGACCCCGCCGGCTGCCGCCAGCATGGTCACTGAATCAACAGGGGCTGAGCTCATCGGCAGCAAACCATCCTTCAAAGTTTATCCCAACCCGACCACCGGCACGTTCACACTTGAACTTAAGGGTGTTGAGGAGACTTCCAAAGTTTCCGTTGAGATATACGGGATACTTGGTGACAGAATCCTGAAAAAGGAGATGACCGGGTTTAAGCAACAGGTATTTGACCTGTCAGGCAGACTGCACGGCATTTACCTGATCCGGGTGATGAATGATGGAGGTGAAATGGGGATGACGAAGATCATCAAACAATAACCATCCTGCCGGCATTGCTTCCGGTAAATAGCAACTTGTCAAAGATTGTTCATCCTTCCGGAACTTCCGGGAGGATGAACAGTCGGCGGCAGGTTGCTTTCTTTTTATAAGATGCCGATACTTTCACGGCATTTCAGGCAAAAATGCCGGTCTTTTTGATCAATGTCTTCAACATAAGTGCTCGATCTCATGACACAGGTTGGCTGGTTGCAGTGAATTAAACCGAAAGTATGACCCAGTTCATGGATGACCTCCTTTGTGAAACGATCCAGCAGGAAACCATCATCCCCGATAATGCCATACCGGTCATTGCTTAAACGGTACAGTGAAGCGATTCCGGTGCGCCCGCCTAAGAATGCCTGCCCGAAAATGTAGGTTAAAATTGGAATAAAAAGATCTACATTGAATAAACCGAGCGTTTTACCGGCTTCGGGGATTTGTATCATGTCAACATACTTCAGCAGGCTGTTCCCATTGTATTGTCTCCGCCCGGCATCGTAAAATTCACTCAGGTCAATGTGACCTTCCTTAAGATTCAACCCGCAGTGAAATTCACCTGCCACCGCATCAGCAATCTGCTCAAGAAATGTTTTCTCGAAATACCCAAAGGAAATCAAGGTGATGTTTTGCAGATTCATTATGCATTATTGTTGATCTGCAGGTTTTAAATCGTACTTCTTGATTTTATTGTACAGTGTCACCCTGTCCACTTTTAACGCTTTGGCGGTCCTGGAAATATTCCAGCTGTACTTGATGAGGATCTGGAGGATGAATGCTCTTTCAAAATCATCAAGGCTTTCGGCGGAGTTGCTTACCATTGTTTTTTCCAGCGGAAGGTCTTTCAGGCTTATTTTTTTTCCATCTCCGACTACTATGGCCCTTTCGATCATATTCTCAAGTTCCCTGATATTCCCTGGAAAATTAAACTCCTGCAAGCGCTTCAAAGCCGCCGAATCTATTCCAATCGGTGATTTGTTCATCGAAATGCAGTATTTTTTAATAAAATAGTCAACAAGCAAAGGGATGTCAGTTTTCCGTTCACGCAATGGCGGAATGTGAATGTTAACAACGTTCAGCCGGTAAAACAGGTCCTCCCTGAAAGTTCCTTTTTCAACCATGCCCTTCAGGTCTTTGTTGGTGGCGCAAATCACCCTGAAATCGGAACTGATTTCTTTATTTCCGCCAACCCGGATAAATGTTTTTGATTCAAGGACGCGCAACAGTTCAACCTGCATTTTATTCGAAATCGTGGCAATTTCATCCAGGAAGATCGAGCCGCTGTCGGCCATCTCAAAACGCCCTTTCCGGTTGTACATGGCGCCGGTAAAGGCACCTTTTTCATGTCCAAACAACTCACTTTCAAGCAGGCTTTCGGTCAGGGCGCCACAGTGTACACTGACAAAAGGGAAAAATTTACGGGGAGAATTGGCGTGGATTGCCCGCGCGACAAGTTCTTTGCCTGTACCGCTTTCCCCTGTGATAATCACTGAGGAATTGGTTTGAGCTACGTTTTCAACCTCCTTAAGCACATTTCTCATGGCTTCACTGTTGCCGATCAGGTCTTCCACATTCTCAAGGGAGATAACCTGGGATTTTAAGGTTTCGTTCTCATCGGCCAGCGAAATCTGTTTTGTGGCATTCCGGATCAAATGTGTCAGATCGTCCGGATCGAAAGGTTTGGTAATATAATCAAACGCGCCGTCTTTCAGGGCCTTGACAGCAGTATCGACAGTCGCAAACGCAGTCATTACAATGACAATCGAATCTTTCTTATGAGCTTTGATTCTCCTGAGCATTTCCAGCCCGTCCATTCCTGGCATTTTTATATCTGCCAGCACAATGTCAAATTGATCGGATTCAAGAATGGTGAGGGCTTTCCTGGCGTTTTCTGCACATTCAACGCGATACCCGTCTTCAATGAACCAGCTGTACAGGGATTCCCTAACTGATTCTTCATCGTCAACGATTAATATTGAGATCTTTTTCGCCATTATGGTTGCTCTTTTAATTTTTAATCAATGGTATTGTTACTGAAATGGTAGTTCCGTGTCCCAGCTCAGATTTTACCTGAATTTTACCCTTATGGTTTTGTATTATCCCGTGAACAATGGCAAGTCCCAGTCCAATGCCGCTGGCATCCTGCTTTGTTGAAAAGAAGGGCTCGAATATATGGGGAATGTCTTCCGCCGCAATCCCAAGCCCGTTATCCGAAATTTCAAAGTTGATCGTATCCTCGTCGGGATTTTTGGTTTTGATCGTAATTTCACCATTTTCCTTTGCCGCTTCTGTGGCATTTACAAGCATGGCCACACAAGCCTGTTTAATCTGGTTGGGGCTGCAACTGATCAAATCGGATTTTGCGGTAAAATCTGATAAGAAGGTGATGTTGGCGATGCGGATAGGATGCGACATCAAATCAAAGGTGTCCTGCAATATTTCATGCAGGTGCTTTTGTTCGAAATCATCATGATCCTTTCTTGAAAAATCGAGCAAACCTTTAACGATATCGCCACAACGCTTAGTTTCGTTTTCAATCATTTTCAAATGCTTCAGCATCGATTCCCGCTTGGAATCATTTAATTCAGGATTGCTTAATTGTTTGTAAAGCAGTTTTGTATAAATCAAAATGCCCGATAAGGGGTTGTTTATTTCATGTGCTACAGAAGAAGATAATTTGCCCAGCGATGCCAGCCGCTCGACATGCATCAATTCATTCTGGGCTGCTCCCAGTTCTTCCGACTTCTTCTGGACTTTATACTCAAGCTGTTGGGACCAGTTTTCCAATTCGTCGGTTGCCGCCTGGAGGTTATCGAGCATATCATTGAATGCCCGGGACACCATCCTCATATCGTCGAGCTGGTTGGGCTTTAATTCAACCCGCGTGGTCTTATCCCCGTTTGCCACCGCTATGCTCACCTTTATCAGTGCGTTCAGCGGATCTTTGATTCTTTTCCTGGTGAAAAAAATCAAAACGGAGAAGAGAACCAATGTTGTAAAAGTAGCCAGAAGGAAAAATTCGATGGACGATTTTGCCAGGGCTGCATCGAGGTCTTCCAGGGGTATTTTGATAACAAGAGAACCCAGGAGGGTATCTGTTGCCTTATGTGCATGACAGGAACTGGTATAACACGATTTTTCATTCAGGATGGGAGTCCTGATCAACAGGTGCCTGCTGCTGTTGTCGTTCCTGATCATCTTGCAATCACTGTCGACATCAACGATTTTGTATGCTTTCTCTTTACCTGGAAACATTGATCGGATGTTTACATGGCAGCTGATGCAATTGGGGTTACTGTGACTGTTGTTTGTGTCGGAAGCAACTGATGAGTATACCAGGTTATCTTCGCTGTCGTACATGTTCACCTCATCAATGCCCGGGAGCGTATTGATAACATCAAGGGTGTTCTGTAATGATCCTTTGTCGTTTTCAAGCATTGAATGATACAAGGCACCTTCAACGATGGACCCGATATTGTTGCCGCTCTGGCGAATGACAGTGTTCAGGTATTGTTCATTTACTGACCTGAAGATCACGCTGAAGGATACGAACAAAAAAACAGATAAAATGGTGATAATCAACACCACCCTGCCATAAATCGACGACCGGAATTTAACATATTTTTTAAATATTGCCGTTCCTTTGTTGTTTTGATGTTTATTCTTGAAAAGCATATCAGCAGAATGTAGTGCGTACAGGTTCATCTTTAACCGCGATGATCGTAAAGCTATTCATAAAGAATGCATTGGATGAACGCATGAATTGTTCAGGTTGATGATCCAATTTAAACTGTGCAGTTGTACCTGCAAATTTTGCAAATGCTGCCAGTCAAAGCATATTTCATTGCAAAATACAAAAAAAACCGGTGAGGTGGCACCAGTTTTTAAGAATCTTTTAAGTATTGGCAAAAACAACCTGGAAAGGTGTTCTTCCGCTCATACAGCAGGCGTTTGCAGCCGGTAAAGTGATAAAAATTCTTTCTGGAAATCCTTCCATATTTCTTCAGGAAGGGCAACCAGTGAATGATCACACAATTCACCTCCGTCCTGCAGGATCACCATGGATGTTTCATGGGTGTAATTTCTCATGGTCACCGCCAGGAAATCTTTAAACCGTTCGAGTTCCTTTGCCGACCAGTTCGTTGCTTCTTCAGCAAAATAACAGGACTTTGCTTCTGCAAGCCAGTTCGATGGTTTGATCTTATAAATCCATCCCTTGCCGTAGGGATCTTCATTGAGTATCTCCGGACGCTCATTCAACATGGAATTGGTATCCATAATTTTCCCGGAGACTGGAGAAAACAACTGCAACAATTTACCATCCTGGCAGATCTCCGTTAACAGATCGCCTTTGCTGATCATATCACCCGGTTTTTTCAGACTGCTGAATTTTACTTCACCGGTTATATGCAGTAACAGGTCATCCAATCCCACCTTGGCGGAGCCGGATTGTTCCATGAACATCCAGGTGTGATTCCTGCTGTAAAACAGTCCTTGCGGGATTCTCAGGATTTTGTCTGAGAGGACGCCCAGGGCTTTCTGAATCTGCCTGGAAATTTTTACCTGTTTGTTCAATAATACCGCGAATGGGATCAGCATCGCCAGGAATGCAATGATGATAAGATATTCAACGCCTTTTGTGGCAAAAATATCAGAATAGCTAAATCCTTCCATAATGTTGTTTTTTTTAAGTTAATTTATTCAGGTTCATTTACCCAGGCGGGCGGGTCGCTCAATACAGGCATCCTGTTTATTACCCACCTGAATATCCATATTTCAGTAAATATTACAGCCATCGTTACAACAAGTTCCATCCAGGATGGAACATACCTCACGGCCATATCCCATCTGAATCCGATAACAGTAACATTCAGCCTGTTCAGAATTACGCCAAGCATGGTGATGACCGCGGCAACTTTTATCATGGTGATGTTATTGGTCCGGTAACTTACGAAGTACAGGATCATCGGGAGCAGGACAAATCCAAGCATCTCAAGGAGGTACCACAACCCCATCGGCGTGCCCAGCAGGTTCCAGTGCTGGCCATGTATGAAGACCAGCAACTGCAGAAAAAAGTAAGCAAACATGGCCCCGGCACAAATTTTAGATAATCCGTGGATGATGCCGTTCTGCGCCTTGTGATTTTTTTCGCTGATCTGTTTAAAAAAAACCTTGTGGCTGATGGATCCTTCAAAAATGACCATGGAAAGCCCCGCGAAAATACTGGATACGAAAAACATGATCGGTATAAACTCTGAATACCACAGCGGATGGATCTTGTCTTTGGCCATGAGGTAGAGGGCGCCCAGCCCCGACTGGTGCAAGGTAGAGAGGGTGATCCCAAAAATAACTGCGGCAATTGTCATCCCTGAAAGGATTTTCCGGGCTTTCCGGGCTCCAAGCCATTCGGCTATTGCGGGCGAAAATTCAATCAATTCGGCTATCATGTACAACAAAAAGTGCCACGCCACCAAAAAGAGAACAGAACTTGTCCCGAAGCCATAACCGATAATCGGGTTGATCACATGCCAAGGTCGCCCGAGATCGAGCAGCAATGCCCCGGCATAGAAAACATACGCGAGGAAGCCGTTTAACACAGTAACCCTCACAATAGAATGATACTTACGCATATTCAGGATGTACACCATAAAGGTGAGCACATAGGCGCCACCGGCAAATGCTACGCCCGTAACCACATCGAAGCCAATCCACAGCCCCCATGGTATTTCCTGCGTAAGATTGGTAATTGAACCGATTCCTTTCCAGAAACGGATAACGATCAACCCCAATCCCAGTATCATTATTGGGATTGATATGAGGTTGAACGGGGTGAGGAATTTACCTTTTGGTTTCAGTTCGGTGACAAGAAACCTCCAGATGGATTTTCCATCCTGGCTGGTAGTGATCTGGTAGCTGTTATTCATCTTCTTCCTCCCCGTTAAGTTGGTTGCCTTTGGTCGCCTGGTGTATTCCCAATAATAAGGCCGGTACAAGGACAAAGACCGTAGGAACACTGTAGAGGAATCCTTTTGTCAAAGCAGGATAGGACGATTGCTGCAAATTGGTGTTAAAACCCAGTTCGTTGAAGGGGACCGGCGAAAGGTAGAGCCATCCGGTTCCGCCGGCTTCATGCTCACCATAGATATGATCGATATATAAATCCTGTTTTTCATATATTCTCCTGCGCGCCTCCCTGATCAAATCTCTCCGCTTTCCATATAACAAAGCCTCATTCGGACAGTTGAACGCACATGCAGGACTTTCACCGGTTTTCAGCCGTTCGAAACACATGTCACATTTCTGAATTTTCGGGTTGGCACTGTGAAATTCAAATTTAGGGCTGTCAAACGGACAAGATACCATGCAATAGCGGCAACCCATGCATTTATCTCCGTCCCAGGTTACCGGTCCCATTTTTGTCTTGTGCATGGCCTGGGTCAGGCATGCGGCAACACAGGCAGGCTCATTGCAGTGCATACACTGCCGCTTGCAGAACACTTCCCCTTTCGAAGTTTTATAGGTATTCACGACAGTGTTGCAGGATTCATCCGTTTTGCGGACCGTGGCGATCTTTTTGGTAGGCAATGGTTCCGGAAACCCATGTGCTTCAGCACAGTCGAATTCGCAGCCCCGGCAACCCTTGCAACGGGTTGCATCGTATAGAATTCCGTAGAATTCTACAGTGTTTTTGCTGTCAGGAGAGGCAACCGAATTCTTGCCGATTGCCAGTGTCATTCCTGTTACCCCAAGCAGCTTAAAAAAGCCTCGTCGGTTTAAGCTCATAATTCATCTTTTAAATGAAACAAACTTTTCGATTCAAGCTAACATGCTGCCCCTGTTCCTCGCTCCATGAAGCGGAAATAGTTCCTTCCGGTTCAGGGAAAGGTTAAGAGGGCTTAATTATCTGGTGCCATCAATGAATTTTGTTTGAAAATCTTCCCATATTTCGGGGCCGAGATCGGCCAGGATGCAATCCTTCAATGATCCGCCATCCTGCAATGCAATATGAGCGTATTGAGGTGTATTGACCATTGTAACTGCAGCCAGGAAATCCTTAAGCCTCGAAAATTCATCCTTTAACCAGGTTTTGTATTTTTCGGCCATGGCCAGGAACTGTATTTCCCGCAACCAGTTGGTCGGCTCTATCATATACACCCATCCGTCGGAATAGGGAGCTGCATTGAGCGCTGACAGGTTTGATATCAGTGATTTATTTTGGGCTGTTATTGTTCCCGAAACGGGTGCATAAATAATGAGTTGTTTCCCTTTCTGGATCAGTGTCAGTAACCGGTCACCTTTTTTAATTTTTTCACCGGCATTTTTCATTTCAATCCGTGTTAAAGGGCCGGTAACATGTTGCAGAAATTCATCAATGCCAATTTTCACTGATCCGTCCTTTTCCATAAAAGCCCATGTATGGGTCTTGTCAAAATAGATCCCTTTGGGAATGTTCATTGAATTTTCATCAAAAACGGCCGGATGGCTATAGGCAACATCCTTTGAAACCTTTTTGTTTTTCCTTAATTCACGTGACATCACATCCAGGATAAAACCGAGTAATCCGAAAGCAATCAAAACCAGGATCACAACCTTAAATATTGTGTAGGCGTCATTTTCAGGAGCAGTTGCCTGGATTACATTGCCATTTAATTTGTCAAGCTGTGTTTGCCTTTCGTTGTTTACGAGGTCACTGAACCCGTTAGTGCCCAGCAACTGCTGACCATCGGTAAGTACCCATTTGAGAAAAGCAACTTCACTTTCATTTTCCGGCCTGGCGGAAGAAACCGAGTATATATTGACAGATAAGGCTTTTGGGTATTTACCAATCCAGATTCCACGGGTAAATTCCTGCAGATTGCCATATATATCCTCCATGAAATCAATTTTCCCGTTACCGTTTTTATCAATTGGGATAAGCCTGATATCCTTAATAAGGGCCTGGTTATCATAGTCGATGATATCAGCCAGCCTGCAAAAACCTACGGCATTCGGATCCTGTTGAATTGCGGCAATCATTTGTTCCCTGCTTCCTGACACAGTCCCATCGGAATGAACCTGGCTGTGCAGAAAATTCCCGACGCCCGATTTTACGGAAGCATCATCTGTCATAAAGCAATGAAGTGGAATGTTTTGTCCGTTTCCCAGGAGTGTTCCCCATGACTGGTTTTCCGGGTTGTTAAAAATCCTTGTCAACCCTTCCTGGGTAATTCCTTTTCTGTTCAGTTCATCCAGAAACGGATTTTTCACATTCATTACAGGTACAATTACATCACGTCCCAGGACCATGGTCCATTTTTGCTGGTTTTTCAGCCCGGTGAACGATTCATCAGAAACAAACCCGATCCCGGTAGTTGTGTTCAGCATCCCGGTGATGTTCTTATCAGTTGATTTTATCACATTTATTTTTATAGCAGGATTTATTTTACAGAATTCGCTTGCCCATTGCATTGTCAGATTATACAAATCCGGTGAAGTTAAAACGTTTATGGACGCATCCTGTGAGGGGCTCTTCGCGGCTACTGCTGCCTTACTTGTTGGTATACTGCATATTAGCAGACAAATTCCGATGAATAATGAGATCCTGGTTTTCATAATGTTGTCTTTTAAATTGTGATGATACAGGACATTCAATTATAATGCCAAAGAAGAATAGTGTATTTATGCCCTTGATAGTCAGATATATAACAGGATGGTATCTAATAAATAAACACAAGGTGGTGTTGAAATAATAAACACTATTGTGTGAGATGTCATATAATAATCAGTCAAACAAGACATTACATGCTATGTATATTTATTCAACACATGTTGAATAAATATACAAATTAGGGGTTAAGATTGCTGCTGGTCCAATGGAAGTCCCCTTGGCAATAAAAAAAATCAGTTTTTATCAGCCACAATATTTTACTCTTTCCTGTTCAGCGGGCCATTAAAAATAATTGTTCCGATTGTGGATAATCAATTATTATTTCGTAATTTTATATGTTTTTGTTATCGAAAATTGTAACAGGAAAACTCTTTGCAATTATCCCATTTGGGATCGATAAACCGGAGGGGAATGAAAACAAAACCAACAGCTTGTAATATATTAATAGTAGACAACGAACAGGAGAACCTGATCCTGCTTTCCCGCATGCTCACACAATTGGGTCACAACATTTTAGCGGTCAAGACCGGCAATGATGCCCTTTCCATTATCAATTCAGACTTGCCCGACCTCGTGTTGCTTGAGACCAACCTCCCTGATATAAGCGGCTATGATGTCTGCAAAACTTTGAAGACCATTCATAAATCAAGAGCCATTCCTGCCATATTCATCAGTGCGCTCAATGAAACAGCGGAAAAACTACAGGGATTTGCTTCAGGCGCGGTTGATTATATTACCAAGCCATTTAAAACCGAAGAGGTTGTTGCCCGTGTTCAAACCCACCTGGAATTGAGCTGGCTGCGTTCCCAACTGGAAAGCCAGGCAAAAGAGTTGCAGATAAAAAACCTGCAACTTCAAATGGATTATGTTGATCTCAAGAACAGTGAAAAATCCCTGCATAGTCAGACTGAGCGGTTAAGGAACCTCCACCGGATCGACCAGGCCATATTAATGGCGATCGAATCGCCGGAAGCGATCATTCAAACTGCCCTGAAACATATCAAGGGGTTGCTGCATTGCCAGCGCACCAGTGTCGGCTTGCTTGACCCGGACATGGCAAAAGTGCGTGTATTTGCTGCAGATGTAAGTTGTGAAACGGTTGTTCAGGTTGGAAGTGACCATTCTGCAGGAGTTTATGGAGATTTGAAAATTCTGCAGCAGGGTAATATGGAGATTGTGGAGAATGTGCTGCTGATGGCTCCACCTGCTGCAATAATTCAGTTCCTCCAGAGTGAAGGAATTCTGGCTTATATCAATGTTCCTCTCATTTCGGTAAAGGGATTGATCGGTGTGCTGAATGTTGGCTGGAATGAGCCGAAAACCATTTCTCCGGAAGAAATAGAGATTTCAGGAGAAGTTGGGGGGCAGATCACCATTGCCATCGAGCAGGCACGTTTGATGAACCAGACTAAAAACTATGCAGCAGAACTTGAGCAAAGCGTTTCAGAACGTACTGCCCAGCTTCAGGCAGCCAACCAGGAACTTGAAGCGTTTTCGTTTTCGGTATCGCACGACCTTCATGCACCACTCAGGATTGTTCATGGATATACAAAAATTCTGCTTGAAGAGTATGCAGCTAATCTTGACAATGAGGGGAAAAAAGTATGCTCAGTCATCATGGAGCATTCGCTGAAAATGGAGCAGCTGATCGATGAACTGCTGTCATTTTCAAAGATCAGCCGTACGCACCTCAACCTGTCGCTGACCAATATGAAACTGCTGGTGAATTCTGTTTATCTTGATTTAACAGATACCAAATCACAGGAAAGAATTACCCTTGAACTCGGCGAAATCCACGATGCACAGGCAGATGCTATCATGATTGGACAAGTTTGGGCCAACCTGCTTTCAAATGCTGTTAAATTCAGTTCCAAAAGGGAAAAAGCTGTGATATCCGTAAGCTCAATAAAGGGAAATGGCAAAAATATCTACTGTGTGAAAGATAACGGCGCTGGTTTCAATATGGAATATGCAGACAAACTGTTCGGGGTATTTCAACGCCTCCACAGCACGAATGAGTTTGAAGGTACCGGTGTCGGACTGGCAATTGTTCAGCGGATTGTTTATCGGCATGGCGGCGAGGTATGGGCTGAGGGTGAAGTTGATGGGGGAGCTGCATTTTACTTCTCCCTTCCGGCATAAGCAGTGCACACTGTAATCACGTTGACAAAGGAAGACCGGGTAACAGCCGTATTATTGAATTACAAGTTTCACAGAACCCGCAAACTTCTCACTGCGGACATGCAACACATAGATTCCGGGTGCAAGGGTTGAAATATCAATTTCATGTTCATCAGGAGGGTTGTATGTTCCCGGGAAGCATTTGCCCAGGAACTTCCTGCCAACCATATCCATCAGGTCTATGGTCACCCGTTCGCCGGATTTCCGGATGAGCAGCCTGAATGTACCGTGTGCGGGGTTGGGGTAAACTGCAAAAGTTGTATTCGGGGAGTGTTCATCGATGCCGACACAGTTATCGTAGGTGAAGACCAGGTTGATAGTTGCTGTATTTTTACATCCATTCCCATTGATCACAACCACCGAGTAGGTCTGAACATCATACCCAATCCCGGTTGTTGCAGTGGTGAGGTACCGGTTGGTTGAACCGGTCGACCACTTGTAGACAGAACCCTGATTACCTGCGTCAAGTGTTACCGTGTCATAAATGCAGACCAGCGAGTCGGTCGGGCCGAGATTAATGTTTGGCAGCGGGTAAACAACCACATTCGTGCTGCCCGAAAGCTGGTTAAAGCCATCATTGACGACAAGATTATATGTTGTTGTTTCCGTGGGAATCACAGATGGATTTGCCGAGCCGGAAGTGAATCCTGCTGGAGTTGAACTCCATTGGTAGGTATAAGATCCTGAACCACCGCCCGACAAGGCAAAAAGTCGTGCTGTATCCCCCAGGCATACTGAGCCGGGTTGTGCAACAGGATTGACGGAAAGGGCCCCCCCTTCAACCGCAACAATCACCTGAGAAGGAGGACTCTGGCAGCCACTTAACAGATCAGTAACGGTGAGGATGTAAATAATGGTGTGGTCCATATTGCCGGTGGATGGCTCCGGAAGGGTTGATGTGAATCCGGGAGGGTTCGAGGTCCAGGAATAAGCATAGGTGCCATATCCGCCACCGGCGGTTCCGTGTAAGGTGGTGCTGGTGCCATTGGCAATGGTAACATTACTCCCTGCATTGGCAACCGGTACCGGGTGAACCAGGACAATTGCAGAGTCAGATACCGAATGCGTGCATACATCAGTCACCCTCACCGTATATGTATTGTTCCCGACAGGAGGGGTAATAATGACTGTACTATCATTCCCTGCAATATTCCACAGGTAGGTGAGGGGCATGATTCCCCCGGTGGTATTTGCTTTCAGTTCAATGCTGCCGCCAAAACACATGGCTGTGTCGGGGTTTGGTGCAATGGTCATAGGGGAGTAGTCCTCGATATAAACGGTATCCCGTTTGATGGTACCATCGCAGGAGATCTGGTTCAGCGTCAGGATCACGGTCTTTTCACCTTCAGGAGTGGTGTCGGGTATGGGATGAATTACTACATTCACACTGTCTTCACCGGGAGGGAAGGTGACATAATCGTCGATATGCGCATAGTCAAGGCCATTCACGGCAGTTCCGCCAATCGTATAATGGATGGAATAAGGATAACTGAGGGTGGCCATCAGCCTGAAATTAACCGCCACATCATTGCATCCTTCAACCGCTTTGTTCCAAAGCTGGGGAATGGTGCTGTTATTGATCATATTCACGCCCGGACTGCTGAAACTGTTTTGTTCAAGAAATACGCCAGAGTCAAAGGCTTTATCAACTGCGTCTCCTATGGCCAGTTTTATATGATAGGTTGTACAGGGTTGTACCACGTACCATGCTGTATAAACATAGGTCAGCCCGTCATATTGAAAGTATTGCCCGCCTGCATTCGACCACCTGGATAATGTATTTGCGCAAATATTGTTGATGGTGACATAATTATTCAAAGAACCCGGCATCCTGGCAATATTTACGCTGTTATTGGAGAAAGTGCCAGTGATCCCCGGGCCACTCAGGAAAAAACCAAATGCATCGTTGAACTGGTTGCAATATTCAAAAAATTCCTCGGATCCAAATACATAGCGAAACCGTACCGTGTCAAATTGCGGAATAAAGTCAAATTCAATCACCGCCTTATCGGCCGTGTTGGAACCTGATAATGTATTCAGGTCAGGATCTCCGGGGCCACCCACCTGCGAGCCTGCCCCGGGCAAACTGTTTGGACCAATGGCAATGCTTGCTTTTCCTGAAGTCATGAGAATGCCGCCTGCCAGTCCCAGCTGGGTTTTGGCGATGCCTGCCGCAACGAACGTACCAACCTGGTCGGAGGTAATATTGTTGGAGGTTCCGTTAAAAGTGACATTGCTGACGGTAATTCCTGCACCAACCAGGTAGTTCTGGACCAGTTGCTGGGGTGTCATATTCATCGCGGAACCCTGGACAACTGTAAGCTGGGCATGTGCCTGGCCAGCCAACAACAGGTAAATCCCGCAAATGCAACATACCAGCCATATCCCTCCAATCTTACTCATATCTGATTGAACGTATTAATCTTACCCCGGCAAAGATAACGATAATCTCCAAGTTTTCTCCGTTTCGGTAATTCACTGTTTCGCTATTAACGATCTAACAGGGCTCCATACAGTACCTCCACCGGATGCAAGGCTTTTTTTCCAGTTCCATCCATGATCTGGTGGCGACATGAGGTACCTGGCGCGGCTATGATAACCTCCGGCCCGGATTTCCTGATTTCAGGGAACAATACAAGTTCACCTACTTTCATCGATACTTCATAGTGCTCTTTTTCATACCCGAAAGAACCCGCCATGCCGCAGCAGCCCGATTTGATCTCCTCTACCTTATAGTTAACGGGAATTGAAAGCATCTTTTTGGTGGGTTCCACGGATGCCAGCGCCTTTTGATGGCAATGGCCGTGAAGTTTGATAGTCCGTGGTGCTGAAGTAAACAACGGCGTGAGACTGGCAAACGGCTCCTTCGCGACAAACTCATCAAACAACAGCACATTCTTTGCCAGCTTCACTGCAGCATCTTTCAGTGAGGCGTCAACAAGTTCGGGATACTCATCACGAAACGTGAGAATGGCGGAGGGTTCAATGCCAACCAGCGGGGTATCACCGGTGATGATATCCGTCAATTTCAATACATTCTTGTTGGCCAGCTTTTTAGCCTCCCTGATAAGACCCTTGGACAAGAAAGTGCGCCCGCTTTCCATATGATCGGGGATGATAACCTTGTATCCCAATGCGTTGAGAAGTTTGATGGTTTTGATGCCTATCTCTACATCATTGAAATTCGAGAATTCGTCGGCAAACAGATAAACGGTCTTTTTGGACGGGACATTTCCCGGAGTGGACCTGCCGGTTGTACCGTCATGAAGGTTTTTTGCAGCCCATGCCCGCAATGTTGTGGAATAGAGTAGCGGAATATTTCGCTCCGGTGCAAATCCAAGGGTTTTTTTTGTGAAGCCGGAGAGGAATTTGTTTTTCTGGAAAAAATTGAAGAGGGCAGGGGCAATGCTTCCAAGTTGATTGATCCTGGTAATGTTTGCAATAAGACGCGACCGCAGCGGGATTCCGTTGGCATCGTACCAGTGCTGGAGAAATTCAGCCTTCAGTTTTGCGATATCCACGTTTGACGGGCATTCCGATTTGCAAGCCTTGCAGGAAAGGCAAAGGTCCATTACTTCGTAGATTTCTTTGTGATCAAAGGGATTCTGTTTGGAAGAATTGGTAAGGAATTCCCTGAGGAGATTCGCCCTTGCCCTTGTAGTGGTATTTTCATCTTTGACAGCCATGTATGACGGGCACATATACCGCCCGGTGATCACCGTGTTGCGGCAGTCGCCTGACCCGTTGCATTGCTCCGCTGCCCTCAGGATGCCATGGCTGCCCGAAAAATCAAAAACCGTGGGAATGTCCCGCACGGGTTTTCCCGGTTCAAACCGAAGGCTGGTATTCATTTTGGGTGTATCAACGATCTTATTGGGGTTGAATATGTGGTTGGGATCCCACAGATCTTTGATTTGTCCGAACAACGCGTAGTTCTTTTCCCCCAGCATCAGGGGGATAAATTCGCCGCGGAGGCGCCCATCGCCATGTTCTCCCGACAGGGATCCGTTGAATTTTTTGACCAGTTTCGCCGTTTCAAGCGCTACGGTATGAAAAAGCTCAACATCAGCAGGATCTTTGAGGTTCAGCACCGGCCGCAGATGCAACTCCCCGGAACCGACATGGGCATAGTAAACGCAATCGAGCCCCAGACGTGCAAGCATCTGGTTAAATTCATCAATATAATCGGGAAGAACGGCAGGGGTTACAGCAGTGTCCTCGGTCACAGGAACAGGTTTCCGGTCGCCGGGATAGTTGGAAAGGACACCCAGCCCGGCCTTTCGCAGGTCCCATACTTTTTTCACATCAGGGGGAAACACGATCGGGAAGTGGTATCCCAGGCCAACTGAACGCATTTCTGTTTCAAGCCTTGAATAGATGTCCATAATCTCCTCCCGCGTATCACGGGCAAATTCGATGATCAGGATGGCTCCAGGATCTCCCTCGATAAAAAACCGGTTCTGACGTTGCGTAATGTTGTCGCGGGTGCAATCCATGATCGCCTTATCCATCAATTCCACCGAACCCGGCTCATATTTCAGTGCCACAAGGTTGGCTTTGAGTGATTCTGAAATTGTATGGCAATGCACACAGATCAATGCTTTCTCTTTCGGGGGCAGTGGAACCAGGTTTAATTTGATTTCGGTCATGAAGGTTAATGTGCCCTCGGAACCGGCGATGAGTTTCGAAAAATTAAACGGGGAAACGGGGGTGCCAGAAGATGTGTGACCGGTTGAAATGACGAATGGTTCCGTGCCCAGCAGCAGGTCAAGTGCATAGCCTGTATTTCTGCGGTGAATGGCAGGATCGGGGTATTCTTTCAATATGTTGTCACGGTTTTCTGTATCAGAGAGAATTTCATTGATCTGCCGGTAAATTTTATTTTCTAGGGTGTCGCCGGCAGTTTTATTATTGAATTCATCAACGGTCAGTTCGCTGAATTCCACGACGGAACCGTCGCTCAGGAATCCTTTCACCGAAATAACATGATCCCGGGTACTGCCATAAAGGATGGAATGAGCGCCGCAGGAGTTGTTGCCGACCATTCCACCCATCATGCAACGGCTTGATGTACTGGTTTCAGGGCCAAAGAAAAGCCCCTGTTTTTCGACTGTTTTATTCAGCTCATCCAGAATTACGCCTGGTTCAACGCGTACCCAGTGCTCGTCGATATTCAACTCCAGTATGCGTGTCATGTAGCGGGAAATATCCACCACAAGGCCTGAACCAACCACCTGCCCGGCGAGCGACGTACCTGCGGCCCGCGGGATCAGCGGGATGCTCATTGCATTGGCGAAGGTTATCAGTTTTTTGATATCACCGGCGTTTTTCGGTCGTGCAACACCCAGCGGCATCTCGCGGTATGCTGA
Source organism: Bacteroidota bacterium (assembly GCA_026391835.1). Classification (GTDB taxonomy): domain Bacteria; phylum Bacteroidota; class Bacteroidia; order Bacteroidales; family FEN-979; genus CAIVAT01. Next base: position 167,843 of record JAPLDF010000075.1, read on the forward strand.
AGCATCTGTTGCGTATAACAGCCGCTGCGCATCATCTGTGAAGATATCTCCTTCGAAACCTGAACGCAGCTCGTCAATTTTATCCTGAAAAATTCTAAGATCCATTATTTCATTGTTTTCTGAAGGTCTTCCCAGGAAGGAGAACCCTTGAGGGACTGGAATTCCTGTTGACCAGTTAACCGCTGTTTATCGGCAAATCCTTTTTTAACTGCAATCCTGAGCTGGGCAATTGCTGCTTCATTTTCCGACCTGCGGGCAAGCAGGATTGCACGCAGGTAATTGGGTTCGGCATTGGAACTGTCGGCCATCTCGTATACTGCAATGGTCTTTATTGCTGCCTGTTCCTCCTGTTTTGCCACAGCGCTGCTGGCATTCATATAACAAAACAGGCTCAGGAAAGCCATCAGTCTCCTGTCTTTCAGGGTATCTTCCGGGTTGATTCGCCTGCCTCTCGAATTTCCTGCTTTATATGGTCCCTCGTATTTTGAAATTTCTTTCTTCCACCATGCCAGGTCTTTTTCCTGCAAAGCCCTGATCAGTTCCTGTTTTTCTTCCTCTTCTTTTTTCAGGACGGTGTTGCGATATGCAACCTGGGATTGATAATCGGGCCTGCTTTCGAGGATTTGAAGTTCCTGTTTGTCCTTTTCCACAGATGACAGGCCCTCCATAAACGCAATCTTCTCCCTGCAAAGACAGGCAGCCGCAATCAGGTTGTCGTCGCTTTTTAATCCGGCCAGGCGGTTCCCGAGCACGGTCCCGGCTTCAGAAATGAAAACATCATCTTTTGCGAGGATGCCATCTTTCATTGCATTCAAACTTATCCAAATGAAACCATCTTCTGTTACCACGGCAGGAGGCCATGCGTGTTTCCCGGGAAAAGTTGTGATGAAGTGGCGAAAGCCCGCATTGGTTAATGGTTCTTCAAGGTTCTGCATTTCGCTCATGTTGAAATCAGCGGTTCCGACAATGCCAAAGTAGTCAAATATATAGCGGATCGGTTGTCCGCCGCCCCCAAATCCGGCACCGCACCCGATCACCCCTTTTACCGGCACCTGGTACATTGCTGTCATGGCCGCGATTCTTGCCCCGCCCGAAAATCCAAGAAGGTATATGCGGTTGGTATCCACCGGATAAACAGTATGAACTTCATGCATCAGGGCGGTCACAATGTCGCTGACCTGCTCCTGTTGCAGCCCGTTCTTCGAGTCATTTGACCCGACCAGGATGAACCCGTATTTTTCGGCTAGGTTTTTATACAAAGTAACCGGCAGCAACCCGTCGCCGTGAGGATCGAAAGCCACAATGACCGGGTACAACAGGTTGCCGTTGCTGCCACTCCTTTTGTGCAGGGCTGTCGTGGAAGGAATAAACAATGCGTATGTTTTCCCCGGATCACCGGTACAAGCGATCTTTTCGTGAATCACCCCCTGTTCCGGTAAGGAGCGGGTACTGTTTCCCTGTCCCGAACTGCCATTTGAACAGGAGCAGGCCAGGATGAGGAGAGTACATCCGGCAAGCAATGTTAACAGACACCTCACTTTTTGTAAAAATTCGTCGATTCGAAGATCTTGTCAGCCGATTTGGCAATAAATCCGCTGTATAACTTTCCATCGTTGTCGGGGTACCGTTTTGCAAATTCATAATAGCAACCGGGAATCTCGTGACGACCTTCGGTGAAGTTGAATGCAACCATTCCTGCCCTGATGCTTGATTGTTCAAGCAACTCTTCGGGCGTTCCCTGGATCTCCCCGCCGGCATCATTCAGCAGGAAGCCATGCGATTTCAGAAAGGTATTCACTTTCTGGATCGAGTCGAACTTCTTTAAGTTGTTGACACTGACAGTAAAATGGTTTGCACAAAAGCCATTCACGTAAAGCCAGGCAGCATATTCCGATTCGGTGCGCAACTTCTCATAGACTTCAAGTGATGGAATTCCAGACAAATTGCCTCCGAATATGAGGTCATCTGACCCAACCATGGCAGGAGGGATATGACTGATCCAATCGTTCACTGTTTCCTGCAGAAACGGGCTGAACTCCTCTGTGAGCAGTTCACTGATGAAAACCCTGGGTGCCCCGGCGTCGGTTTGATGTTCAAAATGTTTTGCGTAAAGTTTTTTGGCTTCGAAATGGTAATCACCTTTGTATGCATACCCGTTTTCAAGGAATACCCGGGAAAGTTTATCGACGCCAATGGAAGGGCTCCTGAAGGTACGAAAGGCAATATGGTCATTTATAACAGTCTCTTTTTCAGCCAGAAAAAGATCGTAAACTTTTTTTGTTGAAGGATTCTGGCGGGTATAATCTGACCAGAGCAGGGTGAAGATATCGTTTTGGGTCATGATAATTACCAATTAAAAATTAAAAATTACGATTTGCGAATGGATACGGAATACTGTTTTTACATTTTAAATCGTAAATAACAGATCCTACAGGTATTCAGGAAAGTGATTTTGCAGGATATTGTCAATCATTTGCAGTGTCAATGGCTTGTATTGAAAACAACCACTTTCCAGCATCTTTTCTGCTTTTGTCTTATCAACAGGGTTTAAGGAAGTTGTAAGCATGATGAAAACGATCTTGCCCTGTTGGCCGGCTTCAAGTTTTTTGTACTCTTCAAGAAACTCCCATCCATCCATAATGGGCATATTGATATCAAGGAATATCAATTCAGGCTGTGAATATGAATTCTCAGGCTGTCCGCATGTCCCTTTTGTAGTAAGGAATTCAAGTGCTTCTTTCCCGTTCATTGCGATGGCTATGTTCTCGGTGATGCCTGATTTTTCAAGAACTCTTTTGTGAATAAAATTATCAGAGTCATTATCATCTACAAGCAATACACAGTTTAGTTTTCTTTTCATTTGAATCTATTGTTTTGGTATTGTAAAAATAAAACTACTTCCTGAACCCGGGGTGGACTCTACCCAGATTTTCCCACTATGCAATTCTACTATTTTTTTGCATTGGGCCAGACCAACACCTATCCCTCCATATTCATTCCTGTTATGCATGCGCCTAAAGATAATGAAGATGTTTTCTTTATCTTTTTCTTCAATGCCTATGCCATTATCCGCTACTGTAAAGATAAATTCTTTTTCGTGACACTCGGCTGAAATTTTCACTTTCATGGCAACCTCTTTCCTGGTGAATTTGAGTGCGTTGATAATCAGGTTTCCGAATAATATTTTTAACTCGTTTTCAAAACCAAATACAACGGGGAGTTCCTGCGTTGTTATTTCTGTATGACTGGCTTTGATCAGAGCGGCCATTTCCAGGATAATTTCGTTAACAGTTTTATTGCAGTCAACCATTGTCATTACCTGCTCTTTTCCAAGCAGTGAATAGTCGAGCAAACCTTTTACCAATGACTTCATCCGCTCTGCCGCCCCGGAAATGAATTCAATGGATCTATTCCCAACATCATCCAGTTTCCCGGCATATTCTTCCTGAATAAGCTTGCTGAAGTTTGAGAGTGTAAGCAGCGGTTCCTGAAGATCATGGGAAGCGATGAAAGTAAACTGTTCGATTTCCTTGATGTGAAAGGCCAGTTCCCGGTTGGTGGTTTCAAGTTGACTGGTTCTTTCCTGAACGCGTTCTTCAAGGGTGTCGTTCAATTTACGTATCTCGTTCTCGGCATTTTTGCGATCGGTGATATCGATAGATAATCCAATCACGCCCATTATGTTGCCGGCAATATCAATAAAAGGTATTTTAAACGTATTGACGTATTTAGTACCCTCGGTCGTTACCCAGGGTTCTTCGATATTCAATTTTGCCACACCTGAACGAATCACGGACAGGTCATCATGGTAGTATTTTTCCGCATCCTCTGCCGGGTAGATGTCTGTAAGGTTTTTCCCTTCCAGTTCTGCTTTCTCCTTTCCCTGTGCCTGTGCGAAATATTTATTCACATGAATGAAATTGTTGCTTTTATCCTTATAGAAAACCAATGCAGGAATATGGTCTAAAATGGATTCGAACTGAATTGACAACTGTTTGTACTTTTCATTGCTCTCTTTTACTTCAGCGGTAAGCAAATCCGCAATGTGTACCCTGTTTTTCAGTTTAGAGGTAGACAAGGTCAAACCGCCCAGGAGGAAACTAATGACAATACCGCCAATCAGCACCACAGTAAAATTGCCCTTATAATATTGAAAACTACTTTCAGGACGGGAAAAACACAATGTCCATTTGCTGCCATTGAAATCAATGGGAGCAATGAGTGTTCTCTCCGGTGAAGCCTGGTTTTTCAGGTTGTCGTTGTGCTGACTGTCAAACAATAATGTATTTGCACAGATGGCAACGTTGTCATAAATCTGTAAATGGATCCTGTTATTGCCGGTAGAATCCCAACGGCCTAAAATGCCAACCATTAAATCATTCATCCGGTACGGACTATATACCCAGCCAGCAATGGCAGCACGACGTTCAGGTATTGTATTTAAAGGCATGTCATTTCGGTATACCGGGACATACATAAGGACACCTGACTGTACATTCTGGCCTGTTTCCTGAACCAGAATCACCTTTCCCGACAGTGATGCAACATCATAGTCGCGGGCATGTTCCATGGCTTTCCTGCGAATAGGTTCAGCATACATGTCATAACCAAAAGCCCGTAAATTGCGGCCTACAAAAGGTTCCAGGTAAATGATGGTGGTGTATACATCCCGGTTGCCTGCAGGCCATACAGTATAATCCGGAAATCCTTCCTTCATTATGTTCATGATATGTTCCTTTAACTTAGGTTTAGGAACAATCAGTGAAAAGCCAACTCCCTGAATTCCCGGCAGGTTTTTTTCGATTTGTTCATGATCATGAAATTTTCTCCACTCATTTCGGGTTATTGTATCAGATGCTGCAAAAAATGATGAACCACTGCGTAAAAGTTGAGCATGTGTATGAAGGCGGCTGGATATTTTGGCAATTATTTCATTGCATACCAGCGCAAATTCAGATGCGGCACGGGCTTCAGTGTTGTGTTCCGTTTTCCATGCGAAAGCTGCCGTAAGTATAAGTCCCAAAACCAGGACGAACAATGCCATCCTGGGTTTTCCTGAATGTAAAGTCATCCATAAGCGCTGAAATGTTGATTTCAAATTCATTGACTATATTGATGAGTTGTTAAATTTCAATATCTGAAAGAACCGGATTCCTGATCATCCTGCTCCTGATAGCAGATGACTTCCGAGTATGAAATGGCCAAGCCGGTTACCCGCTAAATGGGATTGCAAACTTAATGGCTGTTCCAACCTCCCTGGCGGAATCCACCCAAATTTTCCCCCCATGCAATTCCACTATTTTCTTGCAATGTGCCAGGCCAATTCCGATCCCACTGTAATCATTCCTGTTATGCATCCTTTTGAACAGGATGAATACATTGTCCCTGTCTTTTTCTTCAATGCCGATACCATTGTCCTGAATTGTAAATGTCCATTCGCCCTTTTCCAGTAAGGCAGAAATTTTTATTTCCGGACTAACATCCTCTTTTCTGAATATTATAGAATTGATCAGCAAATGCCTGAACAGTAACTCCAGTTCTGCTTCATAGCCATTTATAACAGGCAGGTTTTCTACTGTGATAGCGGCATGATTTTTTTGTATGACTTCAGACAGGCCGGTGATGACGTTAATGACAACTTTATTGCAGTCAACAACCGATGTTATACTCGTTTTACCCAGCAGGGAGTAGTCCAGCAAACCCTTTACCAGCATTCTCATACGGCTGGCCGAACTGGAAATAAACTCAATGGATTTATTGCCGATTTCATCCAGTTTCCCGGCATACTCTTCGCGGATAAGGTCGGTGAAATTGCTTAATGTCAGCAGTGGTTCCTGCAGGTCATGAGAGGCGATGAAGGTAAACTGCTCTGTTTCCCTGAGGTGAAAGGCAAGTTCTTTGTTGGAAGCCTCCAGTTGCCTGGTGCGTTCAGCGACACGTTCTTCAAGGGTGGCATTCAGATTGCGGAGTTCTTCCTGGACCCGCTTTTGTTCGGTTACATCATGAACAATTGAATAGAGGCTTTTTCGACCGCCAAACTCAATCGGACTGGAATAAACCTCAACATCACGGACTTCACCGGAGGCAAGAAGGTGGCGAAAATTGAAGTGGCTTTGCTGTTCAATGCTGGCATAAGTCATTTCTTCTTGAACCTGGTCGGCGGGGAGGGTGTTGATATCTTTGATATTCATTCTTTCGAGGCGGTCTGTCGAATAGCCATAGAAATTTGCAGCGGCCATGTTTGCGCTTAGAATGGCGCCATTTGTGGGGTCAATGATCAGTTTTACAGCGGTATTCTTGAAAAACATGTCACGGTACTGTTGCTCACGCGCGTCCAGTGCCTGTTCCGCATGTTTCCGCTCGGTTATGTCATGAACAACGGTGAACCGGTATTTCCTGTCCTGGATATAAATATTTTCCGCCGACAGGAGTACATGTTTGATTTCACCGTTCTTGGTTATTAAATCTGCTTCCGCATTTGAAATATTCCCCTGGCTGTCGGCATGCTGCATGATTGAAATTGTCGATTCAGGGTTTAAAATGCCCAGGTCCATGGCTGTTTTGCCAATTACTTCATCTTTATCAAATCCGAACAACGTATAGAAGGCTTCATTTACTTCTATATATGTATGGTTTTCCATATCACTCAGCCCACAGGCGGATGGATTGATATGGAATAATTTCGAAAATTTTTCTTCAGAGAGCCTGACCTGCGAAATGTCTTTGGTAACTCCGAAAATCACTGGTTTCCCATCCCAAAACCCATGGGATACCCTGGTATCGACCGGTATCTGAATACCTGATTTTGTTATAACCGGAACCGGGCATACTGAGGTTGCGCCATTCAATATTTCACCGACAACTCTGCCTGCCTCTTCGCGTCGCTCGGGTGGATGAAGCATAAGAATTGACTGGCCGCAAAGCTCTTCACGTGTATATCCGAGCCGTTCAATGGTCTTGTTGTTGGTATGGATGATGTTTCCCTGTTCATCCAAAACAAAAAGAAAATCATTTATCGTGTTAAAAAAGGCTTCATAATTGAGTCGGGTTTGTGCCAGTAAATTCTCTTCCTGTTTGCGCTGGGTTATATCCATATATGTTCCGAGCACACCAATGACTTCCCCCGCAGAGTTCCGCATGGGGATCTTGCTCGTAAGAAGGGTAATGGTATTCCCTTCCGGCGTTGTCTGTGGTTCTTCAATGAGCAACCTGGGGCAGTTGCTTTCTATAACACTTTGGTCGTCAGCCCTGTACATATCTGCCTGGTCACTCCATGAAATCATGTAGTCATCTTTCCCGATGATATCCTTCGGGTCGGCAAACCCGGCATCTTTGGCAAACATTGTGTTACAGCCCTGGAAAACAAGATTAACGTCCTTCCAGAACACCCTCACCGGTATGTTGTTAATAATGTATTCGGTGATCTTGTTTGATTTCTGCAACGCTTCCTCCGCCATTTTCCGATCGGTGATGTCAACAGCAGTGACAAGACATTGTTCCCCGTTTTCGGCAACAATGCCGGTTAGATGAACGACCAGGCGCCTGTCGCCGGGTTTAATAAGGTCAACTTCGCATGATTCTTTGGTTTTACTATTGAAAGCCCGTCCAAGAAAAAGATTAAAGGTTTGAATTGTATCAGTGGAAAGAAAAGTTGCAAACCTGCTGGTTTTCAGCCGCAGGCGTTCTTCTCCGAGCATTTGCGCCCCGCTGAGGTTCAGTTCAATTATTTTGCCTTCATGCGAAAGTAAAAAGTAACCCGAGGGTATAAAGTCGTACAATCCTGTATACTTGTTGTTGACTACTTCGGTCTGGGCCCATAAATGCCGAAGTTCTTCGTTCTGCAATTCAAGTTCTATCTGATGCAATTCAAGTTCGTGAATAAGGTCCCTGACTTCGCCGGCAGAAAGTCGCATATCAGCTTTAGAGGGCTTCTTGCTCAACAACTCTTCTGCCTTCTGGCGAAGAACATCGGCTGTTGACTGGATGTTGTTTTGCATGATATGAAATGTTAATTACGCATTCAATTCTGTTGGTCCGTTTGCATAGGGATTGTGAAAGTAAAAGTACTTCCTTCGCCGGGTGTGGATTCTACCCAGATTTTTCCCTTGTGCAGTTCCACGATTTTTTTACAATGGGCCAGCCCGATTCCGGTACCCCCGTATTCATTGCGATTATGCATTCGCTTGAAGATAACAAAAATCTTTTCCTTATCTTTTTCTTCGATGCCAATCCCATTGTCCCGGATCTTAAACAGCCACTCTTTGTCCTGGTTTTCTGCCGAAATCCTGATTTCGGGCCGGTTCTCTGTTTTTTGAAATTTCAGCGCATTGACGATGAGGTGCCCGAACAACAATCTCAATTCCGGTTCAAAACCAATAATCTTTGGCAGTTCCTCCTGCAGGATTATTTCGGCATTGGTTTTCTTAATGGAACCATCGAGGTCAGCAATTACTTCGGCAACAATTTTATTGCAATTAACGGTGGTGCGGTCAGTCAATTTCCCAAGCAGGGAATAGTCTAGCAATCCCTTTACAAGCATACTCATCCGATTGGACGAGCTGGAAATATGTTCAATATATTTATTCCCATCCTCGCCAAGTTTTCCGGCATATTCTTCCTGAATCAGGGCGGTAAAACTTGCGAGTGTGCGCAGCGGTTCCTGCAGGTCGTGGGATGCAATATAGGTAAACTGCTCAATTTCCCTGATATGAAATGCCAGTTCTTTATTGATGTTTTCAAGTTCGCGGGTACGCTCGGCAACCCGTTCTTCAAGGGTTTCATTGAGCTTCCGGATTTCATTTTCAGCCTCTTTGCGTTCGGTTATGTCGACGATAATGCCTCTCAACCCAACAGCAACGTTGTCTTTTAATATCGGGTTGGAATAAATCAATGCCTGGAAAGTCGAACCATCGTTTCTGACCATGGTATATTCATGATTATCAGATTGTTGTCCGGAAAGTCTGCGCCGTATGTTCTCTATCGCTCTTACCCTTTCATCGGGGGGGTAAAAGTTCAGCGTACTGACCCCAAGCATCACTGCATCCTCGGGATATCCGAATGATGTATAGGCGTATTTGTTGACATAGGTCAGATTTCCGTTCATGTCTGTTTCAAAGACGATCTGCGGCAACATCCCTGCCATTTCCCTGAATTTTTCCTCGATCTCATGCAATGCTTCTTCAACCAGCCTGTGTTCGGTGATGTCGTTGATACTGGACAGGATACATGGCTCATTGTTGAGCAAAATAATTCTGGCCGATAGTAAACCGGAAAAAATAGCTCCGTTCTTTTTCTGAAACTGGCATACATTTCCCTGAATATCAACACCTTTATGGAGCAGTAATTCTACCTGCTCACGTTCTTCAGGATCTGCCCAGATATTCAGTCCGACTGTTGAATCAGCCATGGCCTCTTCCCTGGTATAACCCGTTATTGATGAAAAGGCATCATTTATCTCTATGAATTTCCCGTTTCTGACCATGGTGATGGTGATCGCCGAAGGTAATTCCCGGTATAAGGCCTTTAAAGAAGTATTCTCCTGCCGCAACTGCTGCAGCTCAATGATGAGCTCCTCCCTGGTTTTTTCCTGATCATTCATGATGCTGGTATTCAAAAACAAATTTTCTGCCTGGTTGGTTGAACTTAATGGAATAGGGTGACCATGCGACAATGTGTTAAACTGGTTATGTAAAACGGTTATTTTTCGAAATTCATATTCATATTGTATCTATTAACGGCACTGTAAACCTGAAGGTCGAACCAACATCTTTTATGGATTCAACCCAGATCCGGCCGCCAAGCAATTCAATAAAACCCTTGGCAATCGAAAGGCCCAGCCCATTGCCTTCATGTGTCCTGTTTATATCAACTTCGTTTTGCATGAAAGGTTCATAAATTCGATTTTGAATTTCCATATTCATGCCAATACCTGTATCTGCAACAAAAAACTCCATAGCCTGATCCAGTTTCTCATAACCAAGGGTAACTGTTCCGTGATCGGTAAACTTAACGGCGTTGCCGACGAGATGGTTCAAAATTTTGCGCAGGATCTCATGATCCGAATTAATTTGCAAGTTATCAGGTTCGGATTCCCCTGGAAACACAAATGCCAGTTTTTTCTCCGCGCAGGCCTGTTGAAATTTCTGATGGATATCATTCATAAGGACCCAGGGAGAAAATGAGCTTATTTTTAATTCCTGGTTCCCTGAAACGATCAGCGAGATATCCATGATGTTGTTGATGGTCATAATAAGCCGCTCGCTGCTGGCATTTACCATGGCCAGGAACTCCTCTTTCTGGTCTGGCGAGAGGGATGGATCGCTCAGCATGGGGCCAAACCCGAGAATGCCATGCAGCGGGGTAAGTATTTCGTGCGAGATGTTCCGGATAAAGGCGGTTTTAAGCCGGTCGCTTGCTTCAGCTTTTTCTTTTGCTTTCAGGAGCTCCTGCTCAAACCGTTTACGGTCGCTGATGTCTCTTGAAATACCAAAAGTACCTATGATCTTGCCATCCTGGTCGCGAAGCGGCAACTTTGTCGAGAGGGCCCATGTGTCGGGCCGGTCCGACCAGGTTTCCCTTTCTTCCTTGATCAATGGTTTCCCGGTGAGGATGATCTCCTGCTCATCGAGGAAAGCTGCCCGGGCATGCTCTTCGGTAAAAAAGTCGAAATCGGTTTTACCGATGGCTTCTGAAGAATCCTTCAGGCGGAAGGATTCGTTGTTTGACTTGCTTATCCTCATGAACCTGCTTTCAAGGTCTTTGAAATACAGGTGATCAGGGATGTTGTTCATCAGGGTTTGCATCAGGTACTGCTCTTTCAGCAGGGCTTCTTCATCATGCTTTCGCCGGGTAATATCACTTAAAATTCCGCTTCCGCCAACAAATTTTTCACCTTCAAAAATGGCTTTTACCGAGACACGCACCCAGCACAGGTCGCCTGTCCTGGTAATGCACCTGTATTCGTTGACAGTTTCAATGTCTTTACACAAATCCGAAAATTGGTCGCTGACAAATTTTTTATCACCCTCATTTACCACCCTGATGAAATTATCGCCAACCAGTTCTTCAGGCTTGTAACCCATGATCTTTTGAATCACCGGGCTTACATATTTAATTTGCCCCTGGCTGTCGAGCTCAAAAATCACATCACTGATATTTTCAACCAGGTTACGGTATCGCTCTTCACTGTCGCGCAGGGCAATATTGGAAGCAATCCTGTCCTGGCGCAACTCTGCCTCATAAAGCACCCTTTTAATGGCCGGTACAAGGCGTTCCGGTTTTGCTTTCAGTACATAATCAGTAGCCCCGTTGAGCAATGATTCGATCGCAGCATCCTCACCCATTTTACCGGTTACAAAAATAAAAGGAATATGCTGGTAGTGCTGTTTTACAACGAGCAATGCATCCATCCCCGAAAAATCCGGAAGCTGGTAATCGGATAATATGACATCAATTTTCTCTTCCTTCAAAACCTTGAGGAATCCCGCTTCGTCATCGACAAAATGATAATTAACATCCTTGAAGCCTTTGGTAATTAAGGATTTAATCAATATTGCGTCTGATTCCTGATCCTCAAGATGAAGGATGTTGATCTTGCTTTCCATGTTTCTGAACTTCAAATCATTTTGGTAAACTAAAGTAAAATGCCGCACCTTTATCCGTTTCGCCCTCTGCCCGGCAAGTGCCTCCGTGGCGCCTGACGATCCGGTTAACATTGGCCAACCCAATGCCGACTCCTTCGAAATCCCTCGATTTGTGCAGCCGCTGGAACATGCCGAAAAGTTTTTCAGCATATTTCATGTTAAACCCGGCCCCGTTATCTTTTACAAAAAAGGTTGTCTCCTCCTCAGTAGAGGTGCTGCCGATGTCAACAACCGCCTCACTCTTTTTTCCTGTATATTTTATTGCATTCGACAACAGGTTTGTCCATACCTGCCGAATCAGTTCTTCGTCGCCTTTTACGTCGGGAAGTGCTGCCACATTGAAAATGATGTTCCGGCCATGAATATCCGGCTCACAATATTTGAGAACCTGCTGAACCATTGCATTTGAACGAATTGTTGTTTTCCTGATCTCAGTTTGGCTTAGCCGGGAGAAGGAGAGAATGGCATCGATTAAAAGCGACATATTGGTTGCCGATCCTGAAATTTTATTCAGGTATCCAAGTTCTTCATCGGTAAGTTCGGCTGATTTTTTTTCGAGGAACAGGTCAATGAACCCCTTGATATGTCTCAATGGTGCTTTTAAATCGTGTGAAACGGAGTACGAAAAAGTCTCCAGTTCCTTGTTCGCCTCCTCAAGTTCGGTGGTTCTTTGTTTGACGCGATGGTCGAGTTCCTGGTTTAACTCAATAATCTCTTTTTCGGCCTTCTTGCGTTTAATGTTGGCAAGGGTCTGGGCCACGATAGATGCAACCGTGCTTGCAAATGACTCTTCATCAGTATGCCAGGTGCGCTTTTCGGCGGTGTGTTCGAAACATACCACCCCCTTCAGGTCTCCTTCTGCCTGAACAGCGGCATCAAGCATCGAAGCAATTCCATGTGGTACAAGGTACCCCTCGGTAAACTCACTGGTACGGGGGTCATTTTGTGCATCACTGGCATAAATTCTGCTTTCACCTTTGATGGCAGTAAAATAGCGGGGATAATCCGCATACTTGAGAATTGTTCCCGAACTGTGTTTTTTTGTTTTATTTTCAAACAGGGAGATACATTCCAAAACTGTTTTATCCTCCGAAAACAACCAGATACTTGCCCGTTCCACATTCAGAGCTGCTGCCACTTCCTCGGTAAGCCTATGGAAAGAAGTGGCCAGGTCGCCAAAGGAAATAACCTCATCTACGGCTATTCTTGCGATGGCATTGCGCTGTTTACGCGCACGCTCCTGGCTTTGGACAAGGACTTCCCCGGCATGCAAGCGTTCTGCAATATTCTCGATGATACCTATGCCTCCCTGGATATGTCCGCCTGTAACCCCCACCGGTGCAAAAAGTGCCCGCACAGATGAACGCTTATCTGCAGTAACTGAATGGTATTCACCTTCAAATAGCCCTTCGCCGCCATCCAGTGCCCTTTGAACTGAGGCAACCAGTTTTTTATCCGGCAGGTTGAGCATGTTTAAGCCGACAAGCTTTTCACGGGAGGACCCGATAATTTTTGCGAAATTGTCGTTACAGGCAACAATGACACCACTTTGATCATAGTACAGCAAACCTACAGGTGAATATTCAAACACCAACCGATATTTTTCTTCGCTCTCCCGCAACATTGCTTCTGCCTGGTTTCGTTCTGCAATTTCAAACTTAAGCAACTTGTTCTTGGTGCCTATTTTTAATAAAAAAATGAAAGCCAGCAGCAACAATAAAAATAATACGCTTGATTGCATTACTTCTAGAAACAGCAACCCATCCCATGATTTAGAATTAAAATCCATGCCGAACACCGCAATGGTCTTTCCGGTATTTGAGTCTTTTATCGGGATAAGGGCGCTTGTCCATGTACCCCACCGGTCAGGAACCCGGATAGTAATCAACTCTTTCCCATCCTTAAATGGCTGTTTGTCTTCAGCGTTTGCCTCTGTATATTCTTGTCCCGGAGGTGAATAATCTTTTGTATCTACCGGTTCCGAATCGGCGATAAAGTAAATTTTTCCGTTTTGTTCCGTATATATGTATGCAAATCTTGCTTTGCCATTGACCCGGATTATTGCTGCCAGTCTCTTTTTAAGAGCTTTGTACTGTGGCTTTTCAATATCCGTGGTCTTAGCCTCCAGCATTTTCAAATCCTCTACAGGTAATGTTGCCACAATGGACCTGGCAATTTGTGAAATGTTTTCAAATTGCTCATTTTCAATTCTTTTCCAAGTGTATCGGACAAATATCACGCCTAAAACAACAATTACCAGAAGAAGCAATTTCTCCGGTAGTGAGGTTTTGTTGAATGGATTCTCCATGTGTTTAGCGTGATATAGTTAAAGTACTGCAGGCATTCCTGTATTAATACCCTTTGAAAATTTGATATCAGCCTGGCAGGCTAAAGTAAAAGGTTGCTCCCTGGTCAGGTTCCCCTTCGGCGTGGCAATGGCCGCCATGGCGACTGACGATCCGGTTGACATTTGCCAACCCGATCCCGATCCCATCGAAATCTCTTGATTTATGCAACCGCTGGAACACACCAAATAATTTATCTGCATATTTCATGTTAAATCCCGCCCCATTATCTTTGACAAAGAAGGTGGTTTCGGTGTCTGTTGAGAAACAGCCGATATCAACGACCGCGTTCTGTTTTTTGCCGGTATATTTTATTGCATTGGAAATCAGGTTAGTCCACACCTGTCGTATCAGTTCTTCATCTCCTTTTATCTCAGTAAGGGGTGCAACGTTAAATGTGATCTGCCTGTCGTGGATATCGGGCTCATAGAAACTGATGACCTGCTTGACCATTTCGGATGACCGGATTGTTGCTTTACGCAATTCGGCCTGGTTCAGACGTGAAAAAGAGAGTATTGCATCTATCAGCAGCGCCATGTTGTTAACCGAACCGGAAACTCTTTTCAGGTAACCGAGCTCTTCTTCGGTGAGATCAGTCGATTTGTTTTCGAGAAACAAACCGATAAATCCGCTGATATGTCTCAATGGGGTTTTCAAATCGTGGGATACCGAGTAGGAAAAAGTCTCCAACTCCTTATTGGCAGCTTCAAGTTCGGCTGTTCTTTGCTTGACACGCCTGTCCAGTTCTTCATTTATATCAATGAGTTCTTTTTCAGCAATCTTACGGGCGGTAATATCATTTGTGACGCCAATAAGCGCGATAGGCTCACCGTAATCATCCCTTACAACGGATGAGGAGACAAAAACGGGAAATTCACTGCCGTCTTTCCTCCTGTTTAAAAGTTCCCCCTGCCATCCTCCATGCAAAGTTGCCGGAAGAATCTCCTCAACAATTGCAGGCGAATTGTCCGGGGAGCGCACCATACTGATCGATTTCCCCAGGAGTTCGTTTTCTTCATATTGGTACGTTTGCTGGAAAGCATTGTTGACAAATACAATTTTATCGGTCATGTCGGTAATGCTCACACACTCGCTGATGCTCCTTATCGCATGTGCAAGCATCGAAATGGTTTTCTCGATATGTTTGCGGGTTGTAATGTCACGGATAATTAATTGCACCGCCGGTTTGTTTTCAAGTTTGATAGGCATTGCCTTTACTTCCACTTCAACAGAAGAACCATCGATCCGGATAAATTTTTCTTCATTGAGGGGCAGAACGGTTCCGTGGATCGCTGCCATTCTCATCCGTTCGGTCACCATGGCCCGGTAATCAGGGTGCACAAACTCAATAACAGGTTTCCCGATCAATTCTTCTGAACTTGAGGCTGCCATCAGGTGAAGACATTCTTTATTGATAAGCCTGACTTTTCCTTCAACATAAATTGCAATTGCATCGGGAGAATTTTCAACCAGGTCACGGTATTGTTCTTCGCTTTCGAGCAATGCTTCCACGACTTTCTCCCTTTCCTTGATTTGTTTTTTCAATTGCAAATTATCATAGGCATTTTCTGAGAGAATGTTAGCATATGCAAAAAGCATCGCGGCAACTTTGTTAAACCGCTTTGAAGACATGAATGGAACTTCGCCAAGTGCTTTCGCGAAATCTTCCCTTTTTGCACCGATGTCATCTGCATATTCAAGCATACCGGCGTCATCTGACTCCTCAATGCGTACCTGGCCGATCAGCCAGTTTCCAATATGCATACCGCCTACGGTGATTGCTGCACCGGCATCCCATAATCCGCAACTCAGGCATTGTTGTACGACCGGGCCTTCTGAGCCCTGGCGGCCAAGCACAGCATCGGAAAGTTGACATTTTGCAAGTCCTTTTTCGGTCCGGCGGATGATATCGGCGCACAGCCGGCAAAAATTACTTGGTTTAGTAACCGGTGTCCCATCAGGATGGGTAATGATGGAAGCAATACCGATTGCATCCGAAAATAAATCCTGCAAGCGTTGGATGTCATCAACGTTGAAAATGTCGCCAAACCTGACGGCCTGGCTGGCATCTTGAGTCGTATTTATCGAGTAGGGTTCAGTCTGCATTGGAAGTGTTTTTTCCTAAAATGTAGGGAAACTGCCGGGTGTCAATATCGCTGACAATTTTATCACGGTTAAGATATTTAAAAACAATGAATTCTCTGCCATGATAGCAAAGTTAAAAGTAAATCTTTTCAGTTGACATAACTTAGGAAATTCTTGCTGAATTATTTATCAGTATAATGAATACACTTTTTTTCCCGCTGATTTGCGCGGATTAATTTGCAAATTCAGGAAGGGATTACTGAAGAATTTGCTCGGTTTTTTTTATGAGCTAAAGTATGATGTAATATGCATTATATCAGTGTCTTTCTGTGAAAAAAAACCGCGAAAATGTGCGAGAGTACCCCCGAAGGGGAATGTTGAGAGTTCCATCTCGCTAAAACTGCTAATTTTGTATTCTATAACAATGCCCTGGTATCTTTCTGAAGTGGCCAGGCCTTAAAAATGAACTTTATGCAAACGATATTGGGTGCCGGAGGGGCAATAGGGTTGGAACTGGCTAAAGTACTCCCAAAATATACCGGTGAAATACGACTGGCAGGCAGGAATCCCCAAAAAGTAAATGCCACGGATTCACTTTTCGTGGCTGATCTCAACAAACGCGATGAGGTGTTTGGAGCCGTAAAGGGTTCTGAAATTGTGTATCTTACTGCAGGGCTTGTGTACAAAACACGTGTGTGGCAGGAGCAATGGCCACCGATCATGCAACATGTCATCGATGCATGCATTGAATATGGAGCCAGGCTTGTGTTTTTCGACAACCTATATTTGATAGGGGGTGACAATGTGAAACATATTACAGAAAATTCACCGATCAGTCCAACCAGCAAAAAAGGGGAAGTCAGGGCGAAACTCGACAGAATGCTCCTCGATAAAATAGCTGCAGGGAAGATACATGCCATCATCGCCCGTTCTGCCGACTTTTATGGAATAGGCGCCAACATGATGCTGATGGAGGTGGTTTATAAGAACCTGGCAAAAAATAAAAAAGCCCAATGGCTCTATACTGCAAAAACAAAACATTCATTTACTTATACTCCCGATGCCGGCCTGGCTACGGCCATGCTGGGCAACAGTCCGGATGCTTATGACCAGGTATGGAATCTGCCGACGGACCCTGATATTTTAACCGGCGAGGAGTGGATATCCCTTTTTGCAACAGAAATGGGTAAGAGCGATAAATATCAGCTGATGCCGGCCTGGATGGTTAAAGCGGTATCGCTGGTTGTACCTTTGTTTGCCGAACTCTACGAAATGCGCTACCAGTTTGATCGTGATTTTTTCCTGGACAGTACAAAATTTGAAAAGCACTTCAATTACACACCGACCACGTACCGGCAGGGAGTGAAGGCCATTGTTCGCCAGTTGCAGGGAATGTAGGCTTTTTTAGCTTCCACAATACTCTCGCGGGCCTGCGCAGGAAAGTAAGCCGGTTTGTGTAAAAATATGGCAGAGGATTTCTGATATTGTCTGCTATTCCAAGGCGTGATTTGTTTAAAGAACTTTAGTAATTTTGTAATCTGGTTTAAATAAAAATAGAACGGGCAAAAAAAACCGTGGATAGGTTATGATCAAAGGAAAGAAGCCATCGTTGAAACAATACATCCATCCGGAGGGAACAGGTGAACCGGTGCCATTCCGGGAGTTTCTTGAGGAGTTGAAGAACCGGATGCAGCATGTTTTCAGGAACCAGGAAGTCACTGACCGGTTGACCATGCCGCGCGGCATCCCGGCAGGTGTACTCAATGAAATAATGGCACTCAACCCGCTTTCGGTTTGCATTCCGGTTGATTTTGGCGGAAGGGGAGGCCATATCGATGAAATCCTTGCAATGCTCTCTGCTGCATCCTATGAATCCCTGGCACTTTCGCTTACACTTGGCATCAATTCAGGGTTATTTATCCAGCCGGTTGTAAAGTATGCACAGGAGGAGGTCAAAAAACCTATATTCAGCAGGTTTATGAACGGCCGGAACATGGGTGGGCTGATGATCACCGAACCCGATTTCGGAACCGATGCCCTGAGCATGCAAACAACATTTTCGAACCAGGGCGACCATTTCCACATCAGGGGTACAAAACACTGGGCCGGGCTTACCGGCGCTGCGAACTACTGGCTGCTCACCGCCCGTGAAATGGCTGCCAGCGGAGAGCTCAAAAGGGATATCGATTTTTTTATCTGTGATACCTCGATGCCGGGGCAGCAAATTGTAGTCGAAGAACTTTTCGACAATCTTGGGCTTCACGAGATCCCATATGGGCGCAATCTCATAGATGTCCGAATTCCCGCGTCATATCGTCTTACACCAAAAACCACCGGCATCAAACTTCTGCTTGATTTGCTGCACAGGAGCAGGTTGCATTTCCCCGGAATGGCGCTCGGGTTTATTCAGCGCATGATGGATGAGGCCTTTGACCATTGCCGGCAAAGATGGGCAGGAGGGCAGAGCCTGATTTCGTATGACCAGGTACAGCAACGACTTGCAAGGCTCCAGGCATCTTTCACCATCGCATCGGCCATGTGTTCCTATAGCAGCCTTAAGGCCGGGCTTGAACATGACCTGTCTGCCAGTGGGATGGTCGCCAACTCAATGAAAAGCTTTGTGACCGACCTCATGCAGGAGGCTGCCCAGTCGCTGGTCCAGCTTACCGGGGCAAAAGCCTACAGGTTCAGCCATATCGGTGGCCGCGGGATCGTCGACAGCCGGCCTTTCCAGATATTTGAGGGGTCAAATGACATGCTGTACGCCCAGGTTGCCGAGGGCCTGGTTAAACGGATGAAAAAAGCCGGGGAGCGTAACCTCTATGGCTTTCTAAGGCATTACCGCCATACCGAACATGCGGCCAGGGAGTTGCTGGATATGCTCCAGTTTGACCTGCGTACCCAGTTGCCCCAGCGAAAACTTGTGGAACTGGGGAAAGTGATGAGCCGCATTGTTTCCATGGACATGGTGGTTGCACTGGCTTCACGGGGCTTCAGGCAAGACCTCGTTGACAATGCCATCGTGGAGTTGCGGCACGAAATTGCGGGCTTGCTGGGGTTGTTTCACACGATGGAAACCCCGGCTATCGTGGATGATTACATTGACAGGAGTTCCTGGTTCACTTTGTGAAAGAAAACCGCAGAGGGCCGCAGAGCATTTACGCAGAGGACCGCGGAGTAAAAAAAAAGGCCATCGAAAAGATGACCTTTTTTTTTGGTTGCGGGATATTTATTTTGATCCGACCGGTAAAACATAATTGATTCCAAAATTGACGCCGCCGTATATGTTGTGGGAGGCATGATAATCGTAATCAGGATTATTCAAAGGATTTTGCGTGTTTGAGTTATTGATATCCATCAGACCATAAGCCATGGTTAACCCGACATTTACAAAGAGGTTGGATGCAACATGAATATCCACTCCCAGATCGAACCTGGCCATGATATCCAAAGAATTAAACCGGTCTGTGATTTTTTCTTCACCAATTTTAACAGGTAGATTATCAACGGTCATATAATCATCGTAGGTTAAATCTTGTTTTAAATAAACCTGTGAGGCAGAGAGCAAAAGGTTAAACTGGGGACCTACCATCATATAGAATTTAGCAACTTCACCATTTGACTGGTATTTAAACAGCAGCGGAATTTGCAGATAATTAAGTTTAATATTCCTTGTGTATTCATAATTTGTATCATTTATCATATGGGTGTCGGCATATTTTTGCCCTAATTTTGCAAATCCAATCTCCAGTTTAATTCCCACATGATTGTTAAAATCAAATCCAACGTTCACATTGCCTGATCCTCCAAATGTAGGTTTGTAATCCATTTCAAAGTCGAGTCCGTAATTGTTCTGGTTGGTGATGACGGAGCTGAGCCCGGTCCCGGAGAGGCCAAAATAGAGTTGTTTTTGTGCCACCAGGGGGCCTGTAATAAATAACAATGCAATGATCAATGCGGATAACGATTTTTTCATGTGAGTAAGGTTTTAAGTAATTTTTTGCAAACTTAGGAAAAAAAAGTATTAATCCGGCAAAGAGAAAGGGGAATATAGCCCTTCCGATACAGGCATTCAGCGTGTTTGACAATATTGCACTGCGGCCGGGTTGGGAAGCCCGGTCAATATTTCACAATTTTCCTGAAGGTTGTTCCTGTTTCAGTGGTAACTGTCACAAAATAGATACCGGCCGGCAAGGATGTAAGGTCCATTGGCACTGTTGAATTAACTGCCGCATTCAAAAATAAGTGGTTGACAAGGTTCCCCATTGCATCGGCCACCATGATGGTCACTTTTTGCGGATGACCGAGGATCAGAGAGATGTCAAACCTGCCTTGCGTGGGATTGGGGTAAATGTTCACATATCCGGAGGGATTCAGTTCCGGAACATCAATGGTCATCCCCACGGTGAAACTCTGCGCAATTTCCCTGCCGAAATCACCCTGGAAGGATTTGACCAGTTGCCCGGAAATGTCTTTGAGTTGTGCATACCCGGCAGTCCCGTTCCCGTATGGCGGCATGTTGGCCCAGTAGTTGAGCCCTTCTCCCTCCGCATTCCTGAGAATTAACCGGTAACATCCTTTGGGCAGGTTGAATGTATCCTGGTAAATGGTGTTGTTCTCCAGCGGCCCGTTCTGATAAACCATATTGCCATCCTGGTCGGCGAGCTCCCACGAAAGGGATCCTGCCATGTGGTTTGATTTGAATTTCAATACCAGCTGGTTGTTATAGGTCGGCGGAATGGTAAAAGCAGCACTCATCGCGTCATTGGCGGCATTTTCATCCGTCCCGCCATTCGGAAGCTTTACGTGGAAAAGGAAACGGTTATCACCACCGGTCCAGTTGGTCCAGTCGATTGCCGGCAGCAGGATCCTGGTGGTGTCCTGAAATGCAAGGCGACCCGTCCAGGCGAAAGATTGTGTGGTTCCTCCAACAGGTCCGAATGTGACAACCAGGCTCTTCAGTGTGTCGGAACCGTTGTTTTTAATTGCAATGAAAGGGCGGCCGCAGAGCGGGTTATACCGGTTATAAAGTTTATCATTGCTGGGTGAAAGTACCTCCTCCAGGGCCGCATCCAGTTTGAAATTCGGCCTGTCGTATGTGATCAGTTGTGACTCAATGGCATAATAGGGCCAGCTTCCCTGTCCATTCCAGGTATAACCCGGCTGGAGATCGTAATCGATTGTCATCGAGTCGCCCGGAACAATGAGGTGGGACAATTCGAAATTCTTGGTACGCACTTCGGCGCCCGGGCACCATTCGGCACGGTCGTACAGCCAGGTTCCTCCCTGCGGATAGAGCGGATTCAATCCGCAATCGGCGCGCCACACAAGATGGTTGTAGGCATGCACCCCGTTAATTTTCAGTTCGTTGGTGCGGGAACAAAATTCCGAACAGTCAAGGTTCCCGCCAAAACCGTGCCCGGTGATGCGCATCTTTAACCGGGCATTGCGGACATCTGAACCGATATGAACCTTAACCGGCGGGAGGTTGTGCTGTGATGCATCCGCATAACCGTGGTTTCCTGAATAGATATTTTGAATGCCAAGGACGTCCCTCGGTGGAACTCCTTCGATCAGCCTGAACTTCATGTCGAGCAGTTCCTGCCAGTTTCCGGCCGACAGGTGTACTGAATCTCTCAGCAGCGGGGCATAATCGGTAAGGTCGAACAGCCAGGTCCAGCCTGTTCCGAGGCTGAGGTTGTTGCCGTAAGGCGTGATGTAGCGCGCCAGTTCATAGCGTTCGAGGCTCTCAAAAGGCTTGCCGTAATAATAGTAGTCTTTCCTGTGCAATATTCCATCAGGTGTGACAAGCGACGAGTCAATGGCCACTCCGAGGGAGTTGTAATGATAATTCGCATACCAGGCAGGATACCTGGCCAGCGTGTCCGTCGGCAGGTATGGCCGTACCGTATCCCCGAAGAGGACGATCATAACCGGTGACTTTGCAAGAGTATCAACCTTGAAGGTTGAGTCGAGGGTGGCGGCATTGTAGGCTCCCTGTTCGAATGCAATGCAGGGGCGATCGTTCACCGGGGAAAAATTTCTGAAAAGGTCTTTCCCCTTGTAGTCAAGCCATTCGGGATATCCTCCCAGGGTTGCATCATGCCCTCCGGGAGCAGCATCAAATGCTTTGAATCCAGCCACCGAGTTGAAATGGTAATATGCCAGGAGGTATTGATAGTCAGGGTTATTGTTCGCAATATCCTTATACATGAACGCCCTGATGGCTGTATCGCTCAGGGCTTTGTTCCAGATTGAGAACTCATCGATATAACCGTCATAAAAGTTGGAAGTGCCGAAACCATCACTGCCAATCCTGAATTTCCTGATACCATCGATCGGGCGGTGCCTGGAACCCTGGGTAAACACCAGCTGACCGTTGAGATATATTTTCATGCGCCCTTTGATCACGTCCTTCGAAAAGGCCCAGTGATTCCATTTTCCCCGGTATTTGGAGGGGTCGCTAACACTCAGGACAATCCTGTCGTAAACGGTAGAATCGCGGCCGGCATCCCAGTAAACTTTGCCATCGCTCCAGGGGAGGTGCACATTCAGCACCCGTCGCCCGGCACTGTCGATACCCTCAAAAAGGGTGTTGTTTTGCGGTTGAAGCAAAGGATCTCCATATTGCCAGAAGGCGATGGTGACAGCGCTGTCCAGCGACGAAAAAACCTGTTCAGGAACCTCCACAAAATCCATATCCCTGAATTTCAGGAATCCGTCATCGACCCCTGAACTGACATTGGCTGCATGTCCGGGATTTCCGGAAAATGTTTCATTCCATCCACCGGGCAACCGATGTTCATAACTGATATCCACCAGGATGTTTGAAACCCCGTCCCACTGAAACGGATAGGTAAAAGGTAGTGTTTGCCAGCCTATGGAAGCAAATTTCCAGTCCCTGGCCAAAACTTCTGTAAAACCACCGGCATCAATGCTCTGCGGGTTGAGCGTGTCAGCTGCTGTGTTTCTAAGTCTGACCCTGAGTTTATCGAGGGCGCTGCCCACCATTGAAAATTTAAATCGCAGGCCGGTGACCTGGCCGGGCTGTAGTCCGGCCTGGGTAAGTTCGGCTGCGGTATAGATGAATTGCGACCTTGCATCGTCAGCATCATTGCTGAAGGTATAACGGGAATTGCCCGTACTGTCACCGGTTTTTACTGTGGTTACCGGCAGGGTTTGGTTGAAATAATCGAAGTACGGAATATATGACCATGAACCGGAGTTCATATACATGAGGGAATCCGGTGTTTCCCCGTTGATGGAAAAGTTGGCATGTGAATACCGGGTTGAATCCCATTGACCGGTATGTTTATAGAGGTACGTATAGGTGAGGTAATCCCATTCCCCGCAGGCAGGAACCTGTGCCGGGTTGCATTTGAGTGTATATTCCATCAGGATTTTACTCCAGCGGTGGGAACCGCCAGGGAAAAGGAATTTCCCTTCAAGCGCGGAGCCAAAGGTGAATGCCTGCACTGTGGTGGTATCGCCGGGGCCGGCCCAACCATCTGCAGAGATCCGGAGAAAAAGGCAAATAAGAACAATGACAGGAATATATTTTTTCATGGAATGTTTTTTTTGATAAAGATACATAAAAATCAATACCATCCTTGCCAGGGTTGTCTGGTACAGGTGCTTAATTTGCCTGCTGGCGGAGGTATCCTATAAGTTATTAACACTCTTATAACTTTTATTCTCTTTCCCGATTAACAATAAAAAGCAATGAAATATCATGAAATCAAACTCATTTCCAGGGAACTTAGGAAAAATCCGACACCTTATGAAAAGCAACTTTGGAGGAGAATCAGGGACCGTCAATTAGGTGGTTATAAATTTCTTCGACAACATCCCATTATTTATAACCGGAATGGCAATGATCTGAATATTTTTATTCCCGATTTCTATTGCGCAAAAGTCAGGCTAGTCATTGAATTAGATGGTGGTGTTCACAAGAATACTGAGGAACACGGCCTTTGGCGTGAAGAAATCCTAAGTTCAATGAACATCACGGTCCTGAGAATTCAAAATGAAGAATTGGTTGCGATGGATGACGTTCTTCTATTGATATACAGGAATCTAAGTGCCCTTGATACCTTGACAACCTCCCATCCTCCGTCATCAGGATCGGCCAGGAACTTGTCAAGTTCATCTAATTCCTGTGGGCTGGTATCCCCACCCTCAACCCCTCCGTAATGGAACGGGTTGGTAAGACCACACTGTGAATTAAACAAGTCAGGAAACAAAAATCACTTTGGAATGAATCAGCAGCCCCTCACCAGGATGAACGAATGGTTCACATTCCTGAAATGGTTGTAAATCAGTATGTTTTTTAACTTCGCGGGCTGTACGGGGTTTAACTTTAAGATCTCCGGATAAACCTGGTTCTTCAGGATATTTGCGGCAACATAAAGCCCGAAACCGGTAGCGGTGTGATACTCCCCGCAAAGATGTTTGAACCATGCCTGGGCTTTCCCGGGGAAAAACTGCTCTGCGAATGACAGATAGTGGGGATCATTTACATTGTCACCGTTTAGTCCGAGCATTACCACGTCAATGTCATCAACTGAAAGATTATTTTTTCCAAGAAAACCGGGCAGGAAAGTATCCGGGCGGAATGACCCGTTTATATTGATGCAGGTAGCAGCGTCTGCCAGTTCTGCATAGGTTGATGCACACATTCCGGCGCCCACCACAAAGAAGGCCGCACCTTCGCCTGCCAGGGCACCGGGTGTTGGTTTTTGCAACAAGGTAAGATTGTTCACTGCTTCCATCTTCCATTGCCCGACGCGGCGGGTGATCTGGAGGTGGTTCATGGTCATTTCGTCAATGGCTCCCACCAGGACATTCGTCGCTTTTTGTTCCTCAATCTGCATCAGCCCGTCAATCAGTCCGCTTTCGAAAGAGAAGGTGCGATGGACATACGTTGAATTGTAGTTGTGACATTTCAGCTGAATGGCCACCTGTGAACTGATGGTGTTGTAAGTTGACTGGATGAAAGGCGTAGGATTCAGGAACTTCTCCTCCCTGGTGATCTCGCCAAGTATTTTTTCAGTATCCTCTACACTTCCCAGGCCCGTCCCGGTAATAATCGCATCAGGCATTGTACAACCTGCATCTGTCATGCTCATTTTTGCCGAAGCAATCCCCATTTTGATCAGCCTGCTCATCCTGCGCGACTGGATCGGATCGATATATGTCCGGTAACCTGGTTCGATACACCTCAGGTAATCGGCAGTGTATTCCATAACCTCAGAAAGAAATTCCTTTGTTTCTGCAGTTTTTTGAGGGGAAATCAATCCGATGCCATTGATGTAAGCCATTTTGCTGGTTAATTGTTAAATAAAAGTAGTGCAGGCAATGAAAACAATGCAGACAGTGTAAGCAATGTAAACAATGCTGGAATTATTGAATCAATAAGTGAAACAACCATCACTTTTTGTGCAATCATTTTTTTCTTGTCAAATGTCAACCTATTCTCCTCTCGCCTTGCCCGTATTGCCAGCATTGCATACATTGTTTTCATTGATTGCATTGCTTGCATTGTTTTCATTGCTTGCATTGACCTTCTTGAATATCAACGACGTATCATTCCCCCCGAACCCGAACGAATTCGACATCACTGCATTCACTGCGACATTTATCATCAGTTTTTCAACAGGCGAGAAGTTTAATTCTGCAATACGTTCTTTAAAATTCAGGTTTGGCCAGATTACCTGGTTTTGCAGGCATAACACCGAAAGGATTGCTTCAATGGAACCAGCTGCACTGGTAGTATGTCCTGTAAATTGTTTGGTTGAACTTACCATGGGCATTTTGTCAACGAACAGTCTTTCGATGGCATGCCCTTCCGAAAGATCGTTGTTGTCGGTTCCGGTACCATGGGCATTCACATAGTCGATGTCGCCCGGTGCCAGTCCGCTCATATCAATCGCCTCTTTCATGGCCAGGTAGGCACCAATCCCGTCAGGGGAGGAGGCCGTCTGGTGATAGGCTTCACATGCATTGCCCCAGCCAACCAATTCCGCAAATGGAACATTCCCGGTTTTTGCAAGGCTCTCTTCCGACTCAAGCACGAGGTATGCAGCGCCTTCACCAAGATTGATCCCGGCGCGATGCTGGTCAAATGGTTTACAAGGTTCCTTGTCGAGGATTTTCAATGCATTGAAACCATTGAGATGAAATTTTGTCAATGACTCGCTGCCACCGGCCAGTACACGGTCAAGGCGGCCCGAACGGATCATCCGTGCACCGAGCATGATGGCATTGGCTGCCGATGAACATGCCGTGCTGATGGTTGTCACAAATCCGGTGATCTCCAGCAACTGGGCGATTTTTTCGGTGCTGTCGGCACAATCATAGGAATCGATGAACACATTGCGCGTATCATTGGTGAGGAAATCGTTGTAATAGAATTCACTACGATCCATTCCACCAACGGTGGTCGCTGAGATCAATCCTGTTTTAAGTTCCCGGTGATCATCCAGCCGGCCGTGTTCAAAAGCTTCACGGGCTGCTATCATTCCCAGCAGGGCATTCCTCGAATAGCCGTCGACAGGAGAGATCCCTGCCATGACAAAGAGTTCAGCCAGTGTTTTTGGCACTTCTCCTACAAGCAATTCATCTTTGAGAAGGGTTTCAACATAACGAATCCTTCCTGTTCCGGGCTTTGACCCGAGCAGGGAGGAGAGAGTTTCCTCAATATTGTTGCCGATGCAGGAAATGATGCCATATCCGGTAATGAATATCCGCTGGGGCATCAGTAGTTATTTTTTATGCTCTGTAATGTATTCAGCCATAGAACGAATCGAGAAAAATATTTTCTTGCCATCCTTGGGATCTTCAATCTTGATTCCGTAATTCTTTTCCAGCAAAACGATCAGCTCCAGTGCATCTATTGAATCGAGCCCAAGGCCTTCACCAAACAATGCGGAATCGGGATTTATATCTTCCGGGGTTGTTTCCTCCAGGTTCAACTGCTCAATAACTTCTTTCTTCAGTTTTAAAATCAATTCATCCATAATATCAGTTCAGTTATGTTTCATTATAAAATTGAGATTCTCCTCATTAAAAATAACCGGATTGAAGCCGGGGGACTTGTTTACCTTCTCATCGTCCTGATTTTCAACCAGGACCATCAGGGCGTTGCAATTGTTGCCCAGCACTTCAACCCAGCCGCACAAACAGGCATCCACCCGTTTGCTGTTAAACAACTCATCCACATAATCGCACAACAATCTGCCATTGAATGATTCAGAGATCAAAAAAGCATTCTCCCCTTTGATTTTGTTCTTAATACAAACCTCCCCGATAACAATATTTGGCAAGGTGTAAACAAAAACAGAAGGGCTTGGAAAATAAGCCGTACGGTCTTTAATCGTATCATTATGGGCTATGTCGGTCTCAAGACTTGAACTTGAGTTGCACAACACCACACCCACTGTGTCGCGATCGTAACCATCTATTGTTTGTTCCTTTAAAACCAACTCCACAGCAAGAAATCCAAGTTTACTGATGGCGTCCATCTTGTAAAACCTGGGATAGACAATTTGCTCCTGCTTGAAAACTGTTTTTACAAAGTCTGCAAATTTAAGAATATTTTCCTGATAAAAGATGAGACGGCCATTCACGATGACCTTATTATCATGGAGATGGCTGTAAGAAGTGATGATACGGTCCATTTTAATCTTTCTGATAAAGGATTGCTGCGTTGCATCCGCCAAATCCGGATGCGGTTTTAAGGCATATTTTCAGTTCGGCTGGCTGGTTTACGGTTACCACATTCAGTGCTGCCGGCACACCAGGTGTTTCAAACCCGGCAGAGCGGTAGAGAAAGTTGTTCCGGAGCGACGATGTTGCCGCCACCGATTCCACGATCCCGGCAGCACCCAGCGTATGCCCCCAGTATCCTTTAAAACTATTGACAGGAACCGCAGAAAGTTTGCTGAATTCAATTGCCTTCGACTCCATTTCGTCGTTAAACGGGGTGGCTGTTCCATGTGCCGAAATATAGCCGACCTCCATCGGGGTTACCATTGCCTGTAACATTGCCTTCCTGATGGCTCCGCCAAGTTCTTCACCTGTTCGCGATGGACCGGAAATATGGTTGGCGTCGTTGGTGGTTGCAGCTCCTGCAACACGGATGCATGGTGCTCCGGTGTTACCAGGATGGGTGGAAAGAACCATTGTTCCGCATCCTTCTCCCAGCGACAGCCCTGTACGGTTGAGGTCAAATGGCTTGCAGGGCTCAGGACTGATGGCCTGGAATGACTGAAAACCGGAGATGACGAATTCGGAGGCGATGTCGCCGCCAGTCACCACGGCATGGTCATAAGCTCCGGATTGAAGGAACCTCGAAGCCGTCATGATGGCAACAACGCCTGAAATACAGGCATTTGAAATGATGATCGGCGGATTTGAAAAGCCGAAGAATTTCGCGACAATATTTCCCAGTTCCCAAAGATAGAGCCGATGGTGGCTGAACATTATTTTGTACTGGTTCTCAAGCAGGTTAATGTTGCCTTTTGTTGTTGAGATCACAAGCAGTGTGCGCGGATTTCCAGGTGCCACCGGGTGCGACTTCAGCCCGTTGTGAATTGAAATGATGAAAAATTTTTCAAGTCGTGTGAATGATTCGGGCGGATTTTTTTTTGCATGGATGGCAAGGACCTCCGAAAATTTCACATTCAGCTGATCCGTGTCGACCAGCGAGAGCTGAACAGGACCCGGGTAAAGGGCAGGATCATTAACGGTGCGGATCCCGATGGTTCCTTTCTCAAGCGACAAGATGTTTTCGGCGGTCGTAAATCCAAGGGAGGAGATGATGTTGTCGGACAGGATGTAAACTGGTTTCATAACATCGGCAGTTAAACACCCCATTTATTTTTCCATCCGATGAAAAATTCGGGGGCAGTCAGGATCAATTCCCCCTGGGGAGTGACGAAAACCTGCGTGGAATTTCCGGTAGCGGCAACTTCCAGGTCTTTTTTCCGGTAGATGGTATATTCAAAAACGATTTTTGCAGCTTCACAAGGTATAAACCTGGTTTCCACGATGGCGGTATCGCCGTATTCAAGGGGCCGCTTGTAGTCGCAGTTGATTTTCACCAGCGGTATCATGATGTTGTGTTTGTAAACATCAAGATAGCCAAGGTTATACCTGAGCCCGAAAGATTCCCGGCCGTCTTCAAAATACTTGAGGTAGTTTCCATGCCACACAATGCGCATGGAGTCAACCTCCGAAAATCTTACGACAATTTCTTTCCGGTCGGTCAGTTCCATAGTTAGCTGTTCAAGGGTTTTTTATACTTGTGATAGATGGCCGTAACGATCACGGTGGACAAGGAAAATAACAGTAATTTGAAAACCTGCGGGGCTATCTGCCATAAACTTCCTCCACGCAGAAAAATGCTGTAATAACCGGTAATCGACCAGTTCAGGGGGCTGAACATGGCTAAGGAACGCATGAACGGCGGCATCAGGTAGATCGGCACCCACAATCCGCCCATTGCGGCCAGGATGATGACCGAAATGGATCCAAAGGAAGCAGCCTGCTGATGCGTTTTGGCAATGGTGCCGACCATCAGGCCATACCCCACGGCAGCCATTGCAACTGCAAGTGTCATCACAAACAACCCTGCCATATCATCTCCGAGTACCAGCATTGGAAGCCCGCACAACGGGAGAAGCAGGATCCCCGCCAGGAGCATGGCAACCGTCTGCACCAGGCAAACCATAAGGTAAACACCGACTTTCCCCATCAGCAGGGTCATGTAGGGAACAGGCATCGTGAGCAGTCTGAACAGGCTGCCCCCTTCGCGTTCCTGGATCAGGCTCTGGGTGAGCGGGATCACGATGAAAAACATTGCAAAGATGGTCCAGGCGGGAACATTGTGTTGCGTGGTATTGGGGATCAGTTCAACTTCGCGGTAGGAGGGAAACACCTCTTTGAATTTGAGGATCTCCTTGAATGCCTCCTTTGGAGGCTTGTACATGGGCATCTGAATGGCGATCTCCTGGTTGAATGTTTTAAACACCCAGTCGGTCTGGAACTTATAATAGTTCTCCCTGACCGAACTGATCAACGCATTTTTAAAGGTCTTTTTTACAGTCGGATCAAAATAGATGGTCACATCCACCGAATCACGAAAAGCAATGCTGTTTACCATCGTCGGGTTTCCAAGACCAAAGCCTGCAAGGGTTTTGGCGACCGAAAGGCGGACATTTGCCCGCATCGTCCTGGTGGCACCTTTGGGAACCACGATGGCAACAAGGTATTCTCCCTTTTTAACTGCATTTTTTGCCGAGGCTTCGGTCAACGGTAGGCCGTTTAAACTGTCAACAACCCCGAATACGTCAGAACCTTTAAACCCGCTTTGTATCTTCGTGCCCAGGCTGTCCTGGTCGTTGTTCACAAAAAGTACCTGGATGCTCGGTTCCTTGGTGAGCGAACTCCAGCCGAATTCCTGCATCAGCGAAGAAATCACGATCAGCACGACCGGCATGATGAAAAGCATCGCCAGGCCTGATTTATCACGGATGAGCAGTAGCAACTCTTTTCGGCAAACGGACAAATACTTCCTCATGCTTAGTCCCTCATGTCTTTACCGGTGAGATGAATGAATATGTTTTCCAGGTTTTTAAACTCAGGATGCCCTTCAAGCAAATCTTTCGGCCTGCCCAGGGCAATGATATTACCCCGGTCGATGATGGCCACCCGGGTACAGAGGTGTTCCGCCTCCTCCATATAATGTGATGTGTAAATGATCGTCACACCCTTTTTGTTTATCTCCTTGAGATATTCGAGAATTACCACGCGCGATTGCACATCAATGCCCACGGTGGGTTCATCCAGGAATATGATCTTCGGGTCATGAAGCAACCCGGCGATAAGGTTCACCCTCCGTTTCATTCCCCCCGAGTATTTGCTCACGAGTTTACCGGCATGTTTTTCAAGCCCGAATTCCCGGAGGTAGTGGTCGATCTTGTCGCGCAGTTCCGATCCGTACAGGCCGTACATGTTGCCGAAAAAAGTGAGGTTTTCGCGACCGGAGAGGGTCGCATAAAGGGCAATGTCCTGCGGTACCACCCCGATGATCTGCTTGATCTTTTTCATATCGGTATGGCTGTCGATGCCATCAATGCTGACATTGCCGCCCGTCGCCGGAAACAAACCGCAAAGAATCGAAATCGTGGTTGTTTTACCGGCACCGTTCGGCCCCAGCAAACCAAAAATCTCGTTCGGGAAGATGTCCAGAGATATCGAGTTTACAGCAGGTTCATCAGCTCCCTTGTAAGTTTTCGTCAACTCCCTGATTTCAATAATGGGTTGTTGTGACATTAAAACCTGAGGTTTTTAAGTTTCTGGTAAACCATTTTTTCCTTGTCGGCGATCTCGAGCAGTCTCTCTGAAAGTGTTCCGTAATCTTCCTCAGGTTTGGAGCGGTTTTTACAATTCCTTGCTCCCATGTAAGTGAACTCCCGCCATTTGTTGGCTGTATGGCCCATCATGTCGGAAGCTTCAAGCAACCCCTGGTGGTTGTTGAACAACTCACCTGCTTCTTTCAGGAAAGCTCCGTATATGAAGCGGAACCCTGCTCCTCCGGTACCAAAGTCTTCTGCCATACGGAGCACTTGTCCCAGGTAAAACGATGCCTTGTCATTGCCGTGTTTCCCGGGCCACTTTTTAATATCGCGGGCCAGCCAACGCAACCCTGCAACCCCGATAAGCGGGAACGGGATGCCAATCATGTCATTAACGGTCTTCTTAATTGCCAAAATGATGGCAGGTTTCAGATCAACCTGCTTGTCGATGACATGGTTGATCCAGTACATCTTTCCCTGGGGCGCAAAAGTGCCTTTGGCATACCTCACCCGCAGCAGGTCGTCGTAGGTTATAAGCTGGGGAAACTCCATCACGGTATCGCTCACATGATACATGTTGCCCTCCTTGCCAAAAACCACGAGGTTGTGCATGTTATAGTGCATACGGTATTCGGGAGGGAAGAAGGTCAGCTGAAAAACACCAACCTGGCACCCCGTCGGGATTCCACGTTCGAGGTTGCGGTCAAGCATCTCCATCGCCTCCCGCGGATCTTTAATCTTCTTAACTACGGTGGCATCAATACCCATATACCCTGTGGATCTTTTAAAAACAGTATTGGGCAGATTCCGGAAGGAGATCATGGGGGCAAACTGAATTTTAAGAAATGGAATATAGGTGAAAAACAGGCCATTGCCAACCCCAAAGGCCATGGGTTCCGATATTTCAAATCCGTTGAACTTGAAAAGGTTGGAAGTGGCGCCGCTTTCGCAGTGCCCTGCCTGGCGGTGTGTATAATCGATGATTGTTTTTTTAATTTCCATAAAAATGTGGTCAGTTAATCAACTTTTTTCAGCTGGTCGATGGTGATGTTAAATGCTTCGGCATATTTCTGCAGTGTTTTGGCGCTTAACCGTTTAAATACGTTAGGTTTAAAGTGCCATTTGACACGCCACAATGAAATTCCTGCCATCATCGAAAGATTTAGCGGGTCCAGCAGGTTTTTCTCCATATAATACACAACAGGACTGGCTTTTCCTGCCAGCACACGCTGCCTTGCGTCTTCAATCCGTTCGCGAAACAGGTCCCATGCCTGTTGCAGCACAAGGCGGTCGGTTTCATCATGAAACCCGACTGTTTTTTCAAATTTACCGCCATCCTGGTATGAATAGGAGAGCTCGCGATACTGGCCGTATGATTTGTCCTTGTAAACAGGATTGTAGTTTTCTTCCATGGTCAGACTATTTGATGGTAGAAAGTTTTTTAAATATTTTCTCTTCCCGGTCGGCGACTTCGAGCAGGATGTCTGCAAGAAAGTCATAAGATTGATCGGGCTTACCTCTTTTTTTGCAATTGCGGGATCCAAGGTATGAAAACTCGCGCCATTTGTTGGCATTTTCGCCCATTTCAATGGATAACTCCTTTAGCCACGGCTGGTTCAACACCACCGATGCCTCTTCAAGAAAGGCACCGTAGATAAACCGGAAGCCTGCGCCGGCTGTTCCCACTTCCTCTTCCATGCGCAATACCTGCCCAAGGTAATACGATGCTTTTTCGGGGCCAAGTCTTTTCTCCCATTTACGCATCCGGCCGGCCAGGTAGCGGATGCCTTTGACGCCGATGATCGGGAATGGAATGCCCACCATGTTGTTGGCCGTTTTCCTGATGCCTTTGACAATGGCAGGCCGGATATCAATATCCGTTGGCACATGTGTTGGATAGTACATCCTTCCCTGGGGGGCAAAGGCTCCTTTTGCAAACCTTACCCGCATGAGGTCCTCGTAGTTGATCTCCACCAGGTGTTCCATCAGGGTATCACTGATATAATAGTTGCCGTTGTCGTGGCCATACACAATCATATTGTGCATGTTGTAGTGCATCCTGTATTCGGGAGGAAAGAAGGGCAGGTGGAATGTGCCTACCTGCAGGCCGACAGGGTAACCCTGTTCCAGCACCGCATTCAGTTTCTCCATTGAATCTTTCGGGTTGCGGAAAGTATGTATGTTGGTTTTTACACCCAGTTCCTTTGTCGCCCGGTCAAACACCTGTCCCGGCCATACCCTGAACGAAGTGGTGGGGGCATGCTGCATTTTGAGAAAGGGCAGGTAACTGAAAAACAGTCCGGCGCCAATGCCGAACGCCATGGGCTCACTGATCTTAAAATTATGGTAGTTGAGCAGGTTGCGCGTTACACCGCTTTCACAATGCCCGGCCTGCCGGTGCTCAAATTCTAGTTTTACCATCTATGTGTGTTTATGTCTCTATATTTAGCATATTTTGGATGAAATGATCATGGTGTAAAGAAGTTTATCATCCCAAATGAATCGGCAAAAGTACATATTCATGTTGAACTTCAAAAATGTAATTTACCGTGATTCTTCATACTCCCTGTCTTACCGGACTTTCCCTGCAATGAAACATTTTTTGGGGATGTTTGAAAAAAAATACTATTATTGTAAGATCAAAATTTGTATATCATAAAGACTGTAGTACGCTGTTCTGCAGGATATTGAATGAAATAACTTGTTAGGGTGAGACTTCTCTGCCGACAGGGGATTTAATAAAAATGGATAAAGGATGTTAAACAGGGTAGTCATTACCGGAATAGGGATATATTCGTGCATTGGGAAAAACCTGGATGAAACCACCCAGTCTTTGTATCATGGAAGGTCGGGCATTATCCTGGATCCTGAGCGTAAAAGTTACGGTTACCGTTCAGGACTGACCGGTTTCGTGGAGAGCCCCAACCTCAAAGGTGTTCTTGACAGGCGATCCCGGATCATCCTTTCCGAGCCGGGCGAATTTGCATATATGTCGACCGTTGAAGCCCTGCGTATCGCGGGCATCGACCAGGATTTTATCGACCGGAACAATGTTGGCATTCTTTTTGGCAACGACAGTTCTGCAAAGGCGGTGATTTTTGCCAATGATATCATCCGTGAAAAAAAAGAGACGGTTATGGTCGGTTCAGGATCCGTGTTCCAAAGCATGAATTCGACCGTGACCATGAACCTGTCAACAATTTTTAAACTCAAGGGAATTAACCTGACAGTCAGCGCTGCCTGTGCAAGCGGCTCTCATTCATTGGGCCTTGGACATATGTTTATCAAACACGGTTACCAGGATTGCATTATTTGCGGCGGTGCACAGGAGATCAACCTCTATTCGATGGGGAATTTTGATGCACTCGGGGCATTTTCGATCAGGGAGAATGCGCCACACAAGGCCTCAAGGCCATTTGACCGGGACCGCGACGGGCTTGTCCCCAGCGGGGGTGCCGCAACTGTCATCCTTGAAAGCCTTGAACATGCACTCCGTCGCGGAGCAACAATTTTAGGGGAGGTGATGGGGTATGGTTTTTCGTCAAATGGTGCCCACATTTCAAATCCTACCATCGAAGGACCACAGAAGGCACTGGAGATGGCATTGGAGCAATCAGGCATCGGCCTGAAGGAGATAGATTACATCAATGCCCACGCTACTTCGACACCCGTGGGCGATGCCTCCGAAGCAAAAGCGATATTCAACATATTTGGCGGGCAGGGACCATACGTATCTTCCACCAAATCGATGACCGGCCACGAATGCTGGATGGCCGGCGCAAGCGAGGTTGTTTATTCGATGCTCATGATGGGGCATGGAT
Organism: Bacteroidota bacterium; assembly: GCA_026391835.1. Taxonomy (GTDB): domain Bacteria; phylum Bacteroidota; class Bacteroidia; order Bacteroidales; family FEN-979; genus CAIVAT01. The sequence goes on from JAPLDF010000075.1 coordinate 203,095, forward strand.
TCATTGCCCCGAATATTAACTTCGAAAATCCGGATGAGGATTCTTCCAGGCTCAATATCGTGGCTGAAACCAAAGAAACCAACATAAACTGCTTCTTATCGAACTCTTTTGGATTCGGCGGTACTAACGCATCCCTGGTGATAAAAAAATGGGATCATAAATAACTTGACAAGCTATGACACAAATTGAAATTACAGAAAAAATTGTTCCATTTCTGGTTGATGAATTTGAAGTTGATGCAGAACTGATAAAACCGGAGGCAAATCTTCGTGAAACATTGCAGCTCGACAGTCTCGATTATATTGATCTGGTTGTCGTGATCGAGGGCAATTTTAACTTTAAGGTATCATTGGGCGATTTTCAAAATATTGTCACCTTCAATGACCTGTATTGTTATGTGGATTCCAAAGTCAATGCGTCCCAGGAATCAATAACAACTTAAAACTGCTTTGTATTCTTTTTCAACCTTTCCTGGCAATTGCCGCACCATTGCGGAATAAATCATGATTTCAACCCAACCGGGTTGAACCTGTTTTCCAAGTTTTGCATTAAAAACCTGTAGATGATCAAGCATTATAATTGCCTCCTGTTCGTTTTGCTCTTTTCCTGGCTGGCCCCGGCCGGTGCACAAAACTATACACCGGTGAAAAACCTGGTGGCATTCAAAAGTTTGTTTTCTTCTAAATCAGCCGCAATCAACAGCCTGAAAAGCGATTTTGTGCAGGAAAAGAGCATCAGCATGCTCGAAAATAAGATCATTTCCGAAGGATCGTTTATTTACAGGAAAAGCAACAGGCTTCGCCTGGAATACCGAAAGCCATACACCTTTCTTTTTATCATGGATAATGACAGGGTCACGATAAAAAACAGCCAGCAAACATCTAGTGTATCGGCCAGTTCGAACAAATTGTACAAGATGATCAGCCAGCTGACCATAAACTGCGTTACAGGCAACGTGCTGAATTCAAAAGAGTTTGATGTTGATGTATTCGAAAATGCCAGGGCGTACTTCCTCGTTCTGAAGCCAAGGCAAAATATGCTTAAATCATTGTTCGACAGGATCAATATTTTCATTTCGAAAAATGATTTCACTGTCGACAGGCTTGAGCTGATGGAAACCTCAGGAGATAAGACAACGTTGGTTTTTACTGATAAAAAAATAAATATCCCGGTGGATGATGAGGTTTTTAAGGTTAATTAGCTGCATGATCCTGTTTTGGCTGGCTCCCGGTATACTGGCTGCCCAATCCCTTTTGCCCGGATTGTACAATTCAACTGATTCGCTTGGATTGTACAGTATTGACATTGAAATTAATTCTTCCCATTTCAGTGGCCTCCTGTTGCTGAAAAAAATGAACGATTCCACCATCCGGCTGGTCATGAACTCCGAAATGGGCCCGAAACTGGTAGACCTGGAACTTATGCCTTCAGGTTTCAGGGTGCTGTACGCCTTTCCAAAACTTAACAACAGGAGGACATTGAGAATATTGTATGAAGATTTCGGGGCCCTGGCCGGTATATTTGCCAGGAATCGCTGTACCAAGGTTGAAACAAGACAGGACACCACTGATTACTCATATGTGGCGGGTAAAAAGATGAAGGTCATTTACTCCACCGGTGGTTCATCGCAAAAAATCAGCTCAGGCAGACTGGAGGAAGGTAAAGGAGCCAGGGCACTGTTCTGCTATGTTTTCACGCCGGGATCAGATCAGGTCAGTTCAATGAAACTTGAACACCAACAATTCAGAATGATCATCTCATTGACCAGGATATGAGGGGTTTCATTTTAAGATCCTACGACTATTTCGAAAAGAACCGGCTGGCTTTCTGGCTGGCAATGGTTTCAAGTTCAATCCTCTTCACAGTATTGGCGCTGCGGGTTTCTTTTGAAGAAGATATCAGCAAGATGCTCCAGATGGATGCAAAAACACGTGAGTACAGCAATATTTTGCGTCACACACGGGTGATTGACAAGCTCACGGTTTGCATTACCGGCAGAACTTCAGGCCCCTCTTCCGACCAGGTAAAGATGGCTTACTGCGACAGCCTGGTGGTTCGCATCAAAACACTCGACAGCACCCTGGTTAAAAGGGTGGTTGTCAATCCAGGCGATTTCCCTTTTATGGATGTGTACAAGGCTTTGCTCAGGAATCTTCCTTTTTTCATGGAACCACGGGATTACGCCTATGCCGACTCCGCGCTTCAACCTGAAAGGATCCGGGAGAACCTCACCGGGAGTGCACGGCTCTTGTCTTCCCCGGCAGGAATTTTCGTCAGGCAGCGCCTGCCCTGGGACCCGGCAGGCATTTCAAACCCGCTGTCGCTCCGCCTGCAGAAGCTCGGGGAAGCCACCGGCTACGAGATGAACAACGGGTATTTCTTTTCAAAAGACAGGAAGAACCTGCTGCTCTTCATCGAACCGGCAAATCCTCCCGGTAAAACAGGTCTCAACAAACACCTGATTGATTCGCTGGAGGGGTTTATATCTGAGTTGAACAGCAGCAATGAATTCAGCAGCGTCGACTGCACCTTTTTCGGCGCAACGGCCGTGTCGGTTGAAAATGCCCGCCAGATACAACATGATGCGGCACTAACGCTCGCCGTCATGTGCGTGGCACTGGTCCTGCTCATCACATCGGTGTTTCGGAAAAAGAGAACACCTGTGCTTATTTTCCTGCCGATTCTGTTTGGAATGGCGTTCGCACTCGCGTGTGTCTCCTTCATCAAGGAGGATATCTCGTTGATCGCCATCGGGGCCACTTCGGTATTGCTTGGGATCGCTGTGAACTATCCGCTGCATATTCTCACACACCGGCTTCAGGAGCGGGACCTGCGAAAAGTCATCGGTGACATGGTGGAGCCCATGACCATTGGAAGTGCTACCACGATAGGTGGATTTGTGTGCCTGCTTTTTGTTAAGGCAGAAATTCTTTACGACTTTGGATTGCTGGGCGCCTTTGGCCTCATCGGTGCGGTGCTGTTCTCCCTGATCTTTCTTCCCCATCTTGTGGGGAAGCCTATCCCGGAAGGGAAACTTGCAGAAATATGGCTTAAAAAGGCCGGGCACATTCAACTCGAAAACAGCGCCTGGCTGCGCTGGGGCATCATCCTGCTTACACCGGTGTTCCTCTATTTTTCACAGGATATTGAGTTTGACAGCAACCTGATGCACCTCAACTACATGTCGCCAAAGCTGAAGAAAGCAGAACAACTCCTGCGCGGGCATGACAGTTTGGTGCATTCGATGTATGTTATCTCTTACGGAAATACCTTCGACGAGGCACTTGCCTCATGCGGAAAGATCAAATATATTTCCGATTCGCTGAACCTTGCGGGAAAAACAAATGCATACAGCGGAGTGGCTGATTTTCTGCCATCCCTGGAGGAACAGGAAAGGCGCGTCAGCCGCTGGAATCAATATTTTACCAGCGAAAAAACAGAGGCAATCCAGGCATCTGTCAGTCAGTCAGGAAGAACATCGGGCTTCAAAGATCATGCATTCGATGATTTTTACAGCCTGCTTGGTACAAAAGCTGCGAAAATTGATGATGCCGACTACCGCCTGTTATCAGATGTTTTTGCCAGGGAAGTGGTCACTGTTTCGCCTGAGATGACCACGATCGTTTCAGTCCTAAAGATGCCCGCCTCATCCCGGGGCGAAGTTGAAAAGATAATATCCGGGTTGCCCGGTACCAGGCTGCTTGATAATAATTTCGTTTCGTCACACCTGTCATCTGTCATCAATGATGACTTTAATTTTATTGCGATCTTTTCGGCACTTATGGTTTTTATTGCGCTCCTGCTTACCTACGGAAAACTGGAGCTGGCCATCACGGCGTTTGTGCCGATGGTTGTTTCATGGATATGGATATTGGGTTTGATGGGTTTTTTTCACATCAGGTTCAACATTGTCAACATCATCCTTTCCACCTTTATTTTTGGCCTTGGTGATGACTACTGTATTTTTACCATGGATGGCCTTATACAGGAGTACCGGGGAAAAATGAAGACAATGCCCGTGATCCGGATGAGTATACTATTGTCGGGCATCACCACCCTCATTGGTTTTGGGGTGTTGCTCATCGCCAAACATCCTGCCATACAGTCCATTGCATTGGTATCGATCATCGGCATCGTTTCGGTACTGCTCATTTCACAGGTGCTGGAGCCCTACCTGTTCAGGATGTTCATCAGCGGGCCGGTCAGCCGTGGCTTTCCGCCGGTCGGCATCCTGACGTTTTTTCAGTCTGTATTTGCCTACACCTTTTTTATCACAGGATGTATTTTGCTCACGATTTCCGGTTTCTTTCTGCTGGTGATCAACCCGTTTTATCGAAAACGATCAAAAAAAATATTCAACGCCTTCATCAGCAAGTTTGCATGGGCACAGTTGTACGTGATAACCAGTGTAACCAAGCGGGTTGTTTTCGACGAAAAACCCGATTTCGGCAAACCGTGTGTATTCGTTGCGAACCATCAGTCGGTGCTGGATATTCTTTCCATGATCATGCTGAGTCCCAGGATCGTATTGCTCACCAATAAATGGGTTTGGAATTCGCCGCTTTTCGGCTACGTGGTGCGGCTGGCCGGTTACCATCCTATTTTTGAAGGAGCTGACCCTGCCATTGATACTTTAAAAACCAAAATTGAAGAAGGTTATTCGATCGCCATATTCCCCGAAGGAACACGGTCGAGGGATGGCAAAATAGGCCGTTTTCACAAAGGGGCGTTCTATCTTGCCCAAAAACTGGAACTTGACATTATTCCTGTATTGTTCCATGGAACCGGTCGGTGCATCGCAAAAGGCAGCTTTATTGTCCGTGCCACAACATTCACCATCAAGGTCCTGCCACGCATTGATTTCAGCGACTCCGGGTATGGCACCACATACCAGGAGAAAACGAAAGCAATCCATGAACTGATGAAAAGGAGTTATGCGCTGCTGGATGAAGATGCGCGCACCCCCGCACTGTACCATCGCCGGATTGTCGACAATTTCATTTTCAAGGGGCCTGTATTGGAATGGTATATGAAAGTGAAGTTGCGCATGGAGAAAGATTACCAGCTTTTCGACATATTGGTGCCAAAAGAGGGGGTCATCATCGATGCCGGTTGCGGCTATGGCTTCATGGATTATATGCTTGCTTACCTTGCCCCGCACAGGGATATTGTTGCATTTGATTATGATGAGTCAAAAGTCGAAGTGGCGCAAAATGGCTTTGACAAACCGGCAAACCTCAGGTTTGTTCATGCCAGCCTGGAAGGATTTCAACCTGTCCCTGCCAACTGCATCATCTTCAGCGATGTCCTGCATTACCTCGGTGAACAGGAGCGCAACCGTATATTCGCCAGGTATGCCGCCGGGGTACTTCCTGGTGGCATGATCATCGTCAGGGATGGAGACAACCACCACGGGAACAGGCATGCCATGACACGGTTCACCGAATTTTTGTCAACACGTATATTCAAATTCAATAAAACGGCACACAAACTGGCGTTTTTTTCCGCTGAAGAGCTCATGAAACTCGGGAAAGACCTTGGATTTGAATCCGGCATCATTGACCAGCAAAAATGGAACTCAAATCTTGTGATCGTATTCAAAAAGAGATAACATGGATGATCGTTACGATGTGGTAATCATAGGCAGCGGACTTGGCGGGTTGTTGTGCGGTGCGATCCTGGGCAAAAACGGGTACAGGGTTGCTGTCCTTGAAAAGAACGCACAAATTGGAGGTTGTCTTCAAAGCTATACCCGCGACGGGGGCGTGTTTGATACAGGTGTCCATTATATCGGCGGACTGGCGGAAGGGCAAACGCTCCATAAAATATTTTCCTATGTAGGGCTGATGCAGCATTTAAAGCTGAAACGCCTTGACCGGGATGGCTTTGATGTGATCCAGATTGGTGATGTTCGGAATGAATTTCCCTATGCGCAATCATATGAGTTGTTTGTCGAAATGCTTGCACGCTCATTTCCTCATGAACGGGCCGGGATTGAAAGCTACTGTGAAAAAATCAGGAGCGTATGCAGCCGGTTTCCGTTATACAACCTCATCAACGGGGATTTTATGGATAAGGTGGACATGCTTGATTCCAATGCCCGCGAAACAATTGATTCATGCGTCTCCGATCCTTTGCTGCGGGATGTCCTTGCCGGGAACAACTGCCTGTATGCAGGCGTAGCCGGTAAAACACCCTTTTATATCCATGCACTGATCCTGAACAGCTATATTGAAAGTGCCTGGCATTGTGAAGGCGGGGGGATGCAGATCGCAACACTGCTCGGGGAGGTTATTGAGGCTGCCGGCGGCACCATTTTCAGGCGGGCCGAAGTATCGAAGATAATTGTGGCGAATGGCGAAGCCTCCCGGGTTTTGACAAAAGACAACAGGGAATTTGCAGGGAAATGGTTCATTTCTGATTTGCATCCCGTAATAACCATTGCCCTTGCCCAAACCGATGTATTCCGAAAAGCCTATATCCACCGTATTTCCGGTTTTGAAAACACCTGTGGCGCCTTTATAATGAATGTTGTTTTTCATGAATCGGCATTCCCTTTCCGGAACCACAACATCTATTACTATTCAAAACCTGAACATATCTGGAACGGCATTGACTATGAGCCGGATCAATGGCCCAATCACTATGCCCTTTTTCTTACGGAAGGTAAGGATGGATTTGCACGCTCGGCTTCCATCATGTGCTATATGCGGTATTCGGAGTGCCGACCATGGGCAGAGACATTTAATACAGGATCCCGGCCAGGGGCCAGGGGAGATGACTACGAGGCATTCAAGGAGGAAAAAGCCTCTAAACTCTTTGATTTCCTGGGGCAGCAATACCCGGGCTTCAGGGCATTGGTAAAGGCTTATCATACGCTCACGCCCCTTACCTACCGCGATCACACGGGGACGCCGGAAGGTTCGCTTTATGGCATCCTGCGTGATTACCGTGAGCCATTAAGAACCTTTATCCCGGCACGAACCAAAATACCAAACCTCTTCCTCACCGGTCAGAATTTGAATTTGCATGGAGTGCTGGGCGTGTCGGTTAGTGCAATCGTTACCTGCGGGGAATTGCTCGGAAACGATTTCCTGCTCGATGAAATCCGAAATAGCTGACAAATGAAAAAACTTTTAAAATGGACAGCCATATCACTCCTGTTCATTGTTGTTGTCCTGGCAGGATTTTTTCTCTATATCGACTCCATATTCAGCAATGAGGCTGGAAAGCATGTTTACAAAAAATATGTGATCGATCAGGCCGATACCCGCACCACAAGGATCGGCAACAACTGGCTGCGCAAGGAACGCCCTGGCCTCTATACGCTATATATCGAAGGAAAGCCTTTTGACAGGGGCCTCATCGCCGGCCAGCTTACCCGGGGACTTATCTTCAAACAGGAAAAAGCCTTTGTCGACCAGATAAAAAAAATGGTGCCCTCGCGGCATTACCTGAATTTTTTGAAATATGTGATTGCCATTTTCGACCTCAACCTTTACCATGCGATCCCTGAAGAGCGGAAAGCTGAGATTTACGGCATTTCGTGCTCTGCATCAGGGGCCTTCAGTTATATTGCAAGCAACTACCAGCGTATACTCAATTACCATGGCGCCCATGATCTCGGGCACATGCTGAGCAACATGGGAATGGTGGGTTGCACTTCATTCGGGGTTTGGAATGATAAAACCGCCAATGGGAATTTAATGATTGGCCGGAATTTTGATTTTTATGTCGGGGATGAATTTGCCCGGGAGAAAATCGTAGCCTTCATCCGTCCTGATTCCGGTTATTTTCATGCATTTGTCACCTGGGGCGCCATGATGGGAGCCACTTCGGGGATGAATGAGAAAGGGCTTACGGTTACAATCAATGCCGCCAATTCCGACGTTGTGTTCAAAGCCGCAACGCCTGTATCGCTGGTGGCCAGGCAGATACTACAGTACGCATCCAATATCCGGGAAGCGACCCTGATCGCCTCAAAATTTGACGTCTTTGTCTCAGAACTGTTCCTGGTCGGTTCGGCTGCCGACAACAAGGCTGTCATCATTGAAAAGAGGCCCGGATCACAAATTGTGTACGAGGTGAACGATAACTACATCATTTCAACCAACCATTTCCAGAGTGTACAAAACGGGTTTTCGGTGAAAGCGAAGGAACAGCGTTTAAATACGGCCTCAGGCTACCGGTTCGGTCGTGTCCATGAATGTATCAACGCTTCAAAACAATTCAATGTGGCCGATGTGGCAGCCATTCTCCGCGATACCGCAGGGTGCGGGGGAGCCTCCATCGGACTTGGCAATGAGAAAGCGATCAACCAGCTTATCGGACACCATTCTGTCATCTTCTATCCGAAGGAACGGAAATTCTGGGTTTCCACCGCCCCGTATCAGCTTGGGGGATTTGTGTGTTACGATCTTGAAAAGATGGGCAAACAAAAAGGAGTGCCGGCCGGCACGGCATCTGTCGTAGATTCGCTTTACATCGAACCGGAGGCAGCCTTTCTTGCCAAAGCATATCCCCGGTTTCAGCAATACAGGGAACTGAGGATGAAACTGGCCATGCACACGATTGATGACAAAGGTGTTGCGCTGATGATCACGCTTAACCCCGCATTTTTCGAGGCTTATGAACAGGCCGGCGATTATTATGCCGGCAAAAAACAGCCGGCCCGGGCTGCCGCGTATTACACGCATGCCTTAGCCTGCGTAATCCCGGGTGAAAAGGAGGTTACAAGGATACGTAAAAAGAGGGCGGAGTGTGGGAAATAGCGGAGTGTGGTTGGAGGGTTATTCCCAGAAATTATAATAGTTATACCACTGCAGGGGATATTTGCGGGCGGCCTTTTCCAGTTCTGAAACATATTCTTTCATCGAATCGGCAATCAGGGCTGACCTTTTCAGCGGGTTCCTTGCAGAGGGAACAATTTTGAGGGGGGTGGCAAAGAAGCGGTACTGTTTATGCGCCTCCTTTACAGCGAACACATAAGAAACAGGGACGTTGAAGAAGGAGGCGATATGCCACGGTCCGAATGGAAAGAGTGCCTTTTCGCCCAGGAAATCAATTCTGACGGCCTGGTTACCTTCCACAAACCGGTCGCCATGCATGGCAATGATCTCCTTGTTCGCGAGGGCCTGTTTTATTTCAAGCAGGTGTGAAAAATCATTTCCAATCCTGATAAAGTGTACGTTGCGGTCGGTGAGCGTCTTCGACATGTATTTCTGGATGGCCTGGTGTTCGGCGTCAAAAACAATCACGTTGATCTTTTTGTTGAGCACATCCAGGGCTTTCCCGCCCACTTCCCAGTTCCCGATATGACCGCTGATGAGGATTCCCCCGTTGTGCATCTGCATCAGGTACTCCTTCCCCTCGATGATAAAGTTAAACTTGTCGCGCATCCCGGCAAGAATGGCGGTTTTATCGATCAACACCTGGCCGAACAGGAAGAAGTTCCTGAACACACTGATGAGCGACCTTACCCTGCCTTGCCCATGACGCATATGGAAATAGTAATAAACTGACCGGAAAGCCTTTCGGGAGGCTACCACAAAATATCCCGAAACAAAAATTAAAAAAAAATAGGCGAAATTTAGCCCAAGGTTCCTGATACACCATACAAAAAACTGATAACCAAGAACATTACCCCTGCTTTTTCCTTTCCAGGACGCCATAGTTCTGTGGTTTAGGTTTGATGTAAAATTACGGGCAGGGTAATCGAACTCATCCCGGCCGGTTTATTGAATGTCAGTTGAATTTTGGGAACCATGCCGGAACTTTTTCACAGTATTCTTTCCAGCTTTCACCAAAACGTCGTTCCAGCTGAGGTTCTTCGTAATTCACCACGATCAGGTAGATGATCCTGCTCATGGCTGCGAGCCAGAGGAAGAGGACCGGCTGTCCGAAAGTAAATGCCTCGCCCAGGACAACGATAAACAACGCCCACATCATCGGATTCCGCACCATTCCGTATATGTTGCGGGCCATGATTTTCTGAGGGGCCGAGGTAACCAGCGGTGTCCCCCTCCCGAACAAAAACATCAGGATGCTGCACCATATGGCCAGGGCAGCACCCGACCACATAAGCACGATGCCAACGATTTCGACACCCGGAATTCCAAAACCATCTGTTGAGTTGACAGGAAGAATTTTCATAAGAAACTGCGGAACAATGTAAAGCACACAAAAAGGACCGATAAATCCATACAATCCGCCATCAATCAGCTGCAGTGTTTTTTTATAGAGTGTCTTTAGCATATCTGGAAGTTTTCTGTGATGAACGCTGGTCGTTCCGTTAAGATCTGAAAAAATCAGGATTTGTAAGCTGATCAACGGGTATTTCAAATACGGAAGCATATCTTGTTAGCAGTTCCGGTTTTAACTTTTTAAAGACCCGTTGTTTCATGTGCCTTTTCACGCGCCATTTGGGCAGTTCCATATAGGCAGCAAGCATGGGAACTTCCATGAGGATCTTTTCCATATAATAGGCGATGGGACTTAATTTGCCAATGACCACCAGTTGCCTTACATCCTCCAGCCGCTGCGCTGCTGCATCCCAGCTTTGCTTGATGATCACCTGGTTGTTCGGATCCTGGTAGTGTACCTCCTGGGTAAACCCCTTCTCCTTATCAAAATGATAAAAAAGTTCACGGTTATAGGTGTAGATCAACCCGTTATCATCTGCTGGCTGATCTGTTGCTTCATTGGTCGGATGTTCCATAAGCTAAGTGTTGATTAAGAAAATTTTCAATTCGCACCCGGCGATCAGGCGCCCTTCGAGGAAAACCTCACCCTGCACGATGGTTGCGTCAAAAACCTCGTGCAACACGGTTACCCGTGTGATGATTTCCTGCCCGGCCCTGGGAAAACCGTCAATTTTAAGGTTCCTGATGCCACCGATAAAACCCAGCGGTGCCTTGCCCCCGGAGTTGCCCGGTTTTGCACCAACACCGGCAGCGGCAGTCTGCGCCATGTTTTCAATCAGTCCGGGCTCGCGGAACTCCCCGTTGATGCAGAAAACATTGTCTTCACGAACCAGGAAGGCCGTCTCAGTGGTTTTATCCACGATCCCGACCAGCCGGTCAACCATCACCATCGGCGGCTTTTGTGGGATGTTTATTTCTTCAGATGGTGCCATAGGGATCCTTTGTAGTTTCTTCGCCGCATGCGGTTCATCACAGTTGCAACATCTTCATCCGGGAAGACCCACCGGCGGCCGGTTTGTTCTGCGCGCGCCTTCAGCGTATCATAGTCAATCCCGGGTGCAATATAATATACAGGCTCCAGCAGGTTATCACCGGCATGGACAAGCCCCTCCGTCAGTGCGATTTTATGAAGCGCGGTGCCGGGATAGATCCGCATGCCGATAAAGGGAAAGAAGACGGTGTTTTGTATGCGTTTGGAATTTTCAAAACTTTCATTGACCGATGCTTCGGTTTCGCCATAACCGCCGATGATCATGAAGTGACAGAAATAGATGCCGGCCGTGTTGCAATCATCTGATACCCGCACCACTTCATCCACGTCAAAGTGTTTCCCGTATTTTTTCAGGGTGCTGTCGGAGAGTGATTCCGTGCCGAATTCAATGTGTTTTAAACCGGCTTCGGCAAACAATTTCAAATTCTCAAGTGAAAGGTTGTGCGGCGAAAAATAAGCTCCCCAGTGGATGGGAAGTTTCGATTCAATCATCTTGCGGGCCAGCACGACATTGAAATTGTTGCTTATATTGAATACGGAATCAGTGAAAAACACATAGTCAATCTTGTGTTTTTCATAGAGCTGGCGCAGGGTATGCACGATTTTATCAGGATCGAGGGTTCGCACATTGTGACCCTCGATCAACGGGTAGGTGCAATAAATGCATTGATACGGGCAGCCCCGTTTTGTCTGGACATTCACCATGCCTGCTTTGTCCCAGTAGAACTCAAGGAGGTCCTGGTCAAAGTTCAGGTCAGGTGTATTGATGAAGTGTTTCCTGCCGTTGACAAGTATTTCACCGGCTTTCAGGTATACAAGCCCGTCAATGGTTAAATCGGGAACACCGCGGTCGAGGCTGCAAAGGAGGTTGAACATGCTCTCTTCTCCTTCACCGTGAATACCATAATCGGGATTGAAAAACGCGAACAGGTCGCGGGGATAAATCGAGAAGGCCGATCCGCCAATGATCAGCGGCGATGTGGTTGTTTCCCGAACAATATCGACGATCATCTTGTACCCGTTGATAAAGCTCTCCTGGCTGTAAAAATTCACATCATCCACATTGCGCAGCGACAGGCCTACATAATCGGGCTGAAATTCCTTAAGGATCTCCCTGAACGTCTCCGGTGTATTGAGGTTGAAATCGAAGATCCTGATCTGGTAATGGGGGAGCCGTTCACACAGGTAGGTATTCAGGTATGATATGCCAAGCGGGTAAACAGGGTAGGGGTTGGCATATCGGTTTGCAGAAACAAAGAGTAATTTTTTTGTCCGGGGTGCATCAATGTCAGTGTCATGTGTCGGGAACTGGTCAATTTTCATGATCATCAAATGTTTTTTGCATCGCAGACGGCAGTAAACCGATGCAAAAATAATATTTTTTAGTTAGCAAATATAAGAGAAGTCTGCAAACTGCTTTTTGGAGCGGTCTCAATTTTTCATCTTGCTCCTTGCGCTTTGCTCTTTGAATTAGGTATACAGTCCGCCGTTTACATTGATCACGCTGCCGGTGATGTATGACGCCTCGTCTGATGCAAGAAATCCGACAATTGCGGCAACCTCTTCCGGTTTGCCGAACCGCCCCATTGGGATCATGCCCTTCAGTTGTGCCTCATCAAGGTCTTTTGTCATATCGGTCCTGATAAAACCGGGAGCGACTGCATTGACAGTCACATTTTTCTTGGCAATCTCCTGGGCCAGTGCCTTCGTGGCGCCGATTACGCCGGCTTTGGCAGCCGAATAGTTGACCTGCCCGGGAAGTCCCTTGAGGCCGGAGAGGGACACGACATTGATAATCCGTCCCAGCTTATGGATGAGCATATCCTTGACCAGGAAACGGGTAACATAGAGGAAACCGTGAAGGTTGGTGTCGAGCACATCGTGCCACTCCTCGTTTTTCATCCACATCATCAGGGCATCCCTGCGGATGCCGGCATTGTTCACCAGCACCTGGATATAGGCCCCCTCATGGGCTGCAAGCCACTGCCCGAGCGATTGTTCGATCTCCGCCTGGGAGGCGATATCAAATTTCAGGATTTCGCCGTCACTGCCTTTTTCACGCACCTGCTGAAGGGTGATTTCAGCCTCCGCCTGGTTTGCGTGGTAGTTGATCAGGACATAATAACCCATCCCTGCCAGTTTGAGCGAAACTGCCCTGCCGATTCCGCGGGAACCGCCGGTAACCAATGCGTATTTCATATGATTTACGATTTGTGATTTACGATTTTCGATTTTTGTGCTGAATACGGATTGACCTTAAACAACTTGTTTTTATGATTCCGGGAATTCGATTTTTTCTTCCAAATCGTAAATCCAAAATCGGAAATCGTAATTCAATCTATCCTTCCAGCGGAAATTTAGGTTTATTCTCCAGTATATAATTCGCAATCTGCTGGATCTCCTTATACTTGGTCGTGTCTTCCGTGAATTTGGGCACGATCTTGCGAAGGTCCTCGAATTTTTTGCGCGAATAGGCCGAAAGTTTGGGTTTGAACTTCATGTAGTCGATGGCCTGGAGGATGGTGATCATATGGATCGAAAGAACGATATAGGTATGGTCGATCACCCGTTTGGTCATCATGGCGGCATTGGTTCCCATGCTTACGATATCCTGGTTGTCGTTGTTGTTGGTGATGCTGTGGATCGACATCGGGAAGCAAAGCGTCTGGTTTTCGGCCACCGTGGAAACGGCGGTGAACTGCACTCCCTGCATTCCCAGGTTGAACCCCAGTTTTCCAAGGTTGACAAACGGGGGAAGCTTCTGGTTGAGTTTGTCGTTCATCAGGTAGTTGAGTTGCCGTTCGGCAAGCATCGACAGTTTGGTGACGGCAATCTTCAGCTTGTCCATTTCGAGGGCCACATAGTCGCCATGGAAATTCCCGCCATGGAATACATTTTTGGCGTCGCTGTCGATGATGGGGTTGTCGTTGGTGGAGTTGACTTCGTTGATCAGCACCTTTTCGGAATAGAGGATCGTATCGAGGATGGGGCCGAGCACCTGCGGAACGCAGCGAAGGGAGTAATATTCCTGGACCTTGTGGGTAAACACCTCGACCTGTTCGGTTTTTCCGTTGTACAGGTGTTCGGCACGGCGGCGGATCAGCTTGCTGTCCTGGAGGATCGAGCGCATCATCCGAGCCACCTGGTTCTGCCCGTAGTGCGTTTTCACCTTGTTGAGCCCTTCTGAAAAATGGTCGTCATACGACTCCACGATCTCATTGATCATGGAGGAGGCAAGTACGGCCCAGTCGAGGAGGTTTTTCGCGTGTACGATGTTGATCATCCCGATGCCGGTCATGGCCGAGGTGCCGTTGATGAGTGAAAGCCCTTCACGGATATGCATCTTGATGGGAGTAAGCGTTTCAAGTTTGAAAACCTCTTTTGTCGGCTCCAGTTTGCCGTGATACCAGATCTCTCCTTCGCCGATCAGGTTCAACGCAAGGTGAGCCAGCTGAACAAGGTCGCCACTGGCGCCCACGCCGCCATGTTCGGGGATGTGCGGGTTGATGTTCCGGTTGATCAGTTCCGTCAGCAGTTCAACCACTTCGACATGGATGCCCGATTTGGCCTGCATGAAGGTGTTGAGCCTTGCAAGCATGGTGGCTTTTGCATAAATTTCGGGCAGGGGGCTCCCGCATCCGGCGCTGTGGCTGCGGATCAGGTTATACTGCAGCTGAAGTTCGTTGTTTCCTTCGATCTTATATTGTGCCATCGGCCCAAGGCCGGTGTTGATTCCATAGATTATCTTTCCCTTGGCAAATTCTTTCAGGAACTGGTAGTTTGCCTTGACTTTAATGACCGCTTTCGGATCGAGTTCGATCTTTTCATCCAGGAAAAGAATCTTGTAGAAATCATCGGGAGTAAGTTTCTGTATTCCTACGCTTATCATCGTTTCGTTTGGTTTTACCATGCCGGATTTTCACATCCGCAAATCAAATTTGCAAAGGTATAACTTATTTTGAAAAAAGTATTATCTTTGCACCCCGAAACGAAGGACAATCGAAATGACAAGTGACAAGTGACAAAGTACAAATGAGTCCGTCAACTATCCCTTATTCGTAATTTGTCATTCGTAATTCGTAATTGAACATGGCCCCATAGCTCAACTGAATAGAGTAGCTGACTACGGATCAGCAGGTTGGGGGTTTGAATCCCTCTGGGGTCACTGAAACACAGCCACTTACAAGTAAAATTGTAGGTGGTTTTTTTAATGTTGAATACAATTATACCTACTCAGCACAATTTCCCCCCCCTCTCTCATTTTCCCGGTTCTTACGTTAGCATCGTTAGCAATTCAAACATCCGGCAGTTGTCGGGAGTATTTTTCACCTATAAATATCAAACACCATGATTAAATTGACACATGAATGGTCAGAACTTGACCAAGTACACCAGTTCGGGATTGAACTGAGTGACGAACCGCAGAATGATGCCGCCTTTAATTGGGTATGGTTTCATCTGGGCAGCCTGACCAAAGATCGCCCGGTGGCCATCTACCCGTACAGGGTTGGGAAGGTATTAACCAGCTACCAATTAAATGATGCCAGAAAGACTGCCGGGAACATTTACAACAGAATGGTGAAGGAAATTCAGAATCACACCAACTGAAAAAAGGTTGCCATAAAGTAGCCTATTGGGCAATTAATTGACGAACAGCCCCGGTGAACCTGCCGGGGGTTTTTATTTCAGTTGGGTGGTGTCGGGTGCAATCCGTATAGCTGTGTAGTAGGCTATATGACGAATGATATCAAGCAAGTGGAACAATGTACCGGCTAATGTATGAACTTGCCTGTATCATGCCCTGACGGGCGGGAATAGTATACCTGCGCTGATTGAATTGAATCCGTTTTGAATTTCAGAAATCTTTACCCGGCACCTTTCGCAGGATCGGTTTTCGTTTTCGGTGGTAGGGGTGGCTTGATGGCAATTAAATACAGTTGCATCGACAAACAAGTTTTATACAATTATTCTTCATGTAACCTAAAATATACCCAAAAATCCATACCCTTCCCGCGGACATAATCCCCAATATGTTTGCCATTTGCATCATATACAGATAGCTTATTGGGATCATTTGTAGAAAAGATATTGAAATTCTTGTCTGTACTTACAGGGTATTTCATAGATATATCTGGGGGTCTTTGGCCTTTTTGGTTATTTATGATCTTTTTAGTAATTGCTTCGTCAAGATTATTCAATTCTTCAGAAGCCTTAAACTGTGTCCCGGTGCTGTATAAATGACCGGTGTTAATAATATTATTGGTTTTGAATGTTGAAACATACTCACTGTTTACTGTGTAAACATTCAGAATTTCGCTATTCAGCGGGTCTGGTTTTAAATAACCTATAATCTGATCGTTAGCATTAAAAATATTGATTTTATTTTGGTCAATATTATCAGGTTTGTAATATCTAACTACGTTTCCATAGGAATCTACCATGTTGACCTTGTTGGGATCAATGTTGTCTTTTTTAATTGAGTATTCAGCATCCTGTGCGATTACTACAAATGAAAGGATAACTAGTAGGGAAATAAAAAGGGTTTTCATGTTGTGTTTTTTTATGGCAATTTACAAAAGATTTGATATTTATATTGCTTTTTCCTAAATATGATTATCTTTACTTGTCAATTTTCGAAAAAGGGAACATTATTCTATCTGATTTGCTTGTGTAATTATCTTTAAGTTTAGTCGATTATGGGAAAGTTTTTGCTAATTATTGGAGTAATTTTCATTTTCTTTCTTGTTGTTATTGTTGGATGTGAACCAAAGGCCAAAGAAAAAAAAACGGAAATTAAAACAATTGAAAAACCCTTTGACCCAGAAACAGGGTTGATTGTCTTTTACGATCTTCCTTTGTATTCTCAATTACTTTGTACCAAGTATGAAATCATGGATTCACTTTTATTCCTACTGAATAAAAAATCTACTATTGGTATTGACAGCCTGAGTTTGTTGACTAAAATTGAAAGGCGAATTATAGGCAATATATTGTTTGACGAAAGACTATTAGGCCTTTTCCCCGAGGGTGATATGTTTAATCTTCCAAAGTTGAAAATAATTGGGCAATGTATTGTATTCCAAAAAGATCAAAAGAAACAGATTATTGCAAGCAAGTACGGTATAAATGATTCAATATGTAAAAAAATAATTTTAGGGTGCAAAATGACTATCAATACTGCCAACAAACAAAAAGGAAGCGATATACAATCTCAAATTGCATGTTTTTTAGATAGCATTAGTGTTAGTCAAAATATTACAAAAGCGACCCTTGCAAGCATCCTACTTGACTATTTTATGCTGAATAATATAAAGGACTTAGAGGATAATCAACAAACAGAATAATTAAAAGATTCACATATGAAACCTGAACTAATTGACAAAACATTTGGGATTTTACTTAAAGCAGTTGCATGCGTTTGCATGGTTGTCATCACAGTAATTTATTGGCAGGGCAGGGATATCGGAAAATATCTTGATGTTACTAAGGAATCGGGAGGAGGTATTATATTATTAGACACCCAGAACGGAGAATATATCGCAATCGGCACTGAGGGCGATCAAAACTATAGACTGAAATTTAAACTTCTCGACACGGACCCCAAAAGAATTTTTGGATCAAAAGAATTTTTTACAGTCCCCAAATAAACAATGGAAATACTATTACTCGGATCGACAGTTTTACTTCCACTCAAACCCTGTCCGGTACTTTCTGTTGAATTCATCCATGAAAGTGGCATAATACCCCATTCCTGTCCAGGTAATCGTCCACAGCCGCCCAGATTTAGCAGTATAGCCTATTTTTTTCAATGCTTTTAAATACTGGTTGCATCCACCCCAGGTCAACCCGGCCGGTGTTACCTTAGAACATAGGAAATTCTTGACATAGCCGCTTTCAATCAGATAACACATAAAGATAAGTTGCAAGCGTGTTATCTGGCTTGTGTTCCTTGACTGAATGAAAGTCATTCGGAAATTATGGGCTGCCCGGATAGGGGAAGTGTCGAAGGTCATGAGGTGGGGTTTATGTATGTAATTTAATTATTCTGGTCGCACACACCTGCGCAATGGTAAAAACAATCGGTCCAGTTTTTGAAGTAGGTCCCTAAGATCCCGTGGCCGGGGTCTTTGTTCCAGAAAGAAAAGCCCTTCACGGATTAGGCAGTATTCGTGAAAAGTGAAGGTATCGCTGGTGATCACTAATTCAATCGGTGCTGGGGTACTGATATCGGGTTTATTCATTGTGCTGTTGTTTTAATTGTTAATTGTTGCCTGATCTTCTTTATGTCCGGTTCAAAGAACCTAATCCTATTGCTGAAAATAGTTCTGTGGTGGTATTTCTGGCCGGTATCCTGATCGCATAATTGTGTAAGTTCTGTTGGGGTCAGGTTCAGCATGGTGGCGGCCTTGTCGATGCTTATTGATGGGGTTGGGTTCATGGTGATTATTCTAATTTCTTCATGATTGATTGGATTTCTTCCGTTAACTTAGTTCTGATGTCGGTGTATGGTGGCGTGTCGGTTTTAAAGAATCCCGGCAAATGTTCTTGTCGATCTTTTTGGTAATCTTCCAGATATTTGATTAACCTATTAAGGCGGCTGAGTTCTCTTTCCCTGAAATTTAGTAGGGCGCATAATTGTGATATTTCATTCATTTGAGTGTCCATTTTTACTGTCGCTAATTGTAAGTAATTGATTATCAAGGTGTAAATTTGGGTGTAAAAAAATGCAATCTATTGTATATCAATAGTATATGATTTCACTAAATTTAAGTGGTGTAAGAAAGGGTGTAAAATCCGGTGTAAAAACAGGTGTAAACAGGTGTAAAGTGTAAAGGTGTAAGGTGTAAAAACGCTTATATGTATAGAAGCGTTTTTTACACTACACCATACACCGCTTTTAAAAAGGTTGATTCTCATCTTTTGATTCAGTTGGGGTGTGTGAGAAGGTATAAAACCCGTCATCCTCTTTATAAATAATCCCTTTGACTAGTGCGGCGGCAATATGTTTATCCGCTGAACTTTCCTTTAGTCGGGATGCGTCCATGTATCTCTTAACTACCAATGCCCGGTTCATTCGTTCATCATCTTTAAAAACATATTCAAACCGTTTCAATTCCTCGTCATTCTTTTTGGTAACTATGGGTTTTTCAATTTGATCGGTTAACCGGGGTAACCCTTCATCATCAATACAAAAACTGAAAAAAGGGAATTCCCTGTCACGGCAATACTCCTGTTTTACTGTTGATACCCAATCTTCTTTTTCCTTGGTAACCGATATTACTGTTTCAGCCTTGTTTATTAGTTCACTGCCTATGTGTCCCCTAGCGTTTTGGTCATTTTTATTTTGGTGCAGGATACAAACGACATGAATTTTTTTTGTAGCACACCAGCGTAAAATGTGAGAAGTCATTTCGGTGGCTTGGGCCTCGTCGTTGATTGAAGAAATTAAGTCCCTGATCCCGTCAATAACAACCATCGAAATATCATTCCTTTCTGATATTGCCGCCTCAATGATTTGCAGCCGTTGTGCCGGGGGGTATTGTTGCAGGTCTGAGTATATCATATCATTAGGTAGGTCTTTCCCTATGGCCCCTATTATGCGCTTGTGGGTAATGTTTCCCCAGTATGCGCCCTGCTCAGTGTCGAAATATATTACCCTGGTTCTCCCTTCTGGAAATGTGCCTATGATTCCATCAATAGTACATCTGCCGGATGCCGCCGCCGCTGTTACGCTTCCGATAAAAAACCCTTTCCGGGCCTTGGCTCTGCCGATTATTACGCTGAAGCTTCCAGCGGTCATGCAACTCTGGCCGTTTATTGAGATAATTGTAGGGGGTTTCTCAACCTGTAAATTCGGATCAAGCAAAGACGCTTTAAACGCTGCTGCCGGGTCGAAAGGTTGTTTCTGGTCGTTCATTGTTACGCTTTTAGAAAATTAACAATCTGGTTGTTGCTTGGCCTTGTTGTCGTTGAGGTGGTAATGAGTTTCAGCGGTGCGTCAATGCCCTCGTAAACTGCCCACCTGGCAGTAATTTTGTAAGTATCTCCTTTTTGCTTCAGGTATGGGTGCATGGTAATACCGGCGTCCATAATGTTAACCGCTTCGTTCTGGGTGATCAGTCCCTCACCAGCATACCCGCCCATAATTAACCCGATCTTAACAACGTTGGGGTGTCCTATGTCGGTTATCCGGTTAAACATGGTTCCGGCAATTTTATGGATGATCTTACCGGCTGATTCGATTTGGAGGGGGGAGTATTGGCCATTTGGCGTGTTTGTCCGTAGTTCAGATGGTGTGGTTTCCTTTGTTCTGGCAGGCTTGGACTTTACCGGCGGTTCAGCCATGATGTCCCATAATTCCGGGTCTGGCCGGTGTAATATATCCGGGTCGTAACTCTGATACATCGGTTGAACCGGGGTTTGTAGCTGAGTGTCGAAATGATAACCGTATTGTCCTAGTTCCTGGCAAATGGCCCAGAAGTATGCCTTATATTCCGGTATCGATTTAACTACAGGAATACGGATCAGCCCACGAACACCGTGACGGGACGCCGACAAATAAACTGAAAAAAAGAACCTATAATGATTAAACAGATATGCCTTGAATTCAATGGCCTGTTCTGGTGTCATTTTATCAAAGTCAACAGGACAAAGCCCGGTGAACCATAAAATGTTCTTACTGTTTCGCCAGTTTCTGAGATGAACGGCCGGGTTGAAGTAATAAAGGTGGGCTTTTAATTCTGCAGTTCGTTTCAAGTCTCCAGCTGCCTTGGCTGCTTGGATCTCTGCAAATGTTTCGGGGTGTTTCGGTGACTTGGTAACCTGGTTGAATTGATCTATGTTAATAAAACCTTGAGGAACACAGGAGTTAATGCTGTTTGAAAACCATGGAAATGTAATATCTTTGCTCATCCGTTATTAAAATTTTATCCCGGTTTGCACTGGTAATGCTGCCGGGATTTTTTTTATTTCCACGGCTGCCGGGTTTGTTTGTTAATGTTTCGATAACGCGTTAATAGCTTCCGTTTGAATCTCCGTCATCGTCTGTCTCCGACCTGCCTGCATCCACTGTCTCAATTCATTTTCCTTGAATGACAGGTGTTTTCCACGCTTGTAATTTGGTAATTGCCCCTTATGCACCAGCTGATACAAGGTTCCGATTTTAAGGTTTAACAGGTCTGATGCCTGAGCAATTGTCAAGTATTTTTCTGGATCGGGTGTTATGGTTACAGGCTGCCGGGTTTCATGATTTAACATTATTCTCTCAATCCGATCAAGACGGGAGAGGATTTCTTCGAATGGGTTTGTCATGATTAGGCGTTTTTAGGTTGACGGGATTCAGCTAAGACCTCATCACGGTTAAACAATTTCCTTCGGCCGATCTGGTAATAAGTCAGTTTTCCGGTCTTTATAAATCTGCTCATGGTTGCCAGTGAAACTTTGAGCATTTTTCGAACTTCGTCTCTTGATATTAAATCGTTTTCTGATGTCATAATATGTTGTGCGTTTTAATTTGTCGCAATATACTATCAACTCAAAACCGATTTCAAGCGGTTCGTAGAGGGGGGAGGAACGCATTAAAAAACCCGTCCCCCTGATGGGAAACGGGCATACAAAATAAACTGAATCAATTACTTATTGCTCTGCTGCATCGAAGTTAGCCAACGTCTCAGCCCATTTCATTTTTTCGTCATCCTCAAAATTTGCCAAATAATTTCGTGTAGTTTGTGTATTGCGATGGCCTAATGATTCACTGATAAACTCGGTTGATGCCCCTGAACGCTTCAATACAGTTGCATAGGAATGTCTCGCGGTATAGGTTGTTACCTTCTCAATCTTGATGCCACTACAAACGTTCACCATATTCTTATTGATTGTTTGAACCGCTTGTTGAATTGCTTTGTATTCATCCTGTGGGGTCATGCCATTGCGTAGGATAGGGAAAATATATTGATCCTGAGTACCTGGCTTAACTCCCCACTTGTCAATGATCCTGCCTATCAGCCGGGTAATCATAATATCTATTGTTGATTGTTCTTCAGCAGTCTCGGCAGTTTTGGCCCTAATCAATGTGATCTTATCCCCGTGAATATTGGCATATTTCAACCGGGCAATGTCCTTTGTATTTATTCCGTTACATAGGTAGCTAAACAACCATAAGTCCCGGCTACGGTGTTCAATACTACCTTCTATTGGTTGATAGTTCGCAATTTTTCCTACATCCGCAAGTGTTAATGCTTTTTTCAGGTTCCGGCCTTTCGGGATTGCATAAAGGCCATGTTTTGTTTTTCCAAACGGATAGATAACCCCGGTAGGTTTAACCATGTTGAAAACTGCACGAACATCACGAAGGTAAATTCCAACGGTTGCCCGACTGTTTGGCTTTGAGATTTTTTTGCCCTTAATAACTTTAGGTGTGAGCATCCACTTCTCATATTCTTGCAGGAATTTCACCGTTACACTGGTAAAAGGTAATTTATCTTTCCCGGTAAATTCCTTCAATGAATTCATTGCACCCTCGTAAGTTCTCGCTGTACTGATCTTTCCGGCCGATTGTTTTTCTTTTGCCTGTCCCTGCAATACTGAAATAATGTCGTTGCTGGTTGTTGCCTTGGCGAAATACTTATCTTCAAATTTTTCAAACGTGAAAGGTTTAACCTTTTCTTTGGTTATTTGTGCCTGTTCCTCCTGTGCATTTATATACACTGCCAGTGTTTTATATGGTTCCGATGGGTTTGCCTGTCTTACCTTCTTGAATTCCTTTTCATTCAGTGTTATACTCTTATCGGTGCGTTTGATCCAGTATTTTTGTTGTTCAGTAAAATCATCGCCAACCTTTTCAGGGTGGTAATGGATAGTGTAAAATTTCTGTTTACGATCATATGTCACCCGAAGTTTAACCGGATAATAACCGTTTATGCGTACCATTCTCTTTTCTAATAGGATGGCTGTTGTCACGTCTTTGGTTTGGTTTGGTTCCATGTCTCTGTATTCAGGTTTGAAAGGTTGAATACAAATATACATATATTGAATACAGAAAACAAGAAAAATAATAAAATAAAATAAAATATATATATTCGAAATATATTGATTTCATTATATTTATATTATATTTGCTAAACAAAATTCAACATACTTAAATCAATGAAAAGTATTTAAATTATGACTACGGATCAGCAGGTTGGGGGTTTGAATCCCTCTGGGGTCACTGAAAATAAGCCACTTACAATGTATTTTGTGAGTGGCTTTTTTAGTGTCACAAACATTTTCACAAACAAGTGGGGGGCAAATCACGGATCAAGCGGAATTTCTGTGCGGGGAAGTAGCAAAGCATTCATATTTCACATTCCAGATTTCAGATTTTTTTTGTCAGTTGCATTATTACCCACGCATTGTCTGTAACTGTCCACAACCTCTCCTTTTTTCCCTGCCTGGTCTATCCGCCTGAGGTTTTTCATGTTTTAGTTTTACAATCTGCAAGAACGTCCGGTCCGGGTGTCTCCTACTGCTAAACATCCTCCCCAATATTTCCCTGTCAAATATTTCACAAAATACTTGCTTCGTTGCTGTTAATTAATTAACTTTAGGGTCCTAACCTCAAATCCCATATCCTATGAAAAAGTTTATCTTCTTCGCTGCAATTATTGTTTTTGCTATTGTCCGGGCTGTAGCTCAGGTTGGTATCAATGCTAACAGCAGTGCGCCTGATCCTTCAGCCGGACTGGATGTGAATTTTGATAACAAAGGATTACTTCCACCACGTGTTGCACTCACAGCAATCAATTCTTCTGTACCTGTTGCAGCTCCAGCTGTTGGCCTGCTTGTATATAATACAGCCACGGCAGGCACTGCCCCGAACAATGTCGTGCCAGGTTATTATTACTGGAATGGCATCGCCTGGACCCGGTTAGCAGCATTTACAAGTGGTTCAGGAGAGTGGTCGCTTCTTGGTAATGCCGGGACGGTGGCTGGCACAAACTTCATCGGCACTGCTGACAATCAGGCATTTGATATCCGAACAAACAATGCACTTAAAACCCGAATCACAATTAAAGGAGCGATAGAAACTTACAATACAGGGCAATCGGTTCTTGTCGGTGAAGGAGCCGGGGCAAACGACGATGTTACAAATAATCAAAATGTATTTGTCGGTTACCAGGCAGGAAATGCCAATACCTCGGGTTATAGCAATGTCGCGGTCGGTAACAGAACATTGTATAATAATACAGACCGTACAAATATAGTAGCAGTTGGCGACTCTGCATTGTTCAACAATGGTGTTGGAGTGGATCCCTGGTTCGGTGACGAACAAGCATTTGAGAATACTGCGATTGGTTCTAAAGCATTGTTTTCCAACACAACCGGTTTCAGAAATACAGCAACTGGATTCCAGGCACTTTATTCAAACACAACCGGAAAGCAAAACACGGCAGTTGGAAAACAAGCACTGTTTTTCAACACTTACGGTAATTGGAACACCGCATTTGGAGAAATGGCGCTTTATTCCAACACAAATATACAAAACACGGCAATTGGAAGATTAGCGTTATATTCCAACACAACCGGAAGCAACAATACAGCGATCGGTACTTATGCAGATGTAACATCAGGTAATTTAACCAATGCAACAGCTATTGGGTTTAATGCAAAAGTGAGCCAAAGTAATTCGCTGGTTCTGGGGAGCACAGATAGTTATGCCGTTAATGTTGGAATTGGTACGCGAACCCCTTCAGCAAAACTCGACGTAATTGGTGCAGTCAAGATTACCGACGGTTCACAGGGTTTGAACAAAGTGCTGACCTCTGATGCCAACGGGCTGGCAAGCTGGCAAACACCTCAAAGTAGCAGTAACTCTATTCTGAATCAAACTTCCGTCGATCAGTCAGCAGGGTTCAGGATTAACGGCAATGGTTTATTTAACGGCGGGAAGGTGGGTATCGGCACGACAAACCCTTCTGTGGCAATGGAAGTCTCAGGTGATGTCAAAATAAAACATAATCCTGCTTCAGCGGACCCTTTTACAATTGAAACCTTAAATTCAATGATAGACCAGGCAAACACAATTTATGATGGAACTATTAGGTATGGTGATATTTGGCAATCATTCACAGCAAATGTTTCAGGTAATTTATTTAGGGTATCTATCTATGATAATCATCAATACTGCAGTGAAGGTACCTGGACCTTATATCATGGAACCGGAATCGGAGGTTCTGTTATCGCATCAGGGCCCTATATTTTTGATTGTCAGGAAGGAATTCCTCCATTCTATGAGGATATTAATATTGCCGGATCACCTTTTTTAACAAAAAATGAAATTTATACATTTCGAATGACCAATGTTGGCTGGTTGGGAAATGCATCCAATGTTTATGCTGGAGGTCAAAATAATGTTGGTGGTGACCAGTGTTTTAAAACATACTTGAATACCAGTAATTATCCGGCAGTAGTTGTTAAAGAAAATAGCTATGTGGGAATTGGAACATCCAATCCAACAGTAAAACTTGAAGTAAACGGCCAATTAAAGATCACTGATGGCACACAAGCTTTAAACAAAGTCCTTACGTCAGATGACAATGGTATGGCAACCTGGAAATATCTTTCCTCTAGTTCGGTTTCTGGCAATGGCACGACTAACTATTTGGCCAAATGGACTTCTTCAAATAATCTTGGAATTGGAAATATATGTATCAATGAACAAAACCATGTCGGGATCAATACACAAAATCCACTGGCAAGTTTGCATATTGAGGGTTACGGAGATTTTCCGGAAAATGTTGGCTATGCTGGAAATCATGTTGCCTATATTCATAATAGTGGTGCCAATACCCCAGGTGGCGCTGATGGTCTTTATATAATGTTATCAACAAATGATTACGGTTCTCATAATAATTTTATCACTTTTGCCAAGGCCTGGAATGATGAACGAGGCAGAATTGAAGGGTTTAAAACTGATGATTGGAGTCTTGATCCCTTCAACTTGTGTCAATTATCAGAACTTGGGTTTGGCCAATTGGGATATTTAGCTTCATTGGAGTGTAATAACAATGGCGTTGCTTATTGTTCGGGAAGTGGTGACTATGCTGAATTTCTTGAAAGAGAGAATCATGATGAAGATTACCGATTCGGGATGGTCGTTGGAGTAAAAGGCGGAAAGGTGTCATTAAATACCACTGATGCAGAACAGGTCATGGTTGTTTCAGCTGCACCCGTCGTGCTGGGCAATTTGCCGCCTAACCGCGATGAGGAAAAGAACTTTGAGAAAATAGCCTTTATGGGACAGGTGCCTGTAATTGTCCTCGGTCCGGTCCACTCTGGTGATTACCTCGTCCCAACCGGAAAAGAAAACGGCACAGCAATGGCGGTTTCTCCAGACAACTTGCAGATCAAGGATGTCAGGAAAATTATTGGAAGATCATGGGAAACGAACCTGGAAACTGGCGGGAAGTTTGTCCTGGCTGTTGTCGGAATAAAAACCAATGAAATAGTGGACCTGGTTGAAAAGAAATTCGTGGAGTTTGAAGAAATGAACACTGAATTAAAACAATTAAAATCGGAAATTGCTGAAATCAGGAGTACAATAGGTTTGGCAGTAAAAAAGTAATGACTACCTCCCCAGGCACTCCCTCACAGTGAGTCTTTTGGCAGCTCCGTCGATGACGGGGACCTGCAATGAAATCTATGTCTCATCGCCGATCTCGTCAGGGGCCTGCGGCACCAAGATCATTCCTTAGATGGACGAGCCGATCCTGTTGCTGTCCATCCATATCCTGGTGTCCTGGTGTCCTTTTCTTGCTTGATTACTTTTACTAACCTGGCTGGTTTATGTCCGCCATAGATCGATCAGGTACTGATCCGCCGGTTCGGAAGAGTGGTTGCAGAAGGTGACATATGAAATTTTTAATTCCACCATCACCAGGACCTGTTAAATATCACACAAAGCGCTTGCATTTAGGTTGTTAAATCATTAACATTCGGGGCATAACCACTAATCCCCGATCCCATGAAAACAAGTATCCTGTTCACAGCTGGTTTAATTCTGTTTGTTGCCCGGTGTATCGCCCAGGTGGGAATCAATTCTGACAGCAGTTCACCGAATGCATAGGCGATTCTGGATGCAAAATCTACTGAAAAAGGGTTTCTGCCTCCAAGGATGACCTTTGAACAACGCAATGCAATTTCCAACCCGGCTGAAGGGCTTATGGTCTTTTGTACAAATTGCTCCAACAGCGGAAACGGGGTCCTTTCCATGTTTATTGAGGGTAAATGGCGGAATTTCCAATGGTTGTGTGAAACACCTAATGCACCAACTGCAGGTTCTCATGTTCCGGGGGTAAATCAAATCACCTGGAACTGGAACAGTGTTCCCGGTGCCATTGGATACAGGTGGAATACCACAAATGACTTTCTGACGGCAACCGATATGGGTGTGAATACGATGAAAGCAGAAGCCGGTTTGAACTGTGGTATGGTTTATACAAGATATGTTTGGTCCTATGATCATTGCGGGCATTCCAGCGCTGCACCGGTCAGCCAGTCAACCTCATCCTGCTTTACATGTGGTCCTCCTGTTACCGTAAATCATACAGCCGGTCCAGTGGCCCCGGCTACAAAGACAGTCACCTATGAATTGGTTGCTAACCTGCCCGGCGATCCCTCTAAATGCTGGATTTCCAAGAACCTTGGTGCGGACCACCAGGCCGACTCGGTCAATGATGCCACCGAAGCCTCAGCCGGGTGGTACTGGCAGTTTAACCGCAAACAGGGGTACAAACATGATGGGACAACCCGAACACCCAATACAACCTGGATCACTGGCATCAATGAAAGTTCAGACTGGGTAACAACCAACGACCCGTGCACCATTGAACTTGGAGTTCCCTGGCGATTGCCCACCTTGACCGAATGGAACAAAATAAACTCAACAGGCGGTTGGACAAACTGGAACGAACCATGGAATTCCGGGGTAAAACTACATGCTGCCGGGTACCTTTACTCCGTAACGGGTGTGCTGATCAGTCGCGGCTTAACCGGCGTTTTCTGGAGTGGTTCGCAGGATAATTTTACCAACAGCGGGATATTGACCTTCAACAGTGGATCCAGCTACATGGCTAGCGGCAGCAAAGCGTACGGTCACTCCGTCCGCTGCATCCGGGATAATTAATAGCTGAAACTCGCTAAAATGCTGTTATATAAAGAATTGTTGATTGAAAATTCCCAAGCCTTGTGATTATTATCACCTGAACGGTCGGCCAGTCTTTGCCTGAAACTCCTCTGCAAAGTCCTTGTTGTATTTCAGCACTGCCGGTGTGACTATCCATACCTGTATATCATTCGGGGCAGGAATATCCTGAAACCGGCAATTTTCACGGGCTGACATAAAAAAGCCGGAACCCATTTTGAATGAATCCCGGCTTTTGGTTGTGAAAACCAGGTTATTGAACGATAAACAGCTTCCTGGTGGCGGAACCGCCATCCGTGGTGCTGATCTTCAGATAATAGGGACCGTTTGCCAGGCTTGCTGTGCCCAGGCGCAGGACGTTGTCGCCTTTGTGCATGACAGACCGGAATTCACGGACCACCTGTCCTGCCTGGTCATACAGCGAAAGGTTCAGTTCCAGTTCGCGGGATACCGAAACATTGAGGCTGGCCATGCCGTTCGCTGGAGGATTGGGATAGAATTCGCCGATCCCGTTGATGTACAGGGGCAGCTGATCATTGATCCCGTATGCAATTTGCTGGCCGTACATGCTGAAGGGGGTGGAAGCCGTTGAATGAGTATTATCCAGTGTGACACTGGCCGGGGAAGTCGTAAGACCTGCCAGTTCGGGATATACGATATAGTTCCCCATGGCAATGCTGTTGAATGCGAAATGACCGCTTGCATCGGTGTACGTTACCTCCAATGGCTTATTCGATGGATCTAGCAGTAACACTTCCACATTCTGAGCCGGGGTTCCACCGGTGTTCACCTTGGTTCCCTGGGTAACAGTGCCGTTGATGATACCGTTGCCTGGTGTCGGGGTTATAGCCTCGACCAGGTGAAAGTTATAAGGATTATTTGTTTGTCCAAGTTCGATTAAATGGGCATTGGTCCAGTTGATCGCCTCTTCGAAGTAGGTGGGAACGAAATCACCGTAACGCGACGAGGATGGTAAAAGCTGCGCCAGCAGGTAATAATGGCCGGGTGCAACCCCGCCAAACCAGTACATTCCCAGGGAATCCCCGAATTCATGCGAATCCACCACGGTCATCACATTTCCGGAATCCACGCGGATCAATTCGATCCTGCCATGGTCCACGAAGGTGTTCCCCATTGAAACAGCGCCGTTCACATCGCAGGTGTAGCTGACAAACACAGTCTGGGTGCTGGTCCAGCTGCAGCCACCCGGAGTCGTCGTGGTGAGGGTGACATTAAAATGGTCGTCATAAGAGAAAACATGCACCGGGTCACGCTCGGTTGAAAAATTTGCAGATCCGGAATGAATATCCCCGAAATTCCAGGCATAGGTGATTGAGTCGGTACTGTTTATATGACTTTCAAAGTTTACGGTCAGGAAATTCTTGCTATACGTAAAATAACTCTCGCAATTAACAGGTGCAATGCCCACCTGGATGGAATCGCATTTCGAAGACTGGCAGCTGTCGCCATGGATTGACAGGCATACATTGTATACGTTTGCCGTAAGGAAGGCATGGGTCGGATTTTGCTCATGCGATACATTGCTTGTACCGGAGGCGGGATCGCCAAAATGCCACTCCCAGGAGGTAGGGTTCCCGGTGGAGGTATCAAAGAAATGATACGTAAAAGGAGCAGTATTCAATGTGTCGTGAGAAAATTCAAACCGGGCTTCGCATGGCACAGGTACCTGGCCGATATTCATTTCAACGCATTTTGTGTTATGGCAGCCTGTCGTGGTGATGGTCAGGCAAACATGGTAAACACCGGCAGCGGCAAAGGTATGCCAGGGATCGCCTGTTGTGGCCGTTGTTCCGTCGCCGAAATTCCAGAGCCTGGAAACGATCTGGCCTGCAGGGGTGCTGATATCCTGAAAATGGACACGCAGGGCATCCAGGCTGTCGGCATATGCAGTGAACCCTGCTTCACAATTGGCAGGCTGGGTGTTGCAGAGCAGGAAGTTTACTACCGCCGGCGAATTCGAGGTCTGGAATGACTGTACCATGATGGTACTGTCGCAATTTTTTGTTTTAACCAGGAAGGTGATCTCAACACCTCCCGGGGCGTTGGTGATGGTGCAATCGTATTGCCCGGTGGAACTGGTGAACCGTTGGGCCCAATAAGAGTACCCGGCACCGTTGCTGTCGGCCGTGATGATTACTTCATGTCCCACCACCGGTATATTGGTGGAGTCCCTGAGCACGGTCCCGCTTAGGTGGACCGTAACCTGGGAAAACATCATTGCTGACATACACGGGATCATCAAAAATAGTAGAAATAACTTTTTCATAGGTTGAGGGTTGAATTTTAATTGGGCAAATATATATGAGGTAGTTTGATTTAATGCAATTTATTTTCCACCGTAAACAAGACGCAGGTTAGTCAATTTCGTTGTCTGCGGGTTGATGGTAATATATTTTCAGCCAGTATGTAGACACGGTGCAATTCAACGATATCCGTTTCTGCTGGTTCCGGTTCTTCCAACAAAAGTTTAAACGCAGGCATTTCCGGGTTATTCATGAGGACCAGCTATCATTTCCGGGTTGTTGCAGTCAACAGCCTGGGAACTTCTTACGGTGATGATTTCTCCCTGGCCATGCTTGCGCCTTCACTGTCAGTAACGCCTGCCAACCAGGCCGTAACGGCTGCAGCAGGCAGCACTTCCTTGGGAAGATGCCACCGGTGGCCTTTTACCTGCAGGTTACCTCATACGCATGAGCGACATTGGTTTCAGCAGTATTGCCGCGCCCGTTGACGGCATGGCGTTACCGGATGGCCCGTTTGATAAATAGCGCATGGCCGCTGATGAGGGGAATTGTCAAAGGAAACGGTTTCTCGATTTACCTTTTTTCATTTTACTACTGCAAGTTTCCTTATGGCAACATATTTTCCTGCGTTTAGCCGGTAAAAATAGATGCCGGCAGGAAAACGGTTTACATTGAGGCTGATTCTATTTTCATTCAGTGGGCTTATACTGTATGACTCCATTGATAACAATTCACCTGAATAGTTATAGATGCTTAGCATTGCTGAGTTTCCCCGGTATTCAGGCAGGAAAAACTCAATTTCTGCCATGGAAGTGCAGGGATTTGGAAAACTCTTTACGCTAACTGCCTCATCATTAAAGGCATTGCCTGGCAAAGCACTCAGGTAATCATTTGAGAAGTATGCGCCATTGTCGGTACAGCAAAAAAGTGTTATGCTGCTAAACATGGGATTGATCCTGATCCTGTTGACACTTTGATCCGGCAACCCTTCGTTGTAATAGGTAAGGGATGATATAAGGGTATCATACCTGGCAATTCCATGTGTCCTGAAACCAACCAGCACATTGCCAATGGCATCGAATCCCACAGTATTAACGTCATCGGTCCATGCACATACATCCCAGTTTTGTCCGAAGTCAGCAGATGAACGCAGGCTTGCAGAATTTGACATGGGAATAATACCGTACAGTTTTCCATTTGGGTGAAATGCAAGATATGTCATAAAATTTCCATTCCCGGTTGTATGATTCCATGTTTTGCCGCTATCACTTGAATTGTATATGCACTGAAACTGAAAACCGGTAGTGAGCACGAAATGATTATCACGAAAATCCATAGAGGTTACCTGCTGGGAACTGAAAAACGGTACATAACTCCAATCTGAACCGTTTGGCGATGTCATGAGTCCATTGTATTTGGTTCCTGCATAATATGTTTGGTTTGTCGCACAGAACCTGATAAATGTAGGTGACGCTACCAATTCCATCCCCGTAAACTGCTGTGTCGTAAAATTGAATTTATAAATGCCATCGGAGAAACTACCGTCTCCCATCACCAGCAGGATACTGGCACTGTCGAACGGAATAGCTTCCCATACCGGCAATCCTCCATATGTATAAGTGGTCCATGAAGAGCCGGTTATATCAGATACGCATATTCCATTGGCCCTGCAAATGACCATATAACCGCCCGAACCCGCGTTGAAACAAACGTCGTTTGTCTTAATTCCTTCAGGCCCAAATGCAGTCCAGGTGTATCCAAATGCCATACACGGAAACAGGAGCAGGAATATGATACGATATGGTTTCATTTTATTCTTGGTTTTTATATCTATTAAGTCTTACCAGGCGATATTTAACGTCCATCTTACAAAATGCGAATAATTGACCACCGATCCCGGATTATAGCCGCAATTTGTGGTTGTTGAACAGGATTAACAACACAGGTTGAGTCAAATTTAGGTGCCCTGGTCCGACCCGATTTGAAAAGTAAAAATACAACATTTAGAAGGGGAAATCAATAAAATGAGAATGTTTGGCTAAGCACCCCGGTGGCTGAGCGGAGCCGAAGCCACCTGCATGATAAATCAAAATTTATTTACAAATTTGCAATACGGTCCGTTTAATGAAGCTTGGATTCCAGGCGATTGATACGTTGTATTCAATACGGGGGAAACAATATTGCATTAACACTGAATTGATATGAAAACCAGAATTACCATTCTGAATTGCGCATTGCCATTCATGGCCGTAATGCTCCTTCTTTTAGCCAGTTGCTCGGATAAAGATCATCTCATCTATCCCGATTCAACATCAGGAGTGGTTTCCGATAAGGATGGCAACTCTTACTCCACAGTAAAAATAGGAAGACAGGTTTGGATGGCCGAAAATCTGAGAACCACAAAGTACAACGATGGTACCTTTATCCAGCATATCCCGGCCAACAGTGTATGGGGGAAATTAACCACACCTGGATACTGCTGGTATAACAACGATTCAGTGGTTAACAAATACACATATGGCGCTTTGTATAACTGGTATGCCGTGGAAACAGGCAAACTTGCTCCTTATGGCTGGCATATCCCGACGGATGCCGAATGGGATACCCTGGCAAGCACCCTCGGTGGCGAACTTATCGCAGGAGGCAAGCTGAAAGAAAAAGGCACCCTTCACTGGCAAAGTCCCAATACGGGGGCCACAAATGAAACAGGGTTTTTCGCACTGCCGGGTGGCATCCGTTTTACGAATGGCACGTTCTTCAACCTCGGCAATGTTGGCATTTGGGGGAGTGCTACAGAGAGTGATACGGCCAGTGCCTGGTGCAGGTTCATGTCGTGCAGCAGCGGCAGTATGAACAGTTCACCCTCCGGGAAAAGCACCGGGTTTTCGGTGCGGTGCATAAGGGATAATTGAAACCAGGCTCACCACCTGTGCCCCGAACCCTGTACGATTATTTTCGTAACTTGTGTCCCAATTTGATAGTGCAAACAACCTTGGTTATGAACAGAATCCTGTTTTGTTTATTGGTGATCGTTTCCTTGCCGTTCGGGCAACTTGTTGAAAAAATCCTCAATGAACAGGGGGCAAAAATGTCAAAGGCATTCCTGATAAAGGAGATTGCTGAAACTGAAGAGGAAAAACTGGAGAAATTTCTATTCGGGATGCGTTGATTCCAGCAAAAAACATCACCCTTCAGATTCAGAATTATGACTACACCCTGGCCGAGTGAAGCAACGGGCAACCGCCGGAGTTAACCGGTCCATGACAAACCTGAGATACTTTTAGTGTAATAAGTTCGTTTGCCTTCAGAAGTTCTCACCCTTTCCAAATTTACTCCATTGAAAAAAATAATGATCGGCCTGTTGTTTTGCTCAGCATTGATGGGCGGCTGTAAGAAGAGTTCAACCACACCGGCTTATACACCCGATTGTACCGGTGCTGTTAAATCATACAGCAGCGATGTGTCTCCCATAATCCAAAGTGCCTGTGCGAATTGTCATTCGAACTTTTCAAACTATGCGCAAATATCCGGCGATAAATCGGCTATCAGGAGTAAAATTGTCGACGGCAGCATGCCACAGGGAGGTTCATTGTCGGCTGCCCAAAAGAATAATGTTGTATGCTGGATTGACAACGGGGCCCTTAACAACTAACATTCCAGCCCTCCATAGCAACAGGTTTCCCCCTGGAATGCTGAAGTTTCTTATTATCAGTTGATCTGTAGTTTCTTGCAGTTTTCTCCATTTTTCCATTTGTTAGGGCGTAAAAACCGTACGACACCTGTTTCATTGATTCTCATGCCATTGTAAGGCCGGCACGTTTCCATCCCCTTTTTATTTCCGGTAAACCGGAGTTTTTATTAATGGATAATAACCATTGCGAAACCATTCCCGGTGGGGTACCTTTATTCTGAAAAACCTAATACTCAACCCCATGAAAAAAAATGTATTGATGCTTTGTCTCCTGTTTGCTTTTTCAGTCAGGATGATATATGCGCAAACCTCACAGGCTCCCGTTCCACTTTCAGATATCGTGAGTGAGTCCGGTTATGCCGGCACCTCAGGTGCCATGTTGCCCGATATGCCCCGGCCCGCACTACCGGAAATACAGGTTCCGGCTGATAAACTTACCATGACTTCGAGTCCGAACCCCTTTACCACACATACTGTGATTTCCTGCTTTCTGAAGGAAAAAGGCAAACTGACACTTGGGATCAGAAACATGTTTGGTGAAACGGTTAAAACTTTCGAGGACAATATAGAACAGCTGGGAAATCATACCATTGATGTGACATCGGAAGATCTGAGGCCCGGAGTATACACTGCCATGCTTGTGTTTAAAACAGCTGATAACGTACTGATAAAAGCAATCAGAATAGTATACAACCAATAGTACGTAACACTTCTTGCCGGTTTGCCATTCTGCAATTTTGCAATTTTAAGTGTGCTCACAAAAGTAATGAAATAGGAAAATGCCACTAAGTCACCAAGGCACAAAGAGGCACATTGAGACACAAGGTGTTAAATATCTGAAGTATACCCTTGGACAACCTTTTTGACTTTGTGACTTTGTGACTCTGTGACTCTGTGACTCTGTGACTCTGTGACTTTGTGACTCTGTGACTTAATAACAAATAACTACTTTCCCATGTGGACACCATTTTACAATATAACATTCGAAATATTTCCGTTGAAAACCATATCCGCAGCGAACAGTAAAAATTATGAACCGCAGGGAGATTGTATGGAATACCAAAAGAAAGCTATATTTGTAGGACAGTAAAACCTCGGCTATTGCGTTCCATTCATCTTCTGGCAGTTATACTGGTATTCCTGGCAGCGGTACCTGTTGCCGGGCAGCCTGTTTCCTTCCGGAAAATCAACACCGGGACCAAATCGGATATACATGCCATTCTCAGGGACCACCGGCAGGGTGTATACTTCCTGACAGATAAAATATACCGGCTTGACAACAATGCCTGGAAGAAACTTGACTTTCCGGTTGAAGGCAAAATCTACACATTTTATCCTGTCTCCCCGCATGACATATGGTTCACTGTAATTCCGTTTACAAGCACCTGTTTGCTGTACCATTATCGCGACGGCATTACCGAAAACATCCGTCCACCCTTTGCCAATTACATCACCGCCATGTACTTCATTACACCCGACAAGGCTTTCTTTGCAGGGGTTTCCGATATGGCTGTATATGAAAACGGCAAATTCACGGTGCTCCCGCCCTTACCGGTGCGATACAACATCCTGAAAATATTCGGGAAGGATCTTTCTTCCTTCTGGATACTCACCGAAGGTGGTGAATTGTTCGAATATGGGCAGGGTAAATATAAAAGCATACTTAACCATAAAGCTGTTTCGGATTTTTGTTTCTATGATTACCGCGACGGGTATGTGCTGGCAAATGATGAACTATACCGCGTACATGGTTCCGGGGTAAAACTGGTGTTGAAAAACGCGGATTTAAAATTATTGAAGAAAATTACCCTATTGCCCGACGGAACCATCCTCATGGCCGGAACCAATGGACTGGTTATGAGCTATTCCAACGGAAAACTGGCACGGATAGGAGCCCAAAGCGCCGGGAATCTTACAAATCTGGTCTCCGTTGGGACTGACGATATCTGGATTTGCGGTAAAAACGGTCGTCTCCTGTATGCCGGTAAGAAACAGTTTCCGGAGTATATTGAAGATAACCAGGGCTTTTCTTCGCACAAACTGAGTTCCATCGGTCTAAGTTCGGATGACGAGTACGGTGTTGCCATGGCTGATTTTACCGGTGACGGGAAACAGGATATCTATACTGTCCGGATCTATGAGCAGAATCGACTCTATCTCAACAATATTGTGTCAACCGACCGGTACGATGAATTGTACAGTTTTCAGGAGGAATGTGTGAAGCGTAGCGCACAGGGAGCGATAGGTCCTGCAGATCACCCTGAAAAAAATGAGCTTAAGATCGGGATCAGTGCCGCCGATATCGACAATGACAACGACCAGGATATCTACCTGTGTTACCTGAACAGCATCAACAAATTGCTATTAAACCAGGGAAACGGGTACTTCCGGAATGTGTCGGCTCAGCGAAACCGGGCATGCTCAAACATGAAACGGTCAAACAGTGCAGCCTTCGCGGATGTGGACAACGATGGCGACCTGGACTTGTTCGTTGCCAACGAGGAAGGCACGAACCGGCTGTTTATGAACGATGGTACCGGCCATTTTACAGATATCACGGCAACTTCGGGACTTATGTCCGTTAGTGGAGGAATGTGCGCTTCTTTTGCCGATGTGAACAACGATGGTTTACCCGATTTATGCGTCACCTTCTGGTACCCATCCAATAAACTCTATATCAATGAGTCTGTAAATGGGAAAATCCATTTTCGGGATGTGTCTGCAGCCAGCGGCCTTGCCGGCGCTGCTCCTTCAAAAAGCAATGCCGTGGTGTTCGCTGATGTCAACAACGATGGCTCCGCCGATCTTTTCATCGCCAACCGCAACACGGGAAACAAACTTTACCTCAACAACGGGAGAGGCATTTTTACCGATAAGACACGGGACTATTTCCAGCCCGATAATTACATGAGCAACGGTGCCGTGTTTGCCGACTTCGACCTCGATGGTTTCCTGGATTTATATGTGACAAATGTCGGCGAGAATGTGCTCTACAAAAATATGAATGGCCTCGGTTTTAAAGATGTTACCGCTTCTTTTGGCGCTGAACTGAGTGGTTACTGCACAGGTTGCGCTACGGGCGATATTGACAACGATGGGGATCCTGACATGTACGTGGCGAATTACATCAATGGAAACAGCAAGCTCTTTGTCAATATTACCGAAAAGAAGAGTTTCATCAAGGTCAAACTCCATGGCGTCCGTTCAAACCGGGATGCCATCGGCACCAGGGTTTGGCTGTATAAATCGTCAGGAACAAACGCGGTTGCGGCCCTCGCAGGGTACCGCGAATTGAACGGCGGAGGAGGCTATTGCTCCGTTTCGGCGAAGGAGATGATCTTTGGGGTGGAAAAAGGGGAGGAGTACAGGATGCTGGTCAAATTTCCTTCATCTCCCGATACGCTGAGATTTGATCACATATCTGCCGGAAAAACATTGGACATATCGGAACTGACCGGGTTTCCTGCACTTTATGCTGAAACCGTGAGACAAATTGCGCGGTTTTTTACCGACAGCGAAAACCAACCGGAAATTATCAAATATCTCCTCATTTTCTGCCTGTTGGTCTTTTACAATCTAAAACAACACGTAACTATCCGGAACTTGTCACTCATCCGCTGGCTGGGAGCCGGCTTTATTTTTGCGGTGTTTGTTTTTGTGAACGAATTCTTCCTTTATCAATGGATTTCGGTCCGGTATTTTATTGCGCCGGTCATTGTGCTCATTCTGCTGGTGATGGAACACCTCTTTGTTGACCGGATACTGCTCAGGCAGTTTGCCCAACAGGAAAAGCAGGAGTTACGGGAGAAACTGTCACGTGACCTGCATGATGACCTGGCCTCAACGCTGGGAAGCATTTCCATCTATGCGGAAACATTCAAATCTATGGATGAACCTTCGCATGCCGACTTTAAAAAACTCTCGGTAAAGATTGCCGGACTTACCCAGTCGGCACTGCAATCCATTTCTGATATCATCTGGATGACCTCCCCGCGAAATGATTCGCTGCAAAGCCTGATCTCAAAAACAAGCAACTACATGCTTGAAATCACCACCGACAATAAAATTAACTTCCGTTCAGATATTGACATTCCCGATGATCCCATTATTTTGCAGGAGAAGGTCCGGAACGATGCATTCCTGATTCTCAAGGAAGGATTGCACAACATCATCCGGCATTCAGGGGCCGGAAATGTTGCCTTCAGCGCCGTGGTAAATGAAAACCTTTGTATCGTCCGCCTCAGAGATGATGGTGCCGGAATGGATGAGGCCGGCCATGAAAAAAAAGGATCACACGGCAACGGGCTGATCAACATGCGTAAAAGGGCCCTGGAATCCGGAATCGGTTTCGACATTCATTCAGCTCGTGGGAAGGGCACGGAAATAGTCCTTCAGTTGAAAATCTGACCTGATCAGGCTATTCAATCTGCCGGGATTCATTGTTACTTTGCATAAAATAATTTCAGATGTCCATTTCCATAGGTGTTGTTGAAGATCATTCTGAATTCAGGCAGGGATTGGTTTACCTGATCTCCTCATTCTCCGACTATGCAGTTGCATGGGCATATTCTTCGGTAGAGGAGGCCATTGAGAACTTTGCCGCAGCTGATGTGCTTTTACTGGACATCAACCTCCCCGGCCTGACAGGGATTGAGGCCATCCCTGTATTTAAAAAAAAGTGTCCTGAACTAAAGATCGTCATGCTCACCATTCTCGAAGATGATTACCATATCCTCGAGGCCATCAAAAGCGGCGCCGACGGGTACATCCTGAAAAAGACCAGCCCGACGAAGATACTGGACTCCATCCGGCAGGTATATGACGGGGGCGCAGCCCTTACACCCATGGTGGCCAAACAGGTGATGGCATTCCTGAAGCCGGCCGCCGCTGTGCCGGGATCACCTTCGCAACTCACCGCGCGCGAAAAGGAAATCCTCACTCTCATCACCCAGGGCATGACCAACGAGGTGATCGCAGAAAAGTTATTTATCAGCATCCAGACAGTCCGTAACCACATAAAAAACATTTATGACAAACTGCAGGTGCACTCCAGGGCCCAGGTTGTTGTCAAAGCCTTCAGGGAAAAGCTGATCTGATGTATAGACGGTCTGTTCATTTTTGATGAAACTTATCATGCTCCCATTGTTTGGGATTATTTTTTATATAATTGACAATGTTTTGGAAAGATTCTTCATTCCTGATAATATGGTCATAAAAACGCGATTGCCAGTAAAAAAAATCAAACCCGTTTTTATTGCACCAACGTTTCACTGAGGCTTTGTATTGATTGATGATTACAGAAACCGAACCGGCTTTTGGTTTTCCAAACAGGTTGGGTTGTGGTTGTATGGCCGGTGGTGGCGACAAACCTGGCGGTGGGGACACGGCTGGCGGTGGGGACACGGCTGGCGGTGGGGACACGGCTGGCGGTGGGGACACGCCATGGCGTGTCCCTACGGGACCATCACCGGTTGTCGGTAGGGCCATGCCATGGCATGGCCCATCATCGCATGGCCCACCATCGCATGGCCCATCATCGCATGGCCCACCATCGCATGACCTGTAACCTATAAATCTATCCTCTTTATCAAATTTCTGTTCACCATTTAAAATCAAAATCAAATGAACATGATTTGGCATGACCACATGTTCAGCAACCAAAGCATGGCTGAAATGTGTTGGCACTTCCTTTAAAAACTTTTCCGCAATAGTGCCGGCTTCATTCAGGTGCATTTCTCCATTGACAATCTTTCCGAAATAGTGCCGGTGGTCCTTTGTACAAATAGTAATAAAGTATAATCCCTCAAGGGTGTAATCGTACCCTTTCAAACGTTTTGAATGACGATGGTGTGTTACGGGAATCATGATTTCGTTCTTTTTGTTTTCCTTAAATGAGTATTGCCCGGGTTTTCCATATTCAGTTTATTGCTTAATCGGGAAAAATGCAAAAGGTAATATGGCAGGTGAATCTTTTTCAATTGTAAAATGACCTTGCAGGGCTATTGCAGGGTAACTTCCTTCCATCCAATTTTGCACCATCACCTGCATATCCTAAATTATTCTATTATGAGAAAAATATCGGTATTGATGATTCTGCTTTTGCTCAATGGCAGTGTATTGTTTTCACAGGTTGGCATTAACACCGACGGCAGCGCTCCAAATAGCGCAGCCATGCTCGATGTCAAGTCCACAACCAAAGGGCTGCTGCCTCCTCGGATGTCACATGCAGAGATGAATGCCATTGCAAGTCCTGCATTTGGCCTCATTGTTTACTGCACCGACTGCGGAGCAACCGGGCTCGGCACCCTCTGCCTGTGCGTGGCTGGCACCTGGTACATGTTGGATGCAAGCTGCATGACCCCTTTATCACCGGTAACAGGAGCGCATGTGCCTGCTGCAACTCAAATCGCCTGGAACTGGAACACCGTATCCGGTGCCACAGGCTACAAATGGGGCACGACCAATGTATATGCCTCCGCCACCGACATGGGAACAGCGGTGACCAAAACCGAAACCGGGCTGACCTGCAATACGGCATACACCCGCTACGCATGGGCCTACAGCGCCTGCGGGAACTCCACGCCGGTTACCCTGACACAAATAACTTCGCTCAGTCCTCCGGCAGTGCCCACATCCGGGACCCATGTACCTGCAGCAACCCAGGTCATCTGGAACTGGAACACAGTATCCGGTGCCACAGGCTACAAATGGGGCACGACCAATGTATATGCCTCCGCCACCGACATGGGAACAGCGGTGACCAAAACCGAAACCGGGCTGACCTGCAATACCGCTTACACCCGCTATGCATGGGCCTACAGCGCCTGCGGGAACTCCACGCCGGTTACCCTGATACAAACAACTTCGCTCAGCCCGCCCGCTCAGCCCGCCCGCAGTACCCACATCCGGAACCCATGTACCGGCAGCAACCCAGGTCGTCTGGAACTGGAATACTGTATCTGGTGCCACAGGCTACAAATGGGGCACGACCAATGTCTATGCTTCCGCCACCGACATGGGAACAACTGTGACCAAAACCGAAACCGGGCTGACCTGCAATACCGCTTACACCCGCTATGCATGGGCCTACAGCGCCTGCGGGAACTCCACGCCGGTTACCCTGATACAAACAACTTCGCTCAGCCCGCCCGCAGTGCCAACTTCCGGCACTCATGTGCCTGCTGCAACTCAAATCGCCTGGAACTGGAACACCGTATCCGGTGCCACAGGCTACAAATGGGGCACGACCAATGTCTATGCTTCCGCCACCGATATGGGAACAGCGGTGACGAAAACCGAAACCGGGCTGACCTGCAATACCGCTTACACCCGCTATGCATGGGCCTACAGCGCCTGTGGGAACTCCACGCCGCTAACGCTGACACAATCAACCGCAGCTTGTGCGGCTAGTTGCGGTTCTCCCATCATAATCAACCATGTTGCCGGAAGTGCCGCTCCTGTTTCTAAAACCGTCACATATGGTACAGTTACGAATATTCCCGGGGAAACAACAAAGTGCTGGATAACCAGTAACCTCGGAGCAGATCAGCAGGCAACCGCTGTTGATGACATTACCGAAGCCTCGGCAGGCTGGCATTGGCAGTTTAACCGCAAACAGGGATACAAGCATGATGGAACAACCCGTACGCCAAATACTGCCTGGAATACCTATATTGACGAAAACTCCGACTGGATTCCGGCCAATGACCCGTGTGTCTCGGAACTTGGAGGCACCTGGCGTATCCCAACCTATACAGAGTGGTTCAATGTGGACGATATCGGGGCATGGGGCAACTGGACCGGCCCATGGACTTCAGCCTTAAAACTCCACGCAGCAGGTCAACTGGCCCCGTGGGACGGATCTTGGATCAACCGTGGTTACAGTGGTACCTATTATACCAGCAATCAAAGCACGACACACATAGGCTGGAGCATGTATTTTACAAGTACGGTCAGTGGTGTCTTTGGTGCGGGGAATGGCAAGGAGAGCGGGTGGTCGTTGCGATGCATCAAATAGCTGGACTTTGATGACCGGCACCAACCGGGATCGGGTGCATGAAAACATCATGCTGTTAAACCTGGTTGCCTGGTAAAAAAAAAGAGGCTGTCACAAAATTCCGTGACAGCCTCTTCAACATTCAGGCGGCTTACAAGGTTACTACTTTAGTCACAACATGACCAGGATTATCGGTTGCACTGGCAGTTATCATTATTCCATCCAGTTTTAACAACTCCTCTGTCGCTGCATAGACATAGTAGTTCGTATAATTACGCCTGAAGGCAGGCCCCTCTTCGAGCAGTGTTCCGTCGGGTTTTTCAATCCTGACCGTGACACCCACCACTTCGAATTTGTCAACAGCGGTTATAACAATCACGTTGCCCGGATGTCCTGCGTATTGTTCAACATCGAGCTCGCTGATTACCGGGGATGACAGGTAATCACCCAAAGCAAGGTTG
Organism: Bacteroidota bacterium; assembly: GCA_026391835.1. GTDB lineage: Bacteria > Bacteroidota > Bacteroidia > Bacteroidales > FEN-979 > CAIVAT01. The sequence goes on from JAPLDF010000075.1 coordinate 245,882, forward strand.
TAGGCCGATATGCCGGGAATACTACTGTTCAGGTACTTTTCCCATAAAACGGGGTCATCCTTGCAAAGTATGGCATATTTGACAGCCTTTTTGAACAGCTCCCGGTGGCCTTCCTGCCCCTTGGAGGTTTTAACGGATACCTTCGGCATCCTTGACATAATTGTCTGTCCCGCCATATTGCGGAAGATATGCTTCTTTCCGCTTCTGCCCGACATACTGTCGAACATTCCATCTAATTTTACCTTTGTCATATATTTAAATTTTAAAAAATTAAATTAATTCCGAATTGATACAACTATTCAGGTTGTTTCATTCGGAGGTGCCCGCATCCGGTGAACACCGCATGCTGCGATAGCCAAACCTGTTTTGAGGCAGGTACGGTCGTCCGGATCGACTTTTTTGCTGAGTGACTTTGTTATAAAAATGGTCATAAACATTGAATAAATTCTGTTTAAAACCCCATTGACAAGAGAACCCTCCAAAAGGTTGTAATCGTTTTTGAAAAAAAATGAAAATATTTTATAAGTTGCAGATTATCAGGAAGAATAATTTTCAATCCTGAGGGACTAACCTCTCCGTGGCCCTCGGTTTCTTCTCCATGTATCTCCGTGTAACAATGAATTACACGGAGGGCCACAGAGGATTCACAGAGGGCCACAAAGGATTCGCAGAGGGCCACCCAGCCTTTAGGAACGATACAGCCAGCCTATAGGCACGATACAGCCAGCCTATAGGCACGATACAGCCAGCCTATGGAAACGATATAGCCAGCCTATAGAAACGATATAGCCTGCCTATAGAAACGATATAGCCTGCCTATAGAAACGATATAATCATATCGCAGAAACGATTGTTTATCAATGTTTTACGATCAATATAACGTCATGTCAGCAGGCCGGAAAGTATGTCGCATTGCCGGTTATGCATTGAATTTGAATGCCATAACAGTGTTATTGTTCGGTTAAAATATGTAATAAACAATCAGTCAATTGCCTTTTCATTGTTATGGAAATCAAATAATTGCTTGATTTTAACCTGATTGTATCGTAACTTTCAGCAAAAAAAAATACTGTCATTTTGAATCAAACCGGAACTGGTTCACAGTGCAGCCGGGGTTGCGGTTGTACCATATTTTGGTAGGGGTATTCCATAAAAGGTTAAAGGCAAACTTTATATCAGCAGGTATGAAAAACAAGACACACCCGGAGATTACCATTTCAGATAAAAACCTGTTTTTCATTATGGTCATGTTTGCCAACCTCTGTATGCCGGCCGCCGGAGTCTATGCACAAAAACAAGGATGGGAAAGGGTCGATTCACTGAAAAGGGAACTTTTAAACCACCCGGCTGATGATACAGCGAAAGTCAAACTCATGTACCAGATCTCCTTTATCGATCATTCCATCGCCCCCGTTGATGGAATTGAATACGGTGAAAAAGCCCTTGCCCTCGCAGAGTCACTGGATTATACCGATGGAATCATTTGGTCCCTCCTGTGCACGGGCAACTGTTATTGGAAACTGCCCAATCTGCCCAAAGCACTTGAGTATTTCATCAGGGCGCTCGAGATTTCGGAAAAATTCGGTAAGGAGCAGTTCATAGCCATTTCGAACAACAATATCGGCAATGTTTATGCCGATAAGGAGGATCGCGACGATGCCCTGAAGTATTACCTGAAAGCGCTGGCAGCCAATGAGAAACTGAATTCAAAAATCCGGGTTGCCCGGAATCTCTCCAACATTGGTTCGATTTATACAGACAAGAAAGATTTTTCGAGGGCCCTCGATTTTCATACCAGGGCTTTAAAACTCTATGAAGAACTGGGTGAAAAGAGGGGACTGTCGATCACCCTGGTCAACATCGGCGTGATCTGTGTTGCCACAGGTGATTACGACCAGGCCCTCGAACATTTTAACCGTGCGGTGCAGGTAGCAGAGGAAGCCGGGGAGGAGTCAGGACTGATGAATGCATACGGAAACATCGGGTACCTGTATTATAAAATTGCAACAGACACGCATCACGACAACATCGTCCGTGCATACCTGCCTGAAGAGGTCAGGAACGATTACCTGAAAAAGTCTGTCGACTATTCCACCATGGCATTCAGGCTTGGAAAGAAAATCCCTGCCATGACTGAAATCATCGGGTGGTCGCGCAACATCGCCGATGCTTCGGTTGTTTTGAAGAATTATGAACAGGCCTACCGTTACCTTGATTCCAGCCGCTATTACAGCGACTCGGTCTATAGCCTTGAAAAGACGAAAATAATCAACAGCCTTAAAAACAGGCTTGAAATGGACCAGAAGGATGCTGAGATCAGGATCGCAAAAGTGAAATTTGAAAAGGCGAATATCCAGCGTTTCGCTCTGGCAGTTGGGTTTGTATTGCTGATCATCATTGTCTTTCTTGTTTACCGCGACCGGCGAAAGTCGGAGCGCGTGCTGCTGAATATCCTGCCGGGCAAGATCGCCCGGCGGCTGAAAAACAGGGAACGCCCCATCGCCGAACGGTTTGATGACGCAGCAGTGGTTTTTATCGATATTGCTGAGTTTACATCATTTTCCATGCACAGGGAGCCCGATTACGTGGTAGGGTTGCTGACCGACTTTTTCACAAAAATGGATCACCTGGCGGAGAAACACGGCATGGAGAAGATCAAAACCATAGGCGATTGTTACATGGCGGTTAGCGGTTTGCCCGAACCGGTGCCCGACAGCCTCGAACGTGCGGCCCGGTTTGCCATAGAGGCAAGGGACCTGATGCGGACTTATACGACCTACGACGGGCATGAGATCCGCGTAAGGATAGGGATTGACGCAGGAAAGGTGGTGGCCGGCGTAATCGGCGAGAAAAAATTCAGTTACGACCTCTGGGGCGATGTGGTAAATACTGCCTCGAGAATGGAATCACACGGAATTGTCGGCGAGATCCAGGTCACCGAAAATGTGTTCCACCGGCTTAAAGGACAATTCATCATGAAAGAACGCGGGGAATGCGACATCAAGGGAAAAGGCAGGATGAAGACCTGGATCCTGGAGAACTGATTTGATTACCTGGTGTTTTTGGGGAGGGATTTCATTTTTTTCTAATGGATAGCTGTTTTATTACCAGTCATATACAATAAATCACTACCTTTACTGCGTTGATGGCTGCTGATGTCTGAACCGGACTAACCTGTGCAATTCATCTTCCCTGGTACCTAAAACACCCTTTATGAAATTTTTCACCTCTGCTCTTGCTGCTGTTCTCTTTGCAACGGCAAACATCCTCTTTGCACAATCCCATGATGACAACCCCAACCTGGACCAGGTACCGCAATATCTTCGCGAACAGGCAACAGCCAACAACGATGCACCGCTTGCCTCCATCGTTACCATCGGCAACTGGGATAACTTCAGCCTTGGCGTCGATTTCGGCGAGAACAACATGGCCATGAACCCCAAACAGCCAAAATGGTTTTTTACCGCATACAACACCAACGGAACCTACCATACTGAAAACGGGATTGACTGGGCGACGAATAACCCCAGTTTCGGCGCAACCATGGCCGGTGATCCGGTAGCTGCCTACGACAGCCTGGGAACCTTCTTTTATGAGAATATGTATGGCTCCATTACCGGGTGCAAAGTGATCACTTCAACAACAAATGGTGCTACATGGGGTGCGCCGGTAACCGCTATTGCCGGAAACGACAAAAATTGGATCGTTTGCGATCAGACAGCGGGGCCTTATGCCAACTATGTGTATACCACCATGACCAACAACAGCGCAGGCAATTTTGCGCGGAGCATCAACCATGGGGTATCCTTTATATCCACATTTGCTCCCACCACCCAAACGTTGCCTGGGATGATGCCATGCGTCGGGCCGCTGGGGAATATCCAGGGTGGTGCCGTGTATGTGGTGACCAACAGCGGGAGTTCGTTCGCAGCTACTTACACATTTTACAGGTCGACCGACGGGGGAGCGACCTTTGTGCAGCGGTCGTCCGTTCAGTGGCCAAATTATGTCGGAACGAATGTAGGCGGCCGGAATTCGGTCCAGAACATGCGTACCCGTCCCTATCCAATGATAGCAGCAGATAACAGTTACGGGCCTTCGCGGGGTAAACTTTATTGTGTTTATGCGTCCAACACACCCTCAGGCAGCGGGAACAAACCCGATGTTTTTTGCAGGTCCTCGGCCGACGGAGGTGCAACCTGGAGCAGCGCAGTGCAGGTGAATGATGATCCGAATACCCAGGGCAACCACCAGTGGCACCCTGCCATCTGGTGCGATAAGGAGACAGGGAAATTGTATGTCATGTGGATGGATACCCGCGATACGCCAACAAGCGACAGCGCCTGCATCTATGCCAGCTACTCGGTGAACGGGGGCGTAAGTTTTGCAGCCAACCAGAAGATATCCAATGCTAAAATGAAGATTGACTGTGCCACCTGCGGCGGCGGCGGCACGCCAAAATATGAGGGTGACTACAATGGTGTGGTTTCCAATAAAAAAGTTTCGATGATCGGCTGGACCGATTTCAGGCAGGGCACCTTCCAGAGCATGACCGCCTATTTCCCGGATTTTGCAATGGCAATAGACCATTCAGCCCATACCCTTTATACGCATACCGACAGCGCTACCTTCCAGGTTTCCGTTCCCTCCGTGAAACTCTACACCGATACGGTGCTGCTTTCCACAACGATCACACCTGTACCCGCCACAGGAACCATCTCCGTGAAATACCCTTCCGGAAACAGGATGACAGCATATCCCGGCACACTGCCGGTCCGGCTGGTTTTATGGGGAAATGTACCCGCTGGGACCTATACAGCCACCTTTACGGCAGCTGGTCCCAATGGCACCCCGGTGCACAAACGTACAGCAACCATTACGGTGGTCACAGGGACCAATGCGCAGGCAGTTGTTTCCCTGCTGCCTAACCGCCAGGGATGTGTGGGCGATACGATACATGTACCGGTCCATGTTACCGGCTCGAATATCCAGAACATGGCTTTCTACATAAGCTACGACCATGCCTTGCTTGCGCAGGGCGGAACGTTCTATTCGTCTGTCTATCCCTCGCTGGTTGTGACGTATTATCCGACATTCAGTCCCACCACCCTTGGTGTTTTACTTACTGTTCCCGGAACTGCGCTTACCCTCACCAATGCCAAGGTCATCGATCTGATCTTTACCATCACAGGCACAGGGGCGGCCCTTTTACACCTGAGAACCGCTGCCGACGGTGCGCCGGTGAGCGGATTCTGGAACACGGCAGGCACACCGTTCACCCTGGTGAACTACACCGACAATACCATCTCACCTTCTCCCGGCATCCCGGTTAGTGTGACCATTGTGTCAAACCAGGCAATGCCCGTTTGTGATGGCTCGGTGGCAGCCTTTACAGCGACTCAGGTCAATGGGGGATCATCCCCTGTATTCCAGTGGCAGGTGAATGGAACGTATACCGGCGGCAACAGCCCCGCTTTCTCCTATATCCCGGCAGATGGCGACGAGGTGACCTGCAGGCTGACATCAAATATTTCCTGCGCAGGCGGGAATCCAGCCATGTCAAATGTAATAACCATGGCGGTTAACCCGGTTTCCACGTCCGGCATATCTATTTCTGCTTCGGCAAACCCGGTGTACACCGGGTCATTGGCTACCTTCACAGCCGTACCGGTAAATGGAGGCGCCACCCCCGTTTACCAGTGGCAGGTCAACGGGGTGAATGCCGGGAACGGCAGTTCCGTTTTTGCTTATGTCCCTGAAAACGGCGATGCGGTGATGTGCAGCATGATCTCAGGTTCGCTTTGTTCAACGGGCAACCCGGCTGCTTCAAACACGATCAGCATGAATGTCATCCTGGTAGCGCTGAATACTGAACTCCAAAATGTTGTAATCAGTGATACCCGTTGTTATGATGCCATCCAGACAGTCACCTTGTCGGGCAACGGAAGCAATACCACGCTGCTTCCCGGGAGCAATGTCACGCTGATCGCAGGCCAGAATATTCTCCTGTTACCATCCACGACGGTTAATTCGGGCGGGTACCTGCTTGGATATATTACGACCGATGGAATATATTGCGCGATCCAGGCGCCATCAATCGTCACTGTTGTTACCTCCGTTACCGGACCAGATTTGCCAGGCGCTGATGAACGCTTCAGAATTTACCCCAATCCCTCCACAGGGAACTTCATGCTCGAAGTTACAGGCGCAAACGAAGAAGGAGCGGCAAATGCTGAAATCTACGGTTCAAGGGGTGACAAGGTGTTGACCCTGGCCCTGAAAAACGTTGGGAAACATGAATTTTCATTGTCCGGCCGGGCTGCGGGGATCTATTATGTCCGCGTTTCAACCGGCACAACCGTCAGGGTTATGAAGATTATTTTAAGCAACCCGGAATAGGCGCAACTGGCGAAATTTGATTCAGCTGCCGAAGCGGTCCGGTTTGCAGGTGATCCTGCTATTTCATCAGGGATAGCAACTCATCCCCGATACCGATGCGGTAGCCTTCCGAAAGATAATTGATCACCCCGGCGGAATTGAGATACATCACTACAGGCATGTTCTTTGGAGTCCCGCGCGACAGTTTGATGTCAGGCAACTTCACCGTGAATGCGGACTGAAATGTATAGCTGATCGTTTTCGGTAGTGCTGCTGCTTCAGCTTTCACAAACGATTTCATCTGTGCCTCCGACGGGAAAATCATCACAAACGTCCCTTTCCACTGCCCGAATTCACCCTGCTTTTGCCTGAGGTCGGCAACGAAATGTTTGCTGGGTTCCTTATCCGGGTCAATCCAGGCGAGGACCATCCCGGGAGCAAGTTTGTGACTGAACAGGGCAGGGCTGATGCGGCCATATTCAAGCAGCGGGAGCTGGTTTTTGCGCAGGTCGATTGTTTGCGTCACAGGAACACCGCTTTTTACTTCAAATACCCGGAGCTTTGTTAACACGGTTCCATTGGTAAGCCGGTTCCCGGTAACCATCAGGCAGGGGCCGACAGGAATGTCAAGGTTACAAGGGTAAGTTTGAACCAAAGGACTGCCTTCATAATCAAGGGTTTTAAAGTATCCATTCTGGAATGTTTCGAGGGTATAGTGAATGGTATATTCAGGTTTCTTTTCATTTGCCGGCGGGTTCACAAGCACAACCGGGGCTTTGGTTCCGGCATGTTGCTTCTTCTCAAAGAGGTAAACGTCGTGCCATTGTCCCTGTAACAGGTATTGCGGAACTTTGGTGGCCGGTTCGAGCCGGGCAGGAATTCCAAAACTGCGGCAGATTGCCACGAAGCATATGTCGATGGAATGTCCGTCACCCGTTTTGAGCTCATATACCCCGACAGGTGTAATGGGGGCACGGCTGTAGTTGGCTGTGTTGTTGATTGAGATGTTGGTGCGCACCCAGTCTGCCAGTTGCATTGGATTGTTTCTTGATCCTGTGATAAAACCAGCCTCAAACTTCGACTGAAAAAACTGCTTGTACGGTTTCAGGAACTCATTGTCCACCCTGGGTGAAAGGACATACCTGTTGAAGTCACCCCGGTCGGCAACCAGCGAAGGATACCTGGTGGAATTGCTGATGTTGTCGAGCAAAACGGTCGTATCGATATCCCGCAGGTCCTTTTCGGATATGTTGTCGAACAGGGGGAAGATGAGCGGCCTTTTTTCAGGCGGGGCCAGGGTGATGAAGGCGGTCAGCTCACGCCAGTTTCCCCTGCTCTTGTGAAAAAAGCGCCAGAGGGTATCCTGGTCGAGGTTGACCAGCCTTGCGAACCTGGAGCTTTTTACTGAATCGATGAAGGTTGCTTCATAGCTGCCCCTGAACCCGTCCTCAAAGGCAAGGCGGTCGCTGTTTTTCTTCCTGGCCAAATCGCTTACGACAACGGTGAGTTCCAGTTCGGCAGGCGGAACCATGTCAAATTCCAGATCGTATGTTTGCCCTGCTTCACGGTCCAGCCTGATATTCACGGTATCGGTGGTGCGCACATCGAGTTTCTGAAAACCGTATTTCCCGTTCTTAGCGGCCCAGACAAGCAGGTCGCCATACCCGGTTTTAAAGGAACAAAGACCATCCTTGCTGGTGAACGTTTTGAAGAGCGGGTAAAACTCGGCATAGTTGTATAGCTGAAACTCAACGTCGGCGCTGTCGAGGTTCCGGTTGGCGGCATCGGTTACACGTGCAAACACCTTTTTTACCGGGGCATAATTTTCAAGCACGTTGATCTTGGTGAACAGCGGATCTTTCTGAAGCACGTCTTCCGGGCCTTCATAATCGCCGAAAACCGTTGTGTTGACAAGCATTGCCCGTTTGGCTGGCTTGGTAAACCAGGCAAGGTCAAGGTCGGCGTCAGGTTCGCAGGCGCCGATGAAGTGCCATTTCCCGTCTACCCACACTTCAACCCAGGCGTGGTTGTCGTCGCTGTGAGCCCACCGCGGCGTATAACACTGGCGGGCGGGGATGCCCACCGATCGCAGGGCTGCAACGGTGAAAGTTGACTCCTCGCCGCACCGTCCAAGGGCAGTCTTTACCGATGCGAGGGGGGCGGAGGTCCGGCCGTCAGAACCGCGGTAGGTTACCTTCTCATGGCACCAGTGGTTTACTTCCAGCACGGCGTCCTTCATGGGGAGTTTCCGGATGCGGTCTTTCAACTCAGCGAAAAACACCCACCGCGACGAATCGAGGTTTTCATTGTTCACCCTAACCGGGAGCACAAAGTGGCGGAACAGGTTTTCGGGAACTGTTTTTCCCCAGCTGAAGGTATCACGGGCGGCAAACGATGACCTGACATTCTGCAGGAAGAATTCACCGGTATAGTCTGCCAGGTCGTTCAGCGAACTGTAGGCATACAGGAATTTCAACGCCTCTGTTTCCCGGGTTGTCAGCGCCTGGCCGAATACACCAAAGAGTTGCTGCGAGCGGTTTTTGGCAAGTTCCTTCTGCTTTTCAAATTGCACCTCCACCTTGTTCCGGTAATTCCGGTCGGTGATAAAATGGTCGTTGGTACAACCGGAAATCAGAAGTGATGCCAGGAGGCAAAGGAAGAATACTTTTCTCATATGATTTGATTAATGCTCATGTTGATCATCCAGTGGGTTCACAAGGAAACTTATGAACAAACCTATTACTTTTTATTGAAATGGCGATTAAGCGGGAGAAAGTTTCTTTTTGGGTTACACGAAGGGACACGAAGGATACACGAAGATACACGAAGAAAAGTTAAGTGTTATGGAATTTGATACAGTATCGAAAGAAATCATTGGCTGTGCCATTGAGGTTCATAGAATGCTTGGGCCTGGGCTATTGGAATCTGCTTATGAGGAATGCCTGGTTTTTGAACTTTTAAAAAAAGGGATGATTGTTGAAAGACAAAAACCGGTGCCGGTAACTTATAAAGATATCAGGCTGGATTGTGGTTACAGGCTCGATCTCCTTGTTGAGCATTGCGTTGTAGTCGAGTTGAAATCAGTTGAGGCATTTTCTCCCGTTCATGAAGCACAGATTCTTACATACATGCGGTTTGCGAAAATTAAAACAGGATTGCTGATCAATTTTAATGTTACAGTCCTGAAAAACGGTTTAAGAAGGTTCGTCCTGTAACTTTGTTTTCCTTCGTGTCCCTTCGTGCCTCCTTCGTGTCCCTTCGTGTAACTAAAAGAACAGTAGCTATGAACAATTGAAATACATTTTCTTGAAATGGCGATTAAGCAGGAGAAAGTTTCTTTTTGGGGTTACACGAAGGGACACGAAGGAGGCACGAAGAAAATTAAGTGTTATGGAATTTGATAAGGTATCGAAATAAATCATTGGCAGTGCCAAAGAGGTCCATAGAATGCCTGGCCCTGGGCTATTGGAATCAGCTTATGAGGAATGCCTGGATTATGAACTTTTAAAAAAAAGGTTGATAGTTGAAAGCCAAAAACCTGTATTTGTTACTTCGTGTCCCTTCGTGCCTCCTTCGTGTCTCTTCGTGTAACCAACAGATCAGTAGCTGTATACAGCCTCCTCCTTGTTCCCGGCAGGAATTTCAACCGTTCTTTCATTTAACGATTTGATCTTGACAGAGTAATCTTTACCACCACACCGCAAAGTCATCATTTCACCAAAGGAATGAAGCACTATGCGGATCGACGTAAACTTTGAAACAAAATTCCCCTCTGCTTTTGAAAATATGATCTGCTTCTTCACCGGATCAAACGTGATCGTCCGCTGAAAATATTGCCCGGTTTCAAACTGGTATGTCAGCCCGTCATCTTCGTAGTAGATAAATGAATTGGGTTTATCTCCGTTATATACATGCACATCCAGTGTCGGGTCAGGTTTTTGCGCAGTAAACTGGATATCCGACTGCATCGGGATGATCCCCGAAGCCTTCACAAATACCGGCAGGTCGTTGAGCGGTGCATCCACCGTAACTTCCGAGCTGCCCTTGTAAAACTCCCCGCTGCTGAGCCGGTACCATCCGCCTGCGGGCAGGTATACCTTCGCCGCATCCTGGTTGCACGACACCGGCACTACGAGGACGTTGTCGCCGAACATGAACTCATTCTGGTACTTCCACCAGTAAACCTTCTCATCAAACGTATAGTTGATCGCCAGGGAGCGGGCCACCGGCAACCCCGAAACCGTTGATTCATGAAATGCCGAATAGAGATAGGGTAGGAGCCTGTACCGCTGTTCGATCATCGCCTTCACCGTGCGCTCCACGTTGGTCCCGAATGCCCATGGCTCCTTGCTTTTGGTCTCCCACGCCGAATGGTTCCTGAAAAATGGCGTATAAACGCCGAGCGACATCCAGCGGGTAAACAGCTGCTCGGTCGGGTTGCCCATAAAGCCGCCCACATCGGGACCGGTAAAAGAAACCCCGGAAAGGCCAAGCCCGGTAACCATCCGTGCCGAAAGCAGCATGTGTTCATCGGTGGCATCGTTGTCGCCCGTCCACACGGCTGAATAGCGCTGGATCCCGGCATAACCGGCACGGGTAAGCACGAAGGGACGTTTGCCCTGCAGCAGCGTCTTGGTCCCTTCAAACGTGGCACGCGACATCTCCAGCCCATACAGGTTGTGTACCCTGGTAATGGCTGCCTTTCGTCCTTCGAAACCGAATTGAACGATGTTCGGGATGCTTTGCCCCCAGGCGCTCGGCTCGTTCATGTCGTTCCAGAACCCTTCGACGCCCTGCCCGGAGAGCCTGCTGAAGGAGGCGCCCCACCACTTGCGCACCGGCTCCATGGTGAAATCGGGAAAATGGCAGCGACCTGGCCACACACTGCCGATATAGTAACTCCCGTCGGGGTACTTTGCAAAGTAGTCGTTTGCAACCCCTTCATCGTAGGCGAAATAGCCCTTCTCCACCTTTATCCCCGGATCGACAATCGTTGCCAGGTGAAAACCCATGCCGTTGAGCTTGTCTGTCATGGCTTTGGGCTGCTGGAACCGCTCTTTGTTCCAGGTAAAGATCTTGTAGGAATCCATGTAGTCAATATCGAGGTAAAGCACGTCACAGGGGATCTGCTTGTCGCGAAACTGCTGCGCGATGCTCATCAGCTGTGATTCGGGAAAGTAGCTCCAGCGGCATTGCTGGTATCCCAGGCTCCAGTATGGCGGCATCTGCATGCGGCCGGTGAGCCAGGTATAGTCGCGGATGATCCCCGCAACGGTTGAAGCCCCGAAGAAATAGTAGTCCATTTCGCCATCCGCCGCCGAGAAACTGCTGAACCGTTCATCGGTCGAAGCCCCGAAATTGAACCGGGTGCGGTAAGAGTTGTCGAGGAAGATGCCATAGGTTGATGTTCCATGGATCCCGATAAAAAACGGGATGGACTGGTAGAGCGGATCGTGGTTTGTGGCATACGCGGGCACATCGGAGTTCCAGTTCTCAAAAGAGTTGCCTCGCTTGTCGAGGTTCCCGGTCTTCTCTCCCAGCCCGAGGAACTTCTCATCGGGGAAGAGTTTTCTATAGGAGGTGACTTCGGTTCCTTGCCATGAAACCGGGAGACCGGCGTCATCCTCAGATATCACTTCACCTTTCAACGACCGGATGGCAAACCGGAGCGGGTTCTTATAGATGACTACCTGCAGCGAATCTGTCATAACGGTTGTTGAATCCCTGGCCTCCATGATATCATGGAAAAAGGATGAAGGCTGGCGGATGACGGCGTATGAAAAATCGTCAGCCGGTTCCTGCCGGGTGACCCTGATGCGGATAACGGCGGGGGTGTATGAATAAATTTGCGCATAGGCGTTTTCGGCCTTTATCACCACTCCATATTTGGTGGGCTGGATGGAGTTTACTTTTCCGGCAAATACCGGGAGACCGGTTTGTGCATTGGTGACAACCGATGAAAGTGTCATCAGCACCAGAAGGATTCGGGGGAGGAGGTTCATGGCTTGGGAATTTTAGCCAAATATAAGGAAAGGAGGGAATATGTGAATTACGAATTACGAATGACAAGTGACAAGTGACTATTGACAAGTGACAAGTGACTATTGACAAGTGACCAATGATGATTGACGAATAATGAATAATGAATAATGAATAATGAATAATGAATAACGAATAATGAATAATGAATAATGAATAACGAATAATGAATAATGAATAATGAATAATGGGGTTGGAGGGGGGTAAGAAACTTATTTATGGGCGTGGGGAGAGATGCCTTATGGCTGAAAAAGGCGGTTTTAGGGCATTTTCCGGGCTGGCAGGCATGCGGGAGCAGGATTTTTATTGCTACTTGTTGTTGTCTTCTGCTGCAAAGGCTTTTGTCCTCTTCTGCGATTTTATAAAGCCGTAAGCGCCGTAACAGAAAGCCAGTCCAAGTGTCAGCCACACGCCGTCTTCGAGTGGTGCGCCGGCAGGACCGCTGCCACCTACTTTGTTATTGGTATTTGAAGGACAGGGAGGGGGGGCAGGTGGTTCCGGCTGCTGTGCAATGGAGAAAAATGGGGCGATACAGAAAAACAGGATGATCAGCAACCTCGTTATTTTATTCATATTGCATGGAATTATATTTTTCATGGGGGCTAAATAGTTGGCAGTCCGGGTAATGATCGTTGTTAATTCAGGTAAACCTTTGCGTTGTATGTGTTGTCGTTCGTAATCACCCGCACGACATAATAGCCCTCGGGCAAATCGAAGGTGAACTTATTGAGTTGGATGTTTGCGACCGGCTTGCGCGCAATCTCCTGTCCCATCATGTTGTACAGGTACAGCTGGCCAGCCCTGGGGTTTCCCGAACGGTCTTTCACATACACATCATGTTTGTACGAATAAACCAGCATGTTATTCTTGCCGGCATCATCGATCCCAAAGTATGGATTCATAAAATGCAATAAAAACCGGGCTGGGGCATCACCGTCCGTATAGGTGAAATTATATACCGGGTTTGAAGTCAGCTCCTGTGTTTTTGCCTCTTTTTTGTCTTCCAGCGTGATGATGGTTCCCGATCTGAAACTCTGCAGGTTGCTGGCAGTTACGGCATAGCTGCCTGTACCGTTCTCAAAAATCTGAAGGTTCAATGGAATCGTGGCACTCTTATCTGTATACGGAAGGGAGTTGATGGTGAGATTGACGTTATCCTCACTCAGCGTATATAATTGCGGTGTTTGTGCATCTCCGTATATTTTTTGTGCATCATAGGCATCATCATATTTTCGGGTGGCATAATCCCGGAAAACGACGGATGCCAGGTCATAAGACTCCCTCCCATTTCCCTGTGCTTTCAGGTAGAGGACATCCACGTCATTCGGGGCCTGCGCCTCTTTATAAAAAGGAACCGAGTTATTATGGACACGGGCACTGTTAGGAAAAGTCACCGAAGCGGAAGCTGCATTGGCATAAACAAAGAACGCCTGCATGGGAGGAATGAATTGCGAACCCGTAGCGCCCGCACCTCCTTTAGGGTAGGCAAGGTAAGTTCCAGAGGATTTTTCCAGGTACCACACCTTTGAGGCTACATTGGTCCACGCAATCCCGGCTGCTTCTATATCGATAGCGCTGGGATAAGGGTTTCCAACCAGGTTATAGCCACCTCCCGTGGTCCCTGTAAGGGCCAGGGGATATGTAGACGCTTCGGTGTTTAACACACCTGTGAAATAATGGTTTGTATGGAAATTGGGACCAACAGAACCCTGTTCGCTGATAGCGAACCCTTTCATAACTGTGAGCGGGTAATTCGTCTGGGTGTATTCACTGCTCCAGGCTCCAATGCTGGTGTTATACCACCTGAGGTAATCCCCCAGAAACACATTGCTTACCGCACTTGTGAGGGGTGAAGCCACATAATGCCAGCAACTGCTGCCCGTGCTGCCAACGCAGGTGGTCAGATACCGTTCAACCGTTGCCGAACCGGAATTGGGATAACTGATCGTTCCATTGTCGATAAATGATCCCGCTCCCCCGGCATCCGAAGATATCTTCAATCCTTCCGCTCCATTGATCTCCGTGTTGCCGGTACAGGTCAAATCCGCCCCGACGTTGATCTTTAACTGTGCCCCGGGATGAATACGGAGGGCAAGTGCCTTGGAGCCGGTGTTGGTAATTTCAGCTGGGGCTGTACCATAATCCCAAACTGAGGTGTTTACAGCGGTGTTCCAATTTACAGTGCCATCCCATTGAGTCCATGGGCCATAACTATGTAAATTAAAAGCAGCTGCACAATAGATTCTACCATAATATATACCGGATAAATTGTTTTCATATGAATTGGGAATATTATATACTGTATTATAGGGGGGGGTGCTTGATGCTTTAAACTGCTGTCCATCCATACCTGACGAATAGAAACTCATTAATGATTGAGACACATTCGCCGAAGACTGCAATGGAATACGAATAGTTCCAAGTACCTGATAAGATGTCGTAATAGCACAATAAGCGTCAGGAAAAGATGGGTCAATTGAATTTGTATGATTAACCGTAATGTAAAGTCGATTATCTGCCCAATTTCTAGACGAAATTGTGTATTTTGGTGTTAGTCCAAGGTCAGGATCGTCATATTGAGAATTAAAAGGGGCATTCAGAGTTATTAAAGGAAGAATTGAAGTATTGACATCAGATATATTTATGTCGCAATTTATTTGGGTTCCATATAAGTACGAACCTGATACATCTGCTTTCACTAAAATATCAAAATAAAAATAGTTATTAGGTGAAATATACCTAAGGTAGGGGTTCGCAAATTTAAAGGTCAATGTCTGTGCTATATTTGAGCCTGTTAGCATAGCGAAACATAATAAGACAATAAATTTTTTCATAATATCAGTTTTTATACATTTCCATTAGCAATTTTATCTACTGCAATCCTCTATCAGGGTAGCAAATTGGTTTTCCCGGAGTTTGGAACCCAATAAGTGTTGACATCATTCAGGTATACACTATTATCCATATTAAAATCACCACGGCTGTATATATGGGTCGATCCGGAATTTACCACCCAATAAGAGTTAACATCATCAAGGTAGATCCGGTTATCTGCACTCCCGTCACCTGCCCTCAGTCCCCAACGTTCCGGGGATGATTCCAATTGAATTGCTCCATTTGATCCGCCATACATCTGGCCACTACCAGATGTAAAGTCATATACATAAATGCCTTCATTATTCTTAGATGCACCCGTTGCTGCAGCCATAACAGCCATATGATTCCTGTGCCTGATTACGGGGTAAAGGTTCTGAGTTACAGATGCATTATAAAACTTTAAAGGAGTACCGTCCAGATCAACGATTGAACCGTCATTTTTTAAGAAAGCAGCCCGTTTGCCGATAATGGTTGCAGCAGTTGCACTGCTTGCTGTTGCAGATTGCCGCAGTTCGATCAATACCCAGTCAACAACATTTGAAGGCAGGGTTTCCACACTTTCAGTTCCTGCATAATTCCACGGAGATACATTATACGGTTGGTTTTTGGGGAATTTTGTCTGATCTGACCGATCTCCAAGAGTTAAAGTAGAGGCTAAGGTCGTATTCATATTGTGATTCACTGCCGAATATGGTCCTTGTAAAAAAACATTAAAGGAAGCCTGCAGCCCCGCCTTTCCCCCCGTAAACGTACTCCAGCTGTTCAGGGTTCCCGAAAGGGTATTTGTTCCTGCGTTGACCGGGTTATAAGAGATCAGTGGGGAGACTTTCAATAAAAACAGGTCGGTTTCGGCACCGCCATTGGTTACTACTACGTCGTCATCCACATACTTGAAGGAGGCGGTGCAACTGAAACCTGTAATGGGGTAAGAGAGATTGTTGTCAACCGTCCAGTAACGTGAGATGTGGGTGCCGGAGGTGATGCCGGGATCAGGCACATTGTCATCAATAACCTTGATGCCGACATAATTGCCACCAGGGAAGGTGCCGCTTGCAAAGTCGAGGGTCACAGGGGTAAATTCGGGGGTGCCCGTATTGTCCCCAACCGGGTAGGTGAAACTGTATGGGGCGGAAGGAAACTCCTTTCGCAGTTCGCCCACCCCGTCTGTAACTACCATGGAGGTGGCGGATCCCCCTGTAACAGTGGCCGCCGGGCCCAGCAACATCTGGTTGCCGTCAAGGTATACCAGCCCGTTGTTCAGCTCCAGGCCACCGGTTATTGTTTGGTTCCCTTCAACAAGGTACACCCCCTTTCCTGTATTTTCAATTCTTAGGATGCCGAACCTGTTCGTGCCGTGAATCTCCTGGAATGCGGTGGTTGATGTTCCTGAAAACAGCACAATACCGGTTCCCCGGTCAACTTCGGTGAGATTCTTGTTAATGAAGTTTCCTTTGACGACCAGCGTGCCGAGGACATCGAGGTCACCACCAACAATAATGGCATCACCATTGACATACATGGACTGGTTGTTTACCACAATTCCTGCCTTTACTACAATACTGTCATAAACAGTGGCTTCGCCATAATTTATCAACGTCCCGTTGGCATCAACGATTGCCCTCGCTGCAATAAGAATTCCGCGGTTTTCCAGTACCCCGCCAACCAGGTTAGTCGCACCACTATCGATCAATTGCACTGATGGTTTGACGATAAGCGTCGTACCGCTGTGGATTTCAATCTCGCACCTGGCGGACTGAATTCCCAGAAACAACAGCATGGTTACTAAGCAGGTGGTTGTAAGCCACATTGTTCTTCTGATCGTTGGAGCTTTCATACGTTGATATGTTTTTTTTGAATTTATAATTTTCAAAAACGCAAATATAATAATACAACAAAATGTTTCCAAGAAAAAAATAAAAAATCACCAGATTCGTTAATTTATAATCAATTTAGATATAAAGATACCACTTTCTTCCTGAATTTCAGCAAAATAAATTCCGGGTAACCATTCACTTGCATCAATTTGCCGCTCATCGCCGGGGAGTTTTTGGTCCCACAAAAACTCCTTGACCACCCTACCCATAGGATTAATAATGCGGATCCTGGTGTCAAGGCAGCCCTCTTCAGGGCATCTGTAGTATACATTCTCCCTGGCAGGGTTAGGGTAAAGCCTCGCAGGGTTCCTGGCTAATTCACCGGTACCTGTTATGATAATGTCAATAAGGTTTGATGTATCGGAAGTGCATCCGTTCATGACTATCCTGTCAAAGTAGGAGCCGCTGTGAACCGGCACAAACGATTGAGCGGTTGCTCCCTGGACGGGAACCCCATCCAGGTACCACTGGTTGCCGCAACACTGGTTGGAAGAAAGGACATTCCCATTTTGCGATATGACCGGGGTGGCGGGGATTGGCGATACGACAACCACGGCTGTCCCTGAGGTCGTTCCGGAACAATTGGCATCGGATGTTGCCAGCAGGGTATAGGTCCCCGGCATAGAGGTGGTCAGCAGGAACGGCGTGGCCACCTGGTTTGATACGGTAACAGAGGTCGTGCCATCGGAATAGGTAAATGACCAGGGAGGTGTGCCGGTCAGGGCGATGGCCAGGGTTGTTTCCGAGCCATCATCGCAAAGTGAATCGCCTCCCGAAATTGTGGCGGTCGGCAGAGGATAAACTGTAACGTTTGTGGCGTTTGAAACGGCGTTAAACCCGTCGTTCACCATCAACAGGTATTGTGTCGAAACGGCAGGTGATACCTGCGGGTTTTGAAGGTTTGAACTCCAGGGAGGAGTCCCGGAAGGGTTGCTGCTCCATTGATAGGAATAATTTCCAGATCCCCCGCCGGCATTGGCATAAAGTTGAACTACCTGCCCTGCGCATGCCCCGTTGGGTATTGCGGCAGGGTTCGTACTGAGGGGGCCGCCGGTGATGGTGACGATCACCTTGCTGCTGTCGTGGCAAAAAGTGGCCTGGTTGGTGACAACGAGGTTGAAAAGCGTGGTGGCGGCCAGTTGTACTGTCTGCGGGTGCTGAATGTTTGGATTTACCAGCAGTTGTTCCGGCGACCAGTGGTAGGTGTACAAACCTGCCCCGCCCGGGGCGGCATGCAGTGTCGTCCATGTTCCATATGGGATGGTAGTGTCATTGCCTGCATGCGCTACGGGAAGCGGATGCACGGTTACAGGCAGGAGTGACGCCGGCCCGCTGCCACAGAGGTTAATCCCATTTACGGAGACATTTCCCGAAACAGCGTTCCCGGTAAAGTCAACTGTGACCGAATTGGTAGTAGAGCCTGTCGTAATGGTCGCCCCTGCGGGTACGGACCAGTTATACCCGATGGCATGCAGCAGCGGGGCAACACTGTAAACAACGCCGGATTGTCCCTGGCACACGGCCGCATCTCCCGAAACGGGACCCGGCGCATCCAATCCACCACAAATCGCGCCGTTGATATAATAGGAAGCGAGCGGGCTGTCGTTCAGGATGACGGAGGCTCCGGAGGCAAACTGGCAGGAGCCCCCGTTGTCATACCACTCAAGGCTTGTAACGCCCGAGAGAAAGGTGAACGTGATTGTGAATATGGTGCTGCCGTTGGCAACTGTCACCCCGTTTCCATACCAGCTGAGGATGATCATGTGTTTGCCGTTTCCAAGGTCGGTGTCGGTGGTACTGAGCGATCCCACCAGCAATGGATTTTTTGTCACCGAAGCATAATGCGCAACCGCGTAATCATACGCAAGGCTTAATGAAATCGCCCCGATATTGGTAAATCCCGATACCGTTACCGGGACAGCCACCGGGCCCGGCAATGCATTTGCGACCATTGCCGCGGTGGTGATGGGGGCATTTTGGGAGATGCTGATAAACGGTGATATAAGGAGGATGAGTATAAACAATGAACAAGACCCCACCCCGGCCCTCCAACAGATTCCTAAGCAACATGACCCCACCCCGGCCCTCCCCTTGGAGGGGAGGGAGGCGTTTCGCGTTGATATTTGGGGTGCTTTTTGCATGGGTTGGTCTGCGGAAAACATCTTTAATTTAAGATCATCATTTCAATTCTGGTAACCCTTCTCCCTCCCCTCCAAGGCGAGGGCCGGGGAGAGGTCCTTTCTAAAGGGAATGGCCCTTTCAAAAGGGGAGAGGTCCTTTAAATAGCAGACTATTTCTTTAGAATTATGACGTCTTTGTCAATGTTTATGGTTGAGTTGGTTTTTGTTCCGATGATTTTATAGAAGGTCTCTTTTTGGGGCGGCGGGATGAACCGGTAGTTCGTTGTCGGCCAGTTTCCCGGGCTGACGAGTTTTGCATTGCACATGTTCGATCCGCTCATGAACCCGCCTGAAGCATCGTCCATGCCGGCCGAAGCGCCTTCATTGGGGCTGTGTGTCCCGCTTACGACGCTGCCGTAGCAGAATTCGATCTTATAGTTGAATTCATACAATTTCACCTGGAAATTCAAACGCGCATCAGATACTGTTGTATAGGATAGTATGTTCTTCCATTCAACTGTAAATACACGGTTAGGGGTTGCACCCTCGGTTTTGTACGAAATAACCGTTGAACCGTCAGCTTTCAGGTCATCCCACCAGGGCGCGAGCGTCATGTTGGGCGCTGTTGCATTGTACAAGGCAGTATTGTTGGCAGATGTGGCATCGTCGCCCGATTTGTCAAGCGACACCCATCCGTTGGTGTTTATCCTTAAGTCACTGTAGCTTGTGCCGAGGTATTTGAATGGAAACCCGATGGTAACATCCAGGTGTGCATTGTCCCCGGTCGGGCCGGCAGTTCCACCCGAAAGATAAGTCATCCCGGAGGTGAAGGTGGTTGGCTGGAAGTTCCTGATGTTGTTGATCGATGTGGCGCCGGCCAGTATTGTAGAAGGATCCGCGCCGGTAAATTCCACCGAACCGGTTCCCGCGTTGAATACCCCGCTGTTTGACCAGTCTTTGCCAATTTTCAGGTTTGCTGATCCCGTTACGTTCAGTTGAAGACCAGCATTTATTGTCATGGTCCCGGTGACTGTCAATTCCGAAATCCCCTCGAGGATGAGGTTTTTGCAATTTCCGCCAAGTGTAAGGTCGCCTGTGCGGGTGGGCCAGCGTGAACCGGTGGGCGCCGCAGGAATAATGGCCGTGATGGTACCCGTGGGGATGACATTGCTCTGCCAGTTTGCCGGGGCGTCCCAGTCGGTGGATGCACTGCCGGTCCATATGCCCGATCCGGCCTGGCCGTTGATATAATAGGTTGACTGCGGCTGGTCATACAATACATGGGATGATCCGTCGCTGTATTGACAGGAGCCCCCATTGTCGTACCAGTTCAGTGGCGAGTATCCGCCATGATAGGTGAAATGCAGTTCGCAAAGTGTGGAATTATCGGGGAGGGTAACGCCACCGCCATACCAGCTCAGGGTGATCCTGCCGGCAGAAGCTACCGTCGCAACAAAATTGGAACTGACAGCGCAGTTGGGTGATGTTGACACATAGGTGATCACCCCCGGATCATAGTCGAGGGTAAGGGAAACGGAACCAATGTTGGTGAAGCCGGTAACTTTGGCCGGGAGTATTATTTCGGTGCCGTTAAATCCGGTGGTTGATTCAGCAGTGATCACCGGTGCGGCCCTCGACGCCACCACGCCGTCAAAATAGTAATCGGAGGTGGGGGTGTTGTAGAGGGAGTATCCGCTGATATCCCCGTAATCACAGGCAGTGCTGTTTTCATCACGCCATGTCAGGGCTGTTGTCCCTGAAATATAATGAAATTTTATCGTTGCGATGGGTAATCCATTCCCTATTGTTGTCGCGCCGCCAAAATAGCCCATACGGATTTTCTTTTTACCTGAAGTACTGGCCATGTCAGTAACACCGAGGTTTCCACCAAAAACAGCATTCTGAGTAAAACTCGTATATGACAGAACTGCCGGGTCATATTCAAATTCCAGAGCAAGGGATGTGATACTGGAATAATTTTGAACGGTTACAGGTATCTCGACATCACCGCCTGCAGTTGCGTTTGTTGTTGAGGGCAGGTAGGTTTTTGGTGATAACTGCCGGGTGACAAGCCCGTTCTGGTAATAATCGGCCGTTGGAGAGTCATAAAGAATAACGGAACTCCCGTTTGTATACTGGCAACTACCCCCGTCGTCTATCCATTTAAGCAAGCTGTAGTTTCCTCCCGTCAAGGATGCTGTATACATATAATTGATCGTGAACAAAATGCTGCCATTGGTTAATGTTGCAGGAGTACCTCCTCCTCCAAGTGGGGGTATACAGCTGATGGTCAGTCTCATTCTTCCGTTTACCAGTGTTGTACTGGTATTCAATACCCATGAGGACAATAAGGGATTAGCGGTAACTGTCTGAAATGAAAGAACAGAAGGTTTATATTCCAAAGTCAGTGATATGGAACCGATGTTTGTAAAGTCGTTTACGGTTATATTGACAGGCACTGATGAACCAGAAACAGCATTTGTCACGGTAGGGGCGATTGTAACCGGGGCTGCCTGGTTCGTAATAATTCCGTTGATGTAGTAGGTCGAAGCGGGTGAATCATTCAGAATGACTGAGGAGCCGTTTGTATACTGGCAAGATCCTCCGTTATCATACCAGGTAAGCAAAGAACTCCCTGAAACATAGGTAAAATTGATGTCAAACAAGTGTGTCTGATCTGGCATCGTTATTCCTGGGCCATACCAGCTGATCACAAGATTTCCGGGGGTTGCCGTAACACTGATGGTGGATGCAAGAACCGGATCCGGTGTGATGCTTAAGTAAGTCAGTGCAGATGAATTGAATTGCAGTGTCAGGGATATCGAACCAATATTGATAAAATTGGTCACAGTCACCGGAACGGCTACTGTCCCTGCCACAGCATGGGTAATGGAACCCACTTTTGTTACCGGGGCATTTTGTGCCCGGAGTAAAAACGGAAACAGCAATAGCAGAAGATATATCCAAAAGTAAGATCTTTTCATGTTTCAGTAAGTTTGCATTGTTTGTTCTTTGGCATTCGAAAAGAGAAAATGGCAGGGAACACTGAAAAGTGCTCCCTGCCGGTATTATTTACCTGGTGTGAACCATTTTAATTGTTTTGATAATTACTTTTCCACCGATTTCATAACGCAAGGTGGCTGTATAGAGCCCAGGCATAAGATCGTTTGCATCTAATTTCAGTGAGTGATTGCCAGCCTGTTCAAAGGCATCCACCATGGTCAGGATTTTTTCACCCAACAACGTATGGATATCGATTTTCACCTTGCCGGAGAAAGGTAGCGTATAGGTGAGAGATGTATTGATCACAAATGGATTCGGATGATTTTCGAACAGCAGTGATTGTGCTGTAATATCATTGATACCAGTGGCTGAAGCTTCAACCACTTTGGTAACAAGTACCGGATCGTGTATGGTTGCAAAGAATCCGTCTCCGAGTTCATTGAGCAGATCGGGTTTCATTGTGATGCGGATGGATTGCCCTTCCTTGAATGAAGCTGATGTTTTGAGCCTGAGGGTTACCAGTTTGTCACCTGATGGCACCTCAACCGGAAGGTTTGAGTACCATCCTATACGCAGTTCATCGCCGTTCATGTTGAACCCGAGCGTTTCGCTGTTGCCTGTATTGCTCCCATCCTGCAGGAAAACATTCTCCACGGAAACAAGGCTGGAAGGCAGATTGAGCATGATGGCAATCGCACCGACCTGCATCGAAGCATCAACCCTGATTGGCATATCGAATGTGGTGTTGGCTGCAACCTGGATGGTGCCATCATAGGTCAACTCCATCGGTGATACTGCATTTGAGGATTTTAACCCTGTTGGAGGTACATAATTTCCGCTAAAGTCACCGACGCAAAGGCCCCAGATATTCTGTGTAATATCTCCTCCGCTTACAACGACATTATAGGAAAGTGTTGGCGGGGTGATTTGATTTGTCAGGTCCGATTGTTTCCAGAAGGTCCATAAACCCCTTGGGAATGGATACAAGCTGGCTCCGTACAAGTAGTTGTTCCTGATCAATCCTGCGTCACTTCCGTTCATAAAGTTGTCAACGTTATTGACATCCCCTGCATTGAACAGGACATGTTCAATGAGCCCAAGCGATCCCCAGGATGAGTTAACCAACCCTGCATCCACAGTATTCACACCATCCCAATGCTTCGTTGTGGTAATGTCCAGCGTATAGGTGTTGTTCATGACTCCCGTGAACTGGTAATATCCGGACCCGTTGGTTGTAGTGGTAGCAATAGTAGTTGAACCCTGTTTCAGTGTAAGCGTTACCAAATCAAGTGGCGTACCTGCACCAGTCCAGTTTGGCTCACTGTAGTTATAATAACTAACAGTCCCGCTAATTTTGGACCCGCCCACGCCGATGGTGACGTTGTATGGGGTTGAGTTGCCGATGCATCCGGTAGTAAGATCCATTTCAGATACAGAAACTGTTCCTGCACCGGGTGTGCTACCCCAGGTAACAACAACTACGTTGGTAGTGCTCCCATCTGTGACTCCGCCTGTGACACTCCATGAATATACATGTGAATCATGATAGGCTGTGGTATATGTTTTCACAGCACCAGCAACAACAGTGGCTTCACCACCCACAACGGGTGCAGGCAATGGCAGCAGCGTGACCAGGAAACCTGATGCCGATTTCGAACACCCGGTTGCTATGATATACTGGGTAACATTAACAATGCCCGTAGCGCCCAGGCCCCACGTTACCGTGATCTGGGAAGTTCCCTGACCTGTGAAACTGGCAGCTCCTGTAACTGACCATAAATATGAGTTGCCAGGTACAAACGCTGTAGAATAAATATTACCTGATGAACCAGCACAGGTAGGTGATGGACCAGAGATTGAGGGGGTGGGGAGAGGATTAACGGTAATCGTAAAACTACAGTTAGCCGTATGACTGCATCCGTCCGTTATAGTCCAGGTTACATTGGTAACTCCTGCGTTAAAGACAACATTATTAAGTGTGTTACTTCCTGAACCTGTTGTCGCCCCTGTAAGAACATAATTGACACTTGTAATGGAACAGTTGTCGGAGGCTGATGTTGGATTAAACTCGGTACCTACTGCAGTATAGGTTGTTGGAGAAGTAGTAGCACACCGAACTTTGTTGCCGACACAGGAGATAAGAGGAGCGGTTTGATCATTGCCTGAGTGTGAGTAGGTCTGATTTGCCAAAGGATTGTTGCAAGCATCCTTTACAGTGTAGGTATAAGTTACGGCCCAGTTACAATCTGTTCCGGTTGTTGCTGTACCTGTTAAGGTTGCAGTTACAGCAACACCACAATTGTCAGAATAACCCAAGATAGCATTGGCTGGACTGAATGGAGGTACTGTTGCTGCCGCATTTGCCATACAGGAATTGATACCTGTAGTTCCAGCATATTTAAGGAGTGGGCTTGATAGTGTAGGAGCAGTGAGGTCATGAATGGTAATTGCCTGTTCGCAGGTTTTAGTGTTTCCACAGGCGTCCTTAAGCTTCCAAGTCCTGGTAACAATGATCGGACATGTTCCACCGGCAACATCCGTATAAGCATAATAGGTTATGCCGCAAGCATCTGTTGCAGTACCACCGGTAACTGCAGGGCAGTTACTTCAGTCTCGGAGGTCTGATACACAAGTCCGGTAATAGCTGCTGTTGAACATCCTTCGATGTCATAAGCTGCAGGACACTGAGTGAAGGCAGGAGCGGTGAGGTCATGGATGGTAATGGCCTGTTCGCAGGTTTTAGTGTTTCCACAGGCGTCCTTAAGCTTCCAAGTCCTGGTAACAATGATCGGACATGTTCCACCGGCAACATCCGTATAAGCATAATAGGTTATGCCGCAAGCATCTGTTGCAGTACCACCGGTACATTTGTAAACTGCAGGGCAGTTACTTCAGTCTCGGAGATCTGATACATAAGTCCGGTAATAGCTGCTGTTGAACATCCTTCGATGTCATAAGCTGCAGGACACTGTGTGAAGGCAGGAGCGGTGAGGTCATGGATGGTAATAACTTGATCACAGGTTGCAGTTTTACCAGCAGCATCTTTTACAGTCCAGGTGCGTGTCACTGTAATTGGACATGTTCCAGATGAAACATCTTTGTAGGCATAGTATGTCACAGCACAATTATCGGAAGCAACACCACCGGCATCGGTAAAAAATTGTGCTGATACTTCAACCGTGGTTGCTGAGAATATGAGTTCAGTAATGGCATCCGTTGAGCAACCTTCTATGCCATAGGCTGCTGGACATGTTGTAATTTTGGGTGCTTCGTTATCATTGACATTGACATTAAAAGTACATACATCGGATCTGCCACAAATATTTGCCGTGGAAGTTACCGTCGTTGTTCCCTTCGCAAATGCCATACCGCTTGCGGGTACGGAGGTCACAATTGGTTTGCGGGTCAGGCTTGTGTTGTCTATGGCAAGGTTGTTTACTGCAAGGAATGTAAACCACATATAACGATTGCCTCCAACCACATTTGAGATCAGGTCAGATGCAGTATGGCGTATTTCAGTCCATAACTTATTCCCGCCTGCATCAAGGAGGCTGCAATCAACGGAAAGCGCTCCATCTGGTGCACCATAGTAATTCCATTCGAGGGTGTACCATCCGGATGTTGTAACCTCATAGTGGTTTACTGTTGCAAGGTCATTTCTACGGGCATTGCTTGCATTATTTGAAGCAGCAACTAGTATCTTACCCGTGCTATATCCGGCCGTATGGAATACAAAATCACGGAGAAATCCGGCATTTGGAGTGGCCTGGTTGCTAACCGCTGACGAAACTTCCCATGCATAGGTATTTGCACTGATACCAGGATCACTAAGATCGAAATAAACATCCAGGCGCGTGACAAATCCGGAATCAAATTTATTATAATACCCTCCAAGTCTGCTGTAAGCCCCAAGTTGCCCGGTAGGTAATCCCGTACTACTAAGAAGCCCAAAGGCTGTACTCGGTGGATTAGGTATTATTGGACCAAGAGATGTCACACGGGTTATGGTGCTATTGGCATCATTCCAGTCTGTTGATTGCTGTTTGTCACTGCCTCCGCTTATCCATAATGGATTTTCAAATCCCTGGAAGAAGCCAAAGTCGGTTGCAGTCGGGTTGAACGTTGTAACAGCCGTGCAGAGCCCTGGATCAGTATTCTTGGTGATATTATCAGGACATGTAACAACTGGGTTTTGATTATCCGTAATCACGATGTTCTGCACACAAGTATTCATGTTACCGAAATAATCCGTTACCGTCCAGGTACGAATAATGGTGCCAGTGGCATTACAACCGGTAAGACCTGCACGATTGTCGCTATAGGTCAGGGTATTCGGTCCATAACATGTGGTTACGGTTGGTGTTCCAGTCGCATAGGGATCCCTGTCGTCATGCTGATTCAGGTTAATAGGTGAAGTGCATGAAGAAAGTGCTGGTAATGGAAGTGTGTAAAGGGTGGCCATGGTACCATCGGAATACCAGGGGTTGAAGGTAATGTTGCCAAAAACAGCATTGCCCACTCCGCATGTATTGTGCGGATCGTTGTAAGGCCCTGTGGCATCGCCCCACCAGTTCGGACTGGCATCGACGGCTGCGGTTTTGTCGTTCTGCAGGCCGCGACCATGCGTTGCATCAAAGCTATTCCCGTTACCGCTAATGGTGTTGTTTTCAATAGCACCGATTATACCGGCAGTTGACTCGATGAGTATACCGGCCTGGGTGTTGCTGGTGATGGTATTGCCGGTGCAGGAAACAAGACAAGCACCATTCTTAATATCGATACCCACCAGGTTTCCTGATATCGTGGTTGCGTTGTTGGTAACAGTAACCGAAGAGGTCGGGCCATCTGCCAGAACTCCTTTGGCACCGCCGCTGATCGAGCAGTTGTTCGTAACAGCAGCAGAGGCAATAAAGGTATGGATAACATCAGAATAGGCTATAACGCCAACTCCTCCCGGAGCCATGGTGATGGCAACATTGTTAACATTTACCCTGGCATCGCCGCCGATCTGGCCGCCCCAAACAGGGTCCCAGTTTGCAACGCGCACACCATAATCTTTAATATTCCCCAGGGAGCCTCCCTGGATCGTTACATTATGACTTGCAACGCCGCTGGCATAGAAACCCCAGTTACAGTTTCCTCCGCCAATGATCGTGTTGTTGGTATAATTGGCTACGCGTTCATTGTCCATTGACAGGGCATAAAAACCTATCGAGGTGCTTCCAGAAGGTGTTTCTTCCGGGAACCGGATGGTGTTATTATGCACTGACAGGGGAGATGCATTTTCCCGCTGGTAATTGTTCCAGATACCAACCGCACGGGAGGTTGCAGTATAAGCCCATGAAATGGATATGTCATTGCGGGCAATGTCAGGAGTGAAACCAGATGCAGCAGGTGTATTTACACTGTGGGTGCTGATACCGCGGTTAACCCCGGTCATTTTGTTGTCATTAATTAACGCATGGAATGCATATACCTGGATGCCTTCCTTCATGTTGTCAAAATTGTTGTTATTCAGGTAATTCCAGGAGTAACTGGTTCCGAATTGGTCGAAAATGTAAATGCCCTGTAAAGTGAAATTCCTGAATTTGTTATAAGTGATAGTAAGATGATCAATCCAGTGCTGGCCAAAAGCAGCCATAGTACCGCCAATTGAGCCGTTTTGGATACCCACGGAGGTGTTGACATCAATACCATTTACGTCGGTTCCAACATCTGTTCCGGGTTTATTACCGTCGAAGACCAATCCCTTAATGATCGTTCCACTCTGTGCAAGTTCCATCAACACTCCAGCTGATGCATTGTTGTTAGCTGGCTTCAATACTGCTTCACCATAACTCCATGCAACATTCGGGTCTGCATCAAAATTGGATCCGCGGATCTCAACCTTTTTATTGACGATGACATTCTCGACATAATTGCCATAATCCACATAGATGATATCATTATCTGCGGCGAGAGAAAGTGCTTTGGTGATGGTGGCAAGCGGTGCAGCTTTCACGCCAGGGTTTGCATCATTTCCAGCAGCAGTACACCATCTTTCAGAGCCAAGGCCAATACCTGAATATGTATCATTCACATAGAATTCATTCGGTCCGGTACAGGCACCTGACACCGGCTGGAATCCATCTGCAGAAATTCCTCCCACATCGGTTCCATCAACCAGGTAATGCACATAATTAACCGGCGGTGTTGAAGCCGGGTTCATTACGGCATAAACGGCATCGGGATTTGCAGATCCCCACCAGTTGCAGGTTGCAGTAAGCGTACCGCCGGCATTGCTGGCCAGATAGCCGTTATTATTGCGATTAAGCGAGTTGTTGGTAGCAATGATCGTACCTCCATATGATTCAAACTGGAAGCTGAACAGCGCAGAAACCGGTGTTGTTGATGTAGATGGATTGGTTATAAAGCAATTGGCAACGTTGACTGTTGCACCTTTGAAGGATACAATGCCGTAACCATTATTCCCGCCTGTGCCATAAGCATCTTTACCGTTTCCGGTCAAAGTACTGGCGTTGACATTCACCACAGCATTTTTGCCACGTACATTGATCCCCCTGTTCCTGTTGTTTTCAAGCAAACATTGAGTAACTGTGATGTCCTGCCTTGTGCCGATGTTGGTAGAGAAATCAGCGAAATTGAAACCGGCACAATCGGCCGAGGAATTTCCAGTACCGTCAACTGTTACATTGTTGATGTTTGCTGTGATTATATCAGTATTGCTGCTGCCATTACCTGTAAATATATAAACACCGGTATGTGCATAGGATCCGGTAAATCCTGAAATGACCTGGCCATCCAGCACAAAGTTGGAAGGTGCAAAAGCTCCGGTACCAAGTGGATTGGCATTGACAGCTGAAACTCCCTGTACGACATTGGTGATATTGCCACCCGTGATGGTTGTTGCGGGTACGGTGTTCAGGTTATAGATCAGGTAGCCCAAATATGCGACGCTGATGTCATTGGTGCCGATCAAAGCTGGCTGTGTACCTGAAATATTGCCAAGGGCGATACCAACTGTTGGTGTCGATCCAGCAAGTTTTGCTGCAATGGCTATTGTATTATTCTGGATGGTAAGTCCGTTAGGCGCTGTGGTTGAAACTCCGTCCACATTGATGCCGACTGCGGCTGCAGCAATATTGTTGTTGTGGATATTGGCCCCGGCATCAGAGCCGGTGATTGAGATGCCAGTTGCTGTAAGATTGTTAATAGTCAGGTTTTTAACCTCTGCAGTAACTGTTGCGCCGTTTGTGTTCAAACTATTATCACGTACCCATACTCCTGTTCCACAGTTATTCAGCGTAACACCAGTTATTGTATACGTGCTGGTGGCAGCATCGGAATCATATCCGTCATAATTGTTGGGAAACACGCCGGTAGTGCAATTCGTGAGTGTGCCTCCGGTAACAGTTACCGTGTTGGTTGTGGGGCAGTTCCATAGATCAATTCCTTCAAGTGCACCAGTTACATTGTTGCCGCTGACGTTTGCACCAACTGCAGTCTGGATCGAACTTATTTCGATACCAATATTGTTGGTCGATCCAGAGTAGGTAGTGATATCATTGTTGGAAATATCAAAGGTGGTAGCACCGCTATAGGCGAGGTTGTGAAAAATTCCCAGGCGTTTTGATTCAATTGCATTTTCGGTAATTGAATGGCTGGTACCACCAGGATCTGCCTGAGAGAAGTTACCTGTTTGAATCCCTATACGTACACGTGTCATTACATTATCCGTGATGTTTGTATAGCAGTTGTTATAAATAACAATACCCATACCCCATGCATTAGGGAGAATATTATCAAATTTATTATTGCTGATAACATTGCCTGTTGTGGCAGCACCACTGTTGTAATAATTATACAAATCAATCCCTGAATAGTTGATATTTTTCAGGATATTATTTCCTATTTTAACATTTGACAGTCCTTCATATGCAGCAATTGCCTCACAGGCATCCACATTGGCTCCATTCATGTTAACTAAGCTGGTGAGCAAGGGATTGTCACCGTCAAATGTAAATCCCTTGACAGATGATCCGCTGGCATCATTGTTCATATACAGCATAGTTGTTGAAGTGGTACTAGTTGGATCAGGATCAGAAGTTGCCGGATCCAGAATTGCCTCGGCAAAACGCGGTGGCGAACTGTTATTCGGATCAACGGTATAATTTGATCCGCGAAGATTAAGAGTTTTATAAAGGAAAAGGTCTTCGGCATATGTTCCTGCATCAACCCAAATAATATCATTTGTGCTTGCCACATCGATTGCCTGTTGGATTGTCCTGAACGGAAGAAGCGCAGTGCCGGGGTTCGCATCATTACCAACAGCCGAAGTATAGTGATCGCCTGTACGATCATTGTCGTTTACATATAATTCCGTTGCGACACCACAAGAAGGAGTAACCTGCTGGAAGCCGGGAACCAAAGGTTCATCATCTAATCCGATCAGCAGATAAGGTGAATAGGTGACAGGTCCTGATATAAGGGCCTCAATGCCTCCTGATCCCACTGTGCCCCACCAGTTACAGGTGGCATCCAGGGTTCCAGATCCTTCATTTTTAGCTCCGAACAGCGAATTTGTCTGGATATTATTGTTGTTTGCCAGAATTCCAGTTGCTGAGGTTGAAGGAAGTACATGAATCCCGATTTGTGTGCTGTTGATAATATCATTGTTAGCAACGGATATGCCTGAATGTGTTGCAGGCCCTGTTCCTCCATTAATATAATCCTGAATGTCAACAGCATCAAGGTTTCCATCCAAATAGTTGTTGGTGATGGCCAGGGTGCTGATTGTTGAAGGACTGCCCGAGCGGCTTTCAGAAACAGCTAACACCGCTGACCGAACATTGGTCGCTCCTGTAATACTGTTGGCATTCACAGTAACACCTGAAAGCGCAGCATCGCTGGTTGACAAATATGAACGGGACAGCAAGTTAATCGCAGCCCTTGAACCGGTTGGGAAAGTACCTGTAATGGTATTGCCGCTGACTTCCACATTTGTGCCCGCAGTAACGGGTTTTGTGCGTGAACGTGCGGCGATTTCGATGCCGACTCCAGCGTCACCGGGATCGTCGAAAAGATTTGCCGGTGCATCTATAGCGTTGTCTTTTACCTGTGAGTTGATTACATTGGTCAGCTCTATGCCGGCATATTTGAATTTTTCCAGCTTGTTTTTCTGGATCAGCCAGTCTGACTGTACCACCATATTTGAAGAGGTGTTGTTCTCACTGCCGACAAGGATGCCATTATACGCCACATCATGTATATAGTTATTCTGAACAATGACATTCGATGCACCTGTTGTATTGCTATTCATACAATAGGAAGAAATTGCATTGCCGTCTCCATTGGAACCCGATCCGGAATAATTTCTGATCTCAAATCCATCAATAGTGACATTGGAGACTCCGTTTGCTATCATGATGGCATCATATGGAGCACCTGGCAAGCCAGTGCCATCAAGGATGGTTTCACCGGTAAATGTACGTGTACGTGCATCCACTCCCGTTTTTGCACCATTCAATGTAAGACTCTTTGTGACATTAACTTTTTCATGGAAAGTTCCCGCTTCAACATTAACGATATTGGTGGCTGATGCAGCATTAACTGCACGCTGGATCGTTTCGTCGCTTGGCCCTGTTGATGGGGCAGACACATACAAATTTGTGTTATTGTAACGAACAAGTCCGGAGGCTGCATTGTCAAGGGCGTCATAGATATGATCGGCGATGCGGAAATTGTTAGCCAAATCAAACTGATCTGCGCTGATATTGAGTGGATTAGGTCCCTGGTTATCTACATACCAAGTATCACCTGCAAACTGGTTTCCGCCACTGCTTGTCACAGTTCCTGTAAGGATCTGTAAGTCGGTAGTATTATCGTTTGCATCATCGAAGTCATTGTTGGACAGTATTGCTTTTCCGTTAGATTGAATTAGTATACCCGTTCTGTTACCATTTATTATATTTCCGGTCATATGTACAGGAGAGGCAGTGCTGAAGTCTCCACCTGAATACCATTGGAACCCAATGTTTGCACCTTTTGTCGTATTGCCCGAATATGTTACAGTACTCGTCGAACCTGAATGAGATGTGATACGATAAGCCCGCTGGATGTTCAAAGCGGGATTGTTTCCTCCTGCCAGGTTCAGAAATTGATTTCCACTGATGGTAATATTACTGCTATGAGCCCATCCGTTCTCCCATATCCCGAGAATAAGTTCCGGATTTGTTGATTGTGCATTAAGAATGTTTATGGTATTGCCTGTAATCTGTAATCCGTCATACAAATCTCCGCCACTGGTATTCGACTGCATCCCGACAGAAACCGAATAGTTTGTGCCATTACTTTCGCCATTGCCAGGGATATCAATAGTGTTGTTTGATATTGTCTGGTTCTTGCCAAATGCAAAATGGATTCCTATATTCTGACCGGCATCGTCAGGAGCTGCGATGGCATTCAGGTCAGTAGCTATCCGGATATGGTTGTTTGTAATTGTATTGTTTTGGAATGCATCGGAGCCTCCACTCCCGTAAAATTCGGCGATCGCCAGGTCAAAATCAAAGATTTCTAGGTTGGAGATTGTCCAGTTTTGATTGTCTCCTCCATAAAACACCAATACGCCTTCCATGTCAATTACAGATAAGTCACCCGGGCCCTGAATGGTTGCATTGCCAAGGCCTTCGGGTGCAGTAAATGTCACACCGTTGAGGTTGGCCGGAACCAGGAGCCAATAGTCATCAAGATTCCCTGGTATGTCATCATTACCAAGTGCCCATGATGTTGCTGCATTGGTCTCACTCCAGTTGAAAGTGCCATGAAGGTTAATATTCCAGTTGTTTGATACAATTCCAATGGCATTTCTGAGGCGTGTGTAATCATTATTGGTTGCAGTGGGTGTGGTGATATCGGTGACAAATGCATTGTTGGCCTTGATCATGACAAATCCCAAAGAATTGTCATCAATCCTGTGCGTGATCTTATTCTCAGCGGCAAAATTCTGAGCAAATGTCATACCTGCGCCTGTTTTTGTATCAAAGAAGGAACCGGTTGCATCGAGGATCTGCCCTGTAAGTGCATTCCCGGAAAGTGTAATGTAATCTCCGGTCTGACCTGAGAATGAAAGGTTGTTGATGTTATTGCCGCTGAATGCTGCATGATTCCCATTGACAAGCAATCCTGTTGTTCCATTGCTTAAGGTGGTGGCTGTTGCTATGTTCAGGGTTTGTATTGTAGATGATGTATGGCTAGCATCCAATTTTATGCCTGCACCGCTTGCGGCAGATGTTATTGAAATACCGCTGATATT
This sequence comes from Bacteroidota bacterium, assembly GCA_026391835.1. Classification (GTDB taxonomy): domain Bacteria; phylum Bacteroidota; class Bacteroidia; order Bacteroidales; family FEN-979; genus CAIVAT01. Next base: position 279,484 of record JAPLDF010000075.1, read on the forward strand.
AACTGTTGACGCTGCATGCTGTGCATTCAGGTCTGATGTGCCAACCGGGTTAAAAGTCAGGTTATCGGTCAGGAGTACACCTGCAATCTTTGTTCCCGTAATGGTGTTTGTAGATCCGAGGGTTATTGTTCCTGAAGTAGGGACATTTGCCATACCGATGCCATAATCGGTTCCTGTTATCGTATTGTTGGTAAATGTTGGCGTAACCGCATCCTGCAAGGTAACAACCAGTATCCCAAAGTTGTTGGCAACTGCTCCTGTTTCTGCATAAAACTGGTTGTTGTTGACTGTCAATGGAGTTGCCTGGTTAAAGTTCAACCAGTATGCCAATCCGGTGGCATAACTGTGAACTTCATTACCCGTGAAATTGAAGTTAGCAGGTCCGCCCAACCCATTATGGTTATTGATGTGGGCACCGGTCCATACTTTTGTCATCTTATTGTTGGTAATGTCTGCGTAATAATTGTCACGGATGCTGACAGCATACCCCCAGTCATAATTCCCGATTTCGTCAAACCAGTTCTGATTTACAACGTTCCCGGCAGATGCATGGCCTGATCCCCGTATGCCCATAAATGCGCGTTGCATAATGTTGTTCGAAACATTGAGGTTGTTGCCGGTGGCCATTTGCTGAACAAGGTATGACACGTTTGCATCTGCACCGCTTGCAACCGGAGCACTGGTTACAACAGGATCATCACCGTTTAAAGTAAACCCGTCAATTGTTACATTGCTACCGGTCACATTGAAAAGTGAAGTTTTTGCGCCGTTTGTTTGAACTGTGGATTCAGCGTTGGGCCTGGTACTTCTTGCATCTTGACCAAAGTTTGAACCTTTAATTGTTATACTTTTATCAATCAATGGATTTTCGACATAGGTGCCTGCATCCACCCAGATAACATCACCAGGGCTTGCAACGCTTACTGCATGTGCAATTGTAGCAAATGGCGACGTTTGCGTGCCAAGATTTGCATCATTTCCGATTGCTGTTGTGTAATGATCGCCAGCCGGGTATCCGTCATTTACATAAAGTTCAGTGATTGTTGCACATGGGTCAGCGGGTTGAAATCCGTTAGCCGGGTTATTTCCCAAATCATTTCCTCCCGTCAGATATGGGGTGTATGTCGCGTTGCCGGAGACTTTACCAGCTACCAGCGTTGATGCTATTACGCCATACCAGTTGCAAGTCGCTGCGATGGTTTGAATCGAATTATTATTGATAGCCTTTACCGCATTACCAGATAAATCATTGTTATTAATGCCACCAATAGTACCGGCATCCAATGCAATTTGGATTCCGTCTCCTGTATTGTTTGTGATAAAGTTTTCGGTGCAGGATACCAGGTTGCCTCCTGTTGAAACTTTAACCCCGGTGCCATTTGCAGTGATATTGTTCTGGTAAACGGTAGCGCTGGAATTGTTGGTAATATCTATCCCAACCGCATTCCCGGTGATGGTGGATGTGTTTTGATTGATATCAGCCGAAGCATTATTCCCGCTAAGTAAAATACCGGAAGGGGTGATACTGTTGCCGTTAATTGTTGAGTTGGTTATATCAAGATGTGCTGTCAACGGTCCGCCGGCATCGACATCCTCGACGTATACTCCTCCAATTGTTGAGGACAGGATATTCATCCCGCTGATTGTTGCTGCAACTTTGGCATCTCCCCAGGTAGCATCATGGGTGCTTGCAAGCACTCCATATTTGCCTCCGGTTATTGTGCCTCCATTGACGGTAAGAACATCCGGGTAGCAATCAAATATCTTGATGCCATAATAACCCGCTGTAACATCATTGCCTGAAATAATAGAACCTGCAGCTGTGTGCAGTCCTACAAAGTACATCCCGATATTGTTCGGCAGGAATCCAGGGTCACTTGTTGCCGCGATAAAATCATTGTCGCTTATTGTAAATACGCTGGAACCTGAGCGCATATCATTGTACTGCAAGCCCAACTTGTCATAATGAACCTCATTGTGGCTGATCAATGATGGCGTTCCTGATTCATAGAATGCCTGCGTCTGGATGCAGGAGAGACATTGCGACAACTTGTTGTTAGTGATGTCAGCATAGTAGTTATAGGAGATGGAAATTCCCCAATCGGAATTGTCGGTCACATTGTAGGAAATTGGTCCGCCAAGGACGGTTGGAGTACCCTGGCAGAAGATAGCCGTACCCCTGACATTTTTGACAATATTGAATTTAGCAGTCAGGCCGGCATTTCCAATGCCGTAACCATACCAGTCACCGTTGTTGATACCCATCCAGGCATTGACATCGGCTCCGTTCTGGGCATAGCCACCTCCGATGATGGTATTGTCACCATCTATCGTGAAGCCGTTGATGGTAACATTTGCTGCACCCACATTCACCACATTTCCATAGAGTGAACTATTCGTAGCGGGAACAATGATTGCCTCGCCACCACTTCTGCCTGATCTCGGATCAACATTAGCTTGGGGGCCAAGAAGGGTGAGGGTTTTATTGATGTCAACATTTTCAGTGTAATCTCCGGCTCTAACCTCAACCGTATTGGCGGCACCGGCTGCAATGAAGTTCACTCCCTGTGTAATTGTCGGGAATGCATCATAACCAACGTAAATGCCGGACGGCGGGGTAATTTCATCTCCAGGTACTTTTCCGATAGCAAAATCGTCATCTACCAATGCATACGTTGGGATACCAATTGTGAAATCAGAAGAAGCACTTTCAAAACCTCCCGGAGGCGGGGCCGGATTGTAAACCGTGACCGGGATGGTCGCAACAGATGCGACAAGCGATGCGTCAATTAAAGCTGTAAGATGTTGACTATCCACAAATGTTGTCGTCAGGTCACTGCCATTCCATCTGATTACACTGGTTGAAACGAATTTTGTACCAGTAACAGTCAAGGTAAAGGTCGGATAGCCTTTTGCAATCTTGAATGGTTTCAACGAAGAAATTGTTGGCTCTTCATTGTTTACGATAAATGAACTGCTTATTGCATCGGTAAGGCTGTTGAAGCCAGAATGGCCTTTTAAGGTGTAAACGCCTCCCGGAGTTATTGACAAATCACTAAAGGTGACAACGCCATTGGCAGCATTTTGCACCTGTGTTCCAGATAGAGTACCTGACCCGCTGTTGATGGAAGCTGTAATCTGGCAATCGGTATTTGATGATCCATAATTGAAGTTATACCCAAGATTTTCATTAGCATCGCGGGCTTCAAGAACCGGTTGTGCATTCAGTGATGCACCTGCATTCTGGCCGGTTTGACCGGGTTGGGTGGTATAGACTAGTTTGGTAGGTATCGCATACTTGGGACTCGCACCCATTGTAACGGCAGAATACCAGGGACTGAAGTCAACATTATTGCTCACGGCATTTCCTCTTTCTGAAGGAACACCTGCGCCATACCCTGCATTGGTTGCATGTTCAGGGCCACGGATATTTCCCCACCAGTTGGATTCGGCGTTCATCATGGTTGCCGTAAGGTTATTAACTCCATAATTCGTATTGCCGTATATTTTATTATTGGTGAGGGTGATGGTTCCTCCGTCAGCAACCTTGACACCGGTTCCATTCGAATAAAGTTCATTTCCAGTCAATGTTGTAATGACTGTTGCATTGCCTTTGACCACGGAGACTCCGGTTTCATATCCGTTAATGTTATTATTTGTCAGTTGGGCTTGCACAGTTCCGTTATCACTATCAAACGGAGCTGAACTCGACATATGGATACCGCGGGATCCTGTATAGGTTGACGGAACTGTAATCTGGTTGTTCTGCACCAGGTGGGTCTGAATGGGGGCAATGTCTAAATTATACAAATAAATGCCATCCATTACCCCTGAAATCTGGTTTCCGTCAAGCGTAACAAGTCCTGTTGCATATTGCAGGATAATTCCTTCGGTGCCTCCGGTAATTATATTTCCAGTGGCATCACTGCCGCCTTTCAAACCACACATGTACAGTGCAGTCCCATCCACATCCACATTATTTCCGGAAATAGACACAACCCCGGCAGTCGATTGTCCAATAGCATAATTCGTCATGATCCCGGTTCCACAACCGGAAATCTGGTTGTTTGTAACGGTTGCATCACAATCAAATAATCCCACGGCAGGCCCGCTGATCAAAGGATCCGAACCCACACCTGTAAACTGGCAGTTATCAACAAGGTTACCTGTAGAAGTAGCAGTTTTGGGACGTAGGTCAATTCCACGCCTGTATATATTCTCGATATCGACATTTTGGATGGTCGTATTATTGTAGTTGCCCAGGTTCACATCTGAAATTACTGCATTTCTGAAGTTCTGAACCCCGGCAAGTCCGTTATCCTCATTACCGTCTAGGGTCATGGTGGTGATTATTACATTTGAGGAGCGGATAATAAATCCGTTGGATGCGCTGGTAAACCGATCATCGATATGTCCATCAACCATGCCTGGACCGAGTATCATCCCTGTTCTGCTTTGTCCCTGGAATGTCAGGTTTTTGGTCACAGGAATATTGGATTCGTTATAAATACCATTGACCGCAGTGATCATACCTCCTGCAGTTGTTCCTGCTTCAGCATCAGTAAAGTTGATATAATATTCAACCGGGCTGTCATTATTTGTTATTGGTGCAAAGAGTGAACCTCCAGGATAGATACCATCAAGCCAACGGATAAATGAGACAGTTCCAACAACAGCGTTGCCTTGTGCAGCCATGTTGAAAACATTTTTGGAATTTGCCGGTCCGTTGATTGTGCCCCACCAATTTGAAGTGGCAGCAACGCTTGCTGTAGTAAGATTGACAACACCACCATAAGCACTGCCATCGCTACCCGTGTAGGTTTTATTATTGCTATAGATGTTGCAATTCTCAATGACTACATTCGTTGGTGTCGTATTATTTTTACCTGGTTCACCAAGGCGAATTCCGCGTTCGTTGCCATTGATTGTACATCCTGTAATAATAACATTGTCCAACGTTGCAGGAAACGAAGCATATCCGGTATCGCCTCCTGTTCCACGGGCTTTAACTGCAATTGCAACTCCTTCTTTCGAATGGCCTGTTCCTAGACCGTTTCCAGTGAATGAACAACCAGTAAACGCAATATTTTGATACGTACCGGCTTTCAGGTTAAAATCGATACCAGTCATCCATGTTGCACAATCAGGATGAGAATATTGGCCATTGTTATCTATTGTACAGGTAGTAAAATCAGCATCCTCCATTTTTTCGGCATAAATTCCTTTATATCCATTATTGTCAAAATGGGAGGATGTTACTGATACAAATTGCACTGTGCTCGTTTCATTGCTTACCTCTTTATCAAAGTACCAGCCATATGACAGGTAATCGAAGTGACAGTTGACTACTGTCAGATGTGCCAGGCTGCTTGTGTGATCAACGTAAAGTCCCCGTTCATTCTCAGTACATGGTGATGCACCGGAACCAATAATGCATACATTGTCCAACTTTAGATAGCTTACATTTCTGTTGGCAGCACCCATAAATATTCCGATGGATATCCCTGCAGTTTGGTTTACTGATATGCGAAGATCTTTGATGAGTAAAGGATCTACATCCGATATACCTGATCCCCTAAGCTGAATGGCTCCATTTGTCGGGTTGGTAGAGGCGGTGATGATAGTGCCACTGGTACCGCTTCCCGCACCTATCAATGAAACTTTTTTAGTAATGGTCAGGAGTTCATTATATGTCCCGGCAGCGATATTTACCGTTCCGCCGCTACCCAACTCAATTCTGTCAATCCCGTCCTGTATCTTATCGAAAGCATAGCATCCCCATCCGGGCGTTCCTGAGTTATAGGTTGCATCGACATAAACTGTCGTCTCAAGGGTGCTGATGGTCACTGTAGCGCAATTGTCACTCCAGGCAGCCGCGCAATCCGGGCTGCCGGTCGGATCAATCTTGCAACGGTACATCGTTGTTTCCAGAACGTTTGTTGGCGTATATGAATTTGACTGGGCTCCGGTGATTATGGTCCAGTCCCCATCTGTACTGCTGCAGGTTCCGATATCCGAAGTCTTTTTATACCATTGGTAACTGAATGTACCAGTTGCTCCTGCAGGAGATACGCTCAATGTAGCTGCATTGAAATTATAGCAGATGGATTGTGTGGCATTCGAAATGTTCCCGGGAATGAATGTCGGCAGTTCTGTAACTAAAACTGCATCAGATGTAAGTGGAGTGCACCCGGCACCTGATGCGGAATTTATCACGCAATGATAATATGTCGCACTATTCGGAGATGATACAGTTGTAAATGAAGGGGAATTTGAACCTGTATTGGTCCACGGACCTGAATTGCCTGGTCCGGATTGCCATTGATAGTTGTATGGTGCAACACCTCCATTCACAGTGACATTCATGTTGTGCGTAGTGCCTGCACAAATGGTGGCACCTGAAGGTTGGGTTCCTATTTCGAAATCATTGACAACCTGCCAGGAGACCAGGGTTTGGGGAGAAGTGCTGGAGCATCCTGAGCCACTTGTGCATCCATCGGTCCATGCCTGGATTTCAACATCGGTGATTCCTGAGGTAGCAATTGAATTACCGGGTGTATATGCCTGCCAAGAGCCCCAGAGCCCGCCCGTTTTCGTGCGATACTCATAATGATCGGTGCAGCCGACGCCGCCTGTACTGGCAAGAAAAGTTGCGGATACACTGGTAGGAGTGCAAACTTTGTCAAGATTCGGTGTCTTTTGATTCAAAGTGGGGCCTGAAGGTTGGGCCACAATAGCCCAGGAGTGTACATTTTGTGCATCATCACATCCGTAGGCGGTACATCCGCCTCTTTTTGCACGAATTTCAACACCTGTTTTCCCACCAGTTGATATCGTATTTGTCGGTGTATATAACGTCCAACCTCCCCAGGTGTCCCCTGTTTTGGTTCGGTATTCATAGCTGTCTGCACAAGAAACTCCGCCGCTGCCTGCTGTGGTTATTGATGCTGACACTGCTGTGCCATCGCATACAGTTGCCAATGCAGGCGATTTAGTCATCACAGGAGCAGTGGGATCACTTACCACAATCACCTCAAATGTCATGTCCGGGTCATCATCTGTAACATCGCGAACAGCATATGTTATCCCGGTAGTCTCGGATGAATAAGTCATCGGATCGAATGCGATATTTCCGTCTGAAGAAGGAGTTATTTCCTGAATAGTCGTGGCGGGCAAAGGTGATGTTTTCCTTAACCTGTATTTATGACTGCCTGTGGCATTGTCAATATGGACAGTCACACTTCCTCCGACACACAGGTGAACCTTTTGACTGCCATCCCATGCCGGCGAGGTATAAACCGTCTCCGTTTGCCCAAAAGTTACCTTGGCAATCATGGTTAAGACAAGAACAAATGCCATCAAAACCGGCACTTTTAAATTATTCAAGAGAGATCCTGAAACAGTGTAATTTTTTTTCATGGTTGTTTTTTTTGATAGTGATTATGGTTAAATTCCGGGTCCGGCCAGCACCATAGCGGCCGGAATATATTGTAGTTGTTGTTTTACATTTCCATGTGATAATAGCGGTTGATGTTCTCCTTCAGCTCCGACAAGTGCTGCGGCTGTCGGGTGAGCCTGTAACGCCCCTTGCTGAATACAGAGATAATGTCGTCGTACTCCCGGCTCGCCAGGATAAGTACCTCCAGGTGCTTGTAATTTTCATTGATATACCTGAGAATGGCCGCATGACGCAGGTTGTTGATCTGCAGCACGACCAGGTATATGTCGTAATTGTTCAGAATGTGGATGGCCTCTTCCGTGTCTTTCGCAAAAAAGCCCTGTCCCTGGTGCAGGTTCAGATACTCATTGATCTCTTCCTGCATTTCAACGTTCTGGTGAATGAATAGGATGTTCACAGCAGCATGTTTATTGGTTGACAATGAGCACCCCTATGGCAAACACCGTGCCGTATGTTGTATCATGCTGATATGCAGCGTTATATAGCGGATAGTTTGAGATTGTTATCAAAATGATATGTCCGGAATCGGGCAGGCTGCATGATAACCATGCGTTATTACGGGAACCCGTAATGGTGCCCGAAATCGGGCATGCCCGTTTTTTGAAGGAATTACGAATTACGAATTGCAGGGGGCAATGGTGAAGGAGTGTTTTATTGAAAGGGCTGTTTTCACCGCGAAGACGCAAAGTCGCGAAAAAAATATAATTGGTTTTCAATTCTTTGCGTCTTTGCGTCTTCGCGGTAAAAGAAGTCATTTGACCATTCCAGGCCATTCCTTCCCGATTTATATCTATATTTGACAGATGATCCCTATTTTGATTGAAACAACCACTTCCGGCGCCGGTTGTGAGAATTCGCTTTGAGGATCATGCACGGAATTTATCCACCCCCATCCATACAATCATGCTGACCATACATTACTCCTGTTATTTCGACAATGGCGTTTTTACGGGAAACAGTACAGAAAACAATGCCACCTTCAATGTCGCTTACCTTGGCCCGATGGGGCTGCTTGGATACCTTGAGCGGATGCTGGGGTTGACCGGCAATTACCCCGACGCAACCGACCGTGCAACCCGCTATGCTGCCGCATTGCGCAAACACCTGCCGGAAGACCCGGGTGCTTTTTATGCGAAAGCGTTTGAAACGGATGAAATGGGGGTGGCGAAAGACCTTATCAGGTGGCGGGACGACCTTGTCCTGCTTGGCTGGAAAACCCTTGCAGCCGAGGGTCAACCCGCCCGGCTCAAGACACTTGCCGGGGTTGAAAAACAATTTGCCGACCGCTGGTTTCATTACGGCATTGCCGACCGGTGGCAGGATGTGCTTCATGCATTGCCCACCGGTGAAGGCCTTCCCGGCTGCAACCTGCTGGTGTATGATGATCCGTCGCTGGTCCATCCCTTTTTCAAAAAGCTGTTCGCCAGGCCCGGGAAATGCATCACCTTCGTGGATCCGAATGAAAACATTACCATGGATCACAACAACCTCGGGCTGGTAAAAAGCCTGTTGCTCGGGAAAAAGCCGGGTGGCAACAGGTTCAGGTCCATCGGCGACGACAACTCCTTTTCAATCCTGCACCTGAAAGACAACCACTTTGCCGCGGATCTGCTGGCGAACCAGGTCAAACAGGGGTTTAATCCGGTTGTCATCAACGGGGAAAATAAGATACTCGACCACTACCTGGAAGCCAATGGCCTGCCTGCATCCGGCTCGATGCTCACAAATTCAAATCCACTGATCATCCAGCTGTTTAAGCTGGCTGCCGTCGGATTGATCAGTCCGCTGAACGTATACAACCTCTTATCCCTGCTGCAATCGCCCTATTCGCCCATCCCGAAGAAATTGTCGGCATCGCTTGCACGGCAGCTTATCGAAAAGCCCGGCATCGGCAACCCCCAATGGCAGGAATCGATTGATCTCTATTTCATGGAGAGATTGACAGGTAATGAACAGGAGGAGCAGAGGTGGAATAAAAAACGGGAGGAGGTTGAACACCTTCTAACGTTCAACTTCGGGCCCGACGTCGGGATCAGCCGGATTAAAAAGACCTACTCATTGCTGAAAGCCTGGGCTGACAAACATGCACTGCCCGGAATCTACGATCACAGCGACGGGGAGCGCGACCAGTTTGCCTGTCTCAGCAGGATGGCCGGTGCACTGCTGAAAAAAATCCATGACAGCGTGGATGCCATTAGTGTGGCCGAATTTCTCAGGCTCACGGAAAGTATTTATGAGCCTGCAACCTTTCAAAATGAATTGATCCAGGCAAATTCGGTTCAACACACCGGTTCACCGGGGGAGTTGCTGGGCAATCCTCCCGTTGTATGGTGGCTCGATTGCTACAACACCGTCATTAGGGCCGATATTCATGCATTCTTATACGCCGGGGAGGTTGATTTTTTAACCAGGAACGGGATCGAAATATACCTGCCGGCCAGCCAGGTCAAAATGGCCTATGAAAAAGCCAAACGGGGCATCCTTGCCGCCCGGAACCAGTGTGTGCTGGTGGTGGTTGAAAAACACAACGGTGAAGAGGTTTCACTCCACCCGGTAATGTCTGAAATCAATGCTTTCTTTCAGAATATCACCGGCATCTCCACGACATTCGGGGATGTTGAAAAACTGACGCACATCCCGCCGCAGGAGCTGTTTTCTCGGGAAATCACCTTGCCTCAGCCAAAAACCCGGTGGGAGATTTCCAACCCGGGAAAACTGTCAAAACGCGAAACGGAGAGTGCCTCCAGCATCGAGAAACTGATCCAGCATCCCTTTGAATGGGTGATCAGGTACCAGGCCAGGTTGAATTCCGGCAACTCCTTCACCCTGCCCGAACTCTTCACCCTGAAGGGAAGCATCGCCCATGCCACCACCGAGGCGATCCTGACCCTGCTGAAAAATGGCCCGGGTTTTAAACTCAACGACACGCTGATTGCTGACCATCTGAACAGGAAGATCAGGGAGGAGGGGCTTGTGTTCATGCTTCCCGAAATGCGTTTTGAATACGAAGAGCTGGTGCGGAAATATACCCTTGCAATAAAATCACTGGTTTCGATCATCGTAAAAAATGAACTGACGGTGGTTGATTGTGAATATTATGCCAGAAAGAACATCCCGCGGATAGGGGAGGTGGCCGGGAAGATGGACCTGGTGATGGAGAACAAGTCGGGCAGGCAGGTGATCTTCGACCTGAAGTGGACCAGGAACAACAAGAAATACCAGTCAAGGCTCGCCGAAGGAAAATCGGTTCAGCTGGCCGTCTATTACAGGCTGCTCGGCACAGGCCCGATGACCGCCTATTTCATGTTCGACAGCGGGAAACTCTATACCGGGCATAACTTGTCGGGCGCGGGGGTGGTCCCGGTGGATGTTCCGGCGGATCTCACGGAACAGGAGGTTCTGGCCAAAACATGCAACTCCCTTGCATTCCGCTGGGAAGAATTGTCCAGGGGAGACATTGAGATCGGGGATAACGCGGGTGTGGCCGATCTGCCCTATTACAACGCTACCGGCGAAAACCTGCTGATCCCGCTGGAGATGGACCAGTCGAAAAAAATAAAATACGCCGACGCCTACAGCGGGCTGGAACTTTTTAAAGGCAACATTCATTAGCACCTTCAAACCTCGACATGAAAAATATCACGTTTATAAATGCCGGCGCCGGAAGCGGGAAAACTTACAGTCTTACCGATGAACTTTACCGGAGCATCAGCAACAACATCTGCAGGGGCGACGAGGTGTTGCTGACCACCTTTACCAAAAGGGCTGCCGAAGAGATCAGGCAAAGGGCGCACGCCAAACTGCTGGAGAAGGGCAAAACCGAAGATGCCATCGCGCTGCAGAATGCATATATTGGCACCGTCCACTCCGTCGGGTACCGCCTGATTACGAAATTCTGTTACCTGGTCGGTCTTTCCCCAAACATCAAGGAACTCTCCGGCGAGGATACCGACTTCTATTTCTCGCAGGCAATATCCGCCATCCCCACCGTTGATGACCTGGATAAGCTGGCACTTCTCTCCGAACGCTTCCAGTTTCAATCCATGGGCGACAACGACCACGCCGAATTTGATCCGCAGAAATGGAAAGCGCATGTGCAAACCATCATCAGCGAAGCGAGAAGAAACAGGATAGATGATTTATCGGGAACGGGCGTAAGCGCCGCCAGGTCGCGGGAATTTATCGGTTCTGTTTTTGGAAATGAACTCACCCCGGCGCTCGATTTTAACCGGGTTGAATCTGACCTGGAGGAGGTGTTTGCATTTCTCGCGCAACTTCCGGATGCAGCAAACACCGGTCGAAAAAAGAAGGGGCAGGAGTTGAAAACCAGCCTCAACAGCCGGAAAATATCGTATGCCGCTTTGATCGATATCCATGAGATTGCATCCGACATCCTCAATAAAAAGGATGAGGCAAATGTGCATGCGGCCAGCCTGATCCGGGCAACTGATTCGTTTTTTCATTCCAAAACCTTCCGCGACGATATGATCGCGTATACGGACCTGGTCTTTAAAATTGCCCGCGAATGCATCACGGCATTTACCGGGTACAAAAGGGAACATGGCCTGGTGGATTTTACCGACATGGAGACATTTTTCCTGGAGTTGCTGAACCTTCCCGAAGTGCAGGATGAGTTGAAACACAGCATCAAACTGGTGATGGTCGACGAATTCCAGGATTCCAATCCCGTTCAGCTGGCTATTTTTCTGAAGCTGGCTGAATTTGTGGATCAAAGTATCTGGGTGGGCGATCCCAAGCAGGCCATATACGGGTTCAACGGGTCCGACCCGGTACTTGTAAGCGAACTGTTGAACGTGTTTTATAAACAGAATGAACAACAGCTTAAACTGCGTTTGCTGAAAAATTCATGGCGATCCAGGGACGACCTGGTAAGCCTCAGCAACAGGATCTTTGAAGAGTGCCTTGCGGACCAGTCATCACCGGTTGTGATTCACAGGGATGATATCCTCGGTGAGGAGCATTCGTTGCGGCAGTGGATCCAGGAAAAATTTGGCAGCAGCGACCGCATCACCCTGCCGGCAAGGGATACCATCGGGCTGATATCCACCAGGATTGACAGGGAGCAGGGCTTTACCGGCGAAACCAGCCATCTTGCCCTGAAACACTGGCATTTCCGAAATAATTACAAGGGTTCCGGGAAGGTGGAACACTTTAACTATTATCTTGCCCGGCGCATCAGGGAGCTGGTTTCCTCAGGCCTCCCTGTCTTTGATAAATCCACGCAGGAAACCCGGGCGCTCCTGCCTTCGGATATTGCCGTGCTTTGCAGGCTCAACAAGGATGTAAAATCGATCGCGGCGGAACTTATCAGCAATGGACTGGAAGTGGCTGCCGCCATTGACGGGTTATCCGCAACGGCCGAATACAGGCTGCTGATCAACATCCTCAACTACATCGCCGATCCTTCAAATTCACTGGCAGTTTCCGAGATCCTCCTGCTGATCAATGAGAACAATGCGATCACCGCAGAAACATTGATTGAAAAAAGGCTTGATTTTCTATCTGAAGCTCCTGCAAGGAGCAGCGATGCAAAAGAATACTATGAGTACATTGCCGGCTGGGGGAAAGATCATGTGTTTATAAGGAAAATGGATGGTTTTGTGGCAAACTCCAGGCATCTTTCGGTGCCCGAACTCATAGAGAAAATGGTGGCGGAACTCGAACTCACCAGGCATATCTCTGCCTGGGGACACGCAGAACAGCGGAAGGCGAATATCCAGCAGCTGATATCCTACGCCCACGCATACGACGACTATTGTGTAAAGCTCAACCTGGCCTCGAGCCTGGCGGGTTTTGTCCAATGGCAGCAATCGGACCGGGAGAAAAACAACCAGGCGGCCTCAGGCAATCTGAATGCAGTGAATGTGCTCACATATCACAAAGCCAAAGGGCTCGAATGGCCCTGCGTGATCTTATCAGGGTTAGCCTACAATTGCGAAAGCAAATCAATGCAAAAGGATTTTTTCAACACTTCGGTCAGGAGGTCGGCAGCACTGGACATCGAACTTCCGTTACAAAACCGCTACATCAATTTCAGCTTCTGGCCGTTCGGGGCGAAGGAATCCATCATGGGCTTTGAAGAAACCATCAGGGCATCCGATGATTACCAGGAGGTCCGCCGGAGAAAAATTGATGAGACCAGGCGGTTGCTGTATGTGGGCATGACCCGTGCCCGCGACTACCTGGTCACGACCAGTTTCAAGGAAAAGGAGGCCCGCTGGTTCAACCTGGTCAATGACCAGGGGGGCAACTGGAGCATGGAGGGCATGACGAAGGCCATTCCCGGGAACGCGGTCACCGACTTCTTTGGGCACAATATAAAGGTAGATTACCAGGTTATCGTGGATGAAGGCGTTGAATTTACGGGCGGGTATGAACCTCAGGTGTACAAACCAGGCGGGTACTTTGAAAAGGAGGGGGCGCATTCCCAAGATGATCCGAAATTTATCTCCCCCAGCAGGCTGGAGGGCAGTAAGGATGCGAAAGCAGCACTGGTCCATGATTTTAACCACAGGATCAGGACAGGCAATATTGAAAATGAGGCTGTGCTGGGGAATTGCCTGCACGACATCCTTTATCTCTGGCCTGAAAGTCCCGGCGTGTCAAAAATTGAATCAATGATCGCCCGTCACGGGCTGGCCGGGCAGGCAGATGCTGCAGATGTGTCGAAAGCACTCGGGCAACTGAAAAATTACTTCGGGGCATTGAACCCGGTGAACATCTACAGGGAATTGCCTTTGCAGATGGGCAGGGATGGACATGTCTACATTGGAACCGCCGACCTGGTGCTGGAGTTCGAGGATACACTCCACCTGTATGACTACAAATCCTATCCCGGCAACCCGGGAGAGATCACCAACCCGCAAAGCAGCCATTACGCCGGGAGTTATTCCGGGCAACTGGATGCATATGCCGTGATCCTGGAAGCAGCTTTTGGAAAGAAGGTGAGCAAGAAGTTTATTTGCTACACTGTCCTGGGGAAGATTGTTGAACTTTCTTGAAGTTATAACAAGATTATTAGGTATATCTATGTTTTAAAGGAGACGTCCCTTGAAGGCTGCTCTTAATACACATCTTTTCCTGTTTTAATTGTTTGTTATTATTAACAGATTCAATAAAAGTATGTTTAATAAATAGTTACACAGAGGACCACAGAGAAATCACCGGGAAACACAGAGAAAAAAACAGGGAATGTTACCAGGATTGTTGAGGAATCTACCAAATTTTCGATGACGGTTAAATATTATTACCGGTTCACGAAAAACGATTACAGAAAAAACTCAATGGTCCTCCGTGACTTCTCTGTGGATCTCCGTGTAATAAAAAGATGCCTATAAAGCGCAGCTTTGAAGGGAAGGATTGGGGGGAGGTCATTAAAAAACAGAAATTTGATAAAAAATTAAACAATCATTAAAAAATTCTGAATGATGGCAGCGAATGAAGAAATATACAATCGGTTTATTGAAAAATATCCCGTTGCAGAACTTCACCGCCAGGAATACCTGGAGGAGGCCATCCGTGAATTTCTGCTTACCCGTTACAAAATCAGGATTGCAAGAGCCAGGTATGAAGGGCGGTTGTTTCCCGAGTTGCTGATCGTTGAAACGACATGCAACATATTCGGCTATTTATATGTTCAACACCACTCCGACAACGAATTCAGCCTGGTCCAAAAAACGGAATTTGACCGTATCGCAAGGGAACGCATCAAGGTTTGCTATGCAGAACTTGGCAGGCCGGTGTTTTTTCTTCACCTGTTTTCCGGGAACGACCGTCCAGGTATTTACTTCATGACCTCGGAACAAATCCAGGACATACTTCTGCGAAAACTGGAAGTGGGCGACACGACGCCTTTTTATCCTGAAAAAGGAATGATGGGAGAATTTGACGAATTCATCAGGATCGTAAAAGGCCGCAATTAATTCACGTTAAATCGTTCTTCTCAGGCAGGGTTTCCAATGTTTCTGATCCTGGTTTCTGCAGTTTTAAGGTAGCCGGCGTTCGTGTCATAACCGATGTAATGCCGGCGCAGTTTTTTTGCGGCAACCGCGGTTGTGCCACTCCCGATAAACGGGTCCAGCACGACATCACCCGGGTTCGTCCCGGTTTTTAAAATCCGTTCGACCAGCTCCTCGGGGTATTGCGCAGGATGGCCGGTCCGTTCAGGGGAATTCCCGCTGACAATTGACATTTTCCAGACATCAGAGGGGTTTTTCAGCTGGCTTTTATACCGTTCGGGGCGGTAATTGAGGGCCGGGATCTTGACATCTTCCAGGTTGAAGGTATAGTTCTTTTTGTGCTTCGTAAAAAAGAACACATGCTCATATCTTGAGCAGAACCTGATATTTGTGGTTCCACCCCAATCAAAATTCCAGATGATGATGTTCTTCAGGAACATATCCCCGAAATAATCCATGATCCAGAAAGGAGGCACGACCTGGTCGTTGAGGTACCTGTTTTTGATATTGACCCACATCTGCCCTTCGTCTTTCAATACCCGCTTCGACTCGCTGAATACATTTCCCAGCATGGCCCTGTAGGCCTCCTCCGTCATTGCATCATCATATTTTATATCCTTGGAACCGACAATTTTCCGGTCCTCCCACTTGTTGCCATAGATGGTGCCAATGTTGTACGGGGGTGAAGTAACCACCAGGTCAATTGACCTGTCCGGTATATCGGACATTGATTCGCTGCTCTTGTTATAGATGATGTCTAACTTCATTTATTCCTAGTTGGTGGTATACAAATGTAGGCCAGATGAAGTTGATTTTGATTGCAAGAGATACTCCATTTTGTAACATGACGGTTTGGTTAGATCAAACTGGCACAAATCTTTTTGATAATATTTACCGTATTGAAAGGATCTGAATCACATTGTTTGAAAAAGGAGCCGTCTTTAATATCAAAACTTTGAATCAGGATGTTATGAATTGCAACTGGCAAATCCTTTTGGCTTTTGAAAACAAGCTGATATGTGTTTTCTTCATAATAAATATCTATTTTACATTCGTTATTACCTGCAATCTTCCATTTATCAATGACAGCGCATGATAATTCATCATTTCCAGTACCATCATAATGCCAATTCGTCATAAATGGTAAGAATTCGTTTTCCCTCTTTTCTAAAAACTGCAAATAAAAGATGAATGTAAACAGTTCCTTGTAATATCCTCTTTTACTGATTTTACTTAAAAGTAAAATGTCCGTTTCTGATTCCCACCTGATCTGACCTTTTTCGCAATATTGAAACGGATGCGGGTATTTGATAATACCTTCACGCCAGTCGTCGACCGAACTTTCTTCAATGATTTTTACCAGTCCTGTTTTTTCATTCCCTGCTTGTAAGCGCGCGAATATGTTTTTTATTAATTCAGACTTCCCTGTATCTTTAAATACTTTTGTCCTCCATTCATCCCGGAATTTACAAAAGCTGTAATTGCTGTTGACAGGAATCAAATAGTCACCTTCTGATAGCAATGCTCTGTGGAAAATGAAATCGTGATCCATTATGAGGCCTTTCTCTTCATCGAAAATTGTCATCGCTTTTTGTGAATATTCATCAAAAAGGTTCGAATCATAGGCTGTGCCTGTTTTTGAAAATTCCAAAATGAAACTTATCTGGCCAGCGAAATACTTATGGTTTTCAATTTGAACCAATTTATTTTCCCAGGTTTTGTCGGAATTAATTAAACTTGCCTTCAGCTTTTCTTCGTTCACCTGGTAGCCATCAAAGCCAGTCAATTTTAATTGATCATCCTGTAGAAATGCTAAAACATTCAAAGATTTAATCAATTCATTAACTGAAACTATGACGTTTGTCAAGTTTGATGCATTAATGTCTGTATTTGCTGTTAAATTCCGCAGTACCCTGAAAAATCTTTTAAATTCAAAATCATTAAAATCAGCTTTATTTTTAATTGTCCAATAGAATAGCCCATAGAATAGAACCCTGTCAGAAAATGTTGGCTTTTGAATAAATTGAAGAAAGAGATTTTCAGCCCCATCTTTCCAAAACGAGACCTCTTTAAGTAAACCAATTATTTTCGCATCGTTTTCTGAGTAATAATCTAAAAATGAAACAATGTCGTCAAATAGTTGAAATGTTTGACTGCTGAACATTATCGCGGAAAACTCATCGTTGGAGATGTATTTTGAGTAATCAGTCAAATAAGTAATGGTGTTCTCATAAATCTTTTTTGCTTTCTCCAAGTCCGCCTGTTGATGATTTTCGTCAAATCCATTCGCAACAAATTGAAATAAGGCCATTCCTTTAAAGAAATTCATCATTTCTTCATCAATCGAAAAATCACCATTATCATTGTTCCAAAATAAGTCAGTCCAGGTGGTATCCAACTGAGATGACCAATGTCCCTTTTTTATTATACCAAATGAATCATTTTCAAGTTGTTCATCCAGCCAAGCTTTGAAATTTTCGAAATCGGACAACCCTTTTCCTCTCGCATTCATTTTTACATAAAGTTCATCGGTCAATTGGAAATTGTTTAATGGCAGGAATTCAAAGGTAATGGGCGATTCTGTTGTAAGAGAGTACCAATGCCCGGCTTTATTTTTGAACTTCTCATGAATGGCATCAATCATGGTTAACATTGCATTTACTGTCGGATCCTTTTTCCAACTGGAATAAAACCATGTTTTATCAATAATCTCTTTTGATAAGGTTTCTGTTTCTGGCAGAACCTCGATGCTGTTTGTAATTAAAGCCTTACAGAATCTCCCTGAACTTAATCTCGTTTCGTAGGTAAATTTTAATAATATTTCTTTGTTATCGTCATTCAGGTTTGTAGAAATTGTAGCCAAGTACCAGTGAAGCAAAAACAATGTGGTTAGTCTTTGTTGACCGTCCAATGGTATTATAATCTGGCCCTTTATGGAACCATATACGAAATCCAGGTTAACCTTACTGTTTGATCGTTCCAAGGCCTGGTTAAAGGCCTCAAGAATATTCTTCCTTATTATTTCTGTTTTTTTATCCTTTCGTCCCTGGGCATAATCTCGCTGGATTTTAGGAATAATGATTTGATATTTGGTCAGAAATTGCCAAAAAGCATAAGTTTGAGTGTTTGCCATTTTAGTTAATGTTTGGTTTTGTGATTTCCAGCATGGTTTTCATTTCTTTGATGTACTCGTTCCGATCTTGCTCGCTCCAAAAAAACAACTGGCTTGGGTTTTCTGAATAGTACTTCAGGAATACGTTTCTTGTACATATCGGAATAAACTCACCAGTTATCTCTTTTTGGATAATTAATCCTCTTTTTACTATAAAAATATTATTGCTCAGTGCGCTGTTTGTTCCTCCATCCAGCAGCGCAAGGTTGCTCAAATCATGCATTTCGGAATCATCCTTATTGTCTCCTGAAACTTTTATGATCTCATTGAAAAGCGATTGGAATACTTCATTTTTAAGGCTATCATTATTTTCAGCGTTGATCTTTTGAATTACCTCTTTAACACCATATTTATCCTGGATCAATTCCAGGCCTTTTTTTGCTTCATTTAGCCAGGCTTTCCATTGTTCCTTTGTGTTTAGCCCCTTTGAATTTTGGGCATGAATGTGTTCAATACTCCATTGGGTGGTTTTGAATTTTTGGAATGGGAATCTGACAAAATACCGGTCATCAGACTGGGTTTGTATCGTGGTCTTGATATTGAACAGGAGTAATACTTTCAAAGCCATGTCAGAACCGTATTTAATCTCCTCGAAAATTTCATTGAAAATATGTATTTCACTCAGTATGGTTTTTTTAAATAGGCTTGTGCTTGTTGATTTATAATATTTTTTAGTCAATTCTTTAAGTTTGTTTTTTCCGGAAGTTGCAACAAGATAACCGATTAAATGGTACAATTCCCGGTCATTGAACCAGTCTTGCAGTAAATAATATCTTTCAGTTATTTCCTGCCAATATTGATTAATTGTTTTTTTACCTTTATTTTCATAATAATGTCTGAATGAAAACAGATGGTCAGCTTTTTTATCTTCCCTGTCTTTTTCAGATAACAAATCAAAAAGCAGGTCAATTCTGGTCATGGAATATGAATTGCTATCTGACATGAAATACCAAAATTCGTCATTTTGTAAAGCATACTCTATGCTATCCCATTCCAATGCGATTTCATTTTTTTTACTATCATTGATATCTTTATTTGATAAAAATAACGCTTTAATGAGTTCAGAATTGGTAAGCGGAATTTTTCCCATGTTTATTCTTGCAAATACTTCCTGGGGTTTTATGACCCTGGTTTCGATTATTTCATACCAGATAACCTTTGTGTTTTGAATGAGCTTTTTCCAAAAAGTATCCTTATCAACAGTGTTCTTCAAAAACCAATCTTTTATAGAATTATATGCAATGAAGAAATGATAATTGTCTATGTTGTTTATGTCTCTATGCAAATCTTTAAATTTCCCCCAATCCTGATCCTTGATTAAGTTAGTGGCCACATTGTTAGATAAAAAGTCTGCACTTTTTTCTCTTGTTCGATAGTCAATTTCATATTTTTCCTTTTCGAGGTAGGATAAAATGATAAAAATCGTAGTCATTCTTTGCTGACCATCAATCAGTTCAATTCTGTTGTTTTCAACCCTTTTTACAACAATAGGTTGCAGACAATAGAATTCATCTCCAATTGGTCTAAAATCGTTTATGTCATTTAATAAGTCAACAACCTGGAGCCGGTCCCACTTATATCCTCTTTGATAGGAATCAACAAAAAACATAAAATCATCACGTTTCATTTCCTTGATAATTTCACCAATTGTTTTTAATACCAATATATTTTCTTCCATTGTGTTAATAATTAAAGTGTTTGTATTAGTCGACTCATTGCTGTGGTTCCGATGTAAACCCGTGCTGAGCGGTATTCAAAACCGTCATCGGTTGTCATAAACATTTTATGGGGAAAGGTGGTCATTTTCAATGATTCATCTTGAGGTTCGCAAGCTATTGCGGCAGAGCAAATCGGGTGTATGACAGGGTTGTTGTCATACTCCATTGCGATTGTT
This sequence comes from Bacteroidota bacterium, assembly GCA_026391835.1. Taxonomy (GTDB): domain Bacteria; phylum Bacteroidota; class Bacteroidia; order Bacteroidales; family FEN-979; genus CAIVAT01. Next base: position 299,988 of record JAPLDF010000075.1, read on the forward strand.
TCCATGGACCGGAATTAGAGGGCAATTTAGGGAAAAAATCAATATTCCTGAGATAAAACATGCTTTGTCCAGAAATTATTACACTGGTATTCACCCCTCCCAACTCCTCGTCACCACACTTCCATGCTCCTCGTCATTCGTCACTTTCAGGTAGGTTTCAATTTCGGCCTGCATCTCTTCAACATGGGAGATGACACCGACAATCCGGTTCTCTTTTCGCAGAGCCTTCAGGGTTTCGAAGGCAACTTCAAGCGCCTCTTTGTCAAGGGTGCCAAAGCCCTCATCGAGGAAAAAGAAGTTTTCGGGGGATGCCGCCAGTTTGTGGATGCTGTCGGCCAGCGCGAGCGCAAGCGACAGGGAAGCCTGGAATGTCTGTCCGCCCGAGAGTGTCTTGACACTGCGCAGGTGGCCTTCGTTCATATAATCACGCACCTCGAAGCTGTTGTCCTCTGCAAGCTCGATGCCGAGCTTTTGCCGGGTGAGCCTGTAAAACCGCTCGTTGGCAGCTTTGCAAAGGTTTTGCAGGTACACGGTGGAGACATAATTGACAAACCCGCTGCCCCTGAACAAGTTCTTTAATTCCGAGATATCCTGCCGCCTCAGCTCCGCTGTCTCCAGCTCCTGTTGGAGCACAGCGAACTTTTCGGCGTCGCTCTTCATGGTGTTGATCCCTTTTTCGAGGCTGCCGGTCTCGCGGATGTTGGTTTCTATGGTCTGCTTCAGCAGTTTTATCTCCTCTTTCAGCACCAGGTGAGCTGCTTCATCATAGGTCTGGCCGGCCAGCTCCAGTTCAAGTTCCTCCAGCTTTTTTTTCACGACTTCGACCGAAGTGTTGTAGGCAGCAATCATGGACCGCTCCGCAGCCACATCCAGCTCCTGCTTCAGTACTTTCACCACATATGCGAGTTCCGGATCACCATGGGCCCCGCGTTGTTTGTCAATTTTCTGCCTGAGTTTTTCAAGCTGTCCAAGGAGGTCGGCATGGTTCCTCTCCATCTCGCCGATCTTCCCGGTAAGCCCGGTGATGGTTTTGCTGAGGTTGGTAACCTGTTTTTCCGACTGGAGGAACTTTTCGGTAAGTGCCGCATGCTGCCTGACCAGTTTCCCTGACTTTTCAAGGAGCTGTTCCGCAGAGAAATCCTGGTACGATTTCGTGTCAATTGTAGTGATCTGTTGCTTCAGCAACTCCATTCTGCCCGCTGCGGCGCTGATTTTCAGGTCGATCCTGTTCAGTTCCTCCGATCGCCGGTTATGCAACTGAATGTTCAGGTCAATTTCGGTTCCAAGGTTTTTCAAAGTCTGTTCGCAAACAACCACCTGGATTTTGATGGTATCGAAACGGTTCTCTTCCTCTTCAAGCATGTGCTCATTTTCCGGGTCAAAACCCGCCCAGGTAAAATTCAGGGCATGCGCTTTTTCGGTTGCCAGCAATGTGTCAAGTTCGCCCTGGAATTCCTTTTGCTGCTGTAAGATTGCATCCCGGTTCGCACGACTTGCCGTGAGGGAAGTTGCCTGCCGGCTGCACCTGTCAAGCCTGGCTTCGATCTCCTTTTTTGCGTCCCTGGCGCTCTCCAGGTTGCCTGCCACATCGGTGGGGTTGAGTATATGTGGATGTGCTTCCGAGCCACACAACGGGCATGGTTTCCCATCCTGCAACTCAGCGGCGTATTGTTCGAGTTTGTGCAGGACCTGGAGTTCGGAGATTCGTGTTCCCGTGATGGTCAACTCCTTCTCAAAGCCCGATTTCAGCTGTTCGATCCTGTCAAGGAACCGGGCCGGGTCGATTTCGCCGGGAATGATATCAAACAGCCCGGATCTGGTAAGAGATGCAATTGCCTCATCATTAAGTTTCTTAAGGGAAATTAACCGCTCTTCCCTTTTTTTCTGGAGATCCAAAACAGCCTGCCGCAGTCGTTTCAGCTCGGTGAACCATGCTTTGACACCCGATATGATCCTGATATCGGGGAGGCTTTTCTTCAACGACTCAAGTTCAAGAGATAAATCTTTTTGCCTGGTTTTTCCGTTGCTTACCAGGGCAGCGGTTTCCTGCACCTGCTTTTTCAGGCTTCCTGCATTTCCGGTATGGGTGGCCAGTTCAAAGCCGGTTTTTTTTACATCGGCAAACTTTGCCAGCTCCTCCGACTCCCTGAGCAATCTGTCCCTGCTCTCATATTCCTTTCTGAGGTTTTCATAAACAGGCCGGATCACTTCAGACTCCTTTTGAAGTGAAGCAAGTCTGGCCTGGCCGGACTCCAGTTCTTCTCCACCTGTCCTGAAGCTCATTTCAAGTCCCTCCAGTTGTGCCAGGTCCGATTTGAAGAACATCGCAAAAAGTTCGTACTCCCTGGTCTTTTTATCAAGGTCCTGCATTGCTGCTGCCGATTGCTGCAGTTTTAGTTGTTTCTTCCGCTGGTCTTCGTATATGCCGGCAATTTTTTTCAGGTTTTCTGCCCGCTGGTCTTGTTTCTCCTTTGCCTCCAGCTCCTTTTTGAATTTGCCAAGTTCTTTTTGAAGGTTCACTTTTTGCTTTTCCAGTACGGCGATCTTTCCGGGATCAACTTCCCCGATCTCCTGCAACCTGCCCGACAAATGCTGGATCGTGTCGTTGTTCCTTGAATCAAGCCGCGCAATTTTATCGGAAAGTTCATACTTCGACAGGTTGAACAACTCTTTCAGCATGGTTGTCCGTTCCCCCGAACTCAATTGGAGGAACTCCTGGAATTTTCCCTGGGGAATGATGATCGTCCTTCGGAAGTTCTGGTAGTTCAAACCGGTGATCCGTTCGATGTCGGAAACGGGGATTGGGATCCATTCGCCATTTTCAAAGCGGGCAGCTTTCCTGTCAAATGCGCCTACATCCTCGAATTTGTTCCGGTTCCTGCTGCCCAGCACCACAAACTGGTACCTGGTATCGTTGTGTGACCTGAACTCAAAATCGATCAGCAGTTTTTTCGATTTCAGGTTCATCATGTTGTAATTCCGCTTGTCGCGCGAGTTTAACCGCTCCGACTCCCCGTAGAGGGCGAATGAAATGGCTTCAAGGATGGAGGATTTGCCGCTCCCGACGCCCCCGAATATTCCAAAGAGCCCGGATTGCGTGAGGTTGGTGAAATCGATGGTCTGCCTGGTCCGGTAGGAATATAATCCTTCGATGGTTAGTTTTAAGGGGATCATGGCGCCTCCTCCGTTGAAATGGCTTCCCTGAAAAGGTCGAGGATGCGCTCATTTGGTTCCTGTCCTTTCCTATGGATGAAAAAGTCGGTGAACAGATCCTCCATACTTTTTGTAAGGTCTGCTGCCGTGATAGATGTAGTGTCATCCATGCCCTGCCCCCTGGATTCGGGGATGATTGTGACAATTCCGGGATGGGCCTCCAGCAGCCGTTTCCGGTCGGCGGTGGCAAGATACTGGTCCGAAACGATGGTCAGTTCCACAAAGGCATTGGGGTTTAGGTTCAGCCAACCCACTGCTTCGTCAATATCCTCGAACCGGTTTCTTAAAAGCTGTTTCCCGGAATTCAGGATGATGTCGCGGGTGGTAACTGGCAGGCCCGGTTCAGCTTCCACGATCACCACGTATTTTTCCTGGTTTGCTTCGCCGAAACTGTAGGCAATCGGGCTGCCAGAATATACCATCGGGCAGGGGAGGGTCCCAATGACTTGTTTCCTGTGGAGATGCCCGAGGGCGACATACTGGACCTCACCTGAGATATTTTCGGTAAAGATGGGCGGGGCACCCCCGATGTAGTTGATGCGCCGCTCCTCTTCCGGCTCCTCGGGGATGGACTCCGGGCCGGATGCAAATAAAAGATGGGCTGCAAGGATATTGACGCCACGGTTGTCGCAATATTTTGAGGACAGGCCGCTCCATCTTTGTTCAAACAGCTTCCGCAATTCTGCATCTGAATCCTCAACCCCCAGGAAGGTTTTCAGCCGGAGTTCATTGGCATAGGGGGCTAGCAGGATGCGCAGGGGGCAGGAGATCCCCGGCAACATGACCTCGATGAACCCGGTATCGCTTTTGGTCACCTCCAGGCCGGTTTCGAGCCTGAATGGCGCAACCGCCGAGTTGGGATTCCCGGCAAATATGATTCCGCACTCCCTTGCGAGCGGATCGGGTGCTTCAATCCTTTCGGGTGAATCGTGGTTGCCCGCAATGGCGATGACTGCCCGGCTGCCGTTCCTGGCCAGCTTTTTAAGGCACCTGTAAAACAGTTCAACGGCTTCGGTGGGAGGATTGTAGGTGTCGAAAAGGTCGCCTGCCACAATAACTGCGTCAACCTGTTCCTTTTCAGCGATCTCACAAATTTCGCCGAGCACTGCTTCCTGTTCTTCCAGCCGGGAAAAACCTTCAAGCCTTTTTCCCAGGTGCCAGTCGGAGGTGTGGAGTATCTTCATGTATTAAATTTAATAATTCCTGTTTTTCAGTTCTTTGCGTCTTAGCGTCTTAGCGGTGAAGAGAAGTTTCAGTCATTTAAGACGGCCTGTTACTTTGAGGTGTCGTTAATCAGGTAGCCAGGCTGAAAGCGGCGAGATACTTGTCGATATATTGCTGTTTGAATTTTGCTTTGTACTGCATAACAAACCTGGGATGTTCCAGGGCAACAATTCTTTCAAAGAACCCGCATTTGTCGTTGATCAGCTGCAGAAACTTTTCGTTCTTCCCGGTTCCGAAACAATAGCAGATGTCGGATTTGTTTCCAAATTCAACCTGGGTGCGGATGCTTTCGACCACAAAGGGGTAAACCGAATCAGTAAGTTCCCTGCTGTCGTAATAGTTGTAGTTCTTTTCATTCCCATTGCGGTCGCTGATGGTAAACCCGAGGGGGCATACCGAGTTGATGTAGAAATTGTCATAGAATTTGGCAGGACCGCCGTAAGCGGCAATTACCTCATACACGAATACGGATGAAGGTTCGTGGGTTTCCTTCCCGGAATAGTTGAGTCCACACTCATTTTTCAGTCGTTTGGTGTCCGTGAACGGGATCCCGGTCACCCCGGCACCAAACCTCCCCGGGTTGATCCCAAGGATCAAATGCCTGGTTTTGTTGTCATTATAATATTTGTGATAAAAGGCTGATGAAACAGCCATGATGTCACCGTTCCCGTTAAACGGATTCATCACCCTGATTCCTTCGGGCAACCTGCCATTGAAATCAAGTTCGCGGTTAAATTTTATGATCCTGTCAGCAAATGTTTTCATACTGTTGTCCAAAGTCTGCTAAAATCAGCCTATGCAATCAAATGGTTGGTTACGCTTTATTCTGCAATCGCAACGGTCCCGGCCTGAAACTGTCCGGTATCTCCTTCCCTATGGCAAAGTACACCATCCCGTCCACATGCCCTGTCAAGTTTCAGGGATCGGAAGGTACGACAATCAATTGATCCTGCCTGAGTTTTCTTTTATTTCAATGATTGCTGCAGGTTCTTGCATTCTGCCAGCAAATCACTCTTTCAGCAACATTTTACTTTCTGACTGAAAGTAGGCGCTGGCCTGTAACAGTTGAAGACCTTTTATTTCGATGTTCAGCCATCGGTACAAATTCAGATAATCCGGATCGCCGTGGCATGTGCCAAACCTGATCCTGGCCTCATTCAGCAGGTATTTGCATTCGATGCGTGCATTTTCACGGATCTCTTCCTTCTTTTTATACCCTCGCTGCGAAATGTAGAGCATGGCCACCGACGACACGGAAGGCAGGATCAGTGTGGCAAGGTCGAACACATTCAGCATCCATAGGTCCCTGAAATCGAATATTTTTTTTATGCCGAATATGATCGTCACCGAAAATCCCAGGACAACGATGAGCATATGTGCCCGGAAGTTCAATCGTTCATAACGTTCCGACTCCCTGAGATAATCTTTGTAATATTTCGCTTCAATGTATTGGATAAACCCGAGCGTTTGCTCCCTGATGGTTTTTTCATGCCATTCTTTTTCTTCTTCTGCCATACGTGTAGCATTTTTAAATGTTCATAACAGGTTTAATCTTCATTTTGGCCAGAACTCATTTTTTACGGTGCAAAGATCATGGTTTAAAAAGGCTTCGGCGTTGGTAATGGCGATCTGGTTGAACAGTTCGATTCCCAGGAAAGCCCTCGCGTTGATCACAAACTGTCTTTCGCTGATGGCTTTGCTTACCATGTAGAAGTCGGTGCCGAACAAAACACGTGTTCTTATCTTGTCGTCTGCCTCCAGGATCATTTTGAGCAATGGCAGCAATGCGGCATCCTGCAATGTATAGCTGATATCGGCGTAAACATTGGGGTATTTCCGCATCAGGTCACAGATGATGGTAAACCAGCAGAAGTTGTAGACCTTGTTGATATCGTCGGTGTACCAGTTGTTAAGGTCAAGTGAAGGATATGTGGCGGTCATGTTCCGGATATGCCTATCGGCCCAGGCGTTTTCGAGGAAGTTGTGCCACTCTTCGCCCGAACCCCAGTGTCCGAGGCATATCTTTAGCTTGTGGTAGTCGGGAGCGTCGTTGCCCCATGAAATTTTCAACAGGTCCCTGTTGAGCAGGCATTCAAAATTAAGCGGGTGGGTGAAATATTGCTGAAAATCATTCGGTTTTTCATGAGGCAGTTGCCGTTCAAGGATCGGGTGATAACGTTCGCCAGGATCCAGGTCGTATTTAAAATGAACAGCACCTACACTGCAATGGGTGATGAACGGGATGTTGTTTTCCAGTGCAAAATCATACACGGGTTTCATGCGCAGGTCGAAAGGATAGTAGCCCAATGCCGGGTAGAGTTTGATGCCCTGGAAGGTTCCCTTACTGATAAGTTGCTTCAGCCTTTGCAGAAATCCATCTCCGGTAAACGTCTTCCCGATTTCCAGCTCCCTCGCATGGGAGGGGTTTAACCGGCGCGGATCGCAGAAAACAAACGGATAGATTATGTCCTGAAAACCGGGTTTGTTTTTTATCTCTTCCAGGTCCGACAGCTGTTTGCTGAACAGTGTTTTGGGCAGCCCGGCCCCCATGTATTCCATATCCATCGTGAGGAATACGTAACCTGTATATTGGGGATAATACTCCTGCATGCTTTTGATCACAAACTCCTGGCTTTTCCGGTCGCCATACCGTACAAAATTCAGAAACCTGATCAGCATGGCTTCGTTAAAACCAAGCAGAATCCGCAGGATGAATTTTACAATGGATCCAAGGAAACCAAACCGGCGGTTGATTGGTGCATTCCTGACAAGTGTTTGAAGCCATTGTCTCGACAACACCCAGGACACAGCTACATGCTTCGAAAGGAAATACTTTGGCACATGGTCGTACGTGAAACAATGTGCATGAACGTTGTAAAATCTTTTTGCCATGGTTTTTCGATTAAGGTTTATACCAATGTTACCGGTGGCTTCGGCTGCGCTCAGCCACCGGGTGGGGTGCTCAGCCGCCGGGTGAACGCAGGTGGCTGAGCGCAGCCGAAGTCACCGGTAGTAAATGGTACGTGTTCAAAATATAGTTTTGGTATCAGACAGCAGCAAATATAAGTCTGTAAAAATATTCAGAATAAATTAATTGACAATATTATTTAAAACAATTTCATAACAAAATTTGCAGAGAGTCCTGCAAGTTTTTACCTGTCCGGGTCTATTCACCTTTAGACCGGGCACACTTTTCTGAACACTCTCACACTTTTTTGAACAGACTCTGCTTATACGCAGTTTCAACGTGGTTTGATGACGTTTCATCGTGGTTTCTACGTGGTTATACACAGTTTCAACGTGGTTTGATTACGTTTCATCGTGGTTTCTACCTGCTTGTACGCAGTTTCAACGTGGTTTGATGACGATTCGACGTGGTTTCTACGTGCTCATACGCAGTTTCAACGTGGTTTGATGACGTTTCTCCGTGGTTTCAGGTTACCGACGCCACAGAGAACAAAAAAAGCCGCCCCGGGTATCAGGGGCGGCTTTTTCAGTTTTGGAAGCAGTTTTAGTATCTCTTCCGGGGCGTGTAGTGGGTGTGCAGTAATTCGTGTGATTTGTGCCCCAGCGGTTTTTCGAGGAATTCTTTGTAGATCTCGGCAATTTCGGGGTTTTCGTGTGATTTACGGATCGGCATGCCCAGATCCTCTTCGTAGATGGCCATTTTGCGTTTGGTGCGGATCTCCTTGTTGGTCGGTATCGGCTGGCCGCCACCGCCCAGGCAACCGCCCGGACAAGCCATCACTTCGATGAAATGATAGGTGGCTTTGCCGTCCCTCACATTCTGCATCAAAGTTTTAGCATGGGCCAGGCCATTCGCAACGGCGCATTTGAGTTCGACACCTTCGAGGAAACTCCACTCAGGCTTGACCTTTTCAATTTTAATGGTGGCTTCGCGCACTTCGTCTTCCGTTCCGCGAACAGGTACGATGTTCAGTCCATCGAAAGGCACTTCGCGACCGGTCACGATTTCATAGGCGGTACGCAACGCTGCTTCCATGACACCCCCGGTTGAACCGAAAATGACAGCTGCCCCTGTGGATGATCCCATGAAACTGTCAAATTTCTCTTCGGGCAACTCTTCAAAATCAAGGCCTGCCTGTTTGATCATGATTCCAAGTTCACGGGTGGTCAGTACAAAATCGACATCCTTGTAACCGCTTGATCGCATCTCGGGACGGTTGGCTTCGAATTTCTTTGCCGTACATGGCATGATGGAAACGGAGACAATGTCTTTCGGGTTGATTTTGCGTTTCTGGGCATAATAGGTCTTGGCCAGGGCCCCGAACATCTGCTGCGGCGATTTGCAGGTGGAAAGGTTGGGGAGGTATTCCGGGAATGTATGTTCAATGAACTTGATCCAGCCAGGTGAACAGGAGGTAGCCATTGGCAGGGAGACCGTCGGGTCTTTGTCAACAAGGGCCCTTTTCAGACGGGTAAGCAGTTCATGACCTTCTTCAATAATGGTGAGGTCGGCCGTGAAGTCGGTATCCAGCACGGAACTGAACCCCAGCCGCCTGAGCGCTGAAACCATCTTCCCGGTTACGATCTTGCCGGTGGCCATGCCAAGGGCTTCACCGAGCGCCACGCGCACGGCGGGTGCGGTTTGTACAACCACGTGTTTGGTAGGATCATAAATGGCATCCCAAACCTGGTCGATGTAGTTCCGTTCGATCAGGGCGCCGGTCGGACAGCGGTTAACACACTGCCCGCAGTTGGTGCAGACCACCTCGAACAGCGAGTGCTCAAAAAAGGTGGAGATCTTCATCTTGTTGCCTTTGTATGCAACACCCAAAGCACTTACGCTCTGGAGCTCTTCGCAGGTGCGCACACAGCGCTGGCAACGGATACAGCGGCTGTCATCCTTGATGATGGCTGTATTGAACATGTCGATGGTGTACTTTTTATCGGGAACCAGGTCAAGGAACAGGTGGTCGCCGGTAAGCATCTGAGATGCAAGTCCCTGGAGTTCGCAATTGCCGTTTTTATAACACTTGGTACAGTCGGCATTGTGCTCCGAAAGCAGCAGTTCAACAATATGCTTGCGGGCCATACGTACCTTCATGCTGTTGGTGTGGATCACCATTCCTTCAGCTGCAGGTGTTGCGCAGGATGCGGGGAGGTTCTTGACTTTTTCCTGTTCTACCACGCACACGCGGCAGTTCCCTGCAACACAGAGGTCTTCGTGGTAGCACAGGGTAGGAATATGGATATTGAGGTTGCGGGCTGCTTCAAGGATGGTGGCACCTTCATCAACCGTAACCTCGATACCGTCTATCGTGAGATTTATTTTTTTAGCCATATCTTGTTGTTATATTTTCTTGTGAATACTGAATTAGTAAATCATTTCTTCCTTGAAGTTGTTGACAATGGAGGAGAATGAATTGGCTACGGATTGACCCAGGCCGCATTTTGCAGTAATTTTCATGCTCTCGCTCAGCTTCATGAGCTGGTCAAGATACACTGCTTTCTTTTCGCCTTTTTTCACGGCAACGATTCCCTTGAGCAATTGCTGGCATCCGACACGGCATGGTGTGCACTGGCCGCAGGATTCTTCTTCAAAGAATTCGAGGTAGTTGTGCAGCACGTTGTACATGGACCGCGAACTGTTGAAGATCATCATGGAGCCGCCGGTAGGTACTCCTTCAAAGCCAATGACCGTGTCCTTGAATTTTTTGCGCGGTACGCAGAAACCTGACGCACCTCCGACCTGTACGGCCTTGGTGTCGCCATCGCCGAATTCATCAACAAAACGATCGAGAGGCATGCCGAGTTCAAGTTCATAAATCCCTGGGATGGGGGTATCGCCAGACACGGAAAAAACCTTTGAACCGCGTGAGTCGGTGGTGCCGAGCTGCTTATATTGATCGGGACCGAGACGCATGATCATGAGCACATTCACGAATGTTTCTACGTTGTTGATGACCGTGGGTTTTTTCATGAAACCGCTGGTGGTAGGGTAGGGGGGCTTGTTGCGGGGTTCACCGCGTCCGCCTTCCATTGATTCAAACAGGGCACTCTCTTCACCGCAGATATAGGCACCTGAGCCCATCCTGATCTCAATGGGGAAATCGAGGCCAAGCATTTTAGCATGTTCGTGATAAATTGCCAGCTCCTTCATCAACTCGGGAACCATGAACTTGTACTCTCCGCGGAGGTACATCAAACCTTTTTTCGCACCGATCACCCGGCCGCAAATCGCCATTCCCGAAAACACCTTGCGCGGGACCCGTAGTAAAATCTCACGGTCTTTAAAGGTTCCCGGTTCGCCTTCATCGGCATTGCATACTACATATTTTTCATCACCGGGTGTTTCGGCGGTATATTTCCATTTCATGGCTGTCGGAAATCCGGCACCACCGCGGCCGCGAAGGCCTGACTCCAGAATGTCTTTAAGGATTTCCTCGTTGGTCCGCTCAAGTGTGGTAGCTAAAACCTTGTATTTTTCGTTGGAATATTCCCCGAAGATTAAGTCAACTCTTTTAAGGGTTTGTTCTGACATGACTGTTTCTCCTATTTTCTATGAATGTTATTTTTTATTGACGTATTCGCTGATGATGTCATGCACCTTTTCGGGCGTAAGGCCGCTGTATGGCGTGTCGTTGATCAGCATGGCCGGTCCTTCGTGGCACCAGCCCAGGCAGTTGGTCTCAAGAAGGGTGAACCTCTTGTTTGGCGTGGTTTCTCCTACCTTGATTTTCAGCATGTCTTCAAGGGTTTGAATGATGGTTTTTTTACCATGCATGTCACAGGTAATTGTTTTGCATACCCTGATGACATATTCCCCCCGGGGTTCGGTATCGAGAAAGGAATAAAAGGTAGCTGTTCCGTATACCTGCGCAGCGGAAAGGTCTAACTCTTTGGCAATGTCAGTCATGCAGGTGTCGGACAGGTAATTGTTTCTTGCGACAACACCTTGCAGAATTGGAAGCAAACTGGCCCTTTCCCGGCCATATTTGTCTGCTAATTCCTGGATCAATGATTTGCAATCAGTCATAAAATATATTTTAAATTGTTAATATATAGTGTTTTGTGCTTCGTTTTACGGTCATTGTGAAAACATTAACAAATTTCCCTGCAAATGTATTATTTTTCTTTGTTATTTATTTAACAGGCTCAGGCAATTTATTGCATTTTCATTAATTTATACGTAGTCTAAATTGCTGAATATTCTATTCCCGCCTACATCAAGGACCTTACCTGTACGTTGCCGTGGTCTGTGTTCCCTGGGTTTCACCCGCGGTTATTGGGATGATGTTGTCTTAAAAGTCAAATTTCACCGCTAAGACGCCAAGACGCGAAAAATAAAATTATTGATAATCAATTCTTTGCGTCTTGGCGGCTTCGCGGTGAACATAAGGTTTCATGCTTTTAAGACAGCCTCTATGTCATACATGATCATCATATTTATTATGAAAAGTTGCACGGAGAGGGGAGCATCTGCCGGATACGTTTTGAGAAGGAATCCGGGATGGGCAAATTTTCTTACATTTGCGGGGAACAGCATATTCCGGATGAGCTACCACCGATATTTTCTCCGCCTGGCCTATGACGGGACCCGTTTTCATGGCTGGCAGCGGCAGCCCAACGCGTCCACCGTCCAGCAAACCCTGGAGGAGGCGATGTCGATGATGTTGCGCATTCCCGTTCAGCTTACCGGCGCCGGCCGCACAGATACGGGTGTTCATGCAGATGAGTTCTATGCCCATTTTGAGTTGCTCAATCCCCTTGATAAAACCGCATTTGAAAAACTGGTTTTCCGGCTGAATGGATATCTCGGTGGGGAGATTGTACTTTTTGAGATATTCCCGGTGGCGTTCGACGCCCACGCCCGTTTCAGTGCGATCTCACGGACATACCGCTATTGCATTGCCCTGGTTATGGATCCGTTTCGCAGGGACTATACCCACTTTATCCATGGGCAGCTCGATCGCGAAATCATGAATGCGGGCGCAGCTTTGATCATGGGTTACCATGACTTCACCTCCTTTTCAAAGGTCGACACCGACACCATGACCAATATTTGTGCGATCACCCATGCCCGGTGGGAGCAGGAAGGTTCGGAACTTGTTTTTACCATCACGGCCGACCGCTTCCTGAGGAACATGGTAAGGGCCATCGCCGGAACACTGCTGGCACTGGGCAAAGGCAGGATTTCATTGGAAGATCTGAAGCAGATCATCGAGAGCAAAAACAGGTCGAATGCCGGGGATTCAGCGCCTGCAAAGGGATTGACGTTGCACAGGATCATTTACCCGGAAGATATCCGGCGATCTTTCCCTGCTCCCGGGAGGTTATAGCGCAAATCTGCGGGCAAGTAACTTTCTTCCGGCCTCAGCAATCGCTTCGGCGGTCATGCCGAATTTCTCCATCAGCTGCCTCGGGTCGCCCGATTCTCCAAAGCGATCCGGCATTCCCACAAATGCCATGGGCACAGGGTGATGCTGCACCACCACTTCAGCCACGGCACTGCCAAGTCCGCCGGTTACCTGGTGCTCCTCAGCCGTGACGATCGCCCCGGTCTCCCTTGCAGCGTTGAGGATGGAATCCTTGTCAACAGGTTTTATGGTATGCATATTGATGACGCGCGCATCAATTCCGCCGGATGCCAGTATCCCGGCGGCCTGCATCGCTTCCCACACCATATGGCCGGTGGCAATGATGGCAAGGTCATTCCCCGGCCTGAGAAGTTGTGACTTTCCGATCTCAAAGCCCATGTCAGCGGTGGAGAAATCAGGCATGGCTTCACGCCCGAAACGGATATACACAGGTCCTTTGCATTGTTCGATGGCAGCGATGGCAGCCAGCCTGGCCTGGGTGGCGTCGCACGGCGAAAGGACGGTCATGTTGGGCAGGACCCTCATCATGGCGATGTCTTCAAGTGCCTGGTGGGTGGCCCCGTCGGGACCTACCGAAACACCGGCATGCGCCCCGCCGATCACCACATGCACATTGTTGTAACATACAGATACCCGCACCTGGTCGGTTGTCCGGAGTGCTGCGAACACGCCATAGGTGGAGAAGACCGGGATTTTGCCCTCCAGGGCAAGCCCCGCGGCGACTCCCATGCAATTCTGCTCTGCAATGCCAAGCGAAATAAACCGGTTTGGGAAAGCCTCTGCAAACAAATTGCATCCTACCGAAGTGGTAATATCCGCGCCGAGGCAAACCACTTGCGTATTGCGAAGCCCGGCTTCAAGCAGCCCTTCGCCAAAACCAGCTTTCGTCGCCCTGTTCCCCCTGTTCACCATCAATTTTGCACTTAACACTTAACACTTAACACTTAACACTTAACACTTAACACTTAACACTTAATACTTAACACTTCTAATTATCTACTGTTTCGTCAAGTTCCCTCGTAAAATCACCCACCTGCTCCTTCGCAGGTACTTTGCCATGCCACCTGTAATCACCTTCAATGCTTCGGATCCCTTTTCCCATGATGGTTCGGGCAATAATTACAGATGGTTTGTTTTTTACAGCTTCTGCCTTTGCAAAGGCATTCAGTATTGCTTCCATATTGTTCCCGTCACATTCAATGACCTCCCACCCGAAAGCTGACCATTTTTCCGGCAGCGGTTCAAGGTTCATGACATCCTCAGTTCTCCCGTCAATCTGCAGGCCGTTGCGGTCGACAATGGCGGTGAGGTTATCAAGCCGGTGATGTGCGGCCGACATGGCAGCTTCCCATATCGAGCCCTCCTGCAGCTCCCCGTCGCCGTGGATGCTGAATATCCTGTGGGGTTTGTGATCCATTTTTGCCGCAAGGGCCATTCCGACTGCAACCGACAGTCCCTGTCCAAGCGAACCGGCGGATAGTTCAAGTCCCGGCAACCCGTGGTCCCTGCCGGGATGGCCCTGCAGCCTGCTTCCCAGTTTTCGCAGGGTGGCAAGTTCTTCGACCGGGAAATAACCCGAATGGGCCAGGGTGGCGTACAATACCGGGGCAACATGCCCGATGCTGAGGATCACCCTGTCGCGGCCCGGGCTGCCGGGGTGGGAGGGATCGTGTGTCAGTACAGAAAAATAAAGTGCTGTGAAGATATCAGCCAGCCCGAGTGAACCGCCAAGATGCCCGGACCCGGCTTCGGCAAGACTGGCAACAACCGATTTCCGGATGCGTATGGCAATCTCCCGGAGTTCTTCTGGGTTTGTGGTTTGCCGGGAATGCATGGTTAACGCATGTCAATGACCTCTACCCCGGGGAATTTCTTCGCATCAAATGTGAAATCGGCATCGGTGACCGGTGTATCCGTCAGGTATGTTTTCACTTTATAGGTGAAGGTATTCCCGCTTTTATCGTAAAGGGTGAAACTCTTAATTTGCTTTTTTGTTTTGTCGATGCCAAGGATGGCTTTTGTGAAGTTTTTGCTCGTGTTGGGAATCAGCTCAACCGCTTCTGCCGAAGGATCGGCACTTTTGATGATTTTTGATTTGTAATTTGAGTTGTAGGAAGTAAGCAGTTTCGATGGGGTAAGCGCATCATCCTTGTTTTCCAGGGCATTCACCTGCACTTCGTTCGACTCCTTGATATAGGTCCAGATCGTTTTTCCGTCGCAGATCACGGTCTGACCCGCGGCCGACATCCTGTACTTATCTCCCGAAACCAGCAGCGACACGGTTTTTTCTTCGTTGATGTTTGCCTTTGTGTTCACCATCGAATAGGACAAATCTACCTTGATGGATTTAAATGATTTTGCCTTTTTACTCACTTCCTCAAGAAGTGCGGAAGCCTTGGTGTCCTTTGCCTGGCTGAAGGCGATGATCGCCGTGAAAATAAACAGGCTGCCTAAGATGGTTCTCAATTTCATTGTAGCTGGGTTGAATGGAGTGTATTTTATATTTTGCAAATGTCCCCGGGAATCAGCATGACCGGGGACGGGTTACTTTATTTTTGTCCCAGGATGGAAAGATACTCCTCAAGAGAAGAAAGATCCTTGTACCTGACATCGCGGGCTTTACTTCCCTCGAACGGACCGACGATTCCGGCTGCTTCGAGCTGGTCGATGATACGGCCGGCACGGTTGTAGCCAAGTTTGAGCTTGCGCTGGATCAGGGATGTTGATCCGTGCTGGTGATTCACCACAAGCCGTGCTGCTTCTCCGAAAAACTCATCCTTTTCATTGGCATTGAATTCCTTTGGAGATGAACCGCTCTCCTCGTCGAAATACTCCGGCAGGGCGAACGCCTCCGGGTAGCCCCGCTGCGATCCGATGAACTCGGTGAGCCTGTCGATCTCAGGGGTGTCCACAAATGCACACTGGATGCGGATAAGGTCACTTCCCGTCGACAGCAGCATATCACCCCTGCCGATCAGCTGGTCGGCTCCCGAAGAGTCGAGAATCGTGCGGGAGTCAATTTTGGAAATAACCCGGAATGCGATACGTGCCGGGAAGTTGGCCTTGATGGTACCGGTAATGATGTTCACCGAAGGCCGCTGGGTTGCGATGATAAGATGGATGCCGGTTGCCCGCGCCAGCTGTGCCAGGCGTGCCAGAGGGGTCTCTATTTCCCGGCCGGCTGTCATGATCAGGTCGGCAAACTCATCGATCACGATCACGATGTACGGCAGGAACTGGTGCCCGTCGTTCGGGTTGAGCTTGCGTGAAAAGAACTTCTCATTGTACTCCTTGATGTTCCTCACCTGGGCATCACGCAACAGGTCGTAGCGGCTGTCCATTTCGATGTTCAGGGAGTTGAGCGTCCTGATCACCTTTTTGGTATCGGTGATGATCGCCTCTTCGGCGTCGGGAAGCTTAGCCAGGAAGTGACGTTCGATCTTGTTGTAGAGTGTGAGTTCAACTTTCTTGGGGTCGATCAGCACAAACTTAACCTGCGACGGGTGCTTCTTGTAGAGCAGTGAGGTGATGATCGTATTGAGTCCCACCGATTTGCCCTGCCCGGTCGCCCCGGCCATCAGCAGGTGGGGCATCTTTGCCAGGTCGGCGATAAATGTTTCGTTCGAGATGGTTTTTCCGAGTACGAATGGCAGTTCAAAGGTGGTATTCTTAAATTTGTCGGTTCCCAGGAGTGATTTGATCGAAACGATCTCCGGGTTTTGATTGGGCACTTCAATGCCGATGGTTCCTTTTCCGGGGATGGGGGCGATGATGCGGATACCCATTGCTGCAAGGCTCAGGGCGATGTCGTCTTCCAGGTTTTTTATCCTTGAAATTCGAACGCCTGCTTCCGGAACTATTTCGTAAAGTGTAACGGCGGGCCCTATGGTCGCCTTGATCTTGGCTATTTTAATATCGTAGTTCGAGAGGGTGTTGACAATTTTGTCCTTGTTGGCTTCGAGCTCTTCTTTGTTGACATTTACCGATTCTCCGCCATAATCGCTGAGCAGGTCGAGCGGGGGATATTTGTAACCGGAAAGATCGAGGGTAGGATCATAGCGGGTTTCCAGCGTCTGGTGTTCAATGATGCCCGTTGCGGCAGGCTCTTCAGGGGCTGGCTCGATCTGCAGCTCGAGATCATTCGGAACATCAGGTTTCGGGGCAAACCGTGAAGGTAATTCCAGCTCAATTTCCTTTGTTTCCGGTTCATCGGGTTCCTTCATGAAATTCACAGGGATGGCTGGTGGCAGGTCGGTCTCAGGCTCAGTTGGCTCCGCGTTTTCGGTGACAGAAGCTGTCGCAGCCAAATTACCCACCGGCACTTCTTTATTCACTTTAGCTTTAAACCAGCGAAACGGGATGTTGAAGGACAGGATCAGGAAGCTGAGTGCCGTGAACCCCAGCAGCATGGCCTGGCCTGATGTTCCGAGGAATTCGGTAAGCCAGATGTTCAGCTGAAAACCATAGATCCCTGCAAGCAGGTCATTGCCGGGCACCACCAGTGCCAGCAGGATGGGCAGCCAGATAATTCCAAAAAAACAGTATTCCAGGGTTTTCCAGATCGGGAAGATGGTTATGTGGAAAAAGTGTTTCATCCCCGTGTTGAAGAGGATGATCACAAAGAAATAGGAGGCAACCCCAAACCATTTTGTGATGAACAGGTAGCCGGTGAGCGCACCGATCTTCCCCATCAGGTTCTCAACCGGGATCTTGTTCTCAAAGAAAGCATCAAAGGTAAAATGCTTGAATACGGTATCGGTAAAACTGTAATCAGTCTGCCAGGTCAGAATATACGAGGAAAAGGAAAGAAGCAGGTAAAATGAGGTGAGCAGCGAGAAAAGTCCGAAAACCCGGAAACGCCGCTCAAGACGTGCCTGATCCTGTTCGGTACGCACCTTTTTTTCTTTGGGTGGTTTGGGTACCCGGGCAGGTTTTTCTTTCTTTTCCCTTGTCTTTTTTACCTTGGTTTCAGGAACAACCGGAAGGTCGACAGACAGGATTTCTTCGTCCTTCGGTTCTCCCTTAAAAGTGTTTGATCTGGGCGGATTGATTGGTCGGGCCATTTGAATTATTCGTTACCGCCGCCGAACTTGCTTTTCAGTTCATCCTGGGTAGTAAGTGTGTAATCTGAAGGAATTTCAAAATCTTTTGCAGGCAAACTCTTTTTTTCAACGGAAGTTGCAGTGAATTTCATGCTCACCTCCTGGTTTTTCATCAGGAACTCAAGCAGCGCGCCATCGATATCCTTATACAGCGGGTTGTTGAAATTTGCCTGCTGTGAACCAAGTTCACTTGTATACCATGCTTCGTAGGTACTTTTAACGCCATCATCATTTACGCTGACCACGACTTTTTTGCAGGTATACCCGGCAATTACTTTTGTCTCCTCCAGTTTCTCGACGGTGGTTTTTCCGATCTCGGTATTCTTGGCTTCAATTTCGGCTGAGGTTTGCTTTATGGCGTATTTCTGCCCCATCATGTTCAGCAGCGATACACTTGTCTTATCTGTGTAGTCTGTGATTTCAATGGTGTTCATCCCGCTCATTGAAAGATCTGTCCTGGATTTTGTGCCTTTGACGGAAACCGTGAGCACCTTCGGGAACATCGCCAGCTGGCTTTCTGAAAATTTGCTGTCGGGGTAGGTGATCTTATAGGTGATGACACCCTCAAATGGTTTGCCTGCCGTTAAGTTAACAGAGTTGCAAAGGATTGCAAACATTAACAAACTGACTGTTAAAATAGCTTTTCTCATGGTTTCAAGTTTTTGGGTTTTGGGTTGATGCGACAAATTTACTTATTTTACGATTCTAAGCAGTTTGCTCCAGCGAATTTTTCCGTCGAATATTGATTTGTTGGAATCCAGCGAGAGCCATACAAATACTGCCTTGCCAACCACGTGGTCCTCAGGCACAAACCCCCAGTAGCGTGAGTCCATTGAATTGTGGCGGTTGTCGCCCATCATCCAGTAATAGTTCATCTTAAAGGTATATGACGAGGACTCCTTGCCGTTGATGAAAATCTTGCCGTCCGTTACCTGCAGCTTATTTCCTTCAAAAACGCCGATGATCCTTTTGTAGAAGCAGATATTCTGCATGGTCAGGGGGATGGTCACACCTTTTTTTGGTATCCACACCGGTCCGAAATTGTCGACATTCCAGGGGTAGATGGAATCATAAGGGAAAATATTCGGATCCCGGGTATCCTTTGGAATGACCATTGGTTCGATGGAGACAACATTGTCGTATTGTTTCAGTTTTGAAATGGCCTCTTCCGAGAGTGTCAGTTCATAGGTGCCGTTATTGTCCGTGGAAACGGTTTCCGTGATGTCCAGTTTTTCAAAATTCTTTTGATTGATCGGACTGCCGTTCGTCTTGACGAGATACCTGAACTGCCTGAGTCCCGGGTTTTGTTCCGGTTTGCCGTTGATGTATACCACCCTGTCGATGATGCGGATGGAGTCGCCCGCGATCCCGATGCACCGTTTGATGAAATTCTCGCGTTTGTCAACCGGCCTTGCGATGATGTCGCCAAAATATTGCTTGTTGTTCCACACAGCATCCCTGCCATACATCCTCACCATCTGGTAATAATCTACATTGCTTTGCAGTTTGGAGGAAAGGGTGTCGCCATCGGGGTAGTTGAATACAACCACATCCATGTTTTTTATGGCGGCCATTCCCGGAAAACGGTAGTAGGGCAGTTTGATCCATTCGAGATAAGACTTGGTGCTTTCGGTGAGCGGCAGTGTGTGATGGACAAACGGGAACGCCAGCGGCGTATTTGGAACTTTTGGCCCGAAACTCAGCTTGCTCACGAAAAGGTAATCGCCCACCAGCAACGTTTTTTCCATCGACGAGGTGGGGATGGTGTAGGCTTCGATGAGGAAGATGCGGATGATGCTTGCAGCGATCACCGCAAAGATGATGGCATCAACCCATTCACGTACAGCTCCTTTGTGAACCGGCGGCTGCTTGGATGGATCGTAATACTGCTCTTTGGGTGAAAATCCCAGCCACGGGAGATAAACAAAAGGGAACAACACTCCCAGTGCCTGGTCAAGCAGGCCATATTTTTTAAAGCACTTCACCACTTCAACGACCATCAGCAGGATGACGAATACATTGATAAATGGAACCAGCAGGAAAATATACCACCACAAAGGTTTCTTGATGATCTGCAACCATACGTACCAGTTATAAAACGGAACCAGGACTTTCCAGCCCTTTTCACCTGCTTTTTCAAAGATTCCCCACATGCCGGCGACAGAGAGGATGAAAAATATTACGGTCACAATCAAGTAAAGATTCATATCCTGGTATTTAATTTAGCTCAGTTAACGTAAAAACAAAGGTTTTCTTATTCGTGATTGTTAAATATTTGTTTCTCAAGGAGGTTTTTCATGTCAAAAAAACCTTTTTTCCCGATAATCCATTCGGCAGCCATGAGTGCGCCCAGGGCAAATCCCCTCCTGCTTTTTGCCGTATGGATTATTTCAATGCAATCTTCCTCCGATTCGTACCTGACGATGTGGGTGCCGGGAACATTGTCGGTACGGTATGATTTGATACCAAGCTCTTCGGGGCTTTCAACGGTTTCCTGCACCCATTTTTCTTTGTGTTCAGTATTCCTGATGATATCGTTCGCAAGCACAATCGCAGTCCCGCTGGGGGCATCCTGCTTGTAGATATGATGTGTCTCTTCGATGGAAACGGTGTAGTCTTCCCATTTCGACATGAGCCTTGCCAGGTAACTGTTCAGATCGAAAAAAAGATTTACCCCGATGCTGAAATTGGGTGCAAAAAACAGGCACTGGTTCCTGTCCAGGCAATCCTGCCGGACTTTTTCAAGATCGTCGAGCCAGCCGGTGGTACCTACTACAACCGGCATGTTAACGTCAAAGCAGTGGTAGATATTTTCGACAATGCTGACGGGTGTTGAAAAGTCAATGGCAACATCCGCATCCGAAAGCTGGTTTTCATCATTTTCCCAATCTTCGAGACTGTCGAGGATAGCGACAATTTCGTGACCCCTTTTCAGTGCCAGTTTTTCAATCTCCTGGCCCATTTTGCCATATCCAAGCAGCGCAATCTTCATGTTTTTTCCTCCTTGAGTTATCAGAAATGCAGGCAGAGCTTCAACCCTCCCGCCGGCTTGTACCCGAATCCGGAAGGCAGCAATGCCGGCTCGACCTTCATCGACAGGTTATCACTGATGTTAAACGTATACAGATGTGCATCCACAGTGGCATCAAGAATGTTGAGGGCATACCACACAACCGTAAGCAGGATGCTGATTTCGAGATTTCTCCGGTAATATTCGCGGGTAGTAAGAAGTTCCTCTGTCGTATATTGATGAACAAGGTCACTATATGAGCCATACAGGGAACCCTGGGCGGATTCAATATAGGCACATTTGAAACTGATATATTTATCGGCATTGGTATAGATAAAGTAGGTCATGAGCCCGAATCCGGCATAGATAACGGGCACTTTCCAGTACTTCTTGTTATAAACCTGTCCCAAACCGGGTAAACATACCGACATGAGGGTTGCTTTGGTGGGGGAGTGTTCCTTTTCGCGGGTGGAGTCGGGTACCTCGGCCGTAGCTTTTTCAGGTTGTGAAAAAACCATGGCAGGGTGGGCCAGGATGATGATGAAAAATAACGAAAAAGGAAGGAAAGCCTTCATTTAAGAATCAAGTTTGGAGATGATCCTGTCGAAATCCTCAGCCGATTTGAATTCAATGATGATTGTTCCGGCGCCCCTGCTGTTTATTTTTAAGTCAACTTTTGAAAGAAGCCGTTGATGAAGCGCTGATTTGGCTTTCTCATATTTAACGGGAAGACCTGCCCCGGGTGATGACGGTGTTTTTTTCTTTCCAAGGTTCCTGACCATCTCTTCAACTTCCCTGACAGATGATTTTCTTTCCAGTATCTTTTTCAGGATCAAAAGCTGCGACTGCTCCTCCGGCACATTGATGATGGCACGGGCATGGCCCATGGTGATAAGGTTGTCGCGCACGGCTACCTGGATTTCAGTCGGAAGTTTAAGCAGCCGGATATAGTTTGCAATGGTCGACCTGTCTTTCCCCACCTTCTGGCTCAAATCTTCCTGTTTGATGCGGCACTCTTCGAGCAGGCGCTGGAAGCTGATGGCAATTTCAAGGGGATTGAGGTCCTCCCGCTGGATGTTTTCAACCAGGGCCATCTCGAGCATCTGTTCGTCGTTGGCAAGCCGCACATATGCAGGCACCTGTGTCAAACCGGCAATATCGGATGCTTTCAGGCGGCGTTCGCCCGAAATCAGCTGGTATTTATTATGGCCGATCCTGCGGATGGTAATGGGCTGAATGATGCCATGTTCGCGGATTGAAGCTGCAAGTTCGCGAAGTTCATTTTCATCGAAATGGGTTCGCGGCTGAAACGGATTGGGTTCGATCTGTTCAATGCGAATCTGGGCAATATACTCCGCCGTGTATTCTCCGGAAATTTCTTTCTGGGGATTTTCAGTTTCTGGATTATCCAGCAATGCACTGAGGCCTCGCCCCAAGGCTTTCTTTTTCCCGTGAATGTCAGACATCGATCTCTTTTTCTTTGTTCGTCAGCCTCGTAAGGTCATTGTTTTGAAGGATTTCCCGGGCCAGGTTTAAATAGTTGATCGCTCCCGAACTGTTGATATCATGCAGCATGATGGTCAGTCCAAAACTTGGTGCTTCGCCCAGCTTGGTGTTCCGGTTGATAATCGTCCGGAAAACCATTTGCTGAAAGTGGACTTTCACCTCTTCAACTACCTGTTTTGCAAGACTCAGACGGTTATCAAACATGGTAAGCAGGATCCCTTCGATATCGAGGTCGGGATTTAATCTTGATTGAACAATTTTTATGGTGTTCAACAGTTTCCCAAGGCCTTCCAGTGCGAAATATTCACACTGGACAGGGATGATCACCGAATCGGCAGCCGTGAGGGAGTTGACCGTGATCAGCCCCAGCGAAGGGGAGCAATCTATAATGATGAAATCGTAATCATCTTTGATCCCTGCAATTACCTTCCGCATCATCTTTTCCCGGTTCGGAAGGTTGATCATTTCGATTTCTGCCCCCACCAGGTCAATATGGGCTGGCAGAAGATCAAGGTAAGGCGTGGTGGTGTTCAGGATGATATTCTTTGCCTCCACATCATCGATGATGCATTCATAGATGCTGGTTTTGATATTCCTGGGATCAAAACCCACACCGGATGTGGCATTTGCCTGAGGGTCGGCATCAATGATGAGTGTCTTATGCTCCAGTACGGCAAGTCCCGCAGCCAGGTTAATGGCTGTGGTGGTTTTGCCTACACCTCCTTTTTGATTTGCAATCGCAATTACTTTACCCATGTGGTATTTTAAACAAGTTCACAAAATTACACCGAATTGGCAACACCCGGAAAAATGTTGAAAAGTTTTTAACAATAAAAAAAACTGCCCGGGAGGACAGCTGGTTGAAAAATGGTCAGGATACTGAGCGCAACCCGGATACTGAGCGAAGTCGAAGTATCCGGAACTTCAGAACGAATCCATTGGCACCCTCCGGGGCCCTTCGGCTCCGCTCAGGGCCCGGTTGGCTCCGCTCAGGGCCCCTAACGTGCACTGAGCGCAGTCGAAGTGCAAGCCAACGTACCCCAGGTGATCAGTTGCTTTCTGAATCCCCCGACAGATCTTCAAATTCGATAGACCTGGAGGCAGTGATCATACCGTCCGCATCGACATCATGAATGGTTTCTGCCAGGCTTTCGGGCCGATCAGGGGCCTTGCCGGTACGGATGAATTCAACGACGTCACTCAACCCGTTGGCGAATTTGTCAAAGTCCTCCTTGTAAAGAAACAATTTGTGCTTCTCATAAAAAAACTTGCCTTGTTCATTGTTGAACCGTCTTTTGCTTTCCGTTATGGTAATATAATACTCTTCACCAACGGTAGCCTTTACATCAAAAAAGTAGGTTCGCTTACCCGCACGTATGGCTCGTGAAAAAATTTCTTCCCGGTCCCGATCTTTATTGTCAATTTCTTCCATCCTGCAGTCTGTTAAATTTAGTGCATCAACATCGTTCATTTCAGCGGAGGCAAAAATAAAAATATTATTTGAATTAAATTTTATTTCTTATTTCCGTAGCTTTGCAAACGTTATCAAGTCAATTTTATTCATGTTCTTTTTCATATATTTTTAATGCTAGGCAGAAGACATTACCGGATCAAAGTACTTCAGGCATTGTATGCTTATTTTCAAGGGGGAGAGGCCAGGATAGAGATTGCTGAGAAAAATCTTCTGAACAGCCTTGATAAGGTTTACGAGCTTTATTTCCTCCAATTGTCCTTCCTTCTCGAGGTCATTCATTTCTACCGGTTCAGGATGGAGGAGTCCAAGACCAAATTTTATCCCACACCCGACGAAGTCAACCCAAGCTATAAGTTATCGGAGAACCGTTTGATCATGCAGTTGCAGCAAAACCTGCAGTTGACAGATCAAATGGTAAACTACAGGATTTCCTGGACCGAAGAGCAGGAGATGGTCAGGAAGGTATACCAGAAATTGAAGGCAAGCAAGGACCTTGCTGATTACCTCGCTTCCGGGGTGAGTTCCTACCGCGAAGACCAGGATTTCCTGGAGAAGTTGTTCCGGAAATTTGTTGCCAAATCCCCTGATTTGCAGTTCTATTTTGAGGAAAGAAATATTTTCTGGGAAGACGATTTTGAGGTGGCAGCCGTATTTGTCATCAAAACCATCAAACTCATGTCTGAATCATTCGGTGAGCGCGAATCTCTGTCAGGGCTTCTCACGAAAGGCCTTGATGACGACCCCGACGACGACAGGAGATTTATTCTCGATCTTTTCAGGAAAACGATCATGAACAGCGAAGAGTCCGACAAACTCATCGACGCCCGCACCCGCAACTGGGAACTGGAACGGATCGCCCTTACCGACATCCTGCTGATAAAAATGGCCCTGACCGAACTGACCAGTTTTTCCCAGATCCCGGTTAAAGTGACGATGAATGAATATATTGAGATCTCAAAGCAATTCAGTTCGCAGAAAAGCAAACTCTTCATCAATGGAATCCTTGACAAACTGGTATCGGATCTGACAGAAGAAAAAAAGATCCGCAAAACCGGAAGAGGATTGATGACATAATACCCTGTCACCCTGTTACCCTGTCACCCTGTTACCCTGTCACCCTGTTACCCTGTCACCCTGTCACCCTGTTACCCTGTCACCTTTTATAATTTCCAACGAATTTTCCCCCGCATCTAAAATAATTCAATTGGTTTTTCGTTAAGAAAATACATAAAAAAACAACCGTGAGCCGCACTCTACGAAAAATCGCTTTCTTTTTTCTTCTGTCAGGACTTTTTATCCTTTCCGCATCAGCACAGATCGGTGGTGACGGAACCTATAAATTTCTCGGGTATTCCAATTCCGCACGCATTGCCGCACTTGGAGGCAATTTCCTGGCCATTGATGACAATGATGTCACACTGACCCAGGCAAATCCTTCGCTCATCAGTCCTGCAATGAACAACAACCTGGCGCTGAGCTATGTGAATACGCCCGGCGGAATAAACTACGGGTTTGTGGCCTACGCCCACGATTTCGGCAAAGTGGGTTGTTTTGTGGGGAATTTCCAGTTTCTCAACTACGGCACGTTTACGGGCGCGGATGCGGCCGGCAACAAAACCGGCGATTTCTCGGCTGGTGAATATGCGCTGAATGTAGGCTGGGGAAGAAGATTGTCACCCGTGTTTTCGATCGGGGCAAACGGGAAGCTGGTCTATTCCCAGCTTGAAACCTACCGGTCATTTGGCATTGCGGTTGATGTTGCCGGTACCTATACGTCAAAAGACCAAACGTTTACAGCCTCATTGGTTGGCCGCAACATCGGTTCTCAGATCGTACCTTACCTGCCGGGAAAATATGAGCCTCTTCCGTTTGAACTGCAGATCGGGTTGTCGCAGAAGCTTAAACATATTCCTTTGCGCTTTTCAGAGTTGCTCACCAACCTGCAAAAATGGGACCTCACCTATTTTGACCCGGGTGATCCCGCCAACACTGCCGACCCCATCTCGGGACAGGTGAAGGAAAAGACAGGTGCGGCAAAGTTCGCCGACGGGCTGATGCGCCATGTTGTGCTGGGTGCCGAACTCACCATCGCAAAAGTGCTTGCCCTGCGTATCGGTTACAACTACCAGCGCCGCCAGGAACTGAAATTGTCAAACAAATCGGGGCTGACCGGCTTCTCCGCCGGGGCAGGCTTGCGGGTTAAAATGTTCAACCTGAGCTATGCCCGTTCCTCCTACACGGCCGGCATCGCGAAAAATTATATCACTGTCGGGGTAAACCTCCAGGAATTTATTAAAAAACAATAAGGTTGCAGGTCACCATCGATTCACATTCCGGCTTTTGCTTTGGCGTGGTACATGCCATCGAAACCGCCGAACGTGAACTCCTCGAAAAGCCAATACTCTACTGCCTGGGCGACATCGTTCACAACAACATGGAAGTGAACCGCCTGAAACAAATGGGGCTGGTCATCATCACCCATGAAGAATTTGAAACCCTCCATGATTGCAAGGTGCTGATCCGGGCACACGGGGAACCACCCGGAACTTATAAAACTGCACTTCAGAACCGCATTACCCTTGTTGATGCCTCCTGTCCGATTGTGCTGACCCTGCAAAACCAGATACACCGCGGTTACCTTGAAATGCTGCCGAAGAAGGGCCAGATCGTGATCTACGGAAAAGAAGGCCACGCCGAGGTCAATGCCCTGATGGGGCAGACCAAAGACACCGCCATCGTGATCGGCGGAACAAACGACCTGGCAAAGATAGACTTCACCCGCCCGGTAAGGCTGTATAGCCAGACCACAAAAAGTGTGGAAGGTCTTCATGAAATAGCCTCAATGATCAGGGAACGGATGGAGCAGGTTTCAAATGGCCATCCTGTTGACTTTGAATGGAGTGACAGCATTTGCCGGCAGGTTTCAAACCGGTCGGTTCAGCTGACGGAGTTTGCGGCCCGTTTTGAGGTGGTTGTATTTGTGAGTGGTTTGAAAAGTTCAAACGGGATGGTGCTTTACAATGTGTGTAAAAGTGTAAACCCCCTCACATACCTGGTATCCGGTCCCGGCGACGTGGACAGGAAATGGTTTGAAAAGGTGCAAACCGTTGGAATATGCGGTGCAACCTCCACCCCGGGGTGGCTGATGGAAGAGGTCGCACAGGAAATTCAGAAAATCAATGACTGAGATGTATCTGCAAAAGCTGATGATCACCGGGTTTAAGAACTATTCCCAGGCCGAATTCATCTTCTCGGAGAAGATAAATTGTTTTGTAGGGAACAACGGCGTCGGGAAGACAAACCTGCTCGATGCCATCCACTACCTCTCATTTTGCAAAAGCTGCTTTACCAGCCTTGATGCGCAGAATATTCAGCATGGCGGGGAGTTCTTCGCAATACACGGAACCTACCAGCGCGGAGACGATTCCCCCGACCTTGTGCAGTGCATCCAGAAAAAAAACCAGCGGAAACGTTTCCTGATCAACAAAAAGGAGTATGAGCGGCTTGCCGATCATATCGGGAATTTTCCGCTAGTAATGATTTCACCGTACGACCGCGACCTCATCAACGATGGCAGCGAGTTGCGGCGAAAATATATCGACAGTGTCATTTCACAGTTCGACAAGTTTTACCTTGACGACCTGATTCAATACAACAAGGCGCTTGTTCAGCGCAATGCGCTGCTGAAATCTTTTGGCGAGCAGCATTATTTCGATGCCGTGGTGCTTGAGACGTGGGATGAACAGATGATCCGTCTTGGCGAACAGTTGTTCACGAAACGGAATGCATTCCTGGAGGAGTTCATTCCGCTGTTTCAGCAATATTTCCGTTTTCTCAGCAACGGCTCCGAAACGGTCGGTATCAGGTATGTTTCACAAAGTGACGGAAATTCCTACCGGGAAACATTCAAGGCGGCACTTGCCAGGGACCGTGCCGCGCAATTCTGCACCATGGGGGTCCACAAGGATGACCTGGAATTTATCCTCGACGACTATCCCGTGAAGAAATTCGGTTCGCAGGGACAGCAAAAATCGTTTGTCATTGCAGTTAAGCTGGCGCAATTTGACTATACCCGCAACATCAAGGGTTTTAAGCCGATCCTGCTGCTCGATGATGTGTTTGACAAACTCGATGACCTGCGTGTGTCGCAATTGATCAAACTGGTGAGCGAGAACAGTTTCGGGCAGGTTTTTATCACCGATACGAGCAGGGAACGGATAAGCTCCATATTTGATTCGATGGAAATTGAACACAGGATATTCAGTATTCCGGTGGAGGTGAATGAGGCAAATGACAAGTGACAAATGACAAGTGACTAGTGACAAGTGACAAATGACAAATGGTGTTCAGATAGTTTAGGGATTGAACGATGAGAAGATCGAATGAAAAGCCGTTGAAGGCTGCAATTGAAGAGTTTCTTGACACCTTCCACCTGCGGGATAAACTGAACCAGGCAAAGGTAATCCAGGCCTGGGAAAGGGTGGTGGGGGAAATGATTGCCAGGAATACAAGCCAGATCCATATCAGGAACAAGGTGCTTTATGTAAAAGTCAATTCGGCGGCCCTTCGCAACGAGTTGATGTTTGCCAGGAACAAGATCATGCTGGCGCTCAACAAAGAGGCAGGGGCAACGGTGATCGAAGAAATTGTGTTGAATTGAATAGGGTGTTTCCTGATTTTTTTACCACTAAGGCACTTAGGGCACTAAGAGGCTACTAAGTCGTGGTAAGCATCCTCAGTGGTTCTGCGTGTTCTCAGTGCCTAAGTGGTTTTCCTTATTTTATTTGATCAGGCAGGAGAGCAGTTTTTCACCTTCGATCCATGCTTCCAGCTTGTCACCGACCTTCACCGGGCCAACCCCGGCAGGCGTTCCTGTAAAGATCAGATCACCCGTACGGATTGTCATGAATGTTGAGATTGACGCGATGATATCATCGAAACCTTGGATCATCATGCCTGAGTTTCCCTGCTGAACGGTAATCCCATTCAAACAGAGGTGAAAAGTGATGTTTTTGACATCGGGGAGTTGAGGTTTCGGCAGAAACCTGCCGATGGGTGCCGACTGGTCGAATCCTTTGGCTACAGCCCATGGCAGCCCTTTTGTTTTGGCATCGTCCTGCAGGTCGCGGGCGGTCATATCAAGCCCTATGCCGATTTCGTCGTAGTAGGTGTGGGCAAACCGCTCCTGGATGTTCTTGCCCGTCTTGCAGATCTTCAGCACCAGCTCGGCCTCGTAATGAATATTGGCCGAAAAGGGCGGGTAATAAAACGGGCGGTTGCGGATAAGGAGTGCGGTATCCGGTTTCAGGAAAAAAACGGGTGATGCGGGGGTGCTGTTGTTCAGCTCCCTGATGTGATCAGCATAATTGCGACCGATGCAGATTATCTTCATGTGAATTGCACCAAAATTTCAGAACAGGTCAAGTTTAACGGAGGCATTGGTGTTGCTCCTGAGTTTCAGGGCGGTCAGCACCTTCTTGGTTGAAAGCGGAAATTCCCCTTTCATCATCCAGCTGTAATACGACGGCTCATCGTTGAGGACCTGTGTAACAGCCTTTCCCTTGTGCTTGCCAAAGTTGAAAACCTCGACATTCTTGTCGTTGTATACGATATGGCCGATCAGGTCGACCGCTTTGTTGGCATAGGTGAATTCACTGAGCGCCTTTACATCATTGATGACAGGCCGTACCAGGTTTCCTTTTTTGTCCTTGATGGCAACATCCGCATAACGGTCCAGCTGGGCTTTCAGGATCTCGTACGTGGCGATGGTATCCGCTTCGGCACTGTGCGCATTCACCAGGTCTTTGGAACAATAGAATTTATAAGCTGCGCTAAGGTTCCTTGGTTCCATTTTATGGAAGATGTTCTGAACATCCACAAACCGCCTGCCTTTCAGGTCAAAATCGACATCAGCCCTGAGGAACTCTTCAACCAGGAGCGGGATGTCAAAATGGTTGGAATTGTACCCTGCAAGGTCGCAGTTGTCAAGAAACCTTGCAAGTTCATGGGCCACCTGTTTGAAGGTCGGGCAATCTTTGACATCTTCATCGGTAATTCCATGTATTTCAGTAACCTCGGGCGGAATCGGCATTTCAGGGTTGATCCGCATTGTCTTTATCTTCGTGGTACCATCAACCTGCTGGCGGACGATTCCTATTTCGATGATGCGGTCGGTGGCAACTTTGATTCCTGTGGTTTCAAGATCAAAAAATGCGATGGGTTTGGTGAGGATCAGTTCCATTAAATGGGTTGGTTATTGTCAAAGGTTTCGAGATGCTGTACAAGGCTGTTCAGGAACTGGCCGCCGAGCGCACCATCAATTACCCGGTGATCGTAGGTTACCGACATCATCATGATGGGTCGGATTGCAATGGTATCGCCATCGGGGGTTTCAATCACAACCGCCCGCTTTTTGATGGCTCCTACTGCAACGATGGCCGTTTGCGGCTGGTTGATGATCGGGGTACCCATCAGGGTGCCAAATGACCCAAGGTTGGTGAGCGATACGGTGCCGCCGGTAATTTCATCAGGAACCAGTTTGCTGATCCGTGCGCGGCGCGCAAGGTCATTTACCGACTTGACAATCCCCAGCAGGCTTTTTTCATGGGCATTGCGGATTACCGGGACGATCAGGTTGAAGTTCGGGAGGGAGACCGCCATGCCAATGTTGACATTTTTATGGATGATCACCTTGGTGCCGTCGACCGAAACATTCACCAGCGGGAAGTCCCTGACCGCTTTGGCGATGGCTTCAATGAACACC
Source organism: Bacteroidota bacterium (assembly GCA_026391835.1). Classification (GTDB taxonomy): domain Bacteria; phylum Bacteroidota; class Bacteroidia; order Bacteroidales; family FEN-979; genus CAIVAT01. The sequence continues at coordinate 330,622 of JAPLDF010000075.1, forward strand.
GGTGTGAATGTAAGTTTTTCATTTTCACGCTTGAGGAACGCCTCTTTGTTTTTTTCGCGCCACTGCACAACTCTCGTCATGTCGACTTCCTGGAAGGAGGTGACATGTGCAGAAGTCTGTACCGATTTCACCATATGGCCGGCGATGAGCTGCCTGATGCGGTCCATCTCCACAATGCGGTCTTCGCCGGGGATGATTTGCTGAACAGTTTGCGGCGCAACAACGGGCGCTGCTGCAGCAACAGCCTGTTCAAAGTTTTCAACAGGTTTGACCCCCTGTTGGCGGTCTTTGAGATAGCTGAGCAGGTCCTGCTTGGTAAGCCTGTCATCTTTTCCTGTTCCTGAAATGCTGTCAAGCTCGCCAAACGATATATTTTCCTGGAGGGCGATGCTGCGGACAAGCGGCGAATAAAAACGCGTTCCTGAAGCAGATTCGGGTTCCTGGTGGGTATGGGTTTCGGACTGTGAAATCAATTCCGGATTTGCTGATAATGCTGGAATTGTCGGCTCTGCCTTGCAGGTATCGGCAGGCTGCTCCTCGGGGGCGGGTATGGCAGCGGTGGCAGCTCCGGCGGCACCGGCAGTGTCAATGATGGCAAACACGGCTCCTACGGGAACAAGGTCCCCTTCGGCGAATAACTTTTTTACCAGTCTGCCTGAAACCAGCGAAGGAATTTCAGAATCAACCTTGTCGGTTGCAATTTCCACGATGGAATCATCTTCCTGGATCATATCCCCTTCGTTCTTCAACCATTTGGTGATGGTCGCTTCGATGACACTCTCTCCTAGTTTTGGGATAACTGCCTCATAATTTGCCATATACAGATGCCTTAGTTGTTTGATGCAAAGATAACGCTTTTTCTTATTTTGAACGGTTCAAAATAAAATTACTTTCAGATGCGGCCCAGGTTCCTGAACCCTTTGATGATAATGTTCAAATCGTTGGTAAGTTTATAATCACGGGCGTACAGGAGGTCGAGCCGGGCGGTGGTCTCCTCCGGAACGTTTTTATTCTGGAAGGCGTCGAGCGGATTCAATACCCCGGGTTTTATCTCCGGAAGCCTGCTCGCTTCGTGCTCGGAGTGGGAGGTGAACCCGATCCACGATTTAAACCCGGTCATCACCGAGAAGATGTTTCTCAGCAACCCCACCGGGTTCCTCACAAGGAACAGGGCAACCGGGTAGAGCACCAGCAGCGTGAGCGAAACCAGGAAATCGAGCATGCGCTTGTTCCTCCGGTTCGATCTCTTGACGATGGCATTGATGTCGATCACATACAGGTCGCCCGAGGTGTTGATCGAATTGCTGCCGATGATCGAAAGGCTTTCGGGGGGGGCTATCTTGTAATCAACCTGTTCATTTTTCAGCTCCGACATCATATCGATGATCACCTGCGCGGGCACATCTTTTGCACAGAAAATTATTTCATTGATTTTGTGAATGTTAATGATCTCTTTGATTTGTCCCAGGTGGCCGATAAAACCGTTGGAATTATTCCTGTGATGGTGATAGCTCACAAGCCCTGTGAAGGAAGGGTTCATCCCGGTTTGCTGGAGAAGTTCCGAAACCCGTTCCGATTCATCCTTTTCCCCGATGATCACAAACCGCTTGTTCTTTTCGGAATTGAGCTTATACCCGTTGATGTTGAAATAGTGAAGGATAAACCGCTCAGCCAGCATGATCAGGGTGCCCCAGGCGGCTCCAAGGATGATCAGGGCCCTTGAAAACCGGTAGCTTTCGTTCAGAAGGGAGTAGACCACCAGGATGATGATGGTACCGGCCACCATCCCCTGGATGAGGCGCCGCAACCTGATCGGCTTGTCATACCCCCCGCTAAGGTAAATGCATAATAGCCAGGTTGCAAGATAGATAGGTACTGCTATATGAATGAAAGCATAAGGATAATGCCCGCCATCTGGAAAAATAAAATGGCTTTCCCAATAGGACTTGATGAAAAAGATGCCGGCAAATATCAGCAATGCGTCAAGCAGCGGCAGCATGATTTTGTTGAAGAACCGGGTAAGGATTGAAATAAAGGCCCGGAAATAGATGGCAATGTTGATCATCACCGAAAATGCGCGGGCATTCTCTTTTGAGAAATGCTTCCTGGCAAAGACGATCATGGCATTGTAAAAGACAAATACATAATTGAGGCTGCCTTTCTTGGTACTCTCGCCCTTATAATGAATGATCCGCGTTCCCGGGTAATAATAGTTCTTGTAACCGGCTTTGGTGATCCGGTAACTGAGGTCGATGTCTTCGCCGTACATGAAGAACTCCTCGTCGAGCAGGCCAATCTTGTCAAGTACCTTTTTCCGGAGCAGCATAAAGGCGCCGGCCAGCACGTCGACAACATGTGTCTTGTCTTTATCAAGGTACCCGAGGTGATAGGTGCTGAAGAGCTTTGACTTCGGGAACAGTGTTGACAACCCGAACACCTTGAAGAAGGCTACCGACGGATAGGGGAGGCCGCGCTTGCTTTCGGGAAGGAATTTCCCTTTCCCGTCAAGCATCTTCACCCCAAGCCCTCCTGAATCAGGGTGCTGGTCCATGAAATCGACCACCTTGCGAAGGGTGTCATCCTCAACAATGGTGTCGGGATTGAGCAGCAGCACATATTCTCCCTTTGATTTGCGGATGGCCTGGTTGTTGGCGGATGAGAACCCCTTGTTTTCCTTGTTTTCGATCAGGTGAACTTCAGGAAATTTATCTTTCACCATTTTTACCGAACCGTCTACGGAATCGTTGTCCACAACAAATATTTCGGCATCAATCCCGGCACAGGCATTTTGAACCGAATGCAGGCATTGCTCCAGGAAATACTTGACGTTGTAGTTAACAATGACGATGGATAGCTTCATCTGGGTTTCCGTGATTCGTCTGTAAAGTTATGGTTATTCAATCAATGTTAAAAACTAAATTGCACCGGCCTCGATCATCAGGACAATCTGTTCGATTGCCTGGTCACTGCCGCCGGGGTCATAATCGGCCTTCAGGTCATATCCGAAAAGCCTTGCCAGTGTTTGCCAGATAAACGCGGTGAACTTGCCCCGCAGCTGCCTGACAATGTCGAAGGTTGAGTTCCCGGTTTCACGGTAAATGAGCTTGATCAGGATTTTTCCCTGTGAAAAGGTGAGGTCCTTCAGTTCGTCGCCAAACTTTAACTCCAGCTCTTTTTCCGCCTTCTTCATGAATATTTTCCGCGCGTTTTCAGTCGGTATCGTATCGAGGATTGTTTTATAAATCGCCAGTTGTTTCCCGGCCAGCTTTGCATAGGGGTAAACTTTTTTTACGTTGTAAACCAGTTTGTCATAGCGGGCGGATGCCCGTTTGTTCGACATCACCACCGGCGGGAATATGACGACAGGTCTCACATCGACCGATGCAATGGTATCGCCATCAATGATTTGTGTGGATTGAACCGCCTTTGTAGTATCCTGCGACAGGGCAGATATCCGGCATGCCAGCAATAAAGCAAAGATCAGGATTCCTGTACGCATTGGTTTTCCGGTTGAAAAGATCATTCGGTAAACGAAAAAATGCCGTGTTTGGTATCAGGCAACCTTTAACCGGGCCATACTTGTTTTCCTGAACTTCTCCTCAACAAATGCCGCGGTGACGTGAAATGGTTTGGCGGTAGTTTTCGAAGGTAGTTCATACATGGCATCGTTCATGATCCCTTCGAGGATCGATCGCAGCCCGCGGGCCCCCAGCTTAAATTCTATCGCTTTGTCGACGATAAAGTTCAGGGCATCCTCCTCGAAGGTCACCTTGATTTTATCCAGTTCAAAAAGCTTGGTATACTGCTTTATGAGTGAATTTTTCGGCTCGGTGAGGATCCTCCTGAGGGTGTCGTGGTCAAGGGTGTGCATGAAGGTGACGATCGGCAACCTGCCGACAAGTTCGGGGATCAGGCCAAATGATTTCAGGTCGACAGGGGTGATGTATTCGAGGATGTTCTCCTTGTCGATGTTTTCATGCTTCCGGTCAGCCTTGTAACCAATTTTGTTTGTCTGCAGGCGGTTGGCGATCTTCTTCTCAATTCCGTCAAATGCTCCGCCGGTTATAAAAAGAATGTTCTGGGTATTGATCTGGATCATTTTCTGTTCAGGGTGTTTCCTGCCTCCCTGCGGCGGTACATTGACAATGGCGCCTTCGAGCATTTTCAGCAGGGCCTGCTGAACCCCTTCACCGCTCACATCCCTTGTGATCGAAGGATTGTCTCCCTTGCGGGCGATCTTGTCGATCTCATCAATGAAAATAATGCCGCGTTCGGCCGCCTCAACATTGTAATCGGCCACCTGCAGCAGCCGCGAAAGGATGCTTTCAACATCTTCGCCGACATAGCCTGCTTCGGTAAGTGCCGTGGCATCTGCAATACAAAACGGGACATTGAGCATTTTGGCAACCGTGCGGGCCAGCAGGGTTTTCCCCGTGCCGGTTTCGCCGACAATCACGATGTTCGATTTTTCGATCTCCACATCGCCTTCCTTGGCTTCTTTTGCATGGGCCAGGCGTTTGTAGTGGTTGTAAACGGCAACGGCAAGCACCTTTTTAGCCTCATCCTGGCCGATCACGAACTGATCGAGGTATTTTTTGATCTCGATCGGTTTCAGCAGTAAAAAATCGGGAAGTTCTTTCCGCTTGTCATTTGCCAGCTCTTCGGTAAGGATGACCTGGGCCTGCTGAATACAATTGTCGCAGATATGGCCTTCAAGGCCGGCAACCAGTATCCTGGACTCCCGCCTTGTCCGGCCGCAAAAAGAGCACCTGTCGGCTGATTTTGCCATATTAACTGTCTTTTTTTGAACGCACCAGGATCTCGTCGATCATCCCGTATTCACGTGCCTCTTCGCTTGTCATCCAGTAATCGCGGTCGGCATCCTTTAGGATCCGCTTGTATGGCTGTCCCGAATGAAGGGAAATAATTTCATACAGCTCTTTCTTGAGTTTCTGGATTTCCCGGGCTGTGATGTCAATGTCGGAAGCCTGTCCTTCGGCGCTGCCCATCGGCTGGTGGATCAGGATGCGTGAATGTTTCAGCGCTGTCCGTTTGCCTTTTTCGCCGGCGCACAGCAGGATCGCACCCATCGAGGCGGCCATGCCTGTACAGATCGTGGCAACATGCGGGTTGATATACTGCATGGTGTCGTAAATGCCCAGGCCTGCATATACCGAGCCACCCGGTGTGTTCAGGTAGATCTGGATGTCTTTGCGTGAGTCAACTGATTCAAGAAAAAGGAGTTGTGCCTGGATGATGTTGGCAACATAATCATCGATGGGAACCCCGAGGAAAATGATCCGGTCCATCATCAGCCGCGAAAAAACATCCATGGTGGCAACATTCAGCTGCCTCTCTTCAATAATCGTAGGTGAAATATAGTTGGAAGATATGGATTTGTATTTTGCAAGGCTCAGGCTGCTGATGCCTTTGTGCCCGATGGCATATTTTGAAAATTCGTCCATAATTTTGTGAATTTAGTTGAAATTATCAATGTTGGTGATCGTGGCCGTGATCGTGGCCGTGATCGTGGTCGTGATCGTGGTCGTGGCCATGTTCATGATCGTGGTCATGTTCATGATCATGTTCGTGATCATGCCCGTGACTGGCGGCGGCAAGCTTGATGTAGTCGTCGTATGAGATCTCTTTGGGATGGAACTGCAGGGCCGATTTGAAGAAATCCATCATTTTTGCATTGTAGAGCTGGTCATTGATCCGCTGCACCTGTTCTTTGTTTTGCATAAAAGTGTCAACGATCGATTCGTAGCGCTTCTGCATTTCAGGATCCATGTCGGCCATGTTGATCTGGCGCAGCATATAGGTCCTGATATAATTCCGGATATCTTCATCCTTAACCTCGATGCCGTTTTCCTTGATCAGCTTGTTTTCAATGAGCTGCCATTTCATGGATTCGGCAAATGAATCGTAGTTTTTTTCAATCTCTTCCGGGGTGTATTTCCCTTCGTTGTTTTCGAGGAGCCACCGTTTCAGGAACTCGTCAGGCAGCGGGAGTTCGGTATTTTTTACCAGTGCGTTGGTGATGTCGTTGAACAGGAGTTTATCTGTTTCTGCAGCAAAACTCATGGAGGCGTCTTTCCTTACCTGCTCTTTGAAGTCCTCTTCCGTTTGCAGGTCAAGCCCGGGATAGACCATGTTGAAGAATTCGGGATTCATCTCAGCAGGTTCAACTTCGGGCGCTGCAGGTTCCGACGGTTTATCATCACCCTCAGCGGCAACAACAGGCTCCTCCGGGGCTGATTCAACAACCACCGGTTTGCCAAACCGCTTGCGCGTGTCTTCAATATATTTTTCAACCATCACATCATCAACGGTGATGATGTGTTTTTCAATCTGCAGGTCCTGGTCCAGGGGAATGGTGAATTCGGGCGCAAGGCCAAGGTCGAAATAGAATTCAAAAGATTCCTGGCTCTCAAAATCGATCTCGGAGTTTTTCTCCATGTTTGGCAACGGGTTGCCCAGGATGTCAAGCTGTTCATCCCTGATATAGTTCATCAGGCTGTCGGAGATCAGTTTGTTCACTTCATCGGCAAGGATGGCCTTCCCGTACATTTTTTTAATCAGGCCGGTGGGAATGTGGCCGGGCCTGAACCCGGGAATGTTCGCCTTACGCTTGTAGTCGGCAATTTGTTTTTCTACGGATGCAGCATAATCAGCCGGAGCGATTTCGATCCTGAGCAGGGCTGTGAGTGCCCCGGTACTTTCTTTGGTGACGTTCATGAAAATGGTCTTGTATTGGTTGATATAACAATTATTGTGCGGATGAAGGGACTCGAACCCCCACGCCCGAAGGCACAAGATCCTAAGTCTTGCGCGGCTACCAATTACGCCACACCCGCATCGAGGATCCTTTTTAAAACGGAGTGCAAAGGTACGAATTAATTCAATCCGTTATTTTAATGACGCCAAAGCCGCTTCGTAATTTGGCTCCTGCACGATGTCGGGTACCTGCTCGCTGTAAATGACAATGCCATTTTCATCGGCGATCACCACCGCCCTTGATAACAAACCTGCCAGCGGTCCGTCGATGATCAGCACGCCGTAGTTGTTGCCGAAGTTGCTGTTTCTCAGTTCTGATGCCGGAACAACATTTTTAAGCCCCTCTGCTGCGCAAAAACGTGCATGTGCGAAAGGGAGGTCTTTTGAAACGCACAAAACCACCGTGTCAGGATGTTTTTCGGCTTCAGCGTTGAACTTCCTTACCGAAGTTGCGCATACGCTTGTGTCGAGGCTGGGGAAAATGTTGAAAACAATTTTTTTCCCTTTGAACCCGGACAACGAAATGTCCGAAAGATCTGTCTTTGTTAACAGGAAGTCGGGAACAGGTTTACCGGTTTCTGGAAGTAACCCGATCGTGTGAATTGGAGTTCCGTTCAATGCAATAGTTGCCATAGGTCGTTTTTTTTAATTTGACTGCAAAATTAGTAAATTGTAATATTCATGTACCCTTTTCGTTAAAAGATTATCAGCGATTGCAATTGCCATACTACCTGATGATCCTCTCCTGCTGAATTAAGACCGCTTCAATGAAGAATAACCGTTTAATTGCTTTTTTATTTCTTTTACTGGTTTCAGGAGTCCCGGCTTCGGCGCAGGATATGCTCGGAACCACCCTGGGCAATTATTCGGGAGTGAACAGTATCCAGTTGAACCCCAGCGCACTTCACAATTCCAAACCCTATCTTGATATTCAACTCCTCGGGCTGGATGTGTTTGTTCAGAACAACTACCTGTACATGAAAAAGTCTGACTACCGGTTCAGCAATTTTTTTAAATCCGGCTATCAATGGCCTACCCACAGCGAAGACTATGGAACGGAGGAGCGGAATTTTTATCACTACCTGAACGAGAACCACAAGAATGCCTTCATCCAGACAAGGATCAACGGGCCGGGAGCGATGCTGATCTGGGGCAACCATGCTTTCGCCCTGACGACTGCGGTCAGAACGGTGGTTTCGGGAGACTATATCCCTTACGAGATGGCGAATTTTATCTATCTCGGCCTGAACTATCAGCCCCAGCACAATATCATCTACCACGACAATGGCCCCATCAGGGCATCCGGCATGGCCTGGGGAGAAATCGGGCTTACCTACAGCAATACCTTCTATGCACGGGGGTTCAATGTGCTGTCGGCCGGAATTTCGGTCAAACGCCTGCTCGGCATCGGCGGCATGTACATGAATGTCAAAAAGCTGGATTACAACGTATTGAATGATTCAACCATCGACGTGAAAAACCTGGATGCCGAAATGGGGCTGTCCATCCCGGTTGCCTACAATGTCAATGAAGCCCTGACCTCTCCCATATTCAAAGGCGGCGGGTTTGGGCTTGACCTGGGGATCACTTATACCCGGCTCGCACATTACCATCAAAACCAGTATTTCAACTCGTTGTGTGCCCAGCCTTACGAAGATTATCTTTACCGGGTAGGGGTGGCCCTCATCGATTTCGGCGGCATTAACTTCAGGAACAATGCCACTAAAATGAGGATCGACAACAGGAGTGCTTACTGGGAGAATGTTACCAGCATGAAGTTCACCACCATCCAGCAGTTTCTTGATACGATCAGTTATAAATTTTACGGCAACAATACCGAGGCATTTGCCGGCGATAAATTCACGCTCTGGCTTCCCGCCGCGCTGAGTGTCCAGTTCGATTATCATATTCAGCAAAACTGGTATGTCAATGCCAGCCTCATCTATGGTTTTGCAATCTCCAGGTCGGCCATTACCCGGCCAGCCGAAATTTCGGTCACCCCGCGTTACGAAACCAGCTGGTTTGAAGCCAGCCTGCCGGTCTCATTGTACAACTGGCAACTGCCCAGGGTTGGCATTGCCTTGCGCTGTTACGGGGTAACCATCGGGACCGATAAACTGGGCGGTTTCTTTCATTTCAGCGATTTTACCGGGCTCGATTTTTACATGTCGGTCAAAATGTTTTTCAACAAGGGCAATTGCCGGAACAAAGGCCCTGTGCATTGCGGCAACAATGAAACCAAAAAAGTCAAGTATTGATTGGCGCTGTTGAACGGCAATACAAGTTTTGTATCTTTAATCCCCAATATTTCATTCCATGGACGACTATCTTCAGATATTTGAAAACAACAAGGCGTGGGTGCAAAGCAAGCTGGCAACCGACAAGCACTTTTTTGAAAACCTGGCCACCGATCAGAAACCCCACTACCTTTACATAGGTTGTTCCGACAGCCGGGTTCCGGCCAATGTGATCATGGGCCTTGATGAAGGCGAAGTGTTTGTGCACCGCAACATCGCCAACCTTGTGGTGGGTGGCGACAGCAACATCAATGCCGTGATCCAGTATGCCGTTGAATACCTGGGAATTGAGCACATCATCGTGTGCGGCCATTATGGCTGCGGGGGGGTAAAAGCAGCGCTGCACCCCACCGACATGGGGCAGCTGAACAGCTGGCTCCAGGCCATCCGTGATGTATACAGGATCCATCAGCTGGAACTTGACGCGATCGGCGATCCGCACCTGAGATATAACAGGCTTGTTGAACTGAATGTAATCGAGCAATGTGTAAACGTAGCCAAGATCGACCATGTTCAGCGCAAATGGAACCAGACCGGTTTCCCGCAAATCCATGCCTGGGTGTATGACCTGCACAAAGGGCTCCTGGAGGAGCTTGACGTGAATCTCCAGGCCTATTTCTCAAGCATCCGGAGCATTTATGAATTGAAGATAACCGATGATTGAGCTAATTTGCAACCTTGTATGATGGATTGAACTATTGTACCAGTTTACGCAGGGCGATCTTCATCCCGATGAAAGGACTTGTGATGGTGATTTTCAGTGGGATACCATTTGCATAATTGCCATAGGCAATGATCACCGGATCGGCAATCGTTGATTTGGCAGCCGTGATAAGCAGCGTGTCGCCTGTTTGCGAATAGGTTTGCCAGGTTTCGTACCTGCCTGTGGACCCGGAAACAACCAGCTGACCGGTGCTTTCCTGCCTGTATGTTTTTCCCGGTTCAATTGCCCCGCTGCCCAGCAGCATCCTGAAATCGGTCTCAAAGATATCCATCAACACTTTTTTGTGCATTGGCTCAAAGCACGAGATTACCTTGAAACTGCCGGCCTGCAGTTCCAGGTCGAACAAGGTCATCCCCGCCTCATTCATGAGTACGATCCTGTAAATGGCCGATTCATCCACCCTTCCAGGTCCTGATGGGGCGGTAGGTGCGGTATCTGTCCGTTTGATGCCAAGGAGCCCGCTGATATGCTTGTTTTTCACATCCAGGGTGGCCCTGAAAAGATGGCTGGCATCAGGAGGGAGGTAACATGCGGCATGTGACACGGCAGTTGCTCCGGGCTGCCTTTCACGCCTGAGATGTTCCGGCTTCACAGATATGCAACCGGAAATGAAGGTGAGGAGTATGACCATGGACCAAAATCCTGTAAACCGGAATGGCTGGAATACATGCTGCGTCGCATACCGGGATGCGGTAAAGCTGTTATCCTGCATAGGCCGGGAGTTTCAGCAATGAATCGAGGGGCACAACTTTGTAGCCTGCATCGGCAATCGCCGAAAGCAGCTCATCAAGGTGATGCGCTGTGAACGTGGTGGCATCGTGCAGCAGGATGATTGATCCGGGTTGCAGGCGCCGAAGGATTTTGTGTTTGATTTTCTGCGGATCAGGATTCATGGTGTCGAATGAACGGATGTCCCAGCAAACCGCCTGCCAGTGCATGTTTTTAAGTGCCCTGCTTACCATCGGGTTCACCACGCCAAATGGCGGCCGGAAAAAGCACGGGGTCTTCCCTGTGATCTCGCTGATCATGCGGTCGGTTTCGAGCAGTTCGGCCCTTATTTTGTCGGCTGAGAAAAGATCGAACCACCTTGAGTGGGAAAAAGAGTGGTTGCCTGGCAGGTGCCCCTCAGCGATCATCTTTTTCAGCAGGGTTTCATTTCCGGCCAGGTTCCCGCCAATGCAGAAAAAGGTCGCCCTGGCACCATGCTTTTTAAGAACCTCAAGGATCACCGGGGTTTTCACCGGGTCGGGGCCGTCATCAAAGGTAATTGAAACTGATTTTTCACCTGTCCGGCCGCGGCAGATCACCGGGTGATGAAAGTTGGAACACGGCAGGAAGGCCATGGCGAAGGAGATGCCCAAATAACCGGCAACCAACAGCCCGTTTAATACCAATGCCTGGCAAAGGGGAAACCCTCCGGTGCCCCTTGCTGCCAATAAAATCCATAGGTTCAAACCCGGCAGAATGATGAGGAATATAAGGGTGAACCGTCGGAAAGTCAGCATTTAAAGGCGGCTTAGCAGGATGAATGCATGGTTGTTATCCTGGAAATGGTTGTAGATGAGCACATGTTCAAGCGGGGCGGAGGGTTCATTGAAATTGACACGGACGATTTCGGGAACCGACTGCGTTTTCAGGACCATCGCTGCCAGCCAGGTTGCAAATGCCGAAGCAGTGTGGTATTCCCCGCAGAGATGTTTGAAATAGGCCAGGGAGGTGTTTTGAAAATCGGTTTCAACCAGGTTGTGGTAAACAAGATCGGTTCGCGGATCCCCGTTCAGCCCCAGGATGACCAGCCCCACATCGCCGGCCGTCAGCCCGAAGGATGACAGGAACGCATGGAGCCGTTCGATGATTTCGGCAGGTGATGCGGGTTTCAAAAAGGTAGTCACCCCCGCCAGCCTGGCATAGCTGTAAACATTCATTTCGTTCTCGAGGAAGAAAAAGGAGGCCCCTTCCCCTGCAATGGTCCCGCGCTGGTGATCATCGAGGAGGTTCAGCGTTTCAACCGGTTTCCGTTTCCAGTATCCCAGCCGCGACATGATGGCAAAGGAATTTGCCGTGAGTTCATCGGAGCCGCCCACCAGCACGTTTGAGCATTCACCCGTTTGAACCTGCATCATGGCATCGGTGAGGGCGCTTTCAAATGAAATTCCGCGGTGAACATAGGTAAAGTTGTACCCATGGCATTTGAGCAGCAGCGCGATCTGCCCTGCAACGGTATTGTGTGTGCTCTGGATAAAAGAAGTGGGGGTGAGGAACTCTTCATTGTTTTTGATCATGGAGGCGAGGAATTTCTCGGTATCTTCAATGCATCCAAGCCCGGTACCCGTGATGATCGCATCAGGCGTGACCGCCCTCCCGCCGGTGGCGGCATCACCGGCCCCGGCATCCCTCAGGCACAGTTTGGAGGCAGCAACGCCCATTTTGATGATGCGCCCCATCCTCCTGATCATCTCAGCCGGTATGAACTCCTTGTATCCCGGGTCGATGCACCTGAGCTGGCTGGCATGGAATGACAACGGTTCTTCAAGAAATGTGGTGGCACGGTGGCCGGGGGGACTGCTGTCATTGGTTTTTTGCGGCGAAACGTTGCCCAGGCCGTTGATGTATACTGGAATGTTTGTCATTTGATTGATGTTGGTGAACGGGTAAACGGGTGAACGGGTGAACGGGTAAACAGGTGAACGGGTGAACGGGTAAACGGGTGAACGGGTTTGTATTTAAACTTTTGATAAAACAATGGCGGAATTGTTGCCGCCGAAGCCGAAGGAGTTGGATAAAATATGGCGTATCGGCAGCGACGGATCACGGGGCGTTACGGCAACCACGGGCCTGATGTGCAGCTCCTTCATCGGGGTTGAAAAATTCAGGTTGGGAAAGATCGTCTGGTGCAGGATTGTCAGGACGGAGATCACCGCCTCCACTGCGCCTGCCGCCCCGAGCGTATGGCCGGTATAGCCCTTGGTGGAGCTGAAGGGCGGAACATCATTCCCGAAGATGCGTTCCATGGCCACTCCTTCCGAAAGGTCGTTGTTCTGCGTGCCGGTGCCATGTACGTTGACATAGTCGATATCGCCGGGCTGAAGACCGCTCATGGCAATTGCCTTCAACATGGCCAGGAAGGCGCCGGTACCGTCGGGCGATGAAGCGGTCTGGTGGTATGCGTCATTGGCATTTCCATACCCCGACACTTCCGCCAGGATGGGTTTGTGTTCTTTCCCGACAACCTCTTCAGATTCCAGCACCAGGAAGGCTGAACCTTCACCCAGTGTCAGCCCCGCACGGTTTTCATCAAACGGGTGGCACCCGGTTTTGTCAAGGATCATCAGGGTGTTGAACCCGTTGAGCGTGAATTTCGTAACTGAATCGTTGCCACCCACCACCACCCGGTCGAGTTGTCCTGTTTTGATGAGGTTGGCGCCGAACATGATGGCATTCACCGAGGAGGAGCAGGCGGTGCTGATTGTGGTGACAAAATCGGTGATGCCAAGGTGGGAAGCAACACGTTCGGTACTGTCGCCGCAGTCGTGGTTTACAACATCGGTCATCCGGCCCTTTGCAGGATCAGCAAGGTAGGAGGCATAAAAACCTTCGCTCCGGTCCATGCCGCCGACGGTGGTGGCGGAGATCAGCCCGGTCCTGTAGGCCCTGATGTCATGGATCCCTGCCGACAAAAGCGCTTCCCGGGCCGCTTTCATCCCAAGCAAGGCAGTCCGGGTGAGGTCGTTCCTGCCTTCATTTCCCGTTTCCTTCAGCAGGTCGCTGGTGGTGAGTTTTACCTCGGCCATGGGGATGATCCCCTTGTGCATGGTGGGGAACTGGGTGATTTCTCCTATTCCCGATCTCTCAGCCAGCAACGAATGAAGGGTTTGTTCCACATTGTTGCCGATGGCACAGATGATCCCGATGCCTGTAATATAGACGCGTTTTGACATTATTTCCCTTATGGATGAAGGTGCAAAAATAGCAGAAAAAAAATTCACAGGAGCGCCGGCGGCGCGAATCGGTGTTAAACCTCCGACATTCTTACGTCGAGGGCGTCGCGCAGGGCATTGCCCATAAGCATGAACGCCAGCACCATCAGCATGATGGCGAAGCCCGGCAGGATGGCAAGGTAGGCGTAGTCGAGCACGATGTACCCGTAATTTTCCTTGATCATGGAGCCCCACGATGGTATCGGCGGCTGCACCCCCAGCCCGAGAAAACTCAACCCGGCTTCCATCAGGATGGCGGAGGCGAAGTTGGCTGCAGATATGACGATCACGGCAGCCATCACATTCGGCAGGATATGGTGGAAGATGATCCTGAAGTCGGAATAACCCAGCGCCCTGGCAGCTTCCACGTACTCCTTTTCACGGATGCCCAGGATCTGGCCGCGGACCACCCGCGCAACTTCCACCCACATGGTGAGCCCTACCGCAATAAACACCTGCCAGAACCCTTTCCCCAGCGCAAACGTGATGGCGATCACCAGCAGCAGGGTAGGGATGGACCAGACCACGTTGATGAGCCACATGATAAAATTGTCGACCCACCCGCGGTAATAGCCGCCGATCGCCCCGATGAAGATGCCGATGACCAGTGATATCAGCACGGATATCATACCCACCGACAGGCTTACGCGCGTGCCGATCATCAGTTCGCTGAGGTAATCACGGCCGAAACGGTCGGTGCCGATCAGGAAGGTCTTTGTTACCGGCGCCTCCACTGCGTTCAATGGCAGGAATTTAACCATGGAAGCGTCGGCAAGTGCCCCGAATTCAATATATAAAATATGGTTACCCCTGGCCGACCAGGCGCGGATGGGAATGTTCAGGGTATTGGCCCTTTTCCCCGAAATCATCGTGGTTATAAAATTGTCGCCGGTGCGGGGAAGGTTATTCTTTACAGGCAGCATGGTAACTGAAAAGCCCGGTTTCTTCAGCCCAAGTTCAAGGTACTGGTCGTTGGCATACGGGGTGGAGTCCGGCGTGACCAGGTAACCCAGGCAGGCAACCACTGTGGCAAACCCGATAAACAGGAGCGAGCCGAAGCCAAGACGGTTCTTTTTGAACTTTTTCCAGGCAAGGGAACTGAGTGAACCGGAAGAGATGATGACCCGCTTTTTAAAAATCACGTGAAGAATACAAATTGTGGTTTGTCAGAAACATTTTTTGTGTACTTTTGCAAAATCAAACATGGTGGTCGTAGCTCAGTTGGTTAGAGCGATAGATTGTGGATCTATAGGTCGTGGGTTCAAGCCCCATCTTCCACCCCTGAAAAAGGCTGCATTCGCAGCCTTTTTTTTATTTCACCTCTCCCTTGAAATTCGCTCTGAACTCTTCCCATGGTGTTTTCAGGTAGGCGTCATCGCCATAAAAGGCGATAATTCCTTCAAACTCCCTGGCCTGCTGGTACCCTGAAATAACATCAAGTTTCTGGCTCTTTTCACTCAGGATCACATACGATGGATAGGATAGTTTGCCCTTTAACAGGTCAACGGCAAGTTTGTGGGTGCTGCGGCTGCTGTTGGGGTTCGGGTTCACAAACACCTGGCCGTCAAGAACGATGGTATCCTTGCGTTCCGCATTGAATTTGACGCAGTAAAAATGGTCGTTCATGTATTTGGCAATGACCTGGTTCGCAAAAGTTTCCGCGTCCATCTTCTTACACCAGCCGCACCAGTCGGTGTATACATCGATAAAAATTTTCTTCGGTTTCTTTTTGTTCAGTTTGTATGCATCCTCGAAGGAGTACCATTTTATGGCCGCCACTTTCCCCGAAGACTTCTGCTTTTCCTGCGCATTAACAACACCGGGAAGATAAAAAGCAAATGAAAATATCAATATCAAAATCAAATTTCTCTTGTTCATAAAAAAAATATTAAGTGTAATTAATTCATTAATCACTTGTCACTCGTCACTTGTCAATTGTCACTTGTCATTCGTAAATCGTAAATCGTAAATCGAAAATCTCATCCCCTCTCCATCTCCCTCTTATGGTCCTTCTGCTTCAGCGTCTCCCTTTTATCGTAGGAGTGCTTGCCGCGGGCCAGGGCGATGGTGACTTTTGCAAGCCCCTTTTCGTTGATGAATAAAAGAACAGGGATGATGGTAAATCCCCGTTCCTTTACTTTCACCAGCAGTTTTTTCAGTTCCCTTTTTGTAAGGAGCAGTTTGCGGTCGCGTTTTGGTTCATGGTTGTAATGCGTGCCGAACGAATATTCGGCGATATGCATGGCGCGTACAAAAAGTTCACCCCCGGTAAACGTGCAGTAGGCATCGGCAATTGAGGCCGTTCCATCGCGGATCGACTTGATCTCGGTGCCTGTCAGCTGGATGCCGGCAGTAAACTCCTGGATCAGAAAGTACTCATGCGAAGCTCGTTTATTCCGGATGTTGATTGTTTTCTCCATCTATTTTTTTTCAGGCATCAGCACGACCCGCACATAATGGTCGGGTTTGAGGAACGTGGATGCGGCAATTTTAAGATCTTCAATGGTAATCGCGTTCACCCTGTCTTTAAAGGTGGTGATGCTGTTCTGCGGATCATGGTTGAAATAGATCGACTCGAGTTTCCTGAGCCAGAACTCATTCTTTTCAAGGTCGGTTTCCCTTGCGCGGATCATGGCTTCCTGGGCTTTTTTCAGGTCGACGGCTGTCGGGCCGCTTTTCCTGATCTTCTTGATTTCGCCGAAGACAGCCTTGGTAAGTTTATCGCTGGTTTTAGGGGAGCATCCGAACATGACCATGAGCGAAACGGTTGGTTTGGGATACTGGTCCATGTTGACCATTACCTGGGGGGAGTATACCCCGCTCATCTTCTCACGGATTACCTCCACCAGTTTGATTCCCATGATCTCCTTGACCATATTCATGCAAAGGACATTCTTTTCATTCCATACAAACTCTTCCGGCATCACCAGTCCAACCATGCCCTGCGGGTCGGTTCCCTTGTAAACAGTGAGGTTTGTTATTCCGGCGGCAGGTTTTGGCGAGGTATCTTTCCATGTTTCGTTGCGGTTCAGGCCCGGGAGGCTTCCGAAATACTGTTCAACCAGGGGTGAAATCGAATCGACCGAGAAGTTCCCTGCCAGGAAAAACCTGAAGTCGCTCGCATCTGCAAACCGGTCCCGGTAAATTTTGAATGCCTCATCGAGGTTCACTTCAGCCAGCTGGGTGGCCGACGGGAAGATGATCATGCGCTTGTAGCCTGGATAAACCACTTTAAACAGGGTGTCGTAGAATGTCATGACCGGGCTGCTCTTCATAAATTTCATCTGGTTCTCCATCTGCGACATAAAAGCCTTGAAAGCCGTGGTATCCTTGCGGGGCTGGTCGAAGTAGAGATACACCAGCTGCATCATGGTCTCGAAGTCCTTCGGGGTGGTTTTGCCCCTGAAACCCTCCTTTACGTCATCGATATACGGGCTGATCTCGATCGTTTTTCCTTTCAGCTTTTTCTCGAGTTCAACATTGTCGAAGTTGCCGGCACCGCTCATGTCGATGATCTGTGTGGCATAATTGGCCGACATGAATTCCTTGTCGGGTACCAGTGAATTTCCGCCGGGACTGTATGCAGAGAGGAGGATCTCATCGTTTTTGAAGTTGGTTGGCTTGAGCACGACCGTCACGCCGTTGGATAAGGTAAGTTCGGTAAAGCCATTCTCCTTGTTCTCCTTGCTGCCGGTGATTTTACCGGGCTTTATGGTTCCCTGCACAAGCGGTTCCGCCCTGAAATTGTCAACATAGGCAGTCAGCGGGTTCGTTTTCGAGTCACGGATGATCGCCAGGATCTCCTCCTGGGTAGGAACTTTCACCCCGGCTTTTTCGGGCGCCATCACTACCAGGCCGAGGTTGTTGTCGGTAACCCATTGTTTTGCAAGGTCGTTGATCTCAGCCAGTTTGATATCCGGAAGCAGGTTTTTGAGGTATTTGAATTTCTTCTGGGCCCCGGGAATGGCATCCTGGGAAAGGTAATTGCTTACATATTCGGAACAGAAGGCATTCGACTCTGTTTTGTCAAACTCCTTGGCATTCTTTTCGTACTGGCTTGAAAGTTCTTCTTTTTGCCTGTCAAGCTCGGTCTGGGTAAACCCGAAGCGCTTCACCCGCTCATTCTCGGCCAGCAGCACTTCAAGACTTTTGTTGATCTGGTTCTCCTTGGTCATGGCGTTGATCATGAAGGCATCCTTGTTCCTGGAGAGGAACCTGCCATAGCCGCCCCCTGCAAAAACATAGGGAGCTTCGGGTTTCTGAGAAATCTCGTTGAACCGGTTGTTGAGCATGCCGGTGTAGAGGTCGGCCATGATTTTATCGCGGAAATCGCCAAGTGTTTTATCCGGGCTGAGCGTGTGTTTGTAAAATACCAGGACGAAATTGTCGGTGGCTTCCTTGTCGGTGGTGATGGCAATAAGCGGTTCGGTATTGTCGGGGATATCGAAATTGGTGCGTTCCCTGGGATTTGCCGGGTTCTGCATGCCCCCGAAGTGGGCTTTGATCTGCGCTTCGGCTTTTGCAAGGTCCAGGTCGCCGACAAGGATCACAGCCTGCAGGTTAGGACGATACCAGTCATGGTAAAAATCTTTCAGCACCTGGTGTTTGAATCCCTCGATCACTTCAATTTTACCGATGGGTACGCGGTCGGCATATTTCGATCCCTTGAAAATAATCGGGAAGAATTTTTTCATCATCCTGTCCTGGGCGCCCAGTCCGAGCCGCCACTCCTCGGTGATCACGCCGCGTTCCTTGTCAATCTCCTTGTCGTCGAGCACCGCGTAATGGGCCCAGTCCTCGAGCACCTTGTAGCCGCTTTCGACCAGGGTCGTGTCGTCGGTGGGAAGTTGCAGCATGTAAACCGTTTCATCAAAACTTGTATATGCGTTGATGTCGGCACCAAAACGTACACCGGTCTTTTGCAGGAAATCAATCAGCTCATTTTTAGGAAAAGTCCTGGTCCCGTTGAAATTCATATGCTCCATAAAGTGAGCAAGCCCCTGCTGGTCATCATTTTCAAGGATTGAGCCCGCATTGACCACAAGCCGCAGTTCCAGGCGTTTTTCAGGTTTTTTATTGTAACGGATGTAATACACAAGGCCATTGTCTAGCTTGCCAATCCGTACATTGGGATCCACCGATAAGGGTGTTGTAAGGTCAACAACCGGCTGCTGGCTGAAAACTGAAAAGGCAATGAGCATTAAAGCTGTCATTGCCAGCGATTTAATGATGGTGTTTTTCATATGAAGGGTTTTTAAGGTACCTCAATTGGAATTCCAATGCAATTTTAACATTTTTTTTGTTAAAACCCAAGATTTATATTACACGAAGGTACACGAAGGAGCCTCTAAGGTCCACCAAGGACAAGTAATTCTTTTTTTTTAAATGAACACCTGCAGTTTCAAAACCATTATTCTTCGTGTCTCTTCGTGCCTCCTTCGCGGCCCTTCGTGTAACTAAAACCAACTAAATTTTCACCGATATCCCAAACAGGAAATTGATCAGCGCCTGCGGAAAGTAACCATTTGCCTCATTGTAGGTGCTTCCCACATAGTACGGATAAACCCATGCATTTGTCTCATATTTCCTGTTGAAAAGGTTGTTGATGGCAAGGTTGAACCCGACTTCCCCGAAAATTTTCGTCTTTACCGTGTACGTCGCACCAAAGCCATGTACCAGGTATCCTTCCAGGGAACGACTGGCATTTGAAGAGTTGTCGATGTACTGCGGGCCCACATATTTTGAGTTCAGGCTGAATGAGAGTCCTACGAGCGGTTTATAGGTTAAAACGCCGCCCAGGATCACGTTTGGTGAAAAGGAGAGATCCGTTTCTCCAAGATAGATGGTATCCTGCCCCTGGGGAGTCCACGTTGTATCATACTGATCGATATACTGGGTAAAATCCCTTATCCTGTTCCTGCTCAGGGTTGCATTGACGGTCAGCAACAGCTTTTTCCTGAAAAATCCTGCACTTGCAGAAATCTCAAGGCCCGCCCGGTAGCTGTGGGGGACATTCACCATCACCGCTTCGCCAACATTGTTGATCTCGCCGGTGAGGACGAGCTGATCCCTATACGCCATGTAATAGAGGTTGGCCGTTGCCGTAAAGTTTGAAAGTTTGCAGGAATACCCCAGTTCATAGTCAAACAGGGTCTCATTTGTCGGCATTTTCCCCGGGTCGGCATCCTTGTAGTTATTCCGGCTCGGTTCGCGGTTTGCCACTCCAAGCGAGAAAAAAAGATCATGTTGTTTGTTCAGTTCGACAAAGATGCCGCCTTTTGGGTTGAAAAAATTAAAGAGGTGATCCTGGTCGAGCGTCAGCAGGTTGTCAAGCGTCCCCTCCATTTTATAACGCACTTGACGGTACTGGAGATCGGCAAAAAGAGAGACTTTTTTGAAAAGCCTTAAATTTGCCTTCCCGTAGATGTTAAAATCCTTCTTCAAACCGGTGTTGTAATACCAGTTCCGGTCATTGTCGCCGGTTGAAGCGTATTCCGCCCAGGTCACCTTGCCGAAATGGTGCCCCGAATACCGGTTCCAGGCCCCTCCGAGTGTTAATTTCAGCTTGTCGGGGACGGTATAGTTGCTTGAAAATGTCATCCCGTAAAAGTCGTTGTCCATCATCTTGCGGTTCACCAGGTCGGTTGAGGTGATGGTGCTGTCGCCGATCGTGACATCCGGCAGACTGTAACCGGAGAATGATGCCCCCTGGTCGTAATTCTCGTAGTACCCTTTCCCTTTGGTATAATGAACGGCCAGGTTGAAATTCCAGTTTTTCGCAAGCAGCTGGGAAAACAGGACCTGGTAATGGTCCTGCTGGTAATTGTCCGTCTGGTTGTTATAGTAGGCCGTGGCGCCGCTTTTCAGCGTGTATTCGCCCGCCGGGTTGTACGTCCGGTTGGTTGCAAGTGAGTCTTTCGGCACACCTTCCCATGCCTGGTATGTACGTTCAAAACCCGAGAAGGTGATCAGCTTGACGGTGGTGTGAGTGCCATAATATCCTCCCGATAAATAGTACGATTTCAGGTTTGAAAAGGCCCGGTCGATGTAGCCGTCGGAATGGATATACGAGAACCGGCCGTCGACGCTGAATTTGTTGGCCAGCAGTCCTGTCCCGAACCGGAGGGTCGATTTAAAGGTGTTGTAAGAGCCGCCCGAAACGTCCAGTTCGCCATAAGGGTCCTGGTGCAGGTCGGAGGTCATGAAGTTGATGGATGCCCCGAATGCCCCGGCGCCATTGGTGGAGGTTCCCACCCCGCGCTGTATCTGGATGTTTTCCGTTGAGGATGCCATGTCGGGCAGGTCGACGAACCAGACCCCCTGCGATTCGGCATCGTTCAGGGGGATGGAGTTCACGGTCACGTTGATCCGGGTAAGGTCGGTTCCGCGAATGCTGAAGCTTGAATATCCCACGCCGTTGCCCGCATCGGATGTAACAACAGTTGACGGGCTTCCCTGGATCAGGTAGGGGATGTCCTTCCCGAGGTTTGCCGTTTTGATCTCCTTGTTTGAGATGGAGGAATAGGCTGTCGGGTATTTGCCCTGTGCCCGCGTGGCAACGATGTTGACCTCTTCACCCAGCAGGGGGCTGCCCTCCAGTTCAATGCGAAGTGTGGTGTCGCGGATTACCGCCACCATCCCGGTGAATGTTTTATAGCCCACATAGGAACCCTTAACGGAGATACTACCCGCCTTGACCCTGGTAAACTGAAACCGGCCGTCGGCGTCGGATACAGCTGGCAACGTGTTGTTCCCGATCGTAATGTGCGCCCCCGTGAGGGGTATCCCGGTTTTTTTATCCATAACAACCCCTGTTACAGTCACCTGGGCGCGCGCCGTGCCGGCAAACCACACCATTGCTGAAATCATCATTGCGGCAATAATTCCATGCCGCAGGCATGCATTGAATTTTGTCTTCATGGTTTTCATTTTTCCTACGCCGGCATTACCCGGATCAGGTTATTGGGGTATAATCTCAGCCCTTGTATTGAGGCACCCCCTGCGGAGAATAATTCCTGCAAAAATAATAAATTTCCCGTTCTCACCAACTACAATGTCCGCCTGTCCGCCCGTCCGCCTGTCCGCCCGTCCGCCTGTCCGCCCGTCCGCCTGTCCGCCCGTCCGCCTGTCCGCCCGTCCGCCTGTCCGCCCGTCCGCCCGTCCGCCTGTCCGCCCGTCCGCCTGTCCGCTTTTTTTTTACCTTTGTATATCAAACCAGATCCCATGAAACTATTAATCATAAACGGTCCCAACCTGAACCTCATCGGCAACAGGGAGCCTGAGGTGTACGGAACCCAGAGTTTTGAAGCATACCTGAAAAAGCTCAGAAAGCAATACCATGATGTTATGCTTGAATATTTCCAGAGCAACATCGAAGGGGAGATCATCAACGCGCTGCAAAATGCCGGGTTCCTGTACGACGGCATCATCCTCAATGCCGGGGGCTATACGCATACCTCCGTGGCCATTGCCGATGCGGTAAAGGCGATAAAAACACCCGTGGTGGAGGTGCATATATCCAATACCTTCGCGCGGGAATCATTTCGCCACACCTCATTCCTGGCGGCATACGTGAAAGGCAGTATCATCGGGTTCGGGTTGGAGTCGTACCGGCTTGCCATTGAAAGCCTGGTCACGAAAACAGGGTAGGGGAGTTACGTGGTGAAGAACTTCTTCATGTTCAGCTGGGAAAATTTCCGCTTCCCTTTCAGGTAATATTCTACCACGATGGTCCTGCCATACACATCCTGCATGGAGCCATGTTTCAATAATTTCCGCTTCTGCTTGGTCTTTCCGAAAGACCTGTAGAAGCTGAGGTGCGCGCGGGTTACCGCCCAGAAATCCCTGAACCCTGCCTGGAACAGGAATTTGAATGCGGCGATGGTATCGAGCATGTAACGCACCGCAAAAACCCTCACCAGGCGGTCCTCGGGGAGGTTTTTATAGAGCAGGAAGAAGTTGTTCCGGAAATTCAGGTAGGTCTTGCGCCAGGAGGCCTTGGGCAACGTACCCCCGCCAATGTGAAACACGGTGGAGGCAGGGCAGTACATGATCTTATAGCCGTTGTTTTTCAGCCGCCAGCAAAAATCGATCTCCTCCATGTGGGCGAAAAAATCCTCATCCAGTCCCCCGAATTTATGAAACAGGCTGGCCTTCACAAACATGCAGGCACCTGTGGCCCAGAAAATCTCGCATACGTCATCGTACTGGCCGTGATCCTCCTCGATGGATAAAAAGATGCGGCCGCGGCAGAAGGGATAACCATATTTGTCAATGAAACCGCCGGCAGCCCCGGCATACTCAAATTTCTTCGGTTCAAGGTAGGAGCGGATCTTCGGCTGGCATGCCGCGATGCGTTCATCCTGTTCCATCAGGCCGATCACCGGCATGATCCAGTTTTCGGTAACTTCAATGTCGGAATTCAGCAGGATATAATAGTCGGCTTCCACCTGTGCAAGCGCCAGGTTGTAACCCCTTGCGAAGCCGCCGTTGTCGGGGTTCCGGATGATGCGGATGTTGGGATAGGCAGATTTTAGAAACTCAACGGAATCGTCCGATGATGCATTGTCGGCCACGATGATCTCCGCATCATCTTTGCTGTACTGAATAAGGGTGGGAAGGAACTGCTGCAGATATTTCCTCCCGTTCCAATTCAAGATGATAACAGCAATACGCATGAAAAAAAATTAGGAATTAAAAATTAAAAATTACGGTCCAACCTCCCTACACTTGTCATTTGTCACTTGTCACTTGTCACTTCTCACCTCTTCTCCGCCGTAAAAGTACAAATAAAGACCTGGTAATTCTTAATTTTTAATTTTTAATTAATTCGGCAGTTCCCAGTAATCCGACTCCATATCCCCCCAGGCGTTGATTACCTGCGTTTCCTGCAGGTCGAGGGTGTTGTAGATGCGGTTGCGCAGGTCAATTTTCCACCTGGGATTCATTATCTCGCCGGTGGCATCGGAGTGCAGCAGCTGGAAGTCGCTGGTAACCATATCCTGCGAATAAAAAACGAATTTCCTGTTACGCTGGTTGTTGTTGAGGGTATAATACTGCCATATTTCGTAAGGATAATTGCTGGGCTCGTTGTACTGGGTGCTCCTGGTATTGGGAGGGCCGTACTGGAGGTAAACCCTGCCGCGGTCGGTCTGGTATCCTTTTTTGACGGGGGTTCCAAAGTTGACCTCCACCTTGTACACCTGCGCCTTGTATAAGTTCCAGGCCAGTTCCGGGTTTTTCGGATCATGGTTGACCCAGAAGCTGTAGAGGAACTGCTGCATGGTTTTTACATCCGCACTCTTCAGGGCGTCGCGGATGAACGCTTTTTCAAGGCCTGTGCCAATGGGATAGGTGCTGTTGATAAACTCCTTCAGCGAATCCTTGCTGGTTATTTTTTCGGCGAAGGTGTTGCCGATCTCTGTAGCACCCAGGTCGGCCAGCCCGATCATTGCTTTTGGATTCATCCGCTGGAAGAAGATCTTTTTGGAGGCGACCAGTTCATTCTGCTGATCCCTGGCCTCCAGCACCAGGTTGTAGTTCCCCGAAGGCAGGTTGTCGATGGAGATCTCGGTAAGAAACACATTGACCTCCTTCGAACTCTCCTTTTTTGCCCTGAAATAGGCATTCAGTTTCACATTGCTTTCAAATGATTCGAGGTAATACGACAACAGGAATTTCTGATCGGGCCCTGCCGCTTTGCCCATGCCGTATAATTCGCTGTAAAAAATCAGTTTCGGTTCGCTCTCCGGGTAAAAATTATAGGTATAGGGTACCAGGTCATAACCGCTCTTTGTGAGTGTGCCGGGTATGGCGGCTTTCGCATAGGATTTGACGAGTTCGATGCCCGAGAAGGAAGGCTTATCTGCCGGGAAATCGATTACAACGTTCTGGTTGTATGGCATTGCCGTGGCGGTTTTGTTGTGGTCGGCAAGCTGGATCTCAAAATCATAGGTGCCATTCGGAACGGCAAAACGCTGCTGGTCGATAAAATTAAAATTTGTATTCAGGGTATCTTCAAGTTCAGAGGAATTCAGTTCGTATTTTTTAAAGGCTTTTATCTCATTTCCCTGTTTAAAGGTCATCAGGATGTTGACCGTTGCCTGGTACTTCCCGTTTTCCTTTTTAACAAATTTCACGCTGTTCGCGGCAACAGTGAGGTAGGTCTCTATATATGGGCCTTCGGGTGAATTGAACGAGGAATAGCTCAGGAAAGCCCACAGGTTCCTTGCCTGGATGACGGTTCCGGATGTTGCAAAAATCAGGACGACCAACAATGGAAATATCTTTTTCATATGATTATATGTTAGGATCAGTTAGCTGAAATCGTTTACAAAGATAGGGCTGGTGCGCCGAAATTGCAAGGGAAATCGGTCAACCGGGCATTTCGTGGGATGAAAGGCCCCGCCGAAAAGGATGTTGAATATTTGGCAGTCTCCGAAATAGTTGTAATTTTGCCCACGGAGAGATGGCAGAGCGGTCGATTGCGGCGGTCTTGAAAACCGTTGACCTGCAAGGGTCCGGGGGTTCGAATCCCTCTCTCTCCGCCAGCAACCTTCGCTTATGCCTTTAAATAAAGGATTGGCGAAGGTTTTTGCTTTCGATACACACACACACACATTTATCGGATCAATCGGAATTTCTGGGGGGAAGTCTATTTATCCTGAAACTTAGTAATCGTACTTTAAATCTTGGTGCTGAAAGACATATGTTCAGTCCTTGTAGTACGCTTTCTTCAAAAAGTCATCCACAGACTTGGCAATCCTGGTCCTTGCCGCTATCCCAACATGGATCGACTCCACATCAATACGTTCGTCAGCATTGCAGATGTGGTCGTCATACATATTATCTGTACTGGCCCTCTTCCCATGGGAATAAGTAAACCTTTCAAAGGTATTGTCTACCCGCAGTAATATCGTATCTATCTGCCCTGCGGTATTGCGGCAAGGAAGAAGGATCTCGGTCCAGGCATGGTTGTCGGGAGCGACCACCCTGGCATCGAATTTCATGATGGACAGCAGACATGCAAAGGCCATCTCCCGCTCGGAGCACCATCCGAAGCTTGCAAACGGTTCGATACCTGGGTAGCCATACTTTTCAGTACTCCCAACCATGTCACCCAGGAATCTGCAGGGGATACGCAAGCCCCCGGTGGCATAACGATTAAGTTCACCATTCACGGTGATCTTCATTCGGGGGTTCGGGTTGTTGTAATTCCAAAAATAGGGTATGTTCAGAATAGCCCCCCTGACCCCGTCTTTGCAGGTACCCACGGTAAACAGCTTGTGCATAAGAATAAGGGTGAAGAAATCGGCTTTGGTTGCCGAATCCTGTGCGCGTAGATCAAGTTGAGTCAGGAAATCCTTATACTGGTATTCATACCTGGCCGCTATCTGCGGCAGGCGGGTGCTGCAAAGATTCATAAAAAAAATGTCAATCGAAGGATCCTGGGCCTGGCAAGTTAAGGCCAGGACGGTAAAAGCGATGATTAGGACTTTTTTCATGGCAGCAGGTTTATTGAAAAACGCTTTATTTTATGGATATTGTTGCCAGGACATAATGCATTTTGTCTTGTAAGGGAGAAATTTCAGAATAAGACTTCCCTCTGTCACACTCATAAGTCGCCAGGGTCTTAATAAAATAGCACCAAATACATTTGCAAATTGCAATTATTCCTTTTATTGTCCGTTATCAATAAAACCCCGCTTATGGCATGAGTCTACTTTTTTGAACCATCAAAAAAGCATCTTTTATGAACACTCATCCATCGGTTGCTATCTTGCCATTTCTCCTCTTTTTGGTTGCGGCAACCACTGGTTTCGGCCAGCCATCTTCAAAAGAACAAATTTCCACCCCCGACTCGGGAACCTTTTTCCTGTATGTCAATTATTGCGGGAACCATTATAACCGGGTCACCCGGGGGAATGAAATGGTCATTAATATCTTAAAACTCCCCGGGAACCTGCTGGAAAAGATGCCACGCCTGGAAGACGACGGGCAATATTCATCCAGGAACCGCAAGATCTCCATGAAACAGCAGAAGATCATCCGGAAGGTTAACGGAGAGAGAATGATGGTCCGGGTAAACAGGAATAAGTTCAATGTCTTTTACCCGAAGGGTCTGAAAAGAGGGTTTATCATTGAAAGTGATGAATTCAACCGCTGGAACTTCCAGGAAAAAGAACCGCCGGTTTTAGCTCCCCCGAATAACCCTGAACGTAATAATATAGACTGGTATTGGTATGAAGCCGATCTGGTAATGGAAGACCTTGCTCCCATGGGACTTTATGTGGAGAATGGCAGGCAGTTGCGGCAAATGAACACCCGAAAAGGTAAGACCAATTTTACTTGTGATATTATACGCCCTTACCATGCTGATGGGATCCTGTTCAGTCAACGCTCCGGTGGAATCTGCCAGCCAAAACGAAAAAGATACATTGGCTGAAAGCCCTGGCAACACCAAAGATGGATCGGATGGATATGCAATCAACATTGTATCACCTGATGTAATCTTATTACGGAAGTATAGTTATGTCGAAGCAAACAGCAGGGAGGATGCCGCTGATGGATATCCGGCATATGCCAATTATATCAAACGGTATCTAAAGGCAGACACGATCATTGGCGATTTTAACGGGGATGGGAAATTGGAAAAAGCATGGTTTAAAACATTAATCCCAATTCCTGTAATGATTGCCTGGAGCATATGGACAAGAAATCATGCAAAGGGATCATTCAGTTTTCAGAAAAGCGTATCCTGCTCCAATTGAAAAGGACACCGCCAGGAAAGGGGACACCATTATACGGGAATCTATGCTGGGATACACTGATACAAACCCAAACCATAAAACACCACCGGAATATACAAATTTATCCTCTTGTTCATCAGGGAATGTGGTTGAATATCAGGTGAAATTGAAGTGAAAATTCACCCCCCATCTAATTATTGAATATCAATAATATATGATAGTCAACAGAAATAGGCTGAGAGCGGTCTGTGCTCCGATTTTACACCTGAACGACTCTCCGGAAACATTCCATTGATTTTTACCCCTCGAGCTGGCAAATCTACATGACAGTCTGAGCATGGACGAATCATGGTCCTTACTTGGGCCTTATATGGAGGATAAACGGTAAAACCATGGTGAGAGGATGGAAAAGCATGGTAACAGGATGGAAAAGCATGGTAAAAGGATGGAAAAGCATGGTAACAGGATGGAGAAGCATGG
Organism: Bacteroidota bacterium; assembly: GCA_026391835.1. Classification (GTDB taxonomy): domain Bacteria; phylum Bacteroidota; class Bacteroidia; order Bacteroidales; family FEN-979; genus CAIVAT01. The sequence goes on from JAPLDF010000075.1 coordinate 358,625, forward strand.
TGAAAACATGGAGAAGCATGGTGAACCACCAGCCTTATCCCCCCGTGCCGGGCCATGCAATAATGGTGCAGGGAATGTCATTTTGTAGGGACACGCCATGGCGTGTCCCCACACCATATGTGTCCCCACCAACAGGCATATTCCCACCAACAGGCATATTCCCACGGTTACCATCACCGAAAATCCCAATGCGATCACCCGCAAATAGTATGTTTTAACGATCACATCCAATCGGAAGTGCCGGTACAATCATTTTTTTCATGACCGGCAGATTGCAGGATTTGTAAGATACCCGGGATGATTTTATTCAATTGGTATAAAAGTATAACTTTTTCATTACTTCTTATAAAAATGTCGTTGATATGTGTATATTTGCTACATATAACTGATATTGAGTCTATTGTGTTATGTGAAAGCCATAACTTATAACCGTTAATAAATTCACAAATAAATCATTAGCCATGAAAAGAAGTATTGTATTCCTAATCGCCCTGATGATCGCTGGTATCCATACGATTGCCCAGGTGGCCATTAATGCCGACAACAGCGCACCGGATAATTCGGCGATGCTGGATGTGAAATCTACGAGTAAAGGTTTTTTGCCTCCAAGAATGACCACCACCCAGCGCGATGCAATTACCCAGCAAGCAGCAGGTCTTACCATTTACAATACCACCAAAAACTGCAATGAAACCTATAATGGTTCCTCCTGGGTTTGCAATACGCATTACATTGGTGAAAGCTATGGCGGTGGCATCGTGTTTTATGTATATGATAACGGACAGCACGGGTTAATTGCAGCAACGGCCAATCAAAGTCAAAGTATGCAGTGGTACAATGGAACATATAGAACTACGGGTACTGCCGGCGACGGGGTAAATGCTGGTACCATGAATACGGCAATGATTGTTGCTACACAAATGGCAGATAACCAATCTGGTGATTTTGCTGCGAAAATTTGTGCAGATTATTCAGTAACGGTTGGTGGTGTTACCTATGGCGATTGGTACTTACCTTCAAAGTATGAACTGAATTTATTGTATATACAAAGAACTGTAGTTGGCGGTTTTGATATTAGCGACTATTGGAGTTCCTCTGAGTACAATTCTATCGTGGCGTCTTACAAGGACTTTCTCAATGGCGACCAGGACTATCTCAGTAAGAACTTCGGATGCGCGGTACGGGCTATTCGGGCTTTTTAACAATTTATAAATTATTGCATAACTGGAAAAACGCTCACCTTTTCCTATCTTCGCCGGAGCGATCCTCCACCATCTAATTGTTGAATGTCATTAATATATGATACTCAGCAGAAACAGGCAGAGAGCGGTCCGTGGCCCCGTTTTTACACCTGAACGATTCTCCCGAAACATTCCATTGATTTTTACCCGTCGAGCTAATTACATGACAGTCTGAGCATGGACGAATCATGGTCCTTACTTGGGCCTTATATGGAGGATAAACGGTAAAACCATGGTGAGAGGATGGAAAAGCATGGTAACAGGATGGAAAAGCATGGTAACAGGATGGAGAAGCATGGTGAAAATATGGAGAAGCATGGTGAACCACCGGCCTTATCCCCCCGTTCCGGGCCATGCAATAATGGTGCAGGGAATGTCATTTTGTAGGGCCATGCCATGGCATGGCCTACCGGCAACCGGTAATAATCCGGTAGGGACACGCCATGGCGTGTCCCCACACCATATGTGTCCCCACCACCATGTGTGTCCCCACCACCATCTGTGTCCCCACCAACAGGCATATTCCCGCCATCATCCATTTCCTCCCAATTACCCTCACCGAAAATTCCAATGCGATCACCCGCAATTGGTATTTTTTAACGATCAAATCCAACCAGAAGTGCCGGTATAATCAATTTTTTTCATACCCGCCATATAGCAGGTGTTATGAGGTCCCCAGAATGATTTTATTGAATTAGTATAAAATATATAACTTTTTCATTACTTCTTATAAAAATGGCGTTTATATGTGTATATTTGCTATGTAACTGATATTGAGCTTATTGTGTTATGTGAAAGCCATAACTTAAAAGCCGTTAATAAATTCACAAATAACTGATTAGCCATGAAAAGAAGTGTTGTATTCCTGTTCGCACTGATGATCGCTGGTATCCATACGTTTGCCCAGGTGGCCATTAATGCCGACAACAGCGCGCCGGATAATTCGGCGATGCTGGATGTGAAATCTACAGAAAGGGGATTGCTGCCTCCCCGTATGACGCATGCCCAGATGAATGCCATTGCAAACCCGGCAAGCGGACTGATCATCTATTGCACCGATTGCAGTAACTCCGGTAGCGGGGCGCTGGCCATGTTTGTCATCGACAAATGGTACATATTCGCCCCCACCTGCCTGTTGCCGCTCTTCCCGTCGGCTGGCATTCATGTTCCTGCACCTGCCGCGATTACCTGGAACTGGAACCCGGTGACGGATGCCACCGGTTACAGGTGGAATACGGCCAATGATTACGCCACGGCCTCCGACATCGGCAGTGCCACAACCAAAACTGAAACAGGACTTGCCTGCAATACGGCCTACACACGCTTTGTATGGTCTTATAATAATTGCGGGTATTCGTCGCCCGCACTGCTCACGCAAACTACTCCACTGGAACCTCCATCAACCCCCGCCGCCGGAACCCATGTTGCATTGGGAACACAGATCACATGGAACTGGGACACGGTTGCAGGCGCCATGGGCTATAAATGGAACACAACGAATAACTATGCTGCGGCCATCGATATGGATACGGTTACCACCTGGATCGAAACCGGGCTCACCTGCAACACGGCTTACACCCGTTTTGTATGGGCATACGGCGCTTGCGGGTACTCCGCACCTGTGATCCTCACAGCATCCACTACCATGATCCAGCCACCCTTGCCGGTACCGGGAACCCATGTAGCCTCACCGAATGCAATTGTGTGGAACTGGCAGCCCTACAGCAATATTACCGGGTTTAAATGGAATACGTCAAATGATTACAATACTGCCATTGATATGGGACTGGCTACAACCAGATCCGAATCCGGACTGGTATGCAATACCGCCTATTCACGGTTTTTATGGTCCTACAACAACTGCGGTGTGTCACTGCCTGTTACATTGACACAATCAACCACCGGTACTGTTGTATATGCCCCGGCAGCAGGCATACATATTGCATCTTCCTACCAGGTCGTGTGGAACTGGGATACCGTTCCGGGCGCAGCAGGATATAAATGGGGCGCCACGAACGATTACACTTCGGCCACCAACATGGACACTGCAACAACCAGAACCGAAACCGGGCTGGCCTGCAACACGGCTTACACCCGCTATGCATGGGCTTACAACAACTGCGGCAATTCGCCCCCTGTGGTCCTGACCCAGGCAACCACCGTTTGCCCGGTTACCTGCGGTGCTTCCATCACCATCAGCCATGTGGCCGGACTCGTGGCCCCTGTAACCAAAACCGTCACTTACGGGATTGTAACGAATATCCCGGGAGAACCGGCAAAATGCTGGATTTCAAGCAACCTGGGCGCCGACCACCAGGCAACTTCGGTTTCAGATGCTACCGAGCCATCTGCAGGCTGGTACTGGCAGTTTAACCACAAACAGGGATACAAGCATACCGGTTCAGTCAGAACGCCCAATAGTACCTGGATATATCCCATCGATGAAAATCTCAACTGGCAGGCTGCAAACGACCCGTGTACCATTGAACTTGGAAGTGGCTGGCGTATCCCGACTTCCACCGAGTGGACCAACGTGGATACCATTGGCAACTGGACCAATTGGAATGGCCCTTATGCCTCTGCGTTAAAACTCCATGTGGCCGGAATGCTGGACTATAACACTGGTTCGCTCATAGCCCGGGGCTCTTATGGTTACTACTGGAGTAATGAACAGGATGGTACCAATGCAGGTTGGTATTGGTTTTTTTATAATACCTCCAGCTATATAATAGGCAGCGTCAAGTCGTATGCTTTTTCAGTTCGCTGCATCAAAGAACCCTGTTCTTCTGTGCCGAATGATCCAACTCCGGGTACGCAAATGCCTTCTGCAACCCAGATCATCTGGAACTGGAGCACTGTTGCCGGTGCTACCGGATATAAATGGAATATGACCAATGATTTTGGTACTGCGACCGACATGGGAAATGTGACAACTAAAACTGAGGCAGGGTTGACCTGCAATACGGCTTATACACGGTATTTATGGGCTTACAATGAATGCGGCAATTCCACTCCCGTAGTCCTGAACCAGGCAACCGCTGTTTGCCCGGTAACCTGCGATGCTTCCATCACCATCAACCATGTGGCTGGAAACGTAGCCCCGGTTGCCAAAACCGTCACTTACGGGATTGTTACAAATGTCGCGGGAGAACCGACAAAATGCTGGATTTCAAGCAACCTTGGCGCCGACCACCAGGCAACCTCGGTTTCTGATGCGACAGAACCATCGGCTGGCTGGTACTGGCAGTTTAACCGCAAACAGGGGTACAAACATACCGGTTCGCTCAGGACACCCAACAGCACCTGGATCTACCCGATAAGTGAAGACCATACCTGGGAAGTTGCCAACGATCCATGCACCATAGAACTTGGAGGCGGCTGGCGGATTCCAACCAATACCGAATGGACCAATGTAAAGACAGGTGGAAACTGGACAAACTGGAACGGCCCTTATGGCTCTGCGTTAAAACTCCATGCATCCGGCTACCTATACTATAGCAATGGTTCATTGCAGTATCGCGGCTCTGGTGGCTACTATTGGAGCAGGACGCAATACGACGCCACCCAGGGCGATTTCTTCGTGTTCAACAGCACCTCCTGCGATGCGGGCCCCAACTTCAAGGCGCTCGGTTTTCCCTTGCGCTGCATCAGGGAAACCTGTTCTTCGGCAACGGTTGCCCCGACTTCCGGCACGCATACGCCATCACAAACGCAGGTTACATGGAACTGGAATGCTGTGACGGAGGCCATCGGGTATAAATGGAATACGACCAATGATGTTGGTTCTGCGACCGACCTGGGCACCGCCACAACCAAAACCGAAACCGGGCTGACCTGCAATACGGCGTATACCCGGTATGTTTGGGCATACAACGGCTGTGGCAACTCCACCGCGCTCGTATTGAACCAGTCAACTTCGGCTTGCCCGGTTCCCTGTGGCTCTTCCGTCACCATCAACCATACGGCCGGAACCGTGGCTCCTGTAACCAAAACTGTCACATACGGGATTGTTACAAACATCGCGGGTGAACCCACAAAATGCTGGATTTCAAGCAACCTTGGCGCCGACCACCAGGCTGTTGCCAAAAGCGACACCAGCGAACCATCTGCAGGATGGTACTGGCAGTTTAACCGCAAGCAAGGGTACAAGGTTGTTGGTACAACCCGCACGCCCAATACCCCCTGGATAAACCCGATAACTGAAAACCTTAGCTGGCAGGCTGCCAACGATCCCTGCACGCTGGAGCTTGGCGGTGGCTGGAGGATCCCGACCGCTACGGAATGGACAAACGTGGATGCAAGCGGAAACTGGAATGACTGGAACGGTCCATGGAACTCCGGGTTAAAAATGCACGCGGCCGGGATCCTTGCCGACACCGATGGTTCACTGCTCCTGCGCGGCACTGGCGGTTATTATTGGACCGGTTCGACGAACAATGAAACGTACGGCTGGAATTTTGTCTTCAGCGTCGGAGGCAGTTTAATGCGCGACAATTGCCTGAAAGCATACGGGTTGCCGGTTCGCTGCATCAGAAACTTATGAGATGCCTGGTCGGGGTAATTTGCTGATGGATTCAATTATTGTGTAAATTTGAACAGCAAAGCAAAAATGCTGTCTCAAAAGCCTGAAACCCGGTTTTTGCAACAGCCTTCATACACAGGGAACAGGTTATTATGAACAGCCAGCGGGTACCCGTCAGGAACAAGATACCGGGAATAATACTATTATTGATAATCATGGTGGCCGGCGCATTCTACATGCGTTATACCTATGTGAAATTCGAAACCGACCAGGCCGATGATGTCATGGTGGTGGTCAGATCCATTGAAGCAACCTTTCCCAAAGACGATTTAAAAGCACTTGAAGCAGCCCCGGGTGATACCGGAAAACCACAATACAGGCATATAAAGAGCATTCTCAGGGAGGTGATCCGTGTGAATGGGGAAGCACGATTTGCATATGTCATCCTTGAGCGGAACGGGAAAGTCTATTTTATCGCCGACTCGGAACCTGACAGCTCAAAGGACTGTTCACCTCCGGGGCAGGAATACACCGAAGCCAAGGCAGAAGACAAACAGCCTTTCAGGGACGGGAAAGCGATCATTACGCATCCGTCCGCCGACAGGTGGGGGACCTGGGTGAGCGCCCTGATCCCGATGAAGGATAAGACAACAGGGAGTACCATCGCCGTATTCGGCATGGATTACAGCGTAAAGACCTGGCACAGAATCATATTGTTTGAAGTCGCCGAATCGGGCATGCTGGTCCTGCTGTTGCTGGTTGCTGCACTTTTTATTTTCAGGATCAGGGTGAAGAACAAATCCCTCCTCTATGAAATAGAAGAGCGTAAAAGGGCGGAGGATGAATTAATTGACCAGGAACACCGGTTCCGCCACCTGGTTGAATACTCTTCCGATATCCTTGTCTTCCTTGATAAAGACGGGTTTCAACGGTATATAAGCCCTTCGGCCGAAAAAATCACCGGTTTCAAAGTTGAAGAACTTCAGAAATCATTTTTACAGGTTGTGCACCCCGATGATGCCGGGCGGGTTAAGCTCGCTTTCGAGGAACTGCTTATGAACCCCGATGGGATCCTGAAGGGGGAGTACAGGCATCAGCATAAAAACGGGGGTTTTCTCCATTTTGAAGCAGTAGGCCGGAATTTCCTGGGCGATCCGAATCTGAGAGGGCTGGTGGTCAATATCCGGGATGTTACCGAACGCAGGAAGGTGGAAGAATCCCTGTGGGAAAGTGAAGAAAAATACCGTACCATTGTTTCAAACACGTTTTCAATGATTTCAATGTTGGATATTGAAGGCAAATATATTTTTTGCAACCAGGCATATACCGACATTTTAGGTTACAGCCAGGATGAACTGATCGGTTTGCTTGCTTTCGATATCGTTCACCCTGATGAAAAGGAGTCGATAATTAAGTATTATCAGGATGCAATCCTGAATAATACCCTTGAAATTCCGGTCACTTTCAGGCTGGTCTGCAAGGACGGAAGTATAAAAATAGTGAATCACCGGGCCAAATTTTTGATTAACCAGGAACAAAAAGCGGATAAAATATTGCTGATTGCACAGGATATCACGGAACAGCGGAAAGCGGAGGAGAAACTGCAGCAAAGTGAAGCATTGTTCGTGGACGCACTGATAAAGAAATCACGCGAACTCCAGCATTTCAATGACCTGATGATCGGCAGGGAGATCCGCATGGTTGATCTTAAAAAGGAGGTCAACGAACTCCTGAAAAAGGCCGGTGAAGATGAAAAATATACCGTTCATTCATGATGCCGGCTGTTGCCCCGATCAGTATTTCAAAATCTTGCAGCTCCGCTCCTTATTTCCTGATACCACCCTTATGAAATACAAGCCTGCCGGATGATTGGTAAGATTGAAGGTATGGCTGTCCTGGTTTATCAATTCCATTTTTGTGATCAGTTTTCCCTGCATCCCAAAAAGTTCAACAATTGCTGGCGCTCCCTCTGTCATGCTGGTCATTTCCATTGTGAACATCCCTGCAGTGGGGTTCGGGAAGACCTTGAAAAGATCATTCCCCGTCACGCTGGCAGATGGTGGGAGGAAGGCGGTGGAATCGGCCGGGCTCGCTGCCGGTGCGCTTTTCGGAGCGGTGCAATAGAGACAGTCGGTGGCAATGTAGGCATGCAGGTAACCTCCGTTCTGTACGGTGGCCCCGGGATAAAAAATGATGTTCTGTCCCGCAACAAGATGGGAAATACCCCCTGCGGAAACAATGAACGTAGTGCCGCCACCGGCCACATAGATGGTCTGCAGGGCATCGGCGCACACCGACTGGCCATCTGCCACCACGATGTTGTTCAGGTTGCGCTGGAGCACCGGAAGAGGCGATATGGTGACACTCCGTGTGGCCGGTGCCGCACCCGTGCAAAGGTTGCCATTGGTGTAGTTTACCGAGACGGTGCCTGTTCCGACGGCTCCCCAGGTAACCGTGATGGAATTTGTCCCGGTTCCCGAGGTGATGATTCCCCCGCTAACATTCCACATGTAGCCTGTCATCGAAGCCTCTGTTGAATAGTTTATCCCGGTGGCACCCGTACAAATTGACACAGGGCCGGTGATCGCCGGCACCGGAAGGCTGTTGACCACTAGCGGAGCGTTGGCAACTGCCGCACACCCGAATGAATTTGTTACTGTCAGTGCATAGTTGCCCGAAGCGAGGGTTGTCGCATTGGCGATCGAAGGGTTTTGCAGTGTTGAAGTGAAGCCATTCACCCCCGACCACGAATAGCTCACCATGGATGCAGGGCTTCCGATGAGGGTAAGGGTTGTTCCGCTGCAAACGGGGCTGTTGCTGGCAATGACCGGTATGGGAGAGGGGTTCATCAGTACCATGACACTGTTGAGCATGGCGGAAGTCCCATTCACATTCGTCCCGGTCACGGTGTAGTTGCCAGCTGCCTGGTTCCCGGGAAAATTTATAGCTGTTCCTGTTCCTGAAATCACCGGGCCGGTCTGCATGTCATTCCTGTAAAGGGTGTAGTTAGTACCCGCCTGCGAATTTGCCAGTCCCACAGGGAGTCCGCCACTGTTGTCGCAGCAGGTGCCCCCCCCGGTTACGGCATATGCGAGCGGAAAGGCGGTGTTCAGCTGCGGATTTTCCAGAGCCAGGGCGTTTGACCCGGGGATTATGTTAAGCTGTGTGTTGATGCCCGCCTGGTACATTGCAACCCTGGTGGCATAGGAGGGCACGATGGCTGTAGCTGGAGTAAATGCAAGGTTCGCATATGAATTGGCCGGAAAGGCCACGGTTGAAGTGAGTTTTATCCTGACGATCCTGGTTCCGGGGCTTACCGATGAAATGACAGTTCCGCCGCCGCTCCCGGCTGCCGCGGTCGCTGAAAGCCTGACGAGGTTGGCTCCCTCCCCGGTGGTATAGGTAACGCTTACAGGCACCTGGGCCGGGTTCAGCCCCGAAGTTCCCGCAACAAGGGAAGCCGAAAACGTACCGCCGGTATAGATAGCCGGGTTTACGGTCAATCCGCATTGAACCGAGGCAAGTTCAAAAGCCTGTGCCGGATCGGTATCGAGGAGGTAGATGTCGAATTCAAAGGTTCTGTCGCTTGTCTGGGTTACATTTTTAACCGAAATCGAAAAGTCCTGACCCACAGGCGGGGGAGGTGCTGCTCCTGACATTTTTGGTGAAAAAACTGTTAATAGCAGGAAGAGTGACAGGGTTTGTATCATGTTGGATGTTAAAGCTTTCATGGTATACTTGTTTATTTTCATTGTTGGATTATCGATTCTGATATGAGCGGATGATTAAAAGGAACAGTCTTTCATGGGTTCACGCAGATCATCATGGAGTGGATGCTGTAATTCCGGCTGCACGGTTGTTATCAACGATGGTCATGTCGGCAGAATCCACGGTGCCGTCGCCGTTCACATCGGCGCTGACGTATCCTGAGGCAAACCCATTGGAACCTGTTCCATTTAGAAACATATCACTGTTGTTTATCTGACCATCCTGGTTGATATCCCCGCTGTAGATCCCGTAACCCCCGCCCGGCAGTAAAACCAGTTTGTTGCCAAACGCTTTTGCCGGTGCATCAAAGGAATAGGAGATGGAAACCCCGGCAAATGAAACCGGCGTGGCGCTTACCGTAGGAAGCCCGTTGCGGTGCCTGATGGTGATATAGTAGGTGCCTGAATATCCTGCCGGGATAAAGGCGGATGCTACGCCTGATGTGCCCAGGACAACATCCGCGGCGGTATAGATGATGGTTGCGTAATTTCCCGGCGTTGCATCGTGCAGTTCAATGGAAATGTGGTCGGCAATTGAGGCGCCCCAGTGCGGACCGGTATTGTCCCAGGCCGCCTTCATGGTGCCTCCCCCGTTGAACAGTCCCTGGAGAAGCAGGTTTATCGTCAGTGTTTTGGTCAGTGCCGGTACCATCTCCCAGGCCCCGATCGTTGTTGAAGATCCCCGGGGATGCCCGGCAATGTCATCATCCACGATACCGGGACAGGGAAGGCCCGCACCAATGGCTGGTGATCCAGCCTGGGGGATCAGGTTCGTGACGGAAGTGTACAGCGGGTCGGCAAACTGCGACTGTGCATCCTGGCCTGTAAAAGTCCTCCAGGAGGCAAGATTCATGCTGCTCACCGGGGGGGTCACAACGGCATTCAGGCCCACGAAGTTGTTGTCAAAATTGCTGGTGAAGTAGAGGTTGTTATCGATCGAGGCGAACGGAGATACGGCGACTTTGCAGTAAACCGAATAACCCCAGGAGGTGAGCGATGCGCCCGTATCCTCACCGATGCTGTTTTGCAGGATGTTGTTTTTCAATGTCACACCTGAGATGCCCGACCCGATTTCGAGGGCGGTAAACCATTCATTGTTGAAGAAAATGCCGTTGATAGCATCCCTGGTCAGGTAAACCGAATTGTTGTATACGCTGATCCCCGAAGTTGCCGAACCAAAAAGCTTTATTCCTGCAGGGATATTGTTGTTATCGCCGGCGTTCGGACTGTAACCCATTCCCGACATATGCCTGATGAAGTTATTCCTGATCATTACATTTGGTGAAGCACTGAGGGATTTAAAGGTAATGGCACTTGAACCGCCATAGCTGCTGCCATTGTATACGACATCGTGTATGTCGTTTTTCTCGATGAGGCTGTTGGTGATCGCTTCAGCATAAATTCCCATGGGATTAAGGTTGCTGATAATGTTAAATACCTGGTTTTTACTGATCTGTAAATTGTCCTGGTACAGAATATACATCCCATGTTCGTATATGTAATTTGAAACAGTCGCCGATCCGATGACATTCCCGGTGATGATATTCCCTGATCCCAGTCCCCAGTAGGTCGAGTTCATATACAGCCCCCAATTGGCCTTGAAAATTGAATCACCCCGGATGATATTGTTGTTGCCTTGTCCCGTAAAGTAAAGTCCGTAATTGTATGAATAGCTGTTCATTCCGGTGGTCAGAGCACAACTGTCAATGACATTGCCGTTGCACCCGCCGCTGAATCCGATGGCAACCGAAGTATAGAGATTTGTGTTGTTTATCAATAACCTGCCTTTGCCATTTAAAGTAACATTATCCGCCCCGTTGAAACGGATGAGTGCCCCGGTATATGGACCGGAAATTTTGTGGTAGGCGCCACTGTTCTGAATGGTCAGGTGGTATGAAGGATCTTCCGTATTGATCTCATTCAATGCGTTTGCTCCGTCTTCGGTGGTGTTGCCGACGATGTTGACTGTCAGGTTACCGCTCAGGGATTTCTTGTTGATATCGGCAAACAGCCCGGAAGCGCCGGTGATATTCGGGTAATCACCCGGGATGTTTTTCACACCGCTCAGCGCTGCAACGATGGTATATGACGATGGACTGGCGGGAGGAGTTGCGCAGGCGGGTGGGTTAGATGTAAATCCCGAGGCACCTGAATTCGGAGTAGCCCCTGTATTCGGCGTTCCCATATCATCCTGGCAAACAATGAAATAACTGACAGTGTTGCCCAGGGCCACCCAGTTCCCGAAGGTGAACTGGTAGGTGTTGCCGCTGAGCCACACACCCGTAACTACACTGTATGGGTTGCCGTTTATTCTCCAGTAAAGCCTTGGGAGGCCCGGTCCTGCTGTCGGAACGGTCGTGTAATAGTCCTTGATGGTGACCGTCAGCGTTCGTGCAGTAAGTGAATGCGTATTGTAAAAAGGGATATAAGTGACAACCGGCGGCGTAACGTCGTTGCCGGGTTCATAGGCCCCCATGGAGGTTGGCGCCGTCCTGGCAGCGCCGTTGAAATCGTCGGTGACGGTCAGCAAAGGGCACCTGTCGAGGACAATTGACCCGGGATAAGGGATCAGGACAGACTGCGAATTGAAATTCGGATCGACCGAAATGGAATTGGCATCTTTTACGCTGGCAGCCTGCCATGCCGCCAGGGTCGTCTTATCGGTGCCGTTGTATGAAGCAAGAACCCCTTCATAGCCGCTTACGCGGTAATCGTTGTAGTCAAGTGTTGTAAACGGTGTGGCAGTCCCGGAACAATACATGGCATAGGCTTTTGAATCACCGGTGATGTTTTCGATCGAATTGGAAAAAATATTGTTCCTGATATCGAGCTGGGTTGCTGATGATCCAATATAGATTGCAGCGCTTGCATCGGATGTTGCACCGGAACGGTTTATATTGCCTGAGATACTGACGCTGTTGTAGTAAATTTTAACGTTGGTGCTGAATCCCAGGATCTTCATACCGGTAATGCCGTATGAACCAAGGTTGGATGAACCGTCGCCTGTGATGTCATAAATCAGGTTGTTGGCTATGGTTACGTTGTTCCCCGGGCTCGCAAGGTCAACCACAAGTCCGCTTCCCCCGTTGCTGTTGGCGGTACCTTTGATTGAATGAATGTCATTCTTTGAAAAGAGGGCATTTTTCACCCCGGGTCCGATATAAAGGCCCCATGTGGATATCGCGGAGGATATGACACCTTTGATGACATTGTTGCTGAACGTGCATTGTGAGTTGCTCAGCCAGGCACCAGTATTCCCGATATATAAGGCAGGGTTGTCGGAACCGATGGTATTGCCGGTCACAGTTAGATTATCCTGCACCCCCGAGGTATTTGCCCCGATGTACAAGCCAAAATAGGCGCGGCTGAATTCATTGTTGTCGATGGTCATAAAGTCATTGTCGCTGCCGGTGGATCCAACTCCCGAGCCCGACGAAAGCGCATATGTGTAACTGCTGGTAGCGCCGGGTGAACCTCCCCTGATGATGCAGTTCTTTATGGTACAGTATGTTGCACCGGCCAGGTCTCCCAGGGAAGTGATCTGGATCCCCGCGGTCCAGTTGGCAATACTTGTATTCTCAATAGTCAGGTTCCGTGAGGCCCCTGCATTCGATCCGTTGATGATAAAGTAATCGGTCCCTTTGAGGTTGATGATGGAGGAGGCGGATGACCCGGTAATGACAGGAGAAACACCGGCAGCCGGTTGTATTGTGGTGGTGTTTGTAGAGGATGCCAGCGGAATTATCCCGACGGTTATGGGGAAGACTTCCCCGACTGCAGCATTGTAGGGCACACCTGTAGCATTTGTAAGGCTTAAAGTTACAGCGGCCCCTGCTCCCCGGTGGTTGAGATGGTTGATGGCATCGGTAAGGGTGGCGAAATTCGGGGATACATTTCCTGCACCTACAAGATAAGTACCGCTCATGGGTCCCAGTATCGATAGGTTTCCGGCCGGGGATGTAACTGATGGTACTTTGGCAACCCCGCCAATGGTTGCGCTGAGGCATTGGCCATCAATAAGATGACCGGTCTGGGCGGTTTGAATAACGTCGGCCACCAGCCAGAAATAGTTATCTCCCGGAGTCAGAACCTGTGACCCGGAAATGGTATAATTTGCCAGGGTGGCTGTTGTTGAGCCGAAAAGCAGTCCCGGACCATAAACCGGGGAGTTGCCGGTAAAATAGATTTTTGAAGGCGTTGCATTGATATCGGTGATGGCAGTTGTTCCGGAGGCATTGCAGGTGAATTGGGTGACATTCATGGCAGATGGTGCGCCCGTCACCGAAATTTTCATCCGCAGCACTGACTGGGTTGTGGTTCCCGAGAAAGTATTCCCTGTTACCTGGTCGGTTGTAAATGCCTGGAATGCCATGGCTGAAACAGGGGTGAAGTTGCCCTCGTCAGCACCAGGATCGGTGCCTGTTCCCGAACCGGGATATCCTGCTTCGCCCCAGCGGATGTCGGTATCATAATCATCTGCAATGGCAGCAGGCGTGATGATCCTGGTTCCGGAGCTTTCGACCTGGGTCGGAACCAGCGGTAAAATATGCAGGTTGTGATTTGCAGCATCAGCAAATGGTGGCAATTCCGAAAAGGAAAGGGTTTCACGGGGTGTCATTCTTGCCTTATAGAGGCTGATGGACTGGTCGGCGTTTGTACCGTCGAAATAGACGAGGTTGTTTGCCCCGGGTGTACCTGCATAAAAGCAGTTGTTATTTGACGTTGCTGCATAGTTTGATATTGAAGTGCTGCTTCTCATATAGGCTACAGTATAGGCAGGGGCTGAATTGAAAACAGGGATTGAGTTGTTGATGATGATGTTGTTTTTTAATTCTGCGGTGTAAGAAGAATTCAGATAGATCCCGCTGCTTCCGAAGGTTGTGGTTGAACTGCTTGCTGCATTCAGGTAGATCGTATTGTAACAGAGGCTGATCGGGTTTGGATTAAAGGTGTAGATACCGCAAACGGCATTGGTCCCGGTTGATGCAGGTGTTTTCAGGTCACTGATGTAATTGTTGTAACCGAAGGCACTGCTTCCGCTGTAAAAATAAATTCCATATACCTGCCCTGAAGAAGCCGTGGAGGTCAGGTCGTAAATTTTGTTTTTATAAACCGTAGCAGTGCTGCCGCCGTGGTACATCCCGTAAACCGTTCCTCCGTTTGCAGAAAAACCATAGATGGTATTTGAATAGCATTGTCTTGTTCCCGGGGTGGTGTTCAGGAGCATCCCGTAAACAGCCCCGTTGCCGTTGTGATGAAAATTGTAAAATGAATTGTTATAGTAGCTTTCAATCACAGGATATCCATATTCATATAGTCCGCATAAAGTATTGCTTCCTGAAGTGATGGCAAGATCATGAACTACATTGTCATGCACGGAGGTTGTCCCTGTCCAGCCCCTGACGGCATTTATATAGCCTGATCCTGTTTGTGACAAGTTGTAGAGTGTGTTGTTGCTGATGTTGATATTGAGGGCTGCGCCGGCATCGATCCCGGTGAGGTAACCTGTACCACCCAGCGTGATGTCGTGGATAACATTGTTGGTTACGTTGATTGTTCCCGGGCCGTTGTTGACCAGGTTGTTATATATGCCATAACAGGATGCCGACGTGTGGTTGATACAGGTGCAACTTTGAATGGTGTTGTTTGAAATGGTAAGTACATTGCCGGTTCCGGAGTTCCCGAATTGCGTGTAAATACAATAGACTCCCGAAGAACCGCCATTCGCAGACAGGCTGAAGTTAAGGGTGTTGTTGCTGATGGCGGCATTTGATTGTATTCCCCCGGTCAGGCTTATTCCGTAGACACTTAAAGAACTTATTGCATTCAGACCGCTGGAAATGCTGTTGTTTGAGATGGAAATGCCATTCTGATAGGTCGCCCCGATGCCGGTATCATTGTAAGATCCGCCAAAACTGGTAATGATGTTGGCCCCGCCGACACCGATTTCATTTCCCTGGTCGTAAAGTGTATAGGGAGCCGGCGCATTGTAGCCATTCAGGTAAATTCCATGGCTTACATTTGAAAGGGTGTTGTTGTAAAATTTGCAGTTGTTGCAGGCATCGGCCACTGCGGTGATTGTGAGTGCTGTTGTGCTGGTGGCAATGTGGTTCCCCGAATAAATACCGTAAGATACGTCGTTTAGTTGTGATAGCGTAATGGTGCAATTCCTGATGGTCACATACTGGCAACCGTCAAAGGGGGCTGTATTGCTGCGCTTTACGAGTGCATATCCCCAATTTATTGTATTGTCCGTGGAGGTGATGTCAATTCCGTCAAAAGTAACATAGTCGCTACCGGCAATTATGATCCCGCCGTCGGTCGTATTGTTCCAGATTCCGCTGTTGGCAAAAAGTTTCGGGTTTAACGCCCCGCCGGGAACTTTCCTGAATACAACGGGTGCCGTTACGGAGGAGGTATTTGTATTCAGCGTGAGGCTGGCACCGATCGTTTCAGTGTAACCTGAGGCTATGTTAAATGTGACTCCCGGGGCTGTTGTTCCCAGTGAATTCAATTGCGAGATCGCATAGGCAATTGTGGCATAATCACCAGGGATCGTTTTTGTCCCTGATATCGGTTGTCCGTATGTCAACGTGGCGAACAACATGAATACACATAATCCTGACAGAAGTTTCATCCTTGCATTTTTTGTTATGAAATAATTTTACCGTTTCTGAGATGGCAAAATTATACCAGTGTAAAATGAAGGATTGCAAACCATGTGTCAAATGTTAACACGCATGTGTCATTTCGACATAAACTCGCTGGGAGTCATGTTGTAAACCTCGCGGAAACTTTTCGTGAAATAGGAGAGGTTGCTGAATCCGACCGCGTACATCACGTCGGACACATTGCCGAATTTCTGCTCCAGAAGCTGGGCGGCCCTTTTTATCCGGATGATCCGAATAAACCCGGTAATCGGCTGATCTGTAAGTCCTTTTATTTTCCTGTGCAGCTGGCTTCGGCTCATCGGGATGTTGTTCAGGAGGAAATCGGTGTCAAGATCACTGTTGTCTATGTTCGATTCAATAAGCTGGACAAGCTTGTTCAGGAACTTTTCATCGGCTGATGTCACACTGATCGCCTTTGGCTCAAAATTCATGGAACTGGAAAAGAGCTGCCGCAGTTTCATCCGCTGGCTGATCAGGTTCTTGATACGTACGAGCAATTCCTGGTGGCTGAATGGCTTGGTGATATAGTCATCCGCCCCGGTCTCAAGTCCTTCGATCTTCTCCTGCGAGGCTGTAAGGGCCGTAAGCATGATCACCGGGATGTGACTGGTCCTTTCATCCTGCTTCAGCCTCCGGCACAACTCGATCCCGTTCACCGGGTACATCATCACATCGGTCAGGATCAGGTCCGGGACGGTGGCACAGGCAATTTCGAAACCGGTATCACCGTTTTCAGCATCCGATAATGTGTATTGCAGATGGAGTACTTTTTTTATATAACTCCGCATATCGGCATTGTCATCAACCACAAGTACGAGCGGCAGCTCTTTTTCGCCTGGCGTATCCGGGGTTTCCGGTTCCTGTAAATCGTTCAGCAAAACCGCTTCTTCTGCAAATCCCGGTGTATTCATTTGGTTTGCAGCAGGTTTATATGGCCTCACTTCGAACATTTCCTCCTTTGAATAGATACCGGGATCTGCAGGTAATAGGACAGAGAAGCGGCTCCCAATTCCTTCCGTACTTTCAAGGGTAATAAACCCATGATGCAGGGTCAACAGTTCACGGGTAAGTGCGAGGCCGATTCCCACACCGCCGACCGTGTTCCCGGGATTGTGATTCAACTGGAAAAAACGCTCGAAAATAACCTCCTTCTTTGCTTCAGGTATCCCGGAACCGGTATCCCCGACGTCTATCCTTATATACGATCCTGCTGCAGGATGGTTCATTCCCGCATTTTTCGGAGGCAATTCATTGTTCACAACAGAAACGGTGAGTTTAACCGCCTGCCCGGCCGGGGTATATTTAAATGCATTGGACAGGAGATTTCCGGTCACTTTTTCCAGGATATCTGGGTCAAAGTACACTTCAACCGCCTCCCCGGGCAGGTCAATGGAGTATTCAATGTTTTTCTGCCCGGCGAAAAGGGTATATGATTCGGCGATGGATCGCAGGGGGATCAGGATATTTCCGGTAACAAGGTGGATTTTCTGGGTGCCGCTGTCTATTTTGGTGAACTCAAGGAGCTGTTCATCAAGGAAAAGCAGCCTGCTGGCATTCCTGTGAATCAGCTCCAGCCATGGTTTGTCCCCTGGTGTGGCCGTCTCCATCAATTTCTCCGCCGGCCCCAGCATGAGGGTTAGCGGGGTCCGGAATTCATGAGAGAGATTGGCGAAAAAATGCGACTTCATGTCGTTGATCTCCCTGAGCTTTAAAGAAATTTTCCTGGAGTTTCTTGAACGGTTGAAAAAGAACAGCGCCATGGCAAGCAATGCAACGAATATGCCGATGGCGAGGCTGTACCATGCCCTCATGGTTTGAATTTGAAGCTCCTGGTTGTCTTTTACACTTTTCAGGGCGGTAATTTCATTCTGTTTGGAAACAACGGCATACTTTGTCTGGATTTCGGCCATCTCTTTCAGGTTGTTTTCATTGACGGTGCTGTCGCTGTATTGTTTAAACAGGACATGGTAGCGGTAAGCCTCTTCAAAATTCTTTAAAGAATAATAACACTCAAACAGTACCCTTGATGATTCACGGATAAGCTTATAATCATTGAGTTGTCTGGATAAGGCCAGCCCCTTGCCGGCATAGAAAATGGCCCGCTGGTAATTATTTTCTTTTTGATAATCAAATCCAAGGTTGGTATATCCCAGGGCAAGGTCGATGTTGCTGTTGAAATCCCGGGCAAGTGCAAGCGCCTTTTCATGGTTCAAAATGGCTTCCCTCACCTTGCCGGTATTCATATAAGCAGCGCCAATGTTGTTGAGGCATTTCATGATCCCGTGTTTGTCATTCAGCTTTACCTTGAGTTCCATTGCCTCCCGGAAGTATTTAATCGCCGTAACCTGGTCACCTTTATCAGCATAAACTGTTCCTATGTTGATCAGGTTTACGGATGAACCCAGTTTAAACCCGGTGGCATTGTTGATTTCCAGCGATTTGTTAAAGTAGTGCAGCGTGGAATCGAATTGTTTTTGAGCCTGGTAAATCGAGCCGAGCCGGTTGTAAAGCAAGGCAAGGTTTTTATTGCTCCCGGTCGACCGGTAAATGTCGAGGGCCTCAAAAAGGGTTATCAATGCGGTTTTTTGATCATTTTTCAAGGCATACAACGATCCCAGGTCACTCAGGTAGTCGGCATAGGCAATTTTGTCGGGCAACGCTTTGAACTCAGGCTTTGCCGACTCCAGGACCAGCATGGCACTGTCATATTTCCCCCTGAGCCTGAGCAGGTGGCTCCTGTTGTTGATAGCCTCGGTGATGCCTTTTGCGTAATGGATATTCCCGGCCAGCTTCAGCGCCTGTTCATTGTAAAAAGCTGCTTTTTTCAGATCCGACCGCACGTACTCGACGAACAGGTTGTTCAGGGTGCGGCACCTGCCTGTGTCGGAGGTGGAAGTTGTAAGAGCCCGGACAAGGCTGTCGATGGTGCGGTTGTTCTGCCCGATGGAGATCAATGGAAAAAGCAAAAAAAACACAACCCGATATTTCCGGAAAATCAATGCCATAAAAGTGAATGAAGGATGTAAAATTAAAGAAAAAACAATAACTCCACGAACGAATTGCATCAATTCATTGCCGGTAACCAAATTGTTCCTACTTTTGCAATCCCAACCGGGAGAGGTGCCAGAGCGGTCGAATGGGGCGGTCTCGAAAACCGTTGATCCCTTTAGGGGTCCCAGGGTTCGAATCCCTGCCTCTCCGCAAACAACCTTCGCTGATACCTGTTAATAAAGGATTAGCGAAGGTTTTTGCTTTTAATACACACACATTTATCCAGGTCTTCCCAAATATATTTGTGAAACAGCAATTATTCCTTTTTTTGTCCGTTATCATTAAAAACCCGCTTATGGCATGAGTTTACTTTTTTGAATCATCAAAAAAGCATCTTTTATGAAAACTCATCCGTCGGCTGCTATCTTGCCAATGCTCCTTGTTTTGTTTGCAGCAGCCACTGGTTTCGGCCAGCCATCTTCAAAAGAACAAATTTCCAGCCGCGACTCAGGAACCTTTTTCCTGTATGTCAATTATTGCGGGAACCACTACAACTGGAACACCCGGGGGAATGAAATGGTCATTAATGTCTTAAAACTTCCGGGGAACCTGCTGGAAAAGATGCCACGCCTGGAAGACGACGGGCAATATTCATCCAGGAACCGCAAGATCTCAATGAAACAGCAGAAGATCATCAGGAAGGTTAACGGGGAGAGAATGATGGTCCGGGTAAACAAGAACAAGTTCAATACCTTTTACCCGAATGGTTTGAAAAGGGGGTTTATCATTGAAAAGGATGAATTCAACCGCTGGAACTTCCAGGAAAAAGCACCTCCGGTTTTTGCTCCCCCGCGTATCCCTGAACGCAAGATATATTACTGGTACTGGTATAATACCGACCCGGTAAATATTAAGTATGGGTTGAGGATTGTTTCCTGAGTCCGTAACTGCCCGGGAACTTCCTTATGCCTTACATTAAAACTGTGTTGCTGGTAATGCGCCTTTCCCGCTTCTACATTAACTTCCAAACCTGTAACCAATTCCTGACTCCGTATTCAACAACTTTGGCTTGCCCGGATCGTCCTCCACCTTTTTGCGTAGCTGGGCAATAAAAACCCTCAGATATTGGGTTTGTTCAACGTATCCCATGCCCCATACTTCCTTAAGAATATATTGATGGGTCAATACCCTCCCTTCGTTTTTTGCCAGCAATGCCAGCAGGGAATATTCTGTTGAGGTGAGCTTGATTAACTCGTTGTTCCTGCGCACCGTGTGGTTTGAGAGATCGATTGTCAATGATCCACAAATGAGAATGGGGTTTTCTGACGTTCCCTGGCTTTGACGGATGGCAACCCGGATCCGGGCCAGCAGCTCACCGGTGCGAAAGGGCTTAGTCAGGTAATCATTTGCCCCGTTATCAAGCGCTTTTACAATGTCTTCCTCCGAACTTCGCACCGAAAGGATGATGATGGGTTTAAGGTACCATTCACGTAACTTTTTAAGCACATCGAGACCATCCATGTCGGGTAATCCCAGGTCGAGGATTATTAATACAGGCTGGCATGTAGCCGCCATCGACAAACCCTCTTTCCCCGTGGATGCCTCTGAAATTTTAAAGCCGCTCGCCGATAGCGTGATCTCAAGCAGCCGGCGGATTTGCTGTTCGTCATCGATGATTAACAGGCTGTCGGGGCTTACCATCACGTATTTTGTTTGCTGAATTGGTCCATCTCAGATATTTTAACCGGAATTTTAATCGTGAAAATAGCTCCGCCGTTTCGGCGGTTCTCTGCAACAACAGATCCGTGATGGGCCTCGGTAAATCCTTTGACGATTGACAGCCCCAACCCGGTGCCACCGGCTTTAGCCTCTTTCCCCCGGTAAAACTTATTAAATACCGATGACAATTCGGATGCCGGAAACCCGCTTCCCCTGTCCATTACCTGTATGGTGAGCAAGTCGCTGTCGTAATAGAACTTGAGCCGTATCCGGGTTCCTTCAGGGGCATTTTGTGTTGCATTCAATACCAGGTTGTGCAGGGCCTGTTCAATCAGTCCAAAATCAATCAAAACCAATGGCATGTCCCTGGGGATCACCGTTGCCAGTTTAAAAGGCAGCAACTCATGCGCAAGGTTGGCGGATACTTTATTCGCCAGGTCATGCACATCACACCAGTCGGGCCGGGGAGTTATCCGTCCCGATTCAAGGCGGGACATGTTCAGCAGGTTTTCGATGAGCCGGTTGAGCCTCACCGAAGCTGTGTTTATTTCATAATATAGTTTATGCCTGGTTTCTTCAGAATAATGCTGTGCCAGCAGGGTATCCGACGCTCCCATGATTGTTGCCACAGGGATCCGCAATTCATGTGAAATGGAATTAAAAAGGGTTTTGTAGAGTTTATCAGATTCATTCAGGATAAAGGTGTTTTTTGCAGCATCCCGCAAATACTCACGCTCTAACTTCCCGGATATCTGGGATAAAAATGCTTCCCAGAATTGCTCCTCACCCTGTGTGAACAGGCTGGCTTGTTCTGCTGCTACGACACCCATGTTGCCATTGTTCCCGGTTAACGGGTAAAATGTGTAGTCGGCAGAAGGCAGCGTGTCGGTGTGTTTTCCGGCTTTTGCAGCGTGCTTGTAAACCCATGCGGCCACACTTTGTTCGTTCTCCGACAAATTTATCTTTGTTTCATGGTTTACCTGGTTTTCAAGCTGGTTTTGTTCATTTTTAAGCAGGATGGCGCACTCAAACCTGAAATATTTTTTAATATACTGAACAGCGATTTTTGTCACTTCATCAATCCCCGAAACCAGGGTGAATTCCCTTGTAAGCTGGTAAAGGGCGTTGGTACGCTCTTCCCTGGTCCTGATTCTTTTTTCCTGTCGCCTTACCCGTGAGGTTAAAATACCATTGAGCAGCGCGATGATGAAAAACATGATGAACATGAGCACATCTTCCGGCTGCCCGATATGGATGGTGAATTGGGGAGGGATGAAAAAGTAATCCCAGGTAAAGGCGCTCAGGGTTGCCGCAAGCAAAATGGGGCCTGTCCCGAAAAACAGGGCAAGTATGGAGACAAGGAAGAGCAAAATGAATGAGACAACCTGGTACCCGATATAATCTTTGATAAGATAACAAACAACAGAGGTCAGCAGAACGATGATGGGAATGACCAGGTATTGCCGGATCGTTGAGGTAAAAGGGGGAATGGAAATTCTTTCCCTGAATTTGTCTTTTGACTGGTTATCGGAACCAAGAATGTAAACATCAATATTCCCGCTGTAACGTATCAGCCTGTTTACGAATCTGCTAAGCCGGAGTAGGGAAACCAGGTTACGGACTCTTGGTTTCCCAACTATGATGTGTGTAATGTTTTCTTTCAGGGCAAAATCGACGATAGCCCGCACGATATCATTGCTGGTGATGATCCTGACTTTTATCCCCAGTTGTTTTGCGAGCTTTATATTTTTGTCAAGTTGTTCCCGCTCTTTGGGTGACAGAATGTGGAGGGTTTCCACGTAGATCGCCTGGATGTTTGCACCCATCGAATATGAAAGGGTTTTCGCCCAGCGTAAAAGTTTTCCTGAATAAGGGCTCGGTCCGACAGCAACCAGAAGATGAAGCCCCGATTTCCAGGGACCCCGGATCCGCTTATGCTGCATGTAATCGTGTAACTGCCTGTCAACCCGGTCGGCAACGATACGCAAAGCCATTTCCCGCAAGGCGGTGATATTCCCCTTTCGAAAAAAATTGTCAATTGCTTCCCGGGAGCGTTCCGGTGTATAAACCTTCCCTTCGCCTAACCTTTCAAGAAGTTCTTCAGGGGTGAGGTCTACCAGTTCTATTTCATCCGCATTCTCAAAAATCTCATCGGGTATTGTTTCACGCACGATGGTGCCGGTTATTTGGGCTACCGTGTCTGAACGGCTTTCAAGATGCTGAACATTAAGGGTCGTATAGACATTAATTCCGTTTTCCAGGATTTCCTGTACATCATGGTACCGTTTTGTATGACGGCTGCCCGGCGCATTGGTGTGTGCCAGTTCGTCAACCAGCACAACCTGCGGTTTACGGGCTATAATGGCGTCCAGGTCCATTTCCTGGACTGAAGTGGATTTGTATGCATAGGTCTTGCGTGGAATAAGTTCAAGCCCTTCCACCAAACCGGCAGTTTCCTTGCGATTATGCGTTTCAACGTAGCCGATGACAATTTCATTCCCTTTCAGGCGCTCAGCCCGGGCGGTTTGCAGCATGGCATATGTTTTGCCCACTCCTGCGCACATACCGAAAAATATTTTCAGTTTGCCCCGCTTGCTTTTTTCTTCTTCCGTGACCAGGGAAGCTAAAAGTTCGTCAGGATCAGGCCTGTTTTCAGCGAAACTGTTCATTGAATTTTATCAGTTTCTAAATTTAGCAATAAAACATTCACCCTTTCTTCGCCAAGGCATAAAAATTGCGGGCCCTCCGTCAGTTCCCTGATGCAATTGATCAGTTTGAGCCTGCTTAGAGCATTGAAATTCCTTGCTTTTGCGATCCTGTCAACCTGTAACAATGCCGCCCGGGGTGAAATATGCGGGTCAAGACCGCTGGCCGATGCAAAAAGCATTTCGGAAGGAATTTTCACCAGGCTGTCTAACTGGTTAAAAGAATGAAATTTATGCTCCCTTATTTGAACCAGTTCTTTCAATCTGACATTGGTTAATCCATAATTTGAGCCTCCCGAAGGTAGCGGGTTATATAAGATGGCCGACGGGCGTGATGAAAAATAAATTGCAGAATCGAACTGCTGGCCAATAAGCTCACTGCCGACGACCCGGCTGTCCCTGAAAAGCAGGCTGCCGTTTGCTTTTGCAGGAAAAATAACCCGGGCAATTCCCGTAATCAGCAGCGGGTATACAAATCCTGTTAAAATTGTGAAAAACAATAAAACCTTAAATGCAATTATGAACGTTCTCATATTTCCTGGTTATTCTAAATGTTTTTATTACCCTGTTACCCTGTTACCCTGTCACCCTGTTCCCATGTCCCCCGGTCCCCCTGTCACCAAAAATTTATAATCATATCAATCACCTTTATCCCCGCAAAAGGCGCAACAATTCCCCCCAGGCCAAAAATGAGCAGGTTGCGTGACAATGCTGCATTAGCCGAAACGGGCCGGTAACGGACACCTTTCAAAGCCAGGGGTACCAGCAGGATGATGATGATCGCATTAAAAATCACAGCACTCAGGATGGCACTCTGGGGTGATCCGAGGTTCATGATATTCAACGCAGAGAGCGGCCCCATCCCGTTTTTGCCTGAATAAAGGGCGATGGCGATGGCGGGGATGATGGCAAAATATTTGGCGACATCGTTCGCAATGCTGAACGTAGTTAAGGAGCCGCGGGTCATAAGCAACTGTTTCCCGACTTCAACCACCTCAATAAGTTTGGTTGGGTTGCTGTCGAGATCAACCATGTTTCCGGCTTCACGTGCGGCCTGGGTACCTGTATTCATGGCAATGCCGATGTCAGCCTGCGCAAGTGCAGGGGCATCATTGGTTCCGTCGCCAATCATACCAACAAGGTGGCCGTTCGCCTGTTCTTCACGGATACGCCGCAATTTGTCTTCGGGTGTTGCTTCGGCCATAAAATCGTCAACGCCTGCTTCAGCCGCAATGGCTGCTGCGGTCAATGCATTATCCCCGGTAATCATGACGGTTTTAATACCCATCTTGCGAAGTTCAGCAAAACGCTGTTTGATGCCACCTTTAACAATGTCCTTCAGGTGGATGACACCGAGGACCTTTTTATCTTCAGCCACAACCAGTGGTGTTGCACCCTGCCTTGCCAGTTCTACCACGATGTCCTGGATTTTTTGCGGGTAAAAACCGTTGTTGTTTTGGACAAAAGATCGAATTGCCTCAGATGAACCCTTACGGATTTTAGATACCGGGCCATCTTCCGCTTTCAGGTCGACCCCGCTCATTCTCGATTGAGCCGTAAAAGGGATGAACGTTGCATTGAGCTGATGCACCTCGCGGCCGCGAATCCCGAACTTTTCCTTTGCCAGGATGACAATTGACCTGCCTTCGGGGGTTTCGTCCGACAGAGATGAAAGCT
The DNA here is from genome assembly GCA_026391835.1 of Bacteroidota bacterium. Taxonomy (GTDB): domain Bacteria; phylum Bacteroidota; class Bacteroidia; order Bacteroidales; family FEN-979; genus CAIVAT01. The sequence goes on from JAPLDF010000075.1 coordinate 383,918, forward strand.
GCGCAGCATCGGCAAGTTCTTCGACAGTTACCCCTTCGGCAGGAATAAAATCGGTTGCCATACGGTTTCCCAGGGTGATTGTTCCTGTTTTATCCAGTAAAAGCACGTCAACATCCCCGGCAGCTTCAATGGCCCTGCCGCTGGTGGCGATCACGTTGCGCTGGATAAGCCGGTCCATGCCGCTGATCCCGATCGCGCTCAGCAATCCGCCAATCGTTGTCGGGATGAGACAAACCAGCAGCGCGATGAGCACCGGGATCGTTAAGTTTTGCGACATCGGCAAACCTGAGGCCGAAAGGCTGTAACCAAAGAATGCAGGAAGTGTGGCCACGGCCAGGAGAAATATGATCGAAAGCCCCGAAAGCAGGATGGAGAGGGCGATTTCGTTGGGGGTTTTCTGGCGTTTTGCGCCTTCAACCAGGGCAATCATGCGGTCAATGAAAGTATCACCGGGCTCGGTCGTAATGCGGATAAATACCTGGTCGCTGATCACCTTGGTCCCCCCGGTAACTGCCGAACGGTCGCCGCCGCTTTCCCGGATGACCGGGGCCGATTCGCCCGTGATGGCCGATTCGTCGACACTGGCAATGCCTTCAATCACCTCACCATCGGAGGGAATAACATCCCCTGTTTCGCAAACCACGATGTCGCCCTTTTTCAGTTCGGTCGCAAATGTTGAGACTTCCTGCCTGCCAACCATCTTGCGGGCTTTTGTCTGTGTCCGGTTGTTCCTGAGACTTTCAGCCTGGGCTTTCCCCCGGCCTTCGGCAATTGCTTCAGCAAAATTGGCAAACAATACAGTAAACCAAAGCCAGGTGGCAATCTGGAAGTTGAATGAGGAAAAGTTCCCCTGGAAAATGCCTGTAATAACGATAATGGTTGTCAGGAACGATCCGATGGCTACAATAAAAATGACAGGATTTTTAATTAGAACAACAGGGTTTACTTTAATCACACTGTCTTTGGCAGCCTGCAACAGGATTTTTTTATTGAACAGGCTTGTATTTAGTTTAGTACTCATTGTGTTGCAGGTTAAAAAGAGACGCCATTGTTCATCAGCAGATGTTCTGCTATTGGTCCAAGCGATAAAGCCGGGAAATAAGTCAATCCGCCAACGATGAGGATGACCCCGATCAGCAAGCCGATAAACAGCCAGTTGTCCGTGCGAAAAGTTCCGGATGATGCAGGGGTTATATTCTTGCCTGCCATGCTTCCTGCAATGGCCAGTACAGGAATAATAACGCCAAAGCGGCCAACCAGGATGACGAACCCGAGCGTCAGGTTATAAAACAAGGTGTTTGCATTTAACCCGGCAAAGGCACTGCCATTGTTCCCGGCTGCAGATGTATAGGCGTAAAGGATTTCAGAAAAACCATGCGGACCGGCATTGTTGAGGCCCGCCAACCCGTAACTGCTTACCGAGGCCCATGCAGTAAAAACCAGGATGGCAAAACTTGTTGCCAGGTTGGCGATGATGGCCATCTGCACCTCGAACGCGTTTATTTTTTTACCGAGGTATTCAGGTGTCCGGCCAACCATCAGGCCGGCAATGAAAACGGTCAGGATGATGAATATCACCATGCCATACAACCCGGCACCCACACCGCCAAAAATAATCTCCCCCAGCATCATGTTGATCATTGCAACCATTCCTGATAACGGAGAAAGGCTGTCGTGCATGGCATTTACAGCACCGCAGGAAGCATCGGTTGTGACTGTGGAAAACAACACGCTGTTGGTGATACCGAAACGCATCTCTTTCCCTTCCATCAGGGGTAAGTGTCCGAAAACAGGATTGCCCGAATATTCAGCATACAGTGAAATGCTTAGCCCTGCCAGGAACATGATCAGCATCACCGAGAATATCGCCCATCCTTGTCGTGCGGAGCCCACCATTTTACCATAGAGGTAAGTCAGGGATGCCGGGATGAGGAAAATGGCAAGTATTTGTAAAAAATTACTGAATGGTGTTGGGTTTTCGAACGGGTGGGCACTGTTGGCATTGAAAAATCCACCGCCGTTTGTGCCCAGCTGCTTTATTGCAATTTGCGAAGCTGCCGGTCCCATCGGGATTACCTGTTGTGTTCCTTGCAAGGTTAGAACCGTTTCATATGCTTTAAAATTCTGGACAACACCCTGGCCCACAAGTACAATGGCAAAAATAACCGACAGCGGCAAAAGCACATACAGCGTTGAGCGGGTCAGGTCCGTCCAGAAATTGCCGATTTTAGTGGTTGATTTCCGTGATAAACCCCGTATTACCGCCAATACTACTGCTATTCCGGTCGCTGCACTCACAAAATTCTGAACAGTGAGGCCGGTCATCTGTACGAAATAGCTCAATGTTGTTTCTCCGGAATACCCCTGCCAGTTGGTATTGGTCACAAAACTGACCGAGGTATTGATGGCCGAATGCCATGAGACATTTGGGAGGTGTGCCGGGTTCAGCGGAAGATAGGCCTGGGAAATTTGAAACAGGAACAAAAATACAATTCCAATCAAATTGAACATCAGCAAACTGAAGGTATACGACTTCCAGTTTGATTCTTCAACGGGGTCAACTCCGGCAAACCGGTAAATGAGCCTTTCAAGCCATCCGAATACCGGCAGCATGACATGCTTTTTCCCGGTAAACACCTTTTCCATGTAGGTCCCCAGGATAGGAGTAAGCCCGATCAATATTGCGATAAATAGAATTATCTGGATAAAATCCTGTGGTATCATCTTATATTACTGTATTAGAAATCATTATCCCGCTTAACCCGACTGAAAATTCAATGCCCATATTCAGCCTGGAATTAAAATTTTTCAGGTTTGATAAGTGAATAAACAAGGTATGCCAGGATAAAAAAAGCAATAATGGCTCCAATAACATACCCATGGGTGAAAGTCATCCCGGTAGGTTTTGTTGTAAATGCCAAAAGCGTTGCGTTCATTTTACATCGTTTTTTTAACGGTACAAAATTGCAACGGAATTTATAAGGGTTTTATAAGGATGGGGCGGAAGGGATAAGGATTTTATAAAGATGCACTGTATAGAAGCATAGCTTTATTGTTATTTTTTATCATCTGTTTTTTCTAACATTGATTCAAAGGCAGCTAAGAATTTCAGTGTTTGAGGCCCTGGATTTGAAGCGTGTATGCGTTTTGCAGTACTTTTCCCGGCAAGTATTTGTTCTTTATTCCAGCCTTCCGGGTCAGTTGAACTAAGATAACTGAGCCCGTTTATGACCCCGCTGGCTGAAAGTTTTTTAATTTTATCCTCATCATACAACCTTAAAGCAAGCGTAATGGCTTGAGGAGAAGATTTATAATCCTTCTGCAACTGGGCAACAGCATGCTTTCGCACGTCAGCGGTACCTGCGTTCATTTGCGATACCAGGATAAAAATGGGTTCATTGTCAATGGCATTGTTACCTTTCTGTCCCAGCGACTGCATCGTTGTATCAGAGGATGCCTGCAGTCCGGTGAACAACTGCTTGGCTTCATCTTCTGTCAAAGCAAGCCGGATCAGGTTTATAGTAAAATTCTTTTCCTTGTTGTCGCTCCCGTTTAAGTTAGGAAACAGGCTGATAACCCATTTGTAGCGTTCAACCCGTTCCTTCGACTCTTCTACGCCTGCCGACCTTTCCTTTAGCTTTAATTCCAAAGATTTTAATTCCGCCTCCCTTTCGTCGATGTGCATTTTTGTATTGGCATTCCATGCCGTCAGGCAAATTGTGAGGACCGACCCTGCTATCCCAATCCAAAAGGATATTTTCTCATAAAATGATCTGTTCCCATTTGGCAATGGCTTTGAAGAGATAGCGGAATTTATAATTTCATTTTCTTCCATGATATACGGTTATAATTAATAGATGAAACATTAAATTAATTAATATAAAATATTGATTATGATAAAATAACACACAATCTGTTTGGAAAATAATGGCCAAATATACAAATATATATTCCATAACAAACAACATACATTCAATAAAAGATGAAGACCATTTTCATAGTTCCCCCGGCACCTGTCTCCCCTTCTCCTTGAGGAGAAGGGGTCAGGGGGATGAGGTATATGATGCATAGGTCGTAGGGGTGAGGTATCCCATATTTTCTTCCCAGCAATCAAAGAATATTTGCTGGTCAAACCACATCGTAAGCAAAGTTTTACTAATTTGCCGGATGATTTGATGGTGCCTGTTTGCACCATGATCAAACACTAATTCCGGGGTAAAAACGTATGAGGAACCTGTTGTTTTTATTTGTCATCTTCACAATAACCTTTTCAGGGTGTGCCCGGTCGGCACAACAGTATGTCGCACAGGCAAAATCAAAATATGATGCCCAGGACTTCAAGGGGGCCATTTTTGACTATTCGAAGGCGATTGCAAAGGATCCGGGATTGCCGGAAGCTTATTACAGCAGGGGGATTGCCAAAAGGACCTTCAGGAAGAATTGTGTCGGAATTTATTTTACACCTAAATCCAACACGGTACAACCCAAAAACCAGAGTTCCACTTCCTCTGTCGAAAAATTATTTCCGTTTTGCATGGGAGAAATAGATGACTATACCCGGGCCATCGGGTTGAACCCTGCCTATGCGGATGCCTACTTCAGCCGCGGATTGGCGGAAATTGATTTTGGCCTGCTGGACAGCGCATGCATTGACCTGAAAAAAGCCGGCTCACTCGGCAACGAAGAAGCCCAGGACCTGATACTGTTAAACTGCAGGTAACCGGTTTAAGCATAACCCAATGGCTCTCTGGAGGGTTTTCTGCACTGTTAAGAGATGAACAACAAAAAATGTTTTATTTTTACCGTGACTTTATGTCCCGGCTGAAAAGATATTCGGCAGCCGGGCTCTAATAATAATCTTGTTTTCGTGATTACCGAGATAAAATTGCCGGCTGACAACGAGGATTGGAATATCAATGGGGCACTACGAAACGTGGGTAATACAACGAAGAATCTTTCGATATGGACAATCTGAACAAAACCAGGGAAGAACTTATGGATGACCTGATTAAAATTCAGCAGGAACGTGAATCATTGCACACAAAGTTCCAGGCTGAAACCATCAAACGGTTGCAGGCAGAGGAACGGTTGCGATTCAATGAAGAAAAATATGAATTAATCGCTCATTCTACCCTGGAAACGATTTTTATCCTTGATCAGCGTGGACACTGCATTTTTTTTAATGACAGCCTGGAATCACTCCTGGGCTATAAAAACGAAGATGTAGTTGGTCTCCCTTTCACCAAATTTGTGCCCATTAAGGAAATACCAAGGTTTCTCATACAGCTGAAAAATGTTTTCATGGATAAAATTGTCCATGATTTTGTTACCCAGGTCTATCACAAGGACGGCCATCTTGTGGATGTTGAAATCAACGGAAAACTGACAAGGTACAAAGGAGAGTTGGCGGGGCAGGGCACCATCAGGGATGTTTCGGCGCGGATGCAGGTTCAGAATGCGTTGGAGGACAGCCTTCAAAGTTACAAGGGACTGTTTGATTCTGTTTCCGAGGCAATCTATATTCACAAGGAAGACGGTGTATTCATCAATGTGAACACCGGGGCTGTCAAAATGTATGGGTATTCACGCAATGAACTTATTGGCAGAAGCCCGGAGTTGGTTTCCGCCCCCGGGTTGAACGACCTGCAGGAAGTATCCAGGCTTATTCACAAGACAATGACCACCGGAAAGCCGGAACAGATGGAGTTCTGGGGCCTGAGGAAAAACGGGGAAATATTTCCCAAGGATGTGATTTTTCACAAAGGACTCTATAAGGGGGAGGAGGTGATCATCACGACTGCACGCGATATCACGGAACATAAACTCGCCGAACAGAACCTCCGCCTCTATAAGGAGATCATTGACCATTCCGCCGACGGCATTGCCATTCTTGACCTGAATGGTTTTTATATAGAACAGAATGATTCACATAAGGTTCTCATCGGCTTTACTGACAAGGAACTGGAAGGCAAAACACCCGCCATCCATCTTGGGGATGATACCTTTTCGATTATACAGCAGGAACTTGCAACACATGGCAGGTTCAAGGGGGAAGTTGTATCCCATACACGAAACGGGGATGCCGTCATTGAACTCAATGCATTCACTTTGAAAAATGACCAGGGGGAGATATTGTGCCAGATCGTCATTCAACGGGATATCACCAAACGAAAAAAAGCGGAACAGGCTTTGCGTGAAAGCGAAGCAAAATACAGGATCCTTGCCGAAAAGATGCATGACGTTGTCTGGATACTCAACCTCGACCTGCAGGTTGTATATGTCAGCCCATCCACTGAATATATACTTGGGTTTACGCCCGAAGAACGTATGTCGATGCGGATTGATGAATGCATGGTTCCGGAGTCGCTCGATTATGCCATGCAGGTTCTTATCAACGAGGCTGTTACCAGCCAGGAGGCCAGTGCCGACAAGGGCAGGGGGGTGCTCCTGGAACTGGAATATTACCACAAAGATGGTTCTACGCGCTGGCTTGAGCAAAGTATCAACGGCATCTATGACGAAAACGGGGAACTTACCGAAATCATGGGCGTTGCAAGAGACATCACCGAGCGCAAAAAGGCAAATGATGCCCTGCAGCAAAATGCTGAAAGTTATCGCGCATTGTTCAACAGCGTCACCGACGCCATCTATGTGCTCGACCAGGATGGCAAATTTATTGATGTCAACCTGGGTGCCATTGACATGTATGGGTATCCTCATGAAGTCCTTGTCGGAAAAGATCCTGCCTTTGTTTCCGCTCCCGGCATGAATGATTTTGAAAAAATTACGGAAATGCTGAAATCTGCATTCAAAGGTAATCCGCAACAGTTTGAATTCTGGGGTAAAAAATCAAACAATGAACATTTTCTAAAAGATGTACGGCTTCGCAATGGCACCTATTTCGGGCAAAAGGTGATTGTTGCCATTGCCCGGGATATCACCACCCGTAAACAGGCTGAAATAGCATTGACAAACAAGGTCAATGAACTGGAATGTCTGAACAAACGGCTGACAGGTGAGGAGCAGCAACTTGCCAGCCTGAAACATGAAGTGAATGAACTGCTGGCAAAAATGGGTGAGGAAAAAAAATATTATGACGTATGACGGTTGATTCACGAAGGATTTTTACCCTGAAACAGGCTGATACCGAGCCGGGCACGGTGGTTTACTGGATGCAGCGTGATCAGCGGGCTGGCGACAACTGGGCGCTGCTCTATGCCCAGGAAAGGGCTATTGCATTGCAACAGCCATTGATGGTTGTTTTTTGCCTCGTACCCGGCTACCTCGGCGCAACTGCCAGGCAATATGGTTTTATGTTGAAAGGATTGGCTGTGGCTGCCCGCAGACTTTCAAGGTACAATATCCCTTTTACCCTCCTGCATGGTTTGCCGCAGGATGTGATCCCCAGGTTCCTGGTTGAATATGGCGCAGGAATGCTCATCACCGATTTTAACCCCCTGCATGTTCCTATGAACTGGCAGAAAAGGCTTGCGGAGCGGGTGGAAGTGCCTTTTTATGAAGTGGATGCCCACAATATCATTCCTTCACGGTTTATTTCGGACAAGCAGGAATATGCCGCCTTCACCCTGCGAAAAAAGGTTGAACGCCTCTTGCCTGAGTTTCTCACTGAATTCCCGCTCCTGGTCAAACACCCTGATTTTCCCGATTCGGCAGAAGTGCCGGCCACCGACTGGGCTGAAGTGATGAAGTCGCTGCAGGCCGATCGGGCGGTTCCCGAGGTGGATTGGCTTGTCGCGGGAGAAACTGCCGCCGTTGGATCATTGTCCGATTTCATTGGCTCACGGCTCGACCAGTATGAAACCGGTCGTAACTTTCCCGACAGGAAAGGCCAGTCGGATATGTCGCCCTACCTCCATTTCGGACATCTCTCGCCCCAGCGCCTGGCGATGGAAGTCCGGCAAAACGAAGCCGATCCGGGATCGAGGAAGGCTTTCCTGGAGGAGTTGATCGTGCGCAGGGAACTGGCTGACAATTTCTGCCTTTACAACGCCAGCTATGACCGTTTCAGCGGATTTCATGCGTGGGCGCAGGCTTCACTGAACAAACACCGTGACGATCCCCGCGAATACTGCTATTCGTTGGATACCCTCGAAGAGGGGAGAACCCATGATCCTTTGTGGAATGCTGCCCAGTTCGAAATGGTCTCCAAAGGAAAGATGCATGGTTTCATGCGGATGTACTGGGCCAAAAAGATACTGGAATGGACCGCCTCCCCCGAGGAGGCCATGGAGGCCGCCATATTCCTGAACGATAAATATGAACTTGACGGAAGGGATCCGAACGGGTATGCAGGAATTGCCTGGTCAATCGGCGGCGTACACGACCGCCCCTGGGGCGAACGCAAAATATTCGGCATGATCCGGTATATGAACTACCAGGGATGCAAACGTAAATTTGACATCAACGCCTACATTTCCCCAAATCGTAAATCGTAAATCGTAAATCGTAAATTGTAAATTGTATGTCCGGTCTTACCACCTGCCCCTGGCCCTCCACCGATCCCCTGATGATCAGGTACCATGATGAAGAATGGGGTGTGCCTCTGCACGATGACCTCAAATTATTTGAATTCCTGGTGCTCGATGCATTCCAGGCCGGTCTGAACTGGAAGACTATTTTGCACAAAAGGGAGAATTTCAGAAAAGCATTTCACGGGTTTGACCTGCTGAAAATATCAGGTTATGACGAGAGTGATTTTGAGCGGCTGATGTCAGATGCCGGCATCATCAGGAACAAGGCAAAAATAAATGGCACCATCCGGAATGCCAGGTGTTTTCTCGAGGTGCAAAAGGAATTCGGAACATTCGACAAGTATATCTGGCAGTTCACCGGTGGGAAAACCATCGACCACAACCTGACCACCCTTGATGCAATGAGATCATCATCGCCGGAATCTGATGCGATGAGCAAAGACTTGAAATCGAGGGGATTCAAATTTGTCGGCACTACAATTTGTTACGCTTTTATGCAAGCCGCCGGTATGGTCAACGACCACCTCACTTGCTGCCGCCATCGCAAATCTAAAATCGTAAATCGTAAATCGTAAATTGGATCTTAATCCTTCGGCACCCTGGGCTTCACGATCGTGAACATCCTGTTGATGTTGAAACCAAGGAAAATGTCGCCATTGGACCATTTTCCGCGGGTATCGGTTAAAATGGGCTGCTCATATTCGCCGTAAGAGTTCGTAAGGAAGATCTGGAAAACGTGCCCGCCTGTTTCGATATCCACGCCCAGTGAAAACGAGTTGTAGGCTTTGGTCGAGACGACCTGTCCCTTGAAGAGGTAGTTGTATTCTGCGTTGACTGACACCCGCTGGCTTATCTTGATCCGGCCGCCGGCACCAAGTGTGAAGATGTCATTCTTGTCCTTTGAATCGTGAACCATGTTTTTATGCACATAGGAGGGGGTGATCTGCAGCGAAAGGCTGTTTCCGAATTTCCGGGCGGCCATCAGCTGAAGGGCATAGGTGACGCGGGAACTGAAATAATTCTTACGCGACGGATCAGTCCATTTTGTGGTATAGATGGCCGTATTGCCATAGATGTCAAGCGTCAGGGGCATGTTCTTTGCTCCTTTGCATTGACGGAGCAGCTTCACTTTTGCTGAGCCATCCCATGTGTTCTGATCTGTATTGATCCCCACTCCAATTCCAAGCCACCTTGTCACGCCGTATTCAACCCCCAGCCTGATGCTGGCCTGCTTAAGCCCGTAAAGGTTTTCATACCCGGTATTCAGTGCCCCGAAATGGTGGGTAATTAAAAAGTTCAGGTTGCCGGCGGGGGCTGTTTCAATCGACTGCCCGATGACAATGTGCGTCGATTTAAATGTTGCCGTGGTGTAATCCACTGTTGGTTTTTCACCTTTTTCGATCATCGACAGGAGGTCATCCTGGCCCCTGGCTGTTGAAACGCACATTGCTCCGGCGAATGCGAGCAGGAATAAAATGTTATTCTTCATGTTACATGTTTGCTTTGTCCAATGTAATATCGACGGTAATTTCAATGGTCTTGGAAATATTGTTACCAACATTGCCGGGAATGGTGATTTTATAATCGGCAACAACAATGTTGAATTTTGCCTTCCCGATTATTTTTCCCTGCTTTACTTCAAAGGTACCTTTCTCAGTCAAATCCTTTGTCACACCATGCATGGTCATTTTACCTTCGACATTTGCGTCGTACATGCCATCTTTTAAAAGGTTGACATCTTTAATATTGGTCACCTTGCCAACGAAAGTAGCTGCGGGGTATTTGTCGGATTCAACATAATTTTCATTGAAATGCTCCTGCATCAGCGCCTTTTCGAATTCAAAGGATTTCATCAGCACTTTGAAGACAAAACCACCTGTAGAGAAATCGAGCACACTATTTACCTGGCGGTTGTGCGCTTCTATTTTCTCCAGCTGGCCGTCAGAATAAAATTTAATATGTCCGGTCTTGGTGATATACTTTTGAGCGCCTGCAGAAAAAGCAGTCATGAAGACCAGGAGGAAAATGATACAAGACTTAGACATGAAACTATGATTTGATTATTGGTTTATAATTGAACATTTCTCAAGCACTACATCGGTCTCATTGTACCCGGTGCAATAGCCCTTTAATTTTACCTCTCCGTCAGGCTGAAGTTTGTCGGCCGCATCATTGAATTTCTTCAGCATCGTGCAGCGAAGCCCCTCATCCCCGAAATCGCCCTGGTTAAACACAAACACTGCTGTCACCAGTGAATCGGCTGTTTCCATCTTACTCAGTTTCCCGGTAAGGGCGATGATTTTGCCATTGTATTTGGCAGAGGCTGCCTCCTTGTTTGTTTTGTACGCCTGGTATAGATCCTGGGCAGTGACGGTGAATGCCGGCTCCAGGTTTTCATAATCTGGGTGTTGCTTGTTGTAGACAAATTTGTACACCAGCAGCAGTGCGATGATTCCAACCACCACAAGCCCCAGTAATATTTTAATCCATGTTTTCATTATGACAATGTTTTATAAGTTAATTCAGCAGCTGTTGTTAATTGTTCGGTGCTCCTGCATCAATCCACTTTTTAATTTTTGTCCGGTCGCATACCGAAAGCGTATCCAGTGCTCCCTGGGGCATTCTTGTCTGCAATGCCCCTTCCCAATTCACCCCGTACCAGAGGTTCCCGCTGATCGCTTCTTTGCTCAGTCCTTCATAGGTACTGGTTATAACATTCCCCGAAGGGTTGCCGGGGCTGTGGCAACGGTTGCATTGCAGGGCCATGATGGGCTTGACCGACAGTTCATACGTCACTATGGCAGTGTCACCGCATGCCGTGACAGGGTATAATTCATTTTCTTTATCATAATAACATCCCGAAAGTGACAAACTGAATAAAAGGATGATGGGAGTGAAGCGAATCAGGTTTTTCATACTGCGTTTTATTTGGTTAGCCATCGGGTTTAACCAATGTTTTTAGCACTTCAAAGGTATGAATAATTAACGGTATGATTTTTTTAGTTAGATTTGTTTTGTTTGATCAGGTCTTATTTAAAATACTTATAAATAAATATCTGCATGAATGCATTTGAAAACTACACGGGAAACATTTGGTTGAAAATCAACGCAGAACCGCTCGACATCATCAAGCAGGACCAGGCATACCGGATTTTCCAGGGAGCAAGTCCTTTGCTTACACTTCATGGCAATGAGTTTGTTCATGCTTCGGAGCGGATAGCCCAGCTGATCATTACCGACCTTATGTTCATGACAGGTAAAAAGGAACAACGAATTTCCGCCCCGTTCTTTTATGCATTTCAAAAAGATGTTGTTGAAGTAACCGGCGATCCGTTTCCCGGGGAATGGGAGGAATTGCTTGTTTCCGACGCATTTGTCACGATAAAAACAATGGGGAAATTCAATTTTCAATCCTTCAGCCCAGAAGATGACCTCTTTTCCTTTGCATTCATTAGCCTGTCGGCGCTGATACGGGCGATCAATACATTCGTCAGCACAACCATGAGCGAGATCACGGTCCTGGAAACAGATTCACACCCCTTTCCTGAACTGCTCAGGTTGGGCTATTCCCGGCTTTCTGATGAAAAAAAAGTCATCGTGCAGGCATTGAGTGGCTTGCATCATTCGGGCATCGTATTGCCGTTATTGCTCATCTCGGGCATTATCAGCCCTATTGAATATGCCAAAGGCTTGATTGCACTGAGAATTCAGAAGGATCACCAGATGCAGGATATGCTGCTCGACATTGCCCATGCCCGCGATTACCTGGAATGCCTGGAGCAGCGGATTGATGCAGGCCGGCAGGTTGCCTCGATCATCAGGGAAGGGGAAAATGAAACCATCGAATTCAAATCAACGCTGCGGTGGGATATCCGGGCGGGCAAAACAAACCAGGCTGTTGAGCGGGCATGCCTTAAAACAATCACCGCCTTTCTGAATTCGGCCGGGGGGTACCTGCTGATCGGCATCAGGGATGACGGCTCTGTTGAAGGGATTGAAAGTGATAAATTTGTGAACGAGGATAAATTCCTTCTGCATTTGTGGACGCTGATACGTACCTGCCTTGGCAGGGATGTCAGCCCGTATATCATTACAACGCTTGAAAAGATGGATGAAAAAACCATCTGCATGGTTGAATGCCGGCAAAGCAGCAGGCCGGTATTTCTCAGGCAACCCGGGTTTGACGAGGCTTTCTATATCAGGGTAGGCCCCTCGAGCAACGCCATGGATATCAGCGAAGCGTTAAAATATATTGCGGATCATTTCAGCAGCCAGTGAAATCCTACCACCGTGGCATCCCAAAACCTGAAGGCATGGCATAGGAATCGTTCAGGTAGGAATTCCGGTTAAACGGATCATTGTACCCGGGATTCAAGCCGTCGGAATATCGGAAGCCTGCCTCTATATAGATGTGTTCGCCGACTTTGTAGCCAACATTCAGGTTAATTCCCTGCGACCCTCTTGCCGAAACCGGGTTGAAAGGATTGTAAGGCAACGGATCCCGGCTGACGGGCAATTGTTTATAGGCCGAACCGGAAATGGTAAGCCGGTTATTCACGATGTACTGACCATCGATAAAGATCATGGCAGTTGAAAAATTGCCACTGGCTGTTGCACCCTGTTCATGTTGAAAATAGGACCGCGTCTTGAAATAATTGGTCTGCATGATGCTTATTCCGCCCCCGATCCGCAACCGCCTGTTCAGGTTATAGGAAACATGCGGTGTTACATAGGTGTTTAACCCCGAACCATATCCCGAAACAGAGGTAAATTCGGAACCCATGGTGAGGTTGTAATCAAATTTCTTTGGCTGAAAGAACCGTTCCCCGTTGCTGAACAGGGAATCGTTCCGCATGACCTGGCAGAATATGGAGGTCCCGAGGAAAAAAAGGATGGCCGATAAGGTTACTCGTCTCATTTATTGGCAACAAAGTTAACCAATCTCTGTCAGGTACGGGGCAGTGCCAGGGTGAAAAATGTTAAATTTTCGGTAAAATTAATCTTCAGCATTTTCAGAAGCATGAACCGTACAAGGATATTTTCAGCTTTATTGCGTGAAATCCCTGCAAGCCTCATGAACTTTGACAATGTTATCGAGTCGTTGGTCTCAAGGAACTCCAGCAGGAATTTTTCCGCATCGGTAAACTTCACATAAACACCTTTCGGGGCGTTGGCGAGTTTCCATACCCGCAGCAGGATCCGGTTTACCACGAAATTCTGATCCCCCACCCGGTGATAAGCCACCCAGTTGCCCTCCTTTTGCCGGGCGAAGTGCGGGCGGCCGGCACTTTTCAGGATGATGATCTCAAGGATGTTCTTTTTGTTCAGGTTCCACTCTTTGACGCTGAAGTCGACTGGTGGTTTGCAATACATTTTAGCCGCGGCTTCAACCATATAATACTCCTCCTCCGACCGCACCCCGGCAAGTACACCATTATCTTTCACACCAACCAGCAAACGTCCGCCATCGGTGTTTGCAAACGCGACCAGTGTACGGGCAATCTTGTGGGCATCAGCAATTTCAAATTTAAAATCAAGTTGCTGATGTTCTCCCTCGGCAATCAGTTTTGTAATATGGTGCACCATTATCTGAATGCAATATTTTTCCGGGCAGTGATTTTTTCACAGTAATGGCAGCGGAGTTTCAGGTCCTTCTTGTCGATCACCGTGAACAGGGTGCTGATCTCTTCATTGTTCGTAATACAGTTCGGGTTGAAACACTTTACAATGTTCTCGGCATAATCGGGAACTTCGACTTTTTTCTTTTCAACAACCTTGAAGTTCTGAATGATGATGAGGGTGGCAGTTGGAGCAAACAGTGCTATTTTATTGATTTCATCGCTTTTGAAAAACATGTTGCTCACCTTGATGATCCCCTTTTTTCCCATTTTCTGGCTGTCGAGGTTGGTGGCAATCAGCAGCTGGTCCTGGTATTCGGTCAGGTTCAATATTTTAATAACCTGGAATACACTTGCCGATGGAATATGGTCGATGACCGTGCCGTTTTCAATGGCCGATACCTGGAGCTCTTTTCTGAGAATTTCTTTTTCCATGATTTTGATTTGTTTTCTGTTATTCGACAACACCAAGAATTGAGGCAAGCAAAGCCTGACGAACGAACACCCCGTTGAGGGCCTGGGTAAAATAATAGGCCTTCGGATTGTTATCGACATCGGTGGTGATCTCATTCACCCGTGGCAGCGGGTGTAAAATCTTCAGGTTTGGTTTGGCCGTGTCGAGCATGCTGTTGCGGAGGACATAGGCATTCTTAACCTTTTCATAATCGAGCGGATCGGAAAACCGTTCTTTCTGGATTCTCGTCATATACAGTATATCGACCTTCGAAATTACCTCCTGCAGGTCGGTGGACTGTGTATACTCGAGGTTGCGCTCCTTGATCGACATTTTAACGGCGCTCGGAAGTTTCAGCTCCAGGGGCGAAACAAGGTGGAAGGTCGTGTTGTAATTGCACAGTGCCTGTACAAGTGAATGAACGGTTCTACCGTATTTGAGGTCGCCTACAAAGGCAACATTCAGGTTATCCAGCGAACCCTGGGTTTTGCGGATGGAATAAAGGTCAAGCAGTGTTTGCGTGGGGTGCTGGTTTGCGCCGTCGCCGGCATTGATAACCGGAACTGTGGCAACCTCGCTGGCAAAACGGGCGCTTCCCTCCCTGGGATGGCGCATGACGATGATGTCGCAGTAATTGCTGACCGTGAGGATGGTATCCCGAAGCGATTCTCCTTTTGTCACGCTGGAACTGGATGAATCGGTAAAACCGATCACGCGGGCTCCAAGGCGGGTGGCTGCACTTTCAAAACTAAGGCGTGTACGGGTGGATGGTTCAAAAAAAAGGGTGGCCACCACGTAATCTTCCAGGATGCGTTGTTTGGGGCGCTTCTCAAAGGCACCGGCAAGTTCGAGGATACGGATGTGCTCTTCGCGGGTGAAATCGTTGATTGAAACCAGGCTTTTGTTTTTCATTATCAGGGAATTAAGCGTTGATTACCTATTAAACAAAAATAAAAAAAAATCCCGGTGAAAACCGGGATTTTTAAAACTATTTAATTTTATGTTTTTTCAGAAAACCATTCAGGATATCTGTCAGGTCAGGTTTCCCGATTTCCTGGAGATCATAGTAAACCCGTGTGTTTGGCTTCTTGATCTTCACGAGGCGGTTGAGGTCGATCGGGGTGGCAATGATCACGGAATCGCATACGACCTTGTTGATGGTGGCTTCGAGATCTTTCACCTGCTGCTCACCGTAACCCATGGCGGGCAATAACTGGCCGATATTCGGGTAGATCCGGAATGTTTCAGCCAATTTGCCAACCACGAACGGACGGGGATCAACCATTTCGGCTGCGCCATATTTCTGGGCAGCAACAGTACCGGCGCCGATCTTCATCTCACCATGGGTAAGGGTAGGTCCATCCTCGATGACAAGCACCCTTTTACCGCGGATGATCGATTCGTCATCAACGCGAATGGGAGAGGCTCCGTCAACGACAATCGCCTTGGGATTGATCTTCTGGATGTTGTTGCGAACGGCTGTAATGTTCTCGGGATAGGCTGTGTCAATTTTATTGAGAACCACAACGTCAGCAATACGGATATTGACTTCGCCGGGATAATAATTCATCTCTGCGCCCGGACGATGCGGGTCGGCAACGGTGACCATCAGGTCGGGTTTGTAGAAAGGGAAGTCATTGTTTCCGCCATCCCAGAGGATGATGTCGCAGCCATCGGGATCCTGTTCGGCAGCGCGCAGAATGGCTTCATAATCCACCCCTGCATAAATGACATTTCCACGGTCGACATGCGGTTCATACTCTTCCATCTCTTCAATGGTGCATTTGTGCTTGGCCAGGTCTTTGACCGTGGCAAAACGCTGAACCTTCTGGGCAACCAGGTCACCATAAGGCATCGGGTGACGAACAGCAACGACCTTAAGGCCTTTTGCCATCAGTATCTCGATGATCCTGCGTGAAGTCTGGCTTTTACCGCAACCTGTACGTGTTGCGCCAACGGCGATCACCGGTTTTGAACTTTTGATCATGGTATCCTTAGGACCGAGCAGCAGAAAGTTTGAACCTGCTGCATTCACAATGGAACTGATGCTCATAACCCTCGGGTAAGGAACATCGCTGTAAGCGAAGTTGCATATTTCAACATTGTGTTTCTTGATCAGGGGAACCAGCTCTGATTCGGCATAGATGGGAATGCCTTTGGGATACAGTTTTCCAGCCAGTGCGGCAGGATATTTTCGACCATCTATGTCCGGAATTTGCGCAGCTGTGAAAGCTACCACGTTAAAATTCGCGTTATCGCGATAATACGTGTTGAAATTGTGAAAATCTCTTCCGGCAGCACCAATAATGATTACATTTTTTTTCATGCTAACCTCGCTTTTTTGTGATTTTTAAATATAGTTTTGATATTAAAATTTCATGGGAGATTGTCTACAAATCTAGACATTTTTTACGAACCTGCAAAAACGTTGCTGAAATTTTCTCCTGAAAAGAAATTATCCGATTTTTCTGAAATCAGCCTAAATTTGCATTGAAATATTTGAGACATGATCGAAACGAAATTACGTGAACGGACCTGTGAAGCTGTTAAGACATTATATGGTCATGAACTTAACCCGGGCGCAGTCGGGCTGGAAAAAACAAACCGGGAGATAACCGGGGATTTTACCATCGTTGTATTCCCATTGCTGAAATTATCAAGAAAGTCCCCTGAAGCAACTGCCACGGAAATAGGCACTTTTCTTCAGCAACACATGCCGGAAATCGAATCCTTTCATGTGATCAAAGGGTTCCTCAACCTGGTATTGAGCGATCATTTCTGGATGAAATTCCTTTCAAAGAACATGGTTAATCCGGATTTTGGATTCCTGAAAAGCCGCCACGAACGTCCTGTTGTACTTGAATATTCCAGTCCAAACACCAACAAGCCACTGCATCTGGGCCATATCCGAAACAACCTGCTTGGTTTTTCCCTCGCCGAAATATTGAAGGCGAACGGGCATAAAGTGATAAAGGTGAACCTGGTGAACGACCGGGGCATCCACATCTGCAAGTCCATGCTGGCTTACATGAAGTGGGGCAACAATGAAACTCCCGGAACGACCGGGCTGAAAGGTGATCACCTTATCGGGAAATATTACGTACTGTTTAATAAAAACTACAAAACTGAAGTTCACGACCTGATTGAGAAAGGTCTTACCGAAGAAGAGGCAGAAAGGCAGGCGCCCCTCATCGTTGAAGCACAGGAGATTTTGCTGAAATGGGAAGCAAAAGATCCTGAAACAGTTGATTTATGGAAACGGATGAACGGATGGGCCTACGATGGGTTTGATGTCACCTACCGTCGCCTCGGCGTTGATTTCGACCATATTTATTATGAAAGTGAAACCTACCTCCTTGGTAAATATCTTGTGATGGGGGGACTTGAGCAGGGTGTGCTGGTTCAGAAGGAGGATGGCAGCATATGGGCCGACCTGAAAGATGAGGGACTGGATGAAAAACTGCTGCTCCGGGCCGACGGTACTTCTGTTTACATGACGCAGGACCTCGGCACGGCCCAACTCCGTTTTGATGATTACCATCCCTCATCCATGATTTATGTTGTGGGAAACGAACAGAATTATCACTTTGATGTACTCAAAAAAGTGCTGGCCCGTTTTGGCAAGGAATACAGCGAACATATCCTTCACCTTTCCTATGGGATGGTCGAACTTCCGCAGGGAAAGATGAAGTCACGCGAAGGTACCGTGGTAGATGCCGACGACCTGATGGACGAGATGTACCAAACTGCCGAAGAAACCACCCGCGAACTTGGCAAAGCAAATGAACTTTCGGATGATGATGCAGCCGGTTTATTTAAAACCATCGGCATGGGGGCGTTAAAGTATTTTATACTGAAGGTCGATCCAAAAAAGAACATGCTGTTTGATCCTGCAGAGTCGATCGATTTCAACGGAAATACCGGCCCGTTTATGCAATATACCTATGCACGCATACAATCTTTGCTGGCCCGGGCCGGTTCGGCTGGTTATCTTTGGGAGGATGCAGTGCTTCCGGTACAAACACCTTTACTGCCGCTTGAAAAGGAGGCCATCAAACGATTATATCAGTTCCAGGAAACAATTATCACGGCCGGAGATGAGTTAAGCCCCGCCATCGTTGCCAACTATCTTTTTGACCTGGCCAAAGGCTTTAACCAGTTCTACCAGGAGCTTCCCGTTTTAAAGGAAGCCGACCAGCAAAAGGTGCTGCTGCGTATCTGGATCTCAAGGTTTACCGGCGACATCATTAAAAAATCAATGAAACTCCTGGGTATTGAAGTGCCGGAACGGATGTGAAAACAGTAATGTAAATAAAAAAGGCTGTCTCCGATTGAAAGAGACAGCCTTTTTTATTTAAAAGTAAAGTACTATTTGATGACGATTTTCTTGTTGACAAGTCCGTCTGCCATTTTAAGTCTCAGGTTGTATACGCCTGATTTCAGATCAGATGTGTTGATGGTAACGTTTGTATTATCAGCCTTCTGGCTGATAACAATCTGTCCAACCATATTAGTAACGGTCACTTCCGAAATATTCACTGAACCCTGGATGTTAAGAACATCTTTGGCAGGATTTGGGAATACGGAAACAGTAGCTGCTGAATTTTCACCAACGCCTACACCGCCAACATAAATCAAACCGGTTTTTACCTTCGTGGTTACTCCCCAAGAGTTGGTAACGGTCAAAGTAACATTATAGGTGCCAGGGGTGTTGTAAACAATTGAAGGATGCCTGTTTGTTGAGGTGGCAGGAGTTCCGCCCTGGAATGCCCAGCTGACGGTTGAGGTGGAATGGGCACCGTTGGTGATGGTATACTTCACAGTACCACCTTTGATAACGGCTACCAGGTCGGATGTAAAATCGCATGGGGCAAGAATGCCAATGAATTTAAACATACCACCGGTTGTAGCGTCGACATTGAATCCGCCGGCCCAGCCTGTTGAATCATTCACCCAGTCGGTTCCTAAGAATTGTGTGCCAATGGTAGCAGCCATGTCATTCCATGCAACTGCATCGTTAAAGGAATAGGTAACTCCCGTAAATCCGGTAGCAGCACCTGTTGAAACCCATGTACTTGGTGTGCCGGGGATGTAGCCCATGTCGTTTGTGAATACATTTCCTGTGGTTGTGATTGCAGCCCAGGTAGTTCCGCCATCAGTTGTTTTAACCATGGCGCCTGTTGTGGCAGCACTTCTGTCGGCACCAATGCCAACTGAACCGCTACGGAAGAAAGGCTGTGTGCCTTTGGCGCTCCAGCCTGTGATGGCTGACATTGTCCAGTTATGTCCGTTATCAATTGATTTAAATACGCGTCCTTTGGTTGTGCCAAACCAGGTGGTATCACCTATTGAAGAATAATATCCGACGGTTCCGTATTCACCGCTCAGTGCATTGGGGATATTTGCACCCGGGACAGCAGTCCATGTGGTTCCGCCATCATCTGTAGTGTAAATTTCAAACTCGCCGCCAATAGGATCTCCCATGCAATAACCAAGGTTCTGATCCCAGAAATAAACAACATTGATAAAAGATGAACTGCCGTATGCTGCAGTAGCCTGGCGTGTCCAGGTCAATCCGCCATCGGTGGTTTTGTAAACGCCCTGACCGGTCGTTACCGCTCCCGGGGGATACATGGCTACCCATGCCTTGTCGGCATCATACGCACAAACGTTTGCAATGTCAAGGCCGGTTGCTCCGGTAATGGTGCGTGGTGTCCACAGGGTTCCTCCATTGGAGGTAACAGTGACTTCCTGGCAGGGAGCAGCACCGCCACTGCCATCATAGGCAGTTGCCCATACAACCTGGTCATTAACAGCATAAACGCATCTGATCCCCCGGCTTGCTGTGGTAAAACCGGTGGCCTGTTCAGTCCATTGGGCAAGTACACCCAGAGACAATGCCATGATGGCAACGAATGAAAGTAAAATTTTCTTCATAATTTGAAATTTTGTGAGGTTTGAATATTTAGACAAAAATACAATGTTTTTTATTGCTGTCAATGGCTGGCGAAAAAAAAAACGCTATAAATAGGTATTTATAAACCTGGCCGGCGAAAATGGGCAAAAACCCCGGGCTTTGCCGCGGTCGTTGTTCAGAGTCAAGATAAATTCCTAATTTTGCAAAAAATTCCGGATCGGCGGCCTTAGTTACCCTGTTACTTTTTGACACAGCAACCTCGTTGCCCTATTACCTTGTCACCATGTCACCTTGTAACCCTGTCACCATTCAGTTCGCTGTTCACCGGAAAACTAACAAATCATAAAATGTTTGAAGGATTAAGTGATAAACTCGACCGTGCGTTCAAAGTCCTCAAAGGACATGGACACATCACGGAGATCAATGTGGCTGATACGCTGAAAGATGTCAGAAAAGCGCTGCTCGATGCCGACGTAAGTTTTAAAATTGCCAAGCAGTTTACCGATTCGGTCAAGGATAAGGCGCTTGGGCAAAACGTATTGACCGCTGTTTCTCCCGGCCAGCTCATGGTTAAAATCGTTCACGACGAACTTGTCAGCCTCATGGGGGGACAGAAATCGGAACTGAATATAAAGGGGGAACCTGCCGTCATCCTGGTTGCAGGATTGCAGGGGTCTGGGAAGACCACCTTTACCGCCAAACTGGCAAATTACCTTAAAACAAAAAAAGGAAAACGCCCATTGCTTGTTGCCTGCGACGTTTACCGCCCCGCCGCCATCGAGCAGCTGAAAGTGCTCGGTCAGCAGATCGAAGTGGATGTTTATTCGGAGGATGCGGCCAATGACCCTGTAAAAATTGCCAAACGCTCAATCGCTCATGCGAAAGAGAAGGGATATAATGTAGTGATTGTTGATACTGCCGGCCGCCTGGCCATCGATGAGCAGATGATGGACGAGATCGCCAATATCAAGGGTGCCGTCAATCCCCAGGAAACGCTGTTTGTTGTGGATGCCATGACCGGGCAGGATGCTGTGAATACTGCAAAAGCCTTTAATGAACGCCTCGATTATGAAGGTGTTGTTTTAACCAAGCTGGATGGAGATACCCGGGGTGGAGCTGCGCTGAGTATAAAATCTATCGTCAACAAGCCCATTAAATTCGTCGGACTTGGCGAAAAGATGGAGGCCATCGATATTTTTTATCCCGAACGTATGGCCGACCGCATCCTGGGCATGGGCGACATCGTTTCGCTGGTTGAAAAAGCCCAGGAACAGTTTGATGAAGAGGAAGCCCAGAAACTTCAGAAGAGGATCGCCCGGAACCAGTTCGATTTCAATGACTTTCTTGCCCAGATCAAGCAGATAAAGAAGATGGGCAATGTAAAAGACCTTCTGGGCATGATTCCCGGTATGGGAAAGGCCATCAAGAACCTGGAGATCGACGACAACGCCTTCAAGGGGATCGAGGCCATCATCCATTCGATGACACCCGACGAACGGGTTAATCCTGCCGTGTTAAACGGGAGCAGGCGTAAACGCATTGCAACCGGATCGGGAACCAGCATCCAGGATGTAAACCGGCTGATCAAGCAATTTGATGATACCCGGAAAATGATGAAGATGGTCACTGCCAACAAGGGAAAAAACATGGCCAACGTCATGCGGAACATGAAAAACATGAACTAAGATTTATCAGATGAAACTACTTGATGGCAAACTGATTGCAGACCAGATTAAAACTGAAATCGCCACAGAGGTCAAGGAACAGTTTTTGGACAAAGGAATTGAACCGCCACACATTGCGGCTGTTCTGGTGGGGGAGGACCCTGCAAGCCTTACTTACGTTGCATCAAAAGAGAAAGCATGCCATGAAGTAGGCTTTGTCTCCTCCGTTTACCGCTATCCGGCAAATATTACCCAGGAAAAGCTGCTTGAGGTGGTCGATTTTCTGAATGCAGATAATGAAATCGATGGGTTCATCGTCCAGCTTCCGCTTCCTGACCATATCGACGAACATGTAATTATTGAAAGAATCGATCCGCGCAAGGATATAGATGGGTTTCACCCGGTCAACCTCGGGAAAATGGTGCTGAACCTGCCCTGTTTTTTACCCGCGACCCCTTATGGTATCATTACCCTGCTTGAACGGTACAACATCGAGACGGCAGGAAAAAACATCGTTGTGCTCGGGCGCAGTCACATCGTCGGAACCCCGGTCAGTATCCTGCTTTCGCGCAAGTCAAATCCGGGGAATGCAACTGTGACACTGTGTCACAGCTATTCAAAAGATATTCCAGCCATTGCAGCCCGGGCCGACATACTCATCGTTGCGATGGGCAAACAGGGATTTGTCACAGCCGATATGGTGAAACAGGATGCCGTGGTTATCGATGTCGGGGTTCACCGCGTTCCTTCGACTGAAACCAAGTCGGGGTTCAGGCTGATGGGTGATGTCGATTTTGACAGGGTTTCACGAAAATGCAGTTACATTACCCCGGTTCCGGGTGGCGTAGGGCCGATGACCATCGTATCCCTGCTGCGGAATACGCTAAGGGCGGCAAAAAAGGAAGTAAATTAGAGCTATTGGAAGAAACAACATATAAGTTATTGCAGGAAGGCAGAGTTCTTCCTGTGATGGAGGAGTTTTACACCCTCCAGGGTGAAGGATTCAATACCGGGCAGGCAGCATATTTTATTCGTGTTGGCGGGTGCGATGTCGGGTGCAAATGGTGCGATGTGAAAGAGTCGTGGAATGCCACTGATTTCCCGCCGGTCTCTACAGACCTGGTAGTTGCGCATGCAACATCCTACCCGGCCAGGGCCATCGTCGTAACAGGAGGAGAGCCCTTGTTGTACAACATGGATTACCTCTGCGGAGAGTTGCATATCAGGGGCATCCGGATTTTTCTTGAAACATCCGGGTCACAGCCGCTCAGCGGAAACTGGGACTGGATTTGCGTTTCCCCGAAAAAAGATGCCCCTCCGATGAAAGAGGTCATCGCACAAGCCAGTGAACTGAAAGTGATCATTCATGACAATACCGATTTTCAGTGGGGGGAGGAGAATGCATTGTTCGTTTCACAGGAATGCATCCTATTTCTGCAGCCTGAATGGAGCAAGCATGAAGTTATGATGCCCGAAATCATCAGCTATATCCAGGCGAATCCAAAATGGAGGATCTCCCTCCAGAGCCATAAATACATGCATATCCCATGATCCCCGCACGATTTTTCCTTGCATTTGTCATTTGTCATTTGTCATTTGTCGTTGCCTTTGGCCAGGGACAACATTTTTCAACCCGTGACAAGAAAGCGGAGAAATTGTTTTACCAGGCAATTGATTCATACCAGGGACAATTTTTAGACAAAGCGGCTGCAGAAGTAAAGAAGGCGCTCGACCAGGATCCGCTTTTCACGGAAGCATACATCCTGCAGGGGGATATCTTTGCGGATAAAAGGCAATATGAAAAGGCCATTGATTCGTACCAGTCGGCTGTCCAGACCAACAACCCGTTTTCGCCAAATCTATATTATGTCCTGGCCAACATGCAGTTAACCATCGGCAGGTATGCCGATTCGAGATCAAATTTTCAACGTTTCCTTGAAACAGACCAGCTTCCCGAACCAAAAAGGCAGCAGGCCGAAAAGGCCATGCGAAATTGTGAATTTGCGCTGAAATGCATTGCAAATCCTGTACCCTTCGCACCGGTGAACATGGGCGATAGCATCAATACCAGATACGATGAGTATATCAATGCTGTTACACCCGATGAAGAGTGGCTCTATTTTACCCGCAAAAATCCGCGGGATGCGCAAACCATTGACCAGGCCCAGGAGTTTGAAGAGGAATTTTACTTTACAAGGCAGGTCGATTCCACCTGGCTAACAGCCTTGAACCTTGGCGCTCCCATAAACACACACGGCAATGAAGGTGCACTCAACATTTCCCCCGATGGGAACTATCTTTTTTTTGCCGCCTGCAACCGCGATGACGGCTATGGGAGTTGTGATATTTACTGGTCCAGGCATGTCGGAAACAAGTGGTCGGAGCCTGAGAACCTTGGCGGGGTGGTAAATTCAGCCCAGTGGGATTCCCAGCCATCCTTCTCATCCGATGGCAAAACCCTCTATTTTGCCAGCAAGCGCCCGGGAGGCAAGGGAAGCTCGGATATCTGGAAATCGCAGCTTCAGCCTGATGGCCAATGGAGTGTGCCTGTCAACCTGGGTGACCTTGTAAATACCAGGGCTGAGGAGATGGCTCCGTTTATACATCCCGATGATCAGACGCTCTATTTTTCTTCAAAAGGGCACCCGGGGCTTGGCGGGTATGACCTCTATTTTTCCCGGAAGCAGGTGGACAGTGACTGGGGGCAGCCGGTAAACATGGGATACCCGATAAATACTTTTGCAGATGAGATCACCCTGGTGGTCAATGCAAAAGGGAACCTGGCCTATATTTCATCAGATAAGTTTGGCGGGAAAGGGCGGCAGGATGTCTACCAGTTCCCGCTTTACCGGGAGGCTAGGCCATTGCTGACGACCTATTTCAAGGGGATCGTCTATGATGTCGAAACAAAAGAAAAACTGGAGGCCAGTTTCGAACTGATCGACCTGACTAATTCAAAAACCTGCGCAAGGGCCTCGTCCGATAAAGTTACCGGGGCGTTTTTGCTGGTTCTGCCTACTGAGAAAAACTATGCGCTGAATGTTTCCAGGGAGGGCTATCTCTTCTTTTCCGACAATTTTTTTCTGACAGGGACCAATTTACAGGGGAAACCGTTTTTGAAAAATATTCCGCTCAAACCGATCAAAATAGGCGAGACGGTTGTACTGAAAAACATTTTCTTTGACACGGATAAATATATCCTGAAAGATGAGTCACTTGCCGAACTCCAGAAACTTATCGGCTTTATCAGGGATAATCCGAAACTTAAAATCGAGATCAGCGGACATACCGACAACGTCGGGAGTGCCGAACACAACCTCGAACTTTCCAGGAACAGGGCAAATGCAGTCTGCGAATTTCTCATCCAGCATAACATCGCAAAGACCGCACTGTCTTATGCCGGTTATGGATTCAGCCAGCCCATCGACGTCAATACCACCGAGCAGGGGAGAGCGAATAACCGCCGCACTGAATTTAAAGTAGTGGGGAATTAAATTTATATTTGTACCTTTGCACCCCTTAAAATCCTACATTGTTACATGGTTGATATTACCTTACCCGATAATTCGGTTCGTCAATATCCTGAAGGAGTTACAGGAGTAGATATTGCTAAAAGCATCAGCGAAGGGCTTGCCCGCAATGTGCTTTCAGTGCTGGTAAATGATGAGATCTGGGATGCAACCCGCTCAATTCCAAATAATTCAAAAATCAGGTTGTTTACCTGGAGCGATCCCGAAGGGAAAGCGACCATGTGGCATTCCTCTGCACATTTGATGGCAGAAGCCATTGAATTGCTCTATCCCGGCGTGAAATTCGGCATAGGTCCTGATATTGAAAATGGATTCTACTACGACATAGATTTCGGAGATTATTCGATTTCTTCCGATGATTTTCCTAAAATTGAAAAGAAAATTCTTGAACTGGCCAGGGAAAAGCAGAATTTCCTTAGGAAAGAGGTTGCCAAATCTGATGCAATTGATTATTTCACTGCCAAGGGCGATGAATATAAGGTAGAGTTGCTCCAGGGTTTGGAAGATGGCCAGATCACCTTTTACGAATCAGGCAAATTTACCGACCTGTGCCGCGGACCGCACATACCCGATACCAGCTTCATCAAGGCCATTAAGCTTTTGAGCGTTGCCGGCGCCTACTGGCGCGGCGATGAAAAGCGCAAACAGCTCACACGCATCTACGGCATTACCTTCCCGAAACAAAAGGAGCTTGATGAGTTCCTGGTGTTCCTCGAGGAGGCTAAAAAACGTGACCACCGGAAACTGGGCAAGGAACTTGAACTTTTTGCTTTTTCCCAAAAAGTAGGCCTTGGCCTGCCTTTATGGCTGCCAAGGGGCGCCGCCCTGCGCGAACGGCTGGAGATGTTCCTGAAAAAGGTGCAGAAAAAAGCCGGTTATGAACAGGTTATCTGTCCCCACATCGGCAATGTTGAATTGTATAAAACCTCCGGGCATTACCAGAAATACGGCGAGAGTTCATTTCGCCCCATCTCAACCCCCATCGAGGGAGAGGAGTTCTTTCTCAAACCCATGAATTGTCCTCACCACTGTGAGATATACAAGGTAAAACCAAGATCCTACCGCGACCTGCCTGTCCGGCTTGCTGAATTCGGCACAGTATACCGGTATGAGCAAAGCGGGGAGTTGCATGGATTGACGCGTGTCCGCGGGTTTACCCAGGATGATGCACATATCTTTTGTACCCCCGAACAGGTCAAGGATGAGTTCAAAGGTGTCATGGATATCGTGATGCTGATCTTTAAAGCCCTTAATTTCAAGGAGTTTATTGTTCAGATTTCGTTGCGTGACCCGGAACATAAAGAAAAATACATCGGTTCCGACGAAAATTGGGAAAAGGCCGAACGTGCAATCATGGAAGT
The DNA here is from genome assembly GCA_026391835.1 of Bacteroidota bacterium. Lineage (GTDB taxonomy): Bacteria > Bacteroidota > Bacteroidia > Bacteroidales > FEN-979 > CAIVAT01. The sequence continues at coordinate 410,954 of JAPLDF010000075.1, forward strand.
TGCCGAAGAGCGCGGCCTGAATACGGTCATCGAGCTTGGAGAAGCAGCCTTCTATGGTCCGAAAATGGACTTCATGGTGAAGGATGCCCTTGGAAGAAAATGGCAGCTTGGAACAATCCAGGTGGATTACAATTTGCCTGAACGATTTGATCTTGAGTACATTGGAAGTGACAACCAGAAGCATCGCCCGGTGATGATCCACCGTGCCCCGTTCGGTTCAATGGAAAGGTTTGTAGCTGTCCTCCTTGAGCATACTGCGGGGAATTTTCCGTTGTGGCTTACACCTGATCAGGCTATTGTGTTGCCAATCAGTGAGAAATACCAGGAATATGCAAAAAAAGTTTTTAATTTGCTAAATAATTCCGAAATTCGCACCCTGATTGACGACCGGAACGAAAAGGCAGGCAAGAAGATCCGCGATGCCGAAATGATGAAAATTCCTTTTATGCTCGTGGTGGGAGAACGTGAAGAGAGCGAAGGAACAGTGTCGGTTCGCAAACATGGCCAGGGTGACCTGGGACCACAGAAAATAGAAGATTTTGTCAAATTCGTTGAAGCAGAGATCAGAAACGAATTTGGTGAAATCAGTTGATATAACGCGTTAGTATTCACTAATCATTGGAGGAATTAAAATAGTAACACAATTCAGCGGCCCGCGACGTTATCCGAAACCGGGAAAAAAAGAAGAACCTTATAATATCAACCAGTGGATCAAGGCTCCGGTTGTACGTGTGGTTGGTGAAAATATCGAACCAGGCATCTACAACATTCGTGAAGCCCTGAACATTGCCGAAGGAAAAGGTCTTGACCTTGTCGAAATATCACCCACTGCAAATCCTCCTGTTTGTAAGGTGATTGACTACAAAAAGTTTCTTTACGAGCTTAAAAAGAAGCAGAAAGAGATGAAGGCCAAAACCGCCAAGATCATTGTAAAGGAGATTCGCCTTGGACCGAATACCGATGAGCATGATTTCAATTTTAAACTGAACCATGCGATCAAATTTCTGAAAGAAGGGGCAAAAGTGAAAGTGGATGTCTTCTTCAAAGGACGGTCAATCATCTACAAAGAACAGGGAGAGTTGATTTTACTGAAATTCGCACAATTGCTGGTGGAGGTAGGGAAAATCGAACAGATGCCCCGCCTCGAAGGCAAACGGATGATCATGATCATCACGCCTAAAAAATAGTTTTGGTAAGGGCGGGTTCAAAACCCGCCCGCACCATAGACGGGTAGGAACCCGCCCGCACCATAGACGGGTAGGAACCCGCAGGAAAAATAATCATCAGTTCACTGTATATATCAATCAACAAAAAAGGTATCATGCCAAAAATGAAGACCAAATCCGGCGCAAAGAAAAGATTCGCTCTTACGGGCACCGGTAAAATCAAACGGAAGCATGCTTACAAAAGCCACATCCTGACCAAGAAGACCACGAAACGGAAACGTAATCTTACGTATTCGACCACGGTTCACAAGGCCGATGAAGCCAATGTAAAAGAGATGCTCCAGGGTTAATTTTTATTGTTTAACTTGTGCTTAGCTCCATAAGATTCCTGTAACCGGGAACGCTAACGCAAAAAATCAGAAACCATGCCAAGATCAGTAAATTCAGTCGCCTCGCGAGAGAGAAGGAAAAAAATCCTGAAGCGGGCCAAGGGACAATTCGGAAGAAGAAAGAATGTCCTGACCGTTGCGAAAAATTCAGTAGAAAAAGGGTTGTGCTATGCCTACAGGGATCGCCGCACGAAGAAACGGAACTTCCGGTCTTTGTGGATTACCCGTATCAATGCCGGTGTGCGGCTTTATGGAATGTCCTATTCCGTATTCATTGGAAAACTTGCTGAGAAGAACATCACCCTCAACAGGAAAACACTGGCCGATTTAGCCATGAACAACCCCGAGGCTTTCAAAGCCGTAGTTGACGAACTTAACAGTTAATATACCAGGGAAAATCTTGTTAAAAGCCGTTCTGAGCAATCAGGACGGCTTTTTTTTATTGCTTGCGGTATTTCAGATAGTTTTCAATAAACGTCCCTACTTTCTCCGCAGGCAACCGTTTGGCAATGATCTCTTTCCTGTTGTTCAGAATGTAGATGACCGGCGTGGAAATGATATCGTATTGCTCATGGTAATCGCCTGTAAGTGTGCGCGGGCCATCAACATTGATCCAGTTCATTTTCTTTTTCCGGATGGAGTTTTTCATTTTCACCATGGATGTATCTGAGCAGATTGCAAAAATCTCAATTTTGTATTTATCCTTGTTCTGATCATAAAACTCTTTGATGAACGGGATCTCCTTTTCACAGTGACCGCAGTCTGGATCCCAAAACAATAAAATCAAAATTTCCGCATTGATGCTCTGCATGGAGACAAGGTTCAAATTTGTGTCCTGCATGATCATGTTGGGGGCGATGTGCCCGATCAGCAACGGGCGGATCTTGTTGGCTTTTTTAATGATATTTTCATTGACAGTTTGGGTTATCCAGGTTGTTTGTCCCGTAACGTAGTATTTGTCAACTATATGCACAAAAACTTTGTCGAATCCCATAAACTCGGGATTTTCATACCGGTAGGTGGTAAACCAGACCAGGTACTTGAACATCTCGGGATTTGGTCTCGATTTTTCGATAAAGGCATCTACTTCCCGGATAACACTGTCGGGATTTTGAACCACGACATTGTCAAAGTACTTCTTTAACTTGTTGTGAAACACAGGTGTTCTAAGCAAACGATCATCGGTAAAATCGGAACCATCCCAGAAATGGGCCTTATAGTAACGGTAGCCAAACGTTGAATCGGGCCTTCCATTTGGAAGCAGCGGTGGTTCAGGAACTTCAGGTTCCTTCATGGCGTTGATCATGAAGGCCGTAAAACTGTCGGGATACCTGGCAACGATCCCGAGTTTGAATGCTATGAGGTCCTTGTTGATCGCATTGGCTTTATCCGAGTATATTTTTAATGTATCTTTCTGGTCTGCTGCAAGCTTTGATTTTTTCTCCAGCTCCTGGATATCGTCGAACCGGTCCCTGTTGTAGCGGAGATATTTATAAAACAGTTCATTTTCAGGCGAATCTTTAATGACCATCTTATTAACCGGATCGCTTTTAGCTGTTTCCATGGAGAATTTGTGATCGTTGTTGATCACAAAATCAAAGAAGATCTTATCGGTAATAACCATGACATACAACCCTTTGGGAAGATCGGCCGGGGCTTTATAGGTACAGCGCCCCGAGCCGTCAACTTTTAAGGTGTCCTTAATATAGGTCCCATTGCTATAGTAGTAGGCCACCAGGCAGGTTGTATCTTTTAATCCATTGATTTTGAACTTAATGTTATAGGTTGATTGTCCTATTCCCTGGTTCACCAGGGATATGAAAGTAAGGAACAGAATTGCAAGTTTAAGTTTCATCATGAATCTTGTAGTTAAGAATTAAGCGGGGAGGTGTTCCCTCCTTAAAAGATCATTGACAGTTTTTACCGGGTTAAAAGTTATAATGGGAACTTCTGCGAAAATGGTGATCCATTTTGCCATGGCGCCATTCCAGAGTCCGGGTAATTCCTGCGCTTTCAGTATTTTCCCCCCGCTCGACTTCAGGGAGATGAACCCGGTATTTTCATCTGCAAATTGAGCCAGGTCAAACGATTCCCCTTCAAAATTTTTGGTACTGCATACCAGGTCGACCGGGTTGAAATGGGTTGACTGGTGTACAATTGCCTTCTGGGCCGGATCATTCGCATCCACCTGCGATGCTTCAACGATCTGAAGTGACAACTTCTGATCATCTCCCATCACCCAAAATGGCCCCCCGCCAGGTTCTCCTTCATTTTTAACCATGCCGCATACCCGGATCGGCCGGTTTAAAGCTTCAAAAAGGAAACCAGCCTGGTCATTCAGTGGTTGCCGTGCCAGGTCGGCAGGCAGGTCGAGGAATAGTTTTTCACGGGAAAAGGTGATGATTTCATGCAGTTCTTCCTGGCTGACCTGCTGTTTATCTAATTTGACCAAAAACCCCGAAATAGTATCTTTTAAAAACAGCAGGTACCCGCCAAGCAGTTTTTTATATTGAAATGTTGTATTTTTCAGATGATCTGGCACAATGTTGTCGATGTTTTTAATGAAGATAAGGTCAGCGTCAATTTCATTCAGGTTTTCGAGCAAAGCACCATGTCCGCCCGGCCTGAACAGGAGGGAACCATCCGGATTGCGCACAGGCTGGTTCGTTTCATCCACCGCAATCGTATCGGTTGAGGGTTTCTGGATGGAAAAGGTGATGTCGAAAGTTACGTCAAACCTTGATTCATAACTGCTTTTGACCTTTGCGAAAAGTTCCATGAATTTTTCCCGGTGTTCGGGAGAGATGGTAAAATGAATTCGTGCAACCCCCTCGTGATCTCTGGTATATGCTGCTGCTTCAACAAGGTGCTCCTCTGCCGCAGTTCTCGAACCTTCTGCATATTGATGAAATTTCAGTAGCGCCTTTGGCAGGTTGGCGTAGTTGAGACCTTCCGATGAAAGTATATAATCGATGATGGCAGCGTATTCATGAATTTCCATGAGTTGACCGATGGTCTTGCCCGAAGAGGCGACCACGGCCGACAAATCATTGCAAAATGCAATATCACGCAGGTGGGTTATAAAATAATGGACTGAATTGAAATGCTGATTTTGCAGGAAAAGAGCCTCTCCGGCAGCACCGGGAGCATAATCATCCCTGAACTCAAAGAGGTGCTTGAACATCCGGCTTGCGGCTCCTGAGGCAGGCACAAATTTCACAACCGTTAATCCGGGTAACTCCTTTTCAAAATACTGGGGATAGAATTTTTGCTCCTCTTCGTTGAACATTAGCAGGCCATCACCGGTAACTGCAGGTCGTACAAGGCGGATAAATGGGAAACCGGTTGTGAAATGGCCGATTTGCTTCTGAATGAGTTGCAACTCCATTCCTCTTTGGTTGATTTGCAGAAAATCCTGGTTATTGAACATAAAGGGTACCTTAATAATTTCAGGACAAATTTATTTAAAAATAAAATGAAAACGGCGTCTATTATAAAGGTATTGTTCTCATTTTCGATAAACCTGTTTTCTCCAGGTGCCGACCTCCACTCTTATGCTTCCTGATCCGGGTCTCAAAACTGGAAGCCGGTTGGGCATGGATCCCATGCTTTTACAGTCAGAAATAAGCTGAATTGGTCTTATCCATTTGTAAATGGTGATTTTGCAAGCAGAAATAAATTGACTATATTTATTTATTATTCAGTAATATATATTGTTTATAAGAAGTTTTGCATCAAGTAAATAATAATTTGTTTTTCCTTTGGAATTCCAGATTCAAGGTGAATCCGGATGCTCTGAGATCATTCCCTGAACAAGCCAGGACCGTGTATTTCCAAAGGACTTGAAAATAGTGTGTGTGCCATGCCCGGCAGTGAATTTGCTCACTTTTCATTCGTAACCGGGCACTAACAGGAATAAAGTCAAGGTATAACACAGTTTTTGCCGATCTTCAGCCATTGTCAGGGTAGGGTGGACAGATGAAAGATCGACAGAAAAAAGATCGCAAAACTAGAAAGGCTTGTTCAATGGTAAAAAAGTTTAATGGATTACTGGCAGTTTCCACTTTGAATAACCGGGAAATTCATCCATATTCTCGCCTGATTAAGAAAAAAAGAGCATGATTCACTGTTTACAAATGTAATTACATTTGTAAACAGTACACTTTCGAATGTAACATGTTGATAATTATCAATATTATGACAATGCACTTTTTGGTATATACAAGCAATAAAGGAACCGGGCTGAAGCTTGATCTCTATAAATTATAAGCTGGTATTCGGTTCCGGGACAATAACAACTATCAAAGTCCAGGATAATGGTGTGTAATATTAATGAAAATGAATTAGTTACATGCATTGTTTGCAATGATTGTGTACTTTGTGCCAGATTAAGCATGGTTCCTGGATTTTTATCACCGGTTATAAGACAATTGTTATTTAAATGAATAATAATGTGATTATACAAATGTAAATTACAATCGTAAACTGTATAAATTTATAAAAATTGATATGATATTAAACATTATAACAGTGAATTATAGAATACATATAATGCAATAGTTTATGTATATGATATTTTTGTTTGTTGTAAACCGATGTCACCATATTTTATTACTTTTGTAAAAAGCTTTAAAATGGTTGACCGGATTTTGGAGTTGATGAAGGAGAAAAATCTTACACCTTCGCAGTTTGCTGATGAGATTGGGATACAGCGATCGGGAATGTCACACCTGATTTCCGGACGCAACAATCCCAGCCTTGAATTTATCATGAAGGTGTTGAAACGGTTTCCGGAAGTTAAGGCAGACTATTTGCTGTATGGCATCAGTGAAAGCTCACAGACAGCCAAAGAAACACCGGGGAATGAAAATGAATTCATCCCCAAAATTTCTCCTACGCTGTTTGACCAGCCCGAAATACCGGAAAGCAAAACTGAACCTAAGCCTCAGCGACCGGTTAAAAGGGAAAGGACGGAGCGGAAAATTGAGAAAATTGTTGTTTTTTACGATGATAAAACATTCAGGGAATACGAACCTGAATGACGATTTACACGCGTTCCAGTAAAGAAAAGAAGAAACTGGCTTCTCGCTCGGCGCTTTCATCGCTGTCTGATCCATGTACTGCGTTTTCACTCAGGCTTTTACCATAAATTTTACGGATAGTTCCTTCTTCCGCCTTGGCTGGATCGGTAGCACCGATGAATTTACGGAAGGATTCCACGGCATTGTCCTTTTCAAGGATTGCGGCGATGATAGGACCTGAGGACATAAAATCTGTCAATTCCCCGTAAAACGGCCGCTCCCTGTGCATTTCATAAAAATAACCGGCCTGTTCCTTGCTCAGGGTTGTTTTTTTCAGGGCAATGATCTTATAGCCGCCTTCTTCAAATTTTGTAAGGATATTTCCGGTGTAACCAGCCTTGAATGCGGATGGTTTTATCATGGTAAACGTAAGTTTTCCTGTCATAATACGATGTTATATTTGAGCAAACAAAATTACAATTATATTTTAATTATCCTTAATTTTGCACCCTTTAAATACCGAACTATTTGGAAAATACTGACTTTACCCTTATTTCTGAGAAGATTTCACAACCTTTACGGATAATGATTACCACCCATTCCAACCCGGATGGGGATGCAATTGGCTCAAGCCTGGCGCTTGCAGCATACCTGAAAAAGAAAAACCATTCAGTGAAAGTGATGGTTCCCGATCCTTACCCTGATTTTCTGGCCTGGATGGACGGACACGAGGAAATCTTAATTTTCTCTGAAAAGGAAGGTGAATGCAAACTTGCAATTGATCAGGCTGAAATGATCATTGCGGCAGACTACAATAACCTGGGGCGTCTCAACGCTGCAGGTGAGCTGGTGCGTCAATCAAAAGCCATTAAAGTTCTCATCGATCATCATTTAAATCCTTCAGACGAGTTTGATTACCAGATCTCCATCTCGAAAATTTCATCGACTTCTGAGATCATTTATAATTTTATTGAGAAGATGGGCGATCTGCACCTGCTCGATAAAGGGATCGCGGAATGCATTTATGCCGGGATCATTACCGACACCGGCTCCTTGAGTTATGCCTGCAATTACATTAAAACATACCTGATCATGGCCGACCTGTTCAGGCTGGGGATTGACGGAGAACACCTGCACAGGCTGATTTATGATACATATTCCGAAAGCAGGTTGCGGTTGCTTGGATATTCCATCAGCGACCAGCTCGTTGTTCTGCAGGAATACCATACAGCTTTCATCACCCTGTCAAAGGAGGACCTGGCAAGGTTTAATCACCAGATAGGTGATACAGAAGGGGTGGTTAACTATGGGCTTTCCATCAAGGGTATTAATTTAGCTGCCCTGTTCATGGAACGTGATGGAATTGTAAAGGTTTCATTCCGGTCAAAAGGCTCATTTGCTGTCAACACCCTTGCCGCTGAGTATTTTAACGGAGGTGGCCACCGCAATGCCGCAGGAGCAAATTGTAAAACAACGCTCGAAGAGACTGTAAGTAAATTCAGGAAAATTTTGCCGTTGTATCAAACAATGCTTAAATCTGTATACTGATTTGAACACCATCACATCCATTTCCTCCAGGTTGGTTTTGTGGCAGTTGTTTTTCCTGTTTTCAATTTTTTTTGTTGCATGCATTCAGACGCCCGACAAGGTCTCTTCCGGCACGGACATCAAACCGGCAGCAGATTCAATTGTTGCATTTAACCATGAGATTGTCAGGACTGAAATGCAGGAGATTGATGATTTTATCAACCGTTATCACTGGGAAATGACCAGGACGGAAACCGGTTTGCGATACATGATTTACAATGCGGGGAAAGGTCCTTTCGTTAAAAAAGGCGACCTTGTGGAGCTAAAGTATAAAATCAGCCTGCTGAATGGCGATGTGGTCGGATCCTCGGAATCTTCTTCAACATTGAGTGTTGAAATCGGAAAAAGAAATGTCGTCAGCGGACTCGAAGAGGGGCTTATGTTTATGAATAAAGGGACACATGCCAAACTGATCGTGCCTTCACACCTTGCATATGGTCTGCTTGGCGACATGGCAAAGATCCCGGCAAGAGCCGCACTTGTGATTGATGTTGAACTTTGTTCGGTCAGGACACCGAAAAAATAATATTTTTCCCCTGGATTCATTGACATACAATATTGAAAAATCAATTGGCTCATTGTATATAGGTAAAGAGGAGTTTACTATCTTTGCACGCCAAATGAAACCAAACATCTCGTAACGTGCGGTGTGCGCAATGGGTGCTTGCTTAAACCGGTTATCAGTGATTAAACAGAGATAAAGTAAATCAGTTCATAAATTATTAACCAAAACTTTTAAAATGCGAAGTATGAAAAAAATGATTGTAAATCCATTGGTCATTGTAATGTTGGTTGCTTTGACAATGCTGGCTTGTTCTTCAAAGTATCCTGGTTATGATAAAACTACGTCAGGTTTGTATTACAAACTATATAAAGTAAGCAAGGACACGACCAAGGCAAAGCTCGGAGACTGGGTTTCGTTGAATATGAGTTACAAATACAAGGATTCGACCCTGTTTGACAGCAAAAAAGCAATGCAGGCTCCGGTAAGGTTCCAGCTTCCTGCATCTGAGTTCAAAGGTGATATTTATGAAGGTATCCGCATGCTTTCACCTGGTGACAGTGCCGATTTTATTATCAATGCCGACTCCCTGTTTACCAAGACCTTCCGTCAGCCAAAACGTCCCCCGTTCATTGACAGCAACAGCGTGATCCATTTTTATATCACGATGCTTTCGATTGATTCGCCGGCAAGCATGATGCAAAAGGAGGAAGAATCTCTGAAGAAATACATTGAGGAGAAGAAAATTGCAATTTCCCCTGCTGCTTCAGGATTATACTTTATTGAGACATTAGCTGGCAAAGGTGCTAAAATCGACTCCGGTGTATGGGTGAAAGCTCATTTCAGCGTATCGCTCATCGATGGGAAACAGGTGTTTTCAACACAGGAACGTGGCGAACCGATGGAATTTGAATTTGGAAAGAAATTTGACACCCCTGGATTTGAGGAAGGTGTCTCCAAAATGCTCAAAGGCGGTAAAGCCACTTTTATCGTTCCATCAAAAATAGCCTTCGGCGAAACTGGTCGTGGTGCTATGGTTCCTCCCTATTCAACAGTCATATATAATGTGGAAATTGTTGATATTCAATCAAAAGCTGACCATGACAAGCAGGCAGCCGAGAAGAAGAAAACAGAGGGGGCTAAACTCGAAACAAATAAAAAACAAGAAGGAGAACTCATGAAAAAATATCTGGTTGATCACAAAATCACTGCAAAGCCAACTGCAAGCGGGTTGATTTATGTTGAGAAAGTAAAGGGTACCGGCGCCAAAGCTGCAGCCGGAAAAAAGGTGAAAGTTCATTACACGGGAACTTTGTTGAATGGCACCAAATTTGATTCATCACGCGACCGCAATGAGCCTTTTGAATTTGTTTTAGGACAAGGCCAGGTCATCAAAGGCTGGGATGAAGGTATTGCCATGATGAATGTTGGCGGCAAGGCCACACTGGTGATTCCATCAAACATTGCTTACGGTGAACGTGATATGGGACAGATTCCTCCCTATTCCACACTGGTATTTGATGTTGAACTTATGGATGTAAAATAACATTAAGAATCTAATGTTGAGAAAGGCTGGTTGCTTTCGCAACCAGCCTTTTCTGTTTTTACCCAGCCCCGGATTTATCAAGCAAACCCTGCAGCGCTTTCAACTCATCCCTCAGGCGTGCCGCTTCCAAGAAATCAAGGCTCTTTACGGCATCTTCCATTGCTTTCCGGTTTCGCGTTACAAGTTTCTGCAGTTTTTCCTTTGAAAGGTATTGGATCAGCGGATCGGCTGCCACATCGGTTTTTTCACTTTCATAATATGGAACAGGATGTGGCCTGTTGCCATCAGCAACAGCAGTTTGTCCCATGATATCACGCGTGCTCTTGACGATCTGGGTAGGGGTGATGCCGTGTTTGGTATTATAGGCAATCTGCTTCTCCCGCCTGCGGTTTGTTTCATCCATCATCCTGCGCATAGATTCCGTTACCTTGTCGGCATACATGATCACCTTGCTGTTGATATTCCTTGCAGCACGGCCGGCTGTCTGGGTCAGGGAGCGTTCAGACCTCAGAAATCCTTCCTTATCGGCATCCAGGATTGCCACAAGTGAAACTTCGGGCAGATCCAATCCTTCGCGCAGGAGATTCACGCCAACCAGCACATCGAAGACACCAAGCCGCAGATCTCTCAGAATTTCAACCCGCTCCATGGTATCGACGTCAGAATGGATGTACCGGCAGCGGATATCGATTTTTGTAAAGTAATTGGTAAGTTCTTCCGCCATCCTTTTGGTCAGGGTAGTTACCAGTGTACGTTCATTCTTGATGATGCGCTGGTTGATCTCGTCAAGCAGGTCATCTATTTGCCTTAAACTGGGCCTTACCTCCACGTATGGATCGAGCAGGCCTGTCGGGCGGATGACCTGTTCAACCATGATCCCTTCGCATTGCTGCAATTCGAAATCAGCCGGCGTTGCGCTGACATAGATGGTTTGCGGGACAATCGTCTCAAATTCCTCAAATTTCAAAGGCCTGTTATCCATGGCCGACGGCAGCCTGAAGCCATACTCAACAAGCGTTTGCTTGCGGGAACGGTCACCACCGAACATAGCCCTGATCTGAGGAATGCTGACATGGCTTTCATCAATGACCATTAGAAAATCTTCAGGGAAAAAATCCAGCAGGCAGAATGGCCGGGATCCCGAGGTACGGCCATCAAAATACCTTGAATAGTTTTCAATGCCGGAACAATAGCCCAGTTCCCTCATCATTTCGATGTCGTAGCTCACCCGGTCCTCAAGCCGCTTTGCTTCCAACTCCTTGCCGTTTTCCCTGAAATAGGCGCATTGCCTGATAAGGTCATCCTGTATGTCGACAAGGGCCTCGCGCATTTTATCCTGTGATGTAACAAATATGTTGGCCGGATAGAGCGTCATCAGGTCCATTTTTTCGATCTTTCGCCCGGTCAGCGGATCAAATGACTCAATACTCTCTACTTCGTTGCCAAGGAAAATAACCCTGTAGGCAATATCGAGATAGGCAGGGAAAATATCAACGGAGTCACCCTTTACGCGGAACCGGCCACGGGTGAATTCTGCTTCTGTCCTTGAGTACAGACTGTTAACGAGCGTGTTGAGTAATTTTTTACGACCAAGCTGGTCCCCGGGCTGAAGGCGAATGACATTCTCGCTGAAATCCTCCGGGTTGCCAATGCCGTAAATGCAGGAAACCGATGAGACCACGATGATGTCACGACGCCCCGACAACAGGGCTGAAGATGCGCTCAATCTCAATTTCTCGATCTCTTCGTTTATCGAAAGATCTTTTTCAATATAGGTGTTGGTCACCGGGATAAAGGCTTCCGGCTGGTAGTAGTCATAATAGGAAACGAAAAATTCCACCGCGTTATCGGGGAAAAACTGCTTGAACTCACCATAAAGCTGGGCTGCCAGTGTTTTATTATGGCTCAGCACCAGCGTGGGCTTTTGAACCTGCTGGATGACGTTGGCAATGGTAAAGGTTTTACCGGAACCTGTCACGCCCAGAAGTACTTGCCCCGGATCGCCGCGCTCAACGCCTTCAACAAGCTGCCTGATGGCTTCGGGCTGATCGCCGGTAGGTTTGAATTCAGATGTAAGTTTAAATTCCAATGGTAAATGATTTAAGGGATTTTTACAAGCGTGGTAGTAATGGGGTAATGGTCGGATAAATCCACGTCGAAGGTCCGGTATGAAACGGATTTGAACTTCTCGGAATGGAGAATATAGTCGATCCGGAAGGAAGGGAATTTTCCGGCATAGGTGCTTTCAAACAGGCCATCGCCGCTCTCAATAAATGAATCTGTTAATTTGGAAGTCAACTGATGATAAGTATATGAGGAGGGTGTGTCGTTGAAATCGCCTGAAAGGATTACAGGGTACCGGCAGGCGGCAATGTGTTCCTTCAGGATGTTTACTTGTGTTGATCTGAGAATAAATGCTTTACGAAGTTTCCACAACATCCGCTTCGATCCTTCCTTTATAGGTGTTGACTCTTCGACATCGGGTTCGGTCAGGTGTGAATAAAATGTGTAATCCTGGTTCCCGAACCGGATTGATTCGAGGTGCAGGTTGTAAACCCTTATGGTATCCCTGTCCATGACAATATCGCTGAAGATGGCATAAAGACTATGCCCTGGAAGCCGCAAATACCCGAAATTCACAATGGGAAATCGTGAAAATGTAGCGATTGCATTGATTTTACGCTTGTTCGTGAAATCCTGGTAATTTTTGAATGCGTTAAAATCGTGATGAATTGAGTTTGCAAATTTGGTAAGGGTTTTTGAGAAATCCTCTCCGGTGGCAAAGAACTCCTGGACACAAACGATGTCGGCATGTTGCCTGGCCAGGAACTCGGTTACCTTGCTTTTCGTTGCCTGTTTGCTGTCCGCCCTTTGATTCCCGTAAAGCGAATGCACATTGAAACTGACGATCTTGATTGTTTCATAGGTTGATGGCTTCGGATGGGTAAACCGGAAGGGATAGATGGCCCGTAGGTTGGTAAATCCGGCGAGGATGGTGATCAGCGAAACAAAAATAAACCGCTTCCACGTAATCAGCCATAAAAACACAAACGCAAGGTTGAGGATCAGGAAAACCGGGTATGCCAGGCCAAAGAATGCCAGCAGCCAGAACTTGTCCGGACTGATATAACCTGCAAGGTAGGAGGCGATTAAACCGGCTACAACACAAATATTGAGAAAATACAATATCTTTTTCAGGATTGACAGGCTTTTCATCATCAAACCTTTGGATTATATCAGCGTTTATTCGATGTTTTAAAAAGAAACTCTTTTTCCTCCTTTGTCAGGCAATCATATCCTCCCCTTGAAATTTTATCTAGGATTTCATCCACCCTGTTTTGCGCTTCCCGTTTTTTCAAATTGTACTCTTCATCTGAAACAGGCCTGGCCTGATTTACAAAGGGGTCATGCCGGGTGCCATTCCTCTTCCTGAAAAGGTTGAAGAAATTCCGGATGAATTCGGGTGGATTCCCGCGTTGGAACGATGTTTTTGAGAACCTGAACAGTGATATATACATCGCGCCAAAAAGTGCGCCACCGATATGGGCGATATGTCCGCCGGCATTTCCCGACGGGATCATAAAAAAATCAAACACAAAAAGGATGATGGCAAGATATAGGATTTTCAATCTTCCGAAAAGAAAAAGCTGGATGGTGTAATTTGGCACGTAAACCGCCACTGAGGCCACGATGGCCATGACCGAAGCAGAGGCGCCAAGCGCGAAGGATACCGGAACAATGGCCGAAAAAACCGGGAAAACATTAAAGGCAAACACATAAAAAAGGCCTCCGCAGATTCCCCCGAGAAAATAGATCAGGACCAGTTGCCTGGAGGGCAGGAATTCCAGGAATATCCGTCCAAACCAGTATAGCCATAACATGTTGAACAGGATGTGCCATATATCGAAATGGAGGAACATATAGGTTAACACCGTCCATGGCTTCATATACAAAACGGGAACAGAAGCGGGAATTGCCAGTGCGTGAAGCAACATGGTATTCACAATGTCACCGTCGGGGCTGTTATAAAAGAAAAAAACGACTTTTACTGCCTGCACCAATACCCAAACAGCGACATTCACAAGGATCAACACCGATAAGGCAGAGCCTTGCCTGAAAAACCGTTTTATTTCGTCGAATGGGTTTCGGTTCTGGTTGTAATTATAATTTGTCATGTATACAATCCTGTTTTTTTCTTCCAGTAGAGGATTAAAAAGAAACCAAATATCATGCCGCCAAGATGTGCAAAATGTGCCACATTGTCGTTGGGGTTGTTGGAAATGCCCGAGAAGAGTTCAAATGCCCCGTAAATGATCACGATCCACTTGGCCTTGATTGGGAAAAGGAAATAGACATAAACGAGCATGTTCGGGAACATCATCCCGAAGGCAAGCAGGATTCCGTATACCGCCCCTGAGGCACCGACGGTGGGCACATCCATTTGCAGTTTTAATAGCTGGTTGATATAGTCCAGCGACTGGCTGGAATAACCCGGACTATTCTTTGCCAGGGACCATTCACCGATAAAACTTTTAAGTGTTCCTTCTGCTTCGTAATATCCCGGGTAATAGTGCCTGATAAAGCCAACAAAACCATCCAGCGTGGGATTTGCAGCATATGCATGGGCTGCAGACTGTACAGCAGATATGTCTATCCAGTGAACCAGCATTTGGATGACTGCGGCACCCATACCCGTAACGATATAGTAGATTAAAAATCGTTTGGAACCCCATACATTTTCAAGCAGGTAGCCAAACATCCAAAGTGCGAACATGTTCCACACGACATGCGGAATACTGCTGTGCATGAACATATAGGATACAAACTGGTACGGGCGGAATAAATCCGACTGGAAATAGTGGAGCCCGAGCAGGTTCACAAGGTCAATTCCAAACGCAGATTCAAATGAAATTGTTGCCAGGTAAAATAACCCGTTGATGATCAACAGATTTTTTACGACCGGGGGAAGCAGGTTGAATCCGGCAGGACTGTATTGTTGCGACATAGAGGTAATAACCGTTAAATTTTAAATTTGGTATTCAACTCGTCATAAGAAATGACCAGCATTGTTGGTTTCCCATCCGGAGAAATTCCCGGTACTTTGCAGGCAAACAGGTTCTCAACCAAAGAATCCATCTCTTCCTGGTAGAGCTTTTTTCCCCTTTTTATAGAAAGTTTTTTAGCCATGGCTTTGGCCAGCACCTGGCTTTGATCATTTTTTTGCTCTTGACCCGGAGATTTGAGAGACTCAAGAACTGATTCGATGAAAGTGCTGATATCCGAAGTTTCAAGGTGTGCAGGGATTGCATGGATGACAAAACTTCCCTTCCCGAAATCGTCGATTTCAAAGCCAAGTTTCCGGAAATGGCTTTCCCATTCCTGAAAAAACTGGGCATCATCCGGGCTCAGTGTGATTGTTTGGGGGATGAGCTGGTGCTGCCCGGGATTTGTTTCTGCCAGGTTTGCTTCTAAAAACCGCTCATATAACACCCGTTCATGCGCATGTTGCTGATCGATGATAATTACCCCAGATTGCGTATTTGTAACAATAAATGAATTTTGAACCTGGACTCCTCTTTTCCTGTTTGTTGTTTCACTGGAGTCAGCGCCTGATTCCCCGAAATTACCCGTCCTGGCAGAGGGGAAATCAATGATCTCACCCTGCGCAGGCGTAGTATTGTACAATTCACGCCATCCCTGGATTGATGGCGGTGGCTTTTGCGGGAAGGAGAAACTCGTTTGGGGTTGTATTTTCTTTTCAAACGGGTTATAGTTCGGGTTGACGGTTATGACAGGCTGCCTGATCGGATGATTGTCGGGAAGCGGGGGGAAGTTCATGCTTTGTTCTGTCTCAAAGTCCAGGGTAGGCGACAGGCTGAATTTGCCGATGGCCTGTTTGACTGCTGCATGCAGAATTGCATAGATACTTTTGATATCCTGGAAATTGATTTCAGTTTTGGTTGGATGGATGTTGACATCAATTGTCTGGGGATCAACTTCCATAAAAATAAAGTAGGAGGGAATTGAATCATCCGGGATCAATTCCTTAAAAGCACTGTCAACAGCATGGTGCAGGTATGAGCTTTTAATGAACCTGCCATTTGTAAAGAAGTATTGCTCACCTCTTGTTTTTTTTGCGAATTCAGGTTTGCCGATAAATCCCGAAATATTGACAAGGTCCGTTTGTTGTTCGACGGGAATCAGGCGTTGCGTGTACGATGGTCCGTAAAGGTTGATGATTCGCTGCTTAAGGTTGGCTGCAGGCAGCTGGAAGAGGATTTTATCCTGGTTGTAAAAAGTGAACGCCAGGTCTGGGTTTACCATTGCTACACGGAAAAACTCCTCGATGATGTATTTTAATTCGAGTGTGTTGGATTTCAGGAAATTCCTGCGTGCGGGAACATTAAAGAACAGGTTTTTTACGCTGATGGTGGTTCCGTTCTGGCAGTTGACAGGCGACTGTCCTTTGAATTCTGTACCTTCGATCAGGATGGAAGTGCCAACTTCATCCTCATGCCGTTTTGTTTTAAGTTCCACCTGGGCAATTGAGGCGATTGAAGCGAGCGCCTCACCGCGGAATCCAAGGGTCCTGATCGCCAGCAGATCATCGGCTTTCTGAATTTTAGAGGTCGCATGCCGTTCAAAGCACATCCTGGCGTCGCGTTCCGACATACCACAACCATTGTCGGTAACCTGGATAAGCATTTTTCCTGATTCTTTGATAATCAGTTTGATATCCGTAGCACCGGCATCAATGGTATTTTCCAGCAACTCCTTCACTGCCGAAGCGGGCCGCTGAACAACTTCGCCCGCAGCAATCTGGTTTGCCACGGCATCAGGTAAAAGACGAATAATATCAGTCATCTCAGCAAAAGTACCCATAATTTTCTAATGTTCAATGGCAGCCAGGAGGAGCTTGTTGACAGATTCATTTACCATATAAAATAAAGCACCATTGAATATTTCTTCAATGGTGCAAAACGATTAAGTGCTTTTCAGAATGTTCTTCCTTTTGTCCGCAAAGGATCAAAAGTCATTCAGTCAGAATCTGGATCTGTCCAGAACCGGGAACCTCATCTGAACCAGATAGAAGGCTCCATAGAATGCCGCACTGAAAAAAGTGGTTCCGAGGAGATCATTCATAAAGAATGAAAGCCCGTTGGCAGTATCACGAAAAAACATCAGGCCTGCAACATAACATTCAGCAAGACCTGCTGCGGTTTGCGGGTAATAGGGACTGGCAACCCATGAGAAAAAATTTGTTATCAGGAAAAAGATAACAGCTGAAGAAAATGAAGCCAGTACAACGGATCCCACATTCACTTTTTTCCGGATCGCAATACCAATAAGAACCGTGATGGCAAAACTCATGTAAACAGCAGGCATATTGGCATGCAGACCAATAACGAGATCGCTTATGAACATCGCGGCGATCGGAATGGCGAAAGCAAACTGCTTTCTGTCGAAATAGGTACCAGCAAAAAGAGCCATGGCTGCAATCGGCGTAAAGTTCGGCCAATGCGGCAGCAGCCTCAACAGGGCTGCGACAAGAACAACTGAAAAAACAACGATAAATCTAGGGTTGATAGACTTATATCTCATTAATATATTAGGTTTAGAATGATACAAAAATAGTAAATCATTTTAACAAAAGTCAAGTCTTGTGAAAAATAGTTTCTATTTTTGGCGAACAATCATTAAACCAATACCTTAAAATGAGTTATCACCTGCTATTTTCATCGTTGCTCTTCGTATGGCTGTTCAATGTAAACCCTCAGATGAAAGAAAAAGCTGACCTGGTTGTCAAAAACGGCATCATATACACCGCAGACCCTGTCAATTCCCGGGCTGAAGCCATGGCGATTCACGATGGAACAATCGTTGCAATTGGGACAAACAAATCAATTTCAGGGCACTACGATGCTACAAGGGTAATTGACGCGAAGGGAAAATACATTTATCCCGGATTTATTGATGCACATTGCCATTTTATTGGTTATGCTGCCGGGTTGCAGTATGTTGACCTGTTCGGTTGTAAATCATTTGATGAAGTTCTTGAACGTTTAAGGAAAGCAGGGGCACCGTTTCCCGGGAAATGGCTTGTAGGCAGGGGATGGGACCAGAATCTGTGGGAGGAAAAGAATTTTCCCGACAACAGCCGGCTGAATGCCGCATACCCCGATATCCCCGTCATGCTGATCAGGGTTGACGGCCATGTGGTCCTGGCAAACCGGGAGGCATTGAGAAGAGCAGGGATAGGTTTAATCAACCGGTTTGGCGAAGCGCAGGTCGCAATAAAAGAGGGCAGCTTGACGGGAATCTTAAGCGAATCGGCAGCAGATCTCATGCGCGAAACTGTTCCTGCTCCAAAAGGCGCGGAAATGCTTGGCCTTTTAAAACGTGCTGAACAGCAATGCTTCGCTGTTGGTCTTACCCTGGTATGTGATGCCGGGCTTGACTACCTGCAGGTGATGACAATTGATTCGCTCCAGAAGTGTGGGCAGCTGAAAATGCAGGTCTATGCAATGCTGACGCCAAATGAAAAGAACATCAATGCGTTTGTCAAAGAAGGTCCGTATAAAACGGGTAAACTGGTTGTTCGGTCAATTAAAATCTACGCGGATGGCAGCCTGGGCAGCAGGACTGCAAAGTTGAAGCTTCCCTATTCGGATGCCTCTTCCGTATCAGGGATCGTGGTAACTTCGCCTGACTCAATCAGAAAGTTATGTGAAATTGCCTATAAATATGGTTACCAGGTTAATACACATTGCATCGGAGATTCGGCAAACAGTCTTGTCCTGGGGATATACGGATCATTTTTGAAAGGCCGCAATGACCTGCGTTGGAGGATTGAACATGCCCAGGTGGTTGATCCTGCCGATGTCCACCTGTTTGGCGATTATTCTGTCATCCCTTCCGTCCAGGCCACACACGCCACGTCGGACATGAAATGGGCGCAGGATCGGCTCGGGCCTGTGCGGATCCGGGGGGCATATGCATACAAAAGCCTGATGCAACAGAACGGATGGATTGCCAACGGAACGGATTTCCCTATTGAAAATATTTCCCCGGTTTTTACCTTTTATGCCGCTGTTGCACGGCGGGACATGGATGGATTCCCGGAGGGCGGCTATATGATGGAGAACGCATTGACGCGTGAGGATGCATTACGCTCCATCACAATTTGGGCAGCAAAAGCGGGCTTTATGGAACATTCAAAAGGAAGCCTGGAGATAGGGAAGGATGCTGATTTTATCATCCTCAGTGAGGATATTATGAATATTCCGGCTCGTAAAATTCCTGAAGTCAAAGTTTTGCAGACTATTATCGGTGGCGAGGCAGTGTTGAGCAAATAAAAAACGAGACTGCAAAAGGTGCAGCCTCGTTTAATTCATGGCCTGTCTTTGAAGGATACTTTTAATTTTTCTCCAGCCTTGATATCAACATTTTATCTCCCCTGGTTGTTTCGCTAAAAAAATAGAGGTAGCTATTGGTTGATAATACATTATGGCTGGGATAAAGATAATATTTCCTGTTTTCATCCTCACCAAGTGTTTTAAAGTCTGATGCCTTTTTACTTTGCACGTCGATATTGCCATATTCAATGGAGTACAGCGGGGTATACGTGGTGGTGGTCGTAGTTGTGCCACTGAAATAATCATGATCGGAACTTGACTCCTTTTCAATGGCCTTGACAATATGCAGGATCCAGTTTAATTTGGTTTTATCTTCACTTTCGTAAACGGCACTGCTGGTAGGGATCATGTCGGAAGTTAATGGTGAATGGTTGAAAAATCCCTTTTTCCCTTTCTGATCAATGCTGACCGTATAGTTTTTGATCAGCTCCCCCTGCTGTGTAAAATGCAGCAAAAACATGCCCTTATAAATGTAGGGGCGGTATTCTGATTTGCTTTTTTTAAAGTCCTGGATACTCAGTACAATGCTTTTATCACTTAGAAAATCAACATTGGAAACTGTAAACATTTTACCATCGAATTTTAATGGTTTTTTCATGTCGGGAGGACAAACAGCTTTTTCATTAACTTCATCGATTTCTGTTATTTTACTGCCAACTTTCCCGTCTGTGAGTTTGCAGAAAACAAATGAATTATAGGTTAACAAATCCAGTCCTTCGTCAATTTTTTCTTGCGTTACGCCAACTTCATCTTTGCCTGAAAGGGAGGCACCAAGCTTGGCGAATCCGCCAAATGCCCCGGCTTTCGAAGTGTTCGCCTGTGCCTGGTCTTCAGCATCGTTGCTGGTTGTGGCAACACATCCCGTTTTAAAGATCTGGTTGACGAATTTACTCTCCTTACCGCTGCCCATTCCATAAATTAGCACGGAATTATCTTTTTCATAGGCATCGATGATGCGCCATCCAACGGTTGGTGCCGAAAACTTTACACGTTCCGTTATTTTTCCTTCCGGTGTTATCCTGAGGTACTCAAATCCATGTGCGTCGGGGGCCGTGTTGTTTTTCACCACATTGGTGGGTGCATAAATCAGGATCCAATCCCTGGGCAAATCGTCGTTTTCAATAGATTCGCTCTGGTCATCCTTTAACGGTTGAGAATAAACACAGGTCATGGAATAGGGGAATTCAACTTTTTCAAGTACGGTGATGTTGAGTTCGTTGTCACTTTTCAACAAGTCGAAACTGCCGTATAATTTGTCCTTTGGATCTGCTGCATTGAGGGCCATCACCAAAATGGTACTGTCGCGCTCTATTTCATACACACCGCCAAAAAATTTATATTTTTTCCCACTTTCATTGCGTGGCTTCACTTTATCAAGCATCTTGACTTTCCTTTCATATTGACCGGTCCACCAGTTATATTTGGCAGTGATCCTTTTTTTTCTGAATACCAGGTCCGCTGAATAATTGGCGGATGCAGATATATTATTGGCTAAAAAATAGTCGCCCTTGTAATTGAACCATTTCCATTTTTTCCTGGCTTTTTCAATTTCAAGTTCATCCTTTTCAACATTCAGCAGGGTGGCTTCTTTATCAAAATGGTAAATTTCCGATTTGATTTTACGCTGGGAGGAGGGCAGGATGAAGATCATATCGAAATTCCCGCCTTCTTTTTCTTCGACATTTCCCAGGTATCCTTTTTTTGCCTTCCTTGATATTTCATAATCTTTTTCCAACATCATTTTTTGTGCAAAAACAGATGTTAAATTACTGAGAATTAGAAAAATAATTGCAGTTAAGTAGTTGGTGTGTTTCATGTTTTGAGTTTTTGAAATAGTTTTGAAGAATAAATTAATTTAACATAAAGTCATAGGTATAAACCGTTAAAAAATCCCACATAGCATACCAATGCTGCAAATGCGGACGTTGCCAACAGTTTATTTAGACAAAATTAACTTAATATTTGAAAATACCAACTATTAACCCGAGAAATTTCCGTTTTTTTCCCGGTTGTCGATGAATTTGACAGGTTTCCGGCTGATTTCAGGAAACTGCATTTTTTGAATTGTGCTTTCGGAAGCAAAGGTGATCAATGGGGCTACACGCAATTTTGCACGGAAATGGTCTTTGATGTCCTTCTCTTTTTCTTCGCCAATTCCTTTACCACTCAAGTGCATGAGAATTTCGTCGGTACCGATCTGGTTTGTATATACCTCAACAATGTAATTTGAAATGTAGTCGATGTTGTCAAGAATATCATAGAGGGCGGGAGGGAACAAGGTGGTTCCTTTGTATTTGATCATCTGGTTCTTTCTGCCTACAACCGGGCCGAGCCGCATGGTGTTTCTGCCGCAGGGGCAGGGACTTGTAAAATGGTGGCAAACATCGCCTGTTTTAAACCGAAGAAGGGGCATTCCTTTCACACCCAGGGTGGTAACGGTAACTTCGCCAAGTTCACCTTCTCTGACGGGCATGTTGTTATCATCCAGGAATTCAACAATAATCAGTTCCGGGTGATGATGCCCTCCGGTACCTTGCCGGCATTCGGTAAATGTTGTGCCCATTTCGGTGGATGCATAGGTGGAAAACAGCTGGAGGGGCCATTTTTCCTCAATTTTTCTTCCCAGGGTATTGAGCGAAAGATCGCTTTTCCGCAAAGGTTCACCGATGCAAATGGCACTTTTGATGCTGCTCGACCTGTAATCGATGCCTTGTTGCTCGGCATATTCAATGATCTTCAGGATAAAGGAGGGGACGGCAATGATGGCATTGGGTTTGATCCTTTGAATTGTATCCCACTGAAGTTCGGGTATCCCGTTGCCCACCCTGACAACGCTTGCACCAAGCATCCTGATTCCCAGGAAATAAGCCAGACCTGCCATAAACCGCCGGTCCATGGTGGTCATCAGCTGATAAACATCCGATTCACTTCCGCCTGCACACGTAAAGGAGACTGCCTCATTGTAAGCAAGCCGGTCCAGGTCGAGATCGGTCATGGCAAAGGTTACTGGTTCACCCGATGTTCCTGAGGTGGTGATATAATCGATAATTTTATTTTTTGAAACACACAGGAAATCCTCATTCCGTTGTTGCAGGTCATCTTTTGTGGTGACCGGGATACGCACAAGGTCCGCCACAGTTTTAATTTCACGGATATCAATATGATTTTTGTTAAACAGGTCTCCATAGAATGGAGAATTGGCCTTGAGATATCCGAGTGCATCGTGTAGCCTTAAGTTTTGATATGCAGCAATATCCGAAAGTTGTTCACATTCAATTGGCGGAAAAAAGGGTGTGTTCATGTTTCTGTAATAAGTTTAAAATCAATCCAGAGGTCAGATGCTCCCTCAATTCGAGTTCAAGGCTCCTGCGTTTATAAACATAATCATCCATGTAGTTGGCCGAAATGTAAGATCCTATCAGCATAGGTCCGTATTTTCCGGCATCTTTTTCAACAAAGAGGATCACCTGTTATGCCGGATAATCCACGAAACCTTCTTTCTCCTTCATGGGGTGCAACCGTTATTTCCGCTTTAGCATGAAGCAAAAGTAGGAAGATTCAGCCAATCTTCCGGGCTTCGATCAGGCTGACAGGTGCAATAGTCGGTATTATCCTGTTCATCATGAACCCCGAATGTTCCAGCAGATCCCTGTATTCAGCGGCTGTCCGTTCTTTTGCTCCCTGCAGCGTTGCCATCATCTGGATATCAAGCAATTTGGCGAGTGATGGCGAATTGCCTGACGGAACAACCATTTCGATGATCAGCACGGAGGCGCCGGGTTTCATATCCTCCTCCGATATCCGCGATCAGCGGAAATTTTGAAAAATCACAGGCATTGAGAATGGGTGCAAGCCCGAGATCGGAAAGATTGGACATGGATTTATCGAAAAGGGCATATTCCCCGGGATGGTCTTTGAGAAACAAATAAATCTCTTTTCCATATTTATCAGCAAATGCATCTTTTCCTGTCCTGACGGCATATTCCAGGTTGCTCATCAGGTTCCAGTTGACAGGGCCCAGGTGATGGAGTATCGCATGACGCATAGAACCCGGCTCGTCAAGAAGGGCCCTGGTCATCCTGTTCAGGGCAAAACGCCCGCCGCGCTTCTCTGTAAAAATTCCCTGGCTGGAAAGGGCTCTCAGTATCCGTGAAATGTTGGAAGTGTCAAGGTTAAGGTGTTTTGAGATTTCCTCTGCAGTTAATGGCTTGTCCTTAAGGAGTGTGGCGATATCAAGTTTGGCAGCAACGTACATGGCCGGCATAAGCCAGAAATACTGAAACTGTTCATACAGTACGACATTCCCGGGGAACAGCCTCTTGTTCAGCTGAATTAAAAAAGTCCGGAAAGTGTTGATGGCTTTAATGAACCAAACGGGCGGAAGTTTTTGAATGCGCGGTGGTTTTGCCATGGGAAACAGCGCTCGTCAATCTATCGGACAGGCAGGTTTTTCAGCTGGACCTCAAATTTTTCAAGATCTGCGATCAGCTTTGATTTTTTATCCTGGAAGTTCAGTTTGACGGTTGAAAACAGCTCTTTATAATACTGAATGCCTTTGCCAAGATTATCCCTGAAGGTAGTAAAATACTCCTCCTGTTTTTCTGACCATGGGTGCGCAGTTTCATCGAGCTTGCTTTTGAGGTAATCAATGTATATCATCAGTTCCTTGATGAACATGTGGGGGCGGTCTTTTCGTTTTATGACATTGATTTTACCGTAAATATGATCAACCATCTCCTTCAGCGTCATCACTTCGGAAAAATAGGCCATGTTGGGGCCCGGGCAAACTGAAACGCCTGGTTTTTCTATCCTGGTATCAAGGTGGTTTACCAGCAGGGCAGAAGTTCCAAGGCCGACACAGATGCACGATTTGTCAACCACTTTATTGTATTCAGCCTGAAATTCATCCTCAGGCAACCCACTGGCTTTTAATGAATCAATTTTCAGTTTCTGGTATTTCCTGGAAGCAGTGCAAAGCGTTGGTTCCCCAAATTCGTTGCTCAGTGCCGCATATTTTTTAGGGCAGGGGTTGCCGGGGGTATGATGTTGAATATATACCTCTTTTTCAATGTCTTTGGTATTACCTCTCAGGTTATTGAATGGAACACCAAGCGGGCTGATGTTGCTGATGAACAGGTCTTCTTCCTTGGCCTTACATAAAAGTTCGAGCGTTTTTTCATCAACGTTTACCACTTCAGGAACAAGCAGGAATGGTGTGCCCCAGCCAATGGAGTCAAGTTGATAATGTTCGGTGAGAAACTGATGTTCTTCAGCTGTTCCCACGCCACCCTGGGCAGTAATTTTAATATCAAGAGGTTCTTCCGGGCAGGGACGGTTTTTAGCTTTGAGAGCTGTCTTCAATAAGGTAAACGTTTGCTGGATGAGGTCCTCACGGTTGCGATTGATCTCTTCGAGCACCGGACCAAGCAGGAAACCGGTTGTCGGAAAAGCATGGCCACCACAATTCAGGCCTGATTCGATACGGTATTCAGAAACCCATAGTCCTTTTTTTGCAAGGTACTTTCCCTGGATCAGTGCCGACCTGTGGTCACTCACCTTCAGGGTAATTTTTTTCTTTAACCTGAAATCCTTGTCTGGATAAAATTCATCAAAGGTTTCAAGATAATTATATAAACGGGGACTCATCCCGGCCGATAAAATAACCGACGAGGAGAGGTCGCTGTTGACAAATCCACGCAAAGCCGCATGGCCGTCATTGTATTCGATAGGAAGTTTTTCGTGATTGCGGTAATTTTCCTTGTCAACCTTGGTCATGATGTTCACATCAATGTTTCCCAGGGAAAGATTTTCATGGATCCATTCCTTCACATCGAGTTTGTCCCAATCTTTTTTAAGCCGTTCAAATTTTTGCTTCACATGAGACGAATCGTGAAGCATTTCAATATATTTTGAAAATTCACTGCTTTTTTGATCAAATGTTGATTTTAGCTCCTCAAACTTATCCCTGGCTATCTTGTCCATCATATTCAGATAGGCAGTGATGCGTTTTGCCCTGAAATCGTCAATTTTTTCAGAAATAGCCTGGAAAGGAAGGTCGAATTTTTTGCTGTAGAATTCTCTGAGTCGTTCCATCAGCATATCGTCCAGCAATGAAATCACAGAGGAGATTCCGAGGTGGGCCACCTTTACGGGTGTATCAATTGAATAACCAATTCCCAATACAGGAATATGGAAAGAATGAGGGGTCTCTTTATTCATTGTTAGGGTTAAGGAATTGCAAATATACGGCTTTTTATCCACAATCGGAATTACGGGTAAGTCATCATAAATTCGCCTGCGGCAATAGCATTCAAGCAAGATAAAAGGGTGAGTTCCGATAGGAGTGTTAAGCTGTGGGGGAGAAAACCGGTCGGCGAAAAGATCAGGCTTCCATCATTTCATCCACCTGTTCGGGAAGGAGCCTGGACCAGGTGGGATTAACAAGTGCCTTACCATCGACATTAAACGTCACAAGGTCAAAGGTCTCACCATAAAAGGTGAGTTTGCTCCCCATATCAGGTGTGTGTTCAATAAATATAAATTTTTCTGCAGGGCACCGGAGCTCGCTCATGATCTGGGTTGCCAGCGGGGCGCACCATTCTGTCACAGGTGTCCCGGGATTTTGCCGGTAGATCTCGGTAGCTATGGCCAGTATTTTGCCATCATTCCGGTTTATTACCTTTAAGCCGCAGATGGATGGACTGTCCCATTGTCCGGAGTAGGTGAAATAGCGGTCCATGTATTTGTTGAAGTCGGGATTGGTCTCCATAAGTTAAAAAGCGAAATGGTGAAAAAGCGAAAGGATGAAATAATATGTCAGACAAGTTTAGGGACTTTTTTTCCAAAGCTGAGATCGGCGATGTCGCGCCGGCGGGGGGTATATGTACCGTCTGCAATTTCCCTGGAAACCACCTTGTTGATCAGGTTAAACATCTTCATTGTCTGAGGTTCATCCTTATAGAAGGTATCCCATGCATACTGGTAGAGTTCAGTCAGTCTTTCGGCCGACATGTGCTTGGGATGGTATACGACTTTCCCTGCATTATAGTGGTTCCAGTCTGTATCAAAAATGCGTCCCTGTTTCAGAAGGTCGCTGTAGGCCTTTGTGTGGGGAAAGGGGGCAAGCACCGTGAACTCAGCCAGGTCAAGTTCAATTTCGAGGAGGAAGTCAACCAGCCGCTTGATATCATCTTCGGTCTGGTTGTCAAGCCCCAGTAAAATTGTGCCTTCAACGGCAATGCCGTACTGGTGATATTGCTTAATGCGGTTCTTTATGTAATCAGACGTATCAAACACTGCCTGATATACATACCATGCGCCTGCCTGGGCAGCTAAATCAAGTACCTCGTCTTTGTCTTCAATGGTGTGGCTCACCCATTTCTTTTTTAATGGGATCATCTCCCTGAAAAGATCCTTTTCCCATTGGGTATCGAGGGCAAGCGAGTTATCAACGATGAACAGGCGGTTGTTGTCCATTTGTGACAGTTCTTCCACAACACGGTCGATCGGGCGGGGGCGGAAGCCCCTTCCTCCAAGGTAGCGCACGGCGCAGGGATAGCAATCGTAAATACATCCACGGGAGGCGTGGAAGAGATCGACCATTCGGAATCCTTTGTGATAGTAAAGGTCTTTTTTAAGGATATCCCTTTTGGCCGGCCCGATAAGGCTCATATCGGGAGGTTTGCTCATGAAATTATAGATCTTTTTCAGGTCATTCTTATGAAAATCCTGGAAGACCTGGTCCAGCCGGCCTTCAACTTCACCAAGGAAGACCGAATCGGCATGCATCATGGTCTCTTCGGCATGCAACATGGTGGAGATACCGCCGAAAATAACTTTCTTGCCGAGTTTACGGTACTGGTCTGCAATTTCCCAGCCACGTTTGACCTGTGTGGTCAGCATCATCGAAATTCCTACAAAGTCAGGACTTTCGTCAATTACCAGGTCTTCGACATTTTCGTCGGTAAAGTCGATTTCGATGTTGTGAGGGATTTCAGCAGCCATTACCACCGGTCCGTGTGGCGGCAGGTTAAATATGGTTTGTCCCTCAAGTTTTTCCCAGCGGGGATATATCAATTTGAATTTCATTTGTCGGTTGTTTGTTGTTTACTGCCCCGGCAGGGCCGTGCCTGATAACCGTTTCACCTCACAAATGTTCAGCATTCACCGGATTGGCAGCGCGGCAAAGTTATAAAAAAAATCAAATAGGTAATAAGATACATATCCAGGAATCTGTCCCAGTGAAGTTCTACTGAATTTCAGCCATTGCGCTGTTTCCGGAACAACTGCAGGAGGAGATAAGTGGCTGGTCCAAGGACAACTGCAAGTGTTACTCCAAAGAAAAGGCTGCCGATAAGGTACTGTACCAGGTTCTCCTTAACCCATTGTAATCCTAAACCCGGCGTGTATTGCATGTTCGACATATTGGCCCCCATTACCCATCCGCCGATGATGTAACTCAGGAAGATTACAAACGGAAGCATGGGAGGGAGGCTGATATTGGAAACCGTCACTGCTACAAACTTGTTTAATTTGAAGAGATGCGCCAGTCCCAGGGTTGTAACAATCTGCCATCCCCAGATCGGCGTCACCCCGATGAAAAGTCCAAGCGCCACGGATTTTGCCAGTTTGGCATTTGAATCCTGGCTGTTGACCACGTATTCCATGAAAAATTCACGGACTGACTTTTTCCGGAGCCCTTTAAAAAAAGACAATGGACGAACCCAAAGCAAGGCCAGGAAGACCAGGATGCTGTTGGCGATGCTTACCCGGGTAAAATCCCTGAATTTCCTGAAATGAGAAACACGGGTTTCTTTTGGTGCATAGTATACCTTAACAGGAACAGATAGGATGCTCACGTTTCGCCATGCAAGCCGCACAAGGATTTCAACTTCGTATTCATATTTTTTGGAAATGATCCCCCTGATTTCCCGTATTTTATCCAGAGGATAGAGGCGAAAGCCGGTTTGAACATCCAGTACGGTCATACCGGTTTCAACTTTAAACCAGAAAATAGAAAATTTGTGTCCGAAACTGCTGGTTCCGGGAACCTCCTCCTGTGTCATATTGCGGGCACCCAGGATCATAGAATCAGGATGTTTCTCAGCCATTTCAAGGAACAACGGTAGATCTTCAGGGTAATGCTGGCCATCGCTGTCGATGGTTACAGCGTACCTGTATCCATGTTCAATGGCAGATGCGAATCCCTGGCGCAGGGCCCAGCCCTTGCCCGTGTTTACCGGAATATTGATTTTCTGAACTGAAGGAAACCTCTCCAGGATTGACCTGGTGGAATCAGTTGATCCGTCGTTCACCACGATAACATTACCGGTGTACGACAAAACCCCGTTGATTACCTCTTCAAGGGCATGGTCGTTGTTGTAAGTCGGAATGATGATACAACAATTGAGGTCACTGAATTTTTGTCGTACCAGGGGTAAACTGAGCATTTGTGTTGTCAAACGAATTATTTCTGCAACCCTTTTGCCCATTTGCAAACCATGTCAATTTCAGCCTGGGTGGGGACATCATTGGGATTGTTGGCACGCCATTTTTTTGGCGGCATTGAGCTTTTGGTCAGCACTTTGCACATTGCGCCGGCCTTACTGATTTGTTTTTCAGAATCATATTTTTCCCAGGCTGAGAAATTGATTTTCCCCTTTGCCATGAAATTTCCGTCATCGGAATGACAATCCATGCAAGCTTTCTGAACGATTTTGTGAATGCTGTCGGGCAGTGCTGTTCCGGGACCGCCGGCATTGGTTTTTTTTGATCCACTGGCCGTTTGGGGGTTCATGACAATGGCAACGGCAAAAAGGACACTCGTTGCAAGGAGGGACACTAATGCAATCTTTTTCATGGGTTATGGTTTTTATTTTTACAAAGATAGGCTGAATTAACAAAGCACAGCAATATAATATTTTATACTTAATGCTCAAAAGGGCCCTTGGAAATCTCAAAAAACTCCCTTATCGCATGGTTCGCATCATCAATCGGTGCATGTGCCTGTGCTGTATATCTTTTCGCTGAAGAGAACCAGGTTTGTCTCAGGTATCCGATGATTTCCAAACTGTTTTCAGGTTCTTCACCAGCTATTTCTACCTGTGGATAATTGTAAAACCCTTGATGGGTTTTCACACCGAGTTTCCCCTGAGAGACAAGTTCCGACATGGCTGCTGTCAATTGGAAAAAGTAACTTTTATGGGGATAGTTCCGCAGGTAATTCAGTATAGCAGTAAGCATGGTGTCCAGCCCGGTGCGATCGCAAAAGCCAAAGATGCCAATGGGGAATAAATGTGTTATAACCAGTTGATCCATTTGCCCGTAACTGCAATTACCAGCATGAACGAGCAGGAATGCTTCATTCAGAACATCCAGAAAAATCCGGTTTAATATGAAACTGTTCGTTTCCTCAAGGGTAATAAAACGTCTTCCGATTTCAGAGAGAAATGATTCAAGGTGTGATTGTGTTTGTGCGGTTGTATCTTGATTAACAGTAATTTCGACAATATTCTTCAGGTGAACAGGATAGAAAAAAAGAAGGCCGGTAAATTTCGCTTTGCGCTGACCTGCAGGAGCCATTTCAGATGGATTAAATGAAGATGAATTGGAAGCAAAAATGGCCCCGGGCTTGACAACCCGGTCTAGCAGCAAGAACATGTTTTTTTTCAGGTCACCGGTTTCAGGTAAAGCTTCAATAACCATGTCGCATAAAGCAAGGTCAGTTAAATTCCGGGAAATGACAGTTCGTTTCACTTTATCAAACCGGTGCCGGCCGGTTATTCCTGCATCAAACGATTGTTTGACATATGTGTTCAACTGCCAGGTGAGCTTTTCAATATCTGCTTCGGGACTGCAAACCCAAACCAGTTCAAAATGAAAATCAAGAAGATAGGTGAGGATGTCTGTCCCCATTTTACCTTCGCCAAGGATGCCAACCTGACTGATTTGCGACATCGTTCGTTTTATGAACCTGGAACAAATTTCCCTTTGAATTTGAAAAATATGGTTGTCCCTGAACCAATGGAAGCAGTGGCAGAAAGTTGCTGATCACTCAGGAGCCTGATGAGGATATCGAACTCAATGACCTTGTTTGTGGTGGGATTGATCATCGACAGAAACTTGATGTTGTCGGACTCTTTGAGAAGCAGGGCGCGATTCACGGCCAATTCAACGAGTTCCTTGACCATCTGAACCTGGCACACCCCCGGTACTACCGGGTTTCCGGGGAAATGTCCCTGGAAAATCGGGTGATTGTCATTCAGGGATGCCACTGCCCGGAGCCTCAAATGTGTCTCATCAGGGTTATCAATTGTAAACGATTGAATTTCAAAAAAGGATCCCGAAAGCATGGCTGAGGAGGTTTATTTTGGGTGCACCCGCAAAAATAGGAAAAAAAGCAAACCGGTAAAAAAAGGAAACCCCAAAAAAGCAATTGCTTTCAGGGGTTTCGCAGGGAGAGAATTTTCTAAACCAACCACAATTTAGAAAAGCATCATTGAAAAGGTTAAATTCCTTTTTCCGTATTTTAAAATCAGTCTTTAATGCAACGGACCGAATATCCTTCTGCACGAAAATCATCGATGGTGGAGGCTCCGCTGGCTGAAATCTCAAGGAACATTGACTTGGTTGTGTTGGCAACGGTACTTGTCCAAATACGACCATAGGTTCCTGCATCATAAACCACACCATCATAGAATTCGCGGCATCCGGCAACTGCCCATTTCAGGGACGAACCATACGCACCAGCAGTATTCTGGCTGCTCCAGGAGGCAACTTCAGTGGTCATTTCAGTTGCCGTTGGAAGCCGGTATCCGGAAGGGCAAGGGTTATTTGCTCCTGAAACACCCTGCCAAAGATTGTTGTTCTGAGGCACACGCCAATCGCTGGCTGCATGCAACCCTTTAATATACATCGAATGGCCCGGAACATTTGTAGAACTTGTCGTTGTTGTGGCTCCATTCAGGCCAACTCCGGTATAGGCATTCGCCCAGGTAATGCATTGATGTCCATCGGCTAAACGTCCCCACTGGTACATGGAACCATATGCCAGGAAATCAATGGCAGACAGAGCCACCTGCGCAGCACCCAGGTTGCGGTCGAGCCAAACTTTCTGTGTCTTGTGATTTGCAACCTGATAATAGGTATAACTGGTGTTGCAGCCACTTTGGACAATAGGGGTGTTGTTTACAGCTACAACATTGAAACTGAACGCTGTTCCCATCGATACACTGAAGGAGTTAACGCCGGTTGTTACCGGTGTCCCATTGCCATATAAAATAACATCCTGGAGTCCTTTGAAAGTAAAGCTTCCGCTTTTGGTAAATGTAATTCCGTTGGCAGTGTTGCTGATTAAATTATAATAGCCGATCGTGTAAACATTTATTTTTAAGGTAACAGTGTTGGTCAGGTTTAATTTTAATCCGGTTCTGTAATTCCCATTGACGGTACCAGACATGATTTTTCCGGTGGCAGTGGCCTTCAAGCCTGATTGAGACTGGCCTGCATTCGGAACTGGTTGTACCTCCTCAACCTCTTTTTTGCAACTTACGAGAAAAAGACAAGTTACAAGAGCCAGGGCGATTCCGCTGTTGAGTAATTTTCTTGTTTTCATCTGAGTAAGTGTTAGAGTTGGTTGTTGGTTTTACGATAGCCCATTGGTGTTTTATTTCTATCCCAGTTGATTATTCCTCATCCGGAACA
The DNA here is from genome assembly GCA_026391835.1 of Bacteroidota bacterium. Taxonomy (GTDB): domain Bacteria; phylum Bacteroidota; class Bacteroidia; order Bacteroidales; family FEN-979; genus CAIVAT01. The sequence goes on from JAPLDF010000075.1 coordinate 443,283, forward strand.
TATTGGTAAAGATCGTTTTTAATGGCCCCCTGCGCAATTGGGGATATTTGTAAAATGCCTTTCCGGGAAACCACAATACGTTTTCGTAATTTGTAAAATTATAATGCAATATATCAGCATATTGAAGAAATACTATGGCGTACCATGTCCACGCCCATAAAGATGAGGTTTGTATGAATTCCGCCATTAATCCTGAAAAGCCGGTTCACCCGGTAATCAGATAAAAAACACTTGACTTAGTGGTGTTTTTAATGTATATTTGCTACTGTTAGGTAATTAAACGAATTAAAGCATTGCTGAATTATTGCCTTCTACGACTCTCCATCCGCTGATACAGCTGATTAATATCACCTTTAATTCGTAATTGTTTGGTTTTCAAATTTTTCAAATTTGATTGAAAAATGGATAAAACTAAACCATTTATTAGGGAGCAGAACAGTCTTTTCCATGAACCCTGTATTTGGGAGAAAATACAGGGCTCTCCTATATACAATCCATTTTCAATCCTGGATCCGGCTATTATGCTGGTGCTTGGGAATTCTATGGTTTAACGAATTATATAGTTACACATTAATATCAAAAACAAAAACCTATGAAAAGACTAATACTTTCATTTATTGCGCTGACAATGTGCAGTTTAAGTTTTGGGCAGTTGTCGGGGCAGAAATTCATCCCGGGAATAACCGGTGATCCCAATTCCTATGCGACACTCGCCCTGGCCATTTCGGATCTTAATTCGGTTGGTGTTGGCCCGGGAGGAGTAACCTTCAATGTTGCAACAGGTTATACTGAATTCACTGTGATTCCCCTGCTGATTACAGCGACCGGGACGCTGGCGGATCCTATCCTTTTTCGCAAGGACCCTGCCCTGGTCGGCGTCCACCCTGTTGTGCACCGGACTGATGCAGGTACCATTGCCACATCCACGCTGGGTGGACAGGGAGATGCCGTGATCATCATACAGGGGAGTGATTACATTACGTTTGATGCCATCGATGTCTTAGCAGACAATGCGGGTGTAGAATATGGCTATTACCTGCGAAAAGCCTCCGTTACAGACGGATGTAAATTTGTGACCATCAAAAATGCCGCAATAACCATGACAAAAGGGACCAGCTCTTTTGTGGCAGGCATCTATTCCTCAAATAACGATGTATCTTCACTTCCATCCTCGGCAACCGGGATAACCGTTACGACCGTCGGGGGAAGAAATGAGAGCGTGACGCTCACAGGAAATACAATTGGCAATGTTTTTGCCGGCATTTTGCTCCGGGGATACAATCATACAACAACACCATATGACCTGCAGGATCAGAACAATGTAGTGGGTACGTCCGGAGCAGGCAATACGATTCAGAATTTTGCCGGCAATTTTGCAGCTGCTTCTTATGGCGTTTACCTGATCTACCAGACAAACCCAAGCGTATGCTACAACGTGATAAACAACGTAGCCGGGGGAGGAACCAACGCCACTCTCACTGTTTACGGTATTTTTATGTCAAGCACAAACGCCGGTGGAAATTTTGTTGCCAACAACAATGAGATCAGCCTTGGACAAGGCTCTGCATCGGGAGCACACTGTATTTACAATGCCCAGCCCTGTAATTCGATCACAATAAACAACAACATGTTCAGCTATGGGACATTTGCTTCAACCACAACCTCCTATCTTATCAACTGCAGCAATGCAACCCCGAACATCATGGTTAGTGGGAATTCAACGGTTGGAACGATTACCAAAACCGGGATCGGTCAACTGGAAGGTTATTACAATTTCGGGAGCCCCTTAAGCGGAACGGCAACAATCAGCAACAATACCTTCTCGAACATAGTACTTACAGGTGCTTCGGCTTTCTATGGAATTCGCCAGTATTCATCGGTCAACCAGGTGGAGATTATTTCCAACAACACCATCAGCAATATAACCGGCGGGACTTCGACCCTGTATGGAATATACCAGGGGTATGGCGCTGCAGGCAGCCTCGTGAACAGCAACATGATTACAAACTGGACAGGTTCCGGTGCCATGGTTGGCATCTACGTTGGAGCAAGCATTGCACCGGTTTCCCTGAATGTTGTCAACAATACCATCAACGGGCTGAGTACCACAGGCACCTCTATTTATGGCATACAGAATCTCCTTGGTACTGCAACCAACATACAAAAGAACAGGGTATGCAACCTGCAGGCCAATAATGCCAGTGGAATTGTTTATGGTATCTACCTTTCAGGAGGCACAACCACAAATGTGTATAACAACTTTATAAGTTCCCTGGGCACACCCATTGCCAATGCGGCCATTCCACTTGCCGGCATTTATGTGTCGGGAGGAACAAATGCCAACGTGTTTTTTAACTCGGTTAACCTATACGCGAGCAGTACCGGCGCATTGTTCGGCAGCGCTGCAGTATATGCATCGACTGCTGTGAACCTTGATATGCGGAATAACATTCTGATCAATAAATCCACACCTAAAGGTGCTACAGGTTACACCGTGGCATACAGAAGAACAACCACAACCCTGGCAACCTATTCGAACAGTTCCAATGCCAACAATTTCTATGCGGGGCCTCCGGGGCCTGCCAACCTTATCTTTTATGACGGCACCAATGCCGATCAAACCCTGGCGGCATATAAGCTAAGGGTGGGGCCTGTAAGGGACAATTCATCGTTTTCCGAAGATACTCCATTTGTAGCCCCACTTTGCGATCTCCATCTGAATCCTGCTATTCCGACATTTTGCGAAAGCGGGGGCGTGCAGATACTCAATCCCATTTCTATCACGGACGATATTGATGGAAATGTCCGGACCATAGTCCCTGACGTCGGGGCCGATGAATTTGACGGCATTTTTGCAGGTGTGGTCAATCCCGGAAATGTAACCGCCACGCCAATCAGCTCGCAGCAAATCAACCTTGGCTTCATCCCCAATCCATCAAATAACAATGTGCTGATTGTGTGGAATTTAACAGGAATTTTCACACCTCCTGCCGGGCTACCACCTGCACCGGGAAACTCATTTGCAGGCGGAACTGTACTTTCCTACGGGATCACTTCACCCGTTATACATACGGGCCTCACCTGGGGAACGACTTACTACTATAAACTATTCTCCTACAATGGATCAAGTTATTCAGCAGGACTTTCGACCTTTGCAGTTCCTTCCGTTTTACAACCAGCCTCCCTGACAGCTGTCGCATCCGGGCCAAACCAGATTGACCTTAGCTGGGCGCGGAATATTTTCCTGAATAATGTAATCATCGCCACCAACACCGTCAATACATTCGGAGATCCTGTAAATGGAAATGCGTACATGGCCGGAAGCCCTTTGGCGGGGGGCGGAACCATCATCTATGTGGGTCCGTTGACTTCGTTCAGCCATACAGGCTTGAACCCTGTTACCACCTATTACTACAAGGCCTGGTCGGTTGATGGTTTTACCTATTATTCCGGCGCGGGTGTTATTGCAAATGCCACTACCCCATGCCTCCCGGTATCAACGTATCCGTGGACTGAAGGGTTTGAGCCACCCACTGTTATTCCTGCCATGCCGATTTGCTGGTTTAAGGAAAACGGGGATTGGGTTACCACCAACAATGCCAATGCCACATATGATGCCGATGCACGTTCAGGCATACAATTTTTGAGAGAATCATACATGGCCACCAACGAATATGTATGGACTCCGGGGTTTTTACTTTCACCCGGATTTTCATATGACTTTTCATTCTGGTGGGCTGGAGATACTTTTGCAGGCTGGCAGGGTGATGTCTTTTGCAATACAACCCAGTCTTCGGTGGGGGCGGTGCAACTTGGGTTGCCTTTTGTGGAATTGTCCACGGTCACTACCAAAACCTATGCCCAGGTTACCCGGACTTTTACCCCGCCCACAGCAGGTATATACTTTTTTGCAATAAGGGTCAATTGCCCGACAACGACGCCGTGGTACCTTAGTTTTGACGACTTCCAGGTGGTTGAACGGCAACAGGTGGTTGTCACCGGCCAGGTTGTCGATTCGCTGGGTATTGCACCCCCGGTCCAACAAATGTATATTTGTGCCCACAGGGCATGCGGCCCCAATGACACATTAAGTACGCTCAACGGAGGGATTGAGTATCACGTTGCGGGCGGAATAGGAACATACACCATTCACTGCAACAACTTCACGAATCCACCTGCTGTAGGAGAGGAGTTGTTTATTAATTTCAGCAACCGGTCAACCCTTGAGTTTGAAGCGGCAACAGTGGTTGTCGGGCCTCTGCCGACGATTTATTATAATCCGGTGATACGTTTTGCTGTCCATAAATACCTGCCATCCAGAACTTCCTATACCTGGGTAGTTGTACCACCTCATACTTCACTCAAAGTCCATTACCGATGGACCGGTACCTGCGGCAATACAGATGTGTATTACTGGAATGGCTTTTCCTGGGTGAAGTATGTCCAGTGGAACCACAACCACTATTGTACCTGGCGATATATCTATAACAGCAGCAATAACTGGCGGTATTTTAAGATTCACAACGATTCCCAAAGTTATATATGGTTCGACCTGATTTATGACCTGGCTGTTTTTGCCAATACACCTGGCAATTATGCCGAATATGCTACTGTTGATGTGGGCTGGCGAAACCGGCCTTACACTTCATGTGAGTTGGGTAATATCGTTGCACCTACACATACGTTTGTCAACCAGGAAGGTGCGGTCCTGTCAGGTTTTCCATCAAGACTGGGCACCGATGGCGTTCAAAACCTCACCATCCAGTTTGAGAGTTACAACAACATGTTCTGGAATGATATGAACCTCATGATCGACCTGGTTAACGTCACCCAGCCCGGCACCCTTGAACTTTACATACCGGATGCCACGATTCCGCATACCACTGCTTCTATAAATGCAGGGGATACCGTGTGTTACTTCAATCCCGGAGGAATACTCGCCCCCGGGACACATACAATGACCTTATCCGTCTCGGGCGGGCTTTCAATCGGGTTGGATGCGTTCAACTTCACTTCTGTGGTGCCTTATCCGGCACTGCCGTCTGTAACCACAACCCCGGTCAGCGGCATTACCTCCACATCTGCAACCAGCGGGGGTAATGTAACATCCGTGGGAGGCGCCCCGGTAACGGAAAGAGGAGTATGCTGGAGTACCATGGTCAACCCGACGATTCTGGACAACCACACTTCAGACGGCTCCGGTCCGGGGACATTCACCAGCCTTGTAAATGGCCTGGCCCCGGCAACATCATACCATTTGAGGGCCTACGCCAAAAATATCGCCGGCTATGTTTATGGGGAGGAACTTGTATTTCTGACACATCCCATGCCCGTTACCATAACCGGAACAATCACCGATTCACTGGGAATCTCACCACCAGCGGCACATGTGTATATTGTTGCCCACCCTGCCTGCAACCCCAACGATACCATAAGTACGCTGACTGGGGGGATCACATACAGCGGCGGCACATACACCTTGAACAGCGGCAGCTTCTTAAATCCTCCTGCTGCGGGTGAGCAGGTATTCATCAATTTTACCAACAGGCTGACCCAGGAATTTGATCCTGCGACGGTTGTGATCGGACCGGGTCCCGTGATATATTACAACCCGGTAATCCGCTATACTGTCCATAAATACCTGCCATTCCGAACTTCCTATACCTGGGTTGTTGTACCGCCTCATTTTACACTTAAGATACATTATACCGGGGCCAGCAGTTGCGGGAATACTGATGTTTATTACTGGGATGGCTATCGCTGGGTGAAATACGCACAATGGAACCACAACCATTATTGTACCTGGCGGTATATCTACAACAGCAGCAACTACTGGCGCTATTTCAAGATTCACAATGATTCGTATGGCTCGATATGGTTTGACCTGATTTATGATTTTAGCATCTTCGCCAATACACCAAGCAACTACTCAGAATATGCCACGGTGGATATAGGTTGGAGAAACCGGCCCTACACATCCTGTGAGATGGGTAATATCATCGCGCCAACCCACACCTTCATCAGCCAGGATGGAGCTCTGCTCGACAACTTCCCGTCAAGACTGGGGACCGATGGCGTTCAGAACCTCACCATCCAGTTTGAGAGTTACGACAACATGTTCTGGAATGACATGAACCTGATGATCGACCTGGTTAATGTCACCCAGCCCGGCACACTGGAACTTTACTTGCCGGGTGCCACGGTTCCATTAACCACTGCTTCAATAAATGCAGGAGATACTGTGTGTTACTTCAATCCCGGAGGTATACTCGCCCCCGGGATACATTCAATGACCTTGTCAGCCTCTGGCGGGCTTTCAATGGGGATAGATGCGTTCAATTTCACTTCTGCGGTACCATACCCGGCATTGCCGTCTGTAACAACAACTCCGGTCAGCACCATAACCTCCACATCTGCAACCAGCGGAGGAATTGTAACATCCGTGGGAGGCGCCCCGGTAACAGCGAGGGGCGTATGCTGGAGTACGTCGGTCAACCCGACGATTCTTGACAACCACACCCTGGATGGCGCCGGCCCGGGGACATTCACCAGCCTTGTAAATGGCCTGGCCCCGGCAACATCGTATCATCTAAGAGCCTATGCCAAGAATATCGCCGGCTATGTCTATGGGGAGGAACTTGTGTTTATGACACATCCCCTGCCTGTTACCATAACCGGAACCATAAGCGATTCACTGGGAATCTCACCACCTGCGGCGCATGTGTATATTGTTGCCCACCCTGCATGCAACCCCAACGATACCATAAGTACGCTGACTGGCGGGATCTCTTATAGCGGCGGCACATACACCTTGAACTGCGGCAGTTTCTTAAATCCTCCCGTTGCAGGTGAGCAGGTATTCATCAATTTCACCAACAGGCTGACCCAGGAATTTGAACCGGCCACCGTGGTTATCGGACCACTTCCGACGGTTTATTATAACCCGGTGATCCGTCTTGATATCCTGAAAATACTGCCGTACCGTACTTCCTACACCTGGGTGGCTGTCCCACCGCATTTCACGTTGAAAATCCATTATAAATGGGCCAGCAGCTGCGGTAATACCGATGTGTATTACTGGAATGGGTATCGCTGGGTGAAATACGCACAATGGAACCACAATCATTACTGCACCTGGCGCTATATCTACAACAGCAGCAACTACTGGCGTTATTTCAAGATTCACAATGATTCGTATGGATCGATATGGTTTGACCTGATTTATGATTTTAACATTTTCGCCAATACACCAAGCAACTATTCAGAATATGCCACGGTGGATATAGGCTGGCGAAACAGGCCATACACCTCCTGTGAGATGGGGAATATCATTGCGCCAACACATACGTTCATCAACCAGGAGGGGGCCTTCCTTGATAATTTCCCCTCCCGACTGGGCACCGATGGCGTGCAGAACCTCACCATCCAGTTTGAGAGTTACAACAACATGTTCTGGAATGACATGAACCTGATGATCGATCTTGATAACGTCACCCAGCCCGGAACACTGGAACTTTACCTACCGGATGCCACGATTCCATACACCACAGCCTCAATAAATGCGGGAGATACCGTATGTTATTTCAATCCTGGAGGTATATTCGCTCCCGGGCCCCACTCAATGACCTTATCAGCCACGGGTGGGCTTTCAATTGGTTTGGATGCATTCAATTTCACTTCTGCGGTTCCATATCCTGCGCTGCCAACCGTTACTACTGCAGCGGTTACAGCCATCACGACAACCACCGCCACCAGCGGAGGTACTGTGACATCGGCAGGAGGAACTCCGGTGACTGCCCGAGGTGTATGCTGGAGTACAGCAGCCAGCCCGACAATTCTTGACAGTCATACAAGTGATGGTTCCGGTGTCGGTCCGTTTACCAGCATAATGACTTTATTGCTGCCTTCGACAACGTACCATGTGAGGGCCTATGCCCAGAATGTATCGGGATATGCTTATGGGCAGGAACTGGTGTTTGCGACCAACTCCGGCGGAATGATTACAGGTGTCATCTCCGATACGCTTGGTATCCCGCCACAGGTTGCCAATATGTATATCGTGGCGCACAGCACCTGTAATCCAAACGATTCGCTGAGCACGATGAACGGCGGGATAACCTACACGGTTGCCAATGGGGTTGGAACATATTCATTGAATTATGGTAACTTTATTAATCCTCCCACCGCCGGCGACCGGGTATTTATTTCATTTACCAACCTGGTAACATTGGAACATAACATGGGAATGGTCGAAGTAATGCCATCCCCGGTTATCTACTACAATGTAGTTATCCGGCTCGTCGTCCATGTTCACCTGCCGTTCAAAACGTCCTACGTACGCGTGATCATCCCGCCGCACAAAACCCTTCAGATCCATTATACCCTCGTGCATGGTTGCGGCAATACCGATGTTTTTGAATGGAGTTCATTCCGCTGGACCAAGTTCAGGCAATGGAACTGGAATCACTATTGCACATGGCGTTACATTTACAACAGCAGCAATAAGCCAAAAGTATATGTGATCCACAACGACAATGGCAACATTTGGTTTGACCTGATGTTCAACTGCCCGGTTGTCCAGATAACCACCCCGAGCAATTACAATGAGTTTGCCCTGTTCAACATGGGATGGCGCGACAGGCCATACACCGCTTGTGAGTTCGGCAACGTCGTGGCGCCCAACTATACGTATTTTGATTACGAAGGTGCATCGCTCAATGAATTCCCGTCAAGATTAACTGCCAGCGGTCTCGATGGTGTTCAGAACCTGACAATCCAGTTTGAAAGCTACAACAATACCTTCTGGAACGATATGACACTGATGATCGACCTGGTGAACGTAACACAGCCGGGAACATTGCAACTGGTTATTCCGGATGCGACGGTACCTGTATCTACAGTCATTATCAACCCCGGAGACACTGTTTGTTATTTCAATCCGGGTGGTATCCTGGCTGCGGGAACACATGCGATGACATTGTCGGCCGGTGCCGGGCTTTCAATGGGTATTGATGGCTTCATATATACTTCGGCGGTTCCGATTCCCGACTTGCCGACAGTTATTACCCTGCCTGTCAGTTCAATCACTACCAACAGTGCAATGAGCGGAGGCAATGTTACCGCTGATGGTGGGGCGCCTGTAACTGCCCGTGGTGTATGCTGGAGTACGGTGCCTAACCCGACGATCATCGACACCCATACCATGGATGGTATGGGTCTGGGCACATTTACCAGCACGATGTCACCGTTGATGCCCACAACTACCTACTATGTGCGGGCCTATGCCACCAATTTCACCGGGACTGCATATGGTAATGAGTTCATGTTCACAACCTCAACCCCTGTTCCTGTGTTCAGGACGGTGCAAAATGTAACGATAGCTCCTGGACAATCAATCTGTTATGATGCCACTTCGACAATCACTGTGGCCGGTGGCGGTACTTATTTTGTTGTTGAACCTACAGGAAGCGCCATCTTCGTTGCGGGAATCAATATCCGGTACCTCCCGGGAACATGGATCAAACATGCAGCCTACATGCATGGGTACATAGACCTTACGGGTACCTACTGCACCCCGTTTGTCCCCGGTGATGCCCCGGTAGCAACAGGGGTGGAATTTGCCAATGCCTCTGAACAATCCTTATTCAGGATCTATCCTAATCCGACAACCGGAAACTTCACACTTGAACAGTTGGGCGAGAAATTCTACCAACAGCTGAAAGTTGAAGTCTACAGCATGCGCGGAGAAAAAGTGATGACAGCAGAAATTACCGGCGAAAGAAAGCATGAGTTCCAAAGCTCACAAATTCCCGACGGACTTTATGTTGTAAAAGTGCTTACAAATGATTATGTTGAGACATTTAAGCTGATTAAAACGAAGTAAACTGTCCCGACGACTTCATAACCTTTAATGGTATTTTTCTGAATTCAAAATCCCGCAAATGCGGGATTTTGAATTTTTAACCGTTACCGTTTGATGATTCTTGTGGTTTCTGATTTCTTTCCTGAAATGACATGCAATAAATAGATGCCGGCAGGTTTCCCGGTGAGTGACAGGTGATATTTCATTCCTCCGGTCAAGTCAGTTGCAAAGAGCTTTTCACCGGTCATACTGAAAATTTCGACCCTTGTATTTTCAACAGGGCCTGATCCATACAGTTCGAGTACAAAGAGGCCGTCGGTAGGATTAGGATAAAGTTTAAAAAATGGCTGTAAATCCTCGACCTTAGCGGGCTCTTGATTCTCAGCAACGGCTGGAATTGATGGTGTCCGGTTGTTGCAATACTGTCCGGTTGTGGTAATGTATCCGTGCATAAATCCTCCCGGCATCACCAAAGTGCCGGGAAGATAACTGATCTTTTGACCGGCAATCATGGTAACATGACCGCTGTTCTGAACAGTAAAGGTGGAGCCGTTACCAGCTACCGTGATTGTCTGGACCGCATCAAAACATTGTGTTCCTGTGATATTCATGTTTTGGAGGAGAATAGCTGAAGGAACATTGCTGACAGACATGAGAATTGAATTAGATATTGCCGGATTGTTTACTGCACAGAGTGCATTGGAAAGCATTATACAACTTACCACATCTGCATCAGCAGGGATATAGGAGTAACTGGATGTTGTTGCGCCTGCCACCTCTATTCCATTAACTTTCCACGAATAAAGAGGGGTTGTCCCGGTGTTTACTGCGGATGCCGTGAATGTGACCAGTGTACCGGAAAGAACCGGGTTGGCAGATGGAGTTATTGCTAAGGTAACCGGTAGCAATGGGTTTACCGCCATGTTGAGGGTGTTCGAAGTGGCCGGGTTTCCGGCTGCACAAAATGCATTGGAAACAAGAAGGCAATTGATTTTATTGCCATTCACAGGTAGAAATTCATAGGAAGAATTTGTTGCCCCGGTTACGTTTATTCCATTAATTTTCCACTGATACCCGGGAGTAGTTCCACCATTGGTTGGTGTTGCCGTACATGCTACTGAAGTCCCTGCACAAACAGGATTTGCCGAAGCATCAACCGTTACACTCACCGGCAGCAATGGGTTTACCGTCATGGTTACCGTATTGGAAGATGTAGGGTTTCCGGTCGTACAAGCTTCATTGGAAGTCAGCTGGCAGCTGATCAGATCATTGTTTTCGGGCCGGAATGCATATGTTGCACTGGTGGCACCTGCAACATTCACCTCATTGACTTTCCATTGATAAACAGGAGCTGTTCCTCCATTTTCAGGGGTAGCAGTAAAAACCACCAGTGTTCCATTACAGGAAGGATTTGGGGAAGCTGTTACCGTGACACCGACAGGCATAAACGGGTTGACCATCATGGTCACAACATCGGAAACTGCCGGATTATCAATTGAACAGGTTTCACTGGATGTTACAGTACAGGTAACTATATCACCATTTGAAGGAGTGAAGGTATATGTGGAATTTGTGGCTTCCGAAACATCAGAATAATTGACCTGCCATTGATATACCGGAGCTGTTCCTCCATTTGTGGGGGAAGCGGCAAACGTAACCAAAGTACCTTCACACACAGGATTGGCTGATGGCGCAATCCGGATGCTGACGGGTAACCATGGATTCACTGTCATCCACAGTGTATTTGATGTGGCAGGGTTTCCACTCTTGCATCCTGCATTTGAGGTCAGAAGACAATTGATCAAATTGTTATTGTCAGGAATAAAATCAAAAGAAGAATTTGTTGCCCCGGATATATTTGTCCCGTTCACGGTCCACTGATATACCGGAGTAGTTCCGCCATTGGTTGCCGTTGCATTAAATGTGACCGAAGTACCCGCACAAACAGGGTTTGCCGAAGCATCAACCGAAACACTCACCGGCAACAACGGGTTTACGGTCATGGTAACCGTATTCGAATTGGCCGGACTGCCTGTTGGGCAGATCGCATTGGAAGTCAGCACGCAGACAACAGCATCACTATTGACCGGGATGTAAGAATAAGCAGCATTTGTAGCTCCGGAAACAGGTGCCCCATTAACTTTCCACTGATACCCCGGAGTCGTACCACCATTGGTTGCTGTTGCATTTAATGTGACCGAAGTCCCCGCACAAACCGGGCTTGCCGAAGCGCCAACCGATACACTCACTGGTAGCAGCGGGTTTACGGTCATGGTAACGGCATTCGAAGTGGCAGGACTGCCTGTCGAACAGGTTGCATTGGATGTCAATACGCATACAACCGCATCACTGTTAGCCGGGATGAAAGAATAAACAGCATTTGTAGCCCCGGAAACAGGTGCCCCATTAACTTTCCACTGATACCCCGGAGTCGCACCACCATTGGTTGCTGTTGCATTTAATGTGACCGAAATGCCTGCGCAAACCGGGTTAGCAGAAGCACCAACAGAAACGCTAACTGGCAACAGCGGGTTTACTGTCATGGTAACAGCACTCGAAGTAGCGGGATTACCGGTCGGACAAATCGCATTGGAAGTGAGAATACAGGTTACTGCATCACTGTTAACCGGGATGAAAGAATAAACAGCATTTGTAGCTCCGGAAACAATTGCCCCGTTTGCTTTCCATTGATATGTGGGAGCTGTTCCACCGTTGGTTGGCGTAGCTGTAAATGTGACCGAAGTCCCGGCACAAACAGGGTTGGCTGAAGAACCAACCGAAACACTTACCGGCAAAAGTGGGTTCACCGTCATAGTTACCGTATTCGAAGTAGCGGGATTACCGGTCGGACAAATCGCATTGGAAGTGAGTATACAGGTTACTGCATCACTGTTAACCGGGATGAAAGAATAAACAGCATTTGTAGCTCCGGAAACAATTGCCCCGTTTACTTTCCATTGATATGTGGGAGTTGTTCCACCGTTGGTTGGCGTAGCTGTAAATGTGACCGAAGTCCCTGCACAAACCGGGTTTGCCGAAGCACCAACCGCAACGCTCACCGGCAACAGCGGGTTCACCGTCATAGTTACTGTATTCGAAGTGGCGGGACTACCTGTTGGACAGGTAGCATTGGAAGTCAGCAAACAAACAACCGCATCGGTGTTGACTGGGATGTAAGAATAAGTTGAAGTTGTGGCACCGGAAACAATAGTTCCGTTAACTTTCCACTGATAAGTGGGAGTTGTTCCTCCATTGGTTGGCGTTGCGGTAAATGTGACCGAAGTGCCGGCACAAACCGGGTTGGCCGAAGCACCAACCGAAACACTTACCGGGAGCAACGGGTTTACTACCATAGTAACTGTATTCGAAGTGGCTGGGCTGCCTGTCGGACAGGTCGCATTGGAAGTCAATACGCATAAAACCGCATCGTTATTGAGCGGGATGAAAGAAAAAGTTGAATTTGTAGCCCCAGAGACAATCACTCCGTTTGCTTTCCATTGATATGTGGGAGCTGTTCCACCGTTGGTTGGCGTAGCTGTAAATGTGACCGAAGTCCCGGCACAAACAGGGTTGGCTGAAGAACCAACCGAAACACTCACAGGTAACAACGGGTTTATTGTCAATGTAACAGTACTCGAAGTTGCGGGATTACCGGTCGTACAGATCGCATTGGAAGTGAGAACACAGGTTACTGCATCACTGTTAACCGGGATGAAAGAATAAACAGCATTTGTAGCTCCGGAAACAGTTACCCCATTAACCTTCCACTGATACCCCGGAGTCGTACCACCGTTGGTTGCCGTTGCATTAAATGTGACCGAAGTACCCGCACATACAAGGTTTTCCGAAGCACTAACCGAAACACTCACAGGTAACATTGGGTTTACTGTCATTGTAACAGCACTCGAAGATGCGGGATTACCGGTCGTACAGATCGCATCGGAAGTCAGCACGCATACAACCGCATCACTATTGACCGGGATGAAAGAATAAACAGCATTTGTAGCTCCGGAAACAATAGTTCCGTTAACTTTCCACTGATACCCTGGAGTAGTTCCACCGTTTGTTGGCGTAGCTGTATATGTGACTGAAGTCCCGGCACAGACAGGGTTTTCCGAAGCACCAACCATAACACTGACAGGTAACAACGGGTTTACCGTCATGGTAACAGCACTAGAAGTCGCGGGATTGCCGGTCGTACAGATCGAATTGGAAGTGAGAACACAGGTTATTGCATCACTGTTAACCGGGATGAAAGAATAAGTAGCATTTGTAGCTCCGGAAACAATTACCCCGTTTACTTTCCATTGATATGTGGGAGTTGTTCCACCGTTGGTTGGCGTCGCAAGACATGTGACCGAAGTGCCGGCACAAACCGGGTTGGCCGAAGCACCAACCGAAACACTCACCGGCAAAAGTGGGTTCACCGTCATTGTTACTGTATTCGAAGTGGCCGGACTACCTGTTGGACAGGTAGCATTGGAAGTCATTACGCATAAAACCGCATCGTTATTGAGCGGGATGAAAGAATAAGTTGAATTTGTTGCCCCAGATACAATCACCCCGTTTACTTTCCATTGATATCCAGGAGTAGTTCCACCATTCATTGGCGATGCAGTAAATGTTCCCGAAGTACCCGCACAAACCGGGTTGGCCGAAGCACCAACAGAAACACTCACAGGTAACAACGGGTTTACCGTCATGGTAACCGTATTCGAGGTAGCCGGACTGTTTGACGGACAGGTTGCATTGGAAGTCATTACGCAGACAACCGCATCACTGTTGGCAGGAGAGTATGTGTACGTAGAATTTGTAGCTCCGGAAACAACTGCCCCGTTTACTTTCCATTGATAAGTGGGAGTTGATCCTCCATTGGTTGGCGTAGCTATAAATGTGACCGAAGTCCCGGCACAAACCGGGTTGGCAGAAGCACCAACCGTAACACTCACCGTCAACAGCGGATTTACCGTCATGGTAACCATATTCGAAGTAGCAGGATTGGCTGTCGTACAGGTTGCATTTGAAGTCAGCACGCAGACAACCATATCGCTATTGACCGGGACATAAGAATATGTTGCATTTGTAGCACCAGCAATTATCACACCGTTTACTTTCCATTGATATCCCGGAGTCGTTCCTCCATTGGTGGGAGTAGCTGTATATGTGACAGAAGTTCCTGCACAAACCGGGTTTGTCGAAGCACCAATAGAAACACTCACTGGCAACAAGGGGTTTACTGTAATTATCAATGTGTTGGTTGGTAAAGGTCCGCCACAAGTTTCACTTGCATTTTGGATCATTCTGAAATAGGTTGTTGTTGTCAAAATACCAGGTTGAAATGTTTGATTTGTAGCTCCATCTATATTGTAAAAAACGCTGTTGTTGATTGAACTTTGCCACTGGTACACAGGGAGTGTACCATTCAAAGGGGATGTCCCGATGAATGGATTGGGAATCATTTCGGGGCATATCGATTGATCAGAACTGATTGAACCAACAACAAGCAGTGCATTTACATTCATGGTTACCGTATTCGAGGTGGCAGGACTGCCTGTCTGACAATTTGCACTGGAAGTCATTACGCATATAATCGCATCACCATTGACCGGGATGTAAGAATAAGCTGAAGTTGTGGCACCGGAAACAAATGCCCCGTTAACTTTCCATTGATATCCGGGAGTTATTCCACCGTTGGTTGGAGTAGCTGTATATATAACCGAAGTCCCTGCACAAACCGGGTTGGCTGAAGCGCCAATAGAAACACTCACCGGCAACAGCGGGTTCACCGTCATGGTAACCGTATTCGAAGTGGCCGGACTGCCTGTTGGACAGATCGCATTGGAAGTCAGCACGCAGACAACAGCATCACTATTGACAGGGATGAAAGAATATGTTGCATTGGTAGCTCCGGAAACAATTGTCCCGTTAACTTTCCATTGATATCCAGGAGTTGTTCCACCGTTTGTTGGTATAGCTGTAAATGTCACCGAAGTCCCTGCACAAACCGGGTTTGCCGAAGCACCAACCGAAACACTAACTGGCAGTAGCGTGTTCACCGTCATGGTAACCGTATTCGAAGTGGCCGGACTGCCTGTTGGACAGATCGCATTGGAAGTCAGCAAACAAACAACAGCATCGGTGTTGACCGGGATGTAAACATATGTTGCATTTGTAGCTCCGGAAACAAATGCCCCGTTAACTTTCCATTGATATCCGGGAGTTGTTCCACCGTTTGTTGGTATAGCTGTAAATGTCACCGAAGTCCCTGCACAAACCGGGTTTGCCGAAGCACCAACCGAAACGCTCACCGGCAACAGCGG